>JBAZXA010000002.1:0-481542 GCA_041660045.1 Methylococcaceae bacterium | reverse complement strand
CACCTTGGAAAAACTGCCCACCTGGCCCAACAGCCGCATTGATGAACTGCTGCCCCTAGATCCGGCATTTCTTGAAACCGTTAAACATAACAAGCTCTGAATCAACGCGGTCGGGTTGTACGCTTACTCCCTATCAGTTTTACTAGCAAGCCATTTTGCAATGGTTGCAGCCCTAAAACTGTCTTCCCAAAAGTGTTTAAAATTTACCCCTTGTACTTTTGGGATGGCCATTACCATACCAGAAGCCACGACAAGTATTTTAAGTTGATTAATACCAATCATTGCCACCGCATCTTGGATAGAATCTATTTTCTTAGATAAGCCAAAATGTGCTGAATTAACCAACCTTAAAACTTTTAGGGAAATTACCTGTTCTTTTTCTATATTTTTTTCAATGGCGTTTAAGTCAATGTTCGGGTTATTAATTTGCGTAATTAATGTCTTAACAACTTCTGGAATCTGCGGAAGGTCATAAATTTTGTCAAACAGTTGATTCATTTGGGTAGGCATAAATAAAAATCTCTTGAGAAAAAATTAACTACTCCTGTTGCTTGAGTAACCTGGGGCTGGTGCGTTTAGCGTATAAAGTAATCCGCGCTAAATTACCTTTACCTAAGATTTTAGTATGAAATTAAATTTTTACTATTGGCTAGTTAACGCAAATTTTTTATCAGCAATCATATAAATGCGATAAAACATTAATCACCTATCTCGTTACACAAAAACTAACCGTTATAAATCACTGTTAATTGTCACCTTAAAGTCACTTAAGTCGTATAAAATTTCTAATAGACTATTAAATTTTTATATAGGTTTCTACGCGTATTATCAATCCAATTAATGCCACCGGCGTAGGCAAATCTTAAGTTGATTTATTTACTTAAATATAATTAATAAGCTATTGTTAAATTTAAAAAATTATGAAAACATAACATTTGTTAAATGACTATCTAATGTTAACTAGTGAAACGCTTATTCTTAGATTAGTAAGCATTTACCATTACCCAATCATCGCCATTTCATAAAACAATGCCTAGGTAGGGAGTTTATGCCAGTATCCGAAAAAAAATTAGAATATGCTCAGGCCTTATACGCTTTATCACAAGACAAAATAGCCCAACTTCGCCAAATTGAACCTTACTTGATAGATTTATCCTTACGGGAAAACCCAGTCGGCGCTCGTGTTGGACAAACGCTTGAAGATAAATTAGCCATCCTGCCTAAAATTCGCGAGTTTGGTTTTAAAAATATTCTTTTAGGTACCTTAGATTACTCAATGCCGGATGAGTTGGAAGTTGATGATGATTTCATGATTTATCTTCGAGACCATCACATTGATAGAAAGGGCTGTTTTGCTTTTACGGATATTGGCATCGCCCAAACAAATGGGGACTTTACACCTTCCCCTTCACAACTGAAATTGCAAGCCTACGGCGTTCCAAACACGTTACATGAAATTTATCTTAGCAAAGCTGGCATGCAGGGGCAATATGACTTGGCAACACTACGCCACAGCTTGCCAGCCAGCATCAAATGGCTTAACGAACATATCCAAGGTGATGATGGTGGCAAACCCCGAATACTGATCAATATAGTAGACGGCTGTGATGCTTTTGCCGAAAACTTAGAAGCCACTTGTTCGATTCTTGAATTGTTAGCTGAACAACCCATCGAAGGTATCAGTATTGAAGATGATCGCGGTACCTATTTGCCTTTTCAAGTCGGTACTTTTATTGCCATAGCCAGAAGTTTCCTAAGCGAACCTTATAAAATTTTGGTCCATCTGCATGCTGGTGGAGGTTTTGAAAATGCTTCAGCACTCGAAGCCTTATTGAATGGGGCAGATGGTGTTTGGGGGGCCTTGCCAAAACGCGCAGCCATTATAGGCCACGCCTCTTTAGGCGAATTAATAGCCAATTTGGTGAGACTAGGCAATGATCACCTACAAGAATATTGTTTAACACAGTTATTACCGCTAGCAACATCAATACAAATACTCGATGAAGAGCAAGCCGTCCCAGATGATCTACCCATATTAGGCCACAACGCCTATCGCCTTCCGCTGAGTTTTTTTAGGCAAATACCAGGGCGCTTTATGGATTTAGCACCCGAAGCCATAGGCGGTCAATACCAATATCGTATTTGTCCGGTGGTGAGTGATCCAGATATTATAGCTGGCCGACTTGCAGAGGTGATGGGACGCCCGGCGTCAGCTTTCCCCAATGCAATTTTGGAACAAATGGTACGTCTCATGCGGCGAGATTTACGTGCTGGAAAACGGATTATTTATGATGAACCCACTAATCTATTAGCGCTTTATGGACGAGCCTGCGCGACTGCCATTACCACACACTTGTAAACGCCGTAAAATGCAATCACGGTTAACTTTAAGGCGACAACTTCCTCGGTTTTTTTGACTATGGCTGATATGACCACTCCTAATGAACCTGACAGCGCTGTCTACAAAACTCTACTCGAATCCACAAAAGCTATTCCATGGGCCATTGATTGGGCAACGACAAACTTTACCTATATCGGACCACAAATAGAGGCATTATTAGGTTGGTCGCCAGCCAGTTGGCTAAACGTACAAGATTGGGCGGATAGAATGCATCCGGATGATCGGGAAAGGGTTGTTAATTATTGTATCAGCCAATCCCAAGCGGGGACTGATCATGAAGCGGATTACCGAGCCCTGACTACAACAGGCGACTATGTCTGGATAAGAGATGTTGTCCACGTGGTTCGGCATGAAAACGGTGATGTGGATTCCCTAATTGGCTTTATGTTTGATATCAGCGAGCGGAAAAAGACAGAGCAGCAACTTATAACCTTACAAAAAGAACTAGAAGAACTTTCCTTTAAAGACAGCTTAACCAATGTCGCTAACCGTCGTTTGTTTGATATCATCATGGAGCAAGAATGGGATAAAGCACGGCGTAATCGCCAACCGCTTTCACTCATCATGCTAGATATTGATTACTTCAAACAATATAACGACCATTATGGGCACATCCGAGGCGACGAATGCTTAAAACGGGTCGCAAAGACGCTAAGTAGTGTGGCGACCCGTGCACGTGATTTTTTTGCCCGCTTCGGTGGGGAAGAATTCGTATTTGTGCTGCCAGAAGCAGATGAGGCATCAGCTAAAAAAATTGCCGAACGTTGCCGGAGTTTTTTGTTTAAAGAACAGATACCTCATGAAAAATCACAAGTTAGTTCTGTTTTAACGGCAAGCCTTGGAGTAGGCACAATTATTCCAACACATTCGGATAATCAAATAGACTTTATTGACTTAGTTGATAAGCGGCTATACCAAGCTAAACAAAATGGGAGAAACTGCTCAGTCCGGACGACTTAACTGATTCGGTTGTAAACAATAATGATAGGCAGGCAAAGAATACGCGGGTAAATTTAAAAATAAGCTAAAGCTAACTTAAAAAATACTATTCCTAAATATCCACATGACACGCCAAACTTGCAAAATTTTGGCTAGGTAAGCTTATGGGAAAAACTTTATACCCAACAATTGGGTATACCTTTCAACAAAGAAATATGAGGTGACTGATATGCATAGCCTATAAAAATATGACCATCAAATACTTTAATTAACACAAACAGTTTAATTAACTGCTGCGTAAGAATTTACCGTGAACCACCAATTCCTCGGTAAATTGATTTTGTGCAGTTTTCTTCAAACCAAATACAGGCTTGCAAAACAACCAAAAAAAAATCCTCGGCTATAAGCATAAATTCTTAAGCTTAAACATAGCTTATTTTCAAAAATTTTTTGGCCATTTTTGCATCCACCAGACATTAATCAAGGGTTCTAAGAATTCCTGGTTGCGCACGTTAGTCTTCTTAAACTAACCACACTATTTAATTTCGACGGGATTTCAAATGATGGAAATATTATTTCGAAAAACATTTTATCTAGGCCATGTTATTAAGCTATGGCAAGCTCGCCACATTGTGTTAATCACAGCGTTGTTACTGCATTTGATGCCCGCTGCCCAGGCAGTAGAATTTTTTAAAGATGACTTTGAGCGTACGACCTTAAATAAAAGCATAGGTTCATTTTATGGCTTACCCCAAGATAGTTTCCCAGAGGGTGCAGATTTTTTTACCACAACGCGGGTATGGACTAGCAGTAATGGTATCGAAATCCAAAACAATGGGGTAGACGGTATCGATGCGCATAGTGGAAAACATCGAATTGAACTGGATATTGAAAATGTTAACTCGACTATGTACACCAAAGTAAACTTGGTCAACGGCCAAAGCTATCAGCTGAAATTTTATGCCCGTTCCCGACCCAAAACAGTCACGACAACAACCTTACAATGTACACTCATTGTCTTTTGTAAACCCGTAACCACGACTAAAACCATCTATATAGGCGGTGGCATCAACACATATATTGAAGCTCCGTTTTACAGTAGTGGTAATTTTTCGGTCGGGGATAATTTGACCAGTTGGACAGAACAAAATTTTCGCTTTACTTATTTCGGCCCTACTGGGGAAGCAACTTTAAGCTTTAAGGCAACAGGGACAGCCGATGGTATTGGAACGCTATTAGATGATATTTCCCTGGAAACCACTATTTCAGGTGATATAGAACATCCTGCTGCCTTAACCGGTATTTTACCCCCCACCGTACCCGGCTTAGTCAGCCAAGACACAAACCGTAACGATATTATCACCCCCATTATCGCCGATAAAAATGCGGCCATCGCCCTTGGTAAAGCCTTATTTTGGGAACAAGGCGTAGGGAGCGACCAAATGGCCTGCGCAAGTTGCCATTTTAGTGCAGGTGCCGATAATCGGGTAAAAAACCAAATTGACCCGGGCTTAAACCATGCCGCCAGCAGTGGTACAACTTTTGAAAATACCTTATCCGGTAAAAAAAGCGGCCCCAACTACACCTTAACCAAAGGCGATTTTCCGTTTCCACAAAATAGCGATGACATAGCTAGTTCATCAGGTACATTTTCAGGGCAATACCGAAACTTTACTAATAATATTAATATTGAATTATGTGATCGGTCTGTAGCTAATGTCTTCCATGTTAATGGTGTCGGTACACGTAATGTCGAGCCAAGGAACACACCTACCACAATCAACGCCGCTTTCAATTTTCGAAACTTTTGGGATGGCCGAGCCAATAACGAATTTAATGGCGCTTCAACTTTTGGCCCCCGCGATAGAAATGCGGGCATTTATATCAATAAAAACGGGAGCTTAATAAGATTACCGCTAAAGCTTAAAAACTCATCACTGGCATCTCAAGCTGTAGGCCCAGTTAGCAGTGAAAATGAAATGGCTTGCAGGGCGCGGGCATTCGCCGATGTTGGTCGTAAACTGCTTAACCGAAGACCACTTGCATTGCAAACCATTGCACCTGACGATAGTGTTTTGTCAGCTTTACCTGCAATAATAGGATCCAATGGAACTTATACAAATTTAATCCAAAAAGCCTTTGCCACCAGCTATTGGAATGGCAATTGCGGCATACAATGTGGCACTCCAGATATAGGCATTAATCCTGCTGAGCCTTATACACACATGGAAGCCAACTTCTCGCTTTATTTTGGCCTTTCCTTGCAAATGTATATGGACACACTCATTTCTGATGATAGCCATTTTGATCGCTGGAAACGAGGTATAGAATCACCAACGTCCGCTGAATCACGTGGTGAAAATATTTTTAATGGCAGCCAAGCCAGTTGTAGCACGTGCCATAAAGGGCCTACCTTAAGCAATGCCGTTATCTATCAAACCGATGAGAATGTTATTGAAGGCATGATCATGCGAAATAACCGATATGCCATTTATGACCGCGGCTATTATAACCTAGGCTTAGTACCTACTGACTATGATATAGGTGGCGGTGGTAAAGACCCATTTGGTAACACACTAAGTTTTTCGAAACAATATGTCAGTAATAATTTTGTTGATGACTTCGGTGTCGAGCCCTGTAAATTTGAAGATATTGACGGACTTTGCAACGATAGCTCAGCCGCAGAACGAGCTAAACGAAGTACCGCTGTAGATGGCACATTTAAGGTACCTACCCTACGTAATGTTGAGTTAACAGGACCTTACTTCCATAACGGTAGCCAAATGAATTTGGAACAAGTTTTAGATTTCTATAACAGAGGTGGCAATTTCGATAATTTTGACAAGCATCCTGACATCCACCCACTCGGTTTAAGTGCTCAAGATATTTCGGACTTGGTGGCATTTTTAAAATCGCTAACTGATAACCGGGTTAAATACCAAAAAGCACCTTTTGACCATCCATCATTAACGGTTCCCAATGGTCATAATGGCAATCAAAACAGCGTGCTTGCCGGCAATCCCATTTTTGCAACGTTTGGCATTGATGAATTTCTAAGCATTCCGGCTATAGGTAAAAACGGTAGTTACCAAGCCCTGTCTAGCTTTGAAGAAATCTTAAATGGCGGCTTAAACGGCCAATATTTCGCTAATTCGACCTTATCGGGTAACCCTGTTTTAGGACGCCTTGAAAACATTGACTTTAGCTGGCCCGATTTAGGCTTTGGCCGTTCCGTATCACCTGACCCAGCATTACCTTCTGACTACTTTTCAATACGCTGGACGGGTAAACTAATCCCTACGGTTACAGGATACTATCAATTACAAACCCTTTCAGACGATGGTGTTAGGGTTTGGATTAATAATGTTTTAGTTATAGATAATTGGACAGAGCATCCTCCCACAATCAACACCAGTAATCAGGTTTACCTGATTGAAGGGCAAAATGCTGATATAAAGGTTGAATATAACGATTACCGGTATGGAGCAGTCATTCGTTTAGAGTGGAAAACACCGAATGCCAGCACGTTTAACACTATACCTAAAAGCAGTATGAGTCCCTCCTGAGAACATCAACAAATAGATGAGTTTATAAAATTAAGAACTCAGGCTGGCTTGATTTAACCCTAGTTAATATCAAGCCAGCTTATTTTTTGCCAAAACCAACAAGCTGTGCTAATCCTAGCAAGTTGTGGCCACAAACCAGCGTTAAGTTGACGTGTTTAACACAACGCCTAATGCCTCATGAGCTATTTGCAGCTCCTCATTAGTGTTAATCACCAACACTGGGACGGCACCAACAGACAGTTTGATACCCGTGCTATTCGCTTTGGCTTTTTGATTTAAATTGTGATCAACTGCGACGCCGAAGTTTTCAAGATTCTCACAGCATTTTAGCCTAATTTCAGGTGCATTCTCACCAATACCACCGGTAAAAATAATGCCATCAACCTGCCCTAATACAGCAAAGTAGGCACCAATATATTTCTTAATGCGGTAGGTATAAATATTAATCGCTAAACTAGCTGTTGTCTCACCTTGCCCTGCCTTAGCCAATAAAACCCGCATGTCGTAACTCCCTGCAAGCCCTTGTAAGCCGGATTGGTGGTTTAAAGCATCATCAATCCTTTCTACAGCTAAGCCTTTACTATGCTGTAAAAATAAGGTGATGGCAGGATCAATGTCACCAGAACGGGTACCCATCACCAAACCTTCAAGCGGGGTAAAGCCCATGGAGGTATCTACACAAACTCCTTTTGCGATAGCACAAGCACTCGCACCGTTCCCTAAATGCAAGGTAATTAAGTTAAGCTCTGTTAAAGGCTTTTGAAGAAATTCAGCGGCTTTTTGGGCGATATAACGATGCGAGCTTCCATGAAAGCCGTATCGCCGGATATGATATTCTTGGTACCAAATTTCAGGAATTGCATAGCGATAGGCAAACTCAGGCAACGTTTGATGAAAAGCCGTATCAAACACAGCAACTTGCGGAGTTGCCGGAAACAGCAATTGACATATCCTTATACCTTCAGCGTTTGCTGGATTATGTAAAGGTGCCAATTCTGACAATTGTTCTATAGTTGCCAAAACTTCGCTAGTTATCCGGGTTGGCGCCATAAAATGTTCGCCACCATGCACTACCCGATGGCCTATAGCAGTTAAAACATGCTGTCCCAGATCAAGAATAATTTCCTCTAGCACCTTAATAATTAATAAAAAAGCACTGTGATGATCTGCTATAACCAGTGACTTAAGCGTTAACTCATGGCTTTCAATACGATAATGATGGTTACAGACGGGGTTACCAATACCTTCTACACTTCCATGCACCAGCACATGCCCTTGCGGCAAGCTAAGCAATTGGTATTTAATTGACGAACTGCCACAATTAACAACAAAAACTTGGTGTTGGTTTTGCATCTTCTAGCACAGTCTAATGGCTAGGCCACTCCCAATTTGCAAATTCTGGGTTGTCTACACCATGTGAATAAGCATATCGGCTACATTCTATTTGTGCATCGCGCAATTTTTCTTTAACGTGGGCACCTGCAATTTGCAAACGGGGCACCCTGTTAATCACGTCTATCGCCAAGCTAAAACGGTCAATTTCGTTACGGATAGCCAGCTCTAAAGGCGTGTTGATGTTTCCTTGTTCTTTGTAGCCACGTACGTGTAAGTTTTTATGGTTATTCCGCCGATACGCAAGCCTATGGATCAACCAGGGATAACCATGAAAGTTAAAAATTATAGGTCTATCTTTGGTAAATAAACTATCAAAATCATAATCCGATAAACCATGAGGATGTTCAGTGTTGGGCGTCAATTTAAATAAATCCACTACGTTGATAAACCGTATTTTTAAATCATGGAAATGACTGGTCAGTAAACAAATAGCGGCTAAGGCTTCCTGGGTTGGTACATCACCACAACCAGCCATAACGACATCAGGCTCACTATCTTGGTCATTGCTCGCCCAATCCCAAATTCCTATGCCCTTTGTGCAATGCCTAATCGCTGCGTCCATATCCATAAACTGCATGTGTTTTTGTTTATCGGCAACAATTATGTTGATATAGTCTGTGCTACGTAAACAATGGTCAGCCACACACAATAAGGTATTGACATCAGGTGGTAAATAAATACGGCATACATTAGGGCTTTTATTTACAACTAAATCCAAAAAACCTGGATCTTGATGGGTGAAGCCATTATGGTCTTGCCGCCAAACAGTCGAAGTGATCAATAAATTTAAGGACGAAATAGGTGCGCGCCAAGATATTTGCCTACTTATTGCCAACCATTTGGCGTGTTGATTAAACATGGAGTCGATAACATGCACAAACGCCTCATAGCTAGAAAAAAAGCCATGCCTTCCTGTTAGTAAATAACCTTCTAACCAACCTTCTAAGGTGTGCTCGGAAAGCATTTCCATTACCCGGCCATCGGGTGACAGCTCGCCACCATCAGCATCCTCAGGCAAATAATCAGCTAACCATAATTTTTTGCTGACTTCATAAATTGCATCCAGCTTATTAGAGGTATTTTCATCCGGCCCAAAAACCCTAAAATTACTAGGATTTAATTGCATGATATCGCGCAAAAATTGTCCTAATGGCCTGGTATTTTCAGCTTGCTGTACACCAGGTCGGGATATATTTACCGCATAGTCACAAAAATTTGGCATTTTCAATGCCTTGCGTAACAGTCCACCATTAGCTATGGGATTTGCACTCATCCTTCTTAAGCCTTTGGGTGCCAATGCCTTTAAATTGGCTATTAAACGACCGTTGTCATCAAACAATTCATCAGGCTTGTAACTTTGTAGCCAATCTTCCAACTGTTGCAAATGTTGTGGATTTTCTTTAACGCCAGCTAAAGGTACTTGATGCGCCCGCCAAAAACCGGCCACTTTATGGCCATCGACATTCGCAGGCCCAGTCCAACCTTTGGGGCTACGCAAAATTAACATAGGCCATTTTTGCCGAGTAGCCCGACCAGACTGCCTAGCTTCTTGTTGGAGACTACGTATTTCTAAAATACAACGTTCCAGCGTTATCGCCATTTGTTTATGCATTTCAAATGGCTCATCCCCTTCAACAAAATAGGGTTGCCAGCCATAACCTATAAATAAGCTCTCTAATTCCTCATGGGAAATCCGCGACAGAATTGTTGGATTGTTAATTTTATAGCCATTTAAATGCAAAATGGGTAAAACGGCGCCATCCCGGATAGGATTTAAAAATTTCGTAGCATGCCATGATGTAGCCAAAGGCCCGGTTTCCGACTCACCATCACCAACAACCACGGCAACAATTAAGTCAGGCTGGTCAAATGCCGCTCCAAACGCATGGGATACACTGTAGCCTAACTCACCACCTTCATGGATGGATCCAGGCAATTCTGGGGTGCAATGACTGCCAATGCCACCAGGAAAAGAAAATTCTTTAAAAAAATGACTTAATCCTTCCGCATCTTCACTTTTATTGGGATACGTCTCAGAGTACATACCTTCTAAATAAACTGGCGCAAGCACACCAGGCGCACCATGCCCGGGGCCTGCCAAAAAAATGGCATTCAAATCAAATTTATTAATCAACCGATTTAAATGGACATAGCTAAAACTTAAACCTGGGCTTGATCCCCAATGCCCTAATAATCGATTTTTGATATGTTTAGCTTCTAAAGGTATGCGCAGCAACGGATTATCTTGTAAATAAATCATACCTGCAGCTAGATAATTACAGGCACGCCAATAGGCATCAATTTGCCGTATCGTGTCATCGTCAAGCTCAGCTATCACCGGATTATCAATCATTATCTGCACCTTCCAATAAGAAATAGCCTTATACTTTATCAGGTTTTGATGACATCAAGCTTACAACACGTTAAAATTGGCCTGAGACATGTCAAGTTAGCCCATTATTGTGGTAATGGCCGGCGTACACCCGTGAAATGTTTCTTCCAATAATTGTTATTAAAATCAGAAATCAGAACTTTACCGGTATTTTGACTCGGGGCATGAATAAATTTTTCATCCCCTAAATACAGACCTACATGCGAATAGGCGGCTCCATTAGTATTAAAAAATACCAAATCCCCAGCTTGCATCTTTTCTGCTGGACAATAGGGCAACTGTTTTGCCATTTCTTGCGCCGTACGGGGTAGTGCAAAACCTTGTTTTTCGTAGACGTGTTTAATAAAACCGCTGCAATCAAAACCTTCTGTAGGCGAATCTTTACCATAGCGATAGGGTGCCCCTTTCAAGCTAAGGGCGTATTGGACGACATTGGACTGCATCGGCAGCAGCTCAGGACTCGCCGCATGGGTGCTTGTTTGGGTAGCACAACCAGAAAACCATAGCGTTGCCCCAAGCACCAAAACACTAACTACTATCTGTTTAATGTGTACCATAGACAAACTCTGCCCAAAGATATATTGTCAATCTGAAACCTTGCCTTATAACTTATGAAAAACCAACCTAAGAAAGCCCATAGTCATGCTTAAAGTTCTACAACTACCAGTTTTAACAGATAACTATATCTATTTACTGCATGATCCAGTTTCTAAACAAACCGCGGTAATTGATCCGGCATTGGCTAAACCAGTCCTAGATGCATTGCATAACAACGGTTGGCAACTAACTACTATTTTAAACACACATCATCATGCCGACCATGTCGGTGGTAATTTAGAACTTAAAAACATCACTCATTGCCAAATTTTTGGCTCCGCGGCGGATAAGGATAGGATTCCAGGTCTTGATCACGGTGTTAACGAAAACGATATTATTAATATAGGACAACATACCGCTAAAGTCATTTCAACACCTGGCCATACAGATCATCATATCGCCTTCCATTTTGCCAAGGAAAGCTGGCTATTTTGTGGTGATACCTTATTTTCTATGGGATGTGGCCGCTTATTTGAAGGTAGCGCTGAGCAACTCTGGCAGTCTATACAAAAGTTTAAACTGTTACCTGGCGATACCCAAATCTATTGTACCCATGAGTATACCGAAGCCAATGGCCGGTTTGCATTAACGCTGGAACCCAATAACCCACAATTACAACAACGCATGGAACAAGTAGCACAACTCCGTGCCAAAAACCAACCGACAATTCCGACTAGCCTACAATTAGAACTTGAAACTAACCCATTTTTACGGGAGAGTAGCCTAGCTTTACAACAAACAATCGGCATGACACAAGGTACAGCAACCGAGATTTTTGCTAAAGTAAGGCAGCTTAAAGATACCTTTAGATAACTCATTATCAGGATAAGTCATGATTGACTGGAATACAACTTATGCCGCTATTTGGCGCCAACGTAAAGAATACCTACGCCCGGTGAAAGCGCTAGACACTATACAGCTTAACCAGCTAATCGGTATAGATCTTCAAAAAAATCAACTAGTCGAAAACACTACCCGCTTTATTTCTAAATTGCCCGCCCATAATGCTTTGCTTTGGGGCGCCCGTGGCACGGGTAAATCATCATTGGTTAAAGCCTTATTAAACCAATACAAACAGCGTGAATTGCGCGTGATTGAAGTCGACAAACAAGATTTGCTCTATTTACCGGAAATTGTCGATGATCTACGCGAGCAACCCCAGCGTTTTATCATTTATTGTGATGATTTATCCTTTGAAGCTGGGGAAACCTTATACAAACCCTTAAAAAGCCTATTAGAAGGTTCCATCGAATTACCGCCAGAGAATGTCTTATTTTATGCGACATCAAACCGTAGACATTTATTGCCTGAAATGATGCGTGATAATTTGAACTCACATTTAATTGATACGGAAGTCCATTACTCAGATAGTATAGAAGAAAAAATATCGCTTTCTGACCGCTTTGGCTTACGGCTGGCATTTTATCCACAGGATCAGCAAGCCTACTTAAATATTGTAGACAGCTATTTTTTAGGCTATCAAGGTGACAAAACTATCTTACATAAAGCCGCGCTAGACTTTGCCCATCAACATGCAGCAAAAAATGGCCGGACAGCCAAACAGTTTTTTATTGCTTTCAATCAAACGCTAAGCTGAGCCTTTTGGCTAACTGCTGCCTCTTACATACCAGCTGTAATAAACCAACCAAGCAACAAAAAATACCAAATAACCTGACCATAAAATATCAGAGACAAAATGCCCACCCGCAGACATACGGGTAATTGCAAGCACCATTGCCAAACCTAAAGCGATACCAAAATAAAGTGCTTTTCTTTTGCTTGATAAAAAATACAAGGTAAACAGCAGATAACCTACAGAACAATGCCCACAAGGAAACGACTTTTCAGGCGTATGGCCTATCTGTAGCGGCGGAATATATTGGTATTGACCACCAAAATCAGTGATATGCACCGGTCTTGGCCTGCCCCAATGGTCTTTAAAAATTAAATTGATCATTAGCCCAGGCCCTAAAACGATCACCAACAAAATATATAGGGCCGGTTTTTTATAGGGCATTAAAACAGCAAATTTATGGCTGAACACCGCCAACAACAAAGCTATTACAGCTACCATTATGGTGGCCGTGAAAGCGTATTCATATAAATAACGCCAAAGCCACCAATGCTGGTTTGGCCATGGGTTGCCTTGTGTACCCGCTTGATGGAACAGGGCCGCAGCTTGACGATCCAAATCTGTTAACCAAAATACCGGGGTAGTCAGCACGGCTAAAGCAAGCAATATGAATAACTCTTGCCAGCGACGCTCCCATTTTGAAAAAAACATGTTCATTCCTGTTTGGATTTAGGCGGCCAAAACTTCATATTCTCGCCTATGAACAAGTGGTACGATGAGTTTTTATTCATCGGATTCGCAATGACCGCAACTTCCTTAAAAGTCTGGAAAGCGGACTTAATTTCACTTGCCACCTCGGCCTCACTTTGCTCACTGATAATAAAGCTATTTTTGCCAATATACGCCGTTGGCCCAGGCCAAACTTCGTATTGCGATAGGACACGTCCACTGGCTTCATAACGAAAAGTTCGCGGATGATCCGGTAAATAAAACGCTAACTGACTCGCTAAAAATCGGTGGCCTAGTGCTAGAATAAAAGTCTGCTCCGATGCCGCCTGAATTTTTTCACGCTCAGTTTGAATGGAACCCGCTAACTCGCGCCAATGGCGAAATCTAAATGTAGGGTCAACCACTGAATTATGCAGATTAAATACCTGAATCGCTACCGGCAACGCATAAGTTAACGCCACCATCAAATACCCAATGAGCATACCTATTTTAAGCCATTTTTGCCAATTGACCTGCACCCACCGTCCAGCCAACAAAATCAACGCGGAAAAATAACAAGATACAGGCCAATTGCCTTGCACTTTCTGTAATAAACTCAACATTAAAATTGCCAATAATAAGATTGGCCCTGTCAACATTAAAAACTGCTCCCTTGGGTTTAAACGTGTAAATTTAAAACACGCATTAACCGACATTAGCAGTATTAATACGAAAATAACGGGAGTTGCCAGCAATAGCTGATAAAGCACAAATACCGCTGAATTGGTCAATTGTACCGTATAGGGAATACTTTCTTTGCTAGCAAAATGACCTTTACTATGATCCAACATCACCCAATCATGCTGAAGGTTCCAAATAACTAACGGCACCATACATAACATTATTGGTGCTAAATACAGTAAAAATCCTCGTTTTAACTGACTATGCTGGTCTTTATCGATTAATATAAAAACAAATACCATTAAAGGTAGTAATAATGCTGATTGCTTACTCAATAAAGCTGCACCGGATGCTAAACCGGCCCATACCCAGGCAAGCAGGTTTTTATCAAACAAAGCCTTACCTAGAAAATAAAGGCTAATCATCCAAAAACAATAGAGCGCAGGATCTATTGTCATAATCAGATTTGCCAGTACATTAAATGGCATTGCCAATATTAACAATAGCGCTATTGCTGCGGCTTTAGGATTATAAAAGTCCCTCGCCGTGAAATAAAAATAAATTAAAAAAACCGTCCCTAAAATAACCGCTGGCAAGCGAACAATAGCTGTCCAATCACCCCCTAAACGGGTAAATACGCCTATTAGCCAGGCCACCATCGGTGGTTTACTGTAATAACACCAATCTGGTCTGCGTGACCAATCCCAGTAATAACTTTCATCGCCAATTAAATCCAAACCGTTGTTGAAGAGATAAATAATCCGTAATAGGAAGACACCTCCTAATAACAGCAAAAGATGCTTGTTCGTAATTTCAATTATTTTATTTAGCATGCAAAAAATGATTTGAAGGACTTGTTTCGAGTATTAATACCGATAAAAGGCAGGCGACTCTACTACGTACACTAATTTAGTGCAACTTGACACGCAATCTTAGTCTATGGATATATTCTTATAATCAAATAAGGTCATAATTTATCAACTGAGCTGATATTGAAATAATACACAACAAAATTGCAATGTTTTTTTAAATCCATAGAATATGATTGATGGCTATTTTTATTGATCAGGGCTTTCAATTTAACTGTCATCCGTAATACCCAATTCCAACCACTCTAATAAAAAAGGAAACACCATGGCGTTAACCGATTTTGCCACGACAACCCCAATCACCGTCTCCACTCTTTGGCGCTATCCCGTAAAATCCATGATGGGAGAAGAATTAAATGGCTCTAATATTACTAACTCAGGTTTATTAGGTGACCGCGCCTATGCTTTGGTGGACGCTGAAACAGGTAAAGTCATTAGCGCAAAAAACCCTAAGAAATGGCCTAACTTCTTTTCATTTCGGGCGGCTTATACCGTGCCAGCATTACAACATGACATAGAACCCATTTGGATCACATTACCCGATGGCACTCTCTTACGCAGTGACGATAACGATATTAATGATAAATTGTCCCAATATCTAGGACATAAAGTCACTTTGTTAACCCAATCACCTAAAGAAGCAACATTAGAGCAATTTTGGCCCGAATTTGCTGGTGAAGCGAATGAGATATCGAGTGAAGCCGTAGCAGGAGATGCACCGGAGGGCTCCTTTTTTGACTATGCGGCATTACATTTAATTACTACAAGCTCTCTGCAGGCCTTACAGCAGCACTATCCGGAGGGCCGATTTGAAGCGAGACGGTTTAGGCCTAACGTGATCATAGATACTATGGACTTAAAAGGCTTTGTTGAAAATGACTGGGTTGGAAAAGTCATAAAATTAGGCCACAGCTTAACCCTACAAATAACCGATCCATGCCCTCGCTGTATTATGCCAACCTTAGCACAAGGTGATTTACCGGCCGATAACGGCATTTTTAAGCACGCTATTGCCAAGAATCGTCCGCTGGTGCCTTTTGCCAATAAGGAGCTGCCTAGCGTAGGTGTTTACGCCCGTGTACTTCAATCAGGATGGGTTAAGCGCGGTGACACGGTCACGTTTGAAAATTAACCGCCAGTATCAGTTTAAGTGTCGCATAAATAAAGGCGCTAAAGTTTTACTTTAGCGCCTTTATTAAATGGCTTGTTTAATATCAATTACTGCTTTTTATTTCAAAACAAAGCGTTGTTTAGACTTTACCAAACCACCCCAAGCCCCTAAAGCTAGTAACATAAGGCTAAATGCGCCAGGCACTGGCACTGCAGAAACAACTTGCTCTGCGCTCACCAAATCTGTAAAAGATGTAAAGGAAATATTAGGTAAAAAATTAACTTCAAAAAGAATGTCAGTTCCTAATGGATCAAGAGTTGGCACCAAGGAAGCTGTCCCCAATCCATTGAATATGTTTAATTGAAATGAGTCAGACTCATGCAAATCTAGTAGGGAAATAATATTTAATTGAAATTGTAAAAAAGAACCTAATGTGATGGGTTGAAATAGTTCATTAAAACCATCTGTAATTGAGCTAAATGTGGCAACATCATTTAAAGTGCCGGAAACACTGCCTACGTTATCCGTTAAACTTGTATCAAATACCCCATCCGTTTGAAAACTACTAATCGTCACCGCATTAGCATTGGGGGCATCTGCATTATTATTCAGAAAATCAAATGCTAATGATGCAGAAGTACCTTGCAAACTAGACGTATCGATTGTGATATTAAAAATGCTTGATGTTGTTGAAGCCGCTGTTCCGTTGGCTGACCACACCAGCAAAGAAGCGAAAGAAAGCACCGTTAGAAAAATTTTGCTTATGACCATTTTTTGCATATTTGCCTCGTATTTGTTTAAAAGTTTGGATACTTAAAAATTTAAGCGCTGCTGTTTAATACCAACGACCTAAGCACATTTTCTGTTTTAAGTTTGAACTACTCAATTTGAAGAAAAATTTCTTAATAAAATCAATATAACTTAACACAAAGATTATTTTGTCTTAAGCTTTTATTACCAACTTCTAAAAGAACCCCGTTAAACCAGCAACATATCATCGAGCGCAGCCTTGGCATATTTTGCCACTTCCGAACTTACAGAAATTTGGTTAACAACATGGCCTTCCACTAAGTTTTCTAATACCCAAGCCAAGTGCTGGGGATCAGTCCTAAACATGGTAGAACACATACATAATGTGGGTGACATAAAATGTACATTTTTTCCTTGTGGTTTACATTCTTCATGTAAACGGTTGACCAAATTTAACTCGGTTGCCACTAACCAACGTGTGTTAGCTTCCGCTTCGCGCACAGTCTTTAAAATAAATTCAGTAGAACCTATATAATCTGATTTTTCACAAACCTCAAAACAAGCTTCTGGATGCGCTATAACTTTGGTTTCGGGATGGCGCTTAATGAAATTGTCGATTTGTTCAGGTTGAAATACCTGATGCACCGAACAAAAACCATTCCAAAGTATCATTTTGGCTTTGTTAATTTCCTCTACCGTTAAGCCACCCATCGGTTTAGAGAAATCCCAAACCACCATTTCATCCAAAGCAATTCCCATTTTATATGCCGTATTGCGGCCTAAATGTTGGTCTGGAAAAAACAAAATCTTTTCACGTTTTGCAAACGCCCATTCCAAAACCCGTTGCGCATTTGATGACGTACAAACAATACCACCATGCTGACCACAAAATGCTTTTAAATCTGCCGCTGAATTGATATAGGTGATTGGGGTTATCTTTAAATCTGGCTCCAATATCTGGCTAAGTTCTTGCCAACATTTTTGCACTTTGCCCAAATTTGCCATGTCGGCCATGGAACAGCCTGCAGCCATATCTGGCAAAATAGCAATTTGTTCTGGCTTAGATAAAATTTCTGCCACTTCGGCCATAAAATGGACACCGCAGAAAACGATGTATTTAGCATCTGAATCTGCAGCATTCCTTGAAAGTTTTAGTGAATCGCCAGAAAAATCAGCATGTTTAAACACTTCATCACGCTGATAATGGTGGCCTAAAATAACACAGCTCTCACCTAATTTTGCTTTGGCGGCAGTAATACGCTGATCACAGTCTTCATCTGTAAGCAATGCATAATCTTTAATCAGTTTAGCCATAGCAATCTAAATTTAGTATTGAAAAAGTAATAATGTGCGGAAGTTTACTATCAGCGTTGTCGTCAACCGACCATTTTATCCGCTAAATTTTCTTCTTTACTAGGCTGTACCCGTAGCCTGATACCCAGTTCCTTCAATTGCTCCTCACTAACCTTAGCCGGCGCGTTAACCATCGGACAAGCAGCTGATTGTGTTTTTGGAAAAGCAATCACATCACGGATAGATGTAGAACCCGTCATCAACATGACCAAACGGTCAAGACCAAACGCCAATCCACCATGGGGTGGCGCGCCAAATTTAAGGGCATCGAGTAAAAAGCCAAATTTTTCTCGGGCTTCCTCATCACTTATACCTAAAATCTTAAAAACAGTCTGCTGCATAGCCATACGGTTGATACGAATCGATCCGCCACCAACTTCAGTACCATTTAAAACCAAATCATAAGCCCTAGACAGCGCTGTGCCTGGATTGCTCACTAATTCCTCAGGCGAGCAACTTGGTGCCGTAAAAGGATGGTGAATAGCCGTATAACGTTGATTTTTTTCGTCCCATTCAAACATTGGAAAATCAACTACCCATAACGGCTTCCATAACCCTTCAAGTAAGTTTAAATCATGTCCTAATTTGATGCGTAAAGCGCCCATGGCTTCATTAACAACCGTAGCCTTGTCCGCACCAAAAAATAATAAATCTCCAGTTTGTGCACCAGTTTTTGCCAGTACCTTTTCCCAAACGTCTGCTGGAGCAAACTTGACAATAGGCGATTGCAGGCCTTCAATGCCGCCATTACGGTCATTTACTTTGATATATGCCAAACCTTTAGCACCATATATGCCAACAAATTTAGTCAGCTCATCAATGTCTTTTCGACTAAGCTCTCCGCCTTTGGGTAAACGTAAGGCAACCACGCGACCCTTTGGATCATTTGCCGGCGTTGAAAAAACTTTGAAATCCACTGCTTGCATTTCTTCAGCGATATCGACCAACTCCAATGGAATTCTTAAATCAGGCCTATCAACACCAAACCGAGTTATCGCTTCTTGATATGTCATGCGCGGAAAAACGCTGTCCAACTCAACATTAATCACTGTTGCAAATAATTGGCGGATCATCTCTTCCATTATTTGCATAATTTCGTCCTCATCCATGAACGAAGTTTCGATATCTAACTGGGTAAATTCAGGTTGCCGATCGGCACGTAAGTCCTCATCCCGAAAACAACGCACGACTTGGTAATACCTGTCCATGCCAGCTATCATCAATAATTGCTTATAGAGTTGCGGTGATTGTGGCAAAGCAAAAAAAGCATTGCTATGGGTTCGGCTAGGTACAATATAATCGCGGGCACCTTCAGGCGTCGCTTTAGTCAGGTAAGGTGTCTCTATCTCAAAAAACTCATGGTCATCTAAAAAATTCCGCAACATGCGAGTTACATCCCGCCTGACTTTCATTTTTTCTTGCATGGCGGTACGACGTAAATCGATATATCGGTAACGCAAGCGGGTCTCTTCGTTGACTTCTATTTCACTTTCAATAGGAAACGGCGGTGTTTCTGACTCATTTAAAACCTCAATAGCGTGCGCCAAAATTTCAATTTCACCCGTTTGCATATTGGCATTTACCGTGCCTTCTGGACGCAGGCGTACGACACCTTTAATTTTTAAGACATATTCACTACGGACACTTTCTGCTATCGCAAAAGTTTCAGGGACATCGGGATCAAACACTACCTGTACCAGACCAGCACGGTCTCTTAGGTCAATAAAAATTACCCCGCCATGATCCCGGCGACGATGCACCCAACCACACAATTCTACGGTAGTCCCTAATTGTTGCTTATTTAATTCTCCGCACTTGTGGGTACGCATAATGTCTCTCTTTATCCCCAAATCGATGTTATGTCCTAAAAACTAATTGCCACTGCCATCTTAATGGCTGCTACAACCGCCTCCGTTACAGGTGTGTCCACCAGTTGTTGAACTTGATGGCGCGCTACCTTCACCCGCAACATTCTTTTTTGTACCACTTTTAAAATCTGTCTCATACCAGCCACCGCCTTTTAAACGGAAACCGGATGCAGATATTTTTTTCACTAGCTCAGGCTTATTACAAGCTGGACAATCAACTAAAGGTTCAGCACTTAGTTTTTGCAGGGCTTCATGCTCATGACCGCATGATTGGCATTGATATTCATAAATAGGCATTGGTTTGGCTCCCAAACAAAATAATTATAACTATGAGGCACTTTATTAGCTTTTCAAGTCTATTACTATAAAATCTACGCTAATTTTATTAAATGCATAGACTTTATTAATGAAACAATTAACCATAACTCGACCTGATGATTGGCATTTGCATGTCCGTACCGGCGCAATACTAAAAACCGTTATTGCCCATACTGCCCACCAATTTGCCAGAGCAATTATCATGCCCAATCTACGCCCTCCAGTAACTAGCGTTCCTCAAGCCTTGGCCTATCGAGAAGAAATTATCTCAGCGGTACCTAAAAACTGTGACTTTATTCCACTGATGACGCTTTACTTAACTCCATCAACTACGCCAGAGGATATAAAACAAGCAGCAGAAGCAGAATTTATCCAGGCAATAAAACTGTATCCAGCGGGTGCAACTACCCATTCAGATGCTGGCATTGCTAAAATCCAGACTATCTATCCACTACTAGAAGCAATGCAATTCCATGATTTGCCCCTGTTGATCCACGGTGAGGTCACAGATGAAAATTGCGACATATTTGATAGGGAGCGGGTATTTATTGACACTATTCTAACCAAAATTACCCAAGATTTTCCAGCTTTGCGCATTGTACTTGAACATGCAACGACCGCTGAGGCCATAGAATTTGTGAAAGACGCCAAGCCTAACATAGCGGCAACCATTACACCGCAACATTTAATGTTTAACCGTAACGCCCTTTTTGCCAGCGGCATTCGACCCCACCATTATTGCCTACCCGTACTCAAGCGTGAGCACCATAAACAGGCTTTAATTCAGGCTGCAACAAGTGCCAATCCAAAATTCTTTTTAGGCACCGACAGTGCCCCACACTTAACCTCACTAAAAGAGTCTGCTTGTGGCTGCGCAGGCTGTTATAGCGCGCACGCCGCCATGGAACTCTATACCGAAGTGTTTGAACTGGCCAATGCACTTGATAGACTAGAAGCCTTCGCAAGTTTTAATGGGGCGGATTTTTATCGCTTACCACGCAATACAAGCCAAATAACCTTAGCTAAGATGAATTGGCAAGTTCCGGATAGTTATGGCGAAAATGGCAATTTTATAACACCATTAAAAGCGGGTGAAAACCTAAGCTGGAAGCTTATACCATCATCTTAGTATAGTATTTTTTAAAAGGGCTGTAGTTTTACAGCCCTACCTACACAACTTTGTTATCTGCTGAAAGGATTAATAGGCGCATCATCACCTTCATCTAAATCTATATCGTCGCTATCTGGTACGTTCCCATCCTTAACGAGATATTCCCGATTTTGAAAATAAGAATTTTTGAAAAACTCATAGCGATCCAAAGAGGCTTCTTCTGCAATTTTTTCAGTGCTTAAATTATCGGAACGTATATCTATAGTATTTAGCGTAAATAAGCCACCGGTAATGGCAGCAGAATCGATGTAAGTTATTGGGTTCATCACAGCTTTGCCAATTAAGCCGCCTACGCCACGTGGCGAACTGGGACCAAACAAAGGCAACACTAAATATGGCCCTGTTGGCACGCCCCAAACGCCCAGGGTTTGATCAAAATCTTCCCGATGTTTAGGCAAATCAATTAATGAGGCTACGTCAATCAAACCACCGACACCCGCAACTGAATTAACTAAGAAACGTGCGCCATCAGAACCTGTTTGCTCAATCTTAAACTGCAACAAATCATTAATTGTGACACTTATATCATCAATATTACTAAAGAAATTGGTCACACCCTGATCTACATAACTTGGCGTAATCCATTGATAACCTTTAGCTACTGGTTTGATAGCATATTTGTCTAGACCATCATTAAAATCTTGTACATTCCTATTCCAGCCTTCCCATGGGTCTCTTGCATCATTGCCCACTGTGGCACAACCGCTAAGCGTAGCAAACAAAACAAATGATGTTGCCTGAACAAATTTTCTCATTGGCATTTTTGTAATTCCCCCACTATATTTGTTATTTTCCAAATTATTTTTCATGAATGCTTTAATAACGACATAATAGTACAACTAAACTTAATTTACCGTCGATTCTAAAATTTTCATTTATATACAATGGACAAAACCATCATTCCATTAGACCAACGCTTTAGAGGCTATTTGCCTGTTATTATAGACATAGAAACCGCAGGCTTTAATCCCAAAAAAAATGCCTTACTAGAGATAGCTGCGATAATTGTGGAATTTAATCAAAACCAAGAATTGGAAATCACGGAGCGCCATTCAACACATGTGATTCCATTTAAAAATTCTGAGCTTGATGAGGCCGCCCTTAAGTTTAATGGCATAGACCCCTATCATCCATTCCGCATGGCTGTAGAAGAAAAAGATGCCTTAAACACTTTATTTAAACCCATCAAATTAGCTGTCAAACGTAATAATTGTACGCGCGCTATCCTAGTTGGGCACAATTCAGCTTTTGATTTGGGCTTTCTAAATGCTGCCATTCAACGGACACAGGTCAAGAAAAGCCCGTTCCACCCTTTTAGCACTTTTGACACAGTCACCTTAGGTGGTTTAGCCTTTAGACAAACCGTGCTTGCCAAATTAGCCCAAAAAGCTGGTTTAGAATGGGATAATAATCTTGCACACTCAGCCCTATATGACGCGGGCAAAACGGCCGAGCTATTTTGCCAAATTATCAACCGTTGGCAACATCTGGAACGCTTGGAACAAATCTCGGATAGCTGCCTGTAACCCTGATAGGCCCACTAGTGTGAGATACTACTATTCGGTAATTGCGCCAGCCGCAGCCAACATTTCACTTAATTTACCCAGACTAAATAAATCAGTAACTATATCGCAACCACCAATTAATTGGCCACCGATATAGAGTTGTGGGAAAGTTGGCCAATTTGAATATGCTTTTAAGCCTTCGCGTATTTCAGCATCTTCAAAAATATTTACGTAAGTGTAATGTGCCCCACAGGCCGATAAAATTTCAACGGTTTTACCGGAAAAACCACACTGAGGAAAGTCAGGTGTGCCTTTCATGTATAAAATAACGGCATTTTTTTCCAATTGGTCTTTAATTCTGTCTCTAACTTCCATAGCCTACTCCAATAAAAATAACCAACTAATAATATCAACTTTATCATGCTTTAAAAAGCCTAACTTCTCTTTTTTGCTTGTACCTATTATCATTCAAACTTATAATTAAAGGTTTTTCTAAGTCAATTACCTAGCGTCATCTTTTCTGGATTCAAGCCATGACAAATCACATTATGCCAACCTATGGACGTTTACCCGTCACTTTTGTCCGCGGCCAAGGCGCATGGCTATGGGATACTGAAAATAAACGTTACCTTGATGTGTTATCAGGTGTTGCCGTATGCAGCCTAGGCCATGCCCACCCCGCCGTCCATCAGGCTATTTGTAAGCAAAGTGAAACCCTCATACACACCTCCAATTGGTATAATGTCGCGGCTCAAGAACAGTTAGCCAATAAGCTAGCCGAAAAAAGTGGTATGGAGAATGTTTTTTTTAGCAATTCTGGCGCAGAAGCCAATGAAGCCGCAATTAAATTGGCACGGCTTTATGGCCATCAACAAAATCAAGCTACACCCGCCATTATTGTGACTGAAAACAGTTTCCATGGCCGTACATTGGCCACCTTAAGTGCCACTGGTAACAAAAAGATACAAGATGGTTTTGCACCGTTAGTCGAAGGTTTTATTCGCGTTCCTTATAACGACATAGATGCCATTAAACTAGCTATAACAAAACACCCCAATATTATTGCTATCTTAGTTGAACCCATTCAAGGCGAAGGCGGCGTTAATATACCAGCCTATGATTATCTTAATCACATTAGGGCCATATGTGACGAGCATAAACTACTAATGATGCTTGATGAAATCCAAACCGGTATAGGCCGGACTGGTAAGTTCCTGGCTTATCAGCATAATCAAATTTTGCCTGACGTTTGCACACTGGCTAAAGCACTCGGCAATGGCGTCCCTATAGGTGCCTGTTTGGCACGTGGTGTGGCTGCAAACCTGCTAACTACAGGCAAACATGGCTCGACCTTTGGTGGTAACCCGCTTGCTTGTGCAGCAGCTTTGGCAGTCCTTCAAGCCATTGATGAAGAAGATTTAATTAACCAAGCCGAAATAAAAGGCCAGAAAATTCATGACGGTTTGGCGGCCGCCTTGCAAGACAACCCTCATGTTGTCGATATACGCCATAAAGGCATGATGATAGGCATAGAATTGGATTTGCCCTGTGCACAACTCACCTTAATGGCCTTAGCAGAAGGCTTATTAATTAATGTGACTAATGAAAAAACTGTACGTTTGCTCCCCCCTTTAATTATGGATAGTGAGCAAATTGATCAGGTAATAACAACACTGCCAACACTCATTAACAGTTTTTGCAATAATTCTGGTTAAGTATTATGAAACCGAGACATTTCATCAGCTTACTTGATTTAACAAGTAAGGAATTTCAAGACTTGATTGCACGTGCAATAGAGCTTAAACACAACCGCGACCCAAATTACCAACCTTTAAAAGGCCGGGTCTTAGCGATGATTTTTGAAAAATCGTCTACCCGTACCCGAATTTCTTTTGAAGCAGGAATGGGACATTTTGGTGGTAGCGCACTATTTTTATCACCTAGAGACACCCAATTAGGCCGTGGCGAACCCCTAGAAGATAGTGCCCGTGTCATCTCAAGTATGGTGGATGCCATCATGCTACGCACGGACAAACACGAAACAGTCACCACTTTTGCTAAAAACTCTAGCGTCCCGGTGATTAATGGCCTAACTGATGAACAACATCCTTGCCAGTTACTAGCTGATATGCAGACTTTTTTTGAATTACGCGGCGATATTGCTGGAAAAACAGTTGCTTGGATTGGGGATGGCAATAATATGTGTCACTCTTACCTACACGCTGCAAGTTTATTAGATTTTACTTTGAATATCGCCAGCCCAGTTGGCTATCAGCCTAATGCAAAATACCTTGAAAATATGGGGCCACGGATAAAGTTTTTTAGCCATCCCTATGATGCCGCTAAAAATGCTGATTTAGTGGTTACCGATGTGTGGGCAAGCATGGGGCAAGAGGAAGAACAAAAACAGCGGCATATTGACTTTAAAGACTTCCAGGTTAGCACTCAAATCATGCAAGCAGCCCATGAAAATGCGCTGTTTATGCATTGCTTACCCGCCCACCGTGGCGAGGAAGTTGCTGCAGAAGTGATTGACGGCCAGCAAAGTGTGGTATTTGATGAAGCCGAAAACCGATTACATGCACAAAAAGCCTTGCTAGAATTTCTCATGTACAAAAAATAAGGTTAGAATTTCTAATTTCCACACTTCGCCTTGAGATTCCAGTGAAATATATACTTGGCCTAATATTCATATCTCTTAGCTTAAATGGTTTGGCACAAGCACAAACCATTTACGTTATAGACAACCTTGACCTTCCGTTGCGTAGTGAAGAAAATACTAAAAGCAAAATCATTAAAATGCTTCCCGCGGCCACACCACTCACGGTAGTTTCGCAAAATAGCGAGACTGGTTTTAGTTTGGTGCAATTAAACGATGGCACTGAAGGTTACATTTTAACTAGGCACACCCTAAAAGATGCGCCCAAAAGACTACAACTAGAAACATCCAATCAAAAAGTACAAATATTACAAGCCGAAAATGCCACCCTTAAAGCTGAAATAGAATCACTAAAAGAAACCTTAACCCCAGGCACAACACTGGAAAAATCACTCGCCCAAGAACGTGATGAATTAAGCCGCGAATTGAATGAAATCAAACAGGCCTCAGCTAACGTCATCCAACTTAAAAACCAACGCGATGAATTACAGGAACGGGTTGTGAATGCGGAACGTGATTTACAGCAACTCAAATTGGAAAATCAAGCCTTAAGCGACAGTAGTAGCCAAGATTGGTTTTTATATGGCGGCATCCTTGCCCTCACAGGCGTTATTTTAGGCTTTATCTTGCCCAAATTAGGGTGGCGGCGCAAAAGCGCCTGGGACACTTACTAAACCCTTAACATTATTAGGACAAAACAAACATGGCTAATTCTGACGACAAAGCAACCCGCACATTTTCATCACTGGTCGTCGATGGTATGGAACGCGCTCCTAGCCGGGCAATGCTACATGCGGTAGGCTTCACGAATGAAGACTTTAAAAAGCCACAAATAGGCATTGCTTCTACTTGGAGCATGGTTACCCCATGCAATATGCATATCAACAAATTAGCTGAATCCGCCGCTGCCGGTGTTGATCAAGCAAACGGTAAGGCTGTTATCTTTAACACCATCACTATTTCCGATGGTATTTCTATGGGCACCGAAGGCATGAAATACTCGTTGGTGTCCCGTGAGGTCATCGCCGACTCCATAGAAACTGTGGTTGGCTGCCAAGGTTTTGATGGCCTGGTCGCCATTGGTGGCTGCGATAAAAACATGCCCGGCTGTATGATTGCTATCTCACGCCTAAACCGTCCAGCTATCTTTGTTTATGGCGGCACTATTATGCCGGGTAGCCATCAAGAAAAAAAACTCGACGTGGTGTCAGTTTTTGAAGCTGTGGGCGCCTGTGCCAATGACAAAATAGATACTGCTGAATTAGCTGAAATTGAAGCCAAAGCCATCCCTGGCGCCGGCTCTTGCGGCGGTATGTACACCGCTAACACCATGGCTTCTGCAATTGAAGCATTAGGTATGAGTTTGCCTAATAGCTCAGCACAAGCAGCCATTTCCAATGACAAACTGTTAGACTGCGAACGTGCAGGTGCCGCACTTTTAGAATTGCTAAAACAAGACATTAAGCCTAGCGACATCATGACGAAAGAAGCTTTTCATAATGCTATCACCGTGGTTATCGCCTTAGGGGGTTCAACCAATGCCGTCCTGCATTTACTGGCGATGGCAAATGCCGCTAAAGTGGAATTAAATTTGGATGATTTCACCCGGATTGGTAAACGGGTTCCCATGTTAGCTGACTTAAAACCCAGTGGACGCTACCAAATGGCGGAACTGGTAGAAATCGGAGGCATCCAACCCCTAATGAAAATGTTATTGGATGCCGACTTACTGTACGGCGACTGCCTAACAGTCACAGGTAAGACGTTAGCGGAAAACCTTGCGGAAGTACCGCCTTACCCGAATGGTCAAGACATGATCCATGACTTAAATGATCCTATAAAAAAAGATAGCCACCTCGTCGTACTTTACGGAAATTTGGCACCTGAAGGTGCCGTCGCAAAAATCACCGGTAAAGAAGGCTTGTCTTTTACCGGCACCGCAAAAGTTTTTGATGCTGAGGAAGCTGCACTGAAAAGTATACTTAATGGCGAAATCGTAAAAGGTGATGTCGTTGTTATCCGTTACGAAGGACCTAAAGGCGGCCCAGGCATGCGCGAAATGCTATCACCTACTTCCGCCATTATGGGAAAAGGCTTAGGTAAAGAAGTGGCGCTTATCACCGATGGCCGCTTTTCCGGCGGTACCCACGGTTTTGTTGTAGGCCATATTACGCCTGAGGCTTATGTTGGCGGTCCTTTAGCAATCGTTGAAAATGGCGACACCATCACTATCAATGCCGAAAACAACGAACTTAAACTTCATGTGATTGATCAAGCCATAGTACAACGCTTAACTAAATGGCAGCAACCTGAAGCCCGCTATACCCGCGGTGTTTTAGCTAAATATGCCAAGCTCGTAAGCTCCGCTTCATTGGGTGCAGTCACTGATAACTTAGATTAAGGCAGCCTCATTCAAACTTTGGCCTAAAAATCATTTTACGCCCTAAATGCAAGAAATTTAGGGCACTATTTTTTCAGACAGCTAGTGCCTAAAAATCCAAGCTAAAACGCTGACCTTAGTGTTTTGGCCATTGCATTGCTATTACTGACAGTTAAATTAAGCCTATCTGATAAGCGATCGCTCATCCTGCCTATATCACTTAAAAACAGAAGACGCCTTAAGAAAAAAAGCAAAGCATATAGACTAGCGACTGGCTCGATAACCACACCTTGCAAAAATAGCTTCCGTTCATCACATGAAATGACCATTTCCCGCTGAACTTACGGCACTCAGTAATTGCTAATCATGCTTTAATTTGACATCTCCGCGTAAACCCTTAGCTAATCACTAGCCAATTCTTATGGCAAAAAATAAGTTGTTAGCTTATTAATCAAATTCAAGTTATTTTTTCACAATTAATTTTAAATTTTCTGCCTAAAATAGTGTTTTTGAACGATTTATACTAAAGATTTTTTTACGTTTTTTAATTGACTTTAAAGATTCAATTCAACTAATTTCTATACAAAACAATTGATAAAATGATACTGCAAAACGAATTCGTCAACTGGTTTAGGTCGTCTTCACCTTACATACACGCCCATCGCAATAAGACTTTTGTTATTGCTTTCGGTGGCGAAGCGGTAATGGCAGATGATTTTGAACACCATGTGCATGATTTTGCCTTACTAAATAGCTTAGGCATCCGTCTCGTCTTAGTTCATGGTATACGACCACAAGTCGATGAACGTCTTAACAAATTAAATTCCTCGCCCCGTTTCCATCACCACTTAAGGGTAACCGATGCGACCGCCCTGCAATGTGTTAAAGAGGCTGCCGGTCTAGTCCGCGTGGAAATTGAAGCCTTATTGTCATTAGGATTAGCTAACTCACCAATGGCAGGCGCTAAAATCAAAGTCGCATCTGGTAACTTTGTTACTGCTAAACCGATAGGTGTAATTGACGGCATAGACTTTTGCCATACCGGTGAAGTCCGCAAGGTGGACAGTTTAGCTATCCATCAGCTACTAGACCAAAATAACGTGGTCTTACTTTCACCCATAGGCTATTCACCGAGTGGTGAGATTTTCAATTTATCAGCTGAACAAGTTGCCACCAGTGTGGCGATTGCATTGTCAGCAGAAAAATTAATTTTATTAACCGAGCAATCCTGCAAACAACCCCTCGATGGCACACAAATTGACCAATTAACTACCGTTGAGGCCGCTAATTTTCTTCAGCACTTCCCCGACCTCGACGATGCCATCAGGCAACCCTTAAAAGCCGCAATACAAAGCTGTCAAGCAGGTATAGAACGGGTACATTTAGTCGACCGTCATTGCAACGGCGCTCTATTGCTCGAACTCTTTACCCGTGATGGTATGGGCACCTTAATCAGCTCAGTCCCTTTTGAAGAGCTACGCCAAGCGACTTTAGGCGATTTAGTAGGCATTCTTGAATTGATAAAACCATTAGAACAGCAAGGCAAACTCGCCAAACGTTCCCGGGAAAAAGTTGAAATGGAAATTGACGACTACATTGTCATCGAGCGTGACGGCTTAATTATCGGCTGCACAGCCCTACACCCAGATAACCTGCAAACTTCAGGCATTGTCGCGTGCCTTGCTGTACACCCTGAATATCAAGGAGCTGCCCGTGGCCAACGTATGTTGGATTTAATTTACCAAAAAGCGAAACTAATTGGGCTTAAAACACTGTTTGTTTTGTCTACCCAAACTATGCACTGGTTTATTGAACGTGGTTTTTTAACTACGGATGTCAATAGCTTACCTGTGCATTTTAAAACACTATACAACCCACAAAGAAACTCCAAAGTGCTGTATAAAGAGATTGCTTAAACTATGGTTGAATCCGCCCGCCCTTTCCAAATTTTGCAAATAAGTGATCTGCATATTAGGCCTAACACAGCTGATACATTATTAGGTATAGATACTGACTACTATTTTGCAGCTGTACTTGAACACGCGTTTACACACGAGAAAGCTATTGATTTAATTTTGCTTACCGGCGATTTAGCCCAGGACCCCAGTCCAGCTAGTTATCAACGCATTTTTCATCGGCTAACCGATTATGCAATACCGAGTGTTTGCTTGCCCGGGAATCATGATGATTATAAGCTGATGCAAGCAATACTGGGCAGTCAGTTTATATCTTGTCGAAAGCAGCTGTTGATCAATAACTGGCAACTCATTTGCCTTAATAGCCAATTGCCAGATTCTCCTTGTGGTCAGCTGCCAGAAGATGAAATACAGTTTTTATTACATTGCTTAAAAAGCCATCCAACACACCATGCAATAATCGCGTTGCACCATCATAGCATTCCCACGCAAAGCAAATGGATGGATGAGATGATAATAAGTAACCATCAGCAATTTTGGGAGCTAATTGGACAATATCCAAACATAAAAGCGGTAACCTGTGGCCATATTCATCAAACATTGCAAGAAATACATAACGGCGTGCAAGTTTGGGGCACCCCCTCGACATGTTTCCAATTTACCCCACTCAGCCCAGAATTTAGCTTAGACGATAAAGCACCTGGCTATCGGGTAATCCAGCTTAATGTGGATGGCTCATGCAATACGCGCATAAATAGACTGCCGCACAAACTGGTAGGTTTGGATCCTACAGGACGTTATTAACTTGCTTAGCGGGTTTTAAAATTGGATTTTCCTTAGCTAAAAAACCCGCTGCATTAACTGGTACAGAGTCTATTGTTAGAATAGCGCCCAATTCCGTCATCGCTTTTTGATACACTTTACGCTTGAAATAGACTACATCTTTCAATGGCTCCCAATAATCTACCCATCGCCAATTATCGAATTCAGGTTTTGCACAATGGTCGAAACGCACATGATGCTCTTGCCCAACTAACCGTAAAATATACCAAATTTGTTTTTGCCCTATACACAAGGGCGTAGAATTTTTGCGGATATACCGCTCTGGTAAGCGATATTTAAGCCAATAACGCGTACGCCCCAATAATTGGACATGGTGCTGCTGTAAACCAGTTTCCTCCCACAACTCACGATACATCGCAGCTTCAGGGTCCTCATTCGGATTGATACCACCTTGCGGAAATTGCCAAGAGTCGACACCCATCCGTTTAGCCCAAAACACACGACCTTCGTCATTGCAAAGGATGATGCCAACATTTGGCCGGTATCCTTTTGAGTCAATCATGATATTAAACCTGTGCAATTACCTAATACCTTCATTTTGGAAGATTTATAATGAATGCTAAAATCGTCCATAAGGTTAGGCCGTTCTGTTAATAGCGCAATTGTTCCACAAATCCTGAACGGAAGCCATAGACATTATTTTTTTCATTTAAACAACAGATTAAACAATGACTTTAGCTATATTTGATTTGGACAATACGTTAATAGCCAATGATAGCGATTACTTATGGGGACAGTTTTTAGTGCAGCGCGGGGTCGTTGATGGCGAAGAATATGAACGTTTGAATAATAAGTTTTATGAAGAATACAAACAGGGTATCTTAGATATTAAAGCATTTTTAAACTTTTCCTTAAAACCGCTAGCTGAAAACGCTCCTGAACAGTTATATCAATGGCGTAATGAGTTTGTTGAACAATTGATTAAACCCCTGCTATTAGCGCCAGCACAGACACTTATAGAAAAACACCGAAGTCAAGGTGACACATTACTGGTGATTACCGCAACCAACCGCTTTGTCACTGAGCCCATCGTAAACTTGTATGGTATTGAGCACTTATTGGCAACCACACCCGAATTTTTAAACGGCCGTTATACCGGAAAATTCATCGGCGTACCCTGCTTCCAGACCGGCAAAGTCACCCTTTTGGAGCAATGGCTAAATGAGACGGGCGAATCTATGGATAATAGCTGGTTTTATAGTGACTCACATAATGATCTGCCGATGTTGCAGCGTGTAGATAACCCGGTTGCAGTCGATCCTGATACCAAATTAAGGCAACACGCCATAGATCTCAACTGGCCTATTATCAGCCTTAGGGGTGAGCATTGCCCTAACCACCATTTCAGCAATCATTCTTAAGGCTGGTATAAAACCTATTTTTTTTTGATATAGAATTCTTGCCTATCAGCTTGCCTAAGCAAATGAATAATTTGGTGCCCGCTTTGCTCAGAATATACCCCAAAATCCAGGTGGGCTGCAGGATCGGTTGCGATGACTTTTACAATATCACCACTAGCCATTTGCACTAAGGCTTTTTTTAAACGTAACAACGGCAATGGGCAATTTAACCCACTGGCATCGACTTCTATATCAAACTCAATCATGATCTGGTCTATTATGAATATAAACAATGGCCTTATAATACCATTCCCTAAACAATTCGAGCAGACACGCTGTTAATGGATTATTTCCCTATATTTATCAAGCTTAAAGGCGTCCGTTGTTTAGTTGTAGGCGCAGGTGAAATTGCAGCAAGAAAAATTGAATTACTATTACGGGCCCAAGCCGATATTACTGTTATTGCCACTGAAATCTGCCCAATCATCGCCAATCTCCAACAGAAGCATCCCATCAACATCATTAGAAAGGCGTTTTCAATTTCAGACGTAGACGACTTTAGGCTAGTTGTCTCCGCCACTGATAGCCTGGAAACCAACCAGCAAGTTGCCATGGCCGCGCAGATCCGCAATATTCCTGTCAACGTAGTCGATAACCCCACACTCTGCAGCTTCATTTTTCCAGCCATCATAGATCGTTCCCCAGTGATTGCTGCGGTCACTTCAGGGGGAGCTGCACCTGTTTTAGCACGCTTGCTAAGAGCTAAAATTGAAAGTTTAATCCCGCCTGCTTATGGGCAATTGGCACAAATTGCCGAAAAATATAGGACGCGCGTTAAACAACATTTTACAGAATCCAAACAAAGACGCGTTTTTTGGGAGCAGGTGTTTCAAGGCGCAATCGCAGAGCTGGTGTTTTCCGGCCAGCAACAAGCGGCTGAAAACCAATTGGAACAAAGCCTGGCTGAACAGCACAATACCGCCGCGAAAGGAGAAGTCTACCTCATAGGCGCAGGTCCAGGCGCAGCTGATTTACTGACTTTTCGGGCATTGCGGCTGATGCAACAAGCCGATGTCATCGTTTATGACCGTTTAGTGTCTGCTGAAGTCTTGGAACTGGCCAGACGGGATTCAGAGAGAATATATGTTGGTAAGCAACGCCAAGACCATACCTTACCTCAACACGATATAAACCAGTTATTGGCAACTTTGGCACTGTCCGGTAAACGCGTTGCCCGCTTAAAAGGTGGCGACCCCTTTATTTTTGGCCGTGGTGGTGAAGAAATCGAAACCCTTATGCAACAAGGTATTAATTTTCAAGTGGTCCCTGGCATAACCGCCGCTTCAGGCTGCGCAAGTTACGCCGGCATTCCGCTAACACACCGTGAACACGCCCAATCCTGTATCTTTGTTACTGGCCACTTAAAAGACAATACCATTAACTTAAACTGGCAACAATTAGCTGCTCCAAATCAAACGGTAGTTATTTATATGGGCTTAATCGGTTTAGATAGCATTTGCCGCGAACTGATTGCCCATGGCTGCCCAAAAGACCAACCTGCAGCGCTTATACAACAAGGAACTACCCAGCAGCAGCAGGTTATCACCAGCAGCCTTGAATATTTAGCACAAGAAGTCGCAAAATTTGACATCAAAGCGCCCACTTTAATCATCATAGGCACGGTTGTTAACTTAAGCAAAAAACTCCATTGGTTCCAGACTCAATCCTTAAACAATTAGCTTGCCAAATTTTTTTAAGGTTACCAATTCAGCACGTATTCACGCAGTACATTAGATAATAAAACCGTAAACCTTTTAAAATTACACTACACTATAAAAAATCATTGAATTTTGGAGACAAATTCCATATTCTTAACCGATTTACTTTGTTGGGCTGTATAAAAACTAAAATACTGTCCATTTTTTACTACTAAGAGAGGTCAATATGAAAAAATCATTAGGTGCATTAGCTGTAGTTGCTTTAGTGACTTTGAGCGGTTCAGTTTTAGCTAACGAACAACTTGAAATCGGCCAAAAAATTTATGAACGTGCATTTGGCCGTGGTTGCGGAACTTGCCACGATATTGCTTCAAACCCACAATTATTCGAATTGGTAAAATCGGGTACTTTAGACCGTGCTACTTTTGAAAAAGTCTTAAAAGAAGGCAAAGGCGGTATGCCTAAAGCTATTGGTACAATTATGGATTTAGGCCCTGTCAAAAAAGCAGGCTATGGCGAAGATCAAGCTGTTGACGCGTTATACGCTTATTTAGGCAGCAAATAAGCCCAAAGGCGCAAGCGTTAATTGAAAAAGCCGCCTCTGACAACAGAGGCGGCTTTTTTATAGCGTTAAGCGGTGATTTAAAACCCGCTTAGCGATTATTTAAAAACTCTTGCTTAGGCTTCCTATAGCTTAACCGATGGCGAGTCTTATACCACACCCCTACAAAAGCAGCAAACATAAGCGCGCAAGATGCCAAAGTCATATAAACCAAGCGCTTTAAATGTGACATTTCATCAATCAAACGCTCATTGGATAACACTAATCTTTCGCTAGGCAAAGGCTTAACATAACCCCGTAAAACCTGGACATCATTTTTAAGGTCTTCGATAGTGCTAAGGGACGAATTTAATTTTCCGGACCTGACACTTTCTTCCAGCACTTTAAGCTTACTTTCGATCGAGCCACTGACTAAGCCAACAAACTGACCTTTTAATGCATTTACTTCCGCAGATATAACTGGGTTCATATTAGCAGCAATATCGGATGAATTAATTTTTGCATAGTTCGCAATGACTAACGACTTATCAGGCACCAGCCAAAAGCCCATGACGAAAATGATAACCATCAATAAACAAATAGCACCTAACAATAGCCGATTAGCCTTCACCAAACTATGATGTGATGGGATCTTATGTAGGACGACAGGATATCCTTTTTCAATTTCTATGAAATCTGAATTTTTTTCTTGCCTATCGTTCATTATTTCCCTCCATCAACACCAGGACGTTATTATTATATTTTCTGGCGCAAAACATCGCTTAGCCCAAAAAGCCGATTAAGTAATTATACAAGTTTAATTTGTATTGTCTTTGAATAATGCTAAGTAATATACAGTTAACGCTTCCGTTTTGCCGCAATCCGCATTCTTAGGGCATTAAGTTTGATAAAGCCTTCAGCATCTTTTTGATTATAGGCACCGGCATCTTCCTCAAAAGTGGCGATACTTTCATCAAATAAGCTATCCGTTTCGGATGCGCGGCCAACTACGACCACATTACCTTTGTAAAGCTTAAGCCTCACTACGCCATTCACATGGGATTGCGAAGCATTTATCATTTGTTGCAGCATTTCACGCTCGGGACTCCACCAATAACCGTTATAAATTAAACTCGCATAACGTGGCATTAATTCATCCTTTAAATGCGCCACTTCCCTGTCTAAGGTAATAGATTCAATTGCCCGGTGTGCCTTCAACATTACCGTGCCGGCAGGAGTTTCGTAGCAACCACGTGATTTCATGCCAACATAACGGTTTTCAACTATATCTAAACGGCCAATTCCGTTTTCCCCGGCAAGCTGATTTAATTTAGCGATGACTTCCCCTGGCGTATAAGCTACACCATTAATCGCGACTATATCACCACGCTGATAAGTCAATTCCAAGTAGGTGGGCTGGTCAGGCGCAGCTTCTAATGATTTTGTCCAACGCCACATGTCTTCCTCAGGCTCAGACCATGGGTCTTCGAGTATGCCGCCCTCATAGGAAATATGCAGCAAATTAGCGTCCATAGAATATGGCGACGCCTTTCCTTTTTTCATTTCAATTGGAATACCATGTTGTTCTGCATAAGCCAACAATGTCTGACGTGAGCTCAACGTCCATTCCCGCCAAGGTGCAATCACATGAATATCGGGCTTTAGCGCATAAGCACCCAGCTCGAAACGTACTTGGTCATTGCCTTTACCGGTAGCGCCATGGGAAATGGCATTCGCCCCCGTCTCATTGGCTATTTCGATTAAGCGTTTTGCAATTAATGGCCTGGCTATGGAAGTGCCAAGCAAATACTCGCCTTCATAAACTGTATTTGCCCGGAACATAGGAAAAACAAAATCACGTGCGAATTCTTCACGCAAGTCATCAATGTAAACTTCTTTAATCCCTAGCGCTTGTGCTTTAGCGCGGGCTGGCTCAACTTCTTCACCTTGGCCAAGATCAGCCGTGAATGTAACCACTTCACAAGCGTAAACATCTTGCAACCATTTAAGAATAACTGAGGTATCCAAACCTCCAGAATAAGCTAAAACTACTTTTTTGATTTCCGACATAACAACCAATATGCTAAATTAAAATTTAGCTGGAATTATACCGGAAAAGTTGATTTACAGTGTCGAATCCTACACCGTGCCAGCCTTAATCTTAAAAAATCTATTCCTATGGAAAACGCGATAACCGCCTGATATTTTAACTGAAATGTACTAATCTTCGGGCTTTTACAATTAAAAACGACATAAACGCTTATTTTTCACCGCAAATAATCAGATTTGTTTGCTTGTTTTTTAATTGGATGTTATTTCTTAACCTAGTAACGTTGTCATGCATTACACGCTCTTTTTTTATACACTGAAGCCCATAGATATTCAGTTTAGCTATTTTTAATGCTATTTTATTGCCATAAGTAATGCTGATGCACTTCTAAAGTACTAACTGATGAATGGCCTGAATTTTGGCTTACCATCAAAATGCGGGGTAAGCCTGATAAAAGATTTTCCAAACTAGCATTTTTATTTAACAAGCCTACCTCCTTATAGGAAACCACACAATGACCAATAACTTGATTCCAGAGATAACCGGACAACATGACATCGATCCGGTCGAGACTAAGGAGTGGATTGAAGCCTTACAGGCCGTATTAGAATGTGAAGGCAGTGCACGCGCCCATTTTTTAATCGAGCAATTGGTAGCAACTACCCGGCATTCCGGATTTGATATCCCTTTTAGTGCCAATACCGCCTATATCAACACCATACCGGTTGCCCAACAAGCCCAATTTCCTGGTGACCCCGCTATTGAGTATAAAATCCGTTCCTACGTGCGTTGGAACGCTATGATGATGGTATTAAGGGCGAATAAAGACACCAATGTGGGTGGCCATATTGCCAGCTTTGCATCCGCATCAACCTTATATGATGTCGGCTATAACCACTTTTGGCATGCCCCTTGTGACCAACATGGTGGTGATCTAGTGTTTACCCAAGGCCATTCTGCACCGGGTGACTACGCCCGAGCCTTCCTATTAGGTCGGCTAAAACAAGAACAACTGGATAATTACCGGCAAGAAGTTGATGGTGATGGCTTATCTTCATACCCGCACCCCTGGTTAATGCCAGACTTTTGGCAATTCCCAACCGTTTCCATGGGCTTAGGTCCGATTATGGCGATTTATCAAGCCCGCTTTATGCGCTATATGCAAGACCGCGGCTTTGCCAATACCTATAACCGTAAAGTTTGGGCATTTTTAGGCGATGGTGAAACTGATGAACCAGAATCATTGGGTGCTATCGGTATGGCTGGCCGCGAAAAACTGGACAATCTCATCTTTGTCGTCAACTGCAATTTACAACGCTTAGACGGCCCGGTCCGTGGTAACGGCAAAATCATCCAGGAATTAGAAGCTGAATTTCGTGGTGCGGGTTGGAATGTCATTAAACTGGTTTGGGGACATCGTTGGGATGCCTTGTTAGCGCGTGATAAAGAAGGTTTATTGGCGGCACGTATGATGGCCTGTGTCGATGGCGATTATCAAACCTTTAAAGCTAAAGATGGCGCTTATGTACGCGAACATTTTTTCAATACCCCTGAATTAAAAGCCATGGTTGCTGATTGGTCTGACCGCGACATTTGGGAATTAAACCGTGGTGGCCATGACGCTAATAAAATTTTTGCCGCCTTCCACGCTGCTGTCAACCAAAGCGGGCAACCCACAGTAATCCTAGCCAAGACAATTAAAGGTTATGGCATGGGCGAATCCGGGCAGGCCCAAAATACAACCCACCAACAAAAGAAGATGAGCCGCAGCTCATTAATGCGTTTCCGTGACCGTTACCAACTTCCTGTTGAAGATGACGATTTGGAATCCTTACCTTATTTAAGCTTTCCTGAAGGCTCCAAGGAAGTCGAATATATGCGCCAACGCCGCCTCGACTTAGGTGGCCAACTTCCAGCCAGACGCACTAAATCGTCAGCACTTAATGTTCCGGTATTAGCTGACTTTAAACCACTGCTAGAAGGCAGTGGTGAAGATCGTGAAATCTCTACCACCATGGCCTTTGTCAGGTTGCTGAATATTCTGATCAAAGATAAAAATATTGGTAAGCGTGTGGTACCGATAGTGCCGGACGAATCGAGAACTTTCGGTATGGAAGGCATGTTCCGACAGCTGGGTATCTGGTCCCAAGTGGGCCAACTTTATACCCCCCAAGATGCCGACCAATTAATGTTTTATAAAGAAGACAAACACGGCCAAGTTTTGCAAGAAGGCATCAATGAAGCCGGTGGACTGTGCGACTGGATAGCGGCTGGCACAGCCTATTCAACACACAACGTCGCCATGATTCCATTTTTTATTTACTATTCAATGTTTGGCTTCCAACGCGTGGGTGATTTGATCTGGGCTGCTGCCGACCAACGTACCCGTGGCTTTTTATTAGGCGGCACGGCGGGACGCACCACTTTAAATGGCGAAGGGCTTCAGCACGAAGACGGCCACAGCCATATTGCCTCAGCCAACGTACCCAACTGTATATCTTATGACCCTACCTATGGTTATGAGTTAGCCGTCATAATTCAAGATGGGTTACGGCGCATGTATGTCGAGCAGGAGGATATTTTCTATTATATTACTGTAATGAATGAAAACTATGTCCATCCCCCCATGCCTAAAGGCATAGAGGATGATATTCTAAAAGGGATGTATTGTTTTAGCCGTGGCGACCAAAAAAAGTTGCCCCGAGTACAACTTATGGGCTCTGGCACTATTTTCCGTGAAGTGGAAGCCGCTGCAGAATTGCTACGTAACGATTGGGGTGTAGATTCCGATTTGTGGGGTTGTCCTAGCTTTACCGAACTTGCCCGTGACGGGCAAACCTGTGAGCGCTGGAACCGTTTTCATCCAACTGAGCCAGCAAAAATCCCTCATGTCACCCGTTGCCTAGAAAATAACCAAAGCCCAGTAATTGCCGCAACAGATTATGTCCGTGCATATGCCGAACAAATTCGGGCTTATATTTCAGCGCCCTATATTGTGTTGGGTACAGATGGCTTTGGCCGTTCCGATACCCGTGAACAATTACGGCGCTTTTTTGAGGTTGACCGCTGGCATATCACAATAGCCGCACTAAAAAGTTTAGTAGATATTAAACAATTTGAGGCTGCAAAAGTTGATGTAGCAATTGCCAAATATGGTATTAACCCTGATATAAATGCTCCTTGGCTACGTTAACGGAAGGAATTGACATGAGTGTGCTAATCGAAATAAAAGTACCTGATATAGGCGATGTTAAAGATGTCGATGTTGTTGATGTGTCGATTAAGCCTGGCGATATTATTGTCTTAGACCAAACTGTCGCCATGCTCGAAACCGATAAAGCCAGTATGGACTTGCCCACCACCAGTGCTGGAACAGTTAAAGAAGTTTTTATAAAAACAGGCGATAAAGTCTCTGCCGGCTCGTTAATAGCAACGCTATCCACAGATGCTGCCGAGATAGCGCCTGCTGTTGTTGAAGCAAAACCCAACCCGCCATCAGTGGCTAGCCCAGCGCAGCCTGAAAGCCTAACCATCGCGGCTCAAGCGAGCACCACGGTAGCCGAAATAAAAACCGTCACACCAGCGCCTACCGCAATACCGAGCCCTGTTTCAACTGCTGCAGCCCCGCCTAGTGGAGGCGTGGCACATGCCACGCCAGCAGTGCGCTTGTTTGCCCGGGAACTGGGCGTTGATATCAACCAGGTTACGAGCGGGAGTGGCCGTAAAGGACGTATCTTAAAAGATGATATTAAAAGCTTTATTAAGAAAGCTTTGGGTGAAGGCAACCGCCAAGGCGGCAGTATTCCTCCTATCCCAGCGGTAGACTTTAGTCAATTCGGCGATATTGAGGAAATAAAACTCAGTAAAATTAAACGCCTGACTGGGCAAAACCTCAGCCGGATATGGCTTAATTTACCGTTAGTCACTTACCATGAAGAAGCTGATATCACCGATTTAGAGGCTTTCCGTAACGCTGTAAATGCTGAGAAAAAAGTAGGTGACATTAAAATAACCGGCTTAATTTTTATTATAAAAGCGCTAGTTGCGGGTATGAAACAGTTCCCCCAATTCAACGCTTCATTATCCCCAAACGGCGAAAAACTTATCTTAAAAAAATATTTTAATATTGGGATTGCTGTGGACACCCCTAACGGATTAGTGGTGCCTGTACTACGGGATGTTGATAGCAAAACAATTAACCAAATTGCATTGGAATTGGCCGAAAAAAGTGAAAAAGCAAGATTAGGCAAATTATTGCCTTCCGATATGCAAGGTGGTTGCATGACCATTTCTAGTCTAGGCGGCATAGGCGGTACCGCATTTACGCCCATAGTCAATGCTCCGGAAGTTGCCATTTTGGGGGTCACCCGCGCTAAAATGCAACCGGTTTGGGATGGCGCGGGCTTTGTGCCCAAATTGATGATGCCATTAGACCTTAGCTATGACCATCGTGTCATTGACGGTGCCGAAGGTGCCCGTTTTATGGCCGCTATCAAACAATATCTCGGCGATATCCGCCGCTTGTTACTTTAATCAGGAGCAAAAAATGGATGTAAATCCAGCGCTTAATGAATCCCTACATGCTGAAATCGTCGTTTTAGGCGGGGGGCCAGGTGGCTATACAGCAGCATTCCGTGCGGCTGACTTAGGCAAACAAGTCGTTTTAGTTGAACGTTTCCCCGTATTAGGTGGTGTTTGCCTAAACGTTGGCTGCATCCCTTCAAAGGCCTTGCTACATCTGGCGCAAATTATTCATGAAGTTGATGACTTTGCAGGGCATGGCCTTAATTATGGCAAACCAAGTTTTGACCTCGATAAAATCAGGGCTTGGAAAAACAGCGTTACGGCGGCACTCAACGATGGTCTAGCCCGCTTAGTTAAGCAACGTAAAATCACGTTAATACAAGGAACAGGCCAATTCAGCTCTGCGAATAGTTTAAGCGTACAAACCGAAAACGGTATACAAACTATTACGTTTGATCAGGCCATAATAGCTGCGGGCTCACAACCTACCCATTTGCCCAGTTTTCCTAATGATGATCCGCGTTTGATGAATTCAACCGGGGCATTAGAGTTAACCGACATCCCCAAAAAGTTATTGATTATGGGAGGCGGCATTATAGGCTTGGAAATGGCGACGGTGTACCATGCCTTAGGCTCAGAAATCAGCGTCGTGGAATTGATGGACCAAATTATCCCCGGTTGTGACAATGATTTGGTAACCCCTTTATATCGGCGCATCAAAAAACAATACAAGAACATTTGGCTATCAACCCGCGTCAGCCAAATCCAAGCACAAAAAGACGGCCTTAAAGTGGCATTTGAAGGCAAAGAAGCACCTGAATCTGAAGTCTTTGATAAAGTTTTAGTTGCCATAGGACGTAAGCCTAATGGCTTGTTGATTGCAGCTGAGCAAGCCGGGGTTACGGTAGACGAACGCGGATTTATCCCCGTCGATAAGCAACAACGTACCAACATTGCCCATATATTTGCTATTGGCGATATTGTGGGTAACCCTATGCTGGCGCATAAAGCTAGCTATGAAGGCAAAATAGCCGCCGAAGTGGCTGCTGGGCATAAAGCAGGATTTGATGCGTTAACGATACCTGCAGTGGCCTATACTGATCCCGAAGTGGCTTGGATGGGGCTTACTGAAATCCAAGCTAAACAACAAGGAATTGAATATAGCAAGGCATCCTTCCCTTGGGCTGCCAGTGGCCGCTCCTTAAGCCAAGGCCGTAAAGAAGGCTTAACCAAATTAATTTGTGATAAAGAGACCGGTAAAATATTAGGTGCAGGTATCGTCGGCTCCCATGCCGGTGAACTTATTGCAGAAGCTGTATTAGCACTAGAAATGGGGGCAGAAGCTGAAGATGTGGGCTTAACCATCCATGCCCACCCCTCGTTATCAGAAACCTTTGCTTTTGCAGCTGAAATGATTACCGGCACCATTACAGATTTATACATTAAAAAAGCATAATTATTTATAATGTTAAGTGATCTAAGCCTATCATTAGAAAAATTACGGCTAGACTGGAATAGCGCTTTTCAATCCGATTCAGCAACGAGTCAGGTCGATTAAGCAAAAATAATAAGGCGTAAAATCGCTAACCACCACAACCGTTTTTCGTCGAACGAAAACTTTAGAGATCACAATGAAAACCAGGATAGTCGCAGTTTTTGCTCTTGCTTTGCTAGTTGCTGTTAATTTCAGTATCTGGAGTTATGTCAACAACCCTTTACAGATAAAATCGTGGAGTAAAACGTTAATGGGGGTGACCTATAACCCCATGCGTAAAGAGCACACATTAGAGAACAATGGTTTCCCAACCATAGAACAAATTGACAGCGACTTATCCTTATTATCCGGTAAAGTCCATGCCATCCGAACCTATAGTATGCTTAAAGGCCAGGACAAAATTCCTGAACTGGCTGCCAAACATAATATTAATGTTTCCATCGGAGCCTGGATTGATGGTGACTTAGAAGAAAACAAGCAAGAAATTGAAACCTTAATTCAAGTTAGCCGTCAAAATAACCCTAAAATCGTCCGCTTAATGGTCGGTAATGAAGTCTTGCTCCGGGGTGAAATCAGCAAGGAACAACTGATAGATTATATTAGGGAAGTCCGTAAACGCACCTGGCGGCCCGTTAGTACCTCAGAAACCTGGGACCAATGGCTAGCCCACCCTGAATTAGTACCCGAAGTTGATTACATCGCCGTACATATATTGCCTTACTGGGAAGGTTTTGATGTCAATGAAGCGGTAGATTATGTGTTTAGCCGCTATCATGCCCTAGAAGCTGCTTATCCCAATAAACCCATTGTCATTACCGAAGTCGGCTGGCCATCAAATGGCCAGCCCTATAAACATGCAACGGCCTCATTATCAAACCAAGCCAAATTTTTACGTGAATTTTTAAACCGTGCGACGGAAGAAAACTTAACTTATTATATAGTGGAAGCCTTTGACCAGCCTTGGAAACAAGCGTTAGAAGGCTCAGCTGGCGCTTATTGGGGGCTTTTTGATGCCGACCGCCACCCAAAATTTCCCCTTGAAGGTGATGTGCTTGCGCTACCCGCTTGGAAACATTGGGCGACAGGTGCGGCAATTTTTAGCGTTATACTCATGGCGATATTCTTATTTACCCGCCGCAGTATACAATTACCGGGAATGCTATTTTTTGGCTTGATGGCCAATTTGGCTGCATCAGCCATTTTCTGGTCAGCGTCCATCGGTGCCCAGCAGTATCAAACACCTTTAACTATCGTATTTTGGGTAATATTAATCCTAATGCAAATTTTAGCGGTGATTATCCTGCTTATAGAAAGCTTAGAGATTGCTGAAGTAGTATGGCATAAAAAAAGTGTGCGTACTTTTGAGCCGTTACAACCTACGCCTACTTTTAAGTTCCCTAAAGTTTCTCTGCATTTACCCATACACAACGAACCACCAAATATGGTGAGAAAAACCTTAGAAGCACTTGCTGCGGTAGATTATCCTAATCTCGAAGTGCTAGTGATGGATAACAATACAAAAGACCCGGCAATTTGGGAACCTGTGCGTGACGATTGCGCCCGCTTAGGGGAAAAGTTCCGTTTTTTCCATTTGGAAAATTGGCCCGGTTTTAAAGCTGGTGCTATTAATCACGCCTTAGAGCAAACAGCAGAAGATGCTGAAATCATTGCAGTCATTGATAGTGATTATATTATTTCCCCTGATTGGCTTAGCTCCATGGTGCCTTATTTCGATAATGAAAATGTAGGCTTTGTGCAATCACCCCAAGATTATCGGGATCTTCATATTAGTACCTTTAAATCCTGTTGCTATTGGGAATACGCCGGATTTTTCAATATCGGTATGGTACAACGTAATGAATTCAACGCCATCATCCAACATGGCACTATGACCATGATAAGAAAGTCTGCCTTACTGGAAGTGGGCAATTGGTCAGAATGGTGTATTTGCGAAGATAGTGAATTAGGCTTACGGCTTTATGAAGCCGGCTATGACTCCGTCTATGTTAAGGACTCCTTTGGCCGGGGTTTAATGCCAGATACCATGTCCGGTTATATGACCCAACGCTATCGCTGGGTTTATGGCGCTATGCAGATTATAAAGGCGCATTGGCGTAGTTTTTTACCCTCAAAAAATTCCCCGCTTACACCCGCCCAGCGCTACTATTTTGTTGCGGGTTGGTTACCTTGGTTTTCTGATGCTTTAGCCTTATTATTCACGTCAACCAGTTTAATATTAACCGCTTTCCTAGCCTTTGACCCGTTGCACAGCGAACTACCTGTCAACGCCTTTTTACTGCCGACTATCGGTGTATTCGGTTTTAAAGTTTTACGAGGGCTATGGCTATATCAAGTACGGGTACCTTGCTCTTTTTGGCATTCCATAGGTGCCGCATTAACCGGTCTTGCCTTAACACATACAGTAGCCAAAGGTACTATCCAGGGTTTATTTACCTCAGGCAAGCCCTTTATGCGTACACCGAAATATGAAAAAAGCAGCCCATTGATAGCAGGTTTATTAGTGATCCGCGAAGAACTGATAATCTTAACGGCATTAAGCTTAGCTATAGGCAGAATGTTAACTTTGGAACATTTTGATAATTTGAGTGGTAAGCTTTGGGTTTCTGTCTTGTCGGTACAAGCTGTACCTTATGCAGCCGCATTATTGGTGCTGATAATTAGCGCAGCGCCCAGCTATTTTGCCAAACAAGATGCCGAAGCTTTTGACGGCTAATCAGTAAACATAGTGTTAAAAAAGCCCGTATTAGCTGTACGGGCTTAGTTAATTTTTAGAAGCAACGAGACTCCCTAGCCTGGTGGCCAGCGCATTTGCCTACCACCAATTAAATGCAAGTGTAAATGATAAACTTCCTGACCGCCGTTCCGATTACAATTGATAATAGTCCTGTAGCCCTCTTCTGCCAAACCCTCCTGCCCGGCCACTTTTATTAAGGCTTGCAATAACCGTCCTGATAATTCAGTGTCGCCCAGATCATTAAGCGTCGCGCAATGAACTTTTGGTATGACTAAGATGTGGACTGGTCCTTGTGGGTTAATATCGCGAAAAGCCAAGACATGGTCATCTTCATAGACCACATCCGGTTTTATTTCCCCCGCCACCATTTTGCAAAATAGACAATCATCCATAGCTAACCCCCTTGATTAATTATATGACTTTACGCCCGTTAAAGGCATGGGACAAAGTACCACTATCGATATATTCAAGCTCACCCCCCATAGGCACACCGTGAGCTATCCGGCTAGCTTGTACCTGATAATTTCTGGCCAACTCACCGATAAAAAAAGCAGTAGCTTCACCTTCTACAGTAGAATTTGTTGCTAATATCAGCTCTTTAACTACACCGCTCGAGAGTTGCTGCTCTAATAGCTCTAAACCCAACTCGTCTGGGCCTATGCCATCCAAAGGCGAAAGCCGCCCATGTAAAACAAAATAGATCCCTTTAAACCCAGTAGCCTGGTCAACAATCCATACATCCGCTGGGCTTTCAACCACGCAAATAATACTGTTGTCCCGCGCTGAATCACTACAGATTTCACAACGTAAATTTTCTGTGAAGGTTCTACAGTTTTCACAGTGATGAATTTCAGTAATCGCCTTTAACAAGGTTTCAGCCAAGTTTTTAGAACTTTCCCGATTCCCCTGTAACAATTGAAATGCCATACGTTGCGCAGTTTTTTGCCCCACTCCTGGTAGATAACAAAGCTGCTGAATCAGCTGCGTAAGCAGACCTCTTTTATGCATGTTTTAAAAGGGTAATTGAAATCCGGGCGGTAAAGGGATACCTGCTGTAATATCGGACATTCTTTCTTTCTTCATTTTTGCTACTTTGTTGACTGCATCATTAATCGCCGCCGCCACCAAGTCTTCCAACATATCCTTATCTTCGGCCAATAACGATGGATCTATGCTTACTTTCCGCACTTCCCGTTTGCCGGTCATTAAAATGGACACTAAACCACCACCTGATTCACCCATAATTTGCATGGAAGCGATTTCTTCTTGCACTTTTTTTAAATCTTCCTGCATTTTTTGGGCTTGTTGCATAATATTACCCAACGCATTTTTCATTGTTTTTCTCCATTGTATTCTGTAACAGGCTCAATACTACCCGGCAATACCCGAGCACCAAAATGTTCTTTTAAAGCCTGGATATTTTCATCAGCATTTATCGCATCAACAGCTTGCTGTTGGTTTTGTTCGCGCGCCTTTACTATCTGTGCCGCAGGTGTATTTTCGACTAATTGGCCAATGTTAATAGTTAATTTTATCGGTTTACCACAATAATCTTGCAAGGCTTTTTGTAATCTTTCCTCAGTCGCAGTACTGCGTAAGTTTTTATGGTCTTCATGTAATTGCAATTTACAGGATTTATCATCAAAACTTTCCAATTGACAATGGTTGGCCAGCTGTTGCGTCATGCCGCCGATTTTCATAGCGGCTATAATCTCGCGCCATTGCATACTTGGATTTAATGCCAAATTTTCTAGTTGCCATTCGGGCTTAACCGTTTCGGGCGGTACAACTAGCCCTTCTACTTGTTTAACCTGCGTAGGTTCTGCCATAGCGACTTTAGGGGTAACACTGCTCATATCATTGCCTTGGGCTTCTGGGTTTGGTACTGGCCGAAAAGCTAACATACGTAGCATAACCATTTCGAAGCCACTGCGTGGATCCGGTGCCAAATCTAAATCGCGTTGGCCAATTAAGGCAATTTGATAATACAATTGTATGGCTTCTGGACTAAATTGGTCAGCCAAAGCCTTCACCATTGCAATATCAAAATCATCAAAATTTGCTTCCGGCACTTGCTGAAGTAATGCTATACGGTGTAAAACTTGCAAAATTTGTTGCAAGACATCGCTAAAATTAGGTGTTAGACTTGCGATGGCACTAATTTTATCAAAAATCTCCGCACCGTTCCCCATAGCCAAAGCAGAAAGCAAGGCCTCAATTGGCTGCTCAGCAACAGTACCTAACATCGCGCTCACCTGCTCCAGTGAGACAGCGCCACCACCAAATACGATAGCCTGATCAAGTAGGCTTAAACCATCCCGCATGCTGCCATCTGCCGCCCTTGCCAATAATTTAATGCCCGCGGGTTCAAAATCAATAGCTTCAGCAGACAAAATAAAGGCCATTTGTTCAGCAATTTGTGATGGCAAAAGGTGTTTTAAATTAAATTGTATGCACCTGGATAATACCGTGACTGGTATTTTGTGGGGATCAGTCGTCGCCAGCAAAAACTTAACATGTGCAGGCGGCTCCTCTAATGTTTTTAATAAAGCATTAAAGCTATGCCCAGATAACATGTGCACTTCATCAATCAAATAAATTTTATAGCGCCCCTGGCTTGGTAAATATTGCGCGTTTTCTAGTAAATCACGGGTATCCTCAACTTTAGTGCGGGATGCCGCGTCAACTTCTATGAGATCTAAAAATCGACCCTGATCTAATGCCAGGCATGTTGGACATTGCCCACAAGGATTATAATCTTGCAGAAACTCACAGTTAATGGCCTTGGCTAAAATTCTAGCAATAGTGGTTTTACCGACACCACGGGTACCCGTAAATAAATAGGCATGATGTAGCCGATGGTGCTGCAAAGCATTAGTTAACGATTTGACAACATGATTTTGACCGACAACTTCGGTGAAATTTTGGGGGCGCCATTTTCTGGCGAGAACCTGATAGGCCATCGCAGGCTAAAAGAAAAAATTATTGGGCGGCGATCACACCAGCCACATCCCGGCACACGAATCTGCTGCTACCGTTGCTCCCTTCCGGACCTGGCGGGGTTTACAGCGTATCGTTGCGGGAGGACCGGCGCGACCACCATTAAATTCAGCCTTGCTGGCTGAAGGAGATAGATTATCGCTGAATTTTACTTTTTTTTCAATGTTTGCAAAAAAATTGCTGAAATTATTCACTGAGACCTCAGCTAGGCCAAAGAATAACTGCGGTGCGTAGCCGGTTTTTACCAAAACAAGACATACGTTCAAAATCTTCACAAGCGATAGGAATATATTGGCAATCAATTTCACTTTGCCGACCTTCTTCAGGATCAGGATCGTGCATATACAAGCAATCTTTATCGATGCCACTCATCACCACCCAATGTGGCGCTTTTTTACGGTCCATCCGAAACGTGCTGATTAATATCAACGGTATTGCTCCTGCGGTAAAAGCGTTAATCAACTCGCTTTGAGTGATATTGCCATAATGTACCTGAATACCTTTAAGTTGCGCTTCTCGCTTAAAACAACTGTCAACCAATTCCACAATCTGCTTTTTTTCTTCACTACGTACGCCATCGACAAATAATGCTCCAGTTTGGCTAATCCAGACCTCAACTTTAAATTGCCGACGTTTGGCCGCCAATGCCAAACCCACCGGATGACAGCCGCCGTGGCCAGATGTCATGAAAATAGTGGTTGCCTCGCGCCAAATATTCATCTCCTCTTCTTGGGAAGGTAAATAATGTTGATTAATCCCATGCATAGCCATCATTAATGAAGCAGGCCCACAGGTAAAAGCAGTGGTTTGCCGTAGCCAATGTACTTGGCGATGAGTTAATGTACCCCCAAAACGCCTAATACGCTTTTGGTAGCGCAAAGCGTCTTTATGATCTTCGTAGTAATCCCGATAAATACCAAATTTTTTAAAGCCCATCGCTTCGTACAGATTAATGGCTGCAATGTTATCCACGCTGACCTCTAAACGTAAATATAATCTGCCATCATCACGCGCAGCTTGTTCCCCCGCTGCCATCAATAATTTACCAATACCCAAACTACGGAAATGTTGGCCTACCGCAACCGAATAGATACGGGCTAAACGTGTTCCGGGATGATAAATCACCAAAATATAGCCGGCAATTTGATGATTAATTTCAGCGACTAACAAAGCCCTATGCTGTGTAGTCAGCCAATGCCGGAAACTTCGCCGACTCAATTGATCACAATCAAAACAGGCTTTTTCAAGTTCAACCAACGCGTTTAAGTCATAGAGGTCCGACGCGCGGATATTTACCATAGGGCTTGTCATATCGCGGCCAATCCGGCCAAAGCCTGCGAAATAACTTGCCTGGCACGAAATAATACCAATTCTTTCCAAAACGGGTCATCCGGGCAAAAATGTCGCCTCATATGTTCGCTATGCTCAAGGCGTGCCTTAAGATTACCCTTTTGTGCCCACAACTGATGATCATGAAGTAGCACTTCAAATAATTGATCTGTCCTAAACGTGCCAAACTCTAACGTTACATAGCAACTACTTTGATTCATGATGTTATGCCAGGCATAATCCAATAAACCCAACTTAGGCACCGAAAATGAAGTGCCTAGCCAAGGTAAAGTACAGGCATCGCCAAACCACAAACCAGCCACAGCGGCACCTTTACTGTCCGGCTGATGGTCACAAATAATCTCGCCATAGCCATAAGGGCCAAGGCCGCTGTGGATATCAATGACAGCTAGGTTTTTTTGCGCCAAAGTATAATGCTGTATTAAATCTTCACACACCAAACGCCCATGCGCGGGGGTTTGCCCACCATAAAATGGCCCGGTCGGATCAATATATTGGCCAGCACTAATTGCACTCTCTAATGATGCCCGCCCGTTTAACTTTTCCCATTCCATAAATGCCTGCTCACGTTGTTTGACATCTAATGTTGCAAACACAGGTAACAGCTCTTCATACCCCACATTGATAGGTAATGGGGCAGTAAAATCAATCATATTACGGTTAAGGTCTATACCTTCGGCATCACATCGGCGTAACCAAGCATATCCCCAGGGCGTTAACGCATGGACTAACAAAATAGCAATGTCAGGTGCTATTCCCGCTCTTCCTTTAATAAGTGCCTGTAACAGATCTAGCTGCACTGCCGAACCGGCAAAGCCTTCGACACCATGGGTACCGGCAAGGAGCACTAAAACCTTAGCTGCATTTTTAGGCCCTAGCCAAACACTATCGGTAAATAAGGCATCACCATCAGGACCTTGTCCGCCAGAATAGGGGAAAGTTAAATGAAAATTTGCACTTTTCAAAGCTTCTAGTTGACTAAGCCATTGTTGCCGTGCCATCGCATAATTTATAGGAAACAAATTGGCATCGGGAGCTTTGTAAAATACAGGATTCAACATAGATTGACCGTGGTTTTTTGACACATAGGGACATGAGTAGTCTGCCCCACCCTTAAAAAACTTCAAGCATAAAGAAACACTTTATGTAGAATTCTTGCCCATTGTAAATCGTTTAACTGACCAAGGATGTTTTTCTATGGCACGCACGTTACTGGTTGTTGACAGCCTTACCGATTGGAGCCCTTATTACCCTAGCGAGCAAGTAATTTCCTTTGAGGACTATTTGGCTTTGCCCACTACAGAATCACAACTTCGTGTCCGTATCATTAATCTTTGCAGCAGTTACCGCTACTTATCAGATGGCTACTATTGCTCCTTACTCGCCGAAGCCAGAGGCCACCATGTCATCCCATCAGTTAAAGTTTTGAATGATTTAGGAAAAAAATCGCTCTATCGCCTACAATTGGAAAACTTGCTACAAACTTTAGCACGCACGTTAAAAAGCCACCGTACCGACCAGGAAATTACCATTTTAAGTTATTTTGGCACCACGCCAGAATCTGGCTTTCAAGAACTTACACGCCTGCTCTTTGAACGCTTTTCCTGCCCTGTTTTAGAAATTAGCCTACGTTATCGGCAGCAATGGGAAATCGCTGGTTTAAAAGCCATCCCATACCACAATCTTCCAGAAGATCTGGAAATAGTATTTGCTGATGCCTTAGATAAATTCAGCAAAAAAGTATGGCGTAAGGGCCGTACCCGCAAAAATGCCCGTTATGACCTTGCTATTTTAATTAATCCTGAAGAACGTTTGCCCCCAAGCAATCGTGGTGCGCTTAAAAAATTCATTACAATCGGGCGGCAATTAGGGATAGAAGTTGAACTCATCGCCCCTAAAGATTATGTGCGTTTGCCTGAATTTGATGGCCTATTCATACGTGAAACGACTGGAATAGACCACCATACTTACCGCTTTGCAAAAAAAGCCGAAGCTGAAGGCCTAGTGGTCATCGACGATCCAACCTCTATGCTGCGATGTGCCAATAAAGTCTATTTGGCAGATCTTTTTCGTACCCAGCATGTGCCTACGCCAAAAACCTGGCTATTACACAAAGGCAATCAAAGCCATTTAAATCAACTGGAAGTTGAAGCTGGTTTTCCTGTAGTGGTTAAAATCCCAGATGGCTCATTTTCACGTGGCATTGTTAAAGTCAACAACCGCCAAGAGTTAGAAAGCAAAGTTGAGGAGCTTTTCCAAAAATCTGCTTTATTGCTCGCACAAGAGTTTTTTTATACCGACTTTGATTGGCGTATTGGTATTTTCAATCACAAGGCGTTATTTGCCTGCCGCTATTACATGGTAAAAAACCATTGGCAAATTTATCGCCATGGTAATAATCGGGTTGATAGTGGTGATTTTGACACTTTAGCAACTTTTGAAGTGCCCAAAGCTGTTTTAGAAGCTGCGCTTAAAGCCACCCAAGCCATAGGCAATGGCTTATACGGCGTGGATGTAAAAGAAAAAAATGGCAAAGGTTATGTAATAGAAGTCAATGACAACCCAAATATAGACAGCGGCATTGAAGACCGTTATTTAGGCGACGAACTTTATCAGTTAATCATGGCCGAGTTTCTGCGGCGCATGGAAAACCATAGCAAAGGCGTAGATTAGTCTATGCATGTATATCTTGTATTCACCCATAGACTAAATAAAACAGAAAACTATAAATAGCGTTGCGCCTAGCTAAAAACGGTTGGCATAGCCAAAATGACAAGTAAAAACCGCACAACGCGGAATCTTATTGAATATTGCTTGGGGTATTAAGCCCAGATAGCTTTAATTTATAATCGGTAACTGGTTTCCGATGATTAAAAGGATAACTATAAATAGCTGGCCCATAAGCATTGCTAACATATTCCACATTAATTTCAGCCGTTGTATCCTGCGCATTTCTTGGATAACTATAAAGTGCTGGCCCATAAGCAGTATTCACATAAACCAAGCGCGCAGCACTTACTGTTTTTTCAGGATACCGATTGTCATAACTATGTATTGCAGGCCCATTTGCCTGGTTGTTGTAAATTAATCCAGTAGTTCTTTCAAGTTCAGCAGCATTAGCGCTAATAGCCCATAATAAGCTAGTCATAGCGAGTGTATATTTTAATAATTTTATATTCATGGCTTTTCTCCAAAATTAAACATTTCTCATTCAGCCACGTTTTTTAGCGTTCTTACAACTCTTAAGACTCAACAAAAAACGTTTAGTTCGGCTTGGAGATTAATATACGGGGTCCGCACTAATTTGAAAAATTGAATGTTTTTATTATTTTAATAGATTTTATCTATTAAATAAGCAATCCCTCGCGTTATCAAATCCATTGCAAAAATAAAAACACCAATCCCGAAATTAGCTCAAGTAAGCTGGATATATAGATAAATTGGCCATTTCATAGACTATGAAAAACTAGGTCGGATACACAATCCAAACATTAAACAATAGTGTTTAACGTTACGTCGTCACCCATAACAAATCCACTAACTTTACATTCGCAGACTATTGTTTAGATAGCCTTATCATGACCCCTTGCTTCTCTGCATGATTTGAATCTAGAAGAATTACCCAAGTTTTAGTAAGTTATCAAACGCGCTCTCATAAAATTTGACTACGTTTAATCCGAACTAATTAGTAAATCCCACAACTTGTGTGAATTAATTAACTGATACCAAGGGAGCTGGACAATATACTGTCGTTGAGTTTTTTGATGACTACCTTTGTTCAACTACCGCCCTTGGCAATCAGATTAATCTTATGAAAATAACAAATAATATTGTAGTTTTTGATAACGACGAATGCTTGCTCGCCTTATTAAAAGGTTACGGCTATAGCAACAATCTATCAATCACCTCACTAGACCTAAGCCTCAGCAATATTAATGCTTTAGATGACCTACAACCCATGTTTGTCATTTTACCCTTAACATGGCTAGAAATAAAACATAAAGGCTTTGAGATCAATACTTTAAGACAATCTAGTTTATATAACCATCTTAAAATCTGTGGCCTCAATAAAGATCACGCACAACTCATACCCCTAGATGTCTATGCATGGCTCGATTTCATCATTAACGACACCATGGATATAGCCGCTATAGACCAATACATTAAAACCCGATTTTTTAACCAGCAAAACATCAATAGAAGAAATATTTCCGAAAGGCGTTTTGTTAACGACAGAAGGTCTAGCCACTTAGACAATAAACATAAGGCAAGCCTACTTACGCATACTTACCCTCTACCACAAAAACAAAAAAATAATGACTTTATAGTAGATGAGCAAAACAAATGCGTTTTTGTGTACTCTTACAAAGTAAAGCTTACTCCGAAAGAATATGGCTTGATAGAACTGTTAAACACTGATGTAGAACGTATATTTAAAGCCGAACAGATCATTAACCATCTTTGGCCAGAAAACAACCGCGCCACAAAATTAGATTTATATCAGTACATTCATTTACTTCGTAAAAAAATTGAGCCGGATCCAAACAACCCACAATGGCTGATCAACGTTAAGGGTTTTGGCTATAAACTTAATTTAAACGCTACAGAAATACCTAAACAACAACCCACTTTCAAGACAGGTGCTGACATCATGTTGGCAAAAACGCAATCTAGTTTTACGTAAAAAATATTTGCAAAAAAATGTTCATCTGTGCCTACCTGTCTTTAAGATTAGTGATGGCACAGGATTTATAGATTTAAGGCCAATAAACACGCCAACACATACCCCCCAAAACTTTACTTTTAAGGCCTAATAGCTTTCCTCCTAATAAGCCGACTAACTCATTCACCACAGCCATACCGATACCATGGCCATGGATATTTTCATCTGCACGCACACCGCGCTTTAAAATTTCCCTAAGCTTACCCTCTGGAATACCCGCACCATCATCATCAATTTGTAACATCACCGAAAAATCACCATTGGCTTTATTATTTTTTAATGAGATGTTGACATTAACTTTTCCTTGGCACCATTTGCAGGCATTATCGAGCAGATTCCCTGCAATTTCATACAAATCGCCCTCCTCACAATAAATCAAACAGCTTGGCGGTACACTGACACTAAACACGATATGTTTATCCAGGTAGACTTTTTTTAACGAACTGATTATTTTAGTAATGACCGCTGATAAATCAGCTCCCCCAGTTATTTTTTGTTCGCCTTTTGCCGCTGCGCGCTGGAGCTGATAATCCACAATATCGTTCATTCGGTTAATTTGTTCTTGCACAGTCTCTTTATTATCAATAAAAGACTCGCTGCAACCCCTTAAAATAGCCAATGGCGTTTTTAAGCTATGGGCAAGATCGGCCAAGGTATTGCGATAGCGCTCTAAATGTGTACGCGCACTATTGATTAAGGTATTAAGATTCTCGGCCAAGCCCTGTAATTCCGTACTATAAACGCCATCCAAACGGTTTTTTTCACCTTTTTCAATGGCTGCCAAATCTTTAACCATGATGCGTAGAGGTTTTAAACTCCAGCGTAATACCAAAAATTGGATTAAGATTAAGCAAAAGCCTATGACTAATAACCATAAACTTAATGATGCCCGAAATTGCTGTACTTGGTTGCCAACAAACTCAATATCTTCCGTCACCGTAAAAACAAATTCACGTTCCACATGGCGCCGGCTACTCCAAATTACATTGTAATGCAAAGCATAACGGCCTTGATCATCAAGTAGAAAAACCGAGTGGCCAGGACTTAAATCGGGCGGGATAGTGGGTTGGCCAAGGCCAATAGCGGAAGGCGAATGCCAAATTAAGGTCGGCGTTTTACGGATAAGTTGAATAAACCCATAGAGCCCAGAGCCAGGATTAGTTAACCTCGGTTCTGGTAGATTAGGTGGCATGGTCAGCTCACCAGAATCTTTTAGATCTGCCGCAGACAATAGTGCATAAATTTGTACTTGGAGCTTCTCTTTCAAGGTTTGCTCGGCACTTTCCCGAAAACTACGCTCTAAAACGAAAGCGACAATCGCAAAAAAAGCGACCAAAACTAACGCCGTCGACATGAGTAGCCGAAAATTCAGTGACCTGATTTGCACAGCAATAAAAACTTTATTCAGGATTTATAGGCACGCGGTAGCCTCTACCACGTAGCGTTTCTATGGGTTTTAACGTGCCATCTGGATCTATTTTTTTTCTTAACCGTCCGATAAAAACTTCAATCACATTACTATCACGCTCAAAATCTTCATCGTAAATGTGGTCTGTCAAAACGGCTTTAGATATCACCTCACCCTTATGTAACATCAAATATTCAAGCACTTTGTACTCATAAGCGGTTAACTCAAGTTTTTCATTGCCTAGCAAAACTTCTTGCGCCACGGTATCTAACTCAATTTGGCCAAACTTAAGAACTGGGTGGGCAAGGCCTGCGGAGCGCCGAATTAAGGCATTTAAGCGGGCTTGTAATTCTTCATAATGGAACGGCTTGACTAAATAATCATCTGCACCCGCTTCTAAACCTTCAACTTTTTCCTGCCATCGGCTACGGGCAGTCAAGATAAGGATAGGCACTTTGATATCTTTCTTGCGTAATTGCCGGATAAGTTCTATACCTGAGAAATCAGGTAAGCCTATATCTACAACTGCTGCGTCTATGGGATATTCGGTGGCCATAAATAAGCCATCTTTCCCGGTATTAGCAACATCAACGGCATAACCTTTATCTGCAAAAAAATGCTGGATTTGTTGGCAAAGTATGTTTTCATCTTCAACCACTAAAATACGCATAATAGTCCTTTAATAGTTAATTGATGACCTGACCCGTTTCGGTATCCACCAAGTACTGGATGACGCGGCCATCGGGTGTTAAAACTTTGATCACGTAAACTTCACGGCCATCCACAATTTCTGTTTGCGCCCCCAACACCCGCTTTTGGCCTTGCTGGACTAATTGCCTGACCGCATCATCCAAGCTTATGCGCGCACTCGCCTGCGCTGAATATAGCAGCACCATCCAGCAAAGAATGTACAAAATAATTTTTTTCACACGGGTTATTAACAACACATCAAAAGCCTGTAAATCAGTTGCGTTAATAATAACGAGAAACACATGAATTTTAAATGAACCAAACTACTTTAATAGTATCCGTTGCCAAAAACTGCCTAAGGCATGTCCAAAAGAAGCCCCTAACTTACCGGCTAATTTATCTAATAAACGTTCTTGTTGGGTAAAATTAACTTTTTCTTTAACACCGATAATATTTTTAGCCACATAATCATCATTACCGAAATCGTCTGCGATACCCAATTTTACACTTGCTTCACCCGTCCAAACTAAACCAGAAAACATTTCAGGGAATTCTTTAAGGCGGTCACCCCGACCTGCTTTCACCGCGCTGATGAATTGTTGATGCACTTGTTCCAGTAAACCATGCATGTATTCCGTTTCATCGGGTTTTGAAGGTGAAAAAGGATCCAACAAAGCTTTATGCTCACCCGCTGTAATCAAACGCCGTTCTACACCAAACTTTGCCATACTATCGACAAAACCAAAACCGTCCATGATCACACCTATAGAACCAACTATACTGGCAGGGCTTACATAAATTTTATCAGCAGCCGAAGCAATGTAGTAACACCCCGAGGCACAGATGTCACTTACCACCGCAAATATGGGTAAATTGGGATGTTCCTTTTTAATATTTCTAATTTCTTCATAGACATAAGCCGATTGCACGGGGCTGCCACCAGGTGAGTTGGCATGCAATATGACGCCTTTGGTGTGCTTGTCTTTGACTGCATTACGTAAACTTTCAATAACGTTTTCTGCTGTTACTTCCTTGTTTTCGGCAATCGTCCCCACCAAATCGATAATAGCTGTATGGTCACTGCCATCAACACCCATTTCCTGTTTTAACTTAGGAAAAAAGGCAACCCCCAAAACCGCTAATAAGTATAAAAACATTAACGATTTAAAAAAGATACCCCAGCGCCGGGCACGTCTTTGTTCAGTGACCGCTGCAAGCGCTATTTTTTCAATTAATTCACGCTCCCAGCCTACCTTCTGATTATCCTGTTGATTTTCCATTAAGGTTTACCCTCCGATAATATCGATTAATTGAGTTGATTGCTGTATACATAGCAAAGGTTGATATTGCTTAAGCCGATCTTCTGAGTGCACACCACAAGCTACCCCGATGGCCGCAACTTCAGCATTAAGCGCCATTTGCAGGTCGTGGATTGAATCACCCACCAATAGCGCCCGTTGATTTGTAACCTGAGTGTGCTTAAGAATTTCATAAACCATTTTAGGATTAGGTTTGGATGCCGTTTCATCGGCACATCGGGTAACACCAAATAAATCGCCAGTTCCTGTTGCCGCTAAGGCTTTGACTAAGCCACGCCGATTTTTTCCAGTGGCGACAGCTAATTGATAACCATTTTGCTGTAATTGCACGAGCATGTCATAAACACCCGGAAATAGATCTTCACGGCTAATTTCACGGGAACTATAAACCTGACTATATTGCGCCACCAACTGCTTGCGGAGCATCCCATCCGCTTCAGGAAACAGTGTGTCCATCGCCACTTCAATGCTCAAACCAATGACATCTTTTGCAGCTTGCTCATCAGGAACGGGACATTGGCATAGCTTTGCAGCTTGTTGTAAACAAAAGACTATCCAGTCTATAGAATTCATCAACGTACCATCCCAATCGAAAATAATTAAATCATACCGATTGTTCATGGCTTAACTGTTCTTCCAACTGTTTGGGCAATGGCGCTTTAATTGTCATATTTTCGCCTGTGACAGGGTGCCTAAAGGTTAATTTTTCCGCATGTAAAAATAAACGTTTATAGCCTTTTTTCTTAAACTGCTGATTGACTTCATCCAAGCCATATCTTTCGTCACTGACTATGGGATGCCCTAACCAAGCGGCATGTACGCGGATTTGATGGGTGCGGCCTGTTTTAGGGGAAGCCTCAACTAAGGTGGCTTCTAAAAACAATTTTAAACGTTTAAACATCGTTTCAGCAGGCTTACCGGTTTGGCTGACCACGACCATACGCTCGCCCCCTTTGTTGATGTTTTTTTGCAAGGGTGCGGTTACCCGTTGCTGAACTTTTGCCCATTGCCCAGCCAACAGTGCTAAATAAGTCTTTTGCACTTGGTCTTCACGAAACTGCTCATGCAAACTCCGTAAAGCACTGCGTTTTTTGGCAATTAACAAACACCCTGAAGTATCACGATCCAGACGATGCACTAATTCCAAAAAGTGCGCATTGGGTCTTATTTGCCTAAGCCCTTCAATAATACCGCAATTTATCCCACTCCCACCATGCACGGGATAACCAGCCGGTTTATTCAAGACTAAAAAAGCCTCATCCTCAAATAATATTTGAGCGGCCAATGAATCCCGCAAATTATTCGAAATAAACGCTACCTCAGGTTTTTCCGCCAGTCTAAGCGGTGGAATCCTAACAATATCACCCGCAATTAAGCGATAATTAACCTCAACGCGGCCTTTGTTGACACGTACTTCACCTTTACGGACAATCCGGTAAATTCGGCTTTTAGGCACGCCTTTTAAACGCGTGATTAAAAAATTATCTAACCGCTGGTCGCAGTTTTCTTCAGTGATTTCGATAAATTGGACGGGGGTAGCCGCACCTTGTAATTCAGTATCCATAGCACAAATAATAACAGCATCCCGTCATGATTGATTCTTAAATTGATGTGTAGCCATAAGGTTGCTATATTAAGCAAGTTTTCTCATAAAAAATATACTTTTGCACGGCTTGCCTAAAATAAGAGCATGCCCCAAGACAACTAACGGAACACTTGAAAGCCCTCGGCCAAGTTTTCCAAACGATTTCGGGTTGGCGTTCGACCCTTGACGAACGATTTTTAATTCCTGTTTAACACAGATTTACAACAAGACTGAACATTACTTTTAGACCTGGCTTTTACCGCATTGCCAATTCCAGGCGGAGCAATATCGCAATAATGGCGTATTCGGCTCCCTTTAAAGACGGTACAACCCATAGCCGGGCATAATGATATACAGTCAAATCGGTAACATCTGATTACGGAGCAGGACACCACAAGGATACAAAATGAAAAGAATGCTTATCAATGCTACGCAGGCCGAAGAACTGCGGGTTGCTTTGGTAGATGGCCAAAAACTATACGATTTTGACATCGAACTCCCTTCAAAAGAACAAAAAAAATCCAATATTTATAAAGGAACCATCACGCGGGTAGAACCCAGCTTAGAAGCTGCTTTTGTTAACTATGGTGCGGAAAAACATGGTTTTTTGCCCTTTAAAGAAATTTCACCTGATTATCGCCAACTGCAAGAAGGCTCGGATACTGAAGGTCGCCGCCCTGCCATAAAAGATTTGATCCGGGAAGGCCAAGAGATCGTTGTTCAGATTGAGAAAGAAGAGCGCGGCAACAAAGGCGCGGCTCTAACTACTTACATCAGTTTAGCCGGCACATATTTGGTGCTAATGCCCAACAACCCAAAAGCTGGCGGCATTTCAAGACGGATCGAAGGTGACACCCGCAATGAACTGCGTGAGGTAATGGCCGCCCTGGAAATTCCGGACAGTATGGGCTTAATCGTGCGTACTGCAGGTTGCGGTAAAAATGCCGAAGAATTGCAATGGGACTTAAATTACCTTATGCAACTTTGGGAAGCCATCGAACGTTCTTCCAGCGAACAATCTGCACCATTTCTAGTATTTCAGGAAAGCAATGTCATCATCCGGGCATTACGTGACCATTTACGCGGCAATATCGATGAAATCCTAATCGATAACGAAGATGCTTTTAAATTGGTACAAAAATTTCTCAAACAAGTCATGCCACATTTTTTGCCTAAAGCAAAGCTATACCATGACACTGTGCCGTTATTTAGCCGATACCAAATTGAATCACAGATAGAAATGGCTTATGGCCGGGAAGTTTCGCTACCGTCAGGCGGATCAATTATGATTGATCATACTGAGGCCTTAACATCAATAGACATTAACTCAGCACGTGCCACGAAAGGCAGCGATATTGAAGAAACCGCGCTCAATACAAATTTAGAAGCGGCTGATGAAATTGCCCGTCAACTTAGGCTAAGGGATTTAGGCGGCCTGTTTGTGATTGATTTCATCGACATGATGTCTAACAAAAATCAGCGCACAGTAGAAACACGCTTAAAAGACGCGTTAAAAATTGATCGCGCCAGAATTCAAACCGGGCGCATCTCCCGTTTTGGCTTGTTGGAAATGTCCAGGCAGCGCATGCGCCCCTCTTTGGGCGATGCCACCCAATTGCCTTGCCCTCGCTGTAAAGGCCAAGGCACTATCCGTAACGTTGAATCGGTTGCTTTAGCGGTATTACGTATCCTAGAAGAAGAGGCTATGAAAAAAGGCACTGAAAAAGTCATTGCCCATTTACCGATTGACGCTGCTACATTTTTATTAAATGAAAAACGTACCGCTATCGAACGCATAGAAACCAAGCTAGATGTTGACATTGTCGTGTTACCTAGCAAACATTTAGAAACGCCTGCGTATAATATTGAACGCATTAAAGAAAAAGATGTGCCAGAAGATAAATCTAGCTACCAATTAATTAAAGAAGAAGAAATTGCACTGCCTGACTTTGCCCAGCAAGTTAAGCAAAAATTTGAAACCGCAGCCATTAAAGAATTTTTGCCAGACTCGCCCGCCCCAATGCAAAACAAGACCGCTTCAGCCAGTCTTATCAAGCGTTTTTGGCAAAAATTAGTGGGTGCCAGTAAAGATGACGGCCAAGATAGTAAAGACACCAGCACCGATGTAGAATTTAAAACCTCGGCCTCAGAAGATAACGCTGCCGCTAAGCCGGAACCAAGAAGGCATCAAAACCAAGCCCGTCCTCATCGGACACCACGTAATCATGTTCATAAAAACAGTCCCGCAGAAACGGGTACAAACAACACGGTGCAAAAGGTCGCTGCAGTTGAAGAACAAGACGAAGCCCAAAACGCAGTTAACCCTGAAATAACCGATGGCACTGCTGTACCAAATGAAAGACGCGCCAACAACAGAAATCGGAGAGGCCCTCGTAGACGTTCACGTAACCCCAATCACAAACGCCCAATGACTGATGAGACAGGCGAAAACCTGACCAATAACACAGAGGCAGCACCGGTGCCAACTGTACCTGATCCCCAGGCAGCCAGCCAACCAGCGTCGTCTTATGCCAACAATTTTGCCGAAAGAATTGAAAAAATTAATCATCAAGAACCAACGCAAAGCCATAACACGCCAGCTGTCGTTGAACCCATACAACGTCCTTTACCCCCGGTTCCCGTTAAAGCTATAGTTGAAATAAAAACAACCCCACCTGTAGCAGAACCTATAATCAGGCGTGAACCAGACACTGAGTCATAACTGATTAGTACAATGCTTTAATAATTGCAGCGTTCGTCCTAAGTTAGTCGAAGTTTTTAAGCTTTCGACTAACTTAAGATGGACAATGCTTAGTTTTAAAGACAGTCTTTAGGTATACGCTAAACCTTAAACAGACCTTATTGGTTGGTAAATTTCTACCATCTGCCTAAAAAACTCACTAAGCATTCATTCATTGGTATTTGCATCAGGTTTTTGAGCCTCTTTTTTCAACATACCATTGAGTTCTGCCCTTTGCTTTTCCAAGATCAGTAATTCGATTTCCCGTCGTAAATATTCTTCAGAGTTTTGCGTTGCTTCAAAACGCTTTTCTTGGCTCTCCACCTCTGCGAGCAATTGCAATTCTTTTATTCGGGTTTCATGCTTGATTTTTTCCGCAAAAAGTTGCCCTTCAATTTTCTTTTTTTCGCTCTCTTGAAGTTGTTGGCGCTTTAATTCAATCTCAAACTCTAATTGTTTAAATTGTTGCTCCTGCTTAATTTGTTCGTAATGATGACGCTCTTTCGCGGCATTCCAACGCACTTGTTGCTGTTCATAAGCTTTAACCTCCATCTCCAGTTCTGCGTCTTTTAACTGGGTTTTATGGATAAGTTGGTCTTTATGGCCTTGTTGCTCCACTTGTCTTTGTAAAGCTTGATATTTTTTTTGCTGTTCAATTTCTGCTTGCCAAGCCAACTCCTTTAAGGCATTTTCATGCTTAATTTTTTCGGCCTGTAAGCGTTTTTCAATTTTATATTGCTCACTGGCCAGTTTTTCCTGATCTTTAAGCAACTGTTGCGCATTCTCATTATCTTGTAATACTTTTAACCGCTTCAGCTCATCTTCCCGGTTAAAACGCTGCAATTGATTTTGCTTATAAAGCAGATTTTGGTTTTCTAAAGCCTCTTGCTGGCGTATTTTTTCCTGATTTTGTTGATCTTGAAATTCAAAGTTCTTTTTCAGTATATTTAAATAAACCGATTGGCGCATAAATAAACCCTCTGTTTGCGCACTCTCATCCAAGCGTTGGAACTCAGGCTTTAAATTGCAAAAAACTCGGCACTGTAAATCTTTTATTACCAGCAATTCTTGAATTAAATCGGCAATTTTTTTTTCTAAAGGTTGTAAACCCCCATCTATCCATTCGCCATCGCTTAGACTAAGCAGCTCGCCTTCAACAGCATCTTTAATTAATTCCTCATAAGATTGTTTAATATGACTATTTATGTCCGGCAAATATTCAAGATTCCTAGTGGCGTAGTTTAAGGTGGCCTGAAAGCGTATATCTAATTCTGCTGCCATTATGCAAAAACCATCATAAAGAATGATCGACGTCTGCATGAGCCAATGCGCTAATGGCAACGGATAGAGCGTATGAAAAAAACGCGGAACAAAACCAGGTGGCTTTGAAAATACCCGTTGATAAAAACCTAATTGGGTTTTAATCAGACAGCGTTCAGCATCAAAACCAGGCTCCCACAGCAACTGTTGATGCTCGTGCAGACTTAACTCGCCATCCCTGAACCATTGTTCCAACTCAGAGAGTTGCTTATTCATGGCTGGCAACCGATATGGCTGATGTTGATGCAGCTTTGAGTGCTTGAATTTTATCAGCCATATGTTCTGCAACCAACGGATAGAGGTTAGGCGCAAACTCAACAGTGCGGCCGTCCACTTTACGCAAAAAGCCACGGCTTAACAAAAATCCGATAGCAAACATCCTCGGCCAATCGGAATAACGCCTAGCCTTCTCCAATTCTGATTTTTCAATGACGATTTCCAATTCATCATTACCATTGATCCGAAACTCGGTGAATTGTTTTAAGCATTCAAAAATTAAATCTTGCTCCCGTCCTGTTAATGGCCCAGGCGCTGTAAATTCCAAACGATAAGATAGCAATACGGTAAAAAAATCCACCATGGCGGCACAAATGAATGCAAACCAGGAAAACCCTTGCCACATTGAAAAAGCCGGTTGTACGGGTAAGATGAATTGGGCATAGCTCATCAAGACTGGCGCTTCAGGCACAACTTTGCCCAAACCGGTTGCTAATTGACTAAATTTAAGCTGGGCATTGTTAAAGGCAACCAACACGGCTTGATAGGCTGCATTTTCATCTTCTGCCAAACCCAATTGCCTAATGCTGTCCTGCAATTGCCTCAGGTCATTATCAAACGCAGAAAACGCTGCTTCCAACTCACTGAAACGTTGTTTTTTATCTTGGTAGAGTTGATTGTAATGGCGCCAAAAAGGCCCTTCACCCACTTGGTTTTTATTGGCAAATATCAATGGATGGGTACCAAAATAAGCGGCAGAGGCTTCTTTAGAGGCCTGCTCTAAATCTTTACGCTGTTCCGCCAAAATTTCAGTTTTAACTAACAGAATTTTGTTTAAATAACCGTTAATAGTAAATTTAATCTGGTTTAAACGGTCGATATGAATAGTTTGTTGCTGTGAAATTTCGTAAAACTTAAAATATGAAAATGTAATCGATGCCATGATTGCTATCATTAAGGATAGCAATACACTCATGTAACGTACCCGATTCGCTTGCCAATGAATGTTGGCGATTTCGAGCGAGCAAATCACAATAATCGACTGAATGGCTACGGTAATCACCAATGCTATCCAAGGCGTAATAAAATGCGACATGCCGTAGTATGTTGTAAAGCCAGAAGCTACGCTCAGCATTAACACGATTGGGATAGTCCATATTCGTAAAATGCCGACAAAAAGCGTTTGTAGGCGATTTATAAAGCCGCCAACGCCTGAAAAACGCATGTTTTGGAAAGCCGCCATCCTTACCAAGTCCACGCGGGTGGCAGGCAAAAACTTACTATGGCGCTAACGTGGCAGACTAAGCTTAAAGCCTTAATCCGCACTTGCTGTGTGAATTGTTTCGTGAATAGAATGACCATATTGATTGATTGTTATTATTATTTCAACAGGCGGTTTGGTACACTTTATAGCGGTTTTCTTACAATGCCGTCAAGTGCTAATAAAGTGACCGATCGGGCTGCGGTAACTTTGTAGGCTATAACATCTGCCATAGCGCTAGACTAGCAAGCTGTATGCTAGCTGGTAGCCCCGCTTCCAGGCATAGCCATTAAGCACCTAGGCTTTTCATAGCCAGGGCATAAGCCAACCCTCGGTTAATTAAGTTAAATAGCCACTAAATCTTTATGCTGGAATGTTTACACCAACGTTAATGCCAGCCACCATATTGGCTAGTCGGATCACCCCGAAAGCCTGCCGATGTCTTATTTGAATCCGGCACATTAACCATGCTTTCTGCCGCTAGGATCATATTTGAGCGCGTGTAGCCGCCTAAGGCCTCCGCTTTTTTTGCAATGGCCGAAGTCAACGAACTAATATCATATTGCGTGATACTAGGTTCAACAACTATGACAACTAATTGCTCGCTTAGAGGGCTATCCAGCTCAGGAAAATATCTTAAAATCACAGGCAATTTTGTCTGCGCTGGAATTTCTAATAGATAATGGTTGCTGTCCTGCAAAACCACTTCTACTAGCAATTTGTCCTGCCCGTGATAGGCTTTAACCCACCCCGACTTTATCGGCTTATCCTTTACAATAACCAATCCCTGCAAAACGGTGGCCTGGTCAAACTGTTTTACTTTTTGCGGGAAGGCTGCTTTAGGTTTTTCGGACGGACCGCAAGCAACCAAAAAACTAATGGCCATTAATAAAGGTAAAATGCAATTGCTACCTAAGAATGTGGGTTTCATAGTTATCTCCTACATGGGCAAGTTTTTAAAACACTTGCCAGTCTAGTTATAAACCAGGCATAGCTTATAGTTTTAAGCTTATTATTAAACGATCTACGCACATCATAAACCTAATACACCACGCTTTCGCACCTTAAAATAAAACCACAAATCAAAATGGATATCATTTTTAAAGAATACAGTTTAGTGCTATGGCAAAAGAAATGGTTTTTTTTGCTCGCGATAATCGGTTTGTGCAGCGCGGTGTTATTGGATTTTTTAGCACCTGTTTATTATAAAAATATCGCCAATGGTTTAGCCAGACCCTATTCTGACGTACTTCGGCAAAATTTATTAGCCAACTTATCTAGCATAGCCCTAATTTATGGCGGTGTTTGGCTATCCTGGCGGCTTGTGGAGATAGCCATTGTGCCCATCCAAGGCGGTGGTGTAAATCAACTTGAAAAACGCTGCTTTGATGTGCTCAAAAAACAAAAATATGCTTTTTTTGAAAACAGTTTCTCCGGTAGTTTAATCAAACAAGCTAATCGCTTTTCGCGTTCATTTGAAACCATCATGGACTGGGTCTTTTTCCAGTTTATTATGAATATTTTGGCAGTCTCGATTTCCTTTGTGATCTTTTATCAGCAGCAACCCGAATTTGCCATGTATTTTTTGCTGTGGGTTGCCTTATTCGTAAGCTGGAATATGGCTTATTCCATTTGGAAATTACGCTTTGATGAAGCCGTTGCTATAGCCGACTCAAAGCTCGGTGGTGCGTATTCTGATGCCATCAGCAATATCTTTATCGTTAAAACGTTTGCCATGGAGGTGAGCGAGCAAGCACAGATCAATAAAGCAGCTGACATTATTTATTACCGAAAAAAATGGGCATGGGGGCTAATATTTGTATCATTTGCCATACAAGGGCTAATGACCTTTGCCATTGAATTGTTCATGGTGTATTTGATGATTGAAAAATGGCAAATTGGCCAATTTCAAGTCGGTGAGTTTGTGCTATTTCAAAGCATCATGATTATGCTAATCCAGCGCTTATGGGAGTTCGGCCGCAATTTCCGCATCTTTTTTACTGCCCTTGCCGATGCTGCTGAAATGGCCCAAATATTTAGGCAAACCGATCTGGAAGTGGACAAGGCTAATGCCCAGGATATGACGATACACAAAGGTGAAATTAGCTTAGAACATATAGAATTTGCTTACAACACAGCCTTTGCAAACTCACCAAAGTTGTTTAATGATTTTTCACTAACCATTAAAGCCGGTGAAAAAGTGGCTTTGGTTGGCCAATCTGGATCTGGCAAATCTTCATTAACTAAGTTGCTGTTCCGTTTTCTTGAGCCCCAACAAGGTAGCATTCGTTTTGATGGCGTCGACGCCAAAGCGTTTACCCTAACATCCCTACGCAAACAAATTTCAATGGTTCCACAACAACCTGAACTCTTTCATCGTTCTGTGCGTAGTAACATTGCTTTAGACGGTGAATTTTCAGACGAGCAATTGCTTGCTGCTGCCAAAAAAGCACATTGCTTAGAATTTATCGAGAAACTGCCGCAACAATGGGAGACTTTAGTTGGGGAGCGTGGGATTAAACTATCTGGTGGTGAAAAACAACGTATAGCGATTGCCCGTGCTTTTCTAGAAGATGCCCCCATTGTTGTGCTGGATGAAGCGACTAGCGCCTTGGACTCCTTAACTGAAAAACAAATTCAAGTAGCCATTTTCGAACTGATTAAACACAAAACAGCCATAGTCATTGCGCATCGGCTATCCACCATCTTAACCATGGACCGCATTATTGTGCTTGAAAATGGCTGTATTATTGAACAAGGCACACATCAACAATTGCTGGATATTAAAGGCCGTTACCATGCGATGTGGCAACACCAACGCGGTGATTTTTTAGGGGATTAGGCGATTACCACTGCAAAGCGCGCAATCGTGGGAATTTTTTATGCTGATGCTCCTGCATACGCATCATCACATTTAACAAAGCCTCTATCGCTTCCAATATATAAGGGCCTTTATTCAGCATAACGCATTCAGCACGCACAGCCATAGCCGCATCCGTAAATTCTGGCCTAGACCGTATGCCTTTTTTAGCAATAGACTCTAACACTTGCGTGGCCCATATCACGGGTACATGACCTGCTTCACAAAGCCATAACAACTCTTCTTGAATTTCAGCCAAACGATCACTGCCTAGTTCCACCGCCAAATCACCCCGGGCAATCATAATACCTAAGCTGTGTTTGCCTATGCTGCCTAAAATGATGTCTGGTAGATTTTTAACTGCGGGATTGGTTTCGATTTTAGCTACGATAGGCAGGTCTGTGGCATTACGTTTGGCTAGTTCATCAATCAGAATATCCATATCAGCCAAGGTTTCAACAAAGGAAAAACCAATTAAATCGGCATGTGCGCAAGCAAAATCAAGGTCAATTAAATCTTTTTCACTCAATGACGGCAAAGTTAAGTTGGTTTCCGGAAAATTTACCCCTTTGTCACTTTGTATACAAACCCCTTCATCACGCGCCTGTGTAATACGCAGCAGTGCACCTTCGTTAGTCAACTGTTCTACCACCGCCCCAAGCTTACCATCATCAATCCAAACGGGATCACCGAGCTTTAATTTATCAACAAAAGAGGACAGCGTACAACCGATCTGTGCGAATGTTGTTTGATTGCCTTTTTCATCACATTTTGCCGGTGCGCCTAGCCGGTCACTTTCAGTTAATAACAGCAATTGGTCTTTAAAAACCCGTATTTGCTTTTCAACACCGGCAAAATTACCGAGTTTAAAACTTGCCAGCGGTTTTTCACCTTCCGCTGGCATCGTTTCAAACAAAGTCATTTCAGAGCCAGGTAGCAAATAGCAGCTGCGATTGCACGATGCCATCCATTCTGTACTTGAAATAGCATGCCCAATGCTAAAATAGCAAGTCTTATGGCGCGCATCAACAACAGCAACCACCCTACCCTCTGCTAATTTCGTATACACTTTTTCCGGAACACTTACCTTAAACGGTAAGTGCCTACCATCATTAACACTGTCAAGTTTATTAGACTCATGAGTAAAAACCAGATAACCTGGATGAATAACCGCACCTAAAGCATCTTTTTTAGTTTTAATATGCTGCACAGCGGTTTCCAACTCTATGGCACCCGTGCGTATTTTATGCCCTGCCAAGTCCATCATAATCCGGCAGGATTTACCGGTTTCAATTTCTGCACGACGGATATTACCTATCATCCCTTGCCATGCGTTATGATCGTCATGCGCACAATTAATCCTGGCACAGGTCATGCCTGTTTCCATTAAAGCAAAAATATGCCCATAATCCCATGCCGCTTCAGGCGCCAAGGTAACCATAATATGGACTTTACTATTTTGATGAAACGGCCCAAATAACTCAATCGTGTGTTGCTCCAACAATTGTTGGCCACGATGAAAACCAAGTTCGTTCGGACTTTTATCACCAGCTTGGTAATTGTTATCGGTAGCCCGTCTTAAAATATCGATTAAGGCGTTTAATGTTGACAATACGGATGCTTCGGAGCGTCCTAAAGACGATAAGCCCGCTTGTGCTAAACGGTCTTGCAAGCTGCGTAAATCCACTTGCCTTAAGGCTAAATAATGGGCAAGGTTACGCGCACTTTTAGTAAATACGCCAGACCGGAATTGGCTTTCGTACTTTTGCAAGCGCTGGTTTGCTTGTAATTCAACACGTTCATGCAAATCCAAAACATCTTGTAGCAACTGCCGCAAAATAGCATTATAGGGATCATCGTTAATGGCCAAAGACATAGTTCCTGTGCTAGTGAGAAGAGACTATCTACATCGAGCTTGCTAAGGTTAGCAGTTCGCTTATTCAATAACTTGCTGTTTTTGCAATTGCAACCTCAAATTTTCTAAGCGTTTACGGTTAACGCCAAAATCACTATAACCAACACGCGATGCAGAGCGGATATGAATTAACCCCATCTCATCATCCAACATAGCATCAATATCATCGACAAAACGGAAAATTAAACTGCTGGTTTGGGCATGTAAAACTGTTGCATTGTCCTCGGTAATCACGGTCCTGGCCTGCTGGCGTAATGCTTGTTTTAACATAGCCCAAGCCCGCTCTGGTGGCCCAATTATCCTAAACGGTGCAATTTTATGCCCTGCATCAGTTGCCAAGCTAGACACGCAGTTTGGCGAATCAGGGCAAGGTGGTAATCTAGTGGCCGCATTAGCCGCCATTGAATTAAATAATGCCATAAGTAAAATCCCATTGCGTAAAAGTAAAATAACCATAAGTAAATATCAGGTTGTTAAAAGTCATAGGCTTAGCTGCACTTTAATGCCAGAATCGGCTTGCTATAAAGCTGTAATATCCCAAAATGCACTTAGCGCCTGGCAAAACACAGAACAAAAATTGCTACGATGGCTTAACTAGACAGTTAGACTTTAGCGGTTACAATTACAGTATTACTTACAGAGTCTTCGGCTATGAAAAAAATCCCTATCGGCATCAGCAGTTGTTTACTTGGCGAATTAGTCCGCTATGACGGCAGCCACAAACATAATCCCTATATTACAGGAACTTTAGGTGAGTATTTCGAGTTTCAGCCCTTTTGTCCTGAAGTAGAAATCGGTTTAGGTACGCCAAGACCAACTATACATTTAGTTAATCGGGCAGGCAAAATCCATTGCGTCGGTGTTAAAGATCCCAGCCTAGATTTTACAGAACCATTGCGTGCACATGCTGAAAAACTTAAGCCACAACAGGCTTTATTATGTGGCTATATCTTGAAAAAAGACTCACCTAGCTGTGGTATGGAACGCGTTAAAGTTTATACTAATCAACAGCCAAAGCGTGAAGGCGTCGGAATTTATGCCCAGATTATGATGCAAAATAATCCACTATTACCCGTAGAGGATGAAGGCCGGCTAGGCGACCCAGGCTTACGGGAAAACTTTATCCAACGGGTTTATGTACTTTACCGTTGGCAGCAAATGCTAGCTGATGATCTTAGCGTGCAAAAACTGACCACTTTTCACGCCCGCCATAAGCTAATCATCATGAGTCACGGGGATTATCGTGAACTAGGCCAATTGGTGGCCAAGGCAACAAAAAATAATCTTATGGAAACAGCAGGAATTTACATCTTACAACTGATGCAGATGCTGAAAAAAGTAGTCACCCGCCAGCAACATGTCAATGTCTTACAGCATATCCAAGGTTACTTAAAAAAAGAGCTGGATAGTGTCGATAAAGCCGAACTTTGTGAGTTGATTGAACGCTACCGTAATGGGGAAATTCCACTAATTGTGCCGCTGACACTATTAAAACATCATTTTAGAAAATCACCTGACCCTTATATTGAAGAGTCTTATTATTTATCGCCATACCCACAAGAGCTCCGTTTAATTAACCAATTATAAGTTTCCAAACGATGGCTAAAATCTTGATAGTAGGTTGCGGCAAAATTGGCACAGACTTAGGTTTAGCGCTCCAACTACAAGGTCACCATGTCACTGGTCTTAGACGAAACCCACCTTTTGACGACAACACGCTGACTTATGTAAAAGCGGATATTACCCTAGCTGAAACTTTAGCGGACCTAAGCACAAATTTTGATTTTGTTGTGTATTTACTGTCACCCGGTGAGCGTACAGAAACTAGTTATCGTACAATTTATATTACAAGCCTAAAGCATTTACTCACACGTTTTGCCAATACCCCTGGATTATTGGTGTCTTCAACTAGTGTTTATAGCCAATCACAAGGTGAATGGGTAGATGAAGATAGCCCAGCCGAAGCCAAACTTACTACCAGCCATTACATCCGGCAAGCTGAAATTAACTTTACTCAAATTAACCCTAAAAACTTAGTGGTGAGATTTTCAGGCATTTATGGCCCCGGACGGGAGCGCTTAATAAAAATAGCCCAACAAGAACCCCTTATCCAAGAACAGCCAGCATACTTTACCAATCGCATCCATCAACATGATTGTGTAGCCGTGTTATTGTTTTTAATTAATAAATTCTTTATTGGACACCAATTAGACCAATATTATCTAGCCAGTGATGACCTGCCTGTCAGTTATTGGGAGCTTGTCTCTTGGTTAGCCCAACGGCTCGGCTATCCAGCGCCACGGCGTAAAAATTTAAGTCTAGAATTCACACAAAACAAACGCTGTAGTAACTTGCGCTTAAAAAACTTAGGCTACCAATTTATTTACCCAGATTATAAAATAGGTTATTCCGAACTCATCAAAAATCATAATCCAAATTAGCCTAAGGCTCATTTAAGCCCGCAGCTTGTCTAAGTTTAGCTTCAAAAAAACTAAGGTTTGTCAATATATTGTCTAATTATCGTGGTATACTCTTAAACATCGTTCATTTGAGTGCATATAACATGGCGGAACAGCAGGAAAGTTCAGCACAATACCTAATTAGCACAGTCTCTAAACGCTCTGGGCTGAAAACCGATTTGATCCGCGCTTGGGAAAGACGCTATCAAGCTGTAACACCCACTCGTACAGAAGGTGGACAACGGGTTTATAACGATATAGATATCGCCCGGCTTAAACTGCTTAACCAAGTCACCTCAAATGGCCATAGTATTAGCCAAGTCGCTAGACTGTCTCTAGATGAATTACGCAATTTACTAAAGAAAGAGGAAACGCCATTAATTGAAGTGGCAGATACTCACCAATCCAGCTCAGACAAACAATATCTTACCGAAGATTATATTGAAAAATGCTATGCCGCCGTTATCGAGTTTGATGCGAAAAAATTAGAACGCCATTTTGAAAATGCTATTGTAGAATTGGAACCCCAATTTTTTATAGAAAACTTACTCGAGCCATTACTCAATAAAATTGGCTCAAATTGGCAAGCCGGTTTACTTAGGCCAGCACATGAGCATATGACGACAGCCTTAATACGCTCTATGGCCTATATTTTACGCACTAATAATCCAGCACCAGACAACGCCCCCAGCATTGTTATCAGTACGCCAATTAGCCAATTACATGAGCTAGGTGCGTTGATGGCCTCGATAATTGCGGAATTTAAAGGTTGGCACGTAACTTATCTTGGCGCTAATTTACCCGCAGAAGAAATTGCTGCAGCCTGTAAATACACGGGCTCTATTGCGGTAGCCCTTGGCATAAGTTGTCCCCACGATGATATCGTCGTGCCTAAAGAAATTCGCCGCCTAAAAAAACTTTTAGGCAACGATGCCACTTTGTTGGCCGGTGGAAAATGCGCTGACAATTATCAACTTTTACTGAATGAACTTAATGTGACTCGAATTGAAAACTATAGTCATTTTAAAGACATTTTAGACCAGCTTAAAAATAGCCACCTCAGCAAACCCATGCCGAATTAGAATATACACTTAGTCCCTTAGTGTATAAATTGTAAGCATGACGTTAAATGATTGTTTGTCCCTAGTTAAAATACTAAAAAAAGGGGAAAAAATCTAGCCTTTCCCCCTAATGAGCGCACCTCAAATCTGCCCGGCTGGCTTATTCGAAACAGGTGCCTCTGATTTAATTTTCTCCTGTTTCTTATCGCCTGAGGAAGAATGGCGATCCGGATTATCATTACTGTCTTTTGGTGGCTTTGGATCCTTGCGCGCCATCAAATCATCAATTTGTAAACGATCTATCGTTTCCCATTTCATGAGGGCTTCTGCCATGCTATGCAAAATATCAATATTGTCTTGCAAGATTATTTCTGCACGCTGATAATTTTTATCAATTACCGCGCGGATTTCATCATCTATCATATGCGCAACATTGCTAGACACGGAACTGCCTTGCACACCAGGGTGCCCCATAAATGGCTGGCCACCTTCCTCACCATATACTAAAGGACCTAACTTTTCGGAAAAACCCCAGCGCTTAACCATATTCCTGGCCATTTCGGTAGCCCGTTCAATATCATTAGAAGCGCCAGTAGTCACACGATCACCACCATAAATCATAAGCTCAGCAATGCGGCCACCAAACAAACCGGCAATTTGGCTTTCAAGTTTACGTTTGCTCGCACTATATTGGTCACGTTCTGGCAAGAACATAGTAATACCTAATGCCCTACCCCTAGGCATAATACTAACCTTGTAAACCGGATCGTGGTCAGGTGACAATTGTCCGACTATACAATGTCCAGCTTCATGATAGGCCGTAAGACGCTTATCATCTTCACTCATGACCATGGTATGTTTTTCAGCACCCATTAATATTTTATCTTTGGCTTTTTCCAAATCATTCATGCTGACTTCGAGCTTGTTTGAACGAGCCGCAAATAACGCCGCCTCATTGACCACATTGGCTAACTCGGCACCTGAAAAACCTGGCGTGCCACGGGCAATATATTTAAGCTCGACATCGGCTGCCACGGGCACTTTTTTAATATGGACGTTAAGGATTTGCTCACGTCCCCGCACATCTGGCAAGCCAACATTAACTTGGCGGTCAAAACGGCCGGGTCTGAGTAATGCCTTATCCAAGACATCGGCACGGTTGGTAGCGGCGATGACAATTACACCTTCGTTACCGTCAAAACCATCCATCTCCACTAACAGTTGATTTAAAGTTTGCTCACGCTCTTCATTGCCTGCGCCCATCCCGGCTCCACCACGTTGCCGCCCAACCGCATCAATTTCGTCAATAAAGATAATGCAAGGCGAATTTTCTTTGGCCTGAACAAACATGTCCCTAACCCGTGAAGCACCCACACCAACAAACATCTCAACAAAGTCTGAGCCAGAAATACTGAAAAACTTAACCCCCGCCTCACCCGCAATAGCACGAGCCAGCAACGTTTTACCCGTTCCTGGGGGACCCACCATCAAAACCCCACGTGGCATTTTGCCACCCAGTTTTTGAAATTTTTGTGGGTCTTTTAAAAAATCGACCAGTTCCTCTACCTCTTCTTTAGCCTCTTCACAACCGGCAACATCAGCAAATTTGACAGTCATCTTGTCTTCTGTGAGCATTTTAGCTTTGCTTTTTCCAAAATTCATCGCCCCGCCACCTGCCCCACCTTGCATTTTCCGCATGTAAAATATCCAGACCGCGACTAAAAGCAACATTGGAAACCAAGACATCAACATTTGCATTAAGAATGAAGGCTGCGCTGGCGGAAAAGTCCGAATTTTGACATCCGCCGCCAGCAAATCATCAATCAAATGCATGTCACTAGGATTAAAAGTTTCATAATTCTGACCATCCGTAGTTCGAATTTTTATCATTTGACCACTGATATCCACTTGATCAACTTGTCTATGCTTTACCTTTTCTAAAAAAGTGGAATAAGCCAATGAAGATTCAATTGGCGGGGTTGAATTAATTCGGTTGAAAATCAGAGTTCCACCGACAGCGAACACCAACAAAAAAAGCAGGTTGGGGATATGTTTTTTCATCGTCTCTCTCCTCGTTCAGGCTGATACTTACACATTAGTACAAAAACTGTGATTCACAAAAAACACATCAGCTGTTCGCCAAAATTATTTTTTATTTTGTTTAAGGCAACAACTTGAATCTGCCTGACCCGTTCCCTAGTGAGATTAAGCCGGGTTCCTATTTCCTGAAATGTCATTTCTTCATCTAAATTAACACCAAAGCGGCAGCAAATCACTTGCGCCTCACGCTCGCTCAAGCCTGCAATTGCATCTTGAATCAAACCATTTAATTCAAATTCTGCCATTTTAGTAAACGCATGTTTGAATGAATTCTGCTCTAAAAAGTTTATGGGGGCAATTGCTTCTTCCTCTTCCTCATTAGGTTCAAGTGGAATAACATTTTGCGAAATCGAAAGCACAGTATTAATATCTTCGATGGTTAACTGGCTGAAATCAGCAAGCTCTTGTCGACCGGGCTCTCGGCCATACATGGCTATATATTCATCTTTTGCCCGGTATACTTTACTGATAGCAGCCATCTGACCAAACGGCAAACGCACCACCCGCTCTGAACGTGTCAGCCCTCTGGAAATGGCTTGACGTATCCAATAACTGGCATAGGTAGAAAATTGAAAACCTAGGTGATGGTCATATTTATCTACCGCCTTTAATAAACCGGTTTGGCCTTCTTGGACTAAATCTTCAAATTCCATAAAGCCACCTTTGTATTGATTGGCTATAAATAAAACCAACCCTGAATTTGCAGCCGCTAATTTTTTGCGCGCATTAAGCCATTGGCTTTCCTTATTGATGAGATCCAACATACTAGCTTGAGTCAACTTTCCGGTAAGGTAGGACAGTGATTTTTCACTAACATTTAAATTTAAAAAATTTCGCTGTTTGATTAAAGCTAAACGTTGGTCAATCTTTTTATTTTGTAGTCGCTTACCTTCAATTTGAATCTTAAATAAACTCAGAATTATGTCCACAAGTTGGATAATATCTTCAAACCCAAAGGGATATTGGGCAATTGCCAAAGCTAATGACTGCTGCTGAAAATCTAATGTATTTACATCATATTCTTTACAGACAAACTCTTTCAAGACACTTAAACGCTGTTTTATGTCAGCTAGACTATCGGCTGGCTGTGGATTAGCTTCTGAAATATCATCATCCGTATCAAGTTTTTTTTCTGGCTTATCTTGGCCATATTTATTGACCAACCACGAACCGACTAATGGGTGTTGGGAAAGGATAAAAATTAAATCTGCCTTACAAGCCTGTAATTTGCTAGCTAACTCAAAATTTGATGAATCAACTGCATTAACTGATTGAGTTTTTTTGTTACCCTCGACATACGGGGTAGCCTCAACGGGTTGAACTATTCGTTTTGTTAGGGACGCCATACACCAAATCCTCCGACGAAAGCTTGGTAAGTATTGATTGATTTTATAAAAACAAACTTATTCGTCATTTTTTATATATCAATCAGACAACATGAGTGACTATTAGTTTTATTAACTATAGCTTTTGTTTAACGATAGCCCTAAACCTTAACGCTGTCAAATATTAATTTGACAAAATATGAACAAGAATGAAATTCTGCTAACCAGCTAAAAATAAATGATTAATTTTTAACTAAAATTAAGGGTCAAGCGCTAAGTTAGACAATAAAATAATTTGTTGCTATGCTTATTTGATTTATAGCGGATCACTTCTATGCTATCACCTAGCCGCCTTTTGATTGTTGACGATGTTATTGACAATATTCGTGTTGCCATGAATATATTAAAAGAGGATAGCTATGACTTTTCGTTTGCTGATAATGGCGCAGAAGCGCTACGTCTTGTCCATGAGGAAAATGGGAATTTCGATTTAATCCTACTGGATATCATGATGCCAGGCCTAGATGGCTTTGCCGTTTGTGAAACCCTAAAATCCAATCCGCTAACCCAAAATATCCCTATAATCATCTTAACCGCTAAAATCGATATTGATTCAATTACCAGAGCATTCGAACTTGGTGCTGTTGATTATATTACCAAGCCGTTTCATGCCAATGAACTACTGGCACGGGTACGCACGCACATAGAGCTCTACCATGCCCGGGAACTGCTTTGCCAGTATAATATTGAGCTAAAAAATAAAGCTAGACAGGAACGGCAAAGATTGTTGACTGAATTAGAAGACAATCAAAAAGAAATGATCTATATGCTGACAGAGCTTATGGAAGCCACCTCGGACGAGACTGGTAAGCATATTAAACGCGTATCAGATACTTCAGCTTTACTAGCCAAATATCACCCTTCATTAAACAATGATGATGTGGAAACAATTTTTCATGCCGCCCCTATGCACGATATCGGCAAGATGACTATCCCTTCCGAGATTCTTCATAAGCCCGGGCGGTATACCGAAGAAGAATTTAACATCATGAAAAAACATGCCGGTAACGCTTATCAACTTTTGCAAGGATCAGACCGCAAGCTCATTAAAGCTGCAGCCATCATAGCACATCAACATCATGAAAAATGGGATGGCACTGGCTACCCTCAAGGGCTTAAAGGTAGTGATATTCATATTTATGGCCGCATAGTCGCGTTAGCTGATGTTTTTGATGCCTTAACCCATTCTAGACGCTACAAAGATGCTTGGAATATTGACAATGTCATCGCTTACATAATAGAAAATAGAAGCACCCATTTTGATCCAGAGCTAGTCGACATTTTCTTAGCCCATCGGGAAGAATTTATCGCCATAGCAGAATCTAAATAATAAGCCCTAGTCCAATGGCCGTCTTAGTTTACGATCTGTACACCGCCCCCTCTTAACAACCATGCCTGCGTTGTTCAAGCCCTACCCTTTTGGCACGACACTTTCAAAGTACATTTGCTTAACGCTTGCATTATCTACAAATTGTTTTGCTGACAGCCCTCGTCTTGAAAAAATCAACTTACAATTAAAATGGCAACATAGCTTTCAATTTGCTGGCTATTATGCCGCAATCGAGAAAGGCTTTTATAAAGACGAAGGCTTAGATGTAAACCTAAAAGAATTAAATTTCAAAAAAGATTTCGTCAAACAGGTTTTAGCAGGGGAATCTGAATACGGTACCTCAGACAGTAGCTTGCTGATTTATCACCTCCAAGGTGAGCCAGTGGTTTTAGTGAACCAGTTTTTTCAACATTCCCCCTTAATTTTTATCTCACTGCGTTCTTCTGGCATTATTAGCCCCTACGAAATGATTGCCAAAAAAGTGGCCTATAGCCTAAGCAACGCAGGTGATGCCGCTCCACTGAGCGCTTTATTGTTAAAAACAATAGGTGGCACTTCAAAAATCATAAATGCACCTTTTGAACCATCTCATTACCAAGACTTAATTGATGGAAAAATTGATGTCGTCTCAGCCTATTTGACTAGTCAACCGTATCAATTTCAAGTGCAAGGTATCGACATCAATATTATTAACCCACAAAATTATGGCATTGACTTTTATGGCGATAATTTATTCACCAACCAAGAAGAATTAACCAAACACCCAGAACGCGTAAAAAAAATGAGTCTTGCTAGCATTAAGGGTTGGCAATACGCACTCGATCACCCCGTTGAACTCATAAAACCAATAAACAGCAAATATAATCCTGCGCTGTCGTTAGGGCGATTACAATATGAGGCCAATATGACCCGGCAGATGATTATCCCTGAGCTGTTAAAACTAGGCTCAATTGACCCAAACCGATATCAACAAACAGCGGAGGATTACGTACGGTTAGGCTTGATAGATCACGGCAAGATTAATAACAACTCATTCTATGCCTTAGAAGATCAAATTGTTGGTCATGACCGCAATCTGATAGAGCTAACATCTGAAGAACAAAAATGGTTAGCTGAACATCCCCATATTCGCTTTACAGGAGACCCTAACTGGCTACCATATGAAGGTTTCGATAAAAAAGGCCACTACAGGGGTATTGTGGCTGAATATTTAAAACTCATCCAAGCAAAATTAGGCATAAGCATTGATATCTCGCCTTCCCAGAGCTGGAACCAATCACTGGCTAAAATAAAAAATGGCGATGTGGATATTATATCGGAAACAATTGATTCCGATTTATCATCTGAGCTTCAATTTACCCAAGCCTATCTTAGCAGCCCAATCGTCATTAGCATGCGTGACCAGGCTATTTATGTGGACAATATTGAACAAATTAAACATCTTAAGCTGGCCTTAGTTAGAGATTATGGTTATAACCCACCTATCCTAAGACAATACCCAGACATACATTTTTACTGGGTTGACAGTGTTGAAGAAGGTTTAACCGCAGTATCCACGGGTAAAGTTGATGCTTTAATTGCCACTTTGGCCCAAGTCAGTTATCAAATTAACGCACAAAATATCAACAATGTTAGAGTGGTTGGCAAAACCGAATTTCAAAGCCAACTCGGCTTTGGTATGTCTAAGGAGTTTTCACCATTAGTGCCTATATTTAATAAAGCCCTTAATGCTATTAGCCCAAAAGAAAAACAAACGATCAACGATATTTGGGGCAATAATCAAATTCTGGAAGAACTTGACTATTCCGCCCTTATTAAAGCGGCTATTATCTTTTTAGGCATAATGGCCTATATGCTTTTTTGGAATTGGCGCATGGCCAAAGAAATTACCCACAGGAAGCAATCCGAAGAAAAAATTAATCTCTTAAATGAACGTTTTGCGCTGGCCACGGAGCTCGCCGAGCTAGGTGTTTGGGAACTAGATCTGTCGGCAAATTTTAGCTTTTTGTTTGATGATAAATCCTATCAAATTTTCGGCTTAATCAGGCAAGACAAGATGCCATTTGAAAATTGGCTTAGTTTTGTTGCTATTGATGATCGTACTCGTGTACGAGAAGCCTTTGAATCGTTGAAATCTACAGAAGTGCACCAGCATATCGAATTCCAATTTATCAGGCCAGACCAAAAACGTTTGACCATCGATTGCAACGCCAGCAGCCTATATATTAATCATAAAATCAACAAAATTATTGGCGTAAATAAGGATGTTACTGCTCGCAAATTGGCTGTTCTAGAGTTAGAAAAAGCAATGTTGCAAGCTGAACAAGCTAACCGTGCTAAATCGACATTTTTAGCTAACATGAGCCATGAAATCCGCACACCCTTAAATGCAATTATAGGCTTTACAGAACTTCTGAATGAGCAAATAAACGACCCCAAGCTTAAATCATTCGCAAAAACCATCCAGTCTGCTGGCCAAAATTTACTGGCTTTAATCAATGATATTTTAGATCTATCCAAAATAGAAGCTGGCAAACTCCGTATCGAAAAAAAAGTTTGTAATCCCCACCATTTATTTACCGAACTTAGCCATGTTTTTATGCTAAAAATGGCCGAAAAAAAACTCGATTTCATTTTAGAAATAGACCCCAAAATTCCTGAATATTTATTATTGGATGACACGCGCATACGGCAAATTTTGTTCAACCTTATCGGGAACGCCGTTAAGTTTACCGAGCAAGGCTATGTCCGCCTAAAAGCTAGGACAGACAATGAAGATGAAATCCACAGCAAACTTGATTTATTGATCGATATTGAAGACACGGGGGTTGGTATACCGCCAGATCAACAAAAACTTATTTTTGCTGAATTTGAACAATCAGAAGGTCAAGATAATAAAAAATATGGCGGCACGGGCTTAGGTTTAGCGATTAGCCAACGCTTAATCGAAATGATGGGGGGCCGAATTTTAGTGGCTAGCCAACTGGGTACTGGCACCACTTTTACCCTGCAGTTATTAGATGTCGATGTGCCTTCAGTTTTTTCTGAAAATAACATCAGTACACCACAGGCATATACACCTGCCATTGAGTTCCTACCTTCCGTCATATTAGTTGTGGATGATGTAAGTGATAACCGCGACCTATTAAAAGAAAGCTTTAAAGGTACTAACTTAGTGGTGTTTGAAGCCGAAAATGGGCTTTCTGCCATTACTCTTTCTAAAACTGAAAAAATTGACCTTATCATTATGGATATCCGTATGCCCGTTATGGACGGTTACCAAGCTGCTGAACAAATCAAATCATTTTTGGATGTCCCCATTATCGCCTTAACTGCATCTGTAATGCGGGATGATTATGAGCGGGTAAAAAGCGCAAACTTTGATGGTTATTTAAGAAAACCCGTGTTGAAAGCCGAATTAGTTAAGGAATTGGCCAAGTTTCTACCACATCAATATCAATCAACAGAACTTATGGCATTGTCAAAATTGAGTCTTAATGAAGAAGATGCCAATAAATTACTGGAAATATTACCTAAACTAAAGCATTTAAGTCATAAATGCGAAAAAATAGGCCGGAGCAATAATATTTCTGAAATGAGTGAATTTACTAAAGAACTTACTACTTTGGCAGAATTTTGTCCAATACCTCAAATATATGATTATGCAACTGAACTCGATAGCCATATCGATAGTTTTGATATCCTTGAAATCAAGAAAATGCTATCTGATTTTCCTAACTTAGTACTTCAATTTGAATATTTGAGCATCAACAGAGCCAGTTAAGCAACTTTAACAGCTAGAATTGGCTTGCGTTTTAATTTAATAACGACAGGTATGAGACATAAAACCTGTTGCATTTAGGCTTAAAGCGCTGCTTGCATAGGTTTAATTAAATCGGGAGTTAAATCAGGTAAGGCTGCAAATGCTTCACGTAATTCATTTTCCCAACTACGGCGCATTTGTAAAAAATATTCATCATCGGCTTCAAAACAATAATACTCGGCAAACACAAAACTATTTGCCCGATAGATTAACATTTCTACTGGTGGCCCTACGCTAGCGTTACTGCGTATGGTTGAATCCATAGATACTAAGCAACACCGCGCAGCTTCAGCAATTGATGTTTCAAGCTTTAAGAAGCGATCCAAAACTGGCTTGCCATATTTGTTTTCGCCAACTTGCAAAAATGGCGTATTAGCCGAAGTGGTAATGCTATTGCCCTCGGCATAAACCATGTATGCACCATGTGGCTCACTGCCAATTTGACCAGCAACAATAAAACTTGCCGAGGGATTGAACGCGGTTTGGCCTTCAGAATTGATATGTTGCTTTTGTTTTTCTAAGCTGACTTGGCCTAAATACGTGGCAGCTTCAGACAAGCATTCGACAGTATTCATATTCACCGTTACATTTTTAATTTTATCACGGTGTAATTGTTCTAATACGGCTTGTGTTGTCGCCAAATTACCTGCCGAGAGCAGAACAATTTTACGGTCTGAGAATGTATCGAATGCGTGCATCTTGCTATAAGTACTAACATTGTCAATACCAGCATTGGTTCTTGAATCAGAAACCAGAATAAGGCCTTCGTTAATAGAAGCGGCAATACAATAGGTCATTGGCTAAATTTATGGGCAAGTACGGACATCATTTTAGCCTAGGCAGGAATTCTTATCCAGAAATAAACGCATTATATTTTTAAACCCATATGAATATATTAAGTAAAACCTTATAGATGAGAGTAATTATGGTAATCCATTCGATCTACTTTCACATCCATATTATTTAGGATGCAACCAAAACCAAACTGGTGAAAAACAGCAACATCAGCCGCATCCCGACCAAAAGCCACAATCACCCTACCACCTTTTAAACTACGTTGCGTCGGGTCAAATGTATACCAACGGTCACCCACATAAGCCTCAAACCAAGCATGTAAATCCATCGGTTCCAAAGCATATAAATACCCCACCACAATACGCGCCGGTATGCTTATACTTCGACATAAGGCTATACCTAAATGGGCAAGATCTCGGCAAACGCCATGGCTGCGACTGTAAATTTCCATCGCGGAAAAGGGGAAATCGCTAGAACCAGGAAGATATTGGATGGTATCTTTAACCCAGCCAGCAATTTTTTCCACTTGGTCATAACCTGGGAGGGCATCAGCAACTATATCCCTAGCAAGCTCGGCAAACCTGTCGGATTCGCAGTATCGACTAGGCAACAGAAATGGCAATACCTCATAAGGCAAACGCTGGATTTCCACAAAGCATGCACCTGGCGCGTCATCCGTATGCTCTTCAGTAATAACTTCAGCTGAACTATGGATTAAAAAATTCCCTTTGGGCGCAACCAACCGCTGGCATGAATTGCCATAACTATCCGTGCTTTCAGTAACCATAACATCGGGTTTAATAATGTAGGTCTCACGCAGTATCCATTGCTGGATACCACGGAAAGGACGTAGCATTAAAATTAAAGCACTTTCATCTTCAATACGAAAGCGAAGGTTACAGCTGACTCTCAGTTTCATGCAGTGTTAATGCTATGGTTAATTTAAGCATTATGATAACAGCGCCAGTTCGTAAAGTGGCCTAGGATAAGCTAAAAATTTAGCTATCAAACACCAACAGACTTTAATTCATTGTAGGCATTTTTCAACCAAACTTTTACCCGCTGCCTTTCTAATAACCCTAAAACATAAGGCCCTGTTTCCGGCTTATTTTTTGCTGCCCAGAAACTTATGCTATCACTATCGATTTTAGTCATCACTGGCGTATGCAAACGTTTTATATTTATCACTTTGGCATTCAAATCGAGCGCCCTTTCTTTAACGCCAGAAAACTCTAAAATGTTAAAGTCCTCATCGCGCAGCTGATTTTGCACAATGATATAATTTAGACGCGATCCATATTGGTCTAATAACTTGCCAAGCAAATCTACACAATCTTTACCTGAATCCATCACATTCCAATAATTGATGGTGATGCCTAATTCTTCTGCAATCTCTAAAACACCCGACTCATCAATCCAGCGACCTAAGGGGTGGTGAGTTTGCGCGGCAAGGTCAACCAAGATACGCTTATCAGGATTTTGTGCCGCTGTTTCAATAATCGCATCTAAACTTTGATAGTTGTCAATAATGGTTGGCGCTGCAAAATCAGCATAAAAGCGTAATAATGAACCGTGTGAACGGTCAGTGTCGAAACCAATAAAAGCGATCTGGTTGTCAATCATATACTGAGCCAGTAAACGAGCCACGACAGATTTACCCACACCGCCCTTTTCGCCCCCTATCAGATGTATCGTTGCCATTATGTTTCCCGAAATTTAAAAGTCATATTTTATATGATACTGGATGAAGCCGTGCTGTTTTATCGTAAGCCTTTATTCTAAGCGCATAACATCCACCGAGACGGTTAAAAGATGCTGGCCGCCTCCAAACGCAATTCCTTTAAGTGGCGTAACGTCACTATAATCCCGTCCCCAAGCAACTGTTATGTGCTGGTCATAAGGCTGGCTATTATTGGTCGGATCAAACTCTAACCAGCCCATATCCGGGACAAAAACAGCAAACCAAGCATGCGAAGCATCAGCACCAACTAGCCTAGGTTTACCAGGCTCTGTCATAGTTTCGATATAACCGCTAACGTAACGCGCCGCGATACCATAGGCGCGTAAACAACCAATAGCCAAATGGGCAAAATCTTGGCAAACGCCGCGCCGATGCGCCAGCACGTCGGATAACGGTGTCGCTATTGTGGTAAATGCCGGATCATAAACAAAATCTTTATGGATCCGATGCATTAAATCAGCGACAACGTCATTTAAAGGGCATCCAGGCAAAAACGAGGCGTGTGCATAATCAGCCAGTTCTGGCGTAACCTTAACCATGGGGGAGTCGATTAAGTATTGTTTGGCATCCAACAAATCGTATAATCCATTGCCAGGATGTGGCGGCGGCGACGTTAAGTCTTGCAGTAAGGTTTGCACCTGCTCCCAAGGCATTTGGCTAATCACTGCTGGCGTAGTTGCCGTGGGCAAAACTAACACTTCACTGGTAGCACTTACCACCAATCGGGTGTGAGCTTGCTGTATTGCAAAATACGCCACACGGTTACCAAAAAAATCCACCCTCTCCTGAAAATCAGCGGCTGTGGGTGTTACTTCAATGTGGCTGGATAAACATCTTTGACGCCAAAAGTCACGTGGATTTAAACGCGCCTCATTTTGGCATAAGCGCACAGATTGGCTATAGTCGTAAATTGTATTATGGGTAATTTGGAATTTCAAAGTTCATCCTCAGTATACACCGTCTTAATGGGTTGGGGCACTTGTGAATGACTAAAATATGCTTGCGCAATCAATTCTGAAATTTGTTTAAGGGACAACGCCAAATTAGCTAAAAACTGTTCTAACTCGCCAGTTAAACCTATGTTTTCCGGGTTCACTAACATGCCCATATCAAGTAAGCGAACATCGGTATAGGCTTTTAATAGCAAACGTTCTTCCGCACTCATCTGGCTATTTCGGTTTTCCCTAGGTAAAGCGCCTATATGCTCAGATAATTGCTGTAACTGATAAACCAAAGAACGCGGATGATTGGCATCCTGTAACAATAATTCCAAAATTCTGGGCAATTGGATGACAGCGCGATATCGTCTCTGATAAATGCCTAAACTATCCGTGCAGATTAACAAAGCTTCTAGCATTTGTTGTTGCAAAACATCGGTTAAATTAGGGGATAACATCGCCCGTATTAGCGCAATCAAGGATAATGACCGTTCCAAACGGCGCCCACTATCCAACATCAACCAACCCGATTCGTGACGCATATTTTCGGCAGTCAAACCGGTAAATGCAACGATATTGGTCATTAAATCATCAAGATTTTTCGGTAATTGTGTAATATTAATCCGTTTATTGAGTACTTTTAGATACCAGCGACGTTGAATATTATCGATATATCGCCAAATATCTTGCGACCATAAATCCCTGACACTAGACGCTGCTTGGTAAAATGAGTGGATGTTTGATGCGATGGTACCTAGCTGCCGTGTATTTTTTGCTAAAGCCAGCAGTTCCGCCTGGGGCTTTTTATATAATTGTTCACTAACACCAAAAAAGCCTGGAAAGGTACCCGTTACTTGAGTTGTGGCCCGTAGTAAAAGGACTAGACATTCGGCATCTACCTCATCCTTAAACTCTTCAGTTTCGTCAAGCTTAGTAAGCACTGCCTGCAATAATCGCACACCCACATCTAAACGCTCAAGGTGCCTGCCTACCCAAAATAAATTATCGGCGGCCCTACTGGTTAAAGGCTCAACCACATCGACGGCATAATTTCTCTGGGTAGCAGTCCAAATTGCTGTTGATTTTTCAGGCTTTTCAGTCAGTATCCAAGTGTCTTTGCTAATACCCCCAGCTTGATTAGAGACCGTAAAATCATCTTTTTGCCTAGCAACACGTGTTAACCCGCCAGGCATCACAATATAATCCGAACCATTGGCTACTACAAAGTTTCTAAGCACAGCATTTCGCGGCTCAACGTGCTGATCAACAAAAGCTGGGACAGTAGAAAAACTCACTTGCTCTTGCGCGACAAAACAGTAGGGCTTAGCTTTGATTTGTGCCCTTAATTCATCCAATTCACTCGTTGATAAATGGGCACCAAAAACGATCCGGTTATGGCTATGGCTAATGGGTTTAACCACCATGTGTTGGAGATTTTGTAAAACGAACTCCCGTTCATGGCGCTGGCCACACCACCAGGTCGCCACGGAGGGTAAAATTAAGTCTTCATTTAAAAAATAGCGGGCTAATCGAGGCAAAAATGCTAGTAGCCCAGGATTTTCTAAAATACTACTCCCTAATGGGTTAGCAACGGCAACTTGACTTCGACGCACTGCTTCCAAGAGCCCCGCCACGCCTAATTTAGAATTGACCAATAGTTCTAGGGGATCACAAAACGAATCATCAACCCGCCGTAAAATAACATCGATAGGCTGTAACCCTTCCAAGGACTTCAGCCAAACGCGCCCGTCCCTCACCATTAGATCACTACCCTGTACTAGCGTGTAGCCAAAATAGGAAGATAAATAGGCATGCTCAAAATAGGTTTCATTTAAAGGCCCAGGCGTTAGAATCACGACTCTGGGATTTTCTTTATTATGCGGCGCTATTTCATTAAGGCTTTGGCGAAACGCTTTAAAAAAACCTGATAACCGCTGTACTTGGGTATCCCTGAAAATGTCAGGCAAAACCCGCGTCATAACCGTTCTATTTTCCAATACATAACCAAAGCCGGAAGGTGCTTGGGTGCGGTCATCAATGACCCACATCCGACCATCCGGGCCACGGGCTAGGTTAGCCGAATAAATGGTCAGCTGACGTTGCTGGTTTTTGATTGCACCAACACAGGGATATAAAAAGCCTTCATGACTAAAGACCAGTTCTATCGGTAGTAAACCTTTTTTTATTAAAGTTTGCCCGCCATAAAGATCTTTCAAGATCAAATCCAGCAACCCAGCCCGTTGCTGTAAGCCTGATTCAATAATTGGCCATTCTTCACTACTAATTAACAGCGGAATGGGATCCAACCGCCAAGGTTTGGTTAAGCGCTGGTCATTACCATAAACATTATAAGTGACCCCATTTTCCCGCAATAATCGCTGTGTTTCGTGGCGTCGTCGCTCCAGCTCTTCAACACCCATACGTTCAATTGATGCGAAAAACTTTGCCCAATGCGGCCTAGCTTTTTCTTCATCAGCATACATCTCATCGTAACTACCCAATTGGGTCGCGTAATATTGTTTGCCGATATCAAAATCTGATGGGCTATTTCCGCTTGCTATATTTGTCATTACTTACCAAAGCCTATCCAACACTATCCATTTTATTTGAAAGCCCTGTTTTAATGATTTTTATGCCGTAAATCCAAGGTAAACGGATACTCATTGTTTAATTCTTCAACCGGTGGTGCCATAGGCCTAGGTGTGTTATCACTTTCCTTAAAACCAAATCCTGCCGGTTTTGGACTAAACACGCTACCTGTTGGCATAACGGGCTGCCGAGCTAAGACGCCAGGCGTATGCCCATAATCCCAAAAACGGGTAATACGCCGAGATTCTGCCTCATAAGCATTAATGGGAAATGCTTCATAACTACGACCTCCCGGATGGGCCACAAAATACGTGCAACCACCCACGGAATGGCCGTTCCAAGTGTCTATCACATCAAATATTAAAGGCACATGCGGGCTAATGGTAGGATGCAAAGCGGATGGTGGTTGCCAAGCGCGATAACGCACCCCAGCAACGAATTCGCCTCTACGCCCAGTGCTGCGCAAAGGCAATCTTCGACCATTTGAGACGACAACATAACGCCCTGGCGTGAAGCCTGTGACTTTAACTTGTAGACGTTCAACAGATGAATCGACATAACGTGCAGTACCGGTACTGCTGACTTCTTCCCCTAACACATGCCAAGGTTCAATGGCAAAACGTAGTTCCAAATCAATCCCATCCACTAAAGTATTACCATACCGTGGAAAACGGAATTCAAAGAAAGGTTCTAACCATCCCAATTCAAATTCATAACCGGCTCGCTGTAAATCTTTAACAACGTGCTTCATATCCTCATGGACATAATGGGGTAACATAAAACGATCATGCAATTCTGTCCCCCAACGTATTAAATCGTGCTCATAAGGTTCACGCCAAAACCAAGCAATCAATGAACGCAACAATAACATTTGTACCAAAGACATTTGTGCATGCGGCGGCATCTCAAAAGCCCGTAATTCTAGAATGCCCAACCGGCCACTACTGCTATCGGGTGAGTAGAGCTTATCTATACAAAATTCGGAACGGTGCGTATTACCCGTTATATCCGTCAATAAATGCCTAAGCAACCTATCCACCAACCAAGGTGGTGGTGTGGCGCCTTCCGGCATTTGCTGAAAAGCAATCTCTAGCTCATATAACTTTTCATCCCGACCCTCATCAACACGTGGCGCTTGGCTGGTCGGCCCGATAAACATACCGGAAAACAGATAGGACAAGCCAGGATGATGCTGCCAATAGGTCACCAAACTACGCAACATGTCTGGCCGCCGTAACATCGGGCTATCAAAAGGTGTTTCCGCGCCTACAGTAATGTGGTTACCACCGCCAGTCCCAGTATGCCGGCCATCTAACATGAATTTTTCAGTACCCAACCTAGCCAGTCTGGCTTGTTCATACAGTAATGTTGTCTTAGTCACTAACTCATCCCAACTTTTTGAGGGATGAATATTGACTTCAATCACACCGGGATCCGGTGTCACCATCAATCGCTCAATACGGTAATCGCGGGGTGGCTCATAGCCTTCTAGAACAACAGGCATAGTAAGATGCTCAGCAGTTGCCTCCACTGCAGCAACTAAATTTAAATAATGTTCTAGCAACCCTAAAGGCGGTAAGAAAACATGTAAGCGGCCATTTCTGGCCTCTACGCAGATTGCCGTATGCGGTACATCCACCATCGTAGTTTCTGCATCGCCCAGCTCTTGTTCAGTCAACTCGGGATGTTCCGGGCTGATTTCATCCAGATGGCTATAACGGCGGGTAACTTCGCCGTAATAATCCCCAAGTTCAGGCAATTCTTCAAATAAACTTTGAGGCTCTTGAGGATCACGCTTTTCAGGTGCCATCCACGGCAAACTATTCAGCGGCATACGCATCCCCAGCGGGGAGTTGCCTGGAATTAAAAATAAATGGTTACGCCTAAATTGCCACGGCCCACTACGCCAGCACTTACCAAACCAATTCCATAATATAGGCAACACATAACCTGCCGGCTGCCCTAAATCAGCATTGAGTAAACGAGCTAAAGTTTGCCTTTCCAAACTATCTTTTAAATTAAGTTTTGAGGGATTTAAATTAGCCGGAACAGTGCCTTCTTGCCAAAGATAATAAAAAGTATCCTCAAAAGCCGCACGAATATGTTTTGATGAAGTGCCTAAACGTTGATTAAGGTGATAAATAAATTCTTTGGCATGCACATGGGTATAGCCATAATCGTGCGTTATATCGGCAAGTAATTGTTGGTTCTGCCAAATAGCCTGCTCATCTTTACGCCAAAAAATCCCATAGGCCCATCTAGGCACGGGTTCTCCCGGGTACCATTTTCCTTGGCCATAATGCAGCATAGGGCCTTTGCTAAAAACCTCACTTAAACCTTTGCTTAAAAGAAATGCCCGCTCACGTTTAAAGGCACCGTCAGCCTGGGTATTCCATTCTGCACTTTCCATATCATCAATTGAAACAAAGGTAGGCTCCCCACCCATGGTTAGCCTGACATCGTCTTCAATAAATTGCCTATCTACCTGTTCACCTAAAGTATTAATGAAATGCCATTGTTCTTCAGTATAGGGTTTAGTAACCCGAGGATCTTCGTGTAAACGTTCTACGGTATTGCTAAACTCAAAAGAAACTTCACATTTATCGGTTGCACCGCTGACGGGCGCAGCACTCGCTGGATCTGGCGTACAGGCTAAAGGTATATGGCCTTCCCCTGCCAATAAACCTGATGTTGGATCCAAGCCTATCCAACCCGCGCCAGGAATATAAACTTCCGCCCAGGCATGTAAATCAGTAAAGTCCTTTTCGGTGCCTGACGGGCCATCAAGCGACTTGATATCAGCTGTCAATTGCACCAAATAACCCGATACAAAACGCGCAGCTAGCCCCAAATGCCGAAAAATTTGTACTAGCAACCAAGCAGAATCACGACACGAACCACTTTTTTTAGTCAATGACTCTTCACAACTTTGGATTCCAACTTCCATGCGGATGTTATAGCTAATATCTGTAAACACTTGCCGGTTAACATCCACCAAGAAATCATTAATATTACGTTTTGTTAAATCAAAGGCTTTAACCCAAGCTTTTAATAAAGTACCTTCTTCTGCGACTTCTAAATAAGGTTCCAGTTCTTTTTTTAATTGTTCATCGTATTTAAATGGAAATTTTTCCGCGTATTCTTCAACAAAGAAATCAAACGGGTTAATGACTGCCATGTCAGCAATCACTTCAACCTCTACTGTCAGTTCCCGACATTTGTCAGGAAAGACCACACGCGCCAAAAAGTTGCCGAAAGGATCTTGTTGCCAATTAATAAAATGATTTTTAGGCTCTATTCTAAGGCTATAGCCTTTTATAGGCGTGCGACTATGAACAGCCGGACGTAATCTAAAAATATGCGGGGATAAAGATACCGCCCGATCAAAACTGTATATGGTTTTATGAATGACGGCGACGCGTATGGTCATGTTTTGTTTTCCTTAATTTCAGTTAAAACTAAACCTTAGCGGTCTGGTGAGTTTCTAATTGCATCCTTATAAGCTCTTCTTCTATGCCCGCAGCATGAGTAAGTTCTGCCACATTATCTTTGGTAAAAAAACCTTGAAACCCCCTAAAACGTTGGACATATTCTATGATTAAGGTAGAGTGCTCAGATGCACTCGAGAAAATTTGCTGTAAGCCTTTAACCTTAGAGCCGATCACATCTAAGAGAAAACTTTTGCCTTGTTCACGAATCGCATCAACCACGAACTCTATATTTTCAACCCCATCCTGATTCCCATCTTTTACTGCTAGTGCTATGTGATGTAATCTAGGCCCATAATTACGGACAAAATCCTCCGTTGGCGAGGGGAAGATTTTTAAATGGTTAACAAAATAAGGGGTATTGTTAGCGGTAAAGACTTTAGCGGGGCTATGTGACTCTTCCGGATAATGTACGCTTTTAGTTACATTAGTTGATGAGTTTTGATCGACTATATCAAAGGAACCCCAGTAATAGTAGCTAGATAATGACAACCACTCCAAAATAGCCATCTCCCTGTTTTGACTAAACACCCGGGTAGCTAAGTGGTCAACTGGTAAAATCAAGCCTTCTATACCTAATTCGTTTTGCCGTGACTTTGCTTGCTCACAGACATGTTCAGCTTGGGCGTTAGTGCTACACAAACCCAAATCATATATTTTGGGTTCGTCAGTCTCCCGCTGCAAATAGGCAACTATATTGTGGGTATATGGTGATGGCTTGCTAATGGCAAAATTTTTAGGCAATTCAAGCTTCTTAATTTCATCGGCTGAAAAAAAACGGAAACCACGATTATATTGGAGCTTAACCAAATCATTTAATTTGGATACGCGTAAAACTTCCCCAATATAACGGCTATGTGGCCGACTAGAACCCACAGGATAAACTTCATTAAGGCTGCGAAAAATACCTTGGATCCCCACATGTTTAACTTCCCGAATAATTAAATCCGGCGTGTCTACCCCAATACGTAACACATGGGACCAATGGGATTCACTCTCATAAGTCTCTATATAACGATAAGGCGACATTAAACAGATCTCAGCAATATATTCTATCGATTTGCCTGGATCAACTGTCAGCATCATGGCATCTATTTCCTGGATTAGCTCAGTTAAACCTAGACTATCGCGTTCTTCTAGAAGCTTACCCAGATACTCATCAAAAAATGATGAATTATATTTATCTCCATTTACCGGAAAAGATAAAGACACGGTCATTTCTTATATCCTTAATAATTTTTATAAATAGAGCAAGCAACGTACCAAGTAATAATATCAATCATATTCGGTAGTAACTTATTGTTATAGCTGTTTATTTAAACCTGGTTTTAGGAATACCATAACAATGGCTAAAAATCGGCCAATCGTAAAATATCAGATGGCACTATTGTGGTGCAGATAGTATTGATTTTCCACTCACTTTCACCTTATTTGACTTATTTCGCACAAAAAGCGTGAGGATTGTCATATTTTAGTAACATGAACACAGTCAAAAAACAGACACAAAGTTTTTAAAAACCACAACATTAAAAAATAAATGCTTGAATATAAAAGATTTAAAATTATTTTTTTGCACCCTGCTTTATCTGGCATTTTAAATGCTTTATGTTTGTTGCGCACGTCTTCTGGCGTTGGGCACTTCCTCTTTAATGTTGGTCTATTGAGCTAAAGCAGCTACTGCGCATTAACTTTTTGTTAATGCGCTTTTTTTTCCAGTCTCCTTGCAGAAACAAGAAAACTTAAAATAAAAATGTCACTATAGCCTTAAGTTGCCCCAATTCAATCACTGGTATCGCGAGCATTGCACTTAATCGACCCTCGGTATGGGCATTGTCCGGATCCCCACTGATATAAGGCACGCCGGTTAACCATACCCTCCCCAGCACACCCTCACCTTTAGGAATGTTGACCGCTTCAAACATTTCTGCCAAGTCATCCCCATACTTACTATAACCAGACTTACAAACTAAGGTTGCGCGTTGCTCATCTGGCACCCAAATCTGCAATCGGCGGGCAATTGGTGTGGCTTTAGCGGATAAAAAAGACATGATATAAATTCGTCCATTTACCGTGGAAACAGGTATTGCCAATGCCGTGGTAATACCCGTTTGCCTTGCATCATCTGCCCTAACAAAAGTCGAAGCAGAGCCCATATCCTCAATAAGTAATGGCATACCCTGCTCCCAAACTTGGCCAGGCAAACCAAAACCTTTAACCATGCTTAAACATTTGGATGATTTTTCAAACTCCACCAAGGTTCCATAATAGCCATCAGTAACACATAAAGCATCGGCTTTATCTGGCAAATTACTCCAAATTTCGATTGCTCCGGCATGATATTGGTCATCACCACATAAGAAAACAACGACCGCAGTCAAAAACTCACCGGCAAAAATAGGAATGGCTATTCCGCAAGTTAGTCCAGCTTTTTTTGCGAATTGTGTGCGTTTAAAATAAGAATTATCAAACTCCGTTAAAATCAAAGGATGCCCGGCGGCCCACGCTTTTCCAGGCAGCCCCTCATCATAAGCAAATGATTTTTTTTCGCTAATTGCCCTAAACTCTGCTAGCGCACCATATAAGCCACCGCTAAATTCTAGCTTGGCACGATCAGAGGATGGCCGCCAAATTTCGGTAACTTTAATAAATGTTTTCATGAATAATTCTGATTGAAATAACCCTGACAATTATTTATGTTAATAAACAATTCGACATCAGCCAATTTTTTATTTTTTTAACTTATTCTTTACCATTGAACTCACCATAGTTGAGAAACGGCAAATCTTCGGCCATACATAAGTTGACCATTGCCCAACTAAGAACATCAACTCTTGTTTAATAACGGTACCCGTATGATTAAATACCGCCCGCTTTTCAGCAGTCGCTAATGAATCTAGCCATTGCTGCACTTTCATGCCAGGGCCATCAATGAATACAGGTTTATACAACCACATTTCCAAAATTGAAATCACCCACATAAACATGAAGGATACGCCCATACCCATACCAGCCAGGATCACTAGCCATGCAAACATAGGATCTATCTTCGTAAGCCACCAAGACAAGATATCTGCTATTAAAAAAACATACGGCATACCGATTGCGATGCACTTATATTGGACTGTCGTAGTTTCCGAAAAACTAAAAATAAGGCCAATAAACATAAAGATGAAGCTAATGCCAAATAAATGGATATGGGAAACCCGTGTTAAAGAGGCGAAAGTTGCTCCTTCATCTTGTGCGGTTAAAGCCTTCAGATTTTCATATTTAGTAAAGTCCGGGATGCCCGAGGCTTCTTTGTTATGACACATAACACAACGGCTATTGATGATTTTTTCTATACCATTATCGATATAGTCATCTTTATCAGCACCTTCACGGATCCACTGGATTATGTCAAAACGCTCCTGATCTTGCGCATTAGCCTTCATTGAGCCATTCAGTTTTTGTTCAAGCACGGTGCCAGAACGGTTGCCATAATAGCTATAGACTATGTCGTCAACTGATAACCCAAATTCCCCATCTGCCATACCGTGGGTAAACAAAATTTGGACGAGGGCAAAAAAATACCCCACACCTACAGTACAAAGATATCCTGTAAATAAGACTTTAATTGGCGTATCGTGATCTTTTAATGACGTATACTTTTGTGTCATGGCGCTTACCTGTAAATGTTCAAGGGATTTTTAAACTAAAAAATATTAAAGGTTTTAATGCTGCGGACTGAAAAAACATTGACAAGCAATCAGGCATTTATTATCCCATGGCTTTCTTTTTATTTCTGCCGCTCTTTAAGAGCATACATTCCGCTTTACTTCCTAGATACACATAGACACCCAAAGAAATTAACAATAGCGCGGCAGCTATAATTATTGAAACTGCATCATTAATGTGGGCATTATCACCGTTTAATGCAAATTTAAAAATCATTAATAAAGCCTCAATGGATACCGCAATAATAATCGCTGCGATAAAACGGGTAATTGTCCTGCGTGTTGAGCTATGCCGCAAAATGTCTTTGTACAGTAACACCTCTTCTTCTAAGGTAGTTTTTGCCAAGTCAAATATGGCCAATGCCAAGGTTAAATAAATTACCACCCCAAACGGAATTTCAATTTCCTGTGTCCCAATCAGTGCAGTTTTTGCCACCTTAAAACACTCTTGCCCCGCGGCATAAAGTAAAATAAAAGAAACTGCAAACAAGCCTATTACGATAAACGAATAGACTAGTTTAAAATAAGGGTCAAAGTGTATACGATGGCTTTCACCCGTTAAAAATCCGAGAGTTGCACTCAAATCCACATCAAGCACAATAACACCTTTAACAGAACCATCATCATTCAAAACTTTAACACTTACTGATACACATAGCTCTCTTCTAATACTGGATAAATAAGGCTCAGTCACTACTACTTGCCCGCATTTAATCGCCAACTGAAAATAAGGACGTTTACTACGATCAAAGCCTAAACCTATTTTAGGATGCTCTTCATAATAACTGCCTGGAACATTCATACATACTTGCTTACCCTCTGCATCCAGCAAATACAATAAACTTACAAAGGGGTAATATGAACACAAGGCATCCAATGATTCCGTCAACTCCCGCTGGGTGAGCTCAAAGATCTTTTCGTCAGCAAAACAGGTAAGGATCGAGGACAATAAATGATGAATCGCTAACTTATGTTCATCATATTTTTCAATCACATTAATGTGGCTCATTTTCGACATAGCACAAGCCCATTGTTGCAAGATTAAAAACTAATAAGCATGGAACATGCCTAATTTAGAAATAATAAAAATTATAATTATCAACTCAAATACACGTTAGATTATAAGGTAGTTATATCAGGTTGAGACTAGCCCTTTAGTCTTTAGTAAAGCACGCCCTCACACTATGCCACCCAACTGGTGCGTGCCAATCCATAACTCGCCCAAAAATGATGCATTAATTCTAACTTAAATCAAAAACAATCTCGTTTAAAGAGATTAAACTTTAAACGATAATTCATAACTCAATGATTAACATTGATTTAATGAGAAGAGTTGATTTTACGGCATAAAAACTGCTTTAAAATATATGAAAGCTCCAAAGACGGAGCGCTATCACTTGACTTAATGGCGAGTCAATAAAAGACAAAGGCGTCTTCTACCCAGACAATTAGTTTGCGTGGACGGCGTTTTTTTTTGCCCGCTAATTTAACAATGAATGAGGCCACTATGAAAATTAAACTAACGGTTGCAATAACAGCAGCTACTCTTTCAACTTTAATGCTAGCTACTTACGCAGAGGCAGCAGCAAACCTTGAAAAAGAAAACCTTAAATTTGGTTTTATAAAACTGACTGATATGGCTCCGCTAGCTGTTGCAGCTGAAAAAGGTTTCTTTGAAGACGAAGGACTATATATTCAACTCGAAGCCCAAGCGAATTGGAAAGTACTGTTAGACCGCGTCATAAATGGCGAACTTGATGGTGCCCACATGTTAGCAGGCCAACCTTTAGGCGCCTCAATTGGTTTTGGCACAAAAGCCGATATTGTCACAGCCTTTAGTATGGACTTAAACGGCAATGCGATTACCGTATCCAACGCCATCTGGAACCTCATGAAACCGCATGTTCCAATGGAAAATGGAAAACCTAAACATCCTATTAAAGCTGATTCCTTAAAACCCGTAGTTGATCAATTTAAAAGTGAAGGCAAGCCCTTTAAGATGGGTATGGTATTTCCCGTATCAACGCATAACTATGAATTGCGTTACTGGCTAGCTGCTGGTGGTATTAAACCTGGGTACTATGCTCCGCCACAAGACACCACCGGTGAAATAAACGCAGATGCCCTGCTTTCTGTCACCCCGCCACCGCAAATGCCAGCCACTCTTGAAGCGGGCACTATATATGGTTATTGCGTTGGTGAGCCTTGGAACCAACAAGCGGTTTTCAAAGGTATAGGTGTGCCTGTTGTCACTGATTATGAAATCTGGAAAAACAACCCGGAAAAAGTTTTTGGTGTCAGCAAGGCATGGGCTGAAAAATACCCTAACACTCACAAAGCTGTGGTAAAAGCCTTAATTCGTGCAGCAATGTGGTTAGATGCCGATAACAACAAAAACCGTAAAGAAGCAGTTGAAATGCTATCGCAAGCCCAATACGTTGGAGCTGACTTTGATGTAATTGCCAACAGTATGACTGGAACGTTCGAATATGAGAAAGGTGATAAACGACCTTTGCCCGATTTTAATACCTTTTTTAGGAATAATGCCACATATCCCTATTTTAGTGATGCTATTTGGTATTTAACACAAATGCGCCGCTGGGGACAAATTAACGAATTTAAACCGGACAGTTGGTATATGCAAATAGCAAAATCAGTTTATAGACCGGACATTTATATGGCAGCGGCTAAAGAATTGATTGCTGAAGGTAAAGCCAAGGCAAGTGATTTTCCTGCCGAAAATGAAAGTGGTATCAAGCCACCACAGACTGAGTTCATTGATGGTATTGTCTATGATGCTAAAAAGCCAAATGATTATTTAACAAAATTTAATATAGGCTTAAAAGGTAAGCAAAAAATTGTCGACGGTAAGATAACAGAATAACAGCAGTAAAATTTACGATTTAAGCATTTTTGTTCGCACCCGGAAAAATTAGCTGTTCAACCTTGGGGATGAGATGTCGTACATGGACGTATTTTTTCTGGCCCCAAGGCCTTTATCTGTTGTGACAAAAAATCATTGATCAAAAAGTTGAATTATTCATACAAAATTGTTAACGACAGTTATGTTATGTAAAACTAAATGAGGTTTCACATGAAAAAAATTATTAAATTTTTAAATATTACCGGGCTTACATGGTTTGTTCCTTTCGTAAAAATGGCAGCAGGCGAAAATCCTGCACAACAACTGAAACAATTATGGCTAATAATGGGCATACCCATTATCGCTTTTATGATTTTTCTTAGCCTGTGGGGATTTTCTGCATCCAAAGTTAATACTAGTTTAGGGACAATTCCTGGACCTAGCGCGGTTTGGCATGAAGTTGGAAACTTAGTTGATGCGCATTATGCAGAAAAGCAAAAGAAAGTTGAATTCTATCAACGGCAAGATGCAAGAGACGAAAAATTATTGGCGGAAGACCCAAATGCGGAAATAAAAAAACGCCCTTATACAGGCAAACCAACCTATTTAGATCAGATATTTACTAGCCTTTATACTGTATTTGCTGGATTTATTATTGCCACCTTAATTGCAATACCACTAGGCATTTTATGTGGCATGAGTCCCTTGTTCAACACTGCACTCAATCCCATAATCCAAATTTTTAAGCCGGTGTCGCCATTGGCTTGGCTACCTATTGTTACCTTGGTGGTCAGCTCTCTTTATGTAACAACGGAAGATTCATGGTTTGAAAAATCATTCTTAACTTCCGCTATCACGGTAACTTTATGCTCACTTTGGCCAACGTTGATTAATACCGCTGTTGGTGTGTCCTCAATAGATAAAGACTTGGTCAATGTCGGTAAAGTTTTACGTTTGGGCTGGCCTACACAAATCCGAAAAATCATTTTACCTTCTTCCCTGCCCTATATCTTTACAGGGATGAGATTATCGCTAGGTGTGGGTTGGATGGTATTGATTGCTGCAGAAATGCTAGCGCAAAACCCTGGCTTAGGAAAGTTTGTATGGGACGAGTTCCAAAATGGCAGTTCAAACTCACTAGGCCGCATTATGGTTGCTGTTTTCACTATTGGTATTATTGGCTTTATTCTTGACCGAATCATGCAGTCCTTCCAAAAAGTATTCTCATTTGGCAGAACACTCTAAATTAAGGAGATTTGTATGTCCGCTGTAAACCTTAAAGTAATTTCAAATCATCCTGAACTTAAGCCTAATCCTATGCATGAGAATATCAAGGATAAAACTCCTTTAGTACAGTTAAAAGATGTTTGCAAATCCTATGGCGAAGGCCATGATAAAGTTTCTATCCTAAAAAATATTAACCTTGATATTAAGGCCGGCGAATTTATTGCCATCGTAGGCTTTTCTGGTAGCGGTAAAACCACCTTAATATCGTTGTTAGCTGGCTTAATTCAAGCAAATAGCGGCAATATCAATAAACAAGGCAAACCTATAACAGAGCCTGGGCCTGACCGTGGTGTTGTCTTTCAAAACTACTCTTTAATGCCATGGTTAACTGTCTATGAAAATGTAGCCTTGGCCGTTGATCAAATTTTTAAGGACTGGCCCGCAGATCAACGTAGAGCTCATACCGAGAAATACGTGAAAATGGTTAATTTGAGTGCTGCCATGACCAAAAAACCCGCCGAGTTATCAGGCGGCATGCGGCAACGTGTTAACGTAGCCAGGGCTTTGGCGGCTAATCCGGATATTTTATTGTTAGATGAACCATTAAGCGCATTGGATGCTTTAACACGCGGTAATTTGCAAGACGAAATTCTGCAAATTTGGGAGCACGAGAAAAAAACCGTCATCTTAATCACTAATGATGTAGATGAAGCCATCTACATGGCAGATCGGGTAATTCCATTAAATCCAGGGCCTGATGCAACCTTTGGCCCTGATTTTCATATTGAAATTGAACGACCTCGTGACCGTACATCATTAAATCATAATGAAGAATTTAAAAAACTGCGTGCCACTATTACCAAATATTTGCTTGATATAGGCATAGAAAAAACGCAAGTAAGCACTACTGAAAAAATTGTTTTGCCTAATGTTCGTCCTAACACCAGCAACGACTGGAATCTAGATATCTCCGCCCTAAAGCCTAGCCAAGATGATTTGGGGCGCCCCCGTTATTTGGAATTTTCACAACTTTCTAAAATTTATCCTACTTCAGATGGCAACAGCACCGTAAAAGTAGTGGATGGTTTTGATTTAATGATGAAAAAAGGTGAATTCATATCGATTATTGGGCATTCAGGCTGTGGCAAATCGACCGTATTATCTATGACTGCTGGCTTAAATAGCATTTCTGAAGGTGGCATCATTTTAGACAATAAGGAGATAGATGGCGCAGGCCCAGATCGTGGCGTTGTGTTTCAAGCACCAAGTCTATTTCCCTGGTTAACAGCCTTTGAAAATGTAATTTTGGGTGTCGATAAAGTTTATCCTCATGCCACAAAATCTGAACGTAATGATATTGTTGAATATTATTTAACACGCGTTGGATTGGGGGATGCCTTACATAAAAAAGCCGCCGATATGTCTAATGGCATGCGGCAACGTGTTGGTATTGCCCGAGCATTTGCTTTATCACCTAAATTACTTTTGTTAGATGAACCTTTCGGTATGCTAGATTCCTTAACCCGTTGGGAGCTGCAAGAAGTGTTGATGGAAGTTTGGGAACGCACCCATGTTACAGCAATAGTTGTGACGCATGATGTTGATGAAGCAATACTACTAGCAGATCGGGTAGTCATGATGACCAATGGTCCACATGCAAAAATTGGTAAGATACAAGACATTAATTTACCAAGGCCTCGAACCCGTAAGGCGCTACTTGAACATAACGATTATTATGAATATCGGGAAAGTATCCTTAGTTTCTTGACTGAATGTGATCATACCCATTAAAACTTATGACAATTAGCATTTCATAGCTACAATCAATAACTTTAGGTTGTTAATAAGCGATAGCGTAAGTAACTAAGCCTGTATGACAAACATTTACTTAAGTCTTTTCTTATGTTGCACTTTACTTAAAAACCTTAACTCCATTGATTTTAATAACATTTTCAATTCTAGCTAGAATTGTGGATAAATTACAAAAAATAATTTCATAACAAAAAGGGGGCTTAATGCCAAAACAACTAATCAAACATAAATCCTTAACCACGAGCGCATTATTATCCATCGCCGTTTTTAGCCAACCAGCACATGCAGGTATTACTAAAAATATAGAGGATGCCTTAAATTTTTATCATTATGGTAACGATGGAGCGGTAACAATTGACCTCAATTACCGTTTTGAAAACTTTAACCAAGACCGGGGATCTCAAAAAACCGCCAATGGTAATACTGCACGTTTAAGATTAGGCTATATCACACCAAAGTTTTATGGTTTTCAAGGGTTTGTTGAATATGAGGGCAACTTAGCCTTAGAGGAAGACTATAATAGCACTCGAAATGGCAAAACTGGCTTTTCGACCATTGCAGACCCTTCGCTAAATGAACTAAACCAAGCTTGGATAACTTATGCAGGGATTCCTGATAATTTAATTAAAGTCGGTCGACAACGCATAAAAATTGATGATGACCGCTTTATTGGTAATGTAGGCTGGCGGCAATTGGAGCAAACTTATGATGCCCTTTTATGGACACATAACAATCAAACCCTTTTTGGTTTAGTTGCAAAAGCGGGTTATATTGGCACCGTACAAACTTTTACAGGCATTACTCAACATATTGAAGCGCCTTTCCTAAATGTCAATTATAAAGTTGGCGATTACGGAAATATCATTGGATATGGCTATTGGTTAAATTACACTGACACTAATGAGCGGGCAACCATAGAGCAATCCAACCAGACCTATGGCCTACGTGCAAATGCCACTAAACCAATACCCATCAATGACAATTTTGGTGTTACTTATAATGCAGAATATAGCCATCAAAGCAATTATGGCAATGGCCCAACTCCCTATAATGTAGACCGCTACTATTTTGTAGGCGGATTGAGTGCTTATAAAGTCTTAGTACAAGGCGCTGTTGAGCAGCTTGATGGGGTTGGCGCTAATAAACATTTTGATACGCCTTTAGGTACAAACCACGCCTTCCAAGGCTGGGCAGATAACTTCCTGATTACACCCAATAATGGTATTCGGGATGTATTTGCAAGTATCAGCATACCTTTATTGAATGATGAAGTCCTACTCACAGGTGTATATCATGATTTCTTTGATGATACAGGGAAGTTAGATTATGGCAGTGAATGGGATTTTCAAGCTACCAAAAAATTTGGTAAACATTACTCGCTATTAGCCAAATATGCCACTTATAATGCTGGCACCAGCAATCCATATGCCCCTAATGCTAATCTGAATACCGACACGCAAAAAGTTTGGCTAGGTTGGAACGTTAATTTTTAATTGACTATAAAAAGCAGCTAGGGATATTCTGTACTAGCTGCTTTATTGGTTCCCTATTACAACTCTAAATGGTTTAAATAGTTAGCCCACGATCTAACGTAAAAATCTGACATTGTTCAGCTTGTTCTAATTCAGCCCGCATTTGATCAATGGTCGCTTTATAGTCAGGTTTTCCGAATATTGCCGAACCCGCAACAAAAGTATCCGCGCCAGCTTCTTTAATTTTACGGATATTATCCACTTTTACACCACCGTCAATTTCAAGCCGGATATCAAAACCACTCGCATCAATTTTTCTTCTTACTTGCTGTAATTTATCCAAGGCTGAAGAAATAAACGATTGTCCACCAAAACCCGGGTTTACCGACATCAGTAAAATCATATCTAATTTATCCATGACATAATCTAGATAATGTAATGGCGTACCCGGATTAAAAACCAAGCCTGCCTTACAACCGCAATCGTGGATTAATTGCAAAGTCCTATCTATATGTACAGAGGCTTCAGGATGAAAAGTGATGAAATTTGCCCCTGCTTTAGCAAAATCGGGAATAATCCTATCTACAGGTTCTACCATTAGATGTACATCTATAGGTGCAGTGACACCATGCTTTCTTAAAGCTTCGCAAACCAATGGCCCTATCGTTAAATTAGGCACAAAATGATTATCCATTACATCAAAATGTATAATATCAGCACCAGCTTTTAATACATTTTCTACTTCTTCCCCTAATTTTGCAAAATCAGCTGAAAGAATAGAAGGTGCTATCCAGTTTTCAGTCATTTTAATCTCCTAGTTTAGGATTTATATATTATTATATTACTCAATAAATGAGGGTAATTTATTATAGAACGTTTGTTGAAAACAAACAGTTATCTTCATAAATTAATTTTGGTGGGATTTCGACATCCGTGTCGAATAACTTTCCTAATTCAATGGAACTCTAAAAGATTTAGATTTTAGACAATGAGTAACAATAGGCTTGTCTAATGTTGAGCGATACTATAAAAAACTAAGCTTCAATCTTTGCTAGCCTTTCTGATAGCAAAGCTTCCAATTGCTCTAGTGCTTTCGTAAAACCATCTATTCCTTCAGAAAGCTTATCAGTCGCCATCTTATTTTCTAGGTGCATTTTATCGAATGTAGCCTTGCCCATATTGATCTTTTCGATAGTGCTAGATGCTGCTTGGGCAGGCTCCAATTTTCGGACAAGTTCCGCTTCAGTTGATTGCAATTCAGCTAATATAGAAGGCGCTATAGTTAGTAAATCACAACCAGCTAATTCAGTTATCTCTCCGATATTCCGAAAGCTAGCTCCCATTACTTCAGTTTTATAACCAAACTTTTTATAATAGTTATAAATCTCTGTCACCGACAAAACACCTGGATCTTCAGCTGATGCGTAGGCGTCGCGGCCAGTATCTTTTTTATACCAGTCCAAAATACGGCCTACAAAAGGAGAGATCAAAGTAATGCCGTTTTCTGCACAAGCAATTGCCTGATGCAACCCAAATAATAGGGTTAGATTACAATGGATACCTTCTTTTTCTAGGACTGCCGCTGCTTGGATACCTTCCCAAGTAGATGCAATCTTAATCAATACCCTTTCTTTTGAAATACCTTTTGCCTCGTATTGGGCAATTAATTCACGACCTTTTGCAATAGTCGCATCAACATTATATGAAAGGCGAGCATCTACTTCAGTAGAGACCCGTCCAGGAATAATTTCTAAAATTTTAAGACCAAAAGAAACCGCCAATCGATCAAAAGCAAGGGAAACTACTTCTGCCGATGTAGCAGAACCTCCTAATGTTTCACGGGCACCTTTTAACGTATCGTCAACTATCCCTTGATATTGCGGCATTTGTGACGCAGCGGTGATTAACGAAGGGTTAGTTGTCGCGTCCCGTGGTTTGAAAGTTTCAATTGCCTGGATATCACCAGTATCCGCTACGACAACAGTCATTTGTCGTAGCTGTTCGAGTAAGTTTTTTGCCATAATAATTGATGCCTTTTAATATTTTAATAGCGAAGTGTTCTGTTTCTTAAAAACAGAAAAAAATAAACGCCGACTAAGTTGGTTTATGCAACTATCCACGACCACGTAAATATTTTTCTACACCGGTAGCATCTTCTTCAGTTTTTTTTTGGATATATTTTTCTACACCAGAACTAACTGAAGCTTCAGCTACAGCCACTGCACTGGCTTCAACTATATCTTGCTGTTCTAAATATTTTTGTACGCCAGTCTTTAAAGATTCTTCTTGGCCTTTTAAATATCTTGCAACACCTGTTAAACCACTAGCATCAGGCACATAAGCTTTATATGCACTTGCTTTACTCGAGCCGCCTTTAGATTTATTGCTAAAAACAAAAAAACCGATCACTGCAACCGCAACAAAAATTAAAAGATAAGTTGTCTCATCTGAAGACTTTTGATTTGTAGCGCTAACACTTGTGGTTGTGCTTTCATCTGCACTAGTTGCTGCAGCTGTTTCGTTAGCTGCAGGTGCGACACGCGTTTTTGCCGCTTCAGTATGCTTAACAATTAATTCTTTGTCTTCAAAGACTACTTTTGGCTTGAAATCAGCGGCTGGATAATGCGACTCAGCACAAGCAATCCCGCTAGATAAAAGCATCATTACAAAAACGCTTTCTAGTAAATAATTTTTTTTCACGTTGTTCCCCTGTCTATTTTAGCAGTCATCGTACTTCCTTAAATTAGGAAGTACAGTTTCTAAATATGTGTGAATTTTTACTTTAATACTTCTTCTACATTCTTTACAACATTGTCAACGGTAAATCCAAATTCTTTAAACAGCAACCCTGCCGGAGCAGATTCGCCAAAGTGGTCGATACCCACAATTTTACCGTTGCTACCAACATACTTCCACCATAAACCCGTACAACCTGCCTCAACAGCTACACGTTTAGTAACTGCTGCAGGAAGTACTGATTCACGATAAGCAGCATCTTGAGCATCAAATATATTTGTTGATGGCATAGACACAACACGAATTTTTTTATCCTTTAGCACTTCGGCCGCTTTGACTGCCAATTCAATTTCTGAACCAGTAGCAATAATTATCGCATCAGGTAGGCCATCACAGTCACTTAAAATGTAACCGCCTTTAGCAATATCATTAATTTGGGCATCACTACGCGGAATATGCGGAAGGTTTTGACGTGAAAAAATCAAAATAGAGGGCCCATCTTTCCTTTCAATTGCACACTTCCATGACACTGCTGTTTCAACAGCATCACATGGGCGCCAAACGTGCATGCCAGGAATTAGACGTAATGTTGCAGTTTGTTCTATCGGTTGATGTGTCGGCCCATCTTCGCCTAGGCCAATAGAGTCATGGGTATAGACGAATATTGAACGAATTTTCATCAATGACGCCATACGTAAAGCATTGCGTGCATATTCAGAAAACATTAAAAATGTTGCACCAAACGGGATTACCCCACCATGCAGGGCTAAGCCATTCATAATTGCCGACATACCAAATTCACGGACACCATAGTTGATGTAATTGGCATCTGGCTTGTTAGCACGCATGGGTTTATAAGCCGTCCATTCTGTCATATTCGAACAGCCTAAATCTGCAGAGCCGCCAAATATTTCTGGAAGTAATTTTGTATAGCCCTCAATAGAAGCCAATGAAGACAAGCGAGTTGATGTTGTCTTAGCTTCATTATTAGTCGCTGCAACAAAACCGGCCGAATCCGCAGACCAGGTTGCAGGTAATTCTCCAGCCATGCGTCGTTCAAACTCAGCAGCTAACTCAGGATAAGACGCTTTATAAGCAATAAACTTAGCGTTCCAATCATCTTCTGCTTTCTGGCCTCTTACTTTTGCATCCCAACCCGCGTAAATATGTTCTGGAACCTCAAAATCACCATAAGTCCAGTTAAGCGCTGCTTTTGAAAGCGCCACCTCAGCTTCCCCTAATGCAGCACCGTGGCACGCATGAGAACCCGCTTTGTTCGGTGATCCAAAGCCAATTGTTGTTTTACAACAAATCAAGCTAGGTTTATCAGTAACAGATTTAGCTAACTGTATCGCATTCAATATTGCTGATGAATCATGACCGTCAACGTCAGCTACTACATGCCAGCCATACGATTCAAATCTTTTAGGTGTATTGTCCGTAAACCAACCGTCAACATGACCATCAATTGATATGCCATTATCGTCCCAAAATGCAATCAAATTGCCTAAACCTAAGGTACCGGCTAATGAGCAAGCTTCATGCGAAACACCTTCCATCAAACAGCCATCACCCATAAATGCATAAGTATGGTGGTCAACGATTTTGTGTCCATCTTTGTTAAATTGACCCGCTAATGCCTTTTCAGCTATTGCCATACCAACCGCGTTGGTAATGCCTTGCCCTAATGGCCCTGTGGTTGTCTCAACACCTTCTGTATAGCCATATTCAGGGTGCCCAGGTGTTTTAGAATGCAATTGCCGAAAGTTCTTTATTTCTTCGATAGGCAAGTCATAGCCAGTCAAATGTAATAATGAATATATCAACATAGAACCATGTCCGTTTGACAATACAAAACGATCACGATTAGGCCATTTAGGGTTAGTTGGATTATGGACTAAGAAATCATTCCATAATACTTCAGCAATATCTGCCATGCCCATCGGGGCACCTGGATGTCCAGAGTTTGCTTTTTGAACGGCATCCATGCTTAATGCGCGTATGGCATTCGCTAATTCTCGGCGCGAAGTCATATATCCTCCAAGTATATTGTTATGGTGAAGCTATTCACCTGAATATTTTAAAGATTATCTAAGAAACTAGATTCTAGAGACCGGATGTTAAATGAAAAAGGCGAACCATTGCTGTATTCGCCTTTTAATCATTTATTCTAAGTTTGCGTGCCTTGATCTCATCTCTTCTTCTGCGATCCCTTTTTCGTGGATAACATGAGAAATCATTGCTTCTAAGAACAGTAAAGTAGACAACTCAAACACGGTTCCCATTGGCATACCTTTGACTTTACCATACTGCTCAGCCTTGCCAACTTGAAATACAGCGTCTGCCAAATCACCAATAGTTGAATCGCTTTTTGCTGAAATTAGCACAATTTGCGCACCGATTTCTTTAGCTTTTTTAGTGAAGGCAATGAGTTGTTCAGTTTCACCTGAACCGGAAATCACGATCAGTAGGTCACCTTTTTTGATGCTAGGTGTCACAATTTCACCAACAACACTAACATCATATCCGCTATGCATTAGCCTCATGGCAAAAAATCTACCGATCAGACCTGAGCGGCCTGCTCCAGAAACAAAAATCCGAGATGCTTTATCAAGTATTTCTGTTAGTTGCTGATCGTAAGTCTTATCAGTAACTTCCAATATACTTGAAATTTTATCTAAGATAAGTTGCTGATGCATATTAAGCCTTTGCAGAATCAGCTAATTGGCGTAATTCCATTGCTGCTTCTGCAGGTGATGGTGCACCATAAATTGCAGCGCCTACAACAACAATTGTAGCACCTGCTTTAACAACGTCTTGAATAGTAGCTGCCTTGATACCACCTGCTACAGAAATTCTTACGTTTAATCCCAAACGGGCGACATCGTTTAAATCTCTAAAAGGTGTATGACCTGCCGCTTGTGCATCAAGTCCAGTATGAATACCCATGATATGGGCGCCTAAATCTGCTGTCGCACGTGCCATACCCACTTTATCATCAACATTGATCAAGTCTATTTGTGCTTCTGCGCCATGTGCGTTTGCCGCTTTAATCACACCTGCTACTGTAGCAAGTCCTGACACACCCAAAACGGTGCAAATATCAGCGCCAGCGGCATAAAAAGGAGAAGCTTCGTATTCGCCAGCGTCCATAGTTTTAAGGTCAACTAATAACAATTTATCAGGGAATCTTGCTCTCAACTCTTTAACCAGATTAATGCCATTGTGCTTAATGCAAGGTGTACCGATTTCAAAAATATCAATGCAAGGTGCAACTTGTTCTGCAAGTGCAACTGTTGCGTTAAAGTCTAAAGAATCTAAGGCCATTTGAATTAATGGTTTTGCCATGTTATGTGCTCCGAGTTTGTTATAGTTAGATAATTGTTACATGATTTCTTCTACAAGGTAACTTTAAATTAGAACGCATACAAGTGTCAATGTTCAACCTAGCGCAATCCTCAATTATCTATGATTAGCGCACTATCTTTTTTTACTGACTAGCTAAAATTTAATTTTATGTACAATTTTAACACTACTATCCGCTCGCTCATTATCGATATGGATGGCGTGCTGTGGCACGGCGACATTCCGCAACCTGGCCTATTTGAATTTTTCCAAATATTAAGAACGACTGGGATCAGCTTTGTCCTGGCAACGAATAATGCCAGCCATACAGCCGAGCAATATCAAAACAAACTTGCCAAAATGGGAATTAAGGTAGCGCAAAATGAAATATTAACTTCTGCAATGGTGACATGTGCCTATGTGGCGTTGCACAACCCACCTAGCTCAACTCGAATTTTTGCTATAGGCGAAGCAGGTCTACAGCAACCTTTACGTGACTATGGCTTTACGTTAACGGGATATTACCAAGAAGAGCGTAGCTCGCATGCTGATATTGTTGTGTGTGGAAAGGATCAAACGTTAACCTGGGATAAATTAGCCACAGCAACGTTAAATATTCGTGCCGGCGCACAATTTTTTGGTACCAATGGTGATATGACACTACCTACTGAGCTTGGTGTTATTCATGGTAATGGCGCCATTTTAGCCGCATTGGAAAAAGCTACCGGCGTCACCCCGCGCATAATAGGTAAACCAGAGCCTTATATGTATCAAGAAGCCCTGAAAATACTTAACAGCAAACCGGAACACACTATAGCGATCGGTGATCGGCTTGAAACGGACATCCTTGGTGCTGTCAATGCTGGCCTTAAAAGCATTCTAGTGCTCAGTGGCATTTCTACCATGGATGATCTAAATCAAGTGAGTTATGCCCCAACGTGGATCATGCCTAACATACAGGCTATCACGCAAGCATTAAAAAATAATATAGAAGAACCCTAATGCACCTTGCGAAAATGCTAAAAACGTGTCCTTAACTATGAAAAGCGGTATTTTTAACTACCATGGCATCAGAAATCACTTCACCATATTCAACACGGTTACGGCCATTATGTTTGGCTTTGTATAAGGCGGAATCTGCGGATTTAATTAAAGAAGTGGCCACTTCCTCTGCAGTTGAAGTAATAACAGATTCTGGGACGTATGTTGCTGCACCGATCGAAATTGTAATGGGCACCGGCTTATTGTTGTATTCAATTTTTAATGCTTGTATGGTTTTACGTATCCGTTCAGCAATATCTTGTGACATTTTTGCATTGATATTCGAGAGCAACGCTACAAACTCTTCCCCACCATAACGTGCCAATACGTCATTATTACGTAACTGACTTTTTATAACTTTTGCCACTGTTGACAGAACGATATCTCCTGCTTGATGGCCGTAGGTGTCATTTACAGATTTGAAAAAATCAATATCCAAAAATAAGCAAGAAATCGGCTCTACACTACGTTGGCAACGATCTAATTCTTCACCTATACGTTGCTCCAAAAAGCGGCGGTTATTCACGCCTGTGAGTGTATCAATATAACTGGTACGCCTTATGGTCTCGAAATTAATGGTATTTTCTAGACATACCCCAACAATTGAGGCCAGATGTTCAACAAAATCCGTTGCCATATCCTGGACAAACCTGCCGACTTGGTGACTACCTAAATTTAGTGTACCCAAATATTTGCCGCGTCTATTAAGCGGGGTAATAGCAACACTGCTTGGCTTTGGTAGCAATTGCGGAAAAAACTCCTCACATTTATTTACTTTATAGGCACCAATATAAGAACGGGCCGATAAACCAAAAGTGTTCTCCAATAAAGTTTTATCGCTTAAAAAGATTAAATCTTGACTAGCTTCACAATCATAGCCATCTTCGAGCAAAAATTGAACAATTTCGCCCTTCTCATCGATTAAGCACAGGGTGATTATATCTAGGTCAAAATAAATTTTTGCGTCACTCAAGATATGGTTAACCATATCCGCAATTGAATTAAGATTTAATAAGCGCATTTCAAAGGCCTGAAACTTTCTTAAAGTCGCGCTATTGTGCTTAATTCTCTCGATCATACTGTCCAAATGGCTTTGTAAGACTAGTAAATCTGTGGTCAAGTCTTCTTCCAAGTTAATCTCGCTCAGTAGATTTAAGAAATTTTCAAAGCTTTTTGGTCGCTATTAATATAACCATTCACTACAGCTTACGCAACAAAGCCAAATAGTCATCTTCGCTCAACACTTGCACACCTTTAGCTATTGCAGCTGCCATTTTCTTTTCACCAACTTCGGCCCCTGCTATTAACCAGTCTGTTTTACCGGTAACCGATTCTGCCACTTTAGCACCTAAGCCTTTGGCTTGTTTTTTCATATCCTCACGTTTGCCGTGCAACATAGTACCTGTAAACACTAAGGTTTTACCGGCAATTGGGCTTTCCAAGGCAGGTTGTTCAGCAACTAAAGGGGTTGGAATTAAATTAAAACCCAGCGGGTAAATTTGCATAAATTCTGGATGTATTTTCCGCAAGCTTTCTACGACAGCGGCTGAAGTTTTTTCAGCAAAACCTTCAATTTCAATAATTTCGCTAACCGTCAAATCAAAAATAGCCTGTAACCGGTAATGTTGCAACAATCGCTCACAGTTTCCCAAGCCCATCCGATGGATACCAAACGCACTTAAAAACCGCCAATCTTCGATAGGATCTTGCTGACTTCGTTCCAATTGCGTGAGTAAATTCTCCGATGTTTTCTCACCAAAACCCATACCCATTAAGGTATTTTTATCTAGCTGATAGACCTCATACACGGAACGAATACCTTGTCCGTGAAGCTTTTCTATAGTTTTTTCGCCAAAACCGTCAATATTCGCAATAGTTTTAAAAAAATGCTCAATGCTATTTTCAATTTGTGCAGGACATTGCACAGTATTAAGACAATAAAGATAATCACTATCCCAGACCAAATCACTGCCACAACTAGGGCAAACGCTTGGCACTTGAGGAACCTGTGGCACGATGACCCGCTCAATTTTAGGGATGACCAAGCCTGACCGGGTTAGCTCAATAATAGTGCCTATTCCGATTCCTAGTTGTTTCACCATACCATAATGATGCGCAGTAGCCCTTGAAATGACGGCACCGCTTAACTTTGTTGGTTCTAATTCTGCAACCGGATTAACCCGGCCCGATCTTGAGGTTTGTGGCGTAACCTGTAGGACTTTAACCGCACAACTGTCAACATTGCTTTTATAGGCAATTTGCCAACGGTGGTGGTGCCTTGTAGCCCCCATGTACTGTTTGATAGCTGTCTCGGTGGTCTCAAAGACCACCCCGTCAACATCATAATCCACATAAGCCGCCACTTCGGCAATGATGCTCTCAAAATTATGGATTATCGCGTCGGCAGTCCCCGTCCAGGCCGGTAATTGGGCAAATGGAAAAAAAACCGCCGCCTGCTGCTTGATTGCTGCCAAGGCAGGTAGTTCCAGTTCTTTTTCTTTAATAATGCTCGCTTGAAAGTTACGCGCATTTTCAAAATCTTCAGCCAAATGTTGCTTAAAATAAGTTTGGCTAATAACAATTTCACCCGCCCCCAAGCCACGCGCCCCCCCACCACCTACAACTAAACCGCGTTCAAATACTCGGCTAATATCAGTGCCTTTTCGGCCATCACCACGGGTGAATAACGTATTACCATCATCATAAGCAGCATAGCCATCCAATTTTGGGGTAACCCTAAACACTAATGAGTCGAAATCTACATTGATTTCTTCAGCGGCTTTTTTTATACGTGCCAACCAACGCTCTATGCCATCGCGCTGATAGGTTTTATCCGTGGACAGCATTTTTTCTGGTAAGGCAACTGTTTTACCAAACGCTATCGGCTCTGGCTCTACATTTTGTAAAAACCAATGTTCTGAATTTCGCCGTTGTAATTCCGCTAAAAATACAGCATCGTAGTCATGATCCGTTAGCAGCGCTTGGCCAGCCCGATAAAAAGCATTACATTGCTGCAAAAACTCTAGTAACTCCTCATCATTAAGCAAACTCGGCTGCTTATTTTCGGCAATTTCGCAAAAGCGTCCCTGGCTAAGCTGCCTTAAATAGCTGACATCCTCCAAAATCTCGAGCTGTGCCGGGTTCAACATAGCCGGTACTTATAAACTGTGCCGGATAAGCTGAACAGTTTGTGCTGTCAACGGCTTACGCTCATGATCGAGAATCTCACCATCAAGTTCTTTTGCCATAAAATAAAGGGTGTTGATGTAATCATCAAAAACAGACTGGGCATCATCCAAAGCCTCAGGTTGCATAAAAAATACCAAACCGGGCGTGTAAAAATTTTCTAAATCCTGTTCCGGAAAGGTGCCAGGTTCAACTAAACAAGCCACACCAAAATCAACTAAACGGCTGGAATCAAGGCGTTCATAGATTTTTAAATTGCCATATTTTAGCCCTGCAATATTGAATGCATTGTCTAAATCAGCACCATTAAACCCTTGATCAGAGTTGGCAATTAAACTGAATTGAATAATCGCTGGGGCAGAAAACCTAGGCGCCATATCAATGTCTTCTTCCGGCTCCTGCCCAATATCATCGGCAAAATCAGCTGTCGGGTTAAAGGCTTGAAAAGCTTGCTCAGATGAATCGTTATGCACACCGTTTAAGGGCACAATGTCGAAATCATCTTCACCTTGGAACAAGGGCGATTGATGCGTTGTGCCATGGGGTTTATCTTCGTAGTCTTCCCTCTCTTGTTGGCGCTGATTGCGATTTTTAATAAAACTCCACAACAACATTGCCAGTATGACTAGCAAACCCGTTGCAATAATAACAATTCTTAAGACTTCTTTATCCATTTAGGTTTCCGCCAAATTCACAGCTTCTTCAATATCGACCGCGACCATACGTGACACGCCCGGCTCTTTCATCGTAACACCCGCCAATTGCTTTGCAATTTCCATAGTGGCTTTATTATGGGAAATATACAAAAACTGCACGGATGCGGACATTTCTTCAACCATTGCTGAAAACCGCCCTACGTTGGCATCATCCAATGGCGCATCCACTTCATCCAGTAAGCAAAAAGGCGCAGGATTTAGTTCAAAAATAGAAAACACCAAGGCAACCGCAGTTAACGCTTTTTCCCCACCAGATAGCAAGTGAATTGAGCTATTTCGTTTACCTGGCGGCCTAGCAATAATATTTACACCAGCTTCCAAAAATATTTGCTCGGCATCGGACTTCTCAGTCGTCCCGGTGGTTTCTTTAGGGTTTTCAGTCAACGCTAAATAAGCCTGTCCACCACCAAATAATTTAGGAAATTTTTCTTGCAAGCCGCTGTTTATTTTATCGAATGTTTCTTTAAAACGCAGCCGACTTTCTTTATCTATTTTATTGATGGCTTGTTCTAAGGTGAACAATGCCTCGGTTAAATCAGCGTGTTGCTCATTTAAAAAATTTAACCGTTCAGCCTGGGATTTATATTCTTCAATCGCAGTGAGGTTAATCGTACCTAAACGTTCTATTTGGCCAACCAAATCATCTAGTTGACTTTTCCATCGTAATTCATCAGCTTGTGCCGGTAAATTTTTTAGCACGAAGTCTATATCCGCCTCAATTTCCCTGAGTTGTTCCTGTACCGTTTGTTGTCTGACTTCACTTTCTTGTAACTCAAAACGGAGTTTATCAAGTGCTTCTTTTTGGCTTTCTAAGGCTTTTTGGGTATGCAAATGTTGCTCGGAAAAACGGGTAATCTCCAGTTCAATTTGTTCTTGCGCCAGTCTATGCTGTTTTAAAGATTGTTCCAGACGTATTTTTTCACGGCTTAATTCGCTTAATTGTATTTTTTCAGCATCTAAGGGTTTCAGTGTTTGCTCAAGTTTAAGCCGTAACTCTTCTATTCTAATTAAAGCTTGTTGATGTTGTTGCTGTTCCCGATCAATTTGTTTGATCGCCAACGCTTCTGATGAGTGTAATGACTCAATCCGTGCTTTTAATGCATATAAAGCTTGCTGCGCAGCTTTAGTAATAGTTTCTGTCTCCACATGCAAAGCTTGTAGTTGGCCATTTTCTGTTTCAAGGCTTAAACGCTTTTGTTCCAACTGAGCCATTTGCATTTCTACTGCAACTTTTTGTTCCGCATAATCTTCAATTTGCCCTGCGTTTTCTGCAATTTCTTGAATATTTTCAGAGATCTCATCTTCTAGCTGTTGTAACCGGCGTTGCTGCTGTTCTAAGCGCGCGGATTGGGCACTTAACTGGGACAATTTTGCGGACAGTTCAGAAGCTAGTACTGCATCTTGTTTTTGTGCCACTTCACGGTTACTTTCAAGGGTTTTTAAGCGGTTTTCTGCCAAATCCAGGTGCTCTTCCATAGCGGCAATTACCACTGTAATTTCATTTTGGGCAAGTTTAACTTGCCGCAAGTCCTTTTCCCTCTGTAAGACTCCAGTTTTACTATCTTTGCTACGTATAATCCTTATCCAACCTTTACCAAACCAGCTACCATCTGGCGTAATAACCGACTCATGGTTGCCTAAATTTTTAGCCAATTGCCTCCCACTAGGAGCGTCTTCGGCACAATAAATCCCCGCCAATAAACAACCTAAATCCCATGGTACCCGAATTTTATCTTGCAATTTTGGCAAATCTACCGGAATCGATGCTGGCACAGACGGCGCCATTTCTATCATACTAATAGATTCATTAACCAATGCTGGCAATCCCGCAATTACGGGTTCCATATCCGCTAAACAAATAGCCTCTAAATAGCTACCCAAGACGCTTTCTACTGCTTTTTCCCAACCCGCATCTACTTCCAAGAACTCTGCCAAACGAGAACTTTTGCTTAGCTGCATGTGTTCAAGCCAGTGCATTAAAACCTTGTTATCTTTACCCATTGCATGCTGTTGTAAAAGCTCTAACGAGGTGATTTTTCCTTGGATATGTTGTAATTCTGAGCGTTGTCTATGCAATTGTTCATGTTCATGCTTAATGGTCTGACGCAACAGGCCAATTTCTTCATGCGTTTGTTCGAGTTGCAGCCTTAATTGTTCGCGCTGTAGTTGGATTATCTCAATGCCTTCTGCAAGTTCATCCATATTAGCTTGCAGTGGATTGTTTCCCAATTCAGTAGACTCTTGCTGTAATTTGTCCAACCGGATTTGTAATTGTCGGTTTTGGTTTTCCAACTGCATGGATTTTATGCGTAAAATCTCAGCCTGCTCACTTGATTTAGCATTTTCTGTCCGAAAATTATCCCATTGTTGTTGCCATGCTTGTTTTTTAGCTAACGAGTCGTACTGGCTTTGCTGCATATTTTCATAATGTTCATCAGCGAATACCAATTCCTGTTCAGCTTCAATCAAGTCCTGTTTAAGGTTTTCCAGCTGCTCGATATCGCTCGCCAACTCACTACTCGAACGCTCAGCTTGTTCCTGTAAGCGATTAATTTCGTTTGCGGTTTCTTGTTGGCTCAACTCATTATGCCGAATCGCTTGCTCCAAGCCACTGACATCGGCCAAGGTTTGATAATATTGACCTTGCGCTGCATCTGTCAGCTGTTGCTGAGATTTATAGGCAACCCGCTTTCCCTCAAGATGGCTATCAATATCTCGTAAAGCTACAAATAAACGGTTATGTTCGCTTGCGCTGGTTTGTAATTTGGTTTCCAGTTGTAACGCAATTTGATGGTAATTATTCCAACGCATAGCGAGCAACTCGAGTTTAAACTGGCGTTCCTGCTGTTTTAATTCAGTATATTTTTCCGCTTTTTCAGATTGCTTTTGCAAATGTTTAAGTTGTTTATCGACCTCTTCACGTAAATCATCCAAGCGTTCCAAATTTTCCCGGGTATGTTTCATGCGGGTTTCAGTTTCCAGCCGCCGTTCCTTATATTTTGAAATGCCAGCAGCTTCTTCAATATGGATGCGCAATTCATCTGGTTTCGCTTCCACCATCCGGGAAATTGTCCCTTGTTCTATGATGGCATAACTCCTAGAACCAAGACCTGTGCCTAAAAAAATGTCGGTAATGTCTTTACGGCGGCAGCGTGAGCCATTCAGTAAATACACAGACTGGCCATCTCGGCTAACTTGTCGTTTAATGGCGATGCTGTCGTATTGGGCGTACTCACCACCTAACTTGCTTTCCGTATTATCAAAAACCAATTCGACAGATGCGGTACTCACAGGTTTACGGCCTGATGAGCCATTAAAAATCACATCCGTCATACTACCGCCACGCAGATGTTTGGCCGAACTTTCCCCCATCACCCAACGCACGGCATCAATAATATTGGATTTGCCACAGCCATTTGGACCTACGATAGCCGTTAAATTACTGTTGAGTGATATGACGGTTGGATCGACAAAGGATTTAAAACCTGATAGTTTGATTTTTTCCAGTCTCATAACTGGTAGAATATCCTAATGCCTGAATTAAAAAACCAACTATTATTATCGATATTCATTTGAGTTTCGACTTTTTATTAAACTATCCTTCATTATGACGACACAGCCTAGCAAACATTTGGATGCTTTTAAAAATCCGCAACCAGGCCGAGATTACACAATTCAAATCGAAGTGCCCGAATTTACTTGTCTCTGCCCCAAAACTGGCCAACCTGATTTTGCCACCATCAGCATAGACTATGTGCCCGGGGAACTTTGTCTAGAATTAAAATCGCTAAAACTTTATATGTGGTCCTTCCGCGATCAAGGTGCATTCCATGAAGCGGTTACCAATGAAATCTTGGATGATATGGTGGCAGCCATCGCGCCAAACTTTATGCGCATCCGTGCTGAATTTAACGTCCGGGGCGGCATTTATACAACGGTAGTTGTCGAGCACAAAAAACCCAACTGGCAAGCACCAGAACCCGTGCAGCTGCCCTAAGTCACATGGCACAAACCTACTACACCACGGATCTTGCTGTCGCTTTAAAATACGATGGCAAAAACGCACCTAAAATAATTGCCAAAGGCGAAGGTGCGACTGCCGAAAAAATCGTTGATATAGCTGAACAACATGGGATTCCACTACAAGCAAGACCCCAATTGGCCGCTATTTTAGCCCAAATTCCATTAGGCGATGAAATCCCACATGAACTTTATCTTGCTGTGGCAGAAGTTATTGCTTTTGCCTATTTTTTAACCGGCAAAACCCCAGACTCCAATCCTCATGACCCTTAAAGAAAAACTCACAACATTGCCACAATACCTATTACCGCAGCATGGCCTATCTAAAATCATGCGTAAACTTAGCCGTTGCGAAAATCAAACTTGGAAAAATCTCTTTATCCAACAAATTATTCAGCACTATGGCGTTAATATGGCCGAAGCTTTAATGCCCGATAGCCAAGACTATAAAAATTTTAACGAATTTTTTACACGTCCTTTAAAACCGGGTATACGCCCCATTTGCCCGGCAGCTAATGCCATAGCTTGCCCTGCCGATGGTGCCGTCAGTCAAGCTGGCAGCATTACAGCCGGTAGTATTTTTCAAGCAAAAGGCAAAAACTTTAGCGCCATAGATTTATTAGGTGGCGATAGCGTAAGGGCCGCACCCTTTATGAATGGTTTGTTTGCCACAATTTATCTGTCACCTAAAGATTATCACCGTCTACACATGCCGTTGACGGGAACGTTAATAGAAATGCTGCATATTCCTGGGCGCTTATTTAGTGTTAATACCGCCACCACCCGATCGGTACCCGGCTTATTTGCCCGTAACGAACGTGTCGTTTGCCTATTTGCAACCGATGCAGGCCTTATGGCACTTGTGCTAGTTGGCGCAATCATGGTGTGCAGTATTGAAACGGTATGGCATGGTGAGGTAACGCCGCCTACACAATCAAGTATCCGTTCTTGGCAATACCCTGAAAATCCACCAACACTACAAAAAGGTGAGGAAATGGGCAGATTCAATATGGGCTCAACCATTATTGTTTTATTTGAAAAGAATAACACACAATGGCAAGACACTTTTCAAACAGACAAAAAAGTGCAACTTGGCGAACAAATTGGCAGTTTTTCCATAGCCTAAGCATAAAACGCTTCAACTAGGAATTTTATTTACTTTACATTGCCTAACTTGCTAACTTGATTAACCCTTGCTAGGAGCTTTTATGTTGTCTTTAAAATTTTGCCTTATCTCCTCATTATTAATGTTTAGCTTGACGGTTTCCGCCCGAGAGCCCGATTGGGCAACATATTCAGCAGTGCTAAAGAATATTCAAGCTGGCACAAAAAATAATGTTGACTTAGCTTTGGTGGATTATCCGGCTCTTATCCAATCTGGCAAGCTACAGCAAGCCTATGTCGAATTAACAAAATTTCCACTTAAAAACTTATCCGGCAAAACTGAACAACTTGCCTTTTATATTAATGCTTACAATATATTAGCCTTAAAAACTGTAGCCGACCATTGGCCCTTAAAAAGCATTAAAGAGGTAGGCAACCTAATCAGCCCTGTTTGGGGGAAACCGGCAGGCAGTTTAGATGGTACCGTTTATTCCCTAGATGATATAGAAAATAAAATCCTTCGTCCCATGGCTGAACCACGCATTCATTTTGCTATCGTCTGCGCTTCGGTCAGCTGCCCCGATTTACGGAACTCACCTTTTACAGCAACAGAGCTTGAAGGCCAGCTCGATGACCAAGCCCAAAAATTCCTGAACAATTCTAGTAAAGGCTTAAATATAAGCGCTGAAAAGTTAAATATATCCCAAATATTCCAATGGTTTCCCGAAGACTTTGAAAGCAAAGGTGGCGTAGGTCACTTTTTACGCCATTACCGGGCCGACATTCCTAAAAACTTACCTATTGACTACTTAGAATACGACTGGGATGTTAACGGCAATAGCCCTATAAACTAGTTCTTATCATTCAACTGGCTGACGCATAGTGACAAATTCTTCTGCGGCCGTCGGATGTATGCCAATAGTGGAGTCAAAAACGGCCTTAGTGGCACCGGCACGGATGGCAATAGCCATCCCTTGAATAACTTCACCGGCATCTGCCCCTACCATGTGGATGCCAAGTACTTTATCGCTGCTTTCCTCTACTACCATCTTCATTAAAGTTTTCTCGCCTAAACCTGACAACGTATGTTTCATGGGTGTAAACACGGATTTGTAAACATTAATGGCTATGCCACGTGCCCTTGCCTCGGCTTCAGTTAAACCAACGGTGCCGACATTAGGTTGGCAAAAAACAGCAGTAGGAATGTTGTCATAATCAACCGATGTCGGCTTATCGGTATATAACTGGCTTACGAGCGCCATGGCTTCAGCAGTTGCCACAGGCGTTAGGTTAAATCGGTTAGTGACATCCCCTAAGGCATAAATAGAGGGGATATTCGTCTGATAATTTTGCTTAACTTTTATAGCCCCTGCATCATCCAATTGCACTGCTAATGCTTCAAGACCCAAACCTTCCGTATTAGGCTTTCTTCCTGTAGCGTATAACACCAAATCGGTTACCATCACTTGGTTATGGCTATGTGCCAGATACCCCGTAGCCGATTTTTCTATATGGCTAATTTCAGTATTAAACTGAATTTCAATACCTTTTTTTTGCATTTCTTGGGCAACGAACTCCCTGACATCTTTATCAAAACCACGCAGGAGTTTGTCACCGCGATAACATAATGTCGTTTTAACACCTAAACCATGCATAATCCCTGCAAACTCAACTGCAATATAGCCCCCACCAACGATTAAAATACGTTCAGGCAGCTCCGCCAATGCAAACATTTCATTTGAAGTGACTATATATTCTTTTCCTGGGATGTCAGGAACTGACGGCCATCCCCCTGTAGCAATCAATATCCTAGCACAGCTGATTGCTTGCCCATTGATGAGCACTGTATGTGCATCCTGTATTGTTGCTGCCCCTGAATGTACCCGCACTCCAGCGCTCTCTAATAGGCTTTTATATAGGCTTTGCAGTCGATTAATTTCATGGTTTTTTTGGGCTAATAAATGTGACCAATTAAAACGTGGCTGCATATCACCCAAAGTCCAACCAAAACCACTAGAAGCCTTAAAATCTTCACTAAAATGTGCCGCATAGACAAATAGTTTTTTGGGGACACAACCCACATTAACGCAAGTACCACCAAAATAGCGGTTTTCTGCAATCGCTATCCGCAAACCTAGGCCGGCCGCCACACGTGCCGCCCTAACTCCACCGGAGCCGGCACCAATTACAAATAAATCAACATCATAAGCCGTCATATATAGCCCATCCCGGTTATGGCTTACTGGTTATTGCGCCAGTAAGCCGATATAACATAGCCAAATTATAAGGTTTTTAAATAGGCTAGCATGGTATCTGCATCGCTTACCGAAAAGGGGTCTTCCGGATGGTTATCTGCCATACCAGCCTCACTAAATAGCTTAACTATACGCCCATTGTCGACCAGCATTGAATATCGCCATGAACGATAACCAAAACCCAAATTTTCTTTTTTAACCAACATACCCATACCACGGGTAAAATCAGCATTACCATCGGGTAGCAGCTTTACGTTTTGGACAGCTAAGTGTTTACCCCACTGAAACATTGTGAAGGCATCGTTAACACTAAGGCAGTAGACTTCAGCTATGCCAAGGTTAATAAAGTCTTGGTAATTTTTTTCATAACCGGGTAGATGGGTACTTGAGCATGTTGGCGTAAAAGCCCCAGGTAGCGCAAAAACAACTACTTTTTTATCATTGAAAATGTCCGCTGTACTAACATCTTGCCAACGAAAGGGGTTATCACCCCCCAAACTTTCATCACGTACACGAGTTTTAAAAATAATATTAGGAACTTCTAAAGGCATTGACTTTCTCCTGATGAGGCGTTTTTTACTTTAAAGGCTTTTATAACCAACTCTTAACCTACTCCAAAGTAGGCTAATTGTGCCCTACAAATTATATTGTGGACTTATTCGTTAACTTCAGATGTAGTCTATCGGGAAATAAGCATCCAGGAAAATCGATTGTCACTATCGGTATCATTGATTTTATCGATAGCTTTAACCAGCAATTGCAATAAAACGTTTTAATAAGGCATTGGCCTCATGGGTAGGACAAATTTCCGCAATTAATGCATTAACATCACAGCCATGGGCACTTAATGACGTCTCCTGAACGTTAATATAAGCCTGCATAATGTCGGTAGAAAATTCTGGATGAAATTGCACGCCCCAAGCCAATGGCCCAATGCTAAAAGCATGTTGGGCTTCATAAGCATTTCCAGCCAATAAGCGCGCTTGCGCAGGCAATTTTAAAACTGATTGGGCGTGAGTCACATGCGCCATGAAAATATCTGGCATGTGTCCAAATAATATATCCTGCTTACCTTCATTAGTAAGTCCAATAGATACAGTGCCTATTTCACGACCCTTGGCATGGTAACCTACACTCCCTCCCAGTGCCTGGGCTAAAATTTGATGGCCAAAGCAGATACCCAAAAGCGGAACCCTTTGCCCTATCGCCCTTGGTAACCATAACGCCAATTGCTGCATCCAAGCTTTTTGCTCCGTCACCATTGCTGGTGAGCCCGTTATAATAATGCTAGAAATACTTTCTATCGCAGGTAAGGCCTGGCCCGCCGCCACATTTACCACCAAAAATTCACTCGCTGATAATCCACAGGCCGTGCTTATCCAATCTTCAAAGTCGCCCAAATAGTGCTTGATCTCTGGAAACGTACTGCCTGTTTTGATAATTAGGCGTTTTTTCATGTGTCTTGTTGTAATTTTTTGCCTACATAGACCGAAATAAAAAACTCAAGGTATTTTTACACTCATTTATCGTTCTACCATTCATATAAAATTCAGCAACTTCCTTTTAATATTTAACTACACTTTAAATAAGCAATATAGAAAAGGCGGAAAAATACTATGTCAACTAAAATCAACCAACTCCCAACAGAAACTGAGTTAACCTTAAATGTAGATGCGCTTTGTCAAGACTTTAATGGCGATAGCTTTTATGGTTTGGAATACATCCTTGAAGACTTTTTTCAAATCAACCAAGAAAAATCAGTTACCATACCCGCTCAGATTGACTGGTTTGGATTGTATAGCTATGAATTGCGTTAACTTTATATTGGCGATTAAAGCTTGCCTTGTATGGACAAGTTTTGATGTCATTGTGAATATTTTACGCCATTCAACATATCGTATTGCATCATGTAACAGTTGTTAGTAATTTAGAGCCTAAGTATCTGTATTGAAATGAGTTGGTGTGTTTATATCATTTTGTGTTCTGATCATACGCTTTACACCGGTATTAGCAACAATGTGATTAAACGCTTTAATGACCACCTAACGCAAAAAGGTGCCAAATATTTTCGCAGCCGCCAACCTAAACAATTGGTATATCTAGAAAAGGTTGATTGCCGTAGCTTAGCCAGCAAACGCGAAGCTGCAATAAAAAAATTGGCGCGCCCAGCCAAACTACAACTTATATCATCGGCTAGCAATAAAATCGATGAGTTTCTCAAACAGCCCTAATTAACCCATCCTAAGCTAGTTTTATTACCTTAATTATAGCCTTCAGGATTTTGGCTTTGCCAATTCCAGGTGTCAGCAACCATATCATCCAAGTTTTTTTCCGCTTGCCAATTTAATTCTTCGTGCGCTAGTTTTGGGTTAGCGAAGCACTCAGCTAAATCACCTGCTCTTCTTGGTGCAATAGTATAATTGACTGTTTTGCCCGTTACCCTATGGAACGCATCAATGATTTCCAAAACGCTATAGCCTTGGCCAGTACCTAAGTTATAAGCCCGGCACCCCCCCGATTCAAATAACGCACTATTTAAGGCAACTAAGGCTTTTATATGGCCTTTAACTAAATCAACAACGTGAATATAATCCCTAATACCTGTCCCATCACGGGTCGGGTAATCATTTCCAAAAACAGATAATTGCGCTAATTTACCTATGGCCACTTGGGAAACATAAGGCATTAAATTATTGGGTATACCATTAGGGTCTTCACCTATCTGACCACTTTCATGGGCACCTATAGGATTAAAATAACGTAAAAGAATGATTTTCCAAGGCGCGCCAGTTGGGTTAATTACATCAGCTGCCGATAAATCCCTCAAAATATCTTCGACCATGGCTTTCGAACGGCCATAAGGATTTATTGCACCTAAAGGAAAATGCTCTGCATATTGAGCTTGCTCTGATTCACCATAAACTGTCGCTGAAGAGCTAAACACCCATTGCCTGACACCAGCTTCTGCCATCGCTTCCGCCAGGACTAAGGTACCGTAGACATTATTGTGATAATAATTTAGCGGTTGTCGGCAAGACTCTCCCACAGCCTTTAAGCCAGCAAAATGCATGACAGTGCTGATTGATTCTTTAGCAAAAATTTCCGATAGCGCTTTTTTGTCACGGATATCCGCTTCATAAAAGGTTAAAGGCTTGCCAGTGATTTGCTGTACGCGCCGTAATGACTCAGTTTTACTATTAGATAAGTTGTCAATTACAACAACACCATAACCATTTTGTAATAATTCAACACACGCATGGCTGCCAATATAGCCAGCCCCTCCTGTCACCAATACGGTTTGTACAGCATTCATAAGTTTTTTCTTAATTTAATATGGTTAATCGGTCTTCTTGAGTTTGATCAAATATACACGGCGGGTATCTGCCCTTATAATTTCTAACCTTAAATTATCAATTTGCAGAATTTCGCCTTTTTTAGGCATATGCTCGAGTTCATGCACAATATAACCGCCAATGGTGTCATATTCTTCATTGGCTAAGTTTGTTGAAAAATATTCATCAAATTCCTCAATTGGCGTTAAGGCCTTAACCATGAACTCATTTTCATTCCTAGGAATAATATAACTTTCATCTTCATGGTCATCGTATTCGTCTTCAATTTCACCAACAATCTGTTCCAACACATCTTCAATAGTGACCAGCCCAGCTGCTTGGCCATATTCATCCACTACAATGGCCATATGATTACGGTTAGTCCGTAATTCTTTTAATAAAACATTGAGGCGTTTACTTTCCGGCACCACATAAGGCTGCCGCATAATTGCCTCAATTTTGATTGATTTATCTTGTAACACATGAGCAAGCAAGTCCTTAGCTAACAAGATGCCAACTACTTTGCTCCGATCATCTTCAATAACTGGGAATCTTGAATGGGCGAATTCTATAGCGATAGGGAATATACTTTCTAATTCAGCATCTTTATGGACTGTGACCATCTGCGCCCTAGGCACCATAATATCTCTGACACGCATTTCAGATACTTGCAAAACACCTTCAATCATCGATAAGGCATCGGTATCCAACAACCGCTTTTCTCGCGCTTCTCTTAATATATCGAGAAGATCCTCCAGGTCTTGTGGCTCCCCAGTTAACAGATGGCTGATCTTATCAACCCAGCCCTTCTGCGGGGAGTGCCTACTTGGGGGTTGCTCGTCACTCATAGCGATGCCTCATTGTAAGGGTTTCCAATATTTAATGTTTTCAATATAGCTATTTCCATAGCTTCCATCACCTCAGCTTCGTTGTCCTCAACATGATCATAGCCTAATAAATGTAATACGCCATGGATAATGATATGTGCCCAATGGTCTTGCAAACTTTTGCCTTGTTCTTGAGCCTCTTTAACTAAAATTGGGGAACAGATCACCAGATCACCTAACACTTCCTGTAGTCCGCCTACGTCCAATGAATTCATGCCGGGAGGCAGTTCAAATGGGAAACTCAAAATATTAGTCGCGCCTGATTTATGGCGGTACTCTTGGTTAAGTTGCGCACTTTCTATTTCATCAACTATCCGTATGACAATTTCAGCGTCTTTAGCATAGCCAACTAATGCAGCATCCACCCAAAGTTGCATTTGTTTTGTGTTGGGTTGCCCGTCAAGCGCGATTAAAGTTTGTATATCTAAGTAGTTCATCCGGATTGATTTAGCCTTTCATAAGCTTCATAGGCACAAACAATACGCTGTACTAAGGGATGCCGAACCACATCTTTTGCGTCAAAAAAAGTAAAACTAATACCTTCCACCTCTTTTAAAACTTGCAGCACATGACGCAAACCCGACATCTTACTCGAGGGTAAATCAATTTGAGTGACATCACCGGTAACCACGGCAGTTGATCCAAACCCAACCCGCGTTAAAAACATTTTTATTTGCTCTGTAGTGGTGTTCTGCGCTTCATCAAGGATAATAAAAGCATCATTCAGCGTTCGTCCACGCATGAAAGCTAACGGCGCCACTTCAATAACACCGCGGTCTATCATTTTTTCAACGCGTTCAAACCCTAACATTTCATAAAGCGCATCGTATAAAGGACGTAAATAAGGATCGACCTTTTGCGCCATATCGCCAGGTAAAAAACCCAATTTTTCCCCAGCCTCCACGGCCGGTCGCACCAAAATAATTTTACTCACCCGTTCAGTCTGTAAAGCCTCAATTGCGCAAGCTACGGCGAGGTAGGTTTTACCTGTACCTGCAGGCCCCACGCCAAAATTAATATCGTGCACCATAATTTTGCGCAGATAATCTTGTTGATTTGCACCACGGCCTTTGAGAATGCCACGCTTAGTTTTAATTTGGATTTGTTGGTGCTGAGTGGCCTCAGTCTCCAACAAGGCATTGATAGAGGCTTCTTGCATAGCTAAATGTATAGCTTCTGCAGTCAATAGTTCTTGCTCAGTACTTTCAAACAATTTTTGCATTAATAGGCAAGCGGCTTTAACTGCACTATCTAAACCTGTGATTTTAAACTGATTACCACGGTTAGCTATTTCTACGTGTAAGCGGGCTTCTATTTGCCGCAAATGGGCATCAAATTGCCCACAAAAATTAGATAAGCGTTGGTTGTCAGCGGGCAGTAGGGAGATTTCCTGGGAGGTCATTATCTACTAATCAACCAGCTGCTGAGATCTTTTCAAGTTTAGACTCGACAATCCGCCCTCGAAGTGAATTAGGCAGCGCTTCTGTAATCAAAACATCTATAAATTGACCGGTTAACCGAGGATGACCTATAAAGTTAACTACCCGGTTATTCTCAGTACGACCTTGCATTTGCAAAAGGCTTTTCTTAGACTGTCCCTCTACCAATACACGTTGGACTGTATTTACCATAGCTTCAGAAATGGCTGTCGCTATTTCTAAATTACGTTTTTGAAATTGCTCTAAGCGCCATTTTTTAATGTCTACCGAAACGTCATCAAGCAAATCAGCCGCAGGTGTTCCAGGCCGTTGGCTATAAATAAAACTGTACGATAAATCAAAGCCAATTTCTTCAAGCAATGCCATAGTCTGTTCAAAATCAGCTTCCGTTTCCCCTGGAAAGCCAATAATAAAATCAGAAGAAAGACTAATATTAGGCCTTACCATTTTTAATTTGCGGATAGTCTCAACATACTCGGCACGGGTATGACCACGCTTCATGAGCTTAAGTATTCGGTCACTACCGCTTTGCACAGGTAAATGTAAGTGATCCACAAGTTGTGGAATCTCGGCAAACGCGTCAATCAAGCTGTCCGTAAACTCTATGGGATGCGATGTGGTGAAACGGATACGGCCTAGCCCCTCAATGGCCGCCACATGGTGCAGCAGTAAGGCTAAATCAGCTATCTCGCCATCTTCCATGCTGCCACGGTACGCATTAACATTTTGCCCTAATAAATTTATTTCACGGACACCTTGTTTCACCAAAGTTTTAATTTCTATTAAAACATCATTTAACGGTCGGCTTATTTCTTCGCCCCGTGTGTAAGGCACTACACAGAAAGTACAATATTTGCTGCAACCCTCCATTACGGAGACAAATGCCTTTGGCCCCTCAGCACGAGGTTCCGGTAAGGCGTCAAATTTTTCAATTTCGGGAAAAGAAATGTCTACTACCTTTCCCTGCTTATTGCGGACTTGATCCAGCAATTGTGGTAGCCGATGCAATGTTTGCGGACCAAAAACGATGTCAACAAAAGGCGCACGTTTTTGTATCGCTTCACCCTCTTGACTGGCGACACAGCCACCCACACCTATTATAACTTCAGGACGTTTTTGTTTGATTTTTCGCCATTTCCCTAATGCCGAAAACACCTTCTCTTGTGCTTTTTCGCGCACAGAACATGTATTTAGGATTAACACATCGGCTAAGGCTGGGTCATCAACCAGTTCTAAGCCATGTGACACATGAAGCACATCACGCATTTTATCGGAGTCATATTCGTTCATCTGACAGCCGTTAGTTTGAATATAGAGTTTTTGCGTCATATTTTATTCAAAAGCCTTAGTACCCTTTCCCGAAGTAATTTTGTAACCATTATATACCTGAATATTTACTTAACAATAAAGAGGCTAAATTATATCCATGGTAAGCAATTGTATAAAAGCCATACTATAGTACTGATTAGTGTCAATATTATTACCGATGGCATGACAAAAAAAACGACAAGTAACTTAAATTATAGCTAACTTATTTCTTATAAAGGTGTCACCTTAGCCACCACACCCAGCTTAGGGTGATCAAAATAATGTAACTCATTAAATTTTATCACCCGATTTTCAGCTAACCGGTACACAACAGGCTTACCTGATAGATCTGCTTCCCCCGGTTGATATTCAAAATCGGCTTTTAATTGCAACATTTGGCCACGTTGCAGGCTGATGTATCCATTTAATCGCCCATGCATATCAATGATATGTACCGGACTTCCCCAACTATCCGCCGGAAAGCTTTGCACCCAAGCAGCGTGAAACAGTGGCTGGTAATTTGCCCGGGCCGATAACGCTATATATGGCGTCGTTAACGTTTTTTCTGCCATTGCAAACGTTGACAGTTCAACTAACTCCTGCGGCCATGCAAGCCTGCTTTCTGTTTGCCCAAAGGTTTCATCAGTATTACCCGTTTGGCCAAACACAATCAATTCTATTTGAAAACTTGCCGCGTCCGCATAGGCTTTAGCCATCCACATTGGGAGACAAAAACCCAATACCACAAAGGCAATCAGCAAGAAAAATTTAGGGTTATTTTTTAAAGTGTACATATTTTTTTCAGTGCTAGAAATACGGTTAAATTCAATTTTTTTGTCACCACTTGATAAAAGATTATGACCTTTATCACAGTTAAAGATAGTATTTGAAAGTCAATTTTAAGTCAGCTTAATCACTAACAAAACTTTCATCCTGTGAAAACCCACTTTCACCCCAAATATTCGGCCTTTGGCCACACTACTACGTAAAAAAAAGCGCTTGGCAGGATAATACTTTTAAATCTGTAGACTAGTTCAAATTTTAAAATTTATTTTTTTACTATTGTTCAACTTATATGGCCTAATCGCCGGTGCTTAGCAGATCACATGCTTCATTCAATGAACTCTAAACTTTAGGTTACCCGTTTATGAACAAGACTTCTTTTATCTTTTCTGCACTGATATTAGCGGGTATTAGCACAAACAATTACGCAAACATTGTTGAACCTAGCCCCTTACCTAGTTTTAGTGGAAATTATCTGCGTGTACAACCCAGTGTTAGGGATGCAACAGTCAGCTCTGGTTCTAACGGTGCTATTGGTTTTCAATATGACCCTACTGGCAGTGGCAACAATTTTATCAATATTTTAAACCCGGCTGCGCCTTACGAGAACTTCTTTGTTAAAGCTGATCAAATTACCCAAGGCGCTGGCACCTCAGGTCATTTGGCCGGAAATAATAATGCGCCTGGTAATCTTGATTTAATTTTTCCGGCATTAAGCAGCAGCTTCATCGATCTAAGCTCAGGAAGCACTAACCATTTTCAGTGGCATGGACTTTATGCCGAAACCAATTTCAGCGTTTTAGGCAGCCCTGTCATTAGTATTTTTTCAATCACCAATGATTATAGCTTTGATACCAATGGTCAACGCATTGATGTGATCACCACTATTACAGCATTAACTGATTTAACCAACCTTAGCTTTTTACGCTCGGCTAATCCTGATGATTTTGGCTCCGGTGTCACAGACACCCAAAACACCTTAGATGCCAACAATGCTTCAGGTACAGATTCTGTTAGTGGTATTACCTTAACATTAAGATCCGAATCCAATGCTATTAACCATGGCACCGGCATCAGTTTTGATAGTATCAACCCTAGTGATTATTTGGGTAATGTTAACGATGGCAATGGTGACAATATCATCGGTTTAGCCTTTAATATTGGCAGCTTGGCCAGCGGTCAATCGGTGAGTTTAAATTACGCTTATCTTTTTAGTACTGCATCTATTTCAGTTCCAATACCCGCAGCCATCTGGTTATTTAGCCCTGCATTATTTGGCTTAGTTAGGCTTCATCGTAACAGAAAAACGATTTAAATCTTCTATACCCGTAGCTGTGCATCAACACAATGCTACGGGTAATTAACAGCCTTAAACAGGCTAATTCTAGTGTGATGCCCGTTTTTAACAAGTATCAGTACAGTTCATCATTGACACAAAACCCCTTCCTAACAGCTTAACTTTTTAGCTAAATATCACTTAATTTACTAAATATTTAACTGGCTTGAACCCATTCGACCCGAAAGTTGTCTATGGCTAGCACCAACATTAAAGTCTAGTCTGCCGCAAAGTCTAAGCTTGCGTTGCACTTTCTTACCACTAAAACTATCGGAAACAAAAATGATAACTTTGTACGGCATTGCCATTAGCAATTATTACAATAAAGTAAAATTGGCACTTATGGAAAAAGGAATTGAATTTACTGAAGAGGCTACGGTTTTTAGTAAAGAACCAGAGTTTTTAGCTAAATCCGCATTAGGCAAAATTCCATTTATACTAACTGCCAACGGCTATTTATCAGAATCCCAAGCCATACTCGAATACCTTGAAGAAGCTTTCCCTGAAACACCACTTTATCCTACTGATATTTTTGAACGCGCAAAATGCCGGGAGATAATACAGCATCTAGAATTAAATATAGAACAAATCGCCCGCCGTTTATACGGTGAAGTGCTTTTTGGCAGCCCAGTTTCTGAAGAGACCAAACAAGAGGTAAAAACTAAACTTGAATCGGGCTTTCAAAACATCGCTAGGTTATTTAAATTTTCGCCATTCGTGCTAGGGGAGCAATTTACTGCTGCTGATGTTATTGCTTGGCCACATTTGCGGCTGGTAGGATTTGTGACCCAACAAATCTATGGCAACAATTTTGCCATAACTTATCTGCCAGGCTTGGAACAATATATGGCAACCATGGAAAGTCGGCCTTGCGTACAAAAAGTCTTAACTGACAACCTTGCAGCTCTTGAAGCTTTTTTTAACAAAAAATAGCTAAGCGCTATATCGCCATTATGGCATAGCCCTATAATGGCGATACTAGGCTTTAGCACCTTAACCCTTAAGCTTCTATCGCTAGTTTTTGCAACAACGCCGATATAAAGCTAATTTTTTCTTCTGTAGCCATAAACGCTTGGTTAAAACGCAAGCGGTCTGCACCATCAAATTTATAAATCTTGGCTTGAGTCTGGATTAACCCTATCAATTTTTCTGCATTAATTTTTGGCTCTAGGCCAAAAATAATACGTCCTCCGGTCGCATTGGCATCAATCTTTTTAATACCTAACTTTTCTGCTTGCTGCTTTAGTTCAGTGACACTAAATAAGGTTTTAACTTGCTCAGGTAATAGACCAAAGCGGTCAATCATTTCTATTTGTAATTCATGTAAGTCCTGGGTATTTTCAGCACTGGCTATGCGCTTGTACAGTACCAAGCGGGCATGGATATCCGGTAAATAATTTTCCGGAATTAAAGCCGCAGCTTGCAAATCAACTTCTGGGCCGATATCCACAGGTGCATCCAATTCAGGCTGCTTACCCGATTTCAAAGCGTTTACCGCGCGCTCCAAGAGCTCTGTGTACAAAGTAAAACCTATTTCCTGGATCTGACCACTTTGATCATCCCCTAATAGCTCGCCTGCCCCCCGGATTTCCATATCATGCGATGACAACATAAAACCTGCACCCAGGTCGCCAGATGCTTCAACCGCTTCTAGACGCTTTACTGCATCTTTGCTCATCAACGATTTAGGCGGGACAATAAAATAGGCATAAGCGCGATGATGCGAACGACCAACACGCCCCCGCAGTTGATGCAGTTGCGCTAAACCGAGTTGGTCCGCACGGTTAATGATGATGGTGTTCGCACTGGGAATATCAATACCACTTTCAATAATGGTTGTGCATAATAGTAAATTAAAGCGTTGATGATAAAAATCAAGCATGATGCGCTCTAATTCGCGTTCTGGCATTTGTCCATGGGCAAATTGTATACGCGCTTCAGGGATTAAGCGCTCCAAATCAGCAGCCATTTTTTCCATACTTTTCACATCATTGTGTAAAAAGAACACTTGTCCACCACGTTTAATCTCCCGTAGGCAAGCCTCCCGAACTTGCGCATCTACCCATTCAGTAATAAATGTCTTAATGGCATGGCGGTTTGGTGGTGGACTAGCAATAATAGATATATCACGCAAACCAGACATCGCCATATTCAGCGTCCTGGGGATAGGGGTTGCCGTTAGGGTTAGTATATCCAGTTCATGACGTAATTTTTTAAAATGCTCTTTTTGACGCACCCCAAAGCGGTGCTCTTCATCGATGATCACCAACCCTAGCATTTTATATTTGATATCATCCGATAATAGCTTATGGGTACCAATCACGATATCGACTTTGCCTAGAACTAAATCATCGGTAATTTGTTTTTGTAGCTTGCCACCGACAAAACGCGACAATACTTCTACCCGTATAGGCCAATCAGCAAAACGATCCCTAAAATTCTGGAAATGTTGTTGCGCCAGCAAGGTTGTCGGCACTAAGACCGCAACCTGTTTACCACTTTGGGCGGCTATAAAAGCTGCCCGCATGGACACTTCGGTCTTGCCAAAACCGACATCCCCGCAAATTACCCTATCCATAGGTTGCTGGCTAGTCATGTCTGAAACAATGGCTTCGATTGCGGTTTGTTGATCTGGCGTCTCCTCAAAAGGAAATGCCTCTGCAAAGGCCTGGTATTCGGTATTTTCTACAGCAAACGCAAAACCATTTTTGATAGCCCGCTTAGCATGAATTTCTAACAGCTCGGCAGCAACATCACGGATACGTTCCATCGCCCTTTTCTTAGCTTTGCCCCATTGATCGCCACCTAATTTATGTATTGGTGCGTTTTCTGGGTTCACCCCAGTGTAGCGGCCAATGACATGCAAAGAAGAGACTGGAACATACAACTTGTCGTTGCTGGCGTATTCCAAGGTTAAAAACTCTGCATCAATACCGCCTATTTGCAAAGTTTGTAAGCCCATGTAACGGCCGACACCGTGCTCTTGATGCACGATAGGCGAACCTATGGACAACTCATCCAAATTATTAACGATGGCCTCAAGCTGGCGTAACCCAGTTTTACGCCTTCTGCGCCGTTGTTGTACTTTTTCACCTAATAATTGGCTTTCCGTAATAATCGCTAGCGCCGGGTTTTGCAATAGCAGACCGTGATCCATAGGCGCCGACAGAATACAAGGGCTTTGCGTACTTTCCAAAAAAGCTTGCCAACCATCAACTGCCGTGGCCTTTATTTGATATAGCCTTAACTTGTCAATTAATGCTTCCCTACGGCCAGCAGATTCGGCAATAAACAAAACCCTGCCAGAAAACGCCTTCAGAAACTGTTGTAATGCCTGGGCTGGTTGTTTTAATTTTGCATCCAGCGTGATATAGGGTAAAGGCTGACAGACACTATCGTCGGCTAGGGTGGCATCTAGCTGGATCTTAGCTAAAAGTTGTGTTTTTTGCTGTAGCTCATCAACCGTTAAAAATAATTTTTCCGGCTCCAGCAAAGGCCGGTCTAGATCATATTTTCTTTGTTGGAATCGCTCTTCCGCTTCACCAAAAAATGCCTGGGCATGCTGGATGAAATCAATAGGCATAGCCAACACAGCATTGCTAGGCAAATAATCAAATAAAGTAGCAGTCTGCTGCACAAAAAGTGGCAAATAATACTCAATACCCCCTGGCGTTATGCCCTTGCTTACATCAAGATAAAGCGTATTTTTGGCTGACGCTTGGGGAAAACACTCTCGAAAAGCTTGCCGGAAATGCTTAATCGCTTCGTCAGTAACGGGAAACTCACGCGCAGGAAATAATTGGATTTGATCAATTTTTTCTAAAGAACGTTGGCTGTCAGCATCAAAAGTGCGGATAGATTCAACCTCTTCATCAAATAATTCTATACGAAACGGCCACTTACTCCCCATAGGAAACAAATCAACAATAGCCCCTCTGACAGCAAACTCAGCATGTTGATAAACTTGTGGTACGCACTGGTAACCCACGCTTTCTAACTTAGCCCGATTTAATTCCAAGTTAAAATGATCACCCACTTTAATGCCAAAACTGTGCGCTAAGACGTGTTCCCTTGGTGCCAATCTGTGCATTAAAGTTGCCACAGAAACTACGATGGCACCACGTTTGACCTCTGGCAACAAGGCCAAGGTTTTCAAACGCTCAGAGATAATCTCCGGCAAAGGTGAAAAGACATCGTAAGGCAGGGTTTCCCAGTCTGGGAAATGCAAAATAGGAAATTTATTTTGTAAAAAAAACGAAATCTCATGTTCTAGCCGTAAAGCCGTTTGGTTATCCGAAGTGACGATAACAAACAAACGCTTTTCGTTAACAATGGCCGATGCCAAAGACAACGCATCAGCACATCCGTTTAAGCCGGACCAGATGACTGTTTCTGTTTGATTTTGTGGAATACTGGGAGAAAAAATGGAATGCGTAATCATAGACCTTATTCATTGGAAGGCAACATTCCTAAGCATTGCCTGATGTGGAATTATAATGCATCAACTCAAAAACATAGCATCACCATAACTAAAAAACCGATAATTCTGCTTAATAGCATGTTGATAGGCCGACATAGTTGCTTGATATCCGGCAAATGCAGATACCAACATCAATAGCGTAGACTCGGGTAAATGAAAATTGGTCAGTAAGGCATCTACCGATTTAAAGTCATAACCCGGCGTAATAAATAAACGGGTATCACCAAAACCGGCTTGCAATAGACCTGTTTGTGAAGCTGATTCTAATGCCCTTACTGCTGTCGTGCCCACAGCAATAACCCGCCCACCCCGATGTTTTGTTGCGTCCACCGCATTAACCGTTGCTTGGCTTACGGCGTAAAACTCCTCATGCATATGATGCTCAGCAAGATTTTCACACCTAACCGGCTGAAACGTACCACTGCCTACATGCAAAGTCACAAAAGCCGTTTGTATAGCTTTGTCTTTAATTTTTGCCATCAATGTCTCGCTAAAATGTAAGCCAGCAGTGGGGGCTGCGACAGCACCTATTTGCTGGGCAAACACTGTTTGATAACGGGTTTGGTCGATAACCTCATCGTTGCGGGTAATATACGGCGGCAATGGTATATGCCCAATCTGGGTCAACAAATCTAAGACGCTGTTACAGTTTTTAAATTGGAGTAGGAATAAATCTTCTTGCCGGGACAAGACTTCACAAGCGTGGTTTTGATCTAACAGAATTAGCGCGCCTGGTTTAGGTGCTTTACTTGCACGCACATGGGCTAAAGCTTGATCCGATAACAGCAAGCGCTCTATTAGGATCTCAACTTTTCCACCAGATGATTTGGTACCAAAAAGTCGCGCTGGCATCACTTTAGTGTCATTAAAAACCAATAAATCTTGTGGTTCAATTAAATCAAGCAAATCCTTAAAATACCGGTCTGTCAGTTGCCCTGTCGTGCGCCCCATACATAAAAGACGGCTTGAATCACGTTCAGCCAGCGGTTGTTGCGCAATCAATTCTTGAGGCAAATTAAAACTAAAATCGCTTTTCTTCATGATGTTTGTATTTATAAAACCAGTCTAACTAAGGCAAAAAGGCCGCAAGTTGCGGCCTTTTTCGGTTTTAGTAAATATAAAACTAGTTGCTGTGATGTATATTATGTTTTTTGGTCAAATCTTTAAGATAAATTAGAAAATCATCTTTTAATTCATTATGTAGTAAACCATGTTCTACAGTGGCTATTAAAAATCCTAATTTTGACCCACAGTCGTAACGCCTACCTTCAAATTCATATGCCAGCACTTGTTCTTCTTTTAGTAAGTTGCTTATCGCATCAGTTAATTGAATTTCCCCACCAGCACCACGTCCCGTGTTTCTAATCTGATCAAAAATCGCAGGCGTTAAAATATAGCGTCCAACAACGCCAAGATTGGAAGGTGCATCACTAGGCTTGGGTTTTTCCACTATGGATTCGACTATACCATAGCTATCAGCAAACTCGCCTGTTTTAACAATACCATAACTCCCTGTATCAGCTGGGTTGATGCGTTCAACGCCTAATATGGAGCAATGTGTTTGCTCATATAACTTAACCATTTGCGCCAAACAGCCACGACCTGCATCTTCTATAAGATCATCCGCTAAAATGACGGCAAACGGCTCGTTACCAACCACGGGCCGCGAACAATAAACAGCATGGCCTAAACCTAAGGCTTCCGGTTGACGGATAAAAACACAAGAAACATGGGCAGGTAAAATATCCCGTATTAATTTTAGCGTTTCATGCTTACCTTTAGCTTCCAATTCCTTTTCTAATTCGTAGGCCTTGTCAAAATGATCCGGAATTGCGCGTTTACTTCTGCCAGTTATAAAAATCATAGTATCAATGCCAGCTGCCACAGCTTCTTCCACCGCATATTGAATTAGTGGTTTATCCACAATGGGCAACATTTCTTTCGGGCTGGCTTTAGTTGCCGGCAAAAACCTCGTTCCTAAACCGGCAACTGGAAATACGGCTTTAGTAATTTTTTTTAGCATTAATTTTCCCTACAACATGAGATAAGATGATAAATTTTTAACTTAAGTAACTTTAAGTTGCCAAAAACAAAGTTATTTTTATGTTTTTTGCCTACTTAATTTTAGCACTACTCTGTGACACCGAAATTAATTTTCATTATGGTGCGGTAATTAACGATCAAAATAGTGACTTGCGCCTATTAATGGTGCATTTGCATTTAAGGCTAATTTAACAGAAGTCTTTGCCAATAGTGCTTGAAACCGTCCTTTAGCGGTAAAGGCTTGCATAAAGACGCCAGCTTCGACCACGGATCTGATTTTAGGCGCGATTCCGCCACCAATATAAACACCACCGAGAGCCAACGACTTTAAGGCAAGATTACCCGCTTCTGCACCATACAATTCTGCAAACAAACGCACAGCCTGGTAGCACGCAGCATCTTCACCAGATACCCCAAGTCGCGAGATAACGGCATTCCTATCAATCTGCTTATCATTAATCCCAGAAACAATGGGACAAGGTAAAACCACACCTGTCTCACATAAAAAATCATACAAATGACTAAAACCTATGCCTGATAAGACCCGTTCCCAACTGACATGCCCAGGAAACTTATGCCTTAAATACAGTAATAATTGATCTTGCTCTAGCGTTTGTGGTGCTAAGTCACAATGTCCACCTTCCGTAGCCATCGGATGATAGTGCTCACCATCCCAATACAGAATAGCTTCGCCTAAACCAGTACCTGCAGCTATGACAGCGATATTACCCAGTTGCGTTTGGGCTTGCGGGTTTAGTTCGACAAAATCGTCCGAATCTAAATACAACATGCCTAAAGCCATGGCTTCCAAATCATTTAATAACTTTATTTTTGCCGTGTTTAATTTGCTTTTCAGCAACTGCGCATCCAGTAACCATGGCAAATTGGTTGTTTGGCAGCGCTGGTTGACGACTGCACCAGCAACACCAAAACAAGCGGATTCCAAGGTGATGTCATCCGTTAAAAATACGGTTAGGATATCATCGAAATCATTAAATTCTGCACTTGCGAAAGTTTGTTCTTTCGTGCATGTTAATAACCCTTCAACTGACTTTTCAAACAGCGCCAACACTGTTTTAGTGCCTCCAATATCGCCAGCCAAAATCATCGCTATTCCTCAGGTTGTAAGGTGTTATGGTTATCCAGCAGAAATACCAAAGCATCTAATATTGCGTTAGCTATGGCATTAGGCGGCAATTGGTAAAATGCTTGCCAAGCCAGCGACACAGAATTTTCGTAATGTTCTTTATGGTCGGGATGCACTTGTAACCAACTTATCCTAACTGCGTGGCCAATAAGAATATCAGTGACTAAAGTATCTTCAATCTGTAATTCTGAATTGTCTTTAAAAATAGTGGCCAAGGCACGTAAGGCTTCCACTGTCAATTGACGATACACCGGCGCCTGTATTTTGTTTAACAAATGGTTGACCTGTAGCTTAAAACTTTGTTCTCCAGAAGTCATTTGCGCCAAAGTAGTTTCGCTATCGAGCCGCCGCTTGCTATTGATTTTTTCACCGATCATCAATCCTTTGCAATGATGTAGGATATTCCAAATCCCCTCGAAAAACGCCTCGCCTTCCCTACTAACGCTGCCTTTACGTTCGCGCCACTCATACCAATCTTCCGATTCTGCGCGATCTTTCAAATCCATTGAACTTGGAAAACGTGCGCTGGATAATTCTCGACAAGAACCCTCATAATGTAACGTTTCAAGTAACCCCAATTGGTTTTCAGAGCGGTCATAATCTTCCATGGTTTCTTGCACAAGCTGGGATAAGCGATACGGCTCCAAGGCCAAAATCTCATTAAAGGTTTGATCCATACTGTTGTTTTTACGTTTTTCCCGGGCAATAATGAGTTGTAATATATGCCCTACCCTAATGGTATGCATATCAGCAAACAACTCAGGCTTTAGTTTAATCAACATGCCTAAATAAATCACTAATTCCTGGATTAATATATGTTCGCTAACATCTTGGTTATTATAGTTTCTTATTGTTGCTAAAATTTCCGAGGAATCCGCCGGACGCCTAAACGTAGCTTTGCCGCTATATGCCCTACCCAAAGTTAAGCCGTGCTGCCTAACTAAAATATCCGTGGCCGATTGCTCCATATTAATATCATATTTTCCTAACAAGCCAGCACAGCGTCGAATTAAATCCCATTGGTGCAAATTACCCGCGCGGCCATAAACTTCTTCCAGCAAATCCGCCACAGTACAACTTTTGTTATTGCCACCCATTAAATTAGTTTCATAATCTAAACCATGGCGGTTGCCTAATAGGCTCAAGGCTTCTAAATGTGCATAGAGATTGGTGTTGATTTGCAATTGCAAAACCAGCCATTCGTCCGGCTGATTTTCCCACTCATTTAACAAGTAGGCCGGCAAAGGGATAGGCTTATCGTCACTTTGCAAAGCCGCAGCAAAAGGTCGTTCGGCTTCTTCCACAACGTTTTGGGAGAACTTAAAATCATGTAAGTAATCAATTTTTTCATAGCTTGAATGTTTAATAAAATCTGCCAATCGACCTAATTTTACGGTATATGCAGAATTAGTCTCGTTTTGCAAAGTTTGAAAAAACTCAATCAAGGCATCACTATCATGTGCCGTCAGCATGTTGGGCTTGACCACGATCACCAATAAGGGATTCGCCGCCTCATACCAATGCCGTGCAATATACACCAGCTCCAGTTGCATACGCTTCACTAATAACCGATTATCCATGGCCAGATAAAAGCCTTTTTGGTTCATAAATTGAGGCATGAAAACCAAGGGCTCACCGGCTAACAAATAAAGCCTAGAAGTGGCTAATGTCCGGAGTTGGCGTATCGGACGCCCAGTTAATCCAAGTCGGTCGTTTCTACCAATTTGGGTATAGGCATTAGCTAACTCACTAGCATCCATTACCTGCACGGGTTTAATTTCCGTTAAGCTTTGTGAACTAATATTGTATTTGCCAAGTTCTTCTTGGACTGCTTTATCCTCTGCAATCAAAGCAATCTGTATGACGCAATCGACATTTTTTCTAGCTGCCTTATGACGACCTAAAGGGTCTATATCATCAAGCGTTAAAAAGCCATCTTGCACCAGACTACCTAAAATAAACAAGCTTTGCGCCCAAACCAAAGGAATATTTTCATTAGCTATGCGTTGCTGGCTGCGTGGCTGGGCTTTCTCAGCTTCGATTAATTCTTTAGGTACAATATAAAGTTCAGGTAATAAATGTTGACCATTTTGTTCCACCAGCAAAGACTCCAGTTTGCTACGGTAGTCTTCTGCCTTTTGCTGGTCTTCTACAAATAAACTATTCAGTAGCAGATAAGTAAAAAATAGTGGCCATTCGCATTCAATATGAGTAAATTGCTTGAGTTCATGTGGCTCATAATGCAAGCGCTGATGATCTTCTATGACAGTTTGGTGCCCATCCAGTAAAAACCGTTTACAGCCATAACGACCGGCTAACTTTTCGATGATCCTCTGCTGGGTTTTATCGCGCAAAACCGGATCATCAACTGCAAAAGCAGGAAAACCTGTCACGCTTAACACCGCCGAATCGACTTCTTTAGAGATAGACTCCCTAGGCAATAATGATTCCAAGGTTATCCGCGTGCGGGCTATATCGTCAAAAGCAACATGGATAACCGAAGTTTGACCACCTGCTTTACCAAATATATTAAACCCTGACATAGCCTCTAAAGCTGCTTTTGCCATGCCAATTGAACTGGCATTTAGCTCAGCCACTCCATGGTTTAATTTATTGCCGCGCTCCCAAATACCATAATCTGGTGTCCGGTAAGCCCGGCTAATATAATGCACTAAATTTTGTACAAAATTGACTTCATCGGTATTGAACACTATCCGCAAGCCAGACGCCGTCATTTGTGCTAACATTAATAAAAACAAAGAGGTGGCATCTAGTTGCAAATGCCCCCATTCGTTATCACCAACAACCGCGGCGCCAGATTTAGTGTCATACTTAGCATGTAAAGCATCCAACGGATCTTGGGTGTGCTTAAATTTTTCAACTTTAGCGGCCTGCCGCATCATCGCTGTCAACAAACCCCGCATTAATTTAACGGTACTTTGTTCTAACTCATAAGCCTTACCAGATTTATCTTTAGTTTTACGATATGCTAATGCCAACCCCCACGCGGCTAAGATGCTATAAACATTATCCCTAACCCAAGCATCGGTGTAATCACCATGAACTGTGACTGCTGTGCTAGCCGGTAACAAACCTGTTATCCAATCTTGCCGCTTTAAAATAATGCCCTGAACTTGCCGAAAATAAGCATTCAATTTAGCCTTTGGGGAATTTTCTTTCATAACTTCATTTAATTTAGCTGACTAGTAATTTAGCGCTGCCAGGGTATTTCATGGCATGGCACCTATTTAATTCAAATTTAAATACCCAAAGCACTAAAGCACATTGGAATAATCCTGCTCTAACTGATGAAAATCCATACCGGTCATAAACCGGCTAAAACTCATCCAAGCCGATAAACCCATTAGATCTTTAAACTGAGGGGGCAAAAAACGGGGTGGAATAACGGTCCCTTCGTCGACTAAATCTGATAAGACCTTCATATCTTCGATCATAGTTTTGCCACAAAAAAGCAATGGGATACGCTCGGGCTTACCTACACTAACAGCCAAACGCATAAAGTTATAGGCCAGCACAAAACCTTTGATATATGTCAGATCTTTAGTAAACGGCATACCGTCATAACTGCTACCTCTAAATACCCGACTCGTATAGGTGTAACTGTCTTCCCGATCGAAACCTTTATTACAGAAGAAGGCAAAAATATCCATAAAATCAGCACCATCTTCTACCAGAGATATCGCCCTTACCCGGTCAATTAGGCGCATTAGCCGATTAGGAGTAGAGCTAAAAGTAAGCACTTCCATTAATACCGCCAACCCTTCTTGCGTAATAGTGGCAGAAGGCGCCCCTTTACCCAAGAAGGTGCAATAAGGTTGTGACAACCCATTTAAGGTGGTTCCTAGATGCACCCAAATTTCATGCACTTCCAACACCCGTAAATCACGCATATTAAACACAGCATCCGCACGTAATTTCACATAATCTGTGCCTGCGGCAGCATCTGCAATAATACCATCACTCAGCATTGCCCTTAAGCCATCGCCAGGAAACAAAGCTTCTATGCGTTCATTAAGTATCACCACGGCATCTTTTGCCTCGATGGTTTTAGGCTCTTCCACTAAAAAATCAAGCTTTAACAATTGCGATAAAGTCTCTTCCATCATACTGCCTAAATCAGCAATGGTTGGGTCGCCAACATGGAATACGTCGTGCGAAGAGCCATATAATTCTTGCGAAATATCTGAAAACATCGGCGTCCCACGGGACTCCAACATACGCACGACCGACTGATATTCACGGCACATGCGCCGCATAATCACGCTTAAGGGATTAAGCTGACCTAAAGTACGCGATAAATCACGTTCAATTTGGTAAAACTCACGTTTTTTTTCCGTGCTGTCAAATCCCAACGGCCTCTGCTGATAATACTCCAGTGTCACTTGTGGTGGTTCTTTGCAAGCACTATTAAAAAATGCTTGTTTTATATTGTCATCCCATTTTATGGCATCCAAAATTCGAATAGGTTGCTGCGCTTTTACAATTCGATCTGAAAGCGCTTTTACTTCCGTCAAATAGGTGGAGGATTTTCTGTTATTTTTTTGTGTAGACACTACTCACCCGCCTTATAAACGAAAACTTTAATTATGTCTGCCTATCAAAACTAAACAGCAACCATAAAAATAAGCAAAATTGATTCCAAATAAGCAATTTGCCAAAACCTAAGGATGATCACCGCCACACTATACCCCTGATTATATTATTTCTACGAAGACTTAAAATAGCTTAAGCAATTCTTAAGAAAATTCCCCCAGAATTAAAGCGACTCGGTTAAAACTATATTATGGCTATACATTTATTGAATAATCCTGTCGACCTTAATGAAAAAGTATCATCAAGGCGAAGATTTCTAAAGCAAATGCTATGTGGCTCACTGCTGGCAGTGACGGATATTGAAGAAGCCAGCGCAATATTAAGGCCTTCTAGTTTACATAAAACACTAGCGTTAGAAAACTGCCACACTGGCGAAAAGATCAAGCTAACTTATTTTGAGCGTGGTCGTTATATTAAACCCGCGTTACGTGAGATTAATTACTTACTGCGTGATTATAATAATGACAACGTGCACCAGATTGATCCAGCTCTACTTGATCAACTTTATGACGTAAAACTCATGCTAGGCACGCATAAGCCTTTCCATATCATCTCTGGTTACCGATCCCCTAGCACCAACGCAATTATGCGTAAGCACCATCACGGTGTTGCCAAAGACAGTTTACACATGCAAGGACGCGCCATAGACATCCAAATTCAAGGCCTGGATACGCGCAGAATCCGCAATGCTGCGCTCGCTATGCAACGAGGTGGCGTAGGCTATTACGCGCAATCCGATTTCGTGCACCTTGATACTGGCGATTTTAGGACTTGGTAATCCCCACTAAGGGCTTACCGTAGGTATATCTAATCCTGTTCCAGTCGCTTCTGCCGGTTGTATTGAGGTGACAAAAATCGCATCATCTGCTAAATCTTGGGGCTTAGACAAAGCCGTTTGCAAAATCGGATCATGGCCATAAATATCCTGATAAAACGTCAAATGATTTTCTTGGTCAAAAAAAGCGGTGGTATAAAAAAACAGCACCCCAATTGGTTTTTTCAACAATACCCGTTGCGTTTTACCGCCATCTAGCGCCTGCTTAATGCTATCTTTATTCCAACCGTCCTGGTCCTTAAGCACAAACTCAGCTAATAAATCGGGTTTTTCCACGCGCACACAGCCGTGGCTAAAATCGCGCCGGGATTTAACAAATAAATTTATAGATGGTGTGTCGTGTAAATAGACGTTATTGTGGTTAGGAAAAATAAACTTGATTTTCCCTAGGGCATTTTTTCCACCAGGACGTTGCCTTACTTTTAAGCGGCCTTGCTTTAGCTGTTCTAGAGATGTTGCATTAAAGGCCACAGCTTTAACTTCATTACCAAAACTGGGGACTAGCTCCATATTTTCTTTATCTAAATAAGCGTTATTAACTAGTAGTTTTGGCAATATTTCATTTTTTATAATACTGTACGGTACGTTCCAGTACGGCATAAAATCAAGATAACGCATTTCGGCCATTAACACCGGGGTTTGATTTTCCAAAGCCTTACCTACCACCACATTCATGCTAACGATATCGGGTGAGATTTGGTTAAAATCATTAAACGCCCAAAGTTTAAAAGCAGGTATATTCACGATGATAGATTCTTTATCACCAAATCTCGGCAACCAGCGCAACCTCTCCATAGCCAACTCAATTTGGCTAATGCGTTGGGAAAGAGGGGTATTCAGCGATAACGCAGTTTCTTTGCCAATAACACCATCAGCAACCAAACCATGCCGGTGCTGAAATTGTTTAACGCCGTCAACCACCTTGCCAGAATAGATTCCTGTTTTATCCACAGATTTTTTTTCCTCAGCCATATCCCCTATAGCAACTAAAAAATCGCGCAAAGCAGCTACATTAGCCAATTTTTCGCCCGGATGTAAGGCCTTTTCAACCGTAAGATTGACGGGTTTGACAGTTTTACTTAAATGACGGTATGCCGCCAGCGCCAGTTTTAATTGTTGGTACGGCTTAAGGGTTGGTTCAACTAATGTAGGCAACAAAGCTATAGCATTGTGTTGCAAGCTTTGCTTAATAAGACTTGGTAAATCTAGCAGTTTTTTTTCACGTAATTTCAAATTGAAATTAATGCCTTGAGGATTGATACGACCATAATGTAAATCATGGCTAAAGCGTAACAATGCAATACTAATTGCCGTATCAAGCAAAGCTAAGTCATTAGCTGTCGGCGCGTCTGATTTAGACAGTTCAGATATTTTTTGTTGCAATACATCAATATCATAATTAACCGGATTTAAGCCATAGTTAGACGCCTCTGTTAACAAATTAACCACATCTTTTAAAGGCTTTTCTGATAACTTATGCCCCACCCACAGCGGTTTATAATCAGAATCTTTGTATAAATTCTCCACATCTTCTGCACGATTTTGAAAATTAGCCAATATCAAATAAGGATGTTGTTTACCCGCAATAAGTTGGCTTATTGCATTATTAGGCATTGCATGTTCACTACCCTCGGCATAGGCAATCCTTAAGGGAAGTTGATGGAGCACAAGCATCAACAACAAAGACATATAAGAGGTTGGTTTTTTTTTCAAACTGGCTTCTCAAGTAAAAAAGGAAATATAAGATCCAAAATTTCAGGACTAGTCGTGCTATTTTTTTTGCTAAATAGCCGATTATGTTAACATAAAGTGTTTTTTTACAGTGAAAATCTATGTCTCTTGAGGAACAATTTTTATCCACATCAAATCCACCTCCAGTCGCCACAGTTTCCTTTTGGCAAGCTGCTGCCTACTGGTTAAAACTGGGTTTCATCAGTTTTGGTGGCCCGGCTGGGCAAATTGCTCTGATGCATCAGGATTTAGTGGAAAAAAAACACTGGATATCCGAACAACGCTTCCTCCATGCCTTAAATTACTGCATGGTCTTACCAGGGCCTGAAGCACAACAATTAGCCACTTACTTGGGCTGGCTAATGCACAAAACCTGGGGCGGTATAATCGCCGGCAGCCTATTTGTCTTACCCTCGTTATTAATCCTGACTTTTTTGGGTTGGATATATTTAGCTTATGGCCATTTGGAGCTGGTAGCCAATATACTTTACGGTATAAAACCAGCAGTTACAGCTATCGTCTTCTTTGCCGCTTATCGCATAGGCTTACGTACATTAAAAAACGCCTGGCTGTGGGCAATTTCAAGTTTAGCTTTTTTGGCTATATTTTGGCTGCATTTAGCCTTCCCTTATATTATTTTAGCTGCGGCACTATTAGGAACCTTAGGCGGTAAGCTCAAACCAGAAAAATTTAATTTAGGTGGCGGCCAAAAGCTAAAACAACCCTATTTTGGTACCGCCCAGATTAATGACGACACACCCACACCAGGACATGCCCGCTTTAGTTGGCCAGGCCTGATTAGAATAATATTCATTGGCTTTATTTTATGGGCCGGTGCAATGGGCTTGCTTTGCTTCGTTTATGGTTGGCATGGTGTGTTAACCCAAATGGCTTGGTTTTTTACCAAGGCAGCTTGGCTAACTTTTGGTGGTGCTTACGCGGTTTTACCTTATGTTTACCAAGGCGCTGTTGAACAGTATCATTGGTTAAACGCAGGTCAAATGATAGACGCCCTGGCATTAGGGGAAACCACACCTGGCCCATTAGTTATGGTAGTTAGCTTTGTTGCCTTTATTACTGGCTGGGAACAAGCTTTTTTAGGTAATGGACAATTATTTTTATCTGGCGCCGTAGCGGCCGCTGTGATCACTTATTTTACGTTTTTGCCGAGTTTTGTATTGATATTTGCAGGTGGGCCTTTAATTGAATCCACGCACGGTAATTTAAAGTTTACTGCACCTTTAACCGGCATCACCGCCGCCATAGTAGGTGTTATCGTTAATTTAGCAGCTTTTTTTGCTTACCCAGTATTTTGGCCCATGGGATTTTCAGGTTCTTTTGATTATTTTGCCACTATCATTAGCTTATGTGCACTACTGGCTTTGCTACGTTTCCAAATTGGGGTAGTTAAAGTCATCATTGCTAGCGCACTGTCCGGGTTATGTATTAATTTTTTAAAATCAGGAACATTTTAACGTGTTATCTTACTTGGCATGCCGATAACGCTAAGATTTGATTTCAAATTAAGAACTTTGCAGCGTTAACCCTGTCTTATTTTGCTTTGATAGCATATTTTTGCACCTGTCTTGTAGATCACTTACAGCTGAATAAACCCCTTAAACACATAAATGATTAAATTTAATATTGCCGCCCCTAGCTATTTAAATATTTTGCTACGCATAGTCGTTATCATCGCGTTACTGCCCAATCTAGTTAATGCCGAAACAATTTCGGCCACCGAGAAAAAATCCAGCAGCTCCAGCGGTATTAGCCATGAAAGCCTAAAAATTAAAATTGAAACATTAAATGCCCGACAAGATCTAGATGCGGCGGCTAAGACCAAGATTTTAAATCTTTATCAAGCCATTGATGATAATTTGACAAGTTTAGACAACTTTAAAAACCAATCGATTGAATTTAAAGCATCAACGCAACATGCACCAGAGCGCACTAAAAAGCTGCAAAAAGAAATCGAGCAGTACCAAGAAAAGCTCGTTTCAAAAAAACAAGAGGCATTTGGCAAAATACCCATAGAGGAGCTAGATCAACGCCTTATACTTGAAAAAGAAAAACTCAGTTCTTTAGATGCCAGCTTATCCCAATTAGAAAATGATTTAACCCTACAAAACACTAGACCCCCTTTAATAAGACAACGCATTGTTAGTGCCAAGCAAGAACTAGACAGCATATTGCAGAAACAAGCGGTATTAAGCAACATTTCCAAGACCAGTGTAGAAACAGAGGCGCAAAAATTATTACTCACCTCATCAGCTGAGCGATTGTCTGCCGAACTTAAAATGTTGGACATTGAAGCCATTAGTAATCCTGTACGGGTAGAGGCCTTAAAAGCTGGCTTTCAGCTTTTGACACTGCAAAAAAATATCTTAGTCCCCACAATTACTGCGATTGAGAGCGATCTATCCGAACGCAGACAGCAACAAGCCCGCGAACTACAGGATGCCTTAACCCAAGTCGAAAAGGAAATTGCTGATAAACCTAAAATAATTCAAGACATAACCCGGGAAAATATCCAATACAGCCAAAGCCTACAAAGTGTTAATGAAAAAATAGAGCAATATACCGAAATAAAAACAGCGGAAGACAAACGCCTTAACGAAATAGAAGAAGATTATAAGAGTGCTGAAAAAAAAATCAGCTTAGCTGGTTTAAGCCCAGCCCTAGGCAAAATTTTACGCGAACAGCGGCGTAATCTGCCCACCGCCGACCAATTTGAACAACAATCCAAAAAACTGCAAAACGAAACAGCCTTAACCAGTCTGGAACAATTTAAAATTGAAGATAAACTCAAAACGCTGATCAATGTCGATGCCGAATTAAGCGTTTTAATGAATGAAAATGTGCAACCTGAACAAGAAACTGACCAACGCATGAAGGTACAGGCAGAACTAAGGGTATTGCTGAATAACCAACAAGAGTTGCTCAGTAAGCTATCAGTGGCCGACGCAACTTATATCCGCATATTGGGTGACACCGACTTTTCAAGGCAACAGCTCGCGATACAAGCCGCCAAATATGCCAACTTTTTAGATGAACGTTTGCTTTGGGTACCCAGTTCCACACCCATTAACATGAGTTACCTAGCCGGCTTATACCATTCTACCCAATGGTTATTATCGCCTTTTAACTGGTTACAATTAGTTAAAGATACCGCAAAAATCGCCTTGCGCTCTTTATGGCTGTTAATCCTAGCGTTATCGACTTTGTGGATGATGTTGCTAGTAAAAAAATGGGCCCGACAAGAACTAGCCGGCATTGCTGAGCACGTAGGCAAACTACACACGGATAGTTTTTTTTATACGGTAAAAGCTTTACTCTACACCTTACTTAAAATCTTACCAATCCCCCTGTTTATTTTTTATGTCGGCTGGTTTTTGAATCATGATTCTGATGTCAGCGATTTTACCCAAGCTATAGGCGCTGGCTTAAGGGATACTGCCGTCCCATTTTTAGTATTGCAGTTTTTATTTTTACTGTTCGCTGAAAATGGTATAGCCGTTAAACATTTTCAATGGAAAAAAGCCACCGCCCAAATTATACGTAAACCCATCGCTTGGATCAGGTTTATAAGCATACCTAATATTTTTATTATTGGTGCTTCCAGTGCTTCCCATATTTCAGCTCATAGCGATAATATCGGACGTCTAGCCCTTATTTTCCTAATGTTGGCTGTTACCCTATTTTTAGGGATCATCTTAAAACCTTCAACAGGTTTGTTACAACATCACATAAATAACAATCCCGAAAAATGGCTAGTTAAATTACGTTATGTTTGGTATCTGGGTATTCTTGCCCTACCGCTTACCATTATTGGTTTTGCAGTTGCCGGATATTATTTAAGCGCTTTAGAATTACAGCAAAAATTCATCATCAGTTTGCGCTTGTTTTTCTTGCTGACTATCGCCCATCAGTTAGTCATCCGCTGGCTAAATCTAGTCAACCGACAATTAGCACTCACTAACGCTAAACAAATGCGCAAAGCCAATGCCCCACAGAGTAGCAAACATGCTTCTGGCAGTAGCGAAGACCCGATTATTCCACTTGATGAAAAGCTGATCGATATACCCAAAATTAATGCACAAACCATCAAGTTGCTCAATTTATGCATCGGTTTTGGCCTAATTATTGGTTTATGGTTAACCTGGGACAATATTTTACCGGCCTTCTCTTTCCTTGATGAAATTGTCTTGTGGAAACACGCCGCCATAGTTGATAACCAAGAAATTCAGCAACCTGTTACCTTAACTAATCTCATGCTGTCCGGCTTATATGTGTTTGTAACGGTTATTGCTGTACGCAACTTTTCCGGCTTGATGGAATTGTTATTGTTTCGCCGTATTGATATTGAACATGGCAGCCGCTATGCCATTAACCAACTCTCCCAATATTTACTCATCACTATCGGTTTTATCAGTGTCGCCAATGAACTCGGCGGTAGCTGGTCACAAGTGCAATGGCTAGTTGCCGCTTTAGGTGTTGGCTTGGGTTTTGGTCTACAAGAAATTTTTGCCAATTTGGTATCCGGTATCATCTTATTATTTGAAAGGCCTATTCGTGTTGGCGATACCGTTACCATCGGTGATGTCAGCGGCAAAGTCAGCCGCATACAAATGCGGGCAACAACCTTAATCGATTGGGATCAAAAAGAACTCATTGTACCTAACAAAAACTTTATCACTAGCCAACTGGTTAATTGGACGTTAAGTGATGCGATTACCCGTGTTGTTATACCCATAGGTATCGCCTATGGCTCAGATATTGAAATGGCGCAAAAAGTCATGATGGATACCGTAAAAGCCACGCCTATGGTATTAACTGATCCAGAACCTCGTGTACTATTTTTAGGCTTCGGTGACAGTTCCCTCAACTTTACCATACACATATACGTTAGCGAACTAGGTAACCGCTTGCCCACCACACATGATTTACATTTCCGGCTAGAAAAAGCTTTCCGGGAACATAAAATAGAAATCCCATTCCCACAACGTGATATCCATATCCGCAAGGTTAAATCTGATAACGAATAAATCAGCAAAAGTTGTGCATAAAAAAGGCGGCCTGCGCCGCCTTATTCACAAAAAGCCAATATTGATTAACTTGCATCAGCTAAGGTTCGGTAACCGCCACGATAATACAGTAAGGCTTCACCTTCCCGACATATAGTTGCCTGCACTTCACCAATCACTATCCAATGAGTACCCGCACGAATTCGATCCACCAATTTGCAATCTAAAGACATAATACTGTCAGCCAATATCGGCGCGCCTGTCACTTCTGTTGTCCAAGGTGTATTGGCAAAACGTTCCTGATGGCTACAGCCACCAGCGAACTGGTTAGATACCGCTTGTTGCGCTTCAGCCAGCACATTAACAGCAAAGCTTTGACTTTCCGTTATGCCTTCGCCAGTATCAGCAGAATCGTTTAAACAAACCAAAATTAAAGGCGGATTTACTGACACACTAGAAAAAGCTGTTACCGTCATACCTTGAACGCCTAACTTTTCCGATTGCGTCGTAACTACTGTTACCCCACTAGCCCAACACTGCAACGCTTTTTTAAACTCATCAGCGGTTACCGCCATGTGATTCTCCATTCAATACTATACAAAAACACGTCTTACCTGGATGCTTTAAGCCCTAAAGAGGTTATGGTACTACACAACAGGATTTTATAAAAAACCGTCTACCTATACTGAGCGAAGAAGGTTAATAATTAAGTTTTAGCTTAAATTTTAGTCTTTGCTAACTTTTTTGGACACTGCACGTGCATAGCCAATGGACTAAAAGCCTACTCTGCGACATCTATGCATGCTACATTTAGGCAAATACAAGGAAAATAAGCATTAAAATGGTTATTTTTTCGTAACTAAGCTTTTGTAGTCTGTTTAAAATATATCGTTTTAAAACTATGATGATGCAGCGACTAGCATTAACCCTTTTTCTATCTGTAATGCGCGTGCTTTTCTGTGTTATGCCGTTATCGGGCTGCGCTACTTTTACGGCTTTGAATGCCGATTCACCACTTTATGAAAGTGTTTTTATTTATAGTGGCACGCGCTTAGACTGGGCTGCCATCAATCAAAACGAAATTACCCTAAAAAAGTTTAAAGTTGAACCGCCCCGTTTTCCAAGATTAGATTTACCGTTGAGTTTTACCTTGGATACGATGTTATTACCAGCATCAATCTATGCTGAGTTTTTTCATTAACAAGCTTATTGTCTGCATTACAAGGCTAACTATGTTTTTTTATACCCTACCACTCCTGCTAACTACGCTCCAACAGGCTAGACCTATGGAATGGCTATGGCTTATGGCGGCCATCTTTATTTTGCTGTATATCACATCACCCATACCCAAAGCCGATACTACGTTTGAGCGATATGACAACTTTTTATTAGCGGCATGGATGGGTGCAAAACCTCTATTTTGGGTGTTTTGGCCATTTTTCTTGCTGTTGAACTTATGCCTTTACGGTACTGATTTTATGGCAAAATCCGGCCTAATTACCGTATCCAGTTGGGATGAAATCCATTTTATCTTGTTGTTATCCGTAATTTGGTGGACGATCAGTATCTGGCGTTGTTCATCGAACACGCAGCTAAAACTGGCGACCGTTTTGGCCAGGATGGCAACCATCTTAGTTTTTTTTGAATACGGTTTAAAACTACTGATCCGTATCGACTATGCCCGGTTGTTTTTTAATTGTGAAGAAATCCTATTAGATTATGGCAGTTGCTTTTGACAAAAAAGGCTTTCCAGGTCAATTTTAGGCATCCTTGCCTATGTATACCTCTAACAAACCGTTAAACATTTCCTTTTGATCGCTTACCCGTCAACAACAACCCGACTAAAGCCGACCCCATTAACCAAACTGTGGCTGGCACGGGTACCGCTGCTGGTCTTACCTCTAAGCTAGACAATGTTCCGTTTAGCACATGAAAATTGCTTCCAAAAAGTGGCGGGCTATCAAAAAAGAACAAAAAACCACTACTAGTAAAACTAGACAAGGTCGGTGCCGTAAGCAAAGTTAACGCGTCTGTAACTGCACTACCCGTAGTGTCGTCCAATCTAAAGCCAAATGCAGTAATATCCAGACCACCAATTTGCGAACTGCCAACTGGATTAAGGGCTAGGAAAGCATAGCGGTCAGCATTAGCCACATCATCTTGTTGAATGTTAGGTAATCCCACGCCAGGGCCTATACTTGCAGAAAAACTACCGATTTGAACATTGGCGCTTAACAAATTATTAAATGTGGAAAAACTGCTGGTGGAACCCAAGCCGGCAGCAATGCCCGGATCAAAAGTATAAGAACCACTGAAAGCATCACCCACATTAAAGCTGTCAAAGCTATCGGTAAGTGACCCCGAAAAATCAATGGTAATTGGTGCCGCTGCGGCTACGTTATGCGCATAGCTTGTGATGAACAATGCACATAGCAATGATTTAAACAATGTAAATTTCATTTCAACCTCGTCATTAAAAGTGAAAAACTACAGTTGCCTAAACAATTTTAGGCAACTATCACAAATTTTATAGCCGCCTAAATAATTAGTCAAATTATTGTTTTATATAAGATTATACCTAAATAACCGATTAACTTAAGCTCTTAAAGCATTAATTTATCACTATATAATTAAGTTTATCACTAATTAAAACATGTAATTTTACACAGTTGCTGGAAATCGCTTGTCTTATTAACCCTAACATATAAACTATACCTGACAGCTTATGACTAACAAATTCCGTTAGTCTCAAACGCTGATCAAACCATCAATCAACAAGGAGATCTTATGAAACTATTCGTCACTTTGTGTACGCTGTTATTTGCCGCAAATTTATCAGCTGCCCCTGTTAACATTAATACTGCAGATGCCAAAACCATATCAGATTCGCTATCGGGTATTGGAGCAAAAAAAGCGGAAGCTATTGTTAAATATCGCCAAGAAAACGGTCAATTTAAAACACCTGAAGATTTAACCAAAGTTTCAGGGATTGGTGATAAAACCGTACAAAAAAACCTGAACGACATATTAGTATCGGATGCGCAACCGAGCCCGGATAATAAAAAGAAGTAACATTTTCAGATAAATTTGTATTGTTTCTTACCGGCCATCAATTTATTTAAATGAGGCCGGTACTCAAATATTTAGCCTAGATTGCAGCCAGTAACCCGATATGGACAACAATTTGTCCATGAATTGATGAACACATTAGCTCTACATAAGATATATGATTCAAGCGACCTGACTCCAATCAAATATAGCCATATTATCCGGATTGCCAGAACTTTAAAAACTTACTCTACTGGCTGTTTGATTTCTAACAAACCTTGTCCCCTTCATGACAAAACTATAAAAAATAACGTTTATTTATTAATCGATGTTTGAAGATTTAAATAATAATTCTTTATTATCAGCATAATAAAATATTTTTTTAGTTTGGCACAGCTCATGCTTATCCTATGAACTAACGCACGACAAAGATGCTTAAGGCCAGTTAAGAAATACCCGTTTCCTTTCTGATCTATGCCATCTAAGTTGATTGTTAAATTTTTGAATTTTTTGTAAGGTTTTTTGCCTATAAAACTATGCCGACGTTGTCCTGCTTAATGGACTTCAAGGTAAAACGGCAATGCCCTTATAAATTATTGGAGATTTATTTGTGTACCAATGCGCCAGCATTTGCCCACTTAAAGGAGCAATTTTAAATTTATTTTGCATGGCGAATATTCTTCTTAGCTTGTTAATTGCGATCTTACCAAACATCTGGTCGATTCAATCAGCACGCAAATAATGTTTTAAAGGTTATGCCATGTCTGTTGTCATTTTTTATGAAAAACCTGGTTGTGTTAACAACTCCCGGCAAAAAAAGCTGTTAACTGCTGCTGGCCACTTTGTGATTGCCCGAAACCTGCTAACCGAAGCTTGGCAGGCAGATCGCTTACGCGCTTTTTTTGGTGATCTACCTGTTCGTAGTTGGTTTAATTATAGTGCCCCTGCCATTAAATTTGGCGAAATTGAACCAGGTCGCTTCACGGCGGAAAAAGCCATAAACGTTTTAATTGAAGAGCCTATTTTAATACGTCGCCCTTTAATTCAAATTGGCGAACATCTCATGGTTGGTTTTGACCCACAAACCCTAGATGAATTGATCGGTTTGACTGAATTATCTTAAAACAAGCCGAGACAATTTAACTTTTACCCTATTAACTTTAAGCCCTGTTCACTATGAGACAATTCTCATGGCTCAATTTACCGCTGCTTCAGCATGAACACTTAAGGTTAATAGGTAATCAAGCAGCCGTTTATCATTACGCTTAAACATTGAAACATACTAATCTTTTACGGTAATGTTTATCGAATATCGCAAGCACCCCGACTTAAGCTTTGACTTCTCCTCCTAGGCTGACAGACTAAGGATAATCTTGGCGGGTTGGCCTAATAAGTATGTCACTTAGATGGACATGAGGCGGCTGGGTAACGATGTAATGTATGGCATTTGCTACATCTTCGCCTATCAATAAAGGACCAAACTTATCTTCAAACCCTTGCACCATTGCATCGCTATAATTTGCCACAGCTTGAAATCCGCTAATGACTATTCCAGGCTCCACGAGCGTAACACGTATACCTTTAGGCCCAACTTCCCGCCGCAAGCCTTCAGCCAATGCATGAACAGCAAATTTTGTTGATCCGTAAACGGCGCTGAAGGGTGATACGTGGCGACCAACAACTGATCCTAAAATCACAATATCAGCTGCTGTTTTAGGAAAACTTTGTTGCTGCGTTTCTACCATATTTTGCGCGGCTTTTTGCAGTAGCGCCAAAGTACCCGTTAAGTTAATTTTTACAACATCATCAAATTCACTCAAATCTGCATCTTTAACTGTCCCTCCCAAGCCCCGTCCAGCATTAGCAACCACGATATCCGCAGGTTTGCCAAAATGCCCTTTAGCCGAAATAAATAACTGATCTAACACAATGTTTTCAGAAGCATCGCCAGCAACGCCTAGAAATGCAGGGCCAAGCTCTTGTTCCAACGCAGTTAACTTAGCAGCATTACGTGCGTTGCCCACTACACCAAAGCCTGTTGATATTAACTTTCTTACCGTAGCCTCACCTATGCCTGAACTTGCACCAGTAACAATCGCTATACGCGTAAAATTATTCGGCATGGCCGACTCCTCTTTAAATAGTTTTAGGCCAGGACAAAAATAACGGCAACACACTGGTTCATCATGTCAATGACATCTTCATAAATTCGTTGGCTATTAGCAACATTATCCCGCTATAAAATTCCGCGCTCAATTTCATTGAGATAGATAAAACTAGGGGCTTTAACACCCGCCTTCAATCTAATTTCAACCAATTCTGGAGACTCGAAAAAGTGCCGCGCATTGTCCAATGATGTCCATTTAGAAAAATGCACAATCGTATTGGCGTCATTGTCATAATGCAGCAGAACATAACTAAGTTCTCCGGCCAGCTTTCTCATTTCTGCCGCTTGGTCAAAAACCACTTTCCATGTGGCATAAGCTTGTACTTCATGAATAATTAAAACGTGCTGCATTGCAATAGAAATCAATAAAAAAATACGTTGCTAAATAAGCTGAGAGGTTAATACTTAGCCTTAAAACCCAGACATCCATAGTCATCATCCATACATTTAGCCTACCTTTATCTGACTGACAGCTGCTAATTTAAAGCAAAACTTAACCAATGGCTTATTACAACAAAAAGTCTACTCAATTCTCTCAACCAGCAGAAAATGAAGGTAATCCTAAAACTTTATCATTAATTTGATGATAGCAGGCCCTTAATTAGCTATAACACTTAAATTTGTTTCATGCGTATACCCAGAGTAGAGATACGATACGCAATTTGCCTGGGCGTCATATTTAACAGACGTGCTGCCTTTGCTTGCACCCAGCCACTTTGTTCTAGTGCCGCAATAACCCGTTCCCTGTCATCCAAGTTTTCGTCTTTAAAGTCTACTGAATCACTTTTCGCAGGTCGGATATTAATAGCCACTGTGGTAATCTCATCTTCCAAACCGGTAGCCACCATTACATCGCGGTCTATGGTACCGTTTTTACTCATGATAGCGGCGCGCTCCAAGCAGTTGGCAAGTTCCCGCACGTTACCTGGCCAACCGTATTTCATCAGGATACGGATGGCACTTTCTTTGATATCTAAAGGCCGGCCACCTTGTTGCTGCGAAATTCTACCGAGTAAAAATTCAGCTAATTGGGGAATATCTTCAGTTCTTTCCCTTAACGGCGGCATAATAATGGGCATAACATTTAAGCGGTAATATAAATCTTCCCTGAAATTACCCTCTGTTACTTCTTCTTCTAAGTTACGGTTAGTTGCAGCGATAATACGGACGTTTACCCTGATTGTTTGGGTGCCACCAACCCGTTCAAATTCACCTTCTTGCAACACACGTAATAATTTAGCTTGAAATGAAGTTGAAATTTCGCCAATTTCATCAAGAAACAGAGTGCCATTATCGGCCAGCTCAAATCGGCCTTTACGCTGCGTCACCGCCCCGCTAAACGCCCCTTTTTCATGGCCAAAGAGTTCTGATTCCAATAACGTGTCAGGTAAAGCTGCACAATTGAGCTTTAGAAAAGGCCCGCTAGCACAACCTGAATTAAAATGAATAGCATTCGCCACCACCTCCTTACCCGTACCCGACTCACCTCGGATCAGCACAGTGGTATTCCATTTTGCCACTTGCCGGATAAGGTCGAATACCCTAACCATGGCTGGGGAATGTCCAATAATATTCTCAAACCCGTAGTTCTTAATTAAAGCTTGTTTAAGCTGATCCCGCTCACTAAGCAAATGACGCTGTTTTCGTTCCATCGCCCGTAACATTTTTACACTTTGGGCAATAAGATTAGCTATCATTTCCATAAAGCGGGCACGCTCACCCAAAAACAAACCCGTTTCTGGCTGCGCAGCAAGTACACCGATGGTGTCACCTTCTTCAACATAAATCGGCGAACCTATAAAAGGCAAGCCCGGGTCATATAACCCTAACCGGCCTAAAAATCTTGGCTCTTCAGAAATTTTTTCCACAACAATGGTACTGCCTGCATCCAACACAGCACCCATTAAGCCTTCCCCTGGATTATAACGGATCGGCTGGTCAAACTTTATAGCACCGTCAGAATGCACAGCACTAACGATCATACTGTTATTTTCTATTTCCTTCAGTGTGATCATTCCAGAACGCATTCCGGAACGTTTATGAAGAATTTCTAATACCGACTGCAACTTTGCATGCAGGTCATATGTACTATTTAGTATCTGACTAATCAGATACAAAGTATCAAGTTCGGCTTCTATCAGCTGTGTACGTTCAAGCATTACACTAACCTCTTCGGCTCCTATTTATGTAAAGGAAAGCTGATTTTAAACCGGCAGCCTTGGACAAAATCGGGGTCTATATCAATAAAACCCTGATGTTGGTTAACAATTTCCTTGGCGATCACAAGCCCCATACCGGCTTGTCCACTGCCCATTGGGTGAGTTGAATAAAAGGGTTCAAACACTTTGGCACGTTTTTCAACTGGAATTCCAGGACCACTGTCTTCAATATTGACACATATCAAAGTTTCATTTACCTCTGTAGAAATCTTTAATTTAAGCTCGCCATTATCAAATAAGCTTATGGCATCGATTGCATTATCAATAAGCTGCTTAAATAAAATTCGCAACCTATTTTCTGAACCTAAAATACTAGGCAATGCATGTAATGGTTGCCAACTCACATCAATACCCTGTGCCCAAATACGTTGATGGCTAAGTAATAAAACATCATGCAGAATTTGGTTCAAATTAACCGGTATGATAGCTGTTTGTAATATTTCGGGAATGCATTTTTGCATCGTTGCAATGGCTTCATCACCGGATTTTTGAATTTGTTGTAAGCTTTGTAACAAACTTGTATTTTCATCCGCCCCTTTATGCCTAAGTATTTGTTCAGCAGCTTTAATTTGATTCATTGGCATTTGAATCTGGTGCATGGCACCCAATAAGGTTTCCCTTAAACTGCGCACCCGCTCATCTTCGGCCATCATAGTTTTTAAGGTTTGTATATGCAATTCTTCCATCTGCCGCAGCCTGCGGGTGATATCGGTGATTGTCAATATCAAATATTGTTTGGATGTGTTCTCAAAAAAAGCATCCACATTGACTTCGTTTTCGACAAACCAATTTCCTGCACAGGAAAACCAGCGCGCCCTTTGGGCATTTTTAACTTCTACTTTAAATTCACGATTGCTAAAACCTTGCTCCTTGGCCTGCAATTCTTTCCATAAACCACCCATTTCATCACGCAGTAATTTAAGGAAATAGCCAGCCGGTTCACCTTTATCAAGATCGGTAACCAGGGCTTTATACATATGGTTGTCTAATATAACCTTATCTTCATCATCGATTACCACCATAGCAATAGGAGACGAATTAAGCACCGATTCAATCAATAACTTTTGATTGCCGGCTTTTTTTTCAGACTCATACGAGTAGGTCACATCTCTGTGCATGCCGATATAATGGGTAATTGCACCTTGTTCGTTGAGCATAGGCGCGATGGTAAGGTCGGCCAGATAACGCTGGCCACATTTATGCTTATTGCATAATGTACCACGCCATACTTTTTTACTGCTAATCGTGCGCCATAAATGGTAATAAACCTCTCTTGGCGTGCGTTTTTCAGAAAGGATGGATTCGTTTTGCCCCAAAATATCTTCCGGCTTATAACCGGTTACCCGAGAAAACTCTTCATTTACATAAAGTATGTTTGCTTTTTTATCGGTGATTGAAATAGCAATAGGCACTTGCTCAACGGTTTCTACAAATAAATTATAATGTGTTTGGTCAAAATCCCCTTTATTAACATCGCCCATTAACTCTGGCATAAGCTCATCAACAATGTTAGCTAAATTGGTATGCTCCTGTAAAAAACGTAACGAAGTTTTTTTCATAAAGTTAAAGCCGCGAAAAAAAATATAAGTCTATAAATCTAGCAATAATAACGCCAACGATAATATTATCGGGGTATTTGTCGTAATTCCGCCATTGTTGCTAGCTTAACAAATTCATGCCAAAGCTAAATAGGGGGCATGAGAAAAAGCCATGTAAGGTTTACGACACAAACACACCATTTTGTTTGTATTTGTATTACTTAAAACAAAATTAGCGCACCAGCATGGTGCCAATTAACGATGCTAACCGCGCCATTACTGAATCCGTGCAACTGTTACATCTTGGCATAATTGCTGCTTCGACCCCAAAAAAGCTTATCAATTGTCTGGAAAATACAGTGAGTGAATATCTGCTTCTATTATTAGGGACCGCGTTGGTAAATAACGTAGTCCTAGTTAAGTTTCTTGGTTTGTGCCCTTTTATGGGGGTGTCAAAGAAACTTGACTCGGCATTAAGCATGGGTTTGGCAACCACTTTTGTATTGACATTGGCCGCTATTATAAGCTGGTTATTGGAACATTATATCCTCGCACCGTTACATATTGAGTTTTTGCGCATACTGTCGTTCATTTTAGTCATCGCCGCAGTTGTGCAATTAACCGAAATGATCGTCCACAAAACATCTCCCGTGCTTTACCAGATCTTAGGCATTTTTTTACCCTTGATCACCACCAATTGTGCGGTATTAGGTGTGGCTCTATTAAACGTGCAAGAGAAATATGGTTTTATGCAGAGTTTAGTGTTTGGCTTTGGCTCCGCATTAGGCTTTACCTTGGTCATGGTGTTATTCGCTGGTCTTCGTGAGCGTTTAGCCATCATGGCTGTGCCAAAATTATTTGCTGGCACACCGATAGCATTTATTACCGCTGGTATTTTATCACTAGCATTTATGGGTTTTGCAGGACTTTATAGCAAATAATTATTAGAAACTATTATAGGAAAGCAGCATGTACGTATTATCAGCTATTCTCAGTTTGACCATATTAGGGCTATTATTAGGTTTTTTATTAGGTATCGCCGCAAAATACTTTAAAGTTGAAAGCAGCCCCATTGTTGATGAACTTGAGGCATTAATGCCGGGTTCACAGTGCGGACAATGCGGTTATCCTGGCTGCCGACCTGCCGCTGAAGCATTGGCTGACGGTAAGGCCCCCGCCACAGTTTGCCCTCCTGGCGGTAGTGTCTTGGCGGAAAAAATAGCGCTTCTACTAAACTTAGATTTGGATTTGAGTGATATTGCTGAACCTGAATTGCTGGTCGCCCGAGTTAGCGAAGAAACCTGCACCGGTTGTACCCGCTGTTTTAAAGTTTGTCCTACCGATGCCATCGTTGGCGCACCTAAACAAATCCATGCTGTTATCGCTAAAGCATGTGTAGGCTGTAAACAATGCACAACGGTATGTCCTACTGAATGTCTGCAGATGCATCCTATTGATGTCACTTTAGACACTTGGCGTTGGTCTAAACCAACTGTTACCGAGGTCGGCAGGGCTGTATGCTAAGTCTGTTTAAAAAGCCCATTATTCGTGGTGGAGTACATGCTGAACAGCACAAGGCGATTACGGCTGACTACCCAATAGTTAAAGACTTTCCACTACCAAAAATACTCTATGTGCCGCTACAACAGCATGTTGGCAAACCTGCCGAAGCATTAGTTAAAGTAGGTGATAAGGTTCTTAAAGGCCAATTGTTGGCCTTTAGTCAAGGCATGATTTCAGCGCCTGTGCACGCCCCAAGTTCTGGAACAATTGTTGATATAAATGATTACCCAGCACCCCACCCTTCCGCATTACCCATCCGTATGGTGGTGTTAGAAACCGATGGCATGGATAAATGGATTGCCACAAAATCAGTAGAAAACCCATTCCAATTAACCCCCGAAGAGATAAGCTTAAAAGTGGGCGAAGCGGGTATTGTCGGCCTAGGTGGTGCTACTTTCCCAACTGCTGTAAAGCTTAATATGGGTCGGGAGAATAAAATTGATACCCTCATCATTAACGGCGCAGAATGTGAACCCTATCTAAGCTGTGATGACCGTTTAATGCAAGAATCCGCTGAACAAATCATAGATGGCATCCGTCTGATGTTGCATGGTATTGAAACCCAGCATGCTGTCGTTGCCATTGAAGACAACAAGCCTGTCGCATTTGCCGCCATGCAAACAGCTGCTAAAGACTTTCCGGAAATAAACGTTATACAAATCCCTACCCGTTATCCTATGGGCTGGGATAGGCAATTAATCCGTTATATTACAGGTCGGGAAGTCCCTGTTGGTTGCCGTTCCTCCCAAATTGGTGTCACTATCCATAATATTGGGACTGCGTATGCCACCCATAAAGCCATACGTCATGGCCAAGCGCTGGTTAGCCGCGTGGTTACAGTTTCAGGTGGCGCTGTTGGGCGCCCTATGAATGTTGAAGTCCCTTTAGGCACGTTAATATCGGAGCTTTTTGAATTTTGCCAAGTGGATAATAGCAATACCGCAAGAATTATTATGGGTGGGCCTATGATGGGGGATTTTCTACCACATACCGGTTTGCCTACCGTCAAAGCCACTAGTGCTGTGCTAGCCCTAACTCAAGGCGAACTCAAAAGTAACGAGGAGCAGCCCTGCATACGCTGTGCCAGCTGCGTTAGTGTTTGCCCTGCTGGCTTACGGCCGATGGACATGGCGAATAACATCCGCGCTAACCAAATAGATACTGCCGTAGATATTGGTCTTAAAGACTGCATCAGTTGTGGTTGTTGTTCCTACATTTGCCCATCAAATATCCCACTGGTGCAATATTTTAAATTTGCTACCGGTGAATTATCCGCCAGACAAAAAGCCCAAATCAAATCTGAAGAAAGCAAACGCTTAATGGAAGAACGTAACGCCCGTTTAGAACGCATTGCTAAGCAACGCGAAATTGACAAGGCAGCTGCCAAACTTGAAGAAGAACGGCTTAAAGCCGAGCAAGAAAAGGAGTCCACAACAGTATGATGGTTGCGCAAATTCAACCCAATAGTGGCGCCCATGTTGGTGCCAACAGAACCATAAGCCAAATTATGGTGCGTGTTATGATGGCATTAACCCCTGCCACTATCTTTGGATTATGGTGTTTTGGTTGGCCAGCAGTCTTTATGTTTTTATCGACTGCAGGTTCTGCGGTAGCTTTTGAAGCCTTTTGTATGCTTTTAAAAGGCCGTGCTGTCAAACCTGCAATCATGGATGGCTCAGCTTTATTAACCGGATGGCTATTGGCCATCACCTTACCACCTTGGGCACCTTGGTGGCTTGGTGTTTCAGGTTCCGCCTTAGCGATTATTTTGGGTAAGCATGTTTATGGTGGTTTAGGACAAAATTTATTTAATCCAGCTATGTTAGGAAGGGTAGCTTTACTTATTTCTTTCCCTGTAGAAATGACGACATGGGCGAATGTATCACCCTTATTTTTTAGCTATTCCCCGGGTTTTTTTGAGAGTTTACATATCTTCCTCTCGGGCATACCAAATCCTGACGCTTATACTGGCGCAACCGCTTTGGGTTACATAAAAACCGAATTTTCACAAAACCGTACCTTACCCGACATTCTTAACAACTACTCAGGATTTCTCCACTTCATAGGCTGGACACGCGGCAGTTTAGGTGAAACTTCTACCTTGTTATTGGGCTTAGGAGGCATCTGGTTGATTCGACAAAATATAATCCAATGGCATATTCCGATATCTATGTTTTTGTCGGTCATCGTCTTGTCCGGTATATTTCACTTGGCGGATAGTCAGCATTACGTGAGTCCACTAGTACATTTAAATTCTGGCGCCATGATTTGTGTCGCTTTTTTTATTGCCACGGATTATGTCACCTCACCCAATACGCCGACAGGTCAGCTTGTTTTTGGTGCTGGTTGCGGCTTGTTAATTTTTGTCATCCGCACTTGGGGAGCTTTCCCTGAAGGTGCTGGCTTTGCTGTTTTATTAATGAATGCAGCGACACCATTGATAGACCATTATATCCGACCACGCATTTATGGCCGCGACCGTAAAGGGAAACCTTTACCGCTACCGAAAAACGAAGCTTAGTAAGTGAGCTGTTAATAACTTTACTGAGACCAAGATGCAAAGTATAAAACTAGATCCTGCCACTATTGAAGAGTTAAAAACCAAGGCTAAGTACTATTGGGAATGGCTAAAACGTTGGCTAGAACCGTCCAACTTAGCCCAACTGCGACCTAAGCTAGAATTTCAAACTGGCGTATTGGCTGGCTTTACCTTACTGGCAAGTTTAATACTCGGGGTAACAAACTGCAGTACTGAATCTACAATTCAACAGCGCTTAGATGAAGATCTGCAAAGCTCATTGACTGAAGTTGTACCCGCTGATCTCTACGACAATGACATACTTCAAGACACGCTAACTATCCCATCTGCTGAATTTAACATTGCTGCTGATGAAACATTAGTTTATATCGCTAAAAAGGACGGTCAAGTCAGTGCCGTGTGCTTTAAATTTACGGCGCCTGACGGTTATTCTGGCGCCATCAATATGATGATAGGCATAGACCGGAATGGCAATATTCTTGGTGTAAGAGTGCTCAGCCATAAAGAAACACCAGGTTTGGGAGATAAAATTGAAACGAATAAATCGGATTGGATTTTAGGCTTTGTTGGGCGTTCACTCGAAAATTTAACCGCAGCCCAATGGACTGTAAAAAAGGATGGCGGTGTATTTGATCAATTTACCGGTGCCACCATAACACCACGTAAATCAATACAAGCTATAAATCGTGCTTTGCAATTATTCAAAGCCCATCAAAACGAACTTATCAACCCTTGAGGCAAAACCGATGCTGCTATCAGAAAATTATCGCAGAATTGCCAGTGACGGTATCTGGAACAATAATATAGTATTAAGTCAAAGCCTTGCTTTATGCCCGCTTTTAGCGGTAACTGGCACAGCCACCAACGGCTTAGGCATGGGGTTGGCTACTTTGGTGGTCATCACTGCTTCTAACGGCCTAATCTCACTGGCAAGACACTTGATACCCAACGAGATACGCATCCCGATATTTGTCTTGTTAATTGCCGTTTTGGTTACCTTGGTTGATATACTTATGAATGCCTGGGCGCATGAGTTATATAAGGTTTTAGGCCTGTTTATCGCATTGATAGTAACTAACTGTGCATTATTAGGCCGTGCTGAAGCATTCGCTTCAAAGCAACCCGTAAAAGAAGCCTTATGGGACGGCTTTATGATGGGACTCGGTTTTACTCTAGTCCTTGTTTCATTGGGTGCAGCACGTGAAATTAGTGCAGCAGGTACTCTATTTGCTAATGCATCATCATTACTAGGGGAATCTTTTAGATTTTTAGAAGTTACTGTTATTCCAAATTATAAAGGTTTTCTTTTAATGGCATTACCACCAGGCGGTTTCATCATGTTGGCTTTTTTAATTGTTGGAAAACGCCTAATAGACCAAAAACTAATTCAGCTTAAATCATCAACCATATTATCTAGCCCTGTAGTAGCTGAAAGCTAAGGAGTTATTATGAATGTAGGTGTCTGTTATTCAGAAAACGGAAAACAAGTGTGGCTGCGCATAGATGTTCCTGATGAAAGTACTGTTGAAGAGGCCATCAATTTATCTGGGGTTTTAAAAATGTACCCAGAAATAAACCTTACCTCCCAAAAAGTCGGTATTTTTGGCAAAATTACCAGCCTGGACGCCGCTGTAAAAGAAGGTGACCGAGTTGAAATATACCGTCCAATTACAGTCGACCTTAAAACCGTAAAAAAACGAAAGGTAAAATAAAATAGCTTTATTTTAAAGTTTTATCCGAGTTTGTTAACCCGCGAGATAAGGCTCATTTTTTACACTAACTCAATCTTATCAATTAACCTTACGCGTAATCTTTTAACCAGAATGGTGGCCAAAGTTGAAAAGTAAAAAGTTTAATAAAGATGTTTATGTTCCAGTCTAGCAAGTTATAATCTCAACCAGGCCATTTTTCATGGCAAAACTTAAGTCCATTACATCTCTTAACGGGTAACTATTATGAAAGGCGACACCAAAGTCATTGAGTTTTTAAATAAAGCACTAGAAAATGAACTCACTGCGATAAATCAATATTTTTTACATGCCCGCATGTTTAAAAACTGGGGTTTAAAAAAGCTTAATGAAAAGGAATATCACGAATCAATTGATGAAATGAAGCATGCTGACCGTCTTATTGAACGGATCTTGTTTCTTGAAGGCCTGCCAAATCTACAAAACTTAGGCAAGTTAATGATTGGTGAAAATCCAAAAGAAATGCTCGAATGTGATCTAAAACTCGAACTAATTGCTACCCCACTGCTAAAAGAAGCGATTGCTTATTGCGAAACTGTAAGTGATTTTGTAACCCGTGAAATATTCAATGATATTCTTGAGTCAGAAGAAGAACATATCGATTGGATAGAAACACAACTCGAATTAATCGAGAAAGTTGGCATTCAAAATTATTTACAAGCGCAAATGGAAGATTAATTTATTCTTTTAAATTAATCGATCTAGCGCTAAGTTAGCCTCTCACTGGAAGACAAAAGCACTAAGGGTTTCAAGCGTTTTTGTCTTCCAGCATTGATAAATCAGATAGTGTATTAATGTTGGCAAATATCTCTGGCGTTTTACTAAAATCCACTTCAACCATATGCCTTTGCCTTAACCATGTATCCATTTTTCGGCCACCTTCAGCCAAATATTGTTGCAAACTAGATATAACAGAAGTTTTAACGGCCAAAATTACCGGATGTATACGCATGCCATCATAAGCAACAGCAACCTCCATGGTTTTGTCCTGGCATGCATTCAATAACATTGCCATATGTTCACTTTTAATGAGTGGTGCATCACAAGGCAAGGTTAACAATATATCCGCATCAGTCTGCAACATAACACTATAAATACCCGCTAAAGGGCCATCAAAACTACTGGATGTATCACTAATAACCGGAAACCCCCATTGTTGATATTGTTCAATATGCCGATTAGCGTTGATAAATAACGCATCAACTACAGGCGCCAGTGCAGCAAGTGCGTAACTGACCAACGCTTTACCTTGATATTCCAGCAAACCTTTATCAAAAAAATCCATACGCCGTGCTAAACCACCTGCCAACACGGCGCCTGCGACTTTAGTTTGTTTAGCCATAATGTTAAGCTTAATACTATAAACCTCCTATTATAGCCATCGGCCTATTACTTTTAGCTGATTTTTTAACTCTAAGGAATAAAAAACAAGATGTCATCAACCACATTAACCACAAACCGGCTTAGCCTGTTTTTCGCATGTTTTACAGTACTTTTAGCTTTAAATGCCTGTACAACAACACCAGAGCCAACGGCTGAAACTAGCAACGAACCCGCGCCATTTGTGAGTGATTTCCCAACCCAAGACCGTATTGAATATGTCTTGAATTGTGTCGCCCAACATGGTGGCTTAACATACATCTCACAATATGCATGTGCTTGTAAAGTGGATAAAATCGCCGAAAAACTGCCTTTTAAAGACTATGATGCGGCTAAAACAATTTCCTATTTACGTACACTTCCAGGTGATGGTGGTGCCGTGTTTCGGGATCCCAGCCGCTCTAAGGACTTGCGCAAACGATTAAAAGAAGCGGAAGAATATGCTGAAAAAAGTTGCTTTGTAAAATAAACCAAAATGTACTTAAACTGCCCGTAATTTTAAGTATTCATTTTCAGTATAAATATCATAAGTGCTTTCTACGTTGTCCAAATAGACCCGGCCTTCCAGATGGTCATATTCATGCTGGAAGACCCTCGCGACAAAGCCCGTAAGCGCTTGTTCCTGCGCCTTACCTAAAGTGTTGAGATAGGAAATTTTAATGTCCACAAAACGGGGCACTAGCGCGCGTATGGCCGGTATACTTAGGCAACCTTCCCAATCTTTCTCTTTCATATCAGATTGTGGCTGAAAACTCGGATTAATCATCACCGTTGGCTGCATTGTTGGTGCATCAGGATAGCGTGCCGTGGGTCTCGAAGCCATAATGATAATTCGCTTAGAAACACTGATTTGTGGCGCAGCCAAACCCACGCCTTGGGTATTGGCTAGCGTATCAAACATTGCCTCGATAATAGTTTTTATATCTGCTGCCGCCACATCCTCCACTATTTGGGCTTTATCCCTTAATACAGGATTACCAAGCTGCGCTATTTCCCGAATGTCTGTCATTATCTAAGCCTGTAATTCATGTAACATAATTGATTGGGCTTGCAAGCTGTCTTCACTTCCCAATGGCAACGCACGCTTATAACTACCATCGACCTGCAACAACCATGTTTGTGAGTTATCGTTAAAATACACATCTAAATCGTGCCGAATACGATTTTGTAATTTTTTATTTTCTATAGGAAAACAAACTTCAACCCGCCTAAACATATTACGGTTCATTAAATCTGCACTTGATGCAAACACTTCAGGATTACCATCATTTTCAAACGCGTATATCCGCGCATGTTCCAAAAAACGGCCAATTATAGAATGCACCTCTATGTTTTCAGATACTCCAGGTACTCCAGGCCTTAAACAACATACGCCACGTACCATCAATAACACTTTTACCCCTGCCTGGGATGCCCGATACAGGGCTTGAATCGCCTGTTGTTCAACCACCGCATTCACTTTAATAATAATTTTTGCTGGTTTCCCTGCTTTTGCATGTTCTATTTCACGCTCGATTTTTTCGATCAAACCGCTATGCAAGGTAAAAGGTGATTGTAATAATTTATTAAGTTTTGACACTTTCCCTAAACTGGTTAATTGCGCAAATACCCGGCGTATATCTTCACCCAATTCTTTATCACAAGTAAACAACCCATAATCAGTATAAATTTGAGCCGTTTTAGGATGATAATTGCCCGTACTCATATGCACATAATTACGTAATTGTTTACCTTCTCGCCTTAACACCAAACACATTTTGGCATGCGTCTTATAGCCCACGACGCCGTATACCACATGTACAGCGGCCTCCTGCAACTTTGAGGCTAAATTAATGTTGGCTTTTTCATCAAAACGTGCGCGTAGCTCAATAACCACAGTCACTTCTTTACCGGCTTTAGCCGCCTTCACTAAAGCCGCAACTATAGGCGAATCAGAGCCCGTGCGGTATAACGTTTGTTTAATTGCCAGCACATCGGGATCCACTGCCGCTTGCCTGATAAATTCGATTACCGGTGCAAATGACTCAAACGGATGATGCAATAAAATGTCATTACGTCTTATGGCAGCAAAAATTTCTTTATTGCGCGCCAGTTGTGCTGGCACTGTAGGCTTAAAGGGCGGAAACTTAAGCTCTGAGCGATCTACCAAACCAATAATCTCTTGCAAGCGGTTTAAATTGACTGGGCCATCTGCTAAATAAAGCTGGTCAGGAGACATCTCAAACCGATCCAATAAAAACTTAACTGTCTCTTCAGGGCAATTGGCATCAATTTCCAAACGCACTTCATCACCATAATTGCGCATGGCCAATTCACCTTCCACAGCTAGCAACAAGTCATCTATGGCATCATCATCTACAAAAAAATCGCTATTGCGGGTAACCCTAAACTGATAACAGCCTTTTACCGTCATGCCATTAAACAAACCATCGATAAAACCATGGATGATTGAAGACAAAAATACAAAATCATAAGGCCCACTGCCAGTTTCATCAGGCGGTAATTGAATAATACGCGGCAAAGCCCTAGGCGCCTGCAAAATTGCGCGGCCACTGTTACGGCCAAACGCATCTTTTCCTGTTAGCGAGATGATAAAATTCAAACTCTTATTGAGTATGCGGGGAAAAGGATGCGCGGAATCTAACCCCATTGGGGTTAAAATAGGCAATAACTGCTCATTAAAATAATGTTCCAACCATCTATGCTGTGCCGCCGACCATTTCTTTCGCCGTACAAAATGAATATTTTGGCTATCTAATTCGGGAATCAAAACCTCATTCAACACCCGATATTGTTCGTGCACCATTTCATGCGCATATTTGGAAATTTGCGCCAATTGCTCAGCCGGTGGTAAACCATCGCTCGCTAACGCATTAGGGTCTATCGCAGCCATTTGAATGACACTAGCAACCCTAACCTCAAAAAACTCATCCAAATTTGAACAAGAGATACACAAATAATTTAACCGCTCTAACAACGGCACTGAACTATCTGTCGCTTGTGCCAGAACACGTTTGTTAAACTCTAACAAACTCAATTCACGGTTAATATAAAGTTCAGGACTCTGCAGATCCATCATTGGTGTTACCTCCATTGTTTTAGCGGTTTCTGTTAGCATTACTAAAATATCAATCTGTGAAAAAGAATGGGCAACTAAAACTAAAAAGCTTCTGAACTAGAAAACAAAAAAGCCACCCAAAACCATCATAACTATCTTAAACTACCTAAAAACAGCACCAAGTGTACAAATCTGTACTTTTAAAAGGGATTAACATAGATTTTTGGGCATTTCTTACTGCCATATCATAATCTACAAAATTGTAGACAGAAACTAGATTTATGGTAGAAAACCACTCATACCAAGCCTCAGTTTTACGATACCTACTTGGCACAGCAATCATCATGCTAACCTAACCTTCCCTTAAAGCCCTAGCAGCAGACATAAAATAGCTAAGCTAATGATCAACAGCGTGATGGTATGCCTTAATTCGACTTAAATTCAACCAATTAAAGTGAAGCCACATCAGTTTTATAGCGGTCAATTGATCGGCGAAGTTGGATTCTTACATGATGGGCCAAGCTTAAGCTCCCTGATGGATAATGAAATGTAATGAATGTCAAGTCTATCTGATAATATCAGCGAGTTTAACCTTTATTTATAACCCTATATGGATGATATTAAACAACAAGTGTGATTTAAAGTAGCAGTATTGGAGTTTGGCCCATTTGATTACGGAAAAAAGCCAAATTACGCGCCGCCACCCAGCAACATATGGGCATGCTGTAATCTAATCCCGAACGCGTTCGAAGCTTTTTCCTGGATAAGCGGGTCAAATATCCCGCTTAAAACTTCTAAAGGCCTTATCAATAGCGTTAGAGAAAGTTTCGGGATGATAAAATAATACCGCCTGGACTGCTGTATAGAGGCTTTCCAGGCAGTTTTTTTGGCTTTAAGGTATGAAGCTTTTCAGGTTATTATTTTTTTCTAGCCGAACGTACCAGACCCATTAAGCCGGTAACAAAAAACCAAACCGCGGCAGGAACCGGAACCGCTGCGATCTGTTGGGCTTGAAAGTTAAGAGCACTATCAGCAATGGCGAAAACATAAAACTTATTGGCACCGGCGTTGGCAGGGTCAAAATCGTTATCATTAGTTACAAACAGCGTGTGGTACAACAGCCCACCATCGTTAATATCCTGGCCGAAGGCAACGCCTTCTATTTTTGAAGGAATGTCTGTTGTTCTACTCAAACCATTGTCTGCCAGCGTTTGGGCCACGTCTAAAAATAAGCTTTTTCCAACGGCCGCACTGCTAAGCGCAGCTTGATCGGCCGCAGAGTTACCTAAATTTGTCACGTCGGTTGCGCCGGTCAAATCAATTTTAAATAACTGCTTTACATTAGCGCTGCCACCACCGCCTAAACCGTTACCATCGCGTTCGTCAACCAGAAACTCATGGTCGTTGACGGCGACAATTTCACTGACGCCGGTTCCGGTCGTCAAGTGATACGCATATTCATGAGTTGTACCGGTTGCAATGTCGACAGTGACAATGCGGACATTACCATTGGCTTTTTTATCTTGCAATAATGGCGCTTGCACAATACCCACTAAGGTTTTACCGTCCGGTGTAATCGCTAGCCCCTCTATACCCTTATTATCAACCCGTCCAGTGGTGTTTCCAGGTGTGTTTGTTGCCGTTGGCGCCTCTTCTTTTTTCCCCTGTGGCGACTCATTGGCTACCGCTAGGTTGGCCGGTAATGCGAACGATTTCAACAGCTGTCCGGTAGCGCGGTCAAATTGATTAATATAAGGACCATATTCATCAGAAACAAACACATATTTGCCATCGTTGGAGACCCTGACACCTTCAGGATCGAAGCGGGCATTACTGGGATTAGCGGAAGTTGAATCGGGAGTTCCGGTAATAGGGTTAGCAGAACCGAAGCCATCCGAGCGGCCGGTAAAATAATAGGTATTATTAGTAGCATTCAACGCAGGGACACCGCTACCTAATGCAGCACCGTTGTTGGTTGTCAAACCAGCGCCAGATCCATAGTTAAGTGCCGTTGAGCTGGATAGTAAAGTTGTGGCGGTGAGTGTTGGGGTCAGGTTATACGCTAAGCCAGTATTGGAATTATTTTTGGTTAAATCCAAGGTTAGGGTATGGAAGCGGGCGATGTAAGACGTTGTATCATCTACTGAACTGGCATATGACAAGGCGTTTGGGCCTCTATCCGGTGTGGCGATAAAGGTATTACCACCGGCATAAGCGAAACCGGAACCAAGGCCGCCGAGAAAATTAGCGGCAACACCATTTTCGAGTGTGCCTGTTAGTCCTGATAAATCCGTATTTAAGCCAGCACTGGTTTGGTCAAGTGTGCCAATGGCAATTAACTGGCCTGAGGTTAAAGACGCCTGCGCTACCGATGTCGCGCAAAGGGCAGTGATTAATGCTGACAGCAGTTTTTTATTCATAGAAGTTCCCTAATTCAGAAAATAGTCGAAGGTATTGGTGGCAACCCGGCTATCTTGAGTTCAAGGAGTATCTCTTCTTTCTTACAGACCCGTAGCTTTCTGCCCCCATTTCGCAACGGGTTTAGCTTTTCACACAAGCATGCTGACAGAAAATTGTTACAAGACGTTTACAGATAACATATATTTAGACGGATTAGAGTTTTACCTAATTGATTTTTATTAAATTTAACTATTTTATAAAGCATCTGGCACTAATATCACGATATGGCTGGTCATTATCAAAATAAGCCATCCACAATGCCACAGCTGTATAAGCAATGCGCGGCAGTCTCATCATTGAAATTACTATAATCAATCGAGTCCGACCCCTTTGGTTCATTGAGGAGGCCACCAAAGCTGGAATAAATAACTAGCCTTCAAAACCAACCTGAAAAGGCGCGTCCTGCTTGAGCGTAATGTTAGGCATATTTTGCCACCTCAAGATTAGGGCTTACAAAATCCCAAGGTTGATGACTTGCAGCCCAAAAAACTTTTTGTGGTTTAAACAAACTTGGATTTTCTAAAGTTGCGGCATGAAAAAACAGCAAACCAGGATAACCCGATGACTTTTTTAAAATGGGATTTCCACAATTACGACAAAAGCCGGAACTAACAGTATTTCCATTATCTGTAATCATTTCATAAAACTTGAGCTCCCCAATAACAATAGTGTTTTTACTTAATGCAACAAACTCAGCTGAATGAACAGAGCCAGTGATTCTTTGGCATTGCCTACATTGGCACAAAAAAGATAACTGGGGCTCGACTTTCAATTCATATTGAACAGCCCCACAAATACAGTTGCCTTTAAAAAGACTCATACATTTTTCCGTTTTCCGTATTTTTCAATGAGAATGCCTAACGTTACGGTAAGGATACACTGCCTCATTGGGCTTAAGCGAAGCCGCCAAGAAAACAAAACAACAAAACTTCAAACTGGTGGTGAGTAACCTAGACCCACTTGATAAACTGGTTGAATAATCAGATAAAAAACTTGAGTGACCTATTTGCCAAACATAGGTGTGGTGGGCTCAACAAATACATTACATTTCACTGGTACTTAAATATCGGCTTTGGTCCTAGTTAATATTTGAGTCATCATTTTTTCTAATACTTCATCTGTTAGTCCATACTTTACAGAAACCTCATCAGTTATCCGATTAACCTTGTCCTTTATTTGCCTAAAGTATGCGTGGGTGATTTCCAGCTCTGAGATCATTTCTAAACGGCCTTGTTCATTCATGAATTCCAGAGCTCGTTCAGGAAAGTAACAATGTGCCAACCAATTGCGTTTTTTCAATGCCGTCTCGAGGTCTTTACTTAGTTTATCGCAGGGAATGCCCAATTTTTGTAATTTTCCAAGTAGTTGCCCCATCGTTTTAGACAACGCGCGACCGATAAATTCGTCAAAATTATGAACCCATTCCTTTCTTGTGGTAAATGCTGCCACAGCATTTGGCATATGATCCAAAAATAAAAGTGGCAATTTTTATTCGGGCGATTGGTAGATGAAAGCGGAACGATAGCTCATATGCTAACCAGTAAATATCTTCCGCTTGCTTTCACCCTTTATTGCCCTTTCTTTTCCTTAACAGGCATCGCTTAAACTATTGTGTGGATATTTACTCCACTTTAAATGTCACGATTACCTTGCAGGCCGCCTGTATGCACGGCTATTATCCGTTGCCCGGGTTTGAAGTAAGCTTTATCGATTAAATCAACAATGCCAAAAAGCATTTTCCCGGTATATACCTTGTCTAAAGCAATACCAGTTTTATTCCTAAAATCTGCCATAAAATTAATTAATTCTGGGGTGCTTTTAGCAAAACCTCCAAAATGGTAGTCATTATTAATAGACCAATTTTGATAGCTTCTATCTAAAAGGCGTGATACTTCATCTGCTATAAACCCAGTATCCTTTAACGCAGCAAATCCTAAAACTTTTGCGGGGCTGTTAACTGCTTGAATCATACCTGCTAACGTTGTCCCCGTGCCGCAGGCGGAACAAATATAGTCATAGGGTAAATCAATTTCCTTAACCATTTCTGCCACGCCATGAAGGGCTAACGGCAGGGCGCCGCCTTCTGGTAGCCAGAATTCATCTGGCTGACTGCCTGGTTTGGCATTGGGTGGCTGACACAGCCTTAACTGGCGATATTCTGAACGGGAAATAAACGTTAAAGTCATACCCCAATCTTGCATATCTTGTAAACTGGGGCTAAACGTGGCCGGGCGCTCCCCACGGATATAACCAGTGGTTTTAATATCCAGTGCTTTACCTAAATATGCCAGCGCATGCAAATGGTTAGAATATGCGCCACCCATGCTAACCAGATGTTTACAACCTAGTTGTAACGCGTGGTTAATGACAAACTTTAGTTTACGCCATTTGTTGCCTGAGATAATAGGATGCAACAAATCATCACGCTTTAGCCATAATTCAATACCGGCCCGCTTAAACTTGGGGTCTTGCAGGCAAATTAACCCTGATGGCTTAAAACTAAGCTCCAAGGCCTGCAGTTGTTCATGTATGGCAACGTCATTTAAGTAGTCCATAAGTTTGGTAAAGACAAAATGCTCAGGCTATTAACATAATCCGGTAAATAATTTTTACTAAGGCTGACAATCAAGGAACTAATTTTACGGGGTAATAATCTTAAGGTTAAGCTATTCAAGCAAATTAAAAGACTCCCCATCATCAGAAAACCTTCAACTATGGGATCAATCATGAAAACGGTAAAAACAGTAGTTATTGCTTTACTTTTAGGGTTGCTATCCTCAGGCGTAGCTTGGTCACATGGCCATGGTGGCTTCGGCGGCGGTGGCTTTGGCGGCCATGGTGGTTTTGGCGGCCATGGTGGTTTTGGTGGACATGGTTTTGGAGGTGGTTTTGGTGGGCATGGCGGTTTTGGTGGCCATGGCTTCGGTGGTCACTTTGGTGGCCACAGAGGATTTTATGGTCGTGGTTTTTACGGGAACCCAGGTTATTATTACTATCCTAGACCTTACAACTATAATAATAATTTTACGCCCTATCCTGGTTCCTATAATACGGTACCTTATTTTCGGCGTTAAACAGGTTCTTTAAATTTAGATTTTCTGCTTAGCTGTTTTGAGGTAAATCACCTAGGCTTTAGCTCGTATCACTTATACCTATAAGCCGCTGATAATGCCGCCAAACCGCAAATAATTTTAAGTTTGAGACAAAAATGAAAATAAAAACAATGCTTTGGTTAAGTTTACTCGCTATGCTATTTTCAACTGGCTCTGTGTCTGCCCATGGCCATGGTGGTGGATGGCATGGTGGCGGGGGATGGCATGGCGGTTTTGGCCATAGAGGTGGCTTTGGTGGGTTTTACTATGGTGGTGGTTTCCCTTATGCTGGATATTATGGCTATCCTTATTATGGTTATGGCTATAACTACCCCTATTATTCTGGCACTATCATTAATACACCACCCACACCACCGGTTTATGTCGAGCGGCCTAGCCCACCACCCACCAACAATTGGTATTATTGCAACAACCCCAAAGGTTATTATCCCACTGTACAAGCCTGCCCTGCGGGTTGGTTACAAGTAGCCCCAGAACCCAACCAATAATTGAGGTAGTCTTTATGTATCGGATTAGTATAGGATCATTGCTCTTATTAGCTGGTTGTGCCGGCTTACCTACCGGACCTAGTGTCACTGTATTACCTGGATCTAGCGTGTCGTTTGACCAATTTCGTAGTGATGATTATGTGTGCCAACAGTATGCCTTAGGACAAGTTGGTGGCATTAGCCCAAATCAGGCGTCAACTAACTCTGGCTTAGTAACCGCAGCAGCCACTACTGCTTTAGGTGCAGCTGCTGGTGCTGCTTTTAATGGTGGTTCTGGTGCCGCTATTGGGGCAGGCGCGGGTTTAGTTGCTGGCAGCCTAATTGGTGCAAGCTCTGCTAACAGCTCGGGCTATGCCACGCAAAGCCGTTATGATACGGCTTACATCCAGTGTATGTATGCTAAAGGACATCGCGTACCTATCTACGGCCAAATTTCCAATGAAAAAAGCGCGCCAGTTACCAGCCGCCCAGCGGATATACCACCACCGCCAGCTGGTACGCCGCCACCGCCACCGCCGCAGTAAGCTTATGCTTGCCCTTGCCTATCCCTACGTTGTTGAATGGCATAGGCAACTTCTAAAGCTTGGCGGTTTTCTTTAATATCATGCACGCGGAACAAATGTACTCCCGCCATAACACCTATTGCCGTGGTCACCGCTGTTGCTGTGACCAATTCGGTAGGTTCATTGATTGTACAAATGTTCCCCATAAATCGCTTGCGGCTGGTACCCAATAATACCGGATAGCCCATCGCTACAAACGTTTCTAAATTGGCCAGCAAATCTAAATTGTCAACTTTGCGTTTGCCAAAACCAATGCCTGGGTCTATTACTATGTGCTGTTGCTTAATACCTGCTGCTAATGCGTTATTGATACAAGCTTGCAACACTAGCTTAACCTCACTGACCACATCCTCATAATAAGGCTGATCCTGCATGGTTTTTGATACCCCTAATCTATGCATTAGGATAATTGGAACATTAGCTTGTGCAGCTAAATCTAAGATGGCAGGATCTTCAGTGCCACCTGACACATCATTGATCCAATTTGCGCCGGCATTTAACGCCGCCTCCGCCACAGCGCGGCGTGTGGTATCAATGCTAATTAAGACATCCTTAGAAACTTGCTCGCGTATGCCGCTAATAATTGGGATAACCCGTTTAATTTGTTCATCGCTAGAGACCGGCTCAGCACCAGGCCGGGTTGATTCACCGCCGATATCAATAATATCAACGCCATCGGCCAGCATATCTTGGGCATGTGTTAGCGCGGCATAAACATCAACAAATTGACCGCCATCTGAAAAACTATCCGGTGTTGCATTTAAAATCCCCATGATTAGCGGTTTACATCTTAAAGCAAACATTCCTCTAGGCTCCAGTGGCAAAATTGGCTGTATGATTCAGGTATAATGCATGCACAATGACTAATACCGCAAACTAAGTTAATGGATAAACCGCGCTTGGCCTGGGCCATCACTGGCTCTGGACATTATATAGAAGAATGCTTGGATTTTGTGCTGACACTGGATCAGGTCGACCTTTACCTCAGCCAGGCTGGCGAGGAAGTGTTAAAAATGTATGGCATCAACTTGAATGAGATTCGCCAAAAGTTCCCTGTTTACCGTGATAAAACCGCCTCTGCACCGCCAGTTGGCCTTTTTTATAAAGGCTATTATCATACTTTTGTAATGGCTCCGGTCACCTCCAACACCATAGCTAAATGTGTTGTTGGCATATCAGATAGCTTGGTCACTAATCTTTACGCCCAAGCCGGTAAATGCCGTATCCCAAGCATCGTATATCCTTGTGATACAGCCGCAGAAATTAAAACCACGGCACCAGGCAAAAAAGAATTTATGGTTTATCCCCGAAAAATTGATTTGGAAGCTACCGATAAGTTACGGACTTTTGATTACACAACCGTTGTAGACAATGTCGACGAACTCATTAGCACCGTCAACACTCGCCTTCACGCATTATCATGAGCGAACACATCCTTTTTTTGACCGGTAAACTTGCGGAAAAGCAGTTGCGTAATATTTTAGAAAAAATGCAACCTGAATTTACCTATAGCGTGCATCAGCTTGGCCTTAAAGTGGCCGCTTTAATGACCGCAGAAATGATAGGCCGGCGCTTAAAGGAGAATTTCGGTGCTGACCGCGTTGTCGTGCCAGGACGTTGCCGGGGTGATCTGGAAGCCTTATCGCAACAAATCGGCCTACCTGTGCAACGCGGCCCCGATGAGCTTAAAGATTTACCGCAATATTTTGGCAAAGCCGCGCAACATTATGACTTAAGCCAGTATAGCGTTAAAATTTTTGCTGAAATAACCGACGCCCCACATATTAGTTTGGAGGCCATCGTGAAACGCGCTGAGTACTACAAACAACAAGGCGCTGATGTTATTGATATAGGCTGTTTGCCCAGCACTGACTTTCCTCACCTTGAAGCGGCAATTACCACTTTAAAGGCAAAAGGTTTTTTAGTCAGCATAGATTCCTTGGAACCTAACGACCTATTACGTGGTGGTAAAGCGGGTGCTGATTATTTACTCAGTTTGCACGAGCGTAGTTTATGGATAGCGGATGAAGTGGCGGCCATCCCCATCCTTATCCCAGAAAAACATGAGGACTTGTCATCTTTAGACCGTGCCATTGGAATTTTACAAGCAAAAAATAAGCCTTTTATTGTAGACCCTATTCTAGATCCACTACACTTTGGTTTTACCCGCTCAATTGTGCGTTACCATGAAGTCAGGCAAAAACATCCTGATGTAGAAATGATGTGCGGCATCGGTAATATCACTGAACTCACCCATGCCGACACCCTAGGTATCAATACACTCATGCTGGGGATATGCTCCGAATTGAATATTAATGCCATACTTGCCACTGAAGTAAGCAAACACGCTTGCAATGCCATTAAAGAGGCAGATTTGGCACGCCGAATCATGTACGCAGCAAAAGCCAATAACACCTTACCTAAACACATTAACCCCGGGTTAATGGCTTTACATGAACCTGCGCCTTTCCCTTATCAACTAGATGAAATTAAGGAATTTGCCGCTCAAATCACTGACCCCAGTTTCCGCATACAAAATAGTCAAGAAGGTATTAATATTTATAACCGGGATGGTTTTAATAGCGCAAGCAATCCTTTTGAGCTTTATCCAAAATTAGGCGTAGAAAATGATAGCAGCCATGCCTTTTATTTAGGCGTGGAATTGGCAAGGGCCCAAATCGCTTGGCAACTGGGCAAACGTTATAACCAGGATGCCGCATTAACTTGGGGTTGTTCCGTAAAAGCCACGGAAATGACAGTTGATCTACATACCTTTAAACCGGCTGACAGTAAAAACTAAGACTTTATGATCCAAGAAACCATCGTCACTACACAAAGTAAATCCGGTCAGGTGCATATTGCGCCCATGGGTATCCATGTAACCCGCGCGGCAGACCCAACAGCCTCAGGGTTTAAATTAGACCCGCAATTCATCATCTTGCCGTTTAAACCCTCAACGACATTGGATAATCTCTTGGAAACCAAGCTTGCGGTCATTAACTATTGTGATGATGTGCGTATTTTTGCAGGTTGCCTCAGCGGCCATTCTGATTGGCCGCTTAAACCCGCCGAAATCATTAATGGACATGTGCTAACGATGGCCTTGGCGCACACAGAAGTAGAATTAGTTCGTATTGAAGATGACCCTAGCCGACCAAAATTAATCTGCAAAGTGCTACACACTGTTAATCACTCACCTTTCTTAGGGTTTAACCGCGCCCAATTTGCCGTGTTGGAAGCCGCTATTTTAGTGAGCCGTCTAGATCGCTTGCCACTAGAAAAAATTCATCAAGAACTGGATTATCTGCGTATCGGTTTGGAAAAAACCGCTGGCGAACAGGAATGGGAGGCTTGGGGCTGGTTACTTGCGCGTATAGACCAGCATCGTGCCGGAGTTAAACTATGACCGCCATGTTAGCCAGCGTCAGCAACCTCACTGAGGCCTTGCAAGTTTTAGCGGCACAAGTCGATATTATCGATTTAAAGCAGCCTGCAGCAGGTGCTTTAGGCGCATTAGAGCTTGATGTAATCCATCAAATTGTTACGGCTGTCAAACAACGCTGCCCCATCAGCGCAACCATAGGTGACTTACCAACATGGCCAGATATTGTTGCTCCAGCTGTTAAAAATATGGCCGCTACACAAGTCGATTTTATCAAAATTGGTTTTTTCCCCAATGGTGACTGGCCAGCAACTGTGCAAAGCCTATCGTCGATTAGCCATAGCGCGCTAATTGCTGTCTTGTTTGCCGATTGCCAACCTAATTTTGATATTCTCCCTACGCTGAAAGAAGCTGGGTTTAAAGGTGTCATGCTGGATACGGCTAACAAAACCCAAGGTTCATTACTAGACGTCATGGCTTTAAGTGAAATCAGCCGTTTTGTAAGCGCGGCTAAACAAGAACAATTATTCTGTGGTCTGGCCGGGTCGCTAAAAATTAAAGATATCAGCAGGTTGATGCCCTTACAGCCCAATTATTTAGGCTTTAGGGGCGCTCTTTGCCATTTGCACAACCGAACTGAGGCGTTGGATAGCCTTGCTATTAAAGCGGTTAAAAAAACGTTGACAGATGCTAGCCGCACAATTACGGTTTAACTGTCGAGGCATTGTTTTCCCTAAAGACAGTTGCCAACTATTAAACCTATAACCTTATGAAATACCTATTCCTGGTTTTACTTACCGCCGTAATTTATTTCATTTTAGGATTATGTGGGCAATTACTTAAAATCCCCCCGAGTAATGCGGGCGCCCTGTGGCCATCCGCAGGTGTAGCCCTTGCCACCCTTTTGTTAATTAATAATCGCTTATGGCCGGGCATTTTTTTAGGCAATTTTGGGATCAGTGCCTGGACCTGGTCAGAACAGTCTTCATATCTTGAAATTTGCATCTTTACCGGCATCGGTGCAACTTTGGCGGCGGTTGTCGGCAGCGCCTTGATTAAACGTTTTGTGGGTTTTCCCAATACCTTGGTTGATGACAAGGACATCATTTTATTCAATTTCTTAGGTGGGCCTTTAGCTTGCTTAATACCGCCGACTATCGGGATTAGCGTTTTATATTTGACTGGCGTAGTAAGCCACAGTGAAATCAGCAGTAATTGGATTAGTTGGTGGGTAGCCGACACTATAGGCGTTTTAGTGTTTACGCCTTTGATGTTAATTGCTTTTGCCAAACCCCGGGATATATGGCGAAAACGCACGGTATCGGTAGGCTTACCTTTAATTTTTACCTTTTCTTTGGTGGTCATCCTATTTTTTTACGTACGCCAGCTCGAACAACAGCAACATTTTGGCCAATTTAAAGAGCAATCAACAACCTTGGCCCAAGCTTTTAAAAACCGTATAGAAAATGACTTACACGCGCTCAATTCGGTAAAAAATATTTTTAGTGGCACCAGAAACGTCGAGCAAGATGAGTTTTTGTTATTCACACTACAAGTCCTGTCTATTTATCATGAAATTAATACGGTCAGCTGGATAAGTTATGCCGAAGATGGTACTAGCCGACTCACTTTTTCATCCGTACTTAATTTTGATGTCGACAACACCGGTATTAGGCAACGCTTGCCTATAGACCTTAGCCAAATTGCTGAACAACCCGAGCAAAACTTACTCCCAGAATATCTATTTATCGATAACGGTTTGATTACCATCGTGACGCCGGTTTTTAAACAAACTGAAAATAAACGTTATCTGCTTGGCGCACTACTGACAACTATTTCTTTACCAGAACTAATCAACCGGGCTTTTGCTTCCCTAAATACACTGGAGTCTTTTTTAAATATTAATTTTTTTGATGACTCGCTACAAAAATATAAAAACGTTTATACCTCTTTAACAGGTAACCGCATCAATTTTTCTACAGAATATGCTATTTCCCTGGCCAATAAAAACTGGTTGTTAAATTTTTACCATGATTCATTACAGGAAAATTCACGTATAGATTGGCCAATTTGGTGGGTTTTAATTAGTGGGTTAATACTGACTAGCTTACTGGGTATAGGTTTATTGATATTAACGGGGCGTCACTTTAAAACTGAATCCATTGTTGAAATCAGAACCGCTGATCTTTTACTGGCAAAAAACATCGCAGAAACCGCCAATAACGCAAAAAATCAATTTTTAGCCAACATCAGCCACGAATTGCGTACGCCTTTAAATGGTATTTTAGGCTTTTGCCAATTACTGCAAATGCGACCTACACTTAATGCTGAAGATAAGAAGCAAATTAGTATTATTAAAGAGTGCAGTGATAATTTGTTAACCTTAATCACGGAAATTCTCGATATCTCGGCGATAGAATCCAACAAAATCACCATTAATAATAAGCGCTTTAATTTTAAACAACTGCTGGGCGGTGTGGCGGAAATATTTTACCTGCAGGCGAATGCAAAAGGCATAGACTTAATTATCCGCGGTCAACATGCACCACATTACTTTAATGGGGATAAAAAACGCATACGCCAAATAATGATAAACCTGCTCAGTAATGCCATTAAATATACCGACATGGGCAGCGTTACGGTATGCGCTGAACTGCAAGAACAAAATTTAATCTTTTCTGTCAGCGATACAGGTTGCGGAATTGCTGAAAACGATATTGCATCTATTTTTGCACCATTTGTCCAAATTAATAACGGCAATTATATGCGGGAAGGCGTAGGTTTGGGCTTAGCCATTACCCAGGAACTCATCAATTTTATGAATGGCAAACTAACTGTAGAAAGTAAGTTAGGTATAGGCAGTCAATTTACGGCAGTGATACCCCTTGCAGTAAATCCAACACCTGGCGCTAACCTGCATTTAAACAGGCGTAAAAATACAGATAACAGGCCAGCTCCCAGAATCCTTATTGCTGATGATAACGAAATTAACTTATTATTATTGGACAATTTACTCAGGCACCATGGCGTTATACCCGATTCAGCATGTAACGGAAAACAGGCGCTAGAGCTTATTGATGCTAACCATTACGATGTCGCCTTAATCGACATTAATATGCCTATTATTTCAGGGATAGAATTGGTAAAAATTATCCGGCAACGCCAACTTAAATTAACTATGGCCGCTATCAGTGCCTATGCCGATGACAGTAAAATTAGCGCGGCCTTAAATGCAGGCTTTGACTATTATTTAACCAAACCTATTGAAGACCCCCAGTTGTCAGATTTGTTAATTAAGACTAGCCCACAGTTTTTTTCATAACAAATCTTGCTTAGTATTACCCCTTTGTTCAACATAAAGTATCTTTAGAAACACTACTATGCTGAACATTCGACGCATACCAATATGTAAAGGCATCGGCACTCATCGGCAAGCTAAAATAATGGCCTTGAAAAGCACAACAGCCTTGTAGTTTTAACATTTCCAATTGTTCAAGGCACTCAACACCTTCAGCTATTGTCCGTATACCTAAATGACGCCCCAAGCTAATAATTGCACCGACGACTAAAGCGTCATTCGAATCGGTTAACAAATCCCTCACAAAACTTCTATCTATCTTAATTTCATCAATAGGTAGTTGTTTTAAATAAGTCAGCGAGGAATAGCCTGTGCCAAAATCATCGATCGCGACCGAAACCCCTAATGCTTTAATAGCATTAATTTTACTGACCGCTGTATCAATATCACCCAACATGGCATTTTCAGTAAGCTCTAGCCCTAAGCGATGAGGTTCTATACCATATTCAACAAGGCTTTGCTGCAATTGGCCAACAAAGTTTTTCTGTTTAAATTGCCTACAACTAATATTAATGGACAAATAAGGCACTGCGATAGCGCTTTCCTGCCAAGCCTTAATTTGTTGACAGGCCGCATCAATTACCCACTGACCAATAATTTCGATGCAGCTGCTTTCTTCAGCTGCAGGTATAAAATCATTAGGGCTAACCAAAACACCATCCGCCCGCAGCCAGCGTATTAAGGCCTCAACCCCTAATAGTTGTAGATCACCATCAAATAGCGGCTGGTAATACAAGACAAATTGACTCAGTTCACAAGCTATCCGTAAATCCATTTCAATTTTTAGCCTTAAATCGGCAGCTTCTTGCATGCTTGGATGGAAAAAATTAATGGTATTACGGCCATGCTCCTTAGACCTATACATTGCGGTATCCGCTTGTTGCAATATCACTTCCGGAGAACCTTGCTGTTCTGGGAATAAAGCTATGCCGATACTGGGTGAAATATGATGTTCATAGGCACCTAAGAAAAAAACCTTGTTTATTTCCTGACGAATTTTTTCCGCGATGAGAAACACTTGGTCGGTCGCTAATTCAAGATTAGTCCAATTAGCATGCAGTAACACCACAAACTCATCGCCGCCTAGCCGTGCTGGCGTATCCTCTTCCCGAATAACCGCAATAAGACGGTTAGCGATTTGAATTAATAATTCGTCCCCAACATGATGACCCAAGGAATCATTAAGCACTTTAAAATAATCTAAATCAAAATAAATTACTGCGCCAAAATGCCCATGCCGTTTGGCAACTGCCAACTCTTGTTCAAAACGGTCAAGTAACAAACGCCGATTAGGTAACGCCGTCAAGGGGTCATAAAATGCCATGCTGTAAATTTTGCTTTCGGCATTTTTTTTATCCGTAATATCCGTAGCCACAGATACATAATGTGTAATTTCACCTAAATTATCTTTAACTGCGGTGATAGCTTTCCACTCAGGATAAATTTCACCATTTTGGCGCTTATTCCAAATTTCCCCTTCAAATTGTCCAGTCAGCTTTAATTGATGCCATAAGTTTTTATAAAACTTACCGTCATGGCGGCCCGATTGCAGTATCCGCGGATTTTTACCGATAACTTGTGCTTTGGCATAGCCGGTAATTTCCGTAAAAGCCTTGTTGACTTGTAATATTTTGGCATTTTTATCTGTAATCATGACACTTTGGACACTTTCAAAGGTGATCGCAGCCAATCGTAATTGTTCTTCGGCGAGCTTTTGCTTTGAAGTATCAATCATAAAGCCAATAATTTCGGTCAACACGCCTTTTTCTATGATTAAATTGACAAACTCACGGATCCAAACACATCGGCCATCTGCAGCAATCATCCGGTATTCAAAATCATGATCTAAATAATTACGGGTTTTGGCTTCACAGTAAGCAACGGCCCTTTCCTTATCGTCTACATGGATATGGTTTTGCCAAAACTCTGGCTCATTCAACCAAGCATCAATAGGATATCCCAGCATGATGACTGCTTCATCACTAACAAATAAAAAACGCTTGGTCGTTGGATCAATGCGCCATACGATGGCCGATTGCGCCTGTACTAACGTCCTAAATTGATGCTCACTGGCTTTCAACTTTTGATACATAGTACTGAGTTCTTGAGTACGCTTAGCCACCTCAAGCCGTATTGTTTCATTATGGCCAGTCAGCATTAACAAACCGATGCTAACAAAGCTGATTAATAACATGCTGCCTGCTAGCAGTTCCCAAGTAAACCAAAAATAATCGGCATCTAAAGCTATCACATCAAACAACAGAGTCATCCCAAGCTGCAAATTACCGAGTTGAATGTTGTCTAACACCTGCAATTTAGTCCGACCTAATGGCTTGATAGGATCACCATTCTGGTAATAAATTTTTGACCCCTGCGCTAAGGTCAGTGACACACCGTCCCCTAACGTGCTATTGGCTGCCTCACCAAAAAACTCATGACTGTTCAACGTGACGATCAAAACACTTTGTAAACACAAACAACTGCCTGGCCCGGTTGCTATATCTGGTAAATAAACCATCAGGGTTGAGCCATCAAACTTAACCAAAGCCTGAGCGTTTTTGAGCTGTCCCATATGGCTAGATAAGAAAGCCTGGTCTAACGATGCTGGGTATTTTTGTAAAACACTCAATGGTTTATCATCTTGGCCTACAGGCAACCAATCAATTGCTTTGACCGCAGCTTCTTGAATTAAGGCTGAATGCAAAAAAGACTGACGAAGACCCTCAATTACTGGTGTTTTACTATTCGCTATATTGGTGTGATACCAATTTAAAAGATGGTATTGCCGATCAAATTTTAGCTGAATGGTTTTTTTAATATGATCCGCTTGGGTTTCGGACAAATGCTGTAAACGCTTAAATTCTTTTTGCTGCAGAAATACAAAACCACCCAGAACAATAAAAAATAAAATTACGAGAGGAATACCTAACTGACTTGCGCGCTTGCGCCAAATAGGATGTGTCCGATTAAAAAAAATCATAAACAAGGGCACAAATACAATTACCCCAGTGAAATCACCCATCCATAAACTGAAAAAGACAATAGGACTAGATGTCGTATCTAAACCCTGGCTTAAGCACATAACTGCCACTGTTAAAGCCACAGGCATGCAAGTGGCAATCAAACCCGAACACAGAAAAAAAGCAATGATAGGTTTAAACGAGATGAGTGGATTCGGGTAATACTTATTTTTTTTAACGAGGTAAGCACCTATAGCGGCCTTCAAAACACTAGCAAACGCGATAAGCCAGTGGCTAGGTGATTCAAAAAGGGGCAGCTCATTCTGTAATGGGTAATTTACCGCTAAAGCTACCGCAAAAATTGCCGGTAAAACCCGATAACCCCACACTAATACAGCAGCTAAGGCGATGCCTGTTGACGGGTAAATACCGTAAGCGGTGTTAGGAAAGAATTCAAATGGAAGGGTTAATTTGCTGCCTAAATAAAAAAACAGCATTGTTAAAACAATGGCCCGTCCATTGGCAACTATTCTATTAGCGTTGTTATTCATGAAAGTTTTAGCTTGCTCTATTAATCCCACAGATAAGCATTGCAAATATTGGTATAGATTAATATAACATGCACATAATTTGAATGTGTAATAGATGACTAAAAACGTGATAAGCCGCTAAAATAACCTTTTTTAGTAATTAACCACACACCATGCGCACGTCTCAATTTCCTCTAAACACCGTAAAAGAAACACCGGCCGACGCCGAAATCGCCAGCCATCAGTTAATGATTCGTGCAGGCCTCATCCGTAAACTAGCCGCCGGCCTATATAACTGGCTGCCCTTAGGCTTACGGGTGCTGCGCAAAGTAGAAAAAATCACCCGCGATGAAATGGAAAAAGCCGGTGCCCTTGAAGTTCTTATGCCTGCCTTGCAACCTGCCGAACTTTGGCAAGAAACCGGGCGCTGGGAAAAATATGGCCCCGAATTGGCTAGGTTAAAAGACCGCCACCAGCGGGATTTTTGCCTAGGCCCAACTCATGAAGAAATTATTACTGATTTAGCCCGCAATGAATTAAAAAGTTATAAAGAATTACCCATTACTTATTATCAAATCCAAACCAAATTTCGGGATGAAATCCGTCCCCGCTTTGGCATAATGCGGTCCCGTGAATTCATTATGAAAGACGCTTATTCGTTCCATTTGGATCAAGCATCTTTGCAGCAAACTTATGCCACCATGTATACCGCTTATAGCAATATTTTTACACGTTTAGGCCTAAAGTACCGTGCCGTTGTGGCTGATTCGGGTGCCATAGGTGGCGCTGTATCACATGAATTTCATGTCTTGGCAGATTCAGGGGAAGACGCTATCGCATTTTCCACCGCTAGTGATTATGCCGCCAATGTTGAAACAGCCGAAGCACTGGCACCACAAGGCACAAGACTTGCGCCCTCGCATCCCCTCAGCCGGGTTGACACGCCCGAACAGCATAGCATTGAAGAAGTTTGTGCCTTTTTAAAGATTTCACCACAGCAATGTTTAAAAACCCTGATAGTCAATGGTGAAGAGGAAGGCAGCCTGATAGCCTTATTGCTTAGGGGCGACCACGAGCTTAATGAAATCAAGGCCGAAAAAATTACAGGTATAGCAACTCCCCTGCAATTCGCCAGTGAAGACGACATTCAGCAAGCTTGCCATTGTAAACCTGGCTCTATCGGACCGTTAGGCTTAGATATACCGATTATCGCTGACCGTAGCGTGGTGTTAATGGCCGATTTTGTTTGTGGTGCCAACCAAGATGGCCAACATTTAAGCCATGTCAATTGGCAGCGTGATTTACCCTTACCTAAGCAAATTGAGGATCTACGCACTGTCGTCGAAGGTGATCCCAGTCCTGATGGTGCAGGGCAGCTTACTTTGGCACGCGGCATAGAAGTAGGCCACATATTCCAATTAGGCACAAAATATAGCGCAGCGATGAAAGCTGACATTATAAATGAAGAAGGTAAAAGCCAAACTTTGATTATGGGTTGCTATGGTATCGGTGTCTCACGTGTTGTTGCCGCTGCCATAGAACAAAACCATGATGACAAGGGCATAATTTGGCCCGCCAGTTTAGCACCGTTCCAAGTAGCTTTATGTCCTATGAACATGCATAAATCGGAACGCTTAAAAGTTGCCGCAGAAACCTTGTATCAAGATTTGCTTAAGGCGGGCATAGATGTCCTCTTTGATGACCGCAAAGTACGCGCTGGCTTTATGTTTTCAGATATGGAGCTGATAGGTATACCGCACCGCATAGTCCTCGGCGACCGCGGGCTAGATGCCGGTACTGTTGAATACAAAGCTAGAACACAAGACAATAGCCAAGAAATCCCAGCATCTGAATTGATTGCTTTCTTAAAGGCACAAATCTTGGCCAACTCTGCCACTTTGCCAAACTAAGTTGGCAATACCTGGTTTTATTCGGCTTTTTGAATAAGACTCAAGGTTTTTTCAGGTAAATCTGGATGGCTGCTGCCTTCTAAACACAACCGTGCATCTTCATGCACGGTTGACATAAACTGGATTAAACGCATTTCATGGGCCATCCTTTCTTCAAAGGCTTGAGCCTCCCACATTTTATTAAGTAAATATTTTGCGTGGTGGTGTATAGCAAACGCCACAGACTCAGGCAAATGTTGGTAAGCCATCTCTATGGAGCGCTTGAGCTGCTCTAACGATTGTAAATATTGCTTATAATCTTGTACATCTTGCTGGCACTTTATCTTAAACATAGCTAATTCCGCAGTATGCTGCGTTTTTAACATAGCGATATCGTGCTCCAACTGGGTACCGCGTTTTTTTAATTCAGCAGCCAAATCATTTTCAGCTAAGACTTTAGCCAATCTTAGCGTTGCCAATTTAGGTTGGTTGTTCTGTTGCCATGTTAAATGTTCATCCTTAACCCTATATACCAGCTTAAGGATGTTAGCGATTAAATTCTTTATCAGCTTCATAATTGGTAATTTTTTGCTGTAATTGTATTAAACCTAACATATCTTGCTGCTGACGATATAGTTTCTGCTCTAACTGCCATTGCTTAAAAAGCGCTGTGGGTATGTGCTTTTTTTGCACGTTTAAAGATTTTTGTATAAGCCGTGCCAACGCCAAACTTTGGCGCCGATTATCCAACTTTAACAAATGTTTTCTTTTTAAATCATTAAAATAACGTAGCTGTATAGATTTAAAATACTGCTGCTTATGTAACGTATCTTTACGGTTCTGCAAAAACAACAGCTTTCGCTGTAAGCGCTGTGCCGAGGAAAAATAGTCTATTAAGGCCTTTAAACTAAATTTTAAAATACTAACTAAACCAAGGATTACAAATAAGGATAACGCTAGCAATAGCAGAAAATCTGCCATTACGGTTAACCTCTCTGCAAAACTTAGCATGTTCATTATTAGCAGTATTTCTGCGCTTAAAAAACATAATAAGGCGATAAAAAATAATCTCAACGACAATCGAATCAGTGTAGCCATCACCGGGTCAAACTTCTGTTCAGTCTTAGTGGTCGATAATTACACTTATTTTTGCCATCATTAAGCTAAATAATCCCTGTAATTACCCGTTATGATTCGGCGTAGGTGCCCAGTTGATGCCTTATAAAGATAGCACCAAGCCATGACTGATTGCATAGTTTGCATGCTAGTTGCGATTTTAAGCCTACAAAACTCATGGGGTTTTGCATAGTGCGGCGAGCATTCCTCGTAATCATCCAACAGCGCAAATAAATTATCCGGCGCCACAATGCGATAAAGTTCACCAACGACCCGGCTCCCATCATCTGTCATGATAGCCCCGGGATAACCATTGACTTCATAAAGTTGGCCAGCCATGGATGCCATACTATAAAAATGGCAATACTTAAGCATTGCATCATGCATCTGATGACCACAATCGCGCCTTAATGTGCCATAGACAAATAAAAACTCATCGGCCATAGACAAAGCAAGTTATTTTATAGCAATCAAACAAGCAAAGTTCAACCAACGAAAATAGGTTTCAATCCGGTTAAAGCCAGCCCGTTCCAATAATAAATAATTTTCATCTAAGCGATAAGGCACTAAGACATTTTCCAAGGCCTCGCGTTTGCGTTGGTTTTCCGCATCACTATAACCACTATGCGATTTTTTAAAGTCTAAATATTGCGCGATAAATAGCCGGTTTAGCCCCGCATCATGACTTAAGATTTTCTCGGAGAGCAATATCACGCCACCTGGATTAAGTGCCGCATAGATAGTTTTAAGCAGGGCTTCGCGTTCAATTGGGCGTACAAATTGCAAAGTCCAATTGAGTATCACTGCATGGCATCTGGGCAATTCAGGCAGCTCACTTAAATCAGCCAGTTCCAGGGTAAACCTTTCTGTCGGAGATAAGCCCAACAACTTGGCCTTTGCCTGTGCCAACATCGGCTCAGAATTATCAAAGCCTATAAATGTCGCTGATGCGGGGCAATCTGCATGTATCAGAACTTGGCCTATAGTCGTGCCCGTAGAACAGCCTAGATCACAAACGACAGCCCCTTGTGGCGGTAAAAATGACACGATTAAATCCGCTTGTAGACGTTGGATTTCCGCATAAAAAGGCACACTCCGAGACACCATGTCATCAAACACAGCAGCCACTCGCGCATCAAAAATAAAATCTTCGGTTACTTCCAAGTTTTGAAAAATTTGATCTTGTTGCATTTTTAGGCCTATACCCATAATTGCTAATGTTAGAATTCCGCAATTATTTGACCATATGGTCAATCACAATTTTATGTCGTGTCGGGCTACCGACAACTATAGGTTCAATTATCCCAATCAAATCACCCGGCTGCTGGCTAGCATTACCTGATTTAGAAACTCTGGCGATGAGTCTTACTTGTTTAAAACCGGACAATTTCATATTAGGCAGCATCGCCAAACTATCATCCAACGTCACCGTCAGCGGTAAATTTGACACTTGCTTACGAAGTATTGCCAACGGCATTTGTGGCCCGGATAAAGCTTGCGCATAGATAAATACGGTGTCATCAGGCCGCGCTGCTGATTGCAAATCGTTTGCTAAAGTAATTTCAGCCTGGACAGGGTTTACAGATACTGTGTTAGCCGTTGTTTCGTTACTTGCTTCAATATTAATTTTTAGCTCAGGATTTTTAAGCGCCATTTTCGCCAAAATATCCTTAACTTCCTGCTGCGCTTCGGAACCAGCGGGTAATAAAGTCAGCAACTGTTGCCACAACTGTGCTGCGGCTGCTAGTTCACCGGCTTGTACTTTGGCAAGGCCTGCCACCCAAAGTGCCTGTGGATTTTGAGGTTCTATGGATAAGGCTTTAAAAATTAACTCTGTGGGTTTACCCGCAAGATTACCATCTTGGCTAGAGGCTAATACGTCGGCATATAACAAAGCTACTTCTGCTTGCCCTGGCAATAATTCATAGGCTCGAGTTAATGCCCTAACAGCTTGTGGATAGCGTTTTAAATATTTATACGAGCGGCCTAACATTAACCAACCTTGCGCATCATCCGGCTGTGTTTGTAGATGCTGCGCCAAGCCCTCAACCATACGGTTAATTTCTGCCAATTCCAACTCTTCTTTATTCATGTCGGCTTGGTTGATTGACAACGCGGGATAATCACCCAAACCCGAATATAGCGCCAACACAGACAGCGGTAACATAATAGCAATGATATAGACTATCCAGCGGCCTTGTTTGGCGTTAACGACCACGTCAGGTTTGATATCTAAGTCATGGGCTAAATTAGCTTCCAATTCGAGTTCCTGCTCATCATATTGCTGCTGATTGAGCATACCCGCTTGTAATTGTTCCTTTAATTCAGCCAAACGGTGTTTGGCCAGCAAAATATTCCGTTGATCCTGATCGCCACCATTAATCGTGCGGCTACGCCAAAGCGGCGGCAAGATTATAGCTAAAGCAATAACCATCATCACACTTACAATAATCCAAAACGGCATTATCAATTTGGATCTTCCTCTTCTAATAAGCGATGCATTTGTTGTTGTCTTTCAGGTTCTAATGTAACCCTGGCTGTTTTAGCTTTACTGCGCACGAAAAAAAATACTGCACAAAAACCTGTGGTCAGCAGCATGATCGGCGCCAACCAAAGTATGCCGGTCTTTGCTTTAAAGGGTGGGTTATACAAAACAAAATCACCATACCGGCTCGTCATAAAATCGGTTATATCTTGTTTAGATTTGCCTTGTTGAACCATTTCGAAAACTTGCTGGCGTAAATCTTTAGCCAAATCAGCATTAGAATCGGCTATCGTTTGATTTTGGCAAACTAGACACCGTAGTTCAGAAATTAAATTCTCATATGTTTTTTGCTCTGCAGCATTGCTAAATTGCCGATACTCAACACCAGCAATAGCCGTACTCACAGTTAATACAATAATGCACAAGAACCCTATTTTCATGGATTTTCACCTTGTAACTTAGCAATCAGCGGGAGAAACACCCCAGCTATGGCATCTGCCGTAATCGGCCCGGTATGTTTATAACGGATAAGGCCCTGTTTATCGATAACAAAAGTTTCGGGTACGCCGTACACCCCCCAATCGATACCAATTCGGCCATCCTGGTCGACTATGCTGACATCATAAGGATTACCCAGCTTGGTTAACCAATTTTTAGCATCGTCAATTTCATCCTTATAATTTAAACCTACCAGCATAACCGCCTTTTGTTGGGCTAACTGATTGAGTATTGGATGCTCAGCGCGGCATGAAACACACCAGGAAGCCCAAACATTCAACAACCAAACTTTACCTTTTAAATCGGCTGGCGCTAATTTTTCATCTAAAGCGTGTAGTTTAGGCGCTGAAAATATTGGGGCCGGCTTATCAATCAACGGGGAAGGAATTTCTTGCGGATTTAAATTTAAGCCCAAGGCCAAAAATACCGCCAAAACACAAAAAATAAGTAAGGGAAGTAAATATTTAAACATTCGCTAATGCAGGTTTTTTGCTAAGCAAGCGATAGCGCTTATCACAAGCAGCGCATAGGCCTCCCGCCGCCATCAACACGGCACCTAACCATATCCAACGGATAAATGCCTTATAATATACCCTTAAACTCCAACCACCTTGTTTATCCAAGGGTTCACCTATGGCCACAAAGAGATCTCTTAATAAGCCTGCATCAATGGCCGCCTCCGTCATAGGCATGGTCTTTACCCGGTAAATCCGTTTTTGAGGCTCCAGTTCTGCAATCATCTGGCCATTATGGCTGACGGTTAAAAACCCCTGCTGCGCCTCATAATTTGGCCCGCTCGTTTTATTAACACCGTGAAATTCAAAAATATAACCAGACATATCCAGCTTATCACCCGGCGCCATACGCACATCCTTTTCCACGCTGTAAACGCTGGTAAAGGTAATACCTATAATAAATACCGCGATACCCATATGGGCAATGCTCATACCATAAAAGCCAGCTGGTATTGTAGTCATCCGTTGCCAAGTAAAACCTTGTTCGCCAACCCGCTCATACAGCGCGTAGCCAGATATAGCCAATGTCCAAAACGCCAAGGTAGTCCCCAGTACGGCACCCCACGAATAAAAAGGCATTAGCAAAGGTAACAATAAACCACCCGCTATGCTAGCCGCCATAAGCCAACGTAATTTTAGCGCCAAAGCATCCAGTTCATCTTTCTTCCATCGTAAAAGTACGCCTAAGCCCACAACCAAAGCCAATGGCGCCATTAAAGGTATAAAGACGGTATTAAAATAAGGCGGACCTACAGAAATTTTGCCCAGGCCTAGCGCATCAATAACTAATGGGTAGAGAGTCCCAATTAAAATGCTGGTCGCAGTGACCACTAATAAGACATTATTGAATAAAATCGCTGACTCTTTGGAGACTAACTCAAAGCTTGCGCTACTTTTTACTGAAGGCGCCCTAACCGCATAAAGCAATAGCGAGCCACCCACCACGATGGCTAAAAATACTAGGATAAATAAACCTCTAGCGGGGTCTGTTGCAAACGCATGCACAGAAGTTAAAACGCCAGAACGGACTAGAAAAGTGCCTAATAAACTTAAAGAAAATGCAAATATGGCCAATAACACTGTCCAGGTTTTAAAAACGCCGCGTTTTTCAGTTGCCGCTAAAGAATGGATGAGCGCAGTACCCACTAGCCAAGGCATAAACGAAGCATTTTCAACCGGATCCCAAAACCACCAGCCCCCCCAGCCTAGTTCATAATATGCCCACCAACTCCCTAAGGCGATGCCTAAGGTTAAAAACATCCAAGCGATATTAGTCCACGGTCTGGACCACCTTGCCCAAGCCGAGTCTAAGCGGCCTTCCAATAGTGCTGCAATAGCGAAAGCAAAGGCTACTGAAAAACCAACATAACCCATATAGAGCATAGGCGGATGTATAGCTAAGCCAGGGTCTTGCAGTAAAGGATTTAAATCGTGGCCTTCAGCGGGGGCAGGAAATAAACGTTCGAAAGGATTGGATGTCAGCAATAAGAATAAGATAAAACCGATTGCGACTAAACCCATCACACCTAAGATTCGGGCAACGGTTGGCTCTGGAATATCACGGCTAAACAAAGCAACTAATCCAACCCAACATGACAAGACTAATGCCCATAATAACAAAGAGCCTTCATGGGCACCCCACACCCCAGAAATCAAATAAATTAAAGGCAAGGCCGTATTGGAATTAGTCGCCACATAGGCAACGGAAAAATCGTGCACGATAAAACAGTAGGTTAAGCAACCGTAAGCAATTGCCATAAACAGCAGCAAACCCCATGCAGCCGGTCTTGCCACGGCTATCCAGCCCTTAATTGAAGCCGTAGCACCAATAATTGGTAAGGTACCCAACACGATAGCCATGCATAACGCTAAAATTAACGCAACATGGCCTAATTCTGCCACCATTTTATTGACCTACGCTTGCTTGAGTTTGCTTTTTTAAACTGCCGGCAACCTCTGGCGGCATATAATTTTCATCGTGTTTGGCCAAGACTTCTTCCGCGACAAAAACACCTTGCCCATTCAAACGGCCGCGCGCCACTATGCCTTGGCCTTCCCTAAACAAATCCGGCAAAATGCCAGTATATTCAACAGTGACATCCTGGCTTAAATCCGTTAACTGAAATCGCACCAATAAACTCTGGTCTGGCCGATTAACACTGCCTTTAACAACCATGCCGCCAATTCTGAATAAAGCTTGTTTTGGCGCTTTGCCTTCAACCACATCCGTGGTGGAAAAAAAATACATTAGATTTTCGTTAAACGATTTCAGTGCAAATGCGGCTGCAATGCCGATACCTGCGACCATTAAGGCAATTAAAAGTAAGCGTTGTCTTCGAGCTGGCTTCATGATTTTTGCCGTTTTTGTTTTAAGACTTGTTGCCGAAAAAACCGGTGCCGCTGTAACACGGGCAAGATGAAATTAATTAACAATACAATAAAAGTAACCCCATATGCGCTCCAAACATAAAAGGCATAACCCCCCATTGCAAAAAACTCATGCCAATTCATCATCTACACCTAGCCCTGTGATTGCTTTAACCCATTGTGCATTTTGTTCGCGCAGCAAAAGTTCGGTTTGTGCCCGTTGTAACATGGCGATTATATAAAAAAACTTAAATGCCACCGCCATTAGTAAGAGTGGGATTAACATGCTGATATGAATCGACGGCTTATCAATTTTGGTGACTGTAGGGCCTTGGTGTAAGGTACTCCACCACTCCACCGAATAATGGATAATAGGGATATTGACCACGCCAACCAAAGCTAAAATAGCGACAGCCCTAGAGGCGGCACGCTTATCGTCTATGGCATTGTACAAACCCATAACACCTAAATATAAAAATAGCAGTATCAATTCCGATGTTAAGCGTGCATCCCAAACCCACCAAGTGCCCCACATGGGTTTACCCCATAAGGATCCTGTCAGCAAAGCGATAAAAGTAAAACTGGCACCTACTGGGGCACTACTGATAGCTACAATTTCTGCAAGCTTAATCCGCCACACTAAGCCAATAGCTCCGGCTAAGGCCATGACGACGTAAATAAATAATGACATCCAAGCACTAGGGACATGAATAAAAATGATCCGGTAGCTATCGCCTTGCTGATAATCTGCGGGTGCTAAAAACAGACCATCATAGAGACCTGCCAAGACTAGCAATACAAAAATAGCTATCAGCCAAGGCATCAACCGATCTACGATGGCATAGAAATGCGGTGGGGATGCCATGCGGTGAAAAAATCTAGCTACAAAATCTGGAACTAAAAACATATCCGAAAAATTGATCAATTTACGCCCTAGCTTGGGCAGGTTTACTCGGCTATTTAGCCATTCAGGCAATAGGCTTACAATAGGTGGGTATCCAAGTCCGCTCTATCATGTAATCTGGCAAACCATTAAAATCAAATGATAAACCATGGATAACCATTTGCTTGACATCAAATAATAAGGCCACTTCTGGAATATCCTTAAAAAATAGCTGATAAAAAGGTGCCACCAACCATTGGGAAACTTTTACCCCTATAGGCCCTAAAAAATTTCGCCGCTGACCAACGTGGGCTACCTCGTCTATGGTAATCTCATCAAGTAAAGCCTTTAAACGTTCGCACACTTCAGGCTCATCAGCCAATAACTCATCAAATAGCGCGTATAAATGGCAATAAAAAGTGACACCCATCAATTCAGTTACAAAGGCCGGTGTATCCATTAAAAATCCAGGGAGCTTTGGAAATTGCTCATAGATTTTCTCTTTCATGGGGCTTAAAGGCACCCATTCAACACGGTCTAAGCCACAAGTACGCAGCATTTCATCAAATAAGCGCACATGGCAGAATTCTTCAGCCAAATGTACCCGGCTAATTTTATCTTCTACCGATTTTGAATTTGCCATATCCGGAATGGCATCCCAAGCCCCTTTGATGCCTACCCATTCATGCCGGGCAAACTTATAAATTGCGGTTAGCATTAAAGTAAGCCTATCCAACGTTTTAGGGTCATCCCGCATATCAACATAATTGCGGTAAAAAACATCCGGATTTGCCAATGGTTTACGCAATTGGACAGGGTTTTCTTGGAAATATTTCAACCTAGAGCGTTTTTTTTCTAAATCTTTTTCTTGTTCAAACAATTCACCGCCATGTTGTTGGCTAAACTGCCAATAACTTAGGAAATTTTCCTCGCGCTCAACCTTGCTAGCCTCTGAAAATACAGATCGATATTCGGCAGAACCCATTCTTTTGCTCCTAAATTGGCTTGAATGTACTATTTTACGAGATATTGTTAATTAATACTCATTTTTAATGCCATCGCCGTAGGTAAAGGCGCCAACACTAAAGCCAACATTAAGATGGCTGACATAATATTGATTTGGGCGGAAGTCGGTAAGCCTAATGTCGCCATTTCAACAGCATTACTCGCAAAAATGAGTACCGGCACATACAAAGGCAACACCAATAATGACATAATCATACCGCCTTTACGCAAACCAACGGTTAACGCCACGCCAATAGCACCGATTAGGCTTAACACTGGCGTGCCTAACAACAAAGTCAACAATAAAGTCCCTAAAGCAAGCTGCGAAATACCTAGCAATACCGCTAGCAGTGGCGCAATCAGCAACAAAGGTAAGCCTGTTACCAGCCAATGCGCGGTAATTTTTCCCAGCACCAACACCGTCGTAGGATGCGGGCTAAGCAACATAATCTCTAAAGAACCATCATCAAAATCAGAGCGGAACAAGTTATCCAACGACAACATAGCTGCTAATAATGCAGATACCCAGATAATGCCTGGGGCTATGGTTTGCAATAATTTAGGTTGTGCACCAATCGCTAACGGGAATAAGGTGATAATCAAAATAAAAAACAGCAAGGGATTAGCAATTTCTGAACGGCGCCTAAACGCTAAAATTAGGTCGCGCCGGATGATGGCAAAAAAAGCTCGGGATAACGACATTAAGATAAATTAATACGAAATAAGGCCACACCGGGTAAATCTAAATCATGGTGCGAAGTTAAAATCACCATACCGCCGCGGGCTGCATGTTCCTGCATCAAGGTTTCGGTTAGCGCAATTCCCTGCTTGTCCAAGGCTGTGAAGGGTTCATCAAGAATCCAAAGTTTATTGGCTATAATTAACAAGCGGGCTAGCGATAATCGGCGTTTTTGTCCGGCCGATAAAGTTTGCACGAGAGCATCATCGTAGCCAGATAGTTGTAATTTTTCCAAGGCTTGAGCAATGCTATATTGGCCGGGCCTATTCAATGCTAAGACCAACCTTAAGTTCTCTAAAACAGTCAATTCTTTCTTAAAGCCGTCTAAATGTCCTACATAAGTCATAAACTCATAATATCGGCTGCTACTGATTTCCTCACCGCACCATAAAATGGTACCTGAGTCTGCTGGCCTAAAGCCACATAAAATGCGTAACAAAGAAGTTTTACCACTGCCATTCTTGCCTTCCAGCAACAAGATTTGACCCGCTTGCAAACTAAAATTAAGCTGCTCAAACAATAGCCTATCATCACGGATACAGCTAAGCCCTAAGCCTTCAAAACTGACTGATTGCGTAACCTTCATGTAAACCTGCTTACTGGCATCCACGTTGGCGTAAGGCTTCATAAAGCAAAACACCGGTAGCGACAGAAACATTTAGGCTTTCAACTTGGCCTCGCATAGGCAATTTTACCAAAAAGTCGCATTGCTCACGGGTCAAGCGACGTAAACCTTTGCCCTCTGCGCCAACCACAATGGCTAATGGCATCGTAAGATCCGCTTCAAAAAGACTTTGTTGGGCTTCGCCCGCTGCGCCTAATATCCATAGCCCTTGCTCTTTTAGGCTACGCAATGTGCGGGATAAATTGGTAATTTGATAAATAGGCATAGTCTCCGCCGCACCACTGGCCACTTTGCAAACTGTGGGTGTGATGCCACTGGCATTATCTTTAGTAATCACCACGCCATGCACACCTGCAGCATCAGCAGTACGCAAACAAGCACCAAAGTTGTGTGGGTCTTGGACATTATCCAACACTAAAAACAAAGCCTTCCCGGCAACATTGGCAACTGCTTGGGCAAGCTCATGTTCCGATAAAGCCGCTGGCATTTCAATTTCAATCACTATACCTTGATGGTTACTGCTATCTGCCAAGCGATCCAGCTTTTTTCTGTCGGTTTTTTCAGGCTCTATGCCTATGGCTAATAATTCCTCGATTAGCCCAAGCAAACGCTTGTCCTGTCTTTGGCCATCTAGCCAGGCTTTATTGATTTTTTTTGGCGAATATTCCATAGCCGCCTGTACAGCGTGGATGCCAAACAATTTGCTTAACTTCATTTTTTACGTCGGCTTTTTTTCGGGCGATCCGCTAATTTTGGGCGGTTTTGTAGCAATTCAAAATCGATTTTTTTCTCATCCAAATCCACACGCATGACTTTAATATTTACCCTATCCCCTAAGCGATAGCGTATCCCTGTTTTTTCACCCTTAAGCTGATGGCTAGTTGGATCATAATGGAAATAATCTTGTGCCAAATTACTAATATGCACTAAACCTTCCACAAATACATCGGTTAATTCGACGAAAAAGCCGAAGGAAGTGACTGCGGTAATACTGCCTGCAAACTCCTCCCCGACTTTATCAACCATAAATTCGCATTTTAACCAACTGACCACTTCTCGGGTTGCATCATCGGCCCGACGTTCATTTGCAGAGCATTGCTCACCAAATAAAGTCATGTCTGACAAGCTATACGCAAAACTATCGGCTTTTTTATTCTGTAAACAATGCTTAATGGCACGGTGTATCAATAAATCCGGGTAACGCCGTATAGGCGAAGTGAAATGCGCATAAGCCTCTAATGCTAATCCAAAATGGCCTTTTAATTCCGGGCTATAGACGGCCTGGGATAAAGACCGCAACAATACCGTTTGTATCAAATGGCTATCAGGCCGGTCTTTGATCGAATTGATTAGGTTCATATAGTCCAACGGGGTGGGTTTGGCTGCCCCCCCTAAATGCAAGCCCATTTCACCCAGAAAAGTTTTTAAGTTTAAAAGCTTATCAGTACCTGGCCCTTCATGTACGCGTAAAAGTTTGGGCATTTTCTTACTATTTAAATAACGCGCGGCAGCAATGTTTGCCGTAATCATAAATTCTTCAATCAATTTATGGGCGTCATTACGCACGACTGGTACTATTTTTTCTATTTTACGGTTAGCCCCAAATAAGATTTTGGTTTCTTGGCTATCAAAATCCATCGCGCCACGCAGCTCCCGGCCTTTTCGCATCACTTTATAAAGCGCATATAAGGCTTGTAGATGAGGTAATAGCGGTTGGTACTGTTGACTTAATACGGGATCACCATCAACTAAGATTTTAGCGACCTCGGTATACGTCATGCGCGCATGGGAACGCATTACCCCTTCAAAAAACCGGGTGCGGAAAACTTTGCCTTCTTGGTCTATATAAAGCTCGCACACCATGCATAAGCGATCAACATCAGGATTAAGTGAGCATAAACCATTCGATAATATTTCCGGCAACATGGGAATAACGCGTTCAGGAAAATACACTGAGGTACTACGTTTTTGTGCTTCCCTATCCAGCGCTGTATTTACTTCTACATAATGCGACACGTCAGCAATGGCCACCAGCAATTTCCAACCTTTAGGCGTGGGCTGGCAATACACCGCATCATCAAAATCCCTTGCGTCTTCACCATCTATGGTAACTAAAGGTGTGTTACGCAAATCTACCCGGCCCGCTTTAGCCAACTCTGGCACTTCTTTTTTTAGGCTTTTAATTTCTTTTTGAAGATCTTCAGGCCATTGATAGGGCAAATCGTAGGTACGGATGGCCATTTCAATTTCCATACCAGGCGCCATGTGATCACCTAATATTTCTATTACCCGTCCTATCGGCTGTCTAAGTTTAGTTGGCTGCTCTAGAATTTCCGCAATAACAATCTGGCCTTGTTTAGCTTTACCAGCATCGTCTTTTTGTACCAAAATGGTTTGTGCGATATTTTTATTATCCGGCACCACATATGTAAAACCACGCTCTTTATGCAAACGGCCAACAATTTGTGTAGTGTTACGCTCAAGAATATCAACAACAGCCGCTTCCCTGCGGCCTTTACGGTCTATCCCGGCAATGCGGACAACCACCCTGTCGTTATGCAGCAACTGGTCCATTTCGCGGGATGATAAATACAAATCCTCCGAGCCGTCATCCGGCCTAACAAAACCAAAGCCATCAGCGTGGCCTATGACCCGTCCGGCAAATAAATCTTGGCTATTCACCAAGCAGTATTGCTGGGAGCGGTTAAACAAAAGTTGGCCATCTCGCTCCATGGCCCGCAATCGACGTCGCAAGGCCTCTAATTGATCCTCAGTTTCTAACGCAAATCCTAGGGCTATGTCTTTACGCAGCATGGGTTTGCCCATGTGCTGGATAAATTGCAGGATCAGTTCCCTGCTAGGGATTGGGTTCTCATATTTTTCAGCTTCTCGCTGGGCGTATGGATCTTTTGTTGAACTAAAATCAACGCCTTTTTTTGACTTCGATGTCATCTAAACTAATTGGGGGTTATACCAAAGAAATATAGTTGTAACCTGATACACGTCCATCTTAAATGTGACATATCGGTTAAACGGGAAAACACTGTTTGACACGCTGGATTTTCGCTGGGCTGATGCGTAGTAGGTCATATTGACAATTCGAACTTGAACAAGTACAGTGTGCGCCTTGCTGTCACAGCAACTCTAGCCGAGGTGGTGAAATTGGTAGACACGCTAGCTTCAGGTGCTAGTGGGGGAAACCCCGTGGAGGTTCAAGTCCTCTTCTCGGCACCAAATGAATACTATCATAGCTTAATCATTTAGCAAACCAATATCAGACGTGATATTGGCTTCTACAGCTTAATTTGCCGTATTGTTGCTATACACGAGTGGCTGTGCGTTGTTTATTAAAATATTCAGCCGACTGCATTTCCATTAATCTGGACACCGTTCTTTCAAATTCAAATGCGTGCTGCAGGTCACTCCTATAAAGCGCTTGCGGTAATACTTCAGCACTGCAAATTAGTTTCACCTGATATTCGTACAACACATCAATCAAGGTAATAAAACGCTTTGCCTCATTGCGTTTGGCGATTGTCAATTGCGGTATATTGGCCAGGATCAAAACCTCATATTCCATAGCTAAACGTAGATAATCAGCGGCGCCTAATGGCCTACCGCAAAGCTCATCAAATGTTGTTAAGGCGATATTTTGGTGTACTGCCGTTAATGTCAGCTGCCGGCCTAAAACCTTTAATATGCCTGCCGTAAATTCCGCCGTACCGGTTAATTGCTGAAAACTATGGCGAATAAAATCATCGGCCTGGGCATTTAATGGTGCGTAATAAGTTTTCGCCAAACTTTGCCATTGCAAACGATGATCCTCTTCGGAATCTAATTCAAAAACATCAAGTTGTTGTTGCAATAAAGCGATAAATGGCAAAAATAATTCACGCTGTAAACCGTCACGGTATAAATCTATCGGCTGTACATTTGAAGTAATGATAATACTTATGCCTGACTCAAACATTTTTTGGAATAAGCGCCCAAGCAACATGGCATCGACAATATCCGTGACCTGAAACTCATCAAAACACAGCACTAAGGTGCTGGCCTTTAATTGTTTAACAAATGCCGCCATCACATCTTGGCGGTTTTGCTGCTGATAGTGTTTAACAAACGCGTGGACTTCGCGCATAAAGGCATGAAAATGTACCCTACGTTTTTGGGTAATGGGACAAGCCTGATAAAATAAATTCATCAGTAATGACTTGCCCCCGCCTACCTTACCAAACAGATAAATGCCTCTTGGTTTAGCGGGCGTTTTTAACAAAAACTTCTTAAGGATAGGCTGTTCTTGATATTCGCTTAGCGTAACTAGCTGCCCGATAACTAATTGCAGCTTATTAAGCACTATCAACTGCTCTGGCACGGCCTTAATTTGCTTGCGCGCGACTAGATCTTCGTATTGCTTGGCAAGCAAAAGGTGTTGGTAAGCAGAATGCTTAGGAAGATTGGTCATTTCAGCCGTTTTACCTGTTCAATAACAACACAATGGCACACACTAAACCGGCTAAAATCAGGAGGCCGTACAGGCCTCCTGAGCAAGCGCCCTAAACTTCCATGGCTACGCTATCGGCTTTATCCTGATAGCGGCTAATCTCATTAAAGTTTAGATAGCGGTATGTATCGGCAGCCGTGCTGTTAATTTGCCCGGCATATTGCATATACTCTTCGACGCTAGGAATTTTCCCTAAAATGGAACAGACAGCGGCCAATTCTGCCGAGGTTAAAAACACCTTAGCGCCATTGCCTAAACGGTTAGGAAAATTGCGCGTAGACGTGGACACTACCGTTGAGTTTTCTTTTACCCGAGCTTGATTACCCATGCATAAAGAGCAACCTGGCATTTCCATACGGGCACCAGACTTGCCAAAGGTACCGTAATAGCCTTCTTCAGTCAGCTGGGTTTGATCCATTTTTGTCGGCGGGGCAATCCATAAGCGGGTTGGCAGCTCACCGGGCAATTTCTCAAGCAATTTACCAGCTGCGCGGAAATGACCTATATTGGTCATACACGAGCCTAAAAACACTTCATCAATTGCTGTACCCGCGACTTCGGATAACGGTTTAATATCATCCGGATCGTTTGGGCAAGCCAATAATGGCTCTTTAATATCATTCATATCGATTTCGATAATCTCGAAATAGTCCGCATCAGCATCGGGCTCCAGTAACACAGGTTGTGCCAACCAGCTTTCCATAGCCTTAATACGTCGCTCGATTGTGCGCACTTCACCGTAGCCTTCGGCTATCATCCATTTTAATAGGGTAATATTAGAGGTTAAGTATTCGCGTATAGGTGCTTCATTCAAGCGGATGGTACAACCACCGGCTGAACGTTCGGCGGAGGCATCGGACAATTCAAAGGCTTGTTCCACTTTTAAGTCAGGCAAGCCCTCAATTTCAAGGATACGGCCTGAAAAGACATTTTTTTTGCCTTTCTTTTCTACCGTCAACAAACCACGTTGAATGGCCGCATAAGGGATCGCATTCACCAAATCCCGCAAAGTAATACCAGGCTGCATTTCACCTTTAAAACGCACCAATACTGACTCTGGCATATCTAAAGGCATAACACCGGTTGCCGCAGCAAACGCCACTAAGCCCGAGCCAGCAGGAAATGAAATGCCGATCGGAAAACGCGTATGCGAGTCACCCCCAGTGCCTACCGTATCCGGTAATAACATCCGGTTTAACCAAGAATGGATAATGCCATCGCCAGGTCGTAAGGACACACCACCCCGGTTCATAATAAAATCCGGTAAGCTATGTTGCATGGTGACATCAACCGGTTTTGGATAAGCGGCTGTATGGCAAAATGACTGCATGACCAAATCCGCAGAAAAACCTAAGCACGCCAAATCTTTTAATTCATCCCGCGTCATAGGTCCTGTGGTATCTTGAGAGCCCACCGTAGTCATATGCGGCTCACAATAGGTGCCAGGACGCACGCCAGCAACGCCACAAGCTTGGCCTACCATTTTTTGCGCTAAGGTATAACCTTTGCCGGTATCGGCAACATCTTTAGGGCGGCGGAAAATCGTCGAAGCAGGCAAATTTAAGGCTTTTCTAGCCCGATCGGTCAGACCCCGGCCGATAATTAACGGAATCCGGCCACCGGCGCGGACTTCATCTAAAATAATATCGGTTTTTAAACTAAACTCACAAACCACTTCATCGCTATCGTGCCGTTTTACCACGCCTTCATAGGCATATATATCGATCACATCGCCCATATTTATGGCCGTCACATCACACTCAAATGGCAAAGCACCTGAATCTTCCATAGTATTGAAAAAGATCGGCGCTATTTTGCTGCCTATGCAAACGCCACCTTCACGTTTATTAGGGATATAAGGTATATCACTACCAATATACCAAAGCACGGAATTAGTGGCTGATTTACGCGATGAACCGGTCCCAACCACATCACCAACATAGGCCACAGGAAAGCCTGTTTCCTTGAGCGCAGCGATTTGTTGCTCTGCCTGGGTAATACCCTCTCTGGGCATTTTTAACATGGCTTTGGCGTGTAAAGGGATATCAGGCCTGGACCAGGCATCCGGTGCTGGCGACAGATCATCAGTATTGGTCTCACCGGTCACTTTAAAGACACTCACTGTTAGCTTTTGAGGCAATTCTGGCTTACTGGTAAACCATTCCGCCTCCGCCCATGACTGTACCACCTGTTTGGCATAAGCATTACCATTATCCGCCTTGTCTTTAACATCATAAAAGGCATCAAACACTAACAAGGTATGCGACAAGCCTTTAGCCGCAACTGCTGCCAATTCGGGCTTATCAAGCAAATCAATCAATGGCGCGATGTTATAGCCACCTAGCATAGTACCTAACAGTTCTGTTGCTTGTAGAGGCGGTAATATAGGCGATATTGCCTCCCCTTTAGCCAGTGCGGCAAGAAAACCCGCTTTAACATAAGCGGCTTCATCCACGCCAGCCGGTACCCGGTTTGCCAATAAATCGAGAATAAATTGTTCTTCGCCCGCAGGTGGCTGTTTAATTAATTCTATCAGCGCCGCCACCTGCTCAGCCGTCAAGGGTTTAGGCACAACACCTTCAGCGGCACGCTCTTCTACCTGTTTACGATATTGTTCTAGCATAAGATATTCCTTAATTTAAAGGCTAGCGCCTGCGCGCCCCTTTTTAGGTTAGGCACACATTAAATTCACAAGCAAATTAAGAACCTTGCAACGCCGCTGCTATGGCATTACCCATTTCAATGGTTCCTGCTTTTGAGTGAGGATTTAAATCTGGTGTGACATACACACCCTCACCTACGATCTTTTCTACGGCTGCTTGAACACGTATAGCGGCCTCGGTTTCACCCAGATGATGTAGCATCATGACACCGGCCATAATCACTGCTGTTGGGTTAGCTAAATTTTTACCGGTAATATCGGGTGCGCTGCCATGCACCGCCTCAAACAAAGCGGCATCGTTCCCAATATTGGCGCCAGGAATCAATCCTAAACCCCCAACCAAGCCAGCAGTTAAATCAGATAAAATATCGCCAAACATATTGGTACACACCACGACATCAAATTGGCCAGGATTCATGACCATATGCATGCACGTAGCGTCAATTATTTTTTCATCAAACTCAATTTCTGGATAACGTTTAGCAGTTTCTCTAGCCACATCTAAAAATAGGCCTTGGGTATATTTGAGGATATTGGCCTTATGGGCAACCGTAACTTTTTTACGTTCATTCTCGCGGGCATATTTAAAGGCATATTCGCAAATTCTTTCTGAACCTGTACGCGTGACCACTGCCAAACTTTCAGCAATGTCTTTTTTAGGCGTAAGATAATGCTCCAAACCAGCATACAAACCTTCGGTATTTTCACGTACGATGACAATATCAACATCCCTGAAGCGGGTATTAACGCCTGCCCAACTTTTTGCTGGACGGACATTTGCATAAAGCTCGTATTTTTGCCGTAAAGCCACGTTTATGCTTCTAAAGCCAGAACCACCAACTACGGTTGTTAACGGGCCCTTAAAAGCTAACCTTGTTTTGTCAATAGAGGCCATTGTTTCATCGGGTAGTGGCGTACCAAATTGTTCGAACGCGCCAAGTCCTGCATAGGCTTCCTCCCACTGGATTTTAACACCTGATGCATCAATCACTTTTACCGCCTCATCCATAATGGACGGCCCAATTCCATCGCCTTTTATTAACGTAACATTATGCATTCATGTCTCCAAACTTTAAGAAAATACAGTTTGATAATACAGTATTAATTAAGCTTTGATAATCAATTCCATGCCACATTTTATAAAAAATTTAGCACCTGAATGACAAAATCCAAGGCATCAGCAGACTATTATCCGTTTGTTAAACACACTGGTTTTATTTATGATCACAAGCTACCCCTTTAAACCTTAGTGGCAATTTTATTAGGCAGTGTTAGCATAGCGCCAAGAAGAAAGCCAATTACGTTGTTTCCGACCCAGCCAAATTGAGGAATCACCATGTCCATGCCTATCTTTACGCCACCTTCCGGCCTGCGTATTACCTATCAAGACGGCCAACTGGTAGTACCCGATCAACCCATTATTCCCTATATAGAAGGGGATGGTACAGGCCCCGACATTTGGCGGGCTAGTGTGCGGGTGTTAAATGCCGCCGTTGCCAAAGCTTATGGCGGGCAAAAGAAAATCCACTGGCTAGAAATATATGCCGGTGAAAAATCCCACCGTTTGTTTAATACGTGGCTGCCCGATGAGACCATAGCCGCTTGCAAAGAATATTTAGTCTCCATTAAAGGCCCTTTAACCACGCCTATCGGTGGTGGCATCCGCTCGCTGAACGTCGCGCTCAGGCAAGGCTTGGATATGTACGTTTGCCTACGCCCGGTACGTTGGTTTAAAGGTGTACCGTCACCCGTTAAAAAACCTGGCTCCGTCGATATGGTGATTTTTAGGGAAAATACTGAAGACATTTATGCGGGCATTGAGTTTGCTGCTGACAGTGCAGAAAACAGCCGTTTTTTACAACTGCTACAAGAAAACTTCCCTGCACAGTTTGCTAAAATCCGCTTTCCCGAACACTGTGGCATCGGTATAAAACCGGTTTCTAAAGCCGGCACTGAACGCCTAACCCGGGCAGCTATAGACTATGCCCTCGCCCATCAGCGCAAAAGCCTTACCTTAGTACACAAGGGCAATATTATGAAATTTACGGAAGGCGCATTCAGGCAATGGGCATATGAACTGGCCGAACGCGAATATGGCGGGCAAGTGTACACTGCTACACAATGGGAAAAAACCCGTGCCGAATTAGGTGATGCCGCCGCTAATCAAGAACAAGCCGATGCCCAAGCAAAGGGGTGCTTAATCATAAAAGATGTGATTGCCGATATTGCTTTGCAGCAAGTTTTAACCCGGCCCGAAGAATTTGATGTGATTGCGACGTTAAACTTAAACGGCGACTATTTATCCGATGCGCTGGCCGCCCAAGTAGGCGGGATCGGTATTGCCCCCGGTGGCAACATCAACTACCAAACTGGCACCGCGGTATTTGAGGCTACCCACGGCACTGCGCCAAAATATGCCAATCTAGACAAAGTCAACCCAGGTTCAGTCATTTTGTCTGGCGAAATGATGCTCCGCTACTTAGGCTGGACAGCCGCAGCGGATACCATTATCAATGCCATGGATGCGGTAATTGCCAGCAAACGCGTCACTTATGACCTGGCCCGTCAGATGGAAGGCGCCATAGAAGTCAAATGCAGCGAATTTGCCGATGCGTTGATTGAGTGTATGTAAAGGGGAAATAACTTCAAATTTAACGTTGAAAAAACAAAACCACAGCTACCAATGAAACATATCAAGACTGCGGTTAAACAACAGGCTACAGCTCAATTTAAAATTATTTAATGGTAATTTTAGGGGTTAGAGCTGGCTAACATTCACCATTACATGTCGATAGTTATGACCATTGAACTCGTGACTGATTTTTTATTCTGGTGCTGCATCATCAATTATGCTGTTTTGATGATCTGGTTTTTGGTTTTTAAATTTGCCCACAAGCAAATATATCAGCTCCATCAGCACTGGTTTGAATTAACCCCAGTGCAATTTGACTGTCTACATTATGGCGGCATGGCATTTTACAAGTTAAGCATTTTCCTATTTAACTTAGCGCCTTACCTAGCTTTATTAATTATCCGTTAAACGCAGTTATATACCGGTAAAAAGCGGGCGCAGCCAAGCCCATCACCCGCTTTGCAGCCGTTACTTTAAACCGTAAATTTTTAACTGGCTGCACACTTTTAATTGATTATCTGGCACGCTGCAATTAGTAACATCACCAACACGGTATATCATCACATACACCCGCCCATTAGCAACCACGGGCGGAATCATCCTGGACATTTTGCCTAAGCCGCCATTGTTATCATCACCCGTACGGAATAACCGCTTGAGTTTATTATTTGGTAATACCGTAGTCGCGTCATAAGCAATTAACTGGCCTTCGGCAAACGCCTTGTTAGCATCGCCATATTTTGCATAAACCGCCCAAAGGATGCTGGAACCAAAATCCATGGCGTAAGGAAAACTAGTACTGCTATCCGGCTTACCGGAAGCCATTAATAAGCCGCCTGGCATGCCCCCCGGCGAGTCTAAACCATAAGAAGCCAGCTCATTGCCTTCTGCCCGGAAAGTCGGTAATACATCGTGTTTAGCGCTAAACTGATAGCTTTTAAGATTCGCATTTTCGCCCCAAACATAAACAATGCCACCGCTTTCATCTTGCTGTACTAAAGCCAGCGCATGGATATGGTGCATCTTATTGTTTTCTGGGTCACCACATGGCATAAACCAGCTGTAATCGCCACTACTGCTGGGTGGACAAGGTAAGCTGCGGTTTAAATGTTGAACCCTGTCCCAGTTTTGCGTCAAGTCACCACCGTAATAAGATGACACTAAAGGTGGTTTGGACATCAAACCATTAAAACGGTCATTTTTACCCAATTTTAATTTATCCAAGGAATAGATAATGCCGTCTTTAGTACCTTGTAACAATAACCGGGAACCAGGCACCAACATCGGCCCTGCCGCACCAAAATCCCAATCCGCGCCAGCTTTGCCCGCCATCGCGCGGCCACAGGACACTTCAGAATTATTATCGCCCCATAAACACCCGCTACCTGAGGTGCGTTCATCCATAAAGGCCTTATAATAATCTATCATTTGTAATACGGGGCGCGAACCCGTACTGCTATTAACAAACTGAAGCTTAATCATGCTTTCTGCCAAATCGACATCACCATTATTGGATGTCCCATTTGAAGTAGCAACATAAACCATATCATCTTCCGTAACCGGCGCACCGCCAGCCTGCCAAATACCGGCGCCCCAGGAATTAAATGCGGTTGCGCAAAAAATGGCGGGCTCCCTGGAAAAACCCGGCTGTTGTAATAAGCCTCGGGTATCATAAGCGACAACAAAACCGTGCGGGCTTTTCCGCGCTGGCTTTTCTTGATTCTCCGCGTTTGCAGCAAAAGCCATCACCAAACCATGGTTAGCCGTTAATGCTAAGCCGGCCCGCAGCTTTGGGTAAACATATTGTTTATCCTGATTATTTTCTTTATATGTGGCACCGGAATCATTAAACCAACAGGCGTTGCCTTCTTGAGATTGGCCAAAAATTCGTACTGGCGCTGACTTTTGCACACCCGTCAATGGATCCAGAGCAAACACCCAATAATCGCGGTAACGATTGTCATTGGTATTTTTTCTTAACCACGCCGCCACATAGAGTGTGTTTGTTGAAGTGTCTATAATTGGTGTCGCAGAAATTCCCCAAGTTGGCGTATGTTTCCATATGTCCATATCTAAGGCGCTAATTTCTGGACCTAGTTTGATGTTATATACCGTCTGGTTAGTTTGCGCGTTAATCCCTATAACTTCGTTTTTCATGGTGGTGACAATAACAAGATCATCGACACCCGCACCTTTTTCAACAACTAATGGTTGTGTCTCAACCTTAGCGCTAAAATCATAGGTTCTAAGTAGACCAAATTGGCCATCATTGACATTATCTTTATTTAAGATAAATTCCTGATTGTTAGCTGCGCTCCTAAAATTATTCCCGGCACGCTCTGTAATGCTAACAGCCATAGCATCAACCAGCCATAAAACAAACAACACTGCACCCAAAATACGGTGTAAAATCAATCTCATGACTTATCTCCAAAGTTGAATGGGGTTGCTTACTAAGATCATTCAATCATTATGCTTGTGTCAAGCTATTTGTATACTTATCAATAATCTCTAGTCTACTGATGCTCCAGGCATTGTCGCGCGGGCTAACATGATTGGCATCCAAATCATTGCAACAGCCAGCATTGCCCGCCACTTGCCCGATAATTTATAATTAATGGCTATGCGTAAATTTAACACTGACTAACAAGCAACTCTTACCCGCTATATCAACCGCAACTTTTAGATCATGCTTCAAGGACTGCAAAAAGGGAATCTTCCTGAACTAAAACCGTTTAGCTTACCCAGGGTATTTGCAGACCTACAATGTCCTGCCCGGTTAAAGCATTACTCACTCATTTTGCTTGTTGCCATTTTAACCGCGCTCCCTAGCAACCATTTGTTGCCGCTACTAGACCGCGACGAACCCCGATTTATTCAGGCGACCCGCGAGATGGCAGCGCGCGGCGAATGGCTAGTCCCTTACTTTAACGGCACTTACCGTTTCGATAAGCCCATCATGAGCTATTGGCTTATGCGGGGGGCTTTAAATCTGCTAGGTGACAATGAATTTGCCGCGCGTTTTTGTTCGGTTTTAAGTTCATTCCTAGTTGCTTTGCTAATTTATGAGTTTACCCGAAAACATATCTCAACACGCGCCAGCTGGCTGGCAAGCTGTGGTTGGCTTACCTGTTTTCAAGTACTATTACATGGCAAATTAGCGTTAGCGGATATGCCTATGGTATTAGCGGTAACCTTTTGCCAGATAGCGCTTTACAAATTGCTAGTGGAAGACACTAAGCAAGCCAAATTCTGGCGGGCGGGCTTGTATATTGGTTTAGCGTTTGGTTTTTTAAGCAAAGGCCCAATTGCCTTGTTTTGCCCATTACTCAGTTTGGCATTATTCCGTTTTGTATTTTGGCGGCAACGTTTAGATTGGCAAAAACTTAAGCCTATACAGGGCATGATGTGGTTTTTATTCTTGGTTTCATGCTGGGCTATACCCGCCTTTATTAAAACCGACGGCCTATTTTGGCAAATAGGCTTACAAGATCATGTGCTACAGCGCGGTATAAAGCCATTTAATGGACGGTTATTTAAGCCCTTTTATTATCTGCCTACGGCATTTTTAAGTTTGTTCCCTTGGATTGCATTTGCCGGCTCAGCTTGGCTATATTTGAGAAATAACTGGAACCCCACGACAGCCTATCTATCGGCCTGGGCGCTAGCGCCCTATATATTGTTTAGCTTTTATGCCACCCAGCTGCCACATTATGTACTCCCCGCCTTTCCCGCCTTGCTCATCATCCTGGCCTGCGGCATAGACAACGATTTAGCCTTGAATCATCAAAAATCTTGGTTTTTTTGGATAGTCAGCGCACTGGCAGCCAGTTTATTATGGATTGCCTTTAGCCTTGCCCAAAATGAACCTTATACCGACAAGACCTTGCCCATTAAAACGGCTGTCTATGCTTTAATCAGCATTTTTCTGGGCTTATTATTGGCAGCACTATTCGTAAAAAATAAATTTTTAAACGGCGCTTGGTTAGCCATCTTAATAATTTCTAGCAGCTTTGTTTGCTTAGGCAAAAGCTTACGCGCCATGTCAATTGCAGTGCAACTAGAGCAAGTCTTCCAGACTTTACCGCCAGAGGCCGAACATATCTATAATGGTTTTGAAGAACCCAGCCTGGTATATTACAGCAATGCCCATTGGGGTAATGCACACATAACTGCAAAAGCCATAGCCAAACCAGGTGCTAGGCTGTATTTGCTACTGACTAAGGAAATTTGGCTAGAGGATTATTTAGCCAGCCAATTTCCTCGCTTGATTAAATCCAGAAAACGTCAGGAAACGCGCTTGCCTAGTTCTGTTTATACCGCTTTATTAATCAATGGCTATCGCTATAAACCCATACATGGACTCAATTTAGCCCGGATTAGCTGGGTAGAGACTGAAGTTTGGTTTCGGCCTTAATTGCTTGCAGGCAATTACGTACAAAAACGCCTTACCCACCAAGTTTAGTTAATTAAAAACTCGGTAAAAAACACGTCATTCAAACCTTCAACCTTGCCGGATTTTTCTAGCAACTTTTGGATACTTTCCAAGGTTTCTTTGCGTAATGCCTCACGTTGCTCAACGGTTTGTAAAGAATCCGATGCCCTACCGCTATATAGCATAATTAATTCATGCTTAATTGCTGGCATGTTTTTGGTGATTTTTTCCCTAATTTCAGCCCCTTCTACTAGCAGTTGCAAATTGACCAATAGATATTTTCTGGGTTCGGCCAAATTTACGGTAAACTTTGGCTTAATTTCCATATATCCTATGCCCGTTTCTTCTTCCTTGCTTTCACCTCCTGAATTGGCGGTGACGGCCATAGGAAAAAAACATAGACTAAACAGAAAAATAAAAATACGCACATAACCCCCGATAAATAATTACATTATTTCAGTATAGGTCAATCTACCTAGATTTCCATCTCAGACCATGACACAAAAACTGCCCATAGGCCCCATAATGCTCGATGTTGGGGGTTATACCCTAACAGCGCATGAACAAACACTCATCCAGCATCCGAATACCGGCGCTGTGATTTTATTTGCCCGCAACTACGAAAACCCTGAACAAATCCAAAGGTTGACCAGCAGTATCCGCAATGCCCGCAACGGTGATTTATTAATTGCCGTCGATCAAGAAGGTGGCCGCGTCCAACGTTTTCAAACAGGGTTTACCCGCCTGCCGCCTGCCCTGGCTTACAGCAAAAACCCGGAACTGGCTGAAGCGGCTGGCTGGCTTATGGCTGCAGAATTATTGGCGGTTGGGGTAGATTTTAGTTTTGCCCCAGTACTAGACATCGATTGTGGCGTGAGTGATATTATTGGCAACCGATCTTTTGCTCGCGATGCGCTATTAGTCAGCCAATTAGCTGGCGCGTTTATGGCCGGTATGAAAGCCGCTGGTATGGCCGCGACCGGTAAACATTTTCCTGGGCACGGCGCAGTTGCCTTAGACTCCCATCTTACCCTACCTGTAGACGAGCGCGATTTAAACGAGTTACGCCGCAAAGACCTACTGCCTTTTCAGCAGTTAATTAACGAAGGTTTGGACGCCATCATGCCTGCGCATGTGTTATATCCAAACATAGACCCCAAGCCTGCAGGTTTCTCTAGCTTTTGGATACAACAAATCTTGCGTCAAGAACTCGGTTTTAACGGTGCCATCTTTAGTGATGACCTAAGCATGGAAGGTGCCGCCTTCGCCGGTGATTTTCCTGCCCGCGCCAAACTAGCAGAACAAGCAGGCTGTGATATGATCTTAGTTTGCAACAACCCAAAAGCGGCAGAACAAGTTCTGGACAGCTTAACGGTAACCGATAACCCCATAAGACAACAGCGCTTACTGGCCATGCAAGGTAGACCCCTATTACAGCGTAGCGCACTAATGGCCACTGAAAAATGGCAAACCCTATCCTCTCAGCTTAGTGAATTTACCGCCAAATATGCTTGAAGAAATTAAACATGTACTCGCCACAGCTGAGCTTCTGCACAGCGAGCAAGAAGTAGAACAAGCCTTGGACGACATGGCGCTAGCCATCAACACACAACTGGCGGAACAAAACCCATTAGTGTTATGCGTCATCAACGGTGGCATTATCACTGCGGGCAAGCTACTTCCTCGGCTAACAATGCCGCTAACAGTAGATGCCATTAACGCCAGCCGCTACCGCAACCAAATAACAGGCGGTGCGGTTAATTGGCTATTATTACCACAAACCCCCTTACAAGGGCGCACGGTTTTGATCGTCGACGATATTCTTGACGAAGGCATTACCCTTAAACATATCCATGATTATTGTTTGGAAAATGGCGCTGCGGCAATTTATAGTGCTGTCTTAGTTGAAAAAAAACTAGACCAAAGCAAACCTATCAGCGCTAACTTTGTCGGCTTAACTGTGGAAAACCGTTATTTATTTGGTTACGGCATGGACTACAAAGGCTACCTTCGCAACGCAGCAGGCATTTACGCCTGCCAAAACTAAGGCAAAAACATGAATAAACTAGCCATTATTGGCGGCACCGGCTTAACCCAACTCGCAGACTTTAAGCTGATTAAAACAGAGCAATTACAAACACCATACGGCTCCCCTTCTGCCGCTTATGTAACTGGTGAACTCAACGGTGTTGCCCTTGTATTTTTAGCCCGGCACGGCAACCCACATAGTATTGCCCCGCATAAGGTTAATTACTGTGCGAATATATGGGGACTACAACAACTTGGCGTGGAACAGATTATTGCCGTCACAGCAGTAGGTGGCATTACCCAAGACATGGCACCTGCACATATCGCTATCCCAGACCAAATAATTGACTACACATACAACCGCAAACACACTTTTTTTGAAGACCCAGGTGACCCGGTAACCCATATTGATTTTACTTTTCCTTACACCCCGGACTTGCGGACGCGCTTAATTTACGCTGCTGCGCGCGCAAATCTAACCATTAGCCAGAGTGCCACTTACGGCTGTACCCAAGGGCCTAGGCTTGAAAGTGCGGCAGAAATTAAACGTATGCAGCAAGACGGCTGCGATTTAGTGGGCATGACGGCTATGCCAGAGGCCACCCTAGCCAAAGAATTAGGCATGCAATACGCTGGCATATCCGTAGTCGCCAACTGGGCAGCGGGCAAAACTCAAGGCGAAATCACCATGGCCGAAATTGAACACAACCTACACTTAGGTATGGCCAATGCGGCCAGCTTATTAAAAGAATTTGTGCTTTTAGCTTAAGCAAGGTTAGTTTTTAAGGTAACCTTGCCCAGCTTTGTAACCAATTAATGGTGATGACCGCCATCACCATGGATATGACCATGAGAAATTTCTTCTTCGGAGGCAGGTCTGATCGCGATGACTTCAACATCAAAAGTCAGCGCCTCACCCGCCAACGGGTGGTTGCCATCGATAGTGACATCGTCACCATTAACATTGATCACAGTCACCGTACCATTGCCATCCCCCATATCGGCATGGAAGGTCATACCTTCTTCAACGGTTTCAACGCCTTCAAACATAGACATTGGGAGCACTTGTATCTTATCTTCAACATACTCGCCATAAGCCTCTTCAGGGTCAACCCTAACTTTAAACTTATCACCAACGACCTTATCCGCCATTGCCTTTTCTAAGCCAAAAATAATATTGCCCATACCGTGCAAATAGACTAAAGCTTCGCCGTCCACTGAGCTATCCAGCACTTCGCCTTGATCATTGGTTAAGGTATAGTGGAATGATACTGCCATATTATTACTGATTTGCATGATTAAACCTTCTTACAAATTAAAAAGCCCTTTATGATATAGATTTATAAGATATTTGTCTGAAAAAAAAGCAAAAATTTGCTTAATGGCTTAAGGCTTAAACCCAAACTTACCTTTAGGGGACTCAATATGTCGCGCTGGCGACCACCACCACCCAAATCCTCACCCTATATAACCCCTGAAGGCTACCGTGAATTAGAAGCAGAACTTAGGGCTTTGTGGGATAAGCGCAAACTCGTCACGCTGGCCGTCACTGCCGCAGCTGCCGAAGGTGACCGCTCGGAAAATGCCGAATACATCTACCGAAAAAAAGAACTCCGCGGCATAGACCGACGTATACATTATTTGCAAAAGCGGCTACCCCAATTAAACATCGTCTCAGAAAAACCCGCTGACCAAGACCGGGTCTTTTTTAGTGCTTGGGTTACCTTAGAAACTGAAGGCGGCTCCGAACTGACATACCGCATCGTCGGCGCGGATGAACTAGACCCTAAAAAAAATTACATCAGCTTAGACTCACCCATGGCTAAAGCCCTGCTCAAAAAAACCATAGATGATGAAATCATCATAAAAAGCGAACTAAAACAAAGCCGTTATTATATAGTCGCTATCGTCTACTAGGCTGCCATACATTTTTTAAGTGCTTATGGCTATGCTTTATTGGCTAATTTATGTGTTTTTTTATTGGGAATTTCGCCTAATTATTGCTCGTTATATTTGATTTAATTTTTTTATTGTATGTGTTAATGTCTGCCGAGTTTCGTAACTAATTATATATATTCAATATCTAGACAGTTGCCAAACTGGCCAAATAATAACAATAACGAGGTTTACATTACATGAAAGATATAAAAAGCATTGTCTTAACTAGCACATTAACACTTTTTTTAGGCGTTTTTTCTACGACTACATCCGCCGTTTGCCTAGGCATGGCCTGTATGTATAATAAAATGACGCCAGCAGAAGGTATTGATGCCACAGTAAGCCAAGTGGGTGAGGCGTTAAAAGCGATTAATGAGAAAGCCAGCACTGATATCATCATAGAAAATATCAAAGAAGCGCTGACTGTAAGTAAAGAAATCAATGCCAATGATAAAGTTGACAGAAACCGTAACCGTGCCAATGGATATTTAAAGCAAGCCCGTATGGACGTCAAAGACGGTGATTTAGCTGCAGCAACTGAGCACTTAAAAGAAGCCGGAAAGCGTTTTACTGAACTTAAAGGCATGATCGAATTAACCCAAGCCGACCGGGTTTCACAACAAACCAATTTACTAAACCGTATTATGGATACACCGGACCAAGCCTCGGGTACACGCAAATAATCTTTAGGTATTATGGTTTGCCGTAAAGGTTATAAGAAAATAGGAAACACCAAAACAGTAAAATGCCTCGGATCGGATCTGTAATCTCCCTTCTGAGGCATTTTAAACATCAACTGGTTAATGATTTTATTTTTAACGCTCAATTACCATTGATCCCTATATTTTTTTACTTGTTTCATAAAAACATAGCCAGTTACTGAGCCCCAAAGCAACATATAGAAACTAAACAAAATGGCTTCGGCGTTAAAGCTTTCTACGTGGCGGAAATAATCCACTACATCATCCGCAATTAACAAGCCAAATACCAAGGCAACCAAGCTTTTAAAGCGTATTTTGTGGGTATAGAAATACAAAATGCCGATTACAAAAAAACCAGTAAAAAACCGAATGGTGCTATGTATTAAAATTTCGGCATGGAATATCTCAATTTTAAACGCAGCGTCAACAAAATAAAGTCCGAACAAACCTAACAGTAAAACGATAGCTACTGCTTTCATAAGTGGTCCTATACGCTATTAATTAATTTTAAGCCCGGGGGTAAGGCTTCGCCAAAAAATTGTTTTTCTTCTTTTTCATCCAGCTCTTTCACTTGCATTACCATTTCGACCCAGGAATTAGGGGATTTGCTCAATTTGAGTTTTTCAACCACCCGCACCCGCATGGCATCATCGATGTCCCGTGCCCGGTCGCCACTCATCCTGGCAATTTGGGTTGCTGCAAAGCTGGCGTGGGAATTGCTTTTCCAATCAACCGCCAACAGCTGCGCCAGCCAAGCTTCCGCTGTTGCAACAGGTACAACATTATGGTCACTGCCATAAAAAGGCTGGCGTGCACCTATCCTGCCCACTGCCCACCAAGTCTGCTGCGCTTCACTGGTTTTTTGTAAGCGCATTAATAACCAATCACCCAGTTGAATTTTTTTTGCCAGTGGCAAAGCCTCCAAAACCGCAGCCAGACGCACGATATCATCATAGCTACGGCTGGCCAGTTGCTTAGTAACCGCCGGAAGTCTAGCCGAGGTTGGATTAATGTATTTAGCTATATCGTCAAAAATTTGTTCTTGTGCAGTGGCGCTTAAGCCTCCGGCAACCCTGCGCCATAGGGTCCACCATTCGCTCCAGTTTTGGCTGTCATTCACAAATTGAATATTATGGGGGTAAAGTTTCCAAATTTGTTCCACACGCCAGTCATCCAAGGGATAACCCAAACCTGGGCGTAAACAAAAACCCACTAAGTTTAGCCATAGCCGTTCATGCCGATCGGAGCGGCGGCGAAACTTTTCACCTTCCCACAAGGCCGAGAATAATGCCCTTAATAACGGCATACCCCATAAGTTACGCTCACTTGCTAATTGTTTTTCCAATTCAGCACGTAAATTTTTAACTGCTTTAGGGTCGACCTGTTTAGATTTTGCACCAAAAACCAGCTGAATTTTTTCAATGGCGGCTGGTAATTGCAAAGGGAGCTGGCTATCCGTCGGCAAACCAGCCGAGGCCAGCTTACTGCCTTGGTTTTTTCGTATCTGAAATTCAACATCCCAGCGTAGCTTATTATCTTGTACTGAGACACATTGAATTTTTAAGGTACCCATTTCCGTTTGCGTGACCGCAAGTTCAACGGTTACTTCAGTTTGTGCTTGTACGCTTACTTGGCTAAAAGCAACTGCCAAAGGCGGTAGCATATGGAAATCATCATTGATGGTAACCAAGTCCCCCGCCTTACAGGCTATATCACCACTCATTGATGCTAAATGAAAACGGACAGGTTGGCCTAACCGCAGTGCAAATTGCCGTGTTTTAAGGACAACTTCTTCGCCTTCCGCACTGCCTTTAGGCAATAAGCAAACACCTTGCTGCTGCCTTTGATCGGTATCTACCAGCAAAAAATAACTTCTTGCCGCACCGCCACCGATTTGAATTTTTTTATCGCGCCTGGCTTGTGCGTAACTCACTGCCCCCAATGCCACGGACAGCTCAGGATGTTTATTTTCCAACAGTACCGGCGCTTGCTGACGCCATAACGCCAATAAATCGATGACCCGTTGCGTGATAGGCTGGCTGCGGAACACGCCGCCGTTTAATAAAATGGCATCAGGTACCCGGCCTAAACCATTTAGTGCTACACCCGCAGCATCGGCATGTAATTTTAAAAAAGCCGCAATATGTTTGCTGATAGCTGGTTCCGCTGCATACGGCAAACCAAACTCGAGTACACCGCTACGTTTTTTATCGGGTGTCTCATCTAAACCAGATAATGGGAAAAAGCCATCCAAAGCGATACCCCTCACTTCATCCCGGCCTAAAGTAGCCGAGCGTAAAGCGCCAATCAAACGCGACCCACCACCTAGCAACGTGACCTGTACTTGCTCTGGCGCGTCATCCGCCAGTAAACGCTCTTTTGCCATACGGCATTGCTCAAGCAATTGCGAAAAATCAGCCGCAGACAAGCGTTTTTTCTCGGTATTAATGCGGCTTTCGGCTACATGTGCCAAGGCCAGGTCAATATTATCGCCGCCTAGCATTAAGTGATCACCCACACCAATACGGGTTAACTTGGGTTCTAAATCGCCATGCTCAACTTTTATTAGCGTTAAATCGGTAGTGCCACCTCCGACATCGCATACCAACAATAAATTAACTCCAGCCAAGGCTTGCTTAACCTGGCCACTATGGCGTTTGAGCCAATCGTAACACACCGCTTGCGGTTCTTCGAGCAGGCGGACACGGTCTAAACCTGCTAGCTTGGCGGCTTCTAATGTTAATGACCGGGCGCCTTCATCAAAAGAGGCTGGCACGGTGATGACAATGTCTTGCTTTTCTAGTGGTGCATCAGGAAATTGATGTGCCCAAACCGTTCGGATATGTGCTAAATAACTGGCACTGGCTGCAATGGGGGAAACCTTGGCAATCTCATCATCACTACCCCAAGGCAAAATTTCAGCGTGGTAATCCACCGATGGGTGTGATAGCCAACTTTTGGCGCTAGCCACCAAACGGCCTTTGGTTTTTGCCCCTAAAACCCTGGCGGCCTCTCCGATGACGGCACTCACTCCGGCAGAAGGATACACTAAATCCTCGGCCGACAATTCATTTGGCGCAGGATGATAACGCACTGAGGGTAATAGCGGCCGCGCGGCCACTTGCCCAGGAGCCACCAGTTGATTAATGTTAAACAGCTTAATATCCGGTAGCTTTTGCTCAGCACGGGCATAAGCCACCACCGTATGCGTGGTGCCCAAATCTATACCAACTAAATATTGGGCGACTTTAGTTTGCACGGGTGAGTTCTGCGCGGGCTTGTAACGCTAGGTTCATCGCAACAAAGCCTGCTTTAGTGCCATTTTCAAGTTTTCTCTGAAAGAAAGGCATTAACAACCCGGAAAATATTTCGCCTTGAATAAAACACACTTTAGCCGATGCGAGGGGCACAATCTGGAAATAATGCTCGCCGTCCAATATCCCTGGCAGCACTACATTGCCTGACCAGCGTAGCTCTTTATTGGTATCACAAATTAATAGCTTAGGCTGAAACTGCATTGGCTTTTCTTCACCTAGCTGAATTGATACTTTCAAGCGCTTATCTGGTTCGGCGACGCCTTGGATTGAACGGATAAACGGGTTCCATTCAGCATAAGTTGTAAAGTCCGTAAGAATATTCCAAATTTGCTCTGGCGTAGCATGAATCTCTAATTCAGTCCTAATTTCAAGCATAATTGTGTAACCCCTCAGGCGAAAAAGTCGAACCAGACATAAAAAGGCCATCAAACCGCAAATCTTTTAAGCGAAATTAGCCCTAAATACGGTAATGATGTTATCCATAAATTATTCCGCCCTAACATCAAACTCTATTTTCCAGCGGCTGCCATTACCACGCGATACCGCATGTAGTTCTAAGGTACCCACTTCTGTAACCGCAGCACATAAATGCACCGGAACAATTTCCCCGGTTTTACGGCCTTCTTCTGCTAAGGTAATTTCAATCTCGTCCAATTCTTGCAGCTCGGCATCAGTCCAATAATCTAAACGCGTACCGACGCTATCGTCACGGCGATTATTGGCTGAGAAAAAACGAAACCGCACCGGCTCACCCACCACCAAACCAAATTCCTCATCCGGCAGTTCTTGTTGGCTCCCCTCTTCCATGCCAAACGGTGCAATGCATAAGGCTTCAATTTCTGGAGCCATACCTGGCACCGCAGGCATAGCACTTTCAATACCGACATAATAAGCTGCAGCCGTACCGCCTTTGATCCTGACACCTTTACCTTGCCGCACAAAACCGTAATATGCCGCACCCCGGGCAACGGCCAAATCTAGATCAGCGCCTTGCAACAATCTTGCAGCCGGTGCTTGTTCAGCAGCCAGCCACGCATTAAGTACGCTCATTAAACGCTCAGCTATAGTGTTGGCTTTAAGGACACCGCCATTAAACAAAACTGCCGTAGGATGTAAAAAACTGGCATGCTGCGGTAAGTTGACATCGCCCAATTCGGCCGCGGCTAATTGTTGTCGCGCCAAAAAGGCCGCCAAATGCCGGGTTATCGCAGCATCTTGGGCATAAGGTAAGCCTGTAGTGCGTAGGCCTGAGCGTGGCCGGTTTACTGGCATATCGGTGACTGCCACTTGGGGCAAAAAGCCCTCAACTAATACGCGGTTGACTTCTTCGCGGGTTAGTTCTGTACGCAATGTGCCACCGATAAACGATGATCCGCGACTAGGCACAACTAAAGGTAAACTATCAATTTCGGCTTGGTTGAAGATTTTTTCCTTGGCATCACGGCAACTGTGCGTCAACGCTTGCACTTGCCAAGGTTCTAGGCGTTTGCCTTCTTTTTCCAATTTGGCTTTAATGGTATAAGCGAGCGCCAAATCCATATTATCGCCGCCTAAAAGAATATGATCGCCAACCGCAACACGGGTTAGTTCTAAGTTGCCATCTTGCTGGGTTACTGCTATTAACGACAAGTCAGTCGTACCGCCGCCGATATCCACCACTAAAATAACATCACCCACCGTTGTTTGCTGACGCCAGTCACCTTGGCTTTGTTCTATCCAGCTGTAAACCGCAGCTTGCGGCTCTTCCAGCAAGATGGCCTGGCTTAAACCAACGGCGCGCGCAGCCTCCACTGTTAATTCACGCGCTGCCGGATCAAAGGATGCTGGCACGGTAATGGTTAGTTCTTGTTGGCTTAACGGGGCATCCGGATGGGCATGCAGCCAAGCATCACTCAAATGTTGCAAATACGCCGTAGTTGCTTGTAAAGGTGATACCTTAACAACTTCTTCCGGCGCTTCTGCTGGTAAAATGGGGGCTTTACAATCGACACCCGCATGACATAGCCAACTTTTTGCACTACCAACTAAACGGATTGGGGTTTTACTGCCTAGATGACGGGCAATCTCACCGACCAGGTATTGTGGTTGTGTTGTCCAGGGCAAGGCAGTAGATCCTTGGGCCAACTCAGCATCATGGGCTTGATACAAAAACGATGGCAATTGCAATTTGTCTTCAATATTACCTGGCGCTGTTAATTGCGGTATTGGCATAACCTGTTGGCTAAAGGTATCTTCAGCCAACAGATTCAGATCAGCATAGGACAATACGCAATGGGTCGTACCTAAATCTATCCCCACAACAAAGCGTTTAGCCTGGTTTTGGCTGCTTGTTGGTATAAAACTTAACGGCTGGTAACTCACAATTCCACCTCAGCTGCCGCAACAATATTAGCATTGTAGGTTTGCGTTAATTTCGGCAAGCGAATATCTGTCACTTGCCAACCTTTGTGTACCAAAGTTCCGCTAAATGGTGCTGAGCCGACAATATTTCCGGTTAAACGCACACTGGCAGCATCAAAACCAGCCGGCAAGGTAATCCTGCTACCTTCTGCCTCTGTGCGTACGGGCGCTAAGGTAAAGTGTTGGTTTAGCGCTTTATGGCAACCTTCATGGACTACCCGTGCGGCAACGCCTATGTCCGCATCACTAAAGGCGCTCAAGTCTTCTTTGATAAAATCAATAAAACGCGCTTCTTGTTGCAACAACCCAAGCAATTGTAAAGCGGCATCGGGCGTAGCTTCTTTCAATACGATGGGTTCAGGGGCAGGTGCTTGTACAATTTTTTCTATTTCAACAATTTTTTCCACCACTTTCACTTCTGGTTTAAGTTGTGGTGTCGCAGCTTCCGGTAACGGCGTATTAATTGGTTTATGGCTGCGTAACATCCCGATTATGCTTGCCAGCAGCACTATGATTAAAACTAAGGCCAATACGGCAACGGCTATTGCTAAATAAACATGCCATAAATCAAAAGTCGTAGGGGTCAGGTTTAAGTCTATGGTGTAAATATTCATTCAATCCAGGCTCTTTATAGTTTCAGACATTATTGTCCGCCCTTACGTGCGGCCTCAGCAAACATCATTTCTTGTAATACGGTACGTGTGGTTTGTAAGCGCATTTGTTTGAGATGTCGGTCCGCTATAACCTCCGGCACTTTTTCTTGTAAATACACTTCACGCATCTTGGATAATGAATCTTCACATTGCTTAATAATGTCGCCAGTAGCCTGACGGCTTTCCAATGAACGATAAGCAGGCTTTTGCATCTCCTCAACCACACATTTTTTGTACTCGTATTTAGACGCCTGAATTTTCTTCATGGTGTCTTCGGTAAGCGTGGTATTGTGCCATTCATTTTTGGGATCATCGGCTAAGGCATTGAATGCAGGCCAAAGTAACGCTAAGAAAAAAATCTTTTTCATGGTCTTCCTCATTTTATTTTATTTAGTGTCATACTAAATTGATTCTACGCGAACTTATTATAAATGCTAACGCAAGCTTGGTAGAATAAATAAGCAACGCTGACAAAAATCATAAAAACCCGCGTCCCCACTTGGCATTTAAATCCGGTGACTTAAAATGCTAGCCTAGCTAGGACAAAACAACTGCTTTAATTACTCAACTAAGGTGAATTTATGGCTGAATTACAATCCCCAAATATCGTAAACCCTAGCGTGATAGTGCCAGTTAACCCAGCGATTGAAAATTATATCCGTAGTCTGGCTAGCGCCAGTGACCACCCGGTGTTGACCGAAATGGAAAGCTACGCCAAAAAAAATAACTTCCCCATCGTCGAACGCTTGGTAGGGCTATTTTTAGAAAGCATGGCCAAAGCCATTGCTGCCCAACGGATTTTTGAATTTGGCAGCGGCTATGGCTACTCCGCTTATTGGTTTGCGCGGGCAGTAGGCCCTGCAGGTAAAGTTATCTGTACTGATGGCGATGTCATCAACCATGGTAAAGCTGAACAATATCTTACCCAGGCCGGCTTATGGGACAGTATTGAATATCATACCGGTTGGGCGCAAGAAGTGTTTAAATCCACCGATGGCCTATTTGATATTTGCTATAACGACGTCGATAAAGGTGACTACCCCGGGGTATGGCTATTAGCCAAAGACCGTATCCGTCCAGGTGGCTTGTACATAGCCGATAACGTGCTGTGGCACGGCCGAGTGGCAACAGAAAATTATGTCGACATTGTACCGGGATGGACCGAAGCTATCATGAAACACAACCAACTCATTTTTAACGACCCTGAATTTGACGCTTTTATCAACCCTACCCGTGATGGCGTTCTGGTTGCACGTAGAAAAACAGACTAAACATGCGTGTCGCCTTAGCTTATATCAGCGTCATTTTGCTATGGGTGACCACACCACTGGCGATAAAATGGAGTACCGAGGGCGTTGGTTATATTTTTGCGGTCACTGCGCGCATGACGCTAGGTTTGCTTTGCGTCTTGTTAATCTTAATCATTAGCCGCCAAGGCTTACCTTGGCATAAAAAGGCCAGACACACTTATTATGCGGTGAGCGTACAGATTTTTGGCGCGATGTTTTTGGTGTATTGGTCTGCACCATATCTTCCATCCGGTTGGATTTCGGTGGTTTTTGGGTTAACGCCCTTGCTTACCGGCCTACTCGCGGCTATATGGCTTAAGCAACGCAGCTTAACCGCCAGCAAAGTGCTATCTTATTTTCTAGGTATAGCCGGTTTAAGCCTAATGTTTGGCTCCGCCTTGCAGATCGGTTTATTACCTATATTAGGTATTATCGGCGTCTTGCTGGCAGCGCTGTTACAATCAACCGGGGCTGTCTGGTTAGAGCGTATCAGCTCGGGATTACCGGCTATCACCCAAGTCGCTGGTGGCTTATTGCTTTCTGCACCGTTATATTGGCTTACTTGGTTTATTTTGGATGGCCAATGGCCTAGCACATTCCCCCAAGTCAGTGTCGCGGCAATTGCTTATTTAGGTGTGATAGCAACTGCCTTTGGCTTTGTGATGTATTACTACATCATCAAACAAATTGGCGCTGTGCGCGTGGCCGTACTACCTTTAACCTCACCTGTGTTAGCCCTGCTTTTAGGGCACGTAGCCAATAATGAACCGCTAAACTTAAAAATTTCTATTGGAACTGCACTAATACTTACCGCTTTGTTGATGCACGTATTTTTAGGTACCGCAAAAAAACAAGCGGTGCCCGTTAGCTAACTGGCAAAGCCAGGGCAACCGCCCAGAAGCGTATAGCCTGATGACGGCTTACACTTGCTGTCTTACGACCATTGCAAGCGTATAAGCCCACCCAGCCAATGCTGTTACCGGGTTTTAGAGTTAAACAAGCAAGGGATTATTACTGCGCTAAAGAATACAGCGTTTGCAATTTTCCTTTCTTGTCTAGAGATTGTTTCCATTGTTAACATTATATGTACATATTTTATTAACAATGCTTTGATTATTTACATAGAATACCCAAAAGAGTTTCACCATCTGTTAGACTTAAGTTTAATTTTTACGTACTGCATAGGAACGCGAATTAGCATGACATCCATGAAAGATCCTAAAAATTTGCACCACCTGCCGCTACGCGAAGCTGCCCTTGAATATCATCAATTTCCCAGCCCCGGCAAAATTAGTGTAACCCCCACCAAACACTTATCTAATCAACGTGACCTTGCCTTAGCTTATTCGCCTGGCGTCGGCGCAACCTGTGAAGAAATTGTTGCAGACCCCGCTAATGCTTTTAAATATACCGCCAGAGGTAATTTAGTTGGCGTTGTTACTAATGGCACCGCGGTTTTAGGATTGGGTAATATTGGCCCGCTGGCGGCCAAACCGGTCATGGAAGGCAAAGCGGTTTTATTTAAAAAATTTGCCGGCATTGATGTCTTTGACATAGAGCTAAACGAGCCTGATCCAGACAAACTCTGCGACATAATTACCGCATTGGAACCCACTTTTGGCGGTATTAATTTAGAAGACATCAAAGCGCCTGAATGCTTTTATATTGAACGCAAGCTCAGCGAACGCATGAAAATACCCGTTTTTCATGATGATCAACATGGCACAGCCATTATTGTTGCAGCGGCTTTATTTAACGGCCTTAAAGTGGTCGGCAAAGACTTTAAGCAAGCTAAATTAGTGGTTTCAGGTGCTGGTGCCGCCGCCTTAGCCTGCTTAAACTTGTTGGTAGAACTCGGTTTCCCTATCCAGAATATTTTTGTCACCGATTTGGCTGGTCTAGTTTATAAAGGCCGCATTGAACTGATGGACCCTGATAAAGCCCGATTTGCCCAAGATACCCACCACCGCTGCTTGGCAGAGGTGATTGTCGATGCCGATATATTTTTAGGCTTATCCGCCGGTGGTGTGTTAAAGCAGGACATGGTTAGAAGCATGGGTTTTAAACCGTTAATTTTTGCTTTAGCCAACCCAAACCCAGAAATTTTACCGGAAGACATTAAAGCTGTTAGAGACGATGCCATCATCGCTACTGGCCGCTCTGATTACCCCAATCAAGTCAATAACGCGTTATGCTTCCCCTATATTTTTAGGGGCGCCCTTGATTGCGGCGCGACTACAGTTAATTTAGCCATGAAAATTGCTGCAGTAAAAGCGATCGCAGAATTGGCACAAGCAGAACAATCTGACATCGTTAACCGCACTTACGGCAGTAATAATTTGTCATTTGGATCAAATTATCTTATCCCTATGCCATTTGACCCGCGCCTGATGACCAAAATTGCCCCGGCCATTGCCCAAGCTGCGCAAGACTCGGGCGTAGCAACCCGGCCTATCGCTGATATGCAAGCTTATATAGAACACTTACAACAATTTGCCTATCACAGCGGCACGTTTATGCGCCCGATATTCCAGCTAACTAAAAATGTCGTAGAAACCAAAAAACGTATCGTGTTTGCAGAAGGTGAGGAAGAAAACATACTGCGCGCCCTGCAAATTATTGTTGACGAAAAAATCGCCAACCCAATTCTGATCGGCAGACCTGAGGAAATATTAGAGCGTATTAATCGCTTTGGCCTGCGCTTGATCCCCCATGTTGATTTTCAAATTGTTATCCCTGGCGTTGACAGCCGCTATCAGGATTATTGGCAAACCTATTGGCAAATGACTATCCGTAAGGGTGTGACTGAACATTATGCGAAATTGGAAATGCGCCGCCGGCAAACTTTAATTGGCGCCATGATGATCCACAAAGGCGACGCCGATGGCATGATTTGCGGCTCTTTTGGCACTACCAGCTTACACTTGAAATATGTCGACCAAGTCCTTGGTAAGCAGAAACATGTCAATAACTATGCGTGTATGAATGTGTTAATTTTACCGGAGCGGCAAATTGCTTTGGTAGACACCCATATCAACGAAAACCCTAACGCCACGCAAATTGCTGAAATCACGTTGTTGGCCGCTGAACAAATGCGCCGATTTGGCTTAGTGCCACGCGTAGCTTTGCTTTCGCATTCCAATTTTGGCACTTGCGGCAGTGAGTCTGCGCAAAAAATGCGCGATGCCCTCAAACTAATCCAGCAACTGGCGCCAGATTTGGAAATCGATGGTGAAATGCAGGGCGATGCCGCCTTAGACTATGAAATTCTCAAACAATTAATGCCTGACACACCGCTACAAGCCAGCGCTAACCTGTTGGTCTTGCCCAATATTGATGCCGCAAACATTGCCTATAACTTGTTAAAAGTAGCCGCAGGTAACGGTATTGCCATCGGCCCGGTTTTGCTAGGCTGCGCTAAACCAGTACATATCCTAACGCAATCCGCGACCGTAAGACGTATAGTCAACATGACCGCCCTATCCGTATTAGACGCCAATGAAACCAATTGCAAATAACCTAAAACTGCCATAGCCAAAAATCAGCGGGCAAAAACAGGCTGAACAGCAACGCCGGCAAACTCATAGGCAATGGATTATACCTAAGCCTATGTTTTGGCGTAAAAGCGGGCGCAGAACCTCTAGGCTAGGTTTTAAAACGCGGCGTCATGATAAATATTTTGCACATCTTCAACATCATTTAGCATATCTAAAAACTTTTCAAACAAAGCAATATCATCGCCACTAATCTCGGTATTACTTTTGGGCAGAAATTGTATTTCATCAACATCAAAGTCTATCCCGCTAAAAGTATCCATTAAGGCTTGCTTGGCCTTAAAGTAATCGACTGGGGGCGTAAACACCGTGATTTTACCGTCTTCACTTTCAACATCGGTGACATCAACATCTGCAGTTAATAAAGCTTCTAAAACAGCATCTTCATCGCTATGGTTAAACGCCAAGATAGCAACATGATCAAACATATGGCCAACAGCACCTTGTATGCCAATTTTACCTTTGGTTTTAGTAAAACACTGGCGTACATCATTAAATGTCCGGTTCGGGTTATCGGTTAAGCAATCTACAATCACCATGCAACCACCTGGGCCAAAACCCTCGTAGCGCGCTGGCGTAAAATCTTCACCGCCAGCACCTTTGGCTTTATCCAGGGCCTTATCGATAACATGCGCTGGCACTTGAGATTTTTTTGCCCGGTCAATCAACCCACGCAAGGCTAAATTGCCGTCCGGGTCTACCCCTCCAGCTTTAGCACAAACATAAAGTTCACGACCGAATTTACTATACACCTTAGCCTTGGCATCTGCCGTTTTGGCCATGGATTCTTTGCGGTTTTGATAGGCTCTTCCCACGCGCTATTGCTCCATCACGAAATTAAATAGGACGATTTTACAGCTAAGCGCCTAGCGAGGGAACCATTAGCCATCAGATTACAAACAAATCTTAAAACTCGGCCTTGGTAAAAATTAACATTGTTAAAGTTTAAATTCAGTTAGCATAATCCAAAGCAACTTTGTTTTTGGCTGCTGTTTACAAGTTTAACTAGGCCAAACAACAAATTATTTCAACAGCACTTTGCAGGTTTACTGCTATGTCTGAAGATAAAGAAAAAAATAAACTAGGCAGCTGGTTTCCCAATTTTAACCATTTAATCTTGGTTTTATTATTGGGCTCGATATTTGTAAGCCAATCGTCTTTTCACCAGTTTCGTCCCAATAAGCCTGAAACGGCTGTTCCCACTAACCCATTGGTCGATGCCCGCCCCTGGCAAGACCCATTTGAGGCCTTAAATAAATTTGAAGAAGCCAATAAATCAGGGGTTAAAGCAAATGATTTTAATGGCAATACCGGGTTAAGCGCTGTTCAAGCACAAATTAACGCAAAAATGAGTACCAGCGACTTGGAAAAACTGCATATCGTCGCGGTAATGTTGCCTGGTGAGCCTTATTTTGAAGACAGTGAAAGCCGCCGAAAATTGCGTTATGCCGTGTTATCAGGTTTTGGTGCCGCCATACGTTACACACCGGAAAACTCTAGCCATATCGGCTATTTTTATACCAGCAATACAAATCCTATAGCCGTACCTAAGCATCAAGGATTTGACCATCGCGTCACTTATGAATGGCTGGTTTACAAGCCTTCAGACTACAATTACGCACCCAAAAATAATGAAGTCTATTACCATCGCCCACCGGTTTTAGTGCTTTGGCTCAATAATAATGAGTTTGCCACGGCACCGCACGCCAAACTAAAAGCACTCACTAAAAACATTACCCAGGAGCATTATCCACACACCCAAGTTAGCGTTTTAGGGCCGTATAATTCTGATAACCTTCAAGATTTCGTCAATGAAGTTTATGGTATGAAACGACTTAGTGACGATGCCCAATTTAACTATTTCTCACCCAGTGCCACCTTGCAAGACAGCCTTTTTTTAAAAAATAACAACCCTTTGCTATACCAGTTGGAAGCTAAGTTATGGCCAAAATCAATTTTGGATACTGCTACTTTTACTATTAGCCAATTATTAACGTTTCAAAACCCGGATTTTACGGCCGCTGAGTATCCCAATCTCATCAATGCCCTCAGCATAAAAGCCATTAGCGAATTTATGCCCCAGTTAGATTGGGGTAGGCAAACCGAGACTAGTAATTTGCTATGCCAGCAGGTTAGCTTAGATTTACTCAAAGTAACTTGTTCAGTACCTAGGCAAAACTATCTACTCACTGCCCAGCAATTAAGCGCCAGGCAACATAAATTTAACCAAGGCTTTGAGCTGGAGACTAATTTAAATGCTTATTTTAAACAACATGGCATAGATTACGTGCGGCTAACCCATACCGACCAAGACTTCGCCATCGCCATTAAAAATGAGCTACGTTTGCGCGGCATTGTGCCTAATGAGCAAAATCGCATAGTCCTCATAGGCGAATGGGATACCTTATACGGTTGGCATTTGCCTAACACGTATGCCGATGAGTTGCTTAAAGGCTTACCGCCTGAAAATTGTTTAGCACCCGACCATAAACGGCAAGACTGGGATACGGTTTATGAACCTAAAAGCCAATGTGTGTTTCGCTTTAGTTATCTTAGAGGACTGGATGGCGATGCCAACGCGGACAAAACCACTGCCCGCAAGAAAGCTAGCAATGATATTTTTAACGCCGATAGAGGCGGTGAATCTAATAAGTTAGAAGATGCCGATGGCGATAGCCAGTTTGATTATATCCGTAGGCTAGCAGCGCAAGTTGCCGAACTAGACCAAAGCATACGAAAGCAAATTAATACGCCTTTTGTACATAGCATAAAAGCCATCGGTATCTTAGGCAGTGATTTCTACGATAAGCTATTAATCTTAGAAGCCTTACATGAACATTTCCCGGATGCGGTTTTTTTTACTAATGGCATGGATGCAAGGTTACTGCAACCTGAATATAACCAATGGACCAGGAATTTAATTGTCGCTTCAGCTTATGGTTTGGCGTTGAATCCGCATTTTCAACGTGATATCCCACCTTTACGGGATAGTGTACAAACTGGCTTTTTTCTAGCTACACAATTGGCCTTACAGCAATCGCTGGATAAAGACCTAATTTTTGACCCGCAACTTAAAGCCCTAGCTTATGATGGCCAATACCAATTAGACCAATGGCAATACCCGCCACAGATTTTTGAACTCGGGCGGACTAGGGCTTTTAATCTAAATAGCGGGTATCACCACCCCAAAACAACCGAAACTAGCTTCCAAGCCATAGAGGCACAAATTAAGCCTAGCCAAAGTTCTGGCTATGCCAGCATGCTGGCGTTAGTGGCATTGTTGATTGGTCTGACGCTTTCCCGGACTAGCCGGGAATTTTTACATGAAAAAACCGGTTTAATGCTTTCGATTTTTTTAACCACCATCTGTAGTTTCAACTTGCTGTATATCTTAGCGCTACAGAAACAGTGGTTACCCTTTACCAGGGCAGACCCTACAGCCGCCTATTTTATATTTGGTATTGCTTATTGCGGCATTATGATAAGCATTGCCAGTGTTGGTTATCAACACTACCGCTTGGGTAAAAAAGACATTATCAACCAATATTGTTTTATTATTAACGCACTGCTTATATGTCTAGCCCTCGGTATAATTTGGGGCTTTGTTCAACCACTGGGTTGGTTAAACTTTAATGAACAATATGCGTTTTGGGAAGGTGTTAGCATGTGGCCTTCCGAAGCCATCCGTTTATTCGGCTTTATTATTGCCAGCTTTTATATTGTACAAGTATGGCAATTCCCTCAGCGCTTTACCCAAAATTGGTTAAACCCGCATTTTCACCTTGAGCAATCTAAAGATTATCCGCAGACTATTATCCATCACTGGTTAAATTGGCAAAACTCAAACCAGCGTTGGCTGTACCCCATACTTTACGCGTTGGTATTTTCTGTAGTAAGTGTGGTTATCTATAAGTACTTTGGCAGTTACCATATCCCCTCCCGGGATGAAACCCTTAGGCTATTAGACGATCTTTTACTGCGCGGTTTACTGTTTCCAGCATTTAGTTTTTTACTATTTTTGGTAATTGATGCTGCTATTTTATGTGTCCGTTTAACTAACAGCTGCTTTTCTACGGAAGAAGACAGTAATCCAAGCCTAAAACCACTGCAATGGCCAGCAACAACGTTAGCTAAATATGCTGAAATATTTGATATGGAACAACGTGATTTACAAGAATGGGTCAGCATGCGTTTTATCGTAGAACTCAACAAACGCATCTACCGAATCATCGGTTTCCCATTAGTTATCGCCCTGTTAATGGTAATTTCTAGATCCAGTTATTTTGACAATTGGAATGTTGCAGCCTCCTTCAAAATAGTAATTTGTACCAGCTTATGTTTTTTAATTTATTGGGACGTGCAACTAAAAAAAGCAGCGGACTCATCACGTAAAATGGCCGTAAAATCCCTACAACAACGCGCCTTGGCCTATAGCTCGGCGAACCCGGCCAATGCGGCAAAATTAGATAAACTGGTCTTAATGATAGAAAATTACGATGAAGGCTTTTATAAATCGTTTAGCCAACGCCCCATTTTTTTAAACAGCCTGCTGTTGCTACTCGCCCTACTCGCAGACCAAATTGATTATTCCTTATTATCAAGTAACCTATTTTAGCTACTAGTAGATACACCGATTGCCGTTACCGCAGATTGGCTAGTCCCGGCAATAATAGCTAAGCTAATTCAGCCATTTATAGCATTGCGGAAATAATAAATGCCCAGCCCAAGCCACGACATGGCCAACAAGACCCAGGGCAGCCAATGTTGGCGATAGATAATTATCGTTTCTTGCTCATTAACATCTGCAGCAATATCCGTATTTATGGGTTTAGTGGTCTTTTTAAGCCGTTTGTTTAATTCCCTAGCTTTTTCCTTTTGCTGCTTTTTGTATAAATCTATCCCTTGTTGAATACCTTGGGCTATCAATTTGGTTTGCTCTTTGGTTTGCGCTGGCCGCTGGATAGATTTAGCAAGCTTCATAGCTTCTTCTTGGGTTTGCGGCGATGGTTTTTGATAGGTGTTTTTAGTCATTAGGCAATTTAGTTTTTAATATCAGAGTTTACACATTATTTAGATGTTGTTAATGGTAGTTTAGAGAAAAAAACTAGCAAATTTTGAAATCTAATACCGAACTAAGGATTTCTGATAGGAAATTGGTTAAGCCATCATCAACAATTGTATTTTTAATCCCCCCCTAACCCCCCTTTTTCAAAGGGGGGAACTACATCGGAATCCACAGCAATTGAAAAAGTTGGAAATTGGACTGGTTTGTAGCAAAAATTCTACAAAATGAGTAGCTAGCAAAGCTAGTGTACTGGATGGCTTTATGGCTGGGAGAATCCACCCCCCTTTAAAAAGACGAGGAAACTGGACAGGTTTGCGGAACAGCATCTTCATAAAGAGTCACTGGCAAAGTAGTAAATTACCATTGCCTTAATTGTTAATGCTATTTAAGTAAGTGTGGGCATCCATTCCATTACTACAGAAGAAACTAGGCCAGTTTGTAGCAACACGATTTCAAAAGGCGTAACTAGCAAAGCTAGTGTTCTGGATGGCTTTATGGCTGGGAGAATCCACCCCCCTTTAAAAAGACGAGGAAACTGGACAGGTTTGCGGAACAGCATCTTCATAAAGAGTCACTGGCAAAGTAGTAAATTACCATTGCCTTAATTGTTAATGCTATTTAAGTAAGTGTGGGCATCCATTCCATTACTACAGAAGAAACTAGGCCAGTTTGTAGCAACACGATTTCAAAAGGCGTAACTAGCAAAGCTAGTGTTCTGGATGGCTTTATGGCTGGGAGAATCCACCCCCCTTTAAAAAGACGAGGAAACTGGACAGGTTTGCGGAACAGCATCTTCATAAAGAGTCACTGGCAAAGTAGTAAATTACCATTGCCTTAATTGTTAATGCTATTTAAGTAAGTGTGGGCATCCATTCCATTACTACAGAAGAAACTAGGCCAGTTTGTAGCAACACGATTTCAAAAGGCGTAACTAGCAAAGCTAGTGTTCTGGATGGCTTTATGGCTGGGAGAATCCACCCCCCTTTGAAAAAGGGGGGCAGGGGGGATTTAGTTGTCCATTAGGTAACAGATCAACAAATAGATATTCCGGCTCATAATATTGAATGCCGTCAATTTCGATAAGCAACTGAGAAACGTCCGTTTTCACTTAAGATCTTTGCCAAACTGCTCAGAAAACCTAAGGGACCCTCGCTAAAGGCTGTTTCAAAATCAGACAAGAATGTTCAGTGCGTAAAATACGCTTACCGCTGTAGGCCTTGGCTGCCTTCGTCAAATAACGACTTCATGACCAGGACTATTAATACTCAGGACTAAACTATAAGTCTATTTAGCCTAGGCACTAAAACTGAATTAAAAAATAACTACTTCATTGGTAATAAAAATTTAACCATCTATCCTTAAAAAACCTATAACCACTGATTAACTTAACAAATAGTTGTATCGTAATCGGATATGTATCAAATATGAAAATCCTGTTAATTAAGTCCACCGAGCGGAAAGTCTTATGAAGACTATCAACGCCTTATTTGTTGTGCTCTGCTTTTTTGTTTTCTCCAATAGCCAAGCAATCGACCTCGGTCATGGCTTTACTATCAAGGGATTTGGCACCGCAGGTTTGGTTAACAGCAGTAACAATGGCGCCGACTTTGTCGCCAACAGTAATGTCCAAGCATCCGGAGTCGGTCGGACTAACGACACCAGCTTGGTAGTTGACAGCAAGCTAGGGCTGCAACTGGATTATCAGGCGACGGATCGTTTGAGCTTTGCCGTTCAGGGTTTATCCAGGCAACAATACAATAAGTCATTTGACCCTATACTGGAATGGGCTTATGTTAAATTCAAGATCCTGCCTGAATTGCATATACGAGCTGGCCGGATACGACCAGCTATTTATATGCTTTCCGATTACCTGGATGTTAACTACTCTAATCCTTGGGTACGTCCACCGGTTGAATTCTATACCACGGCGGCCATTGACCGTATGGAAGGCGTAGATCTACTCTGGCGACCAAGCATTGGTGATTTGTCTTGGCTAGTACAGCCTTATTTCGGCGTCACTGATCTAAAAACGCCTGGCGTCGGCAATTCATTTAAAGCCGACAACATACTCGGGATTAACCTAACCGGTACGTATAGCGATTTAACCTTACGCGCCGGCTTTGGCCAAGGTGATATAACCCTTTTTTCACCCTCCCTAACTCAGGCGCAGTCAGGTTTAAACATTATCTGCAATACTGGTTTAGACCCAATTGCCTGTGCGCAATATAACGCATTCAACACGACCCGCAAAAACGTAATATTCAGTTCAGTTGGCGCCAACTGGGACAATGGCAATTATTTCGTGCTCGGCGAGTTCGGTAAACGCTTCGCCAAAACTAAAGTAATTTCAGATGTAACAACCTGGTATATCAGCGGCGGCGCGCGAATTAACAAGTTCACCCCTTATATAACTTATTCTAGCTACCACAATGACTCCCCTGTTACTTTTAATGGCGATACGAATAATGTTTTTAACTTAGGTTTAGGGGCAGCCGTCAATCAAATAGCAACAGGTCTTCTGCAAGGCGGCAATGCCATGGATCAGAATACTATTAGCCTTGGAATGCGGTATGACTTCATGTCGAAATTCGCCTTAAAAGCCCAGTGGGATCATATACAAACTTCCACCAAAAATGGCCTGGCTGGCACTGGCGATGGCTTGTTTGTTAATCAACAAGCTGGATTTGGTAATAGTCCGACGCAGGTCGATCTGTTCAGCGTCACGTTAGACTTTGCATTTTAAGGTTGGCGCCATGACTAGAATCATGCCCTTTTTTCTTTTTGTCGCATTAGTTTTGACAGCGTCTTCCATCCAAGGGGACGTTGTGGTGGTTATGAGTGCCAAATCCAACGTCTCTAATCTAAGTAAAAATACTGTCACCGCAATCTTTCTCGGCAAAACCCCTACCTTTCCTGATGGCAATCAGGCTATACCGATAGAACAAAGCGAGGGTCAAGAAGCTTATAATGAATTTCACAGGTTAGTGACAGAAAAATCAACTGCTCAGCTCAATGCTTATTGGGCTAGAATAGTTTTTTCTGGGATGGGCAATCCCCCACGGGAAGTGGCTAACAATGACGAGGTACTGAAAATCATTGCCACTAACCCCTATATGATCGGGTATCTGGAAAAATCGGCAGTTAACCGCACTGTCAAGATAGTCTTTGCCCCGCAATGATCATGAGCTTATAAATACAGCGCCCTTCCTTTATCGTTTACTTTAATAAATAAAATAGTTAAACAAGTAGGCCGAGATATGATACCAGCTGGAAAATCAGCAACACATCAAGAGAGCGCTAAAAATAACCAAAATGATGTGCCATCAGTAGCCATAAAAAACCCCATGCGCAAAATTATCGTAATGGTAAGCTTCGCTATTTTAATATTCCTTACTTCCATCATCTTCAGCCTACACTCTTCGATTAAAAACAACGAGCAACTCGCTGCTATTAAAGACTTGTATTTCCCTGTCCTTGAGCGAGTCGACGCCAACATTGTGCGGCTTGACCATATCAATGAACTTCTGATGCAGTCGGTAATGACCGGAGAACATCAAGAATTAGATGATGCGCTGGTGATTTATCAACAGGCTGACGATGCGTTTGCAGATATAGCTAAGCTGTATCAATTTAGGAAAGATGATATTAACTCGCTTAGAGCTGACTTTACCCACTATTTCGAGTTGGCAAAAGATACTTCATTGACACTCTTGGAGAATAAGGGCGAAGATAAGTCAGGCCTGGCCACGCCTATGAACAAGTCATTGACTGACTTGCGCCAGAATATCCGTCATTTCCGCGCCACCAGTTATGATAATTTTGTCAACACCCTGATAAATTCGCAAAAATCGTCTGTGACCACTCTCTACACAGGCTTTGCGGTCGGTGTGATTAACCTGTTGTTTATGGTAGTCCTGGCTTATTTAATCAAAAAAAATATCAACCTAACAAAAACAGCAATCGGCGAAAAAGAACGGGCGGAAGTTGCCAGTAAAGCCAAATCGCAATTTTTGGCTACCATGAGCCATGAAATTCGCACTCCAATGAATGGCGTATTGGGCATGACTGAGTTGTTAATCAAAACCAACTTGAACAGCCATCAAAAACATTTGGCCGAAACCGCCTATCGCTCAGGCGAAACATTACTTGGCATAATCAATAATATCCTGGATTTTTCCAAGATCGAGGCGAACAAGCTGGAATTGACATACCATGACTTTAATTTACGCGAGTTGTTGGAGCAAACTGCCGAAATGGTGGCCACCCAATGCAATATAAAAAACATTGAGCTGGTACTGAATTTACCCGTCGACTTCAATCCCTTTGTTCATGGCGACGAGGATCGGCTCCGTCAGGTGTTAATAAACTTATTGAGTAATGCCATTAAATTCACCCAAAGTGGCGAAGTTCAGTTAAGGGCGGGCTGGTTACCCTGTGGCCCCAACACGACTATGCAAGTACTGTTTGAAGTGATCGATACGGGAATTGGTATCCCCGCCGAACAACAACAAGCCATTTTTGACAGTTTTACCCAAGCCGACGGTTCAATTACGCGACGCTACGGGGGAACTGGTTTGGGATTGACTATCTCGAAACAAATAGTTGCCTTGATGGGTGGACATTTGCAAGTTGATAGTACGCTAGGACAAGGCTCCCGTTTTTACTTTAGTATAGCGCTGGAACCTAGTGCCCAGCAGAGCTGTTCAAAAGCGGATATCAGTGAATTGTACGGCATAAATGTATTAGTGGTCGATGATAATGCCACCAACCGGGAAATTTTGTATGGCCAGTTAAGCCATTGGGGCGCTAATTGTGTTTGCGTAGACAGCGGAGCCCAGGCATTAGATCATATAACCGCCTCCCAACTGCAAAATAAGCACTACGAGATAATTTTATTAGATTGGCACATGCCGGAAATGGATGGTTTAACATTGGCAAAAACCCTATTTAAGGATCCCCATTTAGCGAACATACCCTTGGTCATGCTCAGCTCTGACAATCTGACGCAAAACACGGATAACGTGGAGGATTCATGCATCAGTTTTTTTCTGACTAAACCGGTCATTCAACAAAAACTATTGGCTTGTCTCTTGGAAGTATTGGGGCAATGCCGCCAACACCTCCCAATAGCCTCTAGTACTGCGAATACCCCAATACTTGTCAAGGGTGGACTCATCCTACTGGCTGAAGACCAACCCGTAAATCAGCAAGTGGGCAAATATATGCTACAAGATATGGGCTACCAGGTTGAAATAGCCGTCAATGGCTTAGAAGCGGTGAGTCTTAGCGCCACAAAACAATTTGACCTGATCCTAATGGATTGCCATATGCCGGAGATGGATGGTTTTGAAGCTACCCAGGCCATTCGTGAACGCGAACTTGCCTCATGTGGACAACATAGGGTACCCATAGTGGCTTTAACGGCGGATGTGCAAAAAGGAGTGGATACACAATGCCTGAAAGCCGGTATGGACAGCTATTTAAGCAAGCCTTTCAATAAAAAACAATTGCAAGCTATGCTCAATAAATGGCTGGTAGTAAAGCAAAATGAAAGTGGCGTACAGGAAATCACAAATACTATTAAGCAACCGCAAACAAGCTCAGTTCCTGGCGCCGCCAAAAGGGATGCTGCAATCTTAAACTCGGAGGCACTGAATAACCTAAGGCAAATACGCACCGATACGGGTGAGAGCTTGTTAGAAATGGCCATCAACCTGTTTTTACAATCCGCGCAGGAGACCCTGAATGACATAAAGGCCGCTTTTGCTAACCAGGACTATCCGGCATTAAATAAAGCAGCCCATAGCTTTAAGTCCGTTTGCGCTAATGTGGGTGCTGAAGCCTTATCAGACTGTTGTGCAGCGATTGAAAACCTTGCTAAACATAGTGATATGGCTGATGTACCCTCGTTGTTAATGGCCTTGGAAACACTACTTCCGCAAAGCCTCGCGGCTTTGTCTAAAGAAATCGGTAGTGCCGTCGCCCATAGCCCCTTAAAGGACAGTTTAACCGCCCCGACAGAAAAACCTGCAACACGTATACTTCTGGTAGATGATGACGAAATCTTTCGTTTAATCACCCGCAAAGCCCTCTACTCATCAGGTTTTCAGATTGATGAGGCTACCAGTGGTGATCAGGCACTTGAAAAAATAAAACAAACCATACCCGATCTAGTGTTGTTAGATGCCGTTATGAAGGGACTGGATGGTTTTGAAACCTGCCGATTAATGAGACGTGCCGTCAACATGGCAGATGTGCCTATAATTATGACGACCGGTTTAGATGATACGGATTCCATCAGACTTGCTTTTCAGGCAGGTGCCAATGATTTTATGATAAAACCATTAAACTATTCCCTATTAAGCCATCACTTAGGCTTTATTCTCCGGGCGAGCAGAAGCACTGCCGAACTCAGGACAAATAAAATTCAGTTGAGTGCGGCCCAGCGCATCGCCCGGTTAGGTTATTGGACATGGAATCCTAGCCTTAACCAATTCCTGGTTTCAGAGTTTTTAGCCGATTTGTGCGGGATAACTCTTCCAGCATTTAACCAGACATTAGACGCTTACATTAACTTGATCCATCCAGATGATAGGGATTTAGTCCGCAATACTATTACCAATTTAAGCAATGGGGCTGTCGAGTACCGCTTACAGACCAAGACCACCGCGTCTCTCTTCGTGCGTCAAGAAGTCGAAGTGGTCACTGATAGCCCACAGGGGGTCATCACAGGCACAGTGCAGGATATTACCCAAAAGAAACAAGCCGAATGGCAAATGCATCAATTAGCTTATTTCGACAGCCTGACTGGTTTGCCCAGCCGGGCTTCGTATCATCAGCGCATGGATGATTTCATCCGTTTAGCCAATCAGCATAATGGCCAATTTGCGTTTATGTATATTGACCTGGATGACTTTAAAAACATTAATGATGGCTTTGGCCATGATGTCGGCGACGCCTTTCTTAAGGAAATCGCCAATCGCTTTAAACAAGTGCTTCGGGATAGGGATTTTGCCGCACGGCTAGGTGGTGATGAATTTTGTATTATCCTGGATGGTATTACTGATAAAGAAAAGGCCAGTGAAATTGCCAACCGCTGTCTCCATAGAGTGACCGCCACACTACAGTTGAACCAGCATCGGATTGACCCCCGAATTAGTATCGGTATTGCATTTTACCCGCGTGACGGAGCGAATGAGATCGAGTTAATGAAAGCCGCGGATGCTGCCATGTATTCGGCTAAACATGGCGGGAAACAACGCTATGTGTTCTATTCTGAGGAAATGTCAAACCAAACCCGTTTGGGTACAGAACAAATGCTGCGTGATGCCTTTAGCTTAAACCAATTTGTTCTACACTACCAACCGCAGATCTCCTTGCAGACTGGACATATGATAGCTATGGAAGCCTTAGTCCGTTGGCAACACCCAGAAAAAGGCATAATTCCGCCGAATAATTTTATCCCTATAATCGAATCTATGGGGTTGATTAAAGAGCTTGGCATTTGGGCATTGCAAACTGCCTGCTGGCAGATATTACAATGGCGTCAGGAAGGGCTACCTTTTTTGCAAGTGGCTGTCAATATTGCACCACCACATTTCCACGATCCCGCGCTGTTAGCAACAATCCAGGAATTATTGCAAGAAACGGGAATCCCTTCTCATTGTTTAGAACTGGAAATAACTGAGAGCGCTTTACAAACAGAAGGTTCTTTGCAGGTTTTTAACCAATTAAGGAAATTGGGCATCAAAATAGCTTTGGATGATTTTGGTACCGGCTATTCTTGCCTAGCCTCCTTAAAGCAAATACCACTGGATTATTTAAAAGTAGATAAAGTATTTGTCGATGATTTATTTACCAACACTCAAACGGCTTTATTATTGGGCACCATTATAAGTTTATCTGATGCATTGGGTTATATGGTAGTTGCAGAAGGTGTTGAATCAAAAGATCAAGCTATTTTCATGCAAGGTTTGGGCTGCGATATAATCCAAGGCTATTTATTTAGTCAGCCCGTTAGCAGTGACAAAATACACCAACTGTACAATCTAGATTACACCTTAAATCTAGATAATTAATAATGCCCCCAAGAACCCATTATGCCGCAAAATAGTACGGAAATTTTATTAGCGGACTTCCTGCAAAAATATCATGGCAAAATCCGTATTGCCAGTTTAAAGATTAATATCCATCATCTGATATCGGCTCTTGCAGATGATGAAATCGAAACAAAACAATTGGCGGCTATTTTACATCACTACCCTGTCATCAGCGCGCGCTTGGTTGGTTTGGCCAATTCCCCTTGGGCGCGTTCAACTACACCAATCACTACTATTGAAGCCGCTTGTTTTAGGCTAGGCAGTAGACAGGTAAAAGCTGTCAGCATTGCGATAGCTGTTGGTTCTTCTATAAACATTACGCGCTGCCCTTCTTTCGATTCGGTTAGGTTCTGGTCGACTAGTATGCTGGTGTCCGAAGGTGCTGCTTTATTAGCCCTAAAATTACCTAACAATACCAGTTATCCGGCAAATTTGTGGCAAACATTAAAAACCGGCGGGATACTGCATAACCTTGGTTTATTGTGGCTTGCTGATATGTTACCCGTAGAAACGGAACAGGCATTTAAGTCGATCGCAGCAGACCCTTCATTAACACTCAATCAAGCTTTTCTTGACAGTATCGGTATCGATTTTTGCACAGTAGGTGCTTGGGTCGGCAAACAATGGCATATACCTGATGAGTTGTTGGCCATTATTGCAAATCATAGGTACATTGGCGATGCGGAAAATCGTCCGGTTAATGAGGTGTTGGTCGGTGCGGCGGCGCGCGTGGTTTCCTCCTTGTTCCGGGAAAAACCTATATCCACTGATGTGGAGCTTACTAAGCTTGGCCTAGACGCGGAGCAACAACTAATTATTTTTGGGCAACTTTACAAAAAATTAGATTCGGCCAAAGAACTGGCTAGCTTGATTCTCAAGTAGCCTGTCGACTTGAATTAAAACCCGCTCCTAATGTATTAGTCATTTATGCTGAAACGTGGGTATTCTTACCGCGAGTATGCTTACGAGCTGTTTAACCTTGCCCATCGCTTGGCGCAGCAGCAAGACGCGCAAACAACTCACTGGCGGGTTCATCGTTGGGGTCTTGCGGCACCCGTTCGCCGCGCAAGGCTTTGGCAAACAGCGGGGGGGGGTAAGTTTCAACTTGGCCGCGGGCGATGTTGTAACGGGCTTCTAGGCGGTCAGCATAGGCGAATAGGAATTCAACTCGACGGACGATTTTGGTTTGTTCCTCAACGCAGGGCTTTTTTTAATTCAAGTTCCTTGATTCTAAATAAACTAAGCTTGTCTTGTGTGTTGGTAATGATTCTTGTGGCATTTTCTGTCAAATGACTAGCCGAAATGGTTTCTGGAATTTACCCAACTAACCCAATAGAGACGGCAATACTGATGTAAATGTCTCCGCTTTTGATAATGTATTTTTAATGCAGGTTACTGCTCCATTTTGAACATAATTCAGTTGTTCAATTTTTACCGAAAAATCTGCCAAGTCAGTAAGCCTTTCATAAAGGAATCCAGAATTTTGACCCGTAAGTTAAAAATCTTTTAGCAATCATTTCCACCCAAAACTTCGCTGTATTCACCTAAAACTGGAGAGTCAGGTGCTTTTAGTGTCACCGGCAATGTAAAATTGACCCACCTGAGACAAAATGGCTGCTGTTAGTAATTAGCAGTGGCGGAACCTCATGTTGACTCAGGAGTTATTAGTGGACATTCATGTATTATCTAGATAGGGGCTAGGCATACGGGCTATAGCCAAAAAATTACAGTTATCACGCAATACGGTGCACCGCTATTTGCGCGATGTGGCCAAGACGCCAACTTATTCGCCTAGGCTATCGCGCACGTCCAAGTTGGATCCTATTAAAGCGTATCTGCGTGGACGCATCGAAACGGCCAAGCCGAATTGGATACCCGCCACGGTGTTATTGAGATCAAACCGCAACGCCTACAAACCCAGTCCAGCAAGATATTCATCGCGCAAGCATCTGCCCCTTTATGTTCCGGCTCATAGTGTAGTGACAATTTCAATAAGCAATTGAGGGGAATCAAGCCTATTTTGAAAAACCGGGGCTAAATTAAAATACGGCAAGGGACCAACCCAACGAACCCCCTTTGAAAAAGGGGGTAGGGGGATTTTAGAAATACATTCAAGCACCGCTGCTCTCTCCAACTACACCTGCCAACTATCAAACCGCAACGCCTACAAACCCAGTCCAGCAAGATATTCATCGCGCAAGCATCTGCCCCTTTATGTTCCGGCTCATAGTGTAATGACAATTTCGATAAGCAATTGAGGGGAATCAAGCCTATTTTGAAAAACCGGGGCTAAATTAAAATACGGCAAGGGACCAACCCAACGAACCCCCTTTGAAAAAGGGGGTAGGGGGATTTTAGAAATACATCCAAGCACCGCTGCTCTCTCCAACTACACCTGCCAACTATCAAACCGCAATGCCTACAAACCCAGTCCAGCAAGATATTCATCGCGCAAGCATCTGCCCCCTTTATGTTCCGGCTCATAGTGTAGTGACAATTTCGATAAGCAATTGAGCAGCACTGTAAAAATCGACGCGATAACGCCCTGCAGATTTTATCTGGTATTGCTCAAATTGCTGTTCAAAATCCGGGAAGCAGAAGCCTTACTTTGAGCAAACCGTAGATCAAAGCTATACAAGTTTTGGCTTTTCCAGAACCTGTTGCCATAGTATTTCCGCAGCCTGACCCGATTGCTTTTTCGCTTGCGAGGATGGCATTAAACCGCCTAAGTATGATGAATATTGACGCTGTTTAAACGACTTCAGTTAAGCCTACAGACGAAAATGAATATGACAGTTTTGGATTTAGTATGTATCGCAGTGCTATAAGCGATAATGTGGATGGGGTGAACGACGGGGCTCGAACCCGCGACAACAGGAATCACAATCCTGCACTCTACCAACTGAGCTACGCTCACCATAGCATAAAACATCAGCAAGGATGGCACGCTTGGCAGGACTCGAACCTGCGACCCTCGGCTTAGAAGGCCGATGCTCTATCCAGCTGAGCTACAAGCGCAAAAATGGTCGGGATAGAGGGATTCGAACCCCCGACATCCTGCTCCCAAAGCAGGCGCGCTACCAGACTGCGCTATATCCCGACAACCTTCGATTGGGCTTGAGTCTTGAATAACACCCTTGAAGAGCTGAGCATAATAGCTATCTAATGCCAGCTCGTCAATAGTTTATTAAAAGTTTTTTTAAGTTTAAAGGCTCTTACAATTTAGTTTTGACTAATTCATAAATGTCTTGCGCCATTATTGCTGCACTGTCCAATATTTCTTCCAATTCAGCCAATTTTGCTTCCGCAAAATCGCGGTCTTTCAGGCTAGCCGCATTAACATAAACATTTAGTGCTGCACTTTTAAGACCCGCATAAGCCGCCATGGTAGCAACGCCAGCATCGCTGACCACATTGACATTACCTTTTTCGGCCGCCTCCAGGCTAAGCTTAATCGCTTCTGCGCATGCCCGCACACAAGCCAGCGGCACATCGGTAGCATCTTTTAATACCGCCTGGATGGCAGCACTGCGTAATAATTTTTCATCCTCAGTTTGTTTAGGCAAAGCATAACTCGCCATAACCCGGTCAAACACCTCAACATCAGCCTTAACCATTGCGCTTAATTGCGCCCTCAACTGCTCGGAACGGCTTAATAACGCTTGCATATCGGCTTCCACTTCCGCATATTTGGGTTTGCCTAGGGTTAAGTTGCAGACCATGCTAGTTAAAGCTGCCGCTTGCGCACCCATTAAGGCTGCCGCACTACCACCGCCAGGTGTCGCCGACTTACTGGCCAATTCATCGAGAAATTCGTCTATGGGTTTTTGTATTATTTCAGTCATTATCAACTCTTAGGCAGTAAATTTATTGCATGACATGGCTTTATTCTTGCCGCCAAGTTGTGCCATTAGCGACATCCTCTAAAATCACGCCCTGCGCTTTTAGCTCATCACGGATACGGTCCGCTGTGGCCCAGTCCTTATTTTTTTTGGCTTCAAGACGGAGTTGAATTTGCTGTTCTATGGTGTCATCGGCAAATTCACCTTTTAGAAAGCTGTCTGGATTTTCTTGTAATATGCCTAACAGCCCTCCCAAATGCTTCAGAGTCACTGCTAAAGCTATGGCTTTAGCGCTTGTGATGCTGTCTTCTTTGGCTTTATTTAATTCCCGCGCCAAATCAAACAAAACAGCAACCGCCACTGGCGTATTAAAGTCGTCATCCATGGCTTGCTCAAAGCGGTTTTGATAGTCTTTATCAATCAATTCAGCGGCCGCTTTATTCTCTGCCACATGCCGTAAAGCGGTGTACAAACGGGTTAACGCACTGGCCGCATCATTTAAATTTTCTTCTGAATAATTTAGTGGACTGCGATAGTGGCTAGTTAAAATAAAAAACCGGATAATTTCTGGCCGATAGCGTTGTAAGACTTCACGCACGGTAAAAAAATTGCCCAAAGATTTTGACATTTTTTCTTCGTTTATCTTGACAAAGCCGTTGTGCATCCACAAGTTGGCATAATTTTCACCGGTCGCCGCTTCCGATTGGGCTATTTCATTTTCATGATGGGGAAACTGTAGATCCATACCACCACCGTGTATGTCAAAATGATTACCCAAACAACCGGTAGACATTGCGGAACATTCGATATGCCAACCCGGTCGTCCCAGCCCCCAAGCTGATTCCCAAGCCGGCTCATTGGCTTTTGCCATTTTCCAAAGCACAAAATCAAGGGGGTTTTGTTTGGCCACATCAACTTCAACGCGCTCACCAGCTTGTAATTCGTCAATATTTTTACCCGATAATTTGCCGTAACCAACAAATTTGTTGACCGCATAAAACACATCACCGTTACTGCCAACATAGGCCATGTCTTTTGCGATTAAGGTTGCAATTAAGTTAATAATGGCAGCAATCGATTCAGTTGCCTTAGGTTCAATATCTGGCGGCAACACTGATAAAGCGCGTTCATCGGCATGCATGGCCTCGATAAAGCGCTGCGTCAGTGCGGCCATGGGCTCATTATTTTCATTTGCCCGTTGTATAATTTTATCATCGATATCTGTGATATTACGCACATAGGTTAGCGTATACCCTAAATGCCGAAAATAGCGTGCGACCACATCAAACACCACCATTACCCGGGCATGCCCGATATGACAATAATCGTATACGGTCATACCACAAACATACATACCCACCTTTCCAGGCTGCAAGGGTATAAAAGTTTCTTTTTTTCGCGAGAGAGTATTAAAAATTTTTAACATGCCCTAATGTCTAGTCCGTTTTTTTGATAGCTAATAGTTTATACATTTTTTGCTTATCAACCACTATGCATTCAATAATCCTGTCATATACACACGTTATGATTTCCATTTTAAACAGAAAACACCTAGACTCTGGACGCTTTTTAGTTTCCTTAAATCGATCGTATGGCGGATTACCTATGCACAAATTTATATTATCCATGATACTATTTTTAGCGACCCCTTTTTCATTAGTAGCGGACGATAAAATGCCAGATACAGCGCAACCTAAAGTCAAATTGACTACCAACCTTGGTGAAATTGTTATCCAATTAAACCCACAAAAAGCCCCTATTTCATCTGAAAACTTTCTTACTTATGTAAAAGAAGGCTTTTATGATGGCACACTTTTCCATCGCGTCATTAAAGGTTTTATGGCGCAAGGTGGTGGTTTTGATGCCTCCCTTAAGCAAAAAACCACGCATGCCACAATTAAAAATGAATCAAACAACGGTTTATTAAATAACCGGGGTAGCGTCGCTATGGCCCGTACTCAGGAACCGGATAGCGCCACTGCCCAGTTTTATATCAATTATTCAAACAATGATTTTTTAAACTTTAAAAACCCTACTTTTGCGGGCATAGGCTATGCCGTTTTTGCTGAAGTCATTGAAGGTATGGCCGTGGTAGATGCCATGGCAGAGCAAGCCACAGAATCCCGCCAAGGTTATAATGACATTCCGGTGAAAGATATTGTGATTGAAAAAGCCGAAATTGTTGAGTAAACACTACGATACCGGGCTGTAGCCACCCTATCCTGCTACAGCCCATAGACATATGCTATCCGATACCCTATTCCTCTCTGATTTACACATTTCAATCGATAAGCCCGATATTACCCAACGCTTAGTTAATTTCTTAGAAAACCCTGCCAGCCAAGCTGCCCGTGTGTATATTTTGGGCGACTTGTTTGATGCCTGGGTAGGTGATGACGATGATACAAAACCAAATAAAGCCATTAAAAAACAGCTAAAAAAACTCACTGATTCCGGCACACAAGTCTATTTTCAGCCTGGCAACCGTGATTTCTTGTTAGGTTTAAAGTTCTGTGCCGATACTGGTGTGCAGCTACTAGGTGATTACGAAGTCATCGATTTATACGGTACACCAACCCTATTGACCCACGGCGACCTGCTCTGTACGGATGATTTGGCTTATCAAGCCTTCCGTATTAAGTCCCATGATTTGGCCTGGCAACAAAATGTTTTAAGCAAGCCTTTGTGGCTACGCTTACTGGCCGCCCGATGGTACCGGTTTCGTAGCTTTCTGCACAAACGCAAACAAATGCAGGCGATTATGGATGTCAATCACGACACTGTGGTGCAAGCCTTACTTACACACGCTTGCCTGCGTTTAATTCATGGCCACACCCATAGACCGGGCTTACATGAATTTAAAGTCAATGGTCTACCTGCACAACGGTTTGTGCTTGCAGCCTGGGAGAAGCAACGCGGTGAGTATTTACGCTGGACTCAAGAAGGTTATTGCTTACACTCTATATAAGATTTAAACATCATAGACTTAAGTTAATATTTAGCGTATAACTTGAAGCCCCAACCCGACTTGGGTAAATCAGTCCAATCTAAACTAAGCCCATGAAACCGCCTATAAAGGTTGACTTTTAAGGCAAAATCATTAAATTTAACGAGCTGGAGTGGCCATGAAAAATTCCTGCCTGACAGGAACATCGATAAAGGCCACCCATAGCGCTTTAAAACTAATATTAGTCTTAAAAAACATTATCAGTATTCTGTTATGCACAGGGTACCAGGAGAAATAAATTATGAAGAAGCCTTTAAAGAGTTGGCTGCTTGCCTCAAGTGTTGCTGCTGCAATAGCCTTTCCAGCAATTTCAACTGCTAATAACGAAGTTGAAAAACTGACCCAAAACCCAGCCAACTGGGCTAGTTGGGGTGGTGATTATGCTGGCACACGCTACAGCAAGCTGAAACAAATCAATGCTAGCAACGTAAAAACCTTGCAACCTGCGTGGTCTTTTTCTACCGGCGTTTTGCGTGGTCATGAAGGCGGCCCCTTGGTGGTTAACGATGTGCTTTACATCCATACCCCTTTTCCTAATACCGTTTATGCTATCGACCAAAAAACCCAATCTGTCATTTGGGAATTCACCCCAACACAAGATGCTGACGCAACTATCCCAGTTATGTGCTGCGACACTGTTAACCGTGGTTTAGCATACGGCGATGGCAAAATTTTCTTGCAACAATCTGATACTGTTTTAACGGCTTTAGACGCAAAAACTGGCAAACGGGTATGGAGCGTCCAAAATGGTGACCCAAAATTGGGTATGACCAACACCAACGCCCCTTTGGTAGTTAAAGACACTGTCTTAACCGGTATCTCTGGTGGAGAATTTGGTGTACGTGGTTTTATTGCCGCTTACAAAACCAGCAACGGCCAATTAGCTTGGAAAGGCTATAGCATGGGCCCTGATGCCGACACCTTGATTGAACCTAAAAAAACCACTACTTGGAAAGACGGTAAGATTGTTCCTGTTGGCGAAAACTCAAGCTTAAGCACTTGGGAAGGCGACCAATGGAAAATCGGTGGCGGTACAACTTGGGGCTGGTATAGCTACGATCCTAAATTAAATTTGGTTTATTACGGATCAGGCAACCCTTCTACCTGGAATCCTGTACAACGTCCTGGTGACAACAAATGGTCTATGTCATTGTGGGCACGGGATGCTGACACAGGTGCTGTAAAATGGGTCTACCAAATGACACCACATGATGAGTGGGACTTTGACGGTATCAACGAAACAGTCTTAGTTGATCAAGACGTGAAAGGCGCCATGCACAAAACTATCGTGCATTTTGACCGTAACGGTTTTGGCTATACATTAGATCGTGAAACAGGTGAATTGTTAGTTGCAGAAAAATTCGACAAATCAGTCAACTGGGCAACACACGTTGACATGAAAACCGGCCGCCCAGAAGTGGTTGCAAAATATAGTACTGAGCAAAATGGTGAAGACGTAAACTCAAAAGGTGTTTGCCCTGCTGCATTAGGCGCTAAAAACCAACAACCTGTGTCTTACTCGCCTGAAACTGGCTTGTTCTATATCTCAGGCAACCATTTATGCATGGATTACGAACCATTTGAAGTATCATATACAGCTGGCCAACCTTATGTAGGCGCAACTTTAAGCATGATGCCTGCTGGTGCAGACGTAATAACAGGTAAACCAGACAATACAACCAATCTAGGCCAATTTACTGCTTTTGATGCCAAAACCGGTAAAATTGCGTGGTCAAACAAAGAGCAATTTTCTGTTTGGTCAGGTTCGGTTGCTACTGCTGGTGGCGTAGTTTTCTACGGTACCTTAGAAGGCTATTTGAAAGCAGTTGATGCTAAAACAGGTAAAGAATTGTATAAATTCAAAACCCCATCAGGCATCATCGGTAACGTTAATACTTGGGAATACAACGGCAAACAATATGTTGGCGTTCTTTCAGGTATCGGTGGTTGGGCAGGTATCGGTATTGCTGCTGGCTTAGACGACGGTACTGACGCATCAGGCTCAGAAGGCTTAGGCGCAGTAGGCGCATACAGAAGCTTAAGTTCTTTCACTAAATTAGGCGGCACCTTAACTGTGTTTGCTTTACCTAACTAAGCAAACCTTAAAGCTTTAAGATTGTTAGTCCCTAAAAGCCCTGGTTGAGTTGCTCAACCAGGGCTTTTTTTGTGCTTAACACAAAAGGCCATGGGTTAAACTGAACACCCCTATCGTTATTACGACACACCTAAAACCACAAATTGTTTTTAGCCACTTTTTTTATAACAAAACAAGGATAAGCATCCATTGATGCTGCAATTTCCGCCAAGCTAAGCAAGCTACGTTTTAATCCTGTAAAATGCTAGCCAGCAATATTTTGGTAAATGGAGATAACAATGAACTCAGCAGACATGATTAAACAGATAATTTTATGCTCCGGAATTTTTGTGAGCTTAACTTGCGCTGCCACAGATGATAAATTTAAAGTTTGCGCGGATCCACTAAACCCACCTTTTTCAAGCAAGAGCCTAGATGGTTATGAAAATAAAATTGCTGAATTATTTGCTAAAGAATTAGGCCAAGCACTGGAATATTCATGGTTTCCACAACGTATAGGCTTTATCCGCAACACGCTTAATGCCCCCGTGGATGAAAAGGCGGTCGACAGCAAAGACTTCAAATGCGATATTGTGATGGGCTTACCGGCCGGTTATGAGCTTACACTTACCACGCAGCCCTACTATCACTCGACTTATGTTTTATTGATTGCTAAAGGCCGTGGCTGGGACAATATTAAAGATGCGAATCAATTAATGGACTTACCGTTACCACAGCAAGCCCGTTTAAAAATTGCCATGTTTGACCGTGGCCCAGGTACCACCTGGTTACAAAAAGCGGGCTTACTCGACAATGGTATCCCTTACCAAAGCATGACAGGCGATGGGGACAATAACGTAGCCACACAATTAAAAACGGATTTAGAGGCGAAAAAAGTTGATATGGTTATTTTATGGGGCCCATTAGCGGGATATATTGTTTCCCAAAGCCCAAAAGATAGTTACATTAATATCACTATGCAATCTACCCCAGGTATGAAGTTTGACTTTTCCATGGCCATGGGCGTGCGTTTTGGCGATAAAGACAGACTGGCTACACTTAATCGCTTAATTGCCACAAAGTCAGTTGAAATTGAGCATATTCTAGCCAGCTATCATGTTCCCTTATTACCTATCCCTAAAGAAAACCCTAAAAAAGACGATTAAGGTGACTTAAAACTAGCAGTAAAACTTTATCTGCTAGTTTTTAGGGGATTTAGTTACGGTTAAACAAGTTAATTAAATAAGATAGGCGTTCAACACGCTCATGCGTGAGCTGCTCCCATTGAAAACGCCACTTCCAATTGCCTTCAGTTGTCCCGGGGGTGTTCATGCGTTGGTCAGAGCCTAATTCAAGCACATCTTGCATGGGTATGACGGCCAAATTAGCCACTGAGGACAGTGCTGCTTGTATAATTGCACAATGAATAGGAATAGACGGATTACCCAAGTATTCATAGACATGCCGACGCTCATCATCATTAAGCTTTTGTGTCCAACCTAAGGTCGTATCATTATCATGGGTACCGGTGTAAACAACACAGTTTTTTTCATAATTATTAGGCAAATAAGGGTTATCCGGGCCACCACCAAAGGCAAATTGTAAAATTTTCATCCCAGGCAATTCAAACGCATCCCTTAATTGAATAACTTCATCGGTAATTATACCTAAGTCTTCGGCCACCAACGGGACAGCACCTATAGCTGTTTTTATAGCGTCCAATAATTCTTTGCCAGGCGCTTTTACCCAAGACCCATAGATAGCTGTTGCTTCTGTTGCAGGAATTTCCCATGCTGATTCCAGCCCTCTAAAATGATCGATACGGACTATATCAAACAGTTTTAGCTGGCTATTAATTCGCTCTACCCACCAGTGGAAATCTGTTTGCTGTAGATAATCCCAATCATAATGGGGATTACCCCAACGTTGCCCGGTTTCAGAGAAGTAGTCTGGCGGCACGCCTGCAACAACTAACATCTCACCTGCCCCGTTCAACTTGAACAATTCTCGGTTAGCCCATACATCGGCACTGTCGTAGGATACAAAAATAGGCAAGTCACCAAATAAAAGCACGCCTTTTTGATTGGCGTAAGTTTTTAATGCCCCCCATTGTTGAAAAAAGATGAATTGGGCAAACTTGATGACTTGAATCTCATGACTTAAGCGGCGGCGGGCTTCTTTGATCGCTTTTTCTTCGCGTTCTTTAAAATGCTCAGGCCAAAGATGCCACGATTGCAGATTAAATTCGTACCTTAATGCCAAGAATGTAGCAAAGTCTTCTAACCATGCCGCTTCTTGGTGGCAAAATAGTTCAAACGCTTGTTTTTCATGTTGGTCTGCATGCGCTAAAAAACCAGTATAGGCTTTTCCAATTAAATCTTTTTTTGCCACTTCTAGCACGACATCGCCGCCGTGCTCCGCTAAATCTAACCAGCCTTTACTGACTAGCCATTCGGTACTGATTAATGAAGGATTACCCGCAAAAGCTGATAAACATTGGTAAGGCGAGCCGTCAAAATGGGTCATCCCTAAAGGTAATGTTTGCCACACTGTGACACCAGTGTCGTGCAAAAAATTTACAAAATGATAAGCTTCCTGTCCTAGGTTGCCCTGTTCCCTGCTACCGGGCAGCGAGGTTATATGTAAAAGTATACCAGCGCGCCGTCTGTTTAAAATATCACTCAATCAAATACCTCGGGGTTTTATATGATTTGCTCAATCCCATGCCTCATCGCCCCACCCATGGCAGGCGCCCCAGAACCTTGGGTAAAAGACAGTGCCAAATAAGCCGGTGGGGTTTCTCCAATTAAACGGTATAAATTTGCCAAATTCAACCGATATTGTTTTTCAAAATTACTCACAGCTTCCCCAGGATTATAATCCCCAAACCACCAAAACCAATCGGAGCCTTCACAGACAGCCAACTGAAATTCTGCGACGGTTAATTGTTCTTTAGACAGCCGATTTGTTGAAATTACTTTATCAAATGCCCATTTTGCATCACCTAGCATGTCCCAGCCGCGATTTTTATCAACGTCACCAATCCATGTCGAAAACGTACCATAGACCCAGCTTCCCGCGACAAGCTTATTTAATGGTGTTTGCCCCACTTTGTTTTTTAGGCATTCTGAAAATGTTGTCAATTCTATCGTAGGATGCGACGCCAACCGTTGATATAGCTCCTGTAAGAAATGATACCCATTATCTGGATAATATTCCCAGGCATTTTCACCATCCATAATAATCGAGACTATGCCTTCATTAGATTCATGCTCAGCAATATTTTCTATATGTTTCAGTAAATCTTCGACGGCATCATGTGCGTGCCATTTAGAATATTCAAAGCCAATCAAATCGGATAAACCATCATCACGGAAAAAGCACGCCATATTAGATTTTTTTAATCGATAAGCGGCGTGCATACCGGCCGCTTTAACATCACTGTTTTCTGGTAAATTTAAACTATTACCCAGTACCATACCGCCGCTAGCCGTCCACTCAAAACCATAGTCGGCCAAAATGTCTAACGTAGCTTCACTCACACTACCTTCAGAAGGCCAACAGCCTTTTGGCTTAAAACCAAAAAATCGTTTAAAGGTTTGTATGCCTTTTTCGATATGCCATTTAACCCGATCTTCACCACCCGGATACGCATCTAGCTCAGGCAGCAAAGCATCGGGCATCGCATCGTGGGTAGAATTTAAATCCAACAACAAGGGCATAATCGGATGGGCATATGGTGTCAGTGATAATTCAATCTGACCTTTTCGGGCTAATACTTTATAACGCAAGATAACATTAGCCAATTGCTCACTAATTACTTCAACCAATTCTATCCTATCATGTAACGTGTAGCCTGACGCTTTTGCTATTAAACGCTTAATACGGGTATCGCTAAGTTTAATGGTTTCGCCTATCCAAGCTAAATGGTACCAAACTAAAATATCACTGATATATTGCGAATTGACATAATTTAACGAGTCATTATGATGTTCTATCCATTCCGCCATTTCGATCAGCTTTTGGAATGCCGGATAGCGATTGATCTGCCTATCCCTATTGGCACGCAAACAGTCTTTTACTAATTTAAACCGGTTATCTAAATCTGCCGGTATAGTATGATCAACTAAGGCAGCCAGCAAGGGATCGCTTATAGAAATACCATCTTGCAAATAGCAGTTGACTTGCTTGGCATATTCTTCAATTTGCTCCAGCAAAATTGGGGCAAAATTGACCACAGCCTTAGCATTTGGCACGGCCTCAAGATGGGCAATCATATCGGCATAATCTTTGATGACGTGCAAATACACCCATGGCTGCTTAAACACACCTGTTTGTAAATCCCTATATTCCGGTTGGTGCATATGCCAGCATAGCACCAACTTAAGCTTGCTTTTGTTACCGGACATAGTGTCTCCTTAACCCCAACATATCAGGGGTCACGAGCACAACGCCACCTGGGCTAACATAAAAACGTTTTTCATCTTCTGCTCGATCTTCGCCAATAACCGTTCCTTCTGGGACATCGCAACCTTTTTCCAGAATGGCTTTAGTAATTCGGCAATGTCTAGCAATATTAACTTCAGGCAAAACTATTGTATCTTGGATGACACTGTAAGAATTAACCCTGACATTTGAAAAGAGTAGCGAATGCCTAACTTTTGACCCGGAAATAATACAGCCGCCAGAAACCATGGAATCGACTGCCATACCGCGGCGCTTATCATTATCAAAAACAAATTTTGCGGGTGGTGTTTGTTCCTGATAGGTCCATATTGGCCACGTTTTGTCATATAAGTTAAGATCCGGTTTTACGCCTATCAACTCCATATTGGCTTCCCAATAAGCATCTACGGTACCTACGTCGCGCCAATAACTTTGCTCACCACTTTGCAAATCCAAAAAAGGATAAGCATTAACAATATAGCGTTTGATGACAGAAGGGATAATATCCTTGCCGAAATCACGGTTGGAACCACGTGTATCAGCGTCTTTTATTAATTGTTCAAATAAAAACCGCGCGTTAAACACATAAATACCCATCGACGCTAAAGCCGTATCCACCCGACCAGGCATCACCGGTGGGTTTTCTGGTTTTTCAACAAACGCGCGTACCCGCCGGTTTTCATCCACATCCATCACACCAAAAGCGGCAGCGTCTTTTAAAGATACTTCGATACAACCTATGGTTAAATCGGCTTTAGTCCTAACATGGTCTGCCAACATAGCGGCATAATCCATTTTATAAATATGGTCGCCTGCCAAAACTAAAATAAATTCAGGGTTGCGACTACGTAAAATATCAATGTTTTGGTAAACTGCATCTGCCGTACCTTCATACCATGAACCTTCATCATGGCGTTGCTGTGCCGGCATTAAATCGACATATTCACCAAATTCACCCCGTAAAAAGCCCCAACCTTGTTGGATGTGCCGAATTAATGAATCGGCCTTATATTGCGTTAGCACCCCAATTTTACGGATACCCGAATTGACGCAGTTGGATAAGGGAAAATCAATAATACGGAATTTACCACCAAAGGGTACAGCTGGCTTTGCCCGCCAGTCTGTCATATTTTTTAAACGTGAACCTCGGCCACCGGCAAGAATTAAGGCGATGGTATTGCGTGTTAAATGGCTGACTACTAAGTCTGGCTGATTATTTGAGGATAACATTTATGATCTCCATGCGGATTAGGCTCACATCACTTACTTAAATTTGCTAATATTTGGGAAACCATTATCTAATTAAACCGAGGCTGTTTAAAGTGAAAAAACAAACCCCTAGCTTGCTTGATGCAGACACCATAAAAATTATGGCCGCGACGCACCATGATCCATTTTCAATTTTGGGCCCTCATAAAAAAAATGACCATTCTATAATTAAAGCCTATTTGCCCTATGCACAGGCAGTTTTTTTATCCGGCCCTGATGGGCCAGCTTTTGAACACATCGAAGGCACTGATTTTTTTGAATACAATGCTGGAACAGATATTGTCCCAGAACATTATAAACTGTTCTGGCTGGATAAAGAGGGCAATAGCCACGAAAACTATGACCCGTATTGCTTTTTAACACAATTGCCTGAGTTTGATTTACATTTGTTCGGAGAAGGTAAACATTGGCATATTTATGAAAAGCTTGGTGCCCATTTGCATCATGTTGATGGCATTGAAGGCGTACAATTTGCTGTTTGGGCCCCTAATTCCGGCCGAGTCAGTGTCGTCGGTGATTTTAACCATTGGGATGGCCGATGCCATCCTATGCGAAATTTGGGCAGCAGCGGGGTTTGGGAACTGTTTATCCCTGGTATCAGGGTAGGCTGCTTTTATAAATTTGAAATACTCAACCGTAACAGCGGTGAAGTGTTAGTCAAGTCCGACCCTTATGGCCAGCAATTTGAGTTCCGCCCTAAAACCTCATCTATCGTTGTCGCTGAAAACCAATACCGTTGGCAAGACCAAGATTGGATGGGCAGACGCGTCCACCATCAATGGCTGCATGAGCCTATGTCTATTTATGAAGTGCATTTAGGTTCTTGGCGACGTGACAATTTGGGTAACTTTCTTAACTATCGGGAATTAGCTGATGAATTATCCAGCTATGTTAAGGAACAAGGCTTTACCCATATTGAATTATTGCCTATCACAGAGCACCCTTATGATGCCTCTTGGGGTTATCAAACCACCGGCTATTTTGCCCCCACTAGCCGCCACGGTACGCCTGATGATTTCCGCTATTTCATTGATGTTTTCCATCAAAACAATATAGGCGTGATCCTGGATTGGGTGCCAGCACATTTCCCAAAAGATAGCTTTGCCTTGGCGCGTTTTGATGGCAGCGCCCTCTACGAACATGAAGATCCGCGTAAAGGCGAACACCGGGATTGGGGCACTTTAATTTATAACTATGGCCGCAATGAAGTAAAAAACTTCTTACTCGCCAGTGCTGTGTTTTGGTTAGAAGAATTCCATTTGGACGGTTTGCGCGTTGATGCCGTCGCATCCATGCTGTATTTGGACTATTCCCGTAATGATGATGATTGGATCCCAAATATTTATGGTGGCAATGAAAACCTTGAAGCCATCGCCTTTTTAAGGGAACTCAATACAGTCACCCATGACCAATTCCCAGGCACTATGGTGATGGCGGAGGAATCCACAGCCTGGCCACAAGTCACCCGGCCTACCTGGACCGGCGGTTTAGGCTTTTCATTAAAATGGAATATGGGCTGGATGCACGACTCACTCGCCTATATGCATCAAGACCCTATTTATCGTAAGCACAACCATGACCAACTTACTTTTGGCATGCTTTACGCTTTTACGGAAAACTTTATTTTGCCACTATCACATGATGAAGTCGTGCATGGCAAAGGTTCTATTGTTAACAAAATGCCAGGCGATGAATGGCAGCGTTTCGCGAACCTACGCTTGCTGTATACCTATATGTACACTTATCCAGGTAAAAAACTGTTATTCATGGGTAATGAATTTGGCCAAGGCGTGGAATGGAACTTTAATAAGGCGCTGGACTGGTATGTGTTGGATTATGGCCATCACCGCGGTGTGCAAAAATTAGTAAAAGATTTAAACCACTTATACCGTAAACATCCTGCCCTATATGTGCATGATTTTGAACACCAAGGTTTTGAATGGATAGACTGCCATGATGTTGAACAATCTGTTATTAGCTACCGTCGAAAATCAGAAAATGACGAACTCATCATCGTGCTCAATTTTACTCCGGTCATTCGGGAAAACTATCGCCTAGGCGTACCCATTCCTGGTCATTACATTGAAATATTCAACTCTGATTCGTCCTATTACCATGGCAGCAATACCGGCAATGCCCATGTCATGTCAGAAGCAGAGCCTTGGATGAACCAACCCAATTCCATTTCATTAAGATTACCGCCATTAGGCGCCGTTATCTTACGACAATAACCCCATGAAAATACTTTTTGTAACCAGTGAAGCCCACCCATTGATTAAAACCGGTGGGCTTGCCGATGTTTCCGGCAGCCTACCCAAAGCATTTGCAGATTTATCACATGAAATCCGGATAGTTTTACCTTATTACCAAGCGATAAAAGTAGAAGCGCCAACCTTCATCTGCAAACTACGCATAGATAACCATGACGTTAATATCCTAGAAACCCAAATGCCTGAGAGTCCAGTAACTGTGTGGTTAGTCGACTCCCCGGAATATTTCAACTTGCCAGGCAATCCTTATGTGGATGCCCAAGGTGAAGCTTGGCCCAACAATGCTGAACGCTTTGCCTTGTTTTGCCGTATTGCCGTGGAAATCGCCATGGACCGGGCAAATCTGGACTGGCAACCTGATATCGTGCATAGCAATGATTGGCAAACAGGCTTAGTGCCTGCCTTATTGTCTTTGGAAACAAAACGCCCAGCTACGGTATTTACTATCCATAACATGGCTTACCAAGGTTTATTTCCGGCTAGTATTGTCAGTTCATTAAATTTACCAGGCCAACTGTGGAACCCGGAAGGTTTGGAATTTCATGGCTTTTTATCATTTATCAAAGGTGGCTTGGTTTATGCCGACCACATCACCACCGTTAGCCCAACCTATGCCGAAGAAATACAAACCGCAGAATTCGGCTTTGGTTTTGAAGGCCTCTTAAGCCATCGCAAAGACGCTTTAACAGGCATTATCAACGGCATAGATATTGATCATTGGGAGCCCGCTACTGACCCCCTTATAGCGCAGACTTATCAAACTAAAAGCTTAGCAAAAAAGCTCATTAACAAGTCTGCGTTGCAAGCCCGTATGGCTTTGCCTATAGATGAAAAAATTCCAGTATTTGGTTTAATTAGCCGTTTAGTAGAACAAAAAGGCATTGATTTAATCATAGAATGCTTACCAGAATTGCTGAGCCTACCGATACAGTTTATTGTACTGGGCAGCGGTGATAAAAGTTATGAGAAACAGCTGTTGGCTATAGCCGAACAATACCCAGAAAAAGCGGCCATCACCATCGGTTATGATGAAGCCTTAGCACATTTGATTGAGGCAGGCTCTGATGTGTTTTTAATGCCATCACGGTTTGAGCCCTGTGGCCTTAACCAAATGTACAGCCAGCGCTATGGAACCTTACCCATTGTAAGAAAAACCGGTGGCTTGGCCGATTCAGTCACCGATGCCCTACCTGAATCCATCGCTAACGGCACAGCCTCTGGGATTGTATTTAACGACGCCGTGCCAGGTGCTTTGCTGGAAGCTATTAAACGCACACTGATTTTGCTCAGCTACCCGGCAGTTTGGAAAAAATTACAAATTAACGCCATGCAAAAAGATTTCTCTTGGCAAAACAGCGCCAAGCAATACTTGGCCTTATACGAAAGTCTTTAACTTCATAACAGGGGTATAGATATGCGCAAAAAACCGTGGTTTTTTATCTTATGCTTGCCCCTAATCAGTATAACGCCAAGCCATACCGAAGAAGCCGTTTTAACCGTGATTCCAGTTAATAACAGGCCAGCTGAAGAGCTTAAACCGCTACTTGAGCCATTATTGGAAAATGGCAAGGTTATGGCAGACGGTGCTAACCTCATCATCAGCACAACACCTGACCGATTACCTGAAATTAAGGCTTTAATCCGAAAATTAGATGTAAGCCCTGCCAATTTAATCATTACTGTTATCCAAAGTAGTAGCGCTAATGCCAGCGAATTAAATGCACAAACGCATGCCACCTTAAATCGCCCTAACTATAGGATATCTCCTAATACCAGCATTGCAAGCGGACATTATTACCAAACTGACGAACAAACTAACCACGACAGCACCCAAATTATCCGCACTTTGGACGGTAACCCTGCGTTTATAAGCTCTGGCCGTCTATCGCCGAACACCACCAGCCAGATCTATGGCAATGCTTACGGGCCACCCGCTATTAATACACAAACCCAATATATCGCAACTTCCAGTGGTTTTGCCGTCACACCTAGATTACTTGATAACGAAGTGATACTGGATATACAGCCCTGGTTAGAACAAACCAATAGACGCCGCCAAATTGAAACCCAAAATGCGCACACCAACCTGCGCATCCGACTCGGTGAATGGATAGAATTGGGCAACAGCGATGAGAACAGCCAACGCGCCAATAGCTCCAACTTTGCACGTGTACGGCAAACTGACAGCAACCAAATACATTTATTAATTAAAGTCGATAAAGTTGATAACTCAAATCGGCGCTAAGCAACGCATTATTCGCTATGTGATTTTTAATAACTTTAACACCTCTAAGTTTTCTAACTGACTTATCAATACTTTAAACACTAACCCTTAGGGCACTACGTTTACGGAAATAAAACGCCACATTCACTAGTGCCAGCATAACTGGAACCTCGATTAAAGGCCCAATAACGGCGGTAAAAGCCTCACCACTGTTAATACCAAAAACCCCTACAGCAACAGCTATGGCTAACTCAAAATTATTGCTGGCTGCCGTAAAAGCGAGTGTAGTTGTTTTTTCATAACCCGCATTAATCGCCCTACCCATTAGAAAACTCAGCAAAAACATAAGCACAAAATAAATCAACATGGGAACGGCAATACGCATCACATCTAAAGGCAGTTGAACTATCAAGTCACCTTTTAGTGAAAACATGACAACAATGGTAAATAACAGTGCAATTAAGGTTAATGGACTAATTTTAGGTATAAAGAAGTTATGGTACCAATCTTTACCTTGCCAACGTACCAAAATGAAGCGTGTTAAAAACCCGGTAATAAAGGGTATGCCAAGATAGATGAACACACTTTTAGCAATTTCTGCCATGGTAATGTTAACCAAACTACCTGCCATACCAAATAAAGGTGGCAATAGGGTGATAAAAACCCAAGCATAAACACTATAAAAAAGCACTTGAAACACACTGTTAAAGGCGACTAAGCCAGCGGCATATTCGCTATCACCGTGCGCCATTTCATTCCAAATAATAACCATGGCTATACAGCGCGCTAAACCAATTAAAATCAGGCCTATCATATATTCTGGAAAATCGCTTAAAAACGCCATCGCCAAAAAAAACATCAGCAGCGGCCCGATTAGCCAGTTTTGTATCAGCGAAAGCCCTAAGATCCTCCAATTTTTAAACACATCGCCCATTTCTTCATAGCGGACTTTTGCTAACGGCGGGAACATCATAACAATTAAGCCTATGGCAATCGGAATGTTTGTGGTTCCGACAGAAACATCTGCATTCAACTGCGCAATGTGGACAGGAAAAAAATAACCTATGCCGACACCAATCGCCATCGCTAAAAATATCCACCAAGTTAAATTACGGTCAAAATACGATAAACAGGCTGGGCATGATTTATTGTTCATAGAATTCCCTTAGTATGATCTGATGATGACATAGCCGAAAGTTGCGTAATGCCAACGGGCTCATCTTCTAAGGCGGCTACTACCGCGTAACGCTGCCCGGCACTTTCTGCAGCTGCCTGGATTTGTGGCAACTCATTTTGCGCACGCTGACCCAGTAAGCCGGACTCTACACCAGCAGCAGCCAAACTATTGTTAATAATCCAAGCCCACGGTGTTATCCCGGCACGGAGCAAATCTGCCTGTAAATTTTTGGCTTCAAGCACTGGCGTAGTTTCGGCTGCTGTCACCAGCAGCACTTTCGTCTGCTTAGGGTCTTGTAACTGCATCATGGGAGTGTCGGTATTAACTAAGGCCGCACCTACCTGCCGGCTGACTTCCCGATGATATGCGCCGGTGGCATCCAATAATAATAAGGTATGACCAGTAGGCGCGGTATCCATTACCACAAACTGCTTATCAGCATCGCGGATTACCCGTGAAAAGGCTTGGAATACCGCAATTTCTTCAGTACAGGGAGATTTTAAGTCTTCCTCTAACAAGGCTTTGCCTTGTGTATCCAGAGACGATCCTTTTGTAGCCAGTATGTCCTGCCGATAACGTTCATTTTCAATCTCTGGATCAATCCGGCTGATTGTCAAATTCGGCAATTGGCCATTCAAAGTACGATCAAGATGGGCGGCAGGGTCAGACGTTGTAAGATGTACTGTGTAACCACGTTGAGCTAACTCCACGGCTATCGCTGTCGCCAAAGTGGTTTTACCTACCCCGCCTTTACCCATTAACATAATCAAGCCATGGCCATCATTGGCTATGTCATTAACCAACTCACTTAAATTGGGCCATGTTGGAAGAATAGACTTGCTTTGCTTCTCCAGCGATATGTACGGCTCTTTAAGCAATAGTTGGCGTAAATTTTCTAAACCCACCAAATTAAAGGGCTTAAGCTCAATTTGATCACAAGACAAGCTTGCCAGAACGGACGGAATGCTGGCTATAGCCTGTTGCTCACGTTGATAAATTGCCTGTGCCAGAGGTGCATTTTTTATTTCTGATTGTGGAAAAACCCCATTGATCACCAAATAGGGCTTGGGTAAACCGATAGCCTGCAACTCAATTAATGTCCTCGCCACTTCTAACAAACTTGCTTGCTGCGCACGCGCTACTAAGATTACCCGTGTGCGCTGGCCATCTACTAAAGCACCCACCGCAGATTTATATTGGCTGCGCTGTTTGTCTAAACCAGCTAATGGTGCCAAACAAGAAGCATCACCTTTACCGTGTTCGAGAAAGCCTGTCCAGGCACCCGGCAATTGCAATAACCGAATGGTGTGGCCTGTTGGTGCTGTATCGAAAATAATATGCTCAAAACGCGCTGTTAATGCGCTATCGGTTAACAATGCGGTAAACTCATCAAATGCTGCAATTTCTGTGGTGCAAGCCCCTGATAACTGTTCCTCTATAGTTTTTATGACCGCTTCTGGCAAAGCGTTACGCACAGGGTTAATTATCCTATCCCGGTAAGCTTGTGCGGCCGCTTGCGGGTCTATTTCTAGCGCTGCCAAGCCAGGTACTATATTTATGTCGACAATGTTATTGCCTATCTGAAGGCCAAATACTTGGCTAATATTCGATGCCGGATCGGTACTGACCAATAATACTTTTTTACCGGCAGCCGCCAAAGAAACAGCACTAGCACAGGCTATTGAGGTTTTACCCACACCACCCTTGCCGGTAAAAAACAAAAACCGAGGTGGCTGATCAAGAAAACTCATTACGATGCCTAGCAGCAATTGCTGCTACCACTGCAACAACCCGATACTTCAGCTTCTGTTAATGTAATTTGGGACCAACGCGCCAATTCTTTGCGGTTAGGATAACGCCCAGCCATGGCCACTTCTCCATCGACTAATAAAAGTGGTAAAGCTTCAGCGCCTGAACGCTCCAGAAAAGCTTTTACGACACTATTATCAACAAATGCCAGCGGTTGTTGCGCTAAATTAAAGCGCTCTATTTGACCACCATTTTGTTTAACCCAATCGACATCAGCTGCAAACTCAACTAATTGTTGGTCAACATCAACACCACAAACACCTGTGCTACAACACAATGACGGATCATAAACTTGAATTTGTGCCATAAAAACTCCTTTAAGAATTAAGGTAATAAACTACCAATATTATCCAACTGCTTTTTAAGTGCATCCGGATCTTTTTGTATTTCATGCAACGGCAACCTAAAAAACTGCTCAATGCGATAGCGCAATATTTGGTAAGCCTGCATAAAAGCCGCGTTAATTTGCTCATCACTACCGGTTACATGAGCCGGATCCTCAACCCCCCAATGGCTGCGTAAGGCAGCTCCCAAATAAGCAGGGCAGACTTCGTTGGCGGCATTACCACAAACGCTTAAAACAATATCAGGTGCGACCGGCAAATCATTCCAGGATTTACTGTAATAACCCGCAGTTGAAATCCCTTCCTGAGCTAATAAGGCCAATGAGCGCGGATGAATTTGACCAGTTGGTTGGCTACCTGCGCTCATTGCCGACCAATCTGCTGGTGCCAAGTGATTAAACACAGCTTCGCCAAGAATGGACCGGCAAGAATTACCCGTGCAGAGAAAAAGTACTTTCATTTATAAAGCTCGCCTTAAAGTTTTGTTAAATCTTCTGGTGAATCACTACACACATGCCCTTGCCCACCTTCGAAACATTGCTCAGGTCGCCCGTAACAGCATTCAGCCGTTAAATAAACAATCAGATCCTGCATTAAAACCATATTCGCCCGATAACGCTGAAATCGCCCTTGTTGTTCCACACTTAATAAGTGTGCTTGCGTTAAGGCTTTTAAATGAAATGACAAATTAGTGGACGGCACCTCTAGAGCAGCTGCAATTTCCCCGGCTACCAAACCTTCAGGGCCAGTTTTTACCAATAATCTAAAGACATCTAATCTGACACCTGAAGCGAGCGATTCAAAAACTGTAGTTGCTATAATCTTATCCATATTTTGATTATACAATAATAGTTGAAATATTAAAACTAATTTGAAAACCCCGACTCAATCCATTTGCTACTACCCAGAATTGTGCTTTTCTTCGCACCATATCAGTACGGAAAAGGCTCAAATTGCCCAGTCCAAATTTGCTTTTTTCTGCCATTCAATCATTAGCCAAGCATCAAAAAACCATAGCCATAAAAAAAAACCACATCCTGATAGATTTCTGTCCATTAAAACGCTATAAATACTGCAAAGCCTTACTGAAAACTTTAAACTGTAACGACTGGCATTATTCATGCTAAAAGCATAAAGTAATATCATGGCCTATCAGTTCTTGAATATCCTGACCATCAGCAGAACAAGGCTATCTTTTAATTAAAATAACATTCGTGCCATGAAATCAATCTGGGAAAAATATAACACTGACACCGCTTATGATGAGCTCATGCACTCAGAATTTCAGCCCAGGGCCATAAGCAACCACCTTTGCCAATACCTTAACTCATTACAAAAAAGCGATATCGACAAACGCAAAGCCGCAGCTGAACTAGCCATCATGGAAATGGGTATCACCTTTACCGTTTACAGCGATGAAGGCAATATCGATAGGGCATGGCCTTTTGATATTATTCCCCGCATTATTGCCGCCAAAGAATGGAAAATCATAGAAAAAGGCCTTAAACAACGTTTAACCGCCTTAAACCACTTTATTAGTGATGTTTATGATGAACAAGCCTTTATCAAAGATGGCAAAATACCCGATTACATCATCAATAGCTCAAAGAATTTTCGAAAAGAATGTATCGGCATGAAGCCCCGTTTTAATGCCTGGGCCAATATTTGCGGCACAGATTTAGTGCGCGATAAAGATGGCATTATGTATGTACTGGAGGATAATTTAAGGGTGCCTTCCGGTGTCTCCTACATGCTTGAAAATCGCGTCATCACAAAGCGGGTTTTCCCCGAATTATTGCAAGACATTGACATATTACCGATAGACGATTACCCCTCACAATTGCACGAAATGTTATCGTCAATTGCAAGCAATACCAGAAACCCAAAAATAGCAGTCTTAACACCTGGAATATATAACTCCGCCTATTTTGAACACGCTTATCTCGCCCAACAAATGGGGGCGCAGTTGGTGGAAGGCGGCGATCTTATCGTAGGCAAAGATGACTGTGTTTATACCCGTACAATTGAAGGCCTAGAAAAACTCGATGTCATTTATCGTCGTATTGATGATGATTTTTTAGATCCCGAAGTCTTCCGTAAAGATTCCATATTGGGCGTAAGCGGCTTGATGCGGGCATGGAAAGCCGGCAACGTTGCCCTAGCTAATGCACCAGGCGCAGGTGTTGCAGATGATAAAGTTGTATATGCTTATGTACCTGAGATGATCCGCTATTATCTTAATGAAGAGCCCATACTTCCGAATGTACCCACTTATCTATGCAGTCAAGAAGATCATTTAGAATATGTTTTAGGCCATTTAAATGAATTAGTTGCAAAACCTGCCAATGAATCTGGCGGCTACGGCATGATTGTTGGCCCTCACGCCACGAATAAAGAGATTATCGCCTTCCGCGAAATAATCAAAAAAAATCCACGTAATTACATTGCCCAACCAACGCTAGCTATTTCTACATCACCCACTTTATGTAAAGACAAACTGGAACCCAGACATATTGATCTACGCCCATTTATCTTACAAGGGGAAAAAACATTTGTGACTGCTGGTGGTTTGACCCGCGTTGCCCTCAAGAAAGGTTCACTGGTCGTCAACTCCTCCCAAGGAGGCGGCAGTAAAGACACTTGGATAATTAACATGGAGGGACTCTGATGCTATCTCGCTCTGCAGAACGTTTATACTGGCTTGCACGTTATCTAGAACGGACTGAAAATATTGCCCGCTTAGTCAGCGTGCATATGAACCTGCTTTTGGATTTGCCCAAAGGTGCAGAAATGAATTGGCAGCAATTATTAAAGATCAATTCTTCGGAAAAAGCCTTCTTTGCCGCCCACAATCAAGCTAATGAGCGGAACGTAGTACGTTTTTTGCTTACCGACAGCCAGTACAGCAGCTCATTATTTTCGTCCTTAAGCTATGCCCGTGAAAATATTCGCACTACCCGCGATTTATTACCTGATGAGGCATGGGAACAAGTCAACGAGATGTATCTTTATGCCAAGAAAAATTTGGATACTGTGGTTAGCCGACGACACCGTGTGTTATTTTTAGGCGAAATCTTAAAAGGTTGCCAACGCTTTACAGGCTTGTTATCCGGTTATATGAACCATAGCAAACCTTATCAATTTATCCGTTTGGGTAGAAACATAGAACGTGCTGACATGACTAGCCGAATTCTTGATTTAGCATCATTACTGCTATCAGATTCACGTAGTGAAGAAGTCCGGCAATATGAAAGTATATTATGGATAAATATTCTTAAATCATTAAATGCCTTACTAAATTTCCGGCAACAAATGCAAAGCCGGATTAATGGGGATGATGTCTTAAATTTCTTATTATTCAACGAAAATTTACCACGCGCCATTTGTTGCTGCATCAACGAAATTGATGATTGCACGTATAAACTGCCTCACCATGCCAATGTTGTTGAACAAATTGAAATGTTAGAAACTTATACAAAAAGCATAGACACCGTTAATACTACCCAAATACAACTCCACGAAATTTTGGATAGCTTACAAAATAAACTGGGCAATCTACATGAAAAAATTGCTGAGACATGGTTTTTAGCTGAATTACAGTCTTCAGTACAAACAGCTTAATTGCTATTGATTTTCTGAAGGACATCTAATTTGTTTGCCATGCGCCTATATTGCTACATTCTCTTTGCCTTGGAACAACAATAAAGCTGTTGCTTTTATGTACAAATAAGTTATGATAGAGGGCTATTGGAGAGCTGGCTGAGCGGTCGAAAGCGGCGGTCTTGAAAACCGTTGAAGGTTTATCCCTTCCTGGGGTTCGAATCCCTAGCTCTCCGCCATTTATTTTTGTAAACATTTGCTTTTAAAAGTAAATTTAACAAATATTTCTTATTTACCCTAATTAAAGATTACCTTAAAACAGGGTTAGGAATAGCTAAGACAAGCTGATTAAGCTTTTTCTTTGAAGCTTTAACCTCCAGGTTTTTCATCAACTACAGCGGGAACAAAGACCTTCTTCTCCGCTGGGCCAGTGACATACTTTACTTCCAAGCTTTGACGTACCGCTTGACAGCACTATAGTTACCCTTATAGCCTTACACTTTGGAAACATTCAAAAAGCCGTTGGGCTGCTACGACTTTGTTTTCTGGTTTAAGTCCACTCATATTTTAGCCGAGCTTCCAATAGTAATTGGTAAAGGCCATAATTTCGGTTATGGCTGATGCTGACCGATATAAACCGGTTCTGATACCGATTGGGATGTTTGCGGAACGTTGGCGATATAAGTTAAATGCAGCCACTAAAAAGCTAATACTTTAGTTCTCTAAAAAATGACGCCGTCAGATTTCGGCTATAACATCCATTAATATCACTCCAGGACTCTCCGGCAAAATGGCGGTTATTGAATAATTGTCGTTGACATAATCGAAGGTGGTAATTTTTCAACGCTATTTTCACCAAGCTCCTGGTAAGTTTTACATGGTGATTAACAGATTAAATTCGATAAGCAATATTTAAACTTTCCCCCACTGTAAAAACTGACTCCTTATCCTGTTCCATTAAGAGCCAGCAACTGCTTTGTCTAAATATCCACTACATTTTTTATATATATTGAATGTTTTATCAGCTATGTCTTCCCAATTGTATTTATTTTTTACCAATGCTCGAAATTCGTTCCTATTTTCTTCGCGCCAGTCTAATTTAGAGAACTCTATTAGTTTTTCACTTAAAGCAATAACATTACCAACCTGAAAATAAAATTCTGGTGGTAAATTAATTTCTAAGTTCGCGGGTATATCACTTGTTATTACGGGCAAGCCAAAACTTAGTGCTTCCAATAAAGCAATAGGCAAACCTTCATGGCTAGATGGCAAGACAAAAACACCCGCATGCGTAGAAAGCTCTTGCAGCGCCTTACCCGATAAAAACCCAGTTAAAACTACATTTGGCGTTGCATTAGCTTGCTCTAATACATTTTGCATGTATTTATCAGGATGGTCTGAGCCGCCTACCAACACCAATTTCCAACCATCTAACTTGGCTAAGGCAAAAGCATTAATTAAATCTAAATGTCGTTTTTCTGGGACTAATCGACTAACCAGTATGATATATTTTTTAGGCGTTAAAGCATATTTATCGAGTATATCCGTTGCGTCACACAGTTCAGGCAAGACTACACCGTTTGGAATAAGGCTTGAAGCGACACCATACTTCGATTTAACGAGATCAGCAATGACTTGGGAAATAACAATTCTCTCATTCGCAAAACGCATGCTGATCAGTTCACCTATCTTGAGAACGAGTTTGGCAAATTTACCCCATTTCTGCCGGTCATAGTCTGGGCCGTGATGGGTTACAACAACTTTTAGGCCTAAAATCCTAGCTAATAAAGTAACGATACCAGGGCCAATAGCATGAATGTGTAATATATCCGGGCGTTTGATCGCCGCATACAACACACACAAAAAGCTATGGACTAACGCCTCAACAGCCTTTGTTTTTGGTGACCAAATAGAAACCAGCTTAATGCCATTCCAATGATAACCCAGCTCTTTTCTATAATAAGGGGAACGCACTAAGACAGTTAGGTCACAACCTAAGCGGGCAATATTTGGGCTTAAATGTTCAACATGGGTCTCAACCCCACCTTGAACATTGGGCACCCCTCTTAAACCCATCATCATTACCCGTAATGGCCTCTGGGGTGAGGCGCAGTTCGCTACAATTTGCTTTGATTTGACTGTACGCATTTCGAATAATCCAGTAGTAATTATTTCCATAACAATTTTCCTTAGCTGTAAATGTTGTGGATGTTGTGTCTAAGATCACGCTGATCTTAATTTCTATGTCGGAATTTAACGGTCACCAACGCCTCATAAATCTAGAATTGCTGACTTCAAACAGCTTGCTCATGGCCATTTCATTAAAAGAGATCATTTTTCATGCCAGCTAATTAATAGCTAAAAAAGGCTATTTATGCCCTTTATTTAACTTAATTATCTAATTAAATGGAGTTTTGTCTGACAGACCTGTCATGCCAATAAGTCAATACTGTCATGACGGCAATAATTGCGCCTGGATAGGCCATTCATAAAATTGATTTAAAGCAAGTCTAACAGAAAAGTTTACCCGATATTTAACTCTGTCTATATATCTTCATTTGGCAGGCAGGACGTTTCCCAAAAAAGGTACTTAGCGTAAAAGTCCACGCAGTCCCCATCATTCAGGATTTAAACTGCTGCAAAATTTGGTCTGATAGTTTATTCCAAGCATAATGGTTTTCCAAAAGCTGGCGTCCATTTGTGCCCATTTCAAAAGCTTTATCTGGATTTGCTACAAGGGCAATAATTTTATCAACCATATCTGAAAAAACATTGGGTGCTACTAACATTCCTGTTTCACCCTCACGCACTAAATCACGGTAAAATAAAAAATCCCATACCACCACCGGTAATTGCATGGCCATCGCTTCTAGGCAGGTGCCGGGTAAACCTTCATAAAACGAAGTGGAAGCATACACTTTGCTGCGTTGGTAATACAAGATCATATCTGAAAAAGGCACTTTGCCCGTCAGCTCCACCTGTCCTGCATAAGCTGATAAGGCGGAATTAACCCAGACATCATCATCACCATAACCAACAATACAGATACGAAGACCAGGGTCTTTAGCCAGTAATAGCCGACACACTTCAACCATTGCCCGACTCCCTTTCCGTGATTCAATCCGACCACAAAACAAGACATCTATATCTTTTTTAACCTGTGCATCGGGGGTAAACAGCTTTACGTCTGCACCATTTGGAATAACCGCAATAGGTCGCTTAAAACCATAAGATACGACCTCTTGCCTGCCTTGCTCGGTGAGTACGAGAACACGTGTAGCCAAGGCAAAAATACGCCGTTCCATCCACATTTTGACCATCAATGAAAGTTTGCTCCATTGGCTTTCAAAAAACTGGGTTGGATAAAACCTGCCAGACATACCTAAATAGGTGGTATGCGCCGTCAAAAGCACAGGTATATTTCGGGGTAAAAACAAACCTGGGATTAATGGCGGGAAATGAAAGTTCACCCATTTGATTTTATCTTGTTGGTATAAATCAATTAGGCACCTACGGGCTTTAATTCCCCATATAAACAGATTAAATCGGTTTGAGCTGAACGGAATATGGATAATCTCTACACCCGGGTAATTTCGCGCAACTTGATGTTCATCACCCGTAATCAAATAAATCGGAGCATGGTTAGCCGGTAGATTAGCAAGAAAACTATCTAAATATCGGGCTATCCCACCGACACCATAAAATTGAGGATACACAATAGCGATCATAGATAAATTAATGAGTTTTAAAAAGGGGAAGTTTGCTGGGTACGTTTTTAATCATATTTAACAGAAGACGACGTTTTTTAACCGATATACAACATCGTTTCCAAATCAGAGACTAATTTTTCCCACGTATAACCTGATACTATTTTCTGACGGGCAGCTTTAGCTATTTCTTGCATAGTAGCAGGTTGTTTTAAAGTTTCAATTACTTGGGTAGCAAGTGTATTGGCATCACCGGCCTCTACTAAAATACCATTGACTCCGCTTTCTACTATTTCCGGAATACCACCTACCGCAGAACTAACTAAACAAGTTCCAGAAGCCATAGCCTCAAGAACCACTAAAGGACATGGATCTTGCCAAACCGAAGGCAAAATGATCATATCGACTGCAGCATATAGATATTTCAATTTTTCATGGGCAAGAAAACCGGTAAAAACTATGGCATCATTGACCGGCATAGCCAGTTTTACTAATTCTTCTTCATAAGCCGTTTTAGCGGCTCCGCCAAAAAATGACGAGCCCGTTATAATTAAACGGGTGTCCGGCATGTGTTGTTGAATTTTTTGGAAAGCCTCTATTAAAATATGCACACCTTTAACAGGTGTTAAACGTCCAACATATAACAAATATTGTTTGTCAGGATCAAGCTGGACAATATTTTCAAGTTGCTTTAAGGCTTCATCTCCGTAAGGTTTAAACACCTCAGGATCAGTCGCATTAAATAGCACATAAAATTTATCTGCATATTCAGGGTAATAACGTACAGCCTGTTTACGAATATAGTCACTCACACAAATCACCCGGTCTACCTTTGCTAGCGCCCTGCGATAAAAGGGGCGAAATAGACGCATAGAAAGATGGTCATTATGCATATGCAGGATGATTTTTTGCCCTGGCCGCTTTTTTAAAAAAAAGAGGATATTAGGCTCATTATGCACATAGAGCGTTGTAAATTCTGCAACAACTTTGGAAACCCTAGAGCCGTAAGAATATACATTTTGCATTTTAGCTAGATAACGCAAAGGATTTTTCCAGGTCACTTTATCTTTTATTCGATTAAAATAACGTTCTATCGGTGTCCAAGGTATCCCAATATAGTCAATGCCTATATCCCCTACTACACCCGCTGGCCGAGATATTACCGCCAATTTACGGCTGGGGTCGGCCATGCGTCTAGCCGCTTCATCTACCCAATGCTCGACAGCCCCTCCCAGGACTGGGGGAACAGGCAATAATTCTGGAACGACAATAGCAATAGATTCCACAGTCACCTCAAATGGAAATTTCAAAATAGGTAGTCGGGCCGTGCGCAAGCTTATTTGTATCCAATATAAAACTAATACCTTCTGGCTCTTGTTCAGTTTTTATAAGCTCTGCACGTTTGCCCGTTAATGTGTTTGAAAACACTTTTAATTGCGCATGGAAATGATTTTTTAGCCTAAGCTTGATTCGGGCAGATTTTATAAGAATGGGCTTTTTACCAAGCTCTTGCAACGTTGTTTCTGCCTGATCCTTAAATTGCATATCACTATTACGGGCATCAGTAGCCATTACAATTAACATACGCTGGCTATTGCTTAAAGTTTCTCCATCCATAGCGGAAACCGCAATTAATGCGGGGCTATCTGCTTCAACAATAGAGAGTGCGCCTAAGTTTGTAGGTGTAAATTGCTCAAACACAACGGCTTCTGTCTTTGGTGTCACGACGGATAGCGTATGCTTAGGACTATCCATCAAAATTTGCCCGGTATCGGTTTGGAAAATGCCTTGGCTATCTGTTTTATTATTTTCTTTCAAGACGCCTACTTTGTGTAGTACGGCCAATCGGTCAAGCCAAATTTCGTCTGCAATAAAAGGGGATCTGCCCAAGCGTAAGCCCAGTGGACCTAAATGTTTTTGCGTATAAGTCAGCAATTTTTGGCCTACACTTTGATCCGCTTCAATATAGTTGCCAGCCTGCTTCATTACGCTGTTATTAGGTTGCATTTGGCCATCATACCAACCTGATGATTCAAGTTCCCCCAACCAATCTAAGCCAACACCCGTGACTAATGCCAAGCGGGATACATTATTGGGAATACTGCCTAATAACGCATTTTCATCAAACACAAACTCTGGCGTTAATTTAACGCCTAGATAATGTTCGGCAGTAGCAACATCACCCCGCAAAAAGAGTAAGCTGGCCAACGTTTCCGTGACTCGCGCAATCGGATCATAAGCAATTGTAAACGGATAAATGGCATCTTTTCGAAAATCAGTTTCCTGGTAACTTAAGCCTAGGGCTACAGCATGCTGGCAGATCATGTCCCAATTTTGGAAACTTGCATAAGCAGGCACTGCTAAAGCCGACTCCCTGCGATATTTATTCCAAAATATCTGGCCAAATTCGGAAACCGTATACGCTTTGCCAAAATGTTTTCCTAACGCCAGTTCCCGTATATATTTGGCCTGATCCTCAAATAAACTCGCTTGCCGCATGATTGAACCGGCGCTCACAAAGTCTGTCGGCTCAGAAAAATAATTATGCAAATCAACCCATTCAAACTGCCCCCGGGACACATGTGCAGCAGGTGATAGCCAATTGTCATAAGCGGTGAGCAAGCCTTTATATCCTAAGCCACGTAAATACTGGAGCATCCATTGCGCAGTAGTTTTTTCGAGTTCTACAAAAAAAGCTTGGGTATCTGACATACGCGGGCTAGGCCATGCATCAGCTTTAGGAAAATCAATCGACGCGTCATTCAATGACTCTGCAGCATGGAGCTCCCCTTGCCATGCTTGAGCTAAAGCATGGTTATCGTGGTATTTTTTTGCTAGCCATTGGTTAAACTGAGATTTGAGTTCATTAGGTAGACCTGCTCGGGTAACATAAGGTAAGCCGCCTTCATTAACCATAATAATGCCTGCAAGCGCGGCATCATTTAATGTCGAAGTACCCGTGTAAGGATTAACGGAAGCTAGCATTTTTCCCATTAAAAGCTTCCAGTGATTCTGCATTTCAAGATCATAGAACACGCGCAATTTAGCATGCTGCTGATCGACCCAGCGTTCATCCACATTGCCAAAAGCTGCATTATCAGAGCTTAAACCGTTGAGTATATAATAGATGCCTTGCTGCTTTAATACGGACAACAGGTAATGAAAGTTATCTAGTTGGACGGGATCAAAATCCAGATCCTGTTTACGGCCTTCCATTAAAGTATTTTCAATAAAATCCAACCGTGCCATGTTGTAACCATGCAAGCGTAGCTGTTTTACATATTGCTCAGCTAGAACATGGGTAGCCGGAATAAAGCCTAGCGATGCCATTAAAAAACGTTGCGGTTTTTCAAGCCTATCCTGACGATAAAAATGACCGTTTTTAACAATAATAGCTTGGTTAACAGGTTGTGGCTCAGGTAGTAGACTGGAAAAATCCAGGATACTACCCACTTCTATGGTTAAGTCTGTATCTTGGACAGGTAACCAATAGTTTGCAAAAACATTGGCTGAGCAAACTATACCCAAACAAATTAGCCCTATTCTCATGCTATGGTTTAGCTCCAAGTAACTGCATATAGCGCGAACAGAGTTGACTAGCCAAATTGTTGTAGTTACGCACCTGGCTCACATACGCCTTACCTAACTCGCCCATTTTTTTACATTGCCCAGGTGCTTTCAATAACTTAACCAAGGCATCCGCAAATGCTTCGGCATTATGTGCCACACAAATTCCACCACCACTTTCCTGGATAACTTGCGCTTGATCAGGATTATCATTGGCTATCACAGGTAAACCTAAAGCCATATATTCTATGGCTTTAGTTGGTGAGGCACTGTCTAACAAAAAGCCTCTAGGAAAAGGCGATAAACCCACCTCTGCAGCCTTAACATAGGCCCAAGCCTCAGCAGAAGGTAACCATCCGGTCCACAGCACCAAATCTTCAACCCCTAAACGCTTTGCTTCATTTTTAAGCCATTCACGGTGCAGGGGATCTTCTGTATCGCCGACCAGCAGCAAAATCAAGTTTGGTATTTCTTGCTTGGCAATAGCAAGCATTTTAAAAAGCAGCTCAATTTTACGCGTTGGATCTAAGGTACCCAAATAAACCACTACCCGTTTTCCCTCAATGCGGGCATCCTTTGCAAAGTTTATAGCCGCTTTATCCGCAGCTTCTATATCGACACCCATAGGTACAGGGGTCATTTTTGACAGCGCTATGCCCACACTGGCCAAATCAAGCAGCATTTGCTGACTTTGCACAAACACATGATCTGCCCTAGGCAACACTATCTTGTAGAGTAAAAACTTACCGAAAAGACCTTGCATCAAGGGGTACCAATATCGCATCCCCGCTTTAAAGCCACGTTTTTTTGCGCGTTCAATTTGACCTTCTGATTGTGGATAAGACAACCAATATATAAAAGGTAAGCCTTTCAAGCGCGCTACTATCAATCCAAACAATGCTGTTAGCGTCATATCACGGACTTGGATAGCATCGTAATGCCTCGCATTTATCGAGACTAAAATTTTGAGGTTATGCAAAAACTTAATCACATATTGACCCGCCCGGTTTTGCGGGACATGACATAGGATTGACTGCCCGCCAGGCCAGGGTATTTGCTCAGTTGCGCTACTGGCCAAGTCATGTTCGGTCACTAAATCAGTAGTAATTCCATATCGTGGTAAATATTTCCCAAATAATGCCAATATATCAGCCCTGAACGTTGGCCACTGCTCCGCAGTAAAATAAAGGATATTCATATCTTTTTGACTTGCAGGCATGTTCATTAGTATGGCAAGGCGATGGTTTTGCGCAAGAGACCGTGTTGATTCATTAAATAAGCTAGATAACCTAAAATAATTGCATAAATTAATTCGAAGGAAACCAAGTTAACTATCATATCTGAATAAATAAAACTTAATAAAAAAAGCGAAATGGCTGCTTGAATTGCTAAACCGTCTTGGCGCACTACAGGATCCTTGACTTCCTCAATTAACCTACCGGCGGCTTTCCAAGCTGAAATAAAGATGCCCGTAAACAGGCTTAAACCTATTATTCCGGTGTCCCATAATAATGTCGAAAGACTCGTTAAACTAATCGCATAATTGGGATACCTTAATCCAATATGGCCACTTATACCTTCTTCGGCAACATATGAACTGCCTATACCATTTCCAATTAAAAAGCTTAACGGATCATCAAAACCTTGTTGTTCAAACCAAAATGTGATGGACGTAAACCGGTTAAGGTATACCCCTTTAGAATAACCTTGGTCACCTACGTTATAGCGTAACGTATTGTTGATCACCGTTTCTAACGTACTATTCATAATTAAAGCGACGTATAAATAGCCCAGCAAAGCAGTAAACACACCTAAACCTAGGATCATGGGGATGGCACGGGAAGGTGACGCGGTTAAATCCTTTTTTAACAAAATCAAACCGACTAAAGGCAACATAATTACGGCAATCTTGGTTTCACCCATGCCCAAGGGCAAAAGGCAAATTATAGTGAATAGAATAAACCTATTGGTGCTAAGTACCCCGGACCTTTTGCGGGCAACTAAAAATGCCACGGCAATAAATAAAAAAATCACCATAACCGTATTTGGGCTGCCTCCTTCAAGATTTGCGCCAAAAGTCCCAGCCACGACATCTGTGGTTTCACTTGACAACGCTAAACCACCACGAAGAGGCACCAAGACTAACAGTTCATATAAGGCAAAGGGAAATTGCAACAGTGCAGCCACCAATAGGAATTTAGTCCATGAACGATATGTATTAGCTGAAACTGACGTTAAAAATAAGGCCAGCATCAAGCCATAACTTTGGAAATAACGTTTAAAGCCACCTACAAACTCTTGCATTGAACCGCCATGGATTAAACTTACTAAAATGGCATAGAGCATAAATACAAGCGCTAATTTTATAAAATTAGGTGTGACGTAGCGCTTGCTCCAAACCATATTTAAAAAAGAAGGGAGCAGCAACAAGGTACTAAGAATAGAAAGAAACCAAGCAAATTTTCCGTATTTTGGGCTGGCCGTTATAACGCCAAACAAAAAACCAATAATAAGGATTAGCCAAATTGTCAATTCGGGCTTAATCAACAAAAAAGGCCCAATAATCAAACTAAGCCCAATGCCAATCAACAGAGGGTTAGCCGTTGAACTCAAAATACCAAAAAAAATAGCACATAACCCTACTGCCAATAGCAGCAATAAAGGCTGCAACTTAGTGCTGACTACCTCTTTTCTAAGATAAATTAAGTCGATATGCACAATTAATCCAACTCTATAAGTATAAATTTTTACCACACGACTTTTTGCTAGCAACAAAAAACCTTTGATCCCAAGACATTCGTACTGTTTTTTTAGATAAATTTATGAGAACTACCAATTCGACTTAAATTTTCTATACTTTAAACAAAAAAACGCGTATTTTTTTAGTTTAAGAAAAGCTTAATACTATAATACATATAAACGTAACGTTTTGTTAAGAAAGGTGCCATGGTGCAACATCAAAAAAATAGCAACTATGCTCTTAGTACTTCAACCTTTAATTCATCTATATACACATTGAACACGACGCAAACAGACTATCCTAAGCATAGCAGTATCCATTATTTATTCGAACTTCAAGTAGAAAAAACCCCTGATGCTGTTGCTGTTAAGTTCAAGGAGCAACAATTAAGTTATAAAGAACTTAATAGTCTTGCCAATCAACTTGCGCATTTTTTAAGGGATATTGGCATTAAACCAGGTTCTCGAGTTGGTGTATTCGCCGAGCGCGGTATAAATATTATTGTCGGCATGTTAGCTATTTTAAAAGCTGATGCAGCCTATGTGCCGCTAGATCCATCTTATCCCATTGACCGCTTGCAATATATGCTGGTTGATAGCGGCCCTTTAGCAGTACTAAGCGAAACCAATGATTTAGAAATAACTAACCTTGCCAATATTGAAAATATTTCTCTCGAAGGTAGCCAGGCTGCCTGGAGAAAGTATCCTGAGCATAATTTAAACAGACTAGAAGATGGCCAAAACGCAGACGCAGTGGCCTATATCATTTATACCTCCGGTTCAACAGGCAGGCCTAAAGGCGTTATGGTAGGGCACCGGAGCATTGTCAATCTAGTAATTAATAATGGCAGGGTTAACATTAGCCCAGAAGACCGGGTTGCTTATACGGCAAACACCTCGTTTGACCCGTCAACCTTTCAGATTTGGGCAAGCCTATTAAATGGCGCGGCCATAATTGTAATTGAAAAACCGACTTTACTTGATGCTGAACAGCTAGGCCAGTTCATACAACGTAATAGCATCAGTGTACTAGACTTACCCGTAGTGCTATTCAATCGACATGCCGAAATTTTAGGTAAATATTTAACTGGCCTAAACTACTTAGTATTTGGCGGTGACAAGCTAAACCCCAAAATCATAAACAATATACTGGCAAAAAATCCCCCTAAGCATTTGTTCAATCTCTATGGCCCTACAGAAGCCACTGTATTTTCAACTGCCTACGAAATCACTCAAATTAACCACGAAGTTAATAATATTCCCATTGGCCAACCTATAGCCAATACTCAAATTTATATTCTTGATGCTGACTACCAACCAGTAACAACTGGAGAAATTGGCGAGATTTATATCGGTGGCGATGGTCTAGCCCTAGGCTACTTAAACCAACCAGACCTTACACAAGAGCGCTTTATCAATAACCCTTTTTTTACTTCGCCCCAGAATAAGATTTACAAAACAGGTGATTTAGGCCGGCAATTAGAGGATGGAAATATTGAGTTCTTAGGCCGCAATGACCATCAAGTAAAAATCCGCGGCTATCGGATAGAGTTAGGCGAAATTGAATTTGCCTTAACCCACTATGACCCTGTCCATGAAGCCGTGGTAATCGCGCTTGAGGATGGTGGCTACCCGAGTTTGGTGGCTTATTATACGAGCGACACCATAGTTGGGGCAGAGACATTACGTAAATTCTTAATTGGCAAATTACCTGGATTTATGATCCCTGCCGCGTATGTACATCTAGTAAAAATGCCTTTGACTGCCAATAACAAGCTAGACAGGCAAGCCCTGCCCACCCCCAGCCTTAATGATTACTACATGCGAGACTATGTAGCTCCGATAGATGATACCGAGGCAAAACTAGCTAAAATCTGGGCAACTCAACTCAAGGTAAAACGCGTTGGTAGGTACGATAATTTTTTCGATTTAGGGGGGCATTCGCTGTTGGCGGCATCACTGCTTGCCGAAATTGAAAAAGTTTTTAACACGCCCTTGCCATTAGTAACCATGTTTAATTTTTCTACCCTAGCCGAGATGGCAGGTTTTCTCCGAACACAATCTCAAGAGGTACCTTGGTTTTCTATTTTTCCCGTTCAAAAAGAGGGTACTAGACCACCTTTGTTTTGGCTTGAGTATGGCACAAAAGGCAATTTTGAAGTTGTCAAACAATTAGGTAAACATCAACCTGTCTTAGGCTTACGTTATGGCGTAGGGGCTCCAATAGGTAGCAAACTTGAGATTTTGCCCACAATAGAATCTTGGGCTACCGAATATGTCAAAGAGATACGCTTATACCAACCGAATGGCCCTTATTTTCTTATAGGACATTGTTTAGGCGGTCTGTTAGCTTATGAAGTTGCCCAACAATTGGCCAAGCAAAACCTGCACGTAGGGCACGTATTTTTGGTTGATCCCTACATCCCAAATATATCCGTCAGAACACGATTACCCTTTAGGGAACAAATAAACAATATAATTAATATCTCAGCAAAAGAACTGTCAAAAAAACTTAGTGATACCCTGCGAAATTTTAAAAATAAAATTTCAGAATTGGTTTATGGCCCAAAATACCGTCCAGAAAGCTGGGAGTCTATACCCATACAAAATAAGCTCTCAGAATATATAGCAAGCTATTACGCTTGGAGTACAGTGACTATATTCAATCCACTAAAGCAAACTAGTTTGTTACACACTGAACAAACACCCGATGTTGAATGGCATAAATTATTTGGCGATAAACTTAGTCTTTATACCGTACCAGGAGACCATTTAACATTGATGCAAGAGCAAGGTGCGCTCAAAATTGCCAAAACGATTGAAGATACAATCAAAAATACAATTTCAGCAAATTAGGCATATATCCATCCTAAAATCCCTAAAGCCAGAAAAGATTTCTTATGTTCTAGGTGGTTTTCGCTATAACCCATAAAATATTGGGACTAATAAAAAACCATTACTCTTGGTTTAGTTTTTTTCCAATTAAATCCTTAATTAACCCTAAGCTCGGCTCCCACTTAAGCCGCAAAAATAATAAAATAAACCAGACCATTGTGATAGGCAATGTCACTATCCAATCATAGCCTGCATATTGACATAACTTACCCACAGCAATAGTCAGCAAAAAAATCAACAGCGTATAAAACGTCGCCCGCCAATCATGTTGATACGGGTAACCCAATGATGAAAGCTGGAACATAACCCAAATATTAGTCAAAAAAATTGCCAGTGAATTGGCCAGAGGAAATGCAATTGCACCTAACCAAGGTATAGCTGCGATGCCACCAAATACTGAAAAAGAAAGGATTAAATTACTTAGCACCATCACTTCATAGTGCTCAACCATTTGCGCAAGCAACTCTAAAACTAAGCGTTGTGTTTCAAAAACGATAAACATCAATAAAGCACACAATATCATTGCGCTAGTGCCAGATTCAGCATATTTTCCGGCTGATATAACCGTCATAATCGATTCACCATCTACCCAAAAAATAGCTAATAAACCCGCTAGCAATGCAAAATTGACTTGATAAAACTGCTCACATAACTTTGCAACAGAGGAAAAGCTACCGGTTGTTGTATAACGCGCCACAATAACTGGCCGAATTAATCCGATCAATAGCTGCGTAGGCAAATAACGCTTAACATATTCATAAAGGCTTTGGGCAAAGCCAAAGGTTGCCATCGCTTGCTCACCCAACATGGCGCCTCCGACTAACCGATTAATCGTACCGCCAAATGGTAAAGTAGCAAGATGCTGTAAATATGCAAACGTAGCAAAACGAATAAGTTGCTGCCGATTGGATTGATACCAATGGCTATGGGTATCATCGGGATTAGATCGGTTCAGCCAAATCACCGAAAATATGCCTGCCAGCATGACTATAGTCGATAAAACTTCACAAAATGCTTCCAGCCAAACAACATTAAGCAAATTGACTGAAGCTTCGCTACCTAACCAAACCATGCCAATACAACGGCCAATATTAACTAAAGAATTGGCACTTTGAACAACTCCCTGATGTAACGTGGACTCTAGAATTTGAGTTAGAAATTGATTGCTGGATCTAAAACCAACCACCACCAAAAAAGCTTGAAATTCAGGGATGAAATGTTCTAACCCTATCCAAGCAGACACCCTATGTGAAAAAAACCATACCGTTCCAAGTGCAACGATTAAAATAATGGTCCTGACTCCAAAAAGGAAACTCAGCGTAGCCCGTAACGTGTGAAATCTAGAGTTGGCGTATAACTCTGGGACATATCGAAGAATAATATGAGTGAAACCAAAACCAGTTATCGCGTTGAATACTTCCACCAATGCCACGACTACCGAATAAGCCGCAAAATCAGCAATAGAAAGGCCATGGACGACAAGTAGCATGGCAAAAAAGCCACTAACTGCAGAAACACCTTTGCCAACTAAAAAATTTATGATGCCGCGCTTCACTCGCTCGTGACCATATTGCGTCATTAATGTTTGCCTGTAATGGATAGTATTGAGAAACTTGGCGAGAAAATTTAATGTAGGAATAAAAGTAACTAAACGCTTAAAATTAAAAGTAGAACTTTTAGGGTAGCTATTTAAGTGCCTGTTAACAATTTTGGAGACTACTTTTTTAAATTTTTATATCGCTTATAAATGAACCTTTCCTACTAAAAGGCGACTAAGCGAACTAAAATCGTAACTTTGAATATTTTAAGCATTTTTTGATTACTTTGCACCTAAAATACCAATTTGAAATTCATACCTGCGGAAAAGCTTTGGTAAACTCGATCACTGAAATTAGAATCGCGGTTTTCATAACTAACCAGGGAATTAATAGTAAAACCATTAAACGACAAATACGACAAATTTAAACCAACGCTCGTCAATTGGTTTATTTGCTGGGGAAGATTGGCAAAACTGGCACCAGACTGTCCTAAAAACGCTTGTTCTTGGTAACTGAGCGGTAATTGAAGGACTAATTTAGGAGACAATTGCCATCTCGCATTAAACTCTACCCCTTGAATTTGGATAAAACTGGAATTTACGTTTAAAGCTTGGCCAATTTCCCGTTTTAGATTTAATTCTAATAAGGTTTTTTCACTGTATTGCCAATGTAAATTTAATTGGCCTACCACGCTGCTAAAATTTTGCACACGAAAATGCTCAAAATTTTGTTCCGTATATCCCGCATTACCGTCTATCCTAAACTTGCTGTCTAGCCGCCAGTCCCAAGTCAATTGATAATTAAATCGGCTATAAGCCGTATCAAGAATTTGTGTAGGTATAAATTGGCGTTGGGGATAGCGTCCATCTGTCCCCAAAAAACGGAAACCTATAATGTTGGAAGAAGGGCTAATATATTGCAAATTAGCTTCAAAATTATCCTCTAAAATATTACTGGTTGCCCGACTAACACTATCAAATTGTGAATCTGTCCGAAATACGCCCAGTTTCAACCTAGCATTCGGGTGAAACAAATACCCCGCATTTGCAAAATACTCTTGCGTTGTAGATAGATTCGGGATGAAGGCATTTAATTGATTATAGGTACCTAAAAATTTACGATTGCCATAGCCAATCTCACCATTTAGTTGATTACCAACCTGCCAATCCCACTGGGCCCGGTTATTCCAACCTAAATAATCCAAACTCGTAAAGTTTTCAAACCAGTTTTGGTTAATATTCGCTTTAATGAGTATATGTTGCCTACTAATTTTCCAATCGACATCAAAACCAGCAGAAGCTTGTTTTAATACCTCGCTGAAATCATTAACTCCACCGGTAATGGACGGGCTAGCGCTTTTGGACAAGCGTAAATAGTTGCTATCGTACAAAATACTGGAGGATAAATAAGGCTTAAACGTATCCGTCTCTGATGCTGCCGCATAAAGTTTTACCGAACTAAGACAACATGCTAAGCAAAATAAGCAAATCGACAAAAAACGCAAGCCAACATCTGTAAATTTAGAGCTAGACTGCCATAAAACAAAAGCTACGTATGCCATGCTAGAGACTATTGCAACGCCTTAAAAATCAGCAATCACAGCACCAAGGCATAAACTACCGTTCCCCCTTAATTCATCTTTTAAACGTTTTACCTCATCTACCCGGGTTTGGTGCTGTCTTACGACTAGCAATGAAGCCCCGCAACTTGCACTACAAACTAATGCATCAACACCTTGTTCGGCTGCTGAAGTATCAACTAAAATAACATCATATTGGTTTTGCAATTGCTGTAAGCAATTCTTTAAACCACGGCTAATTAATTCAACGGGATTTGGCGGAACGGTACCAGCCAACAATAACGATAAATCACGAAACGCTGAAATCTTCTTAACCACAGTTAAATCCGCCCTACCGGCCATAACATCTGACAAACCATAATCATTTTTTAGTTTAAATAGCTCATGTTGCCTAGGTTGCCTTAAATCTGCATCAATTAACAATGTCCGTTCACCTAACTGAGAAAATACTATCGCTAAATTTGCGGCCATACTACTACGCGCTTCATGACGGCTAGGGCTAACAATAGCCAATGTGTTATGTTCACTTAACCAACGCGATATCAGTTGGCTGCGCACAGCCCGGAGAGCTTCCACTTGTGCGCTAAAAGGTTGATACGCGGCCACCAGCTCCCAACAAAAATTATTTTCGCTCGCCGCAAGGTAAGGGTAATCAAACTGATATGATAAGGCTTTTTGTATATCGTCTTCATTAATAAGGCCCAAAGCTTTTGCAGCGTCGCCAAAACGCATGCCTTCTTGTTTTTGAAAAGCAATTATGCGTTCGGCATCTGCCGTGCTTATTTTTCCGGCATCCAACAATAATGCACCTATCGATGTTGAACTTTCAGCCTTTATGTTTTCGTGTCCAATCATGGTTTGCCTGTGTGTTATTAAGCTTTAGACTCTGAAATTCAAGCTATCAATATTAAGGTCTGACGCTCTAAATTAATGACTAAGATTGATGTTTCGCCAGTAAATTATCAAACAATGCCTGCAGCGCTATCAAGACCGGCATAGCCTGGCGGTAAAAAAATCTTATGCACTATCGCTAGCCGCCCTTTTAAGTTCGACACATGGAATGTTTAAGTTTTGCATTAGCTGTTGAGGCAGAAACAACACCAAAAACGGGTAACTCCAAAACTTCAGTCAGATCTTGTTTCGAACGCACTCTACGGTCTAATATTTCAGCAAATATAGCCGCACCCATGCCCAATATCCCGCCCATAAAAACGGAAATTATCATATTTAATAATTTTTTTGGCTTAGCTGGTTTTACCGGTGGGTAAGCCTTATTTAATATTGAAATATTAGTATGGCTAAATTCACTTTCCATGCGGACTTGCAATGTCCGCTGCATCGCAGAATCAAATGCTTTTTGTTCATTTTCCACTTCATGGCTTAATACTGCAATTTCATCATGCTGTTTTCTTAATTCTAATACTTTGGCCTTTTGTTCAGCCAACGCATTGATCAAAATCGTATCTAGTTGTTTTGACGATTCAAAACTATTGACCATGCTCTTACGTATCATTTTTATTTCTGAATCAATTTTGCTGCGTAGCGTAGCAATCTCTATTTCACTTTGCTTATATTGCGGATGATTTTTGTCTAAGCGCCTCGTCATCTCTGCAAAATTAGCCTCCCTTTTTGCTAATTCTGATTTAAGCGACTGTATTAAAGGATTATTTAAAACTTCTTGAAGAGAATCTGAGCTATTAATATCTTTGATATTACCGGTTTTTGACTTAAATTCATCAGAACGCGCCTGGCTTTCCAATAACTGTTTGGACAAATCAGCCAAGCGTTCATTTTCTATGTCTAACTTATCATCAGCTCCCACTATGCCGGATTGTTGCTGGAAAACTGATAACTTAGCTTGCGCTTTTTCTAAGCGTTCGCGTAACGCCAAGATTTGGGTGTCAAACCAATCAGCATTTAATTTTGCCGGCTGAGCCCGCAATTCAACAGTGGTTTGAATATATGCATCAGCAAAACTATTGGCCATTAAAGCTGCAAAATCGGGATCCTCATCACTATAGCTAATTTCAATTAAACTACTTTCGCGCGCGGGTTTGATCTCTAAATATTTGCTAATTAAGTCGGCTGCCAAATCAACTATATCGCCTTGGCTACCAGACTTAATATAGGCTTCCCTAATTTTACCATTGCTATCTAGCTTTAATTTTTCAACTACTTTTCTTGCTACATGATGACTACCGATAATATCGACTTGTGTGGCTATATAACTAGCCAAAAGCTGGGGCTGGATAGGTAAACCCGTTAAAGGGTCATCAGCGCGTTGATCGATAACCACCGAACTACTGGCAACAAATTGCTTAGTTGATAACACACTGACCAAAAAAGCCGTTGAAATGGTTAACAGCAAAGCATAAAGGGCAATTTTTTTTCGGTACCATAAGATGGTCATTAATTGCGTTATATTCATTAGGGCATACTTCTCAATTATATAGGTGAAAGAACATGGCCATGCGCTGACTTAGCTGCAATCTGTTGTAAGCTTTCAAAGAAGGATTAAAACCAACGTTCTTTAACATAAATCACGTCATCTTTTAATACCGTTGTTGCCAAACCCACATCAATTTCTTCCAAATTTCCTTGTTCATTTTTTCGTTTAATCTGCAGACCATTTTCACTACCTCTTGGTGTTAGACCACCACCAATGGAAAGCGCTTTAGCGATGTTAAGATCTGTTTCCAAACGATAACCACCTGGCCGTTGCACTTCACCATAGATATAAAACACCGGAGCCTTAGGTACAAACACCACGTCACCTTTTTGCATTTTTAAAGCCAATACTGTTTCTGGCTTATCGGCAAAATCCGCTAAATTAAATTCATATTTTGCAAAATTACCATTCAGGCTGCGCGTTACCAGAATTTTACTATCACCTGCATCATTCACCCCACCTGCCATAGCGATCAGGTCAATTACAGAGCTGTCAGAATCCAAGGCATACCTACCTGGATTATTAACATAGCCCAGCACAGAGACATGTTGGCTTACCCGCTCAGAAACAGCAACGCTCACTTGGGCATTATGGATAAATCCGCCTTCAATCAAACGAATGGCGATTGCTTCCTCAAGCTCAATACTGGATTTTCCAGCCGCTTGAATTTCACCGATTAGCGGAAATGTAATCCTGCCATCCCCAGCCACTCGAGTTTCGGTTTTTAAATCCTCATAGCCATAAACCGAAATGCGTAGCACATCATCTGGGCCAATAACATCAGCCGCTATACTTAAACGAATCGAAAAAAATAATGCGAGCAGCATTAATATCCAATTGAGTTTAACTAGACGATGCATTGTGTTGTGTCTCCTTGCCTGATTCAAAAGTAGCCCTAAAATATTTATGTTAAAAAACATGATGCAAATAAGCCCTTCAACTTAAGCCATAAACTGCTTTGAATTAAACCATAAAGCGTATTTGGCCAGAAAGAAAGCTTTTGCTAAAAACTAAAAGCTTAGCCACAAAACCTGAGTTTCTGGCTTCTATCAAATAGTCGACCCGTTCAAAATTTAAGTAAGTTTTCATTAAATATAGTTAACGGTAGCGAGTAACAATTAAGCCCCAAATCTGCCACAAGTTCGCTTACTAGCATATGAATAGTAGCACAAATAACAAATATTTAAGGCTAGCCCTATATAAAGGTCGCTGTTTTTAGGTCGATGATTTTGTGACGTGTTCCCCAGAAGATCATGCATTCAACTGCTAAAAATATAACCAAGGGATTGGTTTTGTCTTGCTCAACTTCAAAACCTATCCAGCAAAAATATTTTAATACTGCGACTACCTTAACTATAGAGGCTTAACTTTATGATGTTTAGATCAAATTTTTATTTGGCAATGCTAGTATCTTTGTTTGTGCTTGCCACATCAAACAATGCAGCTGCCGCAAGCCGATGCGATAAATTCCAACCTGGTATGGAATTCAGAGTTGAGGATGACGCCACCCGGGGAGCTAATGGCCTATCTACTTTAAAAAATATTCTTACTTACAATGATGTGATCAATTTTAAAGGGGTTTTTTATCAAATCAACTGGGGCATGCTAGAAACCAGTCCAGGAAAATATGACTGGACAAGGCTAGACCAAGCCTTTGAATTAGCCAAAAGCCAAGGCAAACACTTCCGGGTTAGAGTTCAAGACCGCACTTTCCAAACGGGCTGTAATTCGGCATTTATACCTTCGGATATATTACGTGACGGATCACCTTACTCAAGCAGTATCTGTTATGCACAAATTTGGGAAAGCAGTGTCATGACACGCTATATAGCCTTACTTACGGCTATAGCCAACCGCTATAATGCTGACCCATACTTTTTGGGCATAGCAACAGAAGAGACCGCTTTAGATTCTAAACTGTTAAAGTCACGTCCAATATTAACCGTTAAAGCGCTATATGTTCAGCTTAAACGCTTGGCGACCGCTATACATACCGCACAACCCCAAGTCATCCTTACCCAATACATTAATTGGCCTTATGCGCTTAACAACACTTATTTAGCACCCATAGTATCCAATTTAGCATCGTGGGGTGGTATTGGTTGGCCAGATACTATTGTTGCCAACGAAAACACTTGGAGCTGGTACCAATTTGCAAGGGATAATTATACAAAAATGTTAATAGCCCCTTCCGTAGAATCAGGTTCTGTCCCTAAAACTGCAACACTACAAGATGCATTAATTGAACATCAAAAAATCTACCAAATGCTTAATGAGCGGTTACATGCCAACATTATTGTTTGGGATACCTGGAACAGCCAGTTTGAAGGAAAATACTTTACTGATGTTGTTATTCCTACAGTCAATAATTATCGTGGCAAACTCAACAACAACACCTGCCCTTTTGCTTCGTAGATAGTATTAACTAAAGTCAGCAAGACGGGTTCACAAGCCCGTCTTGCTGAAATTCTTTTACTGGCCTGATGAATACACCCAAGCTTATTTTGCGAAAGTCAGCCCTAGTGTTTTGGGCGATGCCAATAAAATCAATCGTCATAGCTATAGTTGCCAACTATTATTTATGGTCGTTGGGAATAATATCCAGCTAACAAGCCCAAATCCTTTAGCTGCAAGTTTCGTTGTTAATAAAAGGTAATGCAATCTTACGGTTTCTTAAAAAATTGTATCTCAGAAAAGACCAAACCATGATCCGAAGCCATTTGCCCATTTTGCAATGGCCGCTCATCAATCAACCAAGCTTTTGCCTCGGCTAAACATGGCCCACCGACCAAAATATGGTCAATGCGTTGATCTGGATGTACACTGGCTTCAACCACTGGGGCATGCGCTAGCTGATAAGCATTTTCCAACAATACTGGTGTGGTATCCAAGCCCGTTAACCGGCGGTATCGTTCGGTGTCGCCTCGTGTATTAAAATCCCCTGTTACTATGATAGGCATAAAATGGGACAAACTTGCAATCCGTTCCCGAAACAAGCTCGCACTAGGTTCTTTATTGACGCTAGCGTTGTCGAAATGGGTATTAACATAAAGAAAGGTAAAACCGCTGTTTTTGTCCTGCAGCAACACCCAATTGACATATCGAAGCACCGCGAGTGGCCGATAACCTAACGACAGAGGCAAATCCGGGGTTTTTCCTAACCAAAACTGACCGCTATCCAACGCTTGAAAACGCGCTGTTTTGTAAAGCAAAACGGAATCATCATATTGAAAAGTTTTAGTATGATAGCCAACGATGGAATAGTCATCCAGCGCCATAATTTCTGCAACGTCAGAATCTTCCCCCATTTCCTGTAACCCTACCAAATCTGGAGTATAGCTAGCAATCCGTTGACGTATTTCAGCTTTACGTGTGGACCACGGCAATTCATTTTTGCCCGTTTTTCCGTGTAAAAAGCGGCTGGCAAAGGATTCTATCAACGCCGAACCATACATCACATTGTAACTAACTACCTTAATTGGCGCAGCGGCACAAACTTGATTCTTTTCTTTGTTCGTAAATGTTGGTAATTTGCGGGCAAAGCCGCCGCCGGTATAAGCACCTAAATATTGCCAACCTTGGTAATAAGTGATGGCCGCAAGACATAAAATTAAACAAAAAAAAACTAAACCTAGACGCTTTAGCCAAAAAAACATGTGCTTCTCAAAAAAATAGGATTAATAATGGAGCGTCTTAAAACCAGCCTTAGTAATGGTTAGCTTAATTGGATACGAGCCGCCTTTGCTTTCCCCATTAAAAGCTAACTTATGAGCTACAAGAAAGCATGGAACAACCGGGTCGCTGCCTAGCCCAATCAGGCCGTTTTGCCGCAAAAAACTCCTTGTCTGGCTGGTCGTCATAAGGCTGCCTTAACACAGCTTGTAGTTCGGAAATCATTGAATAATCCCCATCAGTTGCCTTGTCAATAGCCAGTTGCGCTAAATAATTACGCAAGACATATTTAGGGTTCACCGCATTCATCTTTAAGCGTCGCTCAGCATTTAAAGTGCCATCTTTTTGCACACGTTTGATATAAACTTTAAGCCATTCAGCAAGTTGTGAGAGGTATTCCGCGGTGAGCTGTTCGGGTTGATAGTAAGCGTTAGTTAAGGGGGCAACCAAGTCTGCATCGGTAAGGTTGCCAAAATCAACAATTTCGGCATCCAAATCTGCTAAATGCCGATAAAACAAGGTCATATCTGTTTCTACTAACTGCAATAGTACGACCAATTCATCATATAGCGCATTATCATTGGCTATATCAAACTGTTTAAGACCTAATTTATTGGCAATTTGTTGATGCCAACCATCCTCAAAAGTAGTAACAAAGGTATTGATAGCTTGCTGTAATGCATCAACATCTTCAATCAACGGATAAATGGCATTAGCTAATTGAGCTAAATTCCATAAGGCGATTTGATGTTGTGTTCCATAACGATAGCGTTTGTTAGCCGCATCAGTTGTATTGGGTGTCCAATCTGGATCATAATTTTCCAACCATCCGTAGGGGCCATAATCGATGGTCAAGCCTAAAATAGACATGTTATCCGTATTCATCACACCATGGACAAAACCCACTCTGAGCCAATGTAATACCATTATTGCAGTACGTTGGCACACCTCCTCAAGCCAGGCTAAATAGACCGCTTTTGAAGGCTCGCCTAAATGGGGAAAATCGCGCCGCACAGTAAAATCGACCAACTGCCGTAACAGATCAATTTCACCACGGGAGGCAAAAATCTGGAAATTACCAAAGCGCACAAAACTTGGCGCTACCCTACAAACAATGGCACCTTGTTCGTGTTGGGGATGACCATCATAAAACATGTCCCGAACCACATTCTCGCCTGTTAAAACCAAACTAAGTGCGCGCGTTGTTGGAACGCCCAGATGGTACATAGCTTCACTACATAAAAACTCACGGACTGACGACCGCAAAACGGCAAGACCATCAGCACTACGTGAATATGGCGTAGGGCCTGCACCTTTTAATTGCAAAGTCCAATGCTGTTTTTGACTGTTGGTCACTTCGCCTAAATTTATCGCGCGCCCATCACCCAGCTGCCCGGCCCATTGACCAAATTGATGTCCGCCGTAACACATTGCATAAGGCTCCATGCCTGGCAATAATCGGTTACCTGCAAACACTTGAACGAATTCTTCAGTTAAACAAGCTTGTGACGACATATCCAACAGTTCTGCCATTTCCGCTGAATAGGCAACTAGCTTGGGCTTAGAAACTTGGGTAGGCCTTACTTTCGAATAACAAGCACCCATCACTTGCCGACGATTGTTTTCAAGTTCAGGGTCTGCGGGAAGTTTATGAACAAACTGGTTATCAAAAACCAGCCCGTTAAGCAGGTGAGTTTGAATCTGTGCGTTCATCATGTTAGCCACGTTAAAAATTTAAATTATCTTAACATGCCTAAACTAATGAATCCCCATTTTTAAATATTGACAAACTAAATCCATTTGAATAACAAAAACATTCCTGCTTAACGCCACCCCTCTCCACTTTTATAATTTAAGCTATTGTTTATTAAAATAAAAATTAAACTGTCTAAAATTCATACAATTTAACAAAAAGGTAATAAATACACCTAACCGGTACTGGATTACGCACGATATTCACAGAGTTATCCACAGTTTTTGTTAATAACTACAGTATGCAATTTAGTTCTGATTAAACATCTGCTTGCACGATAATCTTGGGTATTAAGCCTTACCCGCTGTGCCTAAAGCGCTCTTTCATACCGAGATAGATTACATTTTACCCGTAGAAGGTATTACATGGATAAAACAAGGCTTCTGATTGTCTAACGATATGTTCCAAAACTCATCAAAGGATAGCTAGAATTGATATAAAACAAAGATAAAGCGTTAATAAAGCGTATAAACGAATCAAACCTGAATAGGAGAATACAATGTACAACATAAGATTTTCCATTCCCAACCAAATCTGTAAATTGGCACTGCTAACACTATTGTTAGGCAAAACTGCTAGCAGTTTTGCCAACGAAAAAAATTGTTGGGCAGAATTTTTTCAAGCCAGCCAATATGGTGGCACTCATTTTCGTTTGGAAGGCCCAATTCAACTCAAAAACTTGCACAATATTAATGGCGAAAATTGGGAATCACGCATTGATAGCTTAAAAGTTGGCGCCAAAGCCACTGTAACGGTATTTGAAAATATTAACTTTGAGCTTGCCGCAACTGGTATTCAAAAAAACCCTGAGTTACTACACTCTCTGGGTTTAACAGAAAAAGACGCGCTAGAATCGTCAGAACTCATATTCCATCCCAATTTTAAGATTCATGACTTAAGCGACTTTAATTTTCGAAATAAAATAAAATCCCTAAAAATTGAGTGTTTAAATTAATGTAACGCACCATTAGATTACTAATTAAATATATACCACCACGCTATCGCGTGTTACCTTGAATTGACAAAGAATTAATAAAACGCAGCTGGCAAACAATTACATTGCACTATCCCTCTTAATAGAGTTGTCCACTGCGTTTTTCTTTATCAAATCCTGCAAAGCACCACCTTTTTTGCAAGTACTTATGCGCATTTTTATCGCCCAAGATGAGCAAAATCCAGACTACCTTAAATTAACGCCGCCACGGTTTACACGCGCAATAGTAGATGCAACAGACAAAAAATGCGCTAGAATGTGCCAAACTATTTTTTACCTCCACCCCCCTATGTCCCAAAATATTCGTGTTGAAAGCTGCAGCGGTCAAGCTTTAGAGCGCCATATCAAAGAACTGGCGCGCTTGAGAATTGAAGTTTTCCGTGAGTTCCCCTATTTGTATGATGGCACTTATGAATATGAAGAAAAATACCTACAAACCTATTTAAACTGCCCTGAAAGCATTATTGTACTTGCCTTTGATGGTGATAAAATTGTCGGCGCATCTACTGCAATACCAATGACATTTGAAACTGAAGAATTAAAACGGCCGTTTGTTGACGCAGGCTATGATTTAGCTAAAGTGTTTTATTGTAGTGAATCCGTACTAAATAGGGCTTACCGTGGCTTAGGAATAGGTGTGCGTTTTTTTGAACACCGCGAAGCCCACGCCAAAACCTTGGGAGGATTTGAGCATATCACTTTTTGCTGTGTTGAAAGGCCATTAGCGCATCCCCGCCGTCCGCCTGATTATGTACCACTGGATCAATTTTGGAATAAACGCGGTTATGTTAAACACCCTGAATTGACCACCCATTATCTTTGGAAAGACTTAGACGATACCGAAGAGACCCCTAAACCTATGACTTTTTGGCTGAAACATGAAGCTTAAAATCGCTAGCGCCCAATATGACATTAGCTTTCTGGAAAATTGGCTGCAATATACGCAGAAGATTGAAAACTGGGTGAAAGAAGCGCACTCAAACGGTGCCTCAATTTTAGTTTTTCCTGAATATGGCTGTATGGAATTAGCCTCTTTATTCCCTCAAGAAATATATTCTTCGCTCAGTAAACAATTGCAATACTTGCAAGACTTACACTCTAACTATGTTGATTTATATCAATCCTTAGCCAGCAAATATGGCTGCTATATTCAAGCCGGTACTTTTCCCGTCATGATTGGCAAGGCAGAATACCGTAACCGGGCTTATTTATTTTGGCCTGATGGGCAAATTGATTTTCAAGATAAAATCATGATGACCCGTTTTGAAAATGAACATTGGTTAATTACCGCTGGTGACGAACTTAAATGTTTCGACACTGATTTCGGTAAAATTGCCATCAATGTATGCTATGACAGCGAATTTCCAATGTTGGCCAGGAAACAAGTTGAAATGGGCGCTAATTTAATTCTAGTGCCAAGTTGTACGGATACCTTAGCCGGCTATCACCGGGTAAAAATTGGTTGCCAAGCCAGAGCCTTAGAAAACCAATGCTATCTGATACAATCACCTACTGTTGGCCTAGCGCCATGGTCCCAAGCTGTTGATGAGAATTGTGGCGCAGCAGCGATATATACGCCGGTAGACCGTGGCTTTCCCGATAATGGCGTACTAGCGATAGGCGAGTTCAACGCCACGCAATGGGTGATTGCAGAAATTTGTCTAAGTGAAATAGAACAAGTTCGCCAGGAAGGACAGGTTTTTAATTATCGCGACTGGCCATTACAACGCCGTCTTATTAATTAAAAATCGCCTCAAACGAATAGCCACTAGTTTCCAAAATTTCCCTTAGCCGCTTCAGTGCGTCCATTTGAATTTGCCTAACCCGCTCGCGGGTGACGCCAAGTTCCTGTGCCACTTGCTCAAGTGTACCGTTATCATAGCCACACAAGCCATAACGCCGACAAATCACTTCCCGTTGTTTTTCAGGGAGCTGGCATACCCAAGTCGTTATATTATGGCGTATTCCCTCTTCCTGTAATTGCTCACCAGGTGATAAGCTCTCACTATCAGAAATGGATTCCAATATGGGCTTATCCATATCTTTGCCAAAAGGCACATCCACAGAAGTCACACGTTCATTAAGTTTCAACATTTTCTCAACTTTTGAAACAGGCTTATCCAAATGCTTAGCAATATCCTCTGCACTGGGTTCATAATCAAGAATTTGGGCTAAGTGACGTTGCGCTTTCAAATAAACATTCATCTCCTTGACAATATGGATAGGTAAACGGATAGTACGGGTCTGGTTCATGATCGCGCGCTCAATCGTCTGCCTAATCCACCAAGTCGCATAGGTTGAAAACCTAAAACCACGATCAGGATCAAACTTTTCCACGGCGCGGATTAAGCCTAAGTTGCCTTCTTCAATTAAATCCAATAACGGCAAACCACGATTCAGATAGCGTCTAGAAATCTTCACCACTAAACGCAAATTACTTTCAATCATGATATTGCGGGCTTGATCATCTCCTTTTAAGGCTCGCCGGCCATATAGTTTTTCTTCATCAGCAGTGAGTAGCTGAGACCTTCCAAGCTCATTAAGATAAGTCCTGGTAGCGTCAAACCCCGTATCGTGTCGAGACTCCGCTGGTGCAATTTCATCCTCATCAAGCGACTCATCATCCAAAGCCTCATCCAAAACTTCGTCTATCGCTTCAAGCTCGTCCACTAACGGTAATTCATCCTCAAATGGAATTGAAACCTCTTCGTCCATTGCTCCAAGTTCTTCCTTCATAGTTACCTCCAGGCTAACGCTATATATACAGAAGTATTATCGTTATTGTTTTTTTGGCAAAAACTTAAGTGGATTTACCGATTTCCCGTGTTTTCTAATCTCAAAATGCAGTGTCGCCCGCTTTGCACCAGCATTGCCTATTTCAGCAATCGCTTGGCCTTTTTCTATAGACTGCCCTTCTGATATCAGCAACGTGCTGTTGTTGGCATAAGCACTTAAATACTCTTCGTTGTGTTGAATAATGACCAAACTACCATAACCGATCAAGCCTTTTCCGCCATAGACTACTTTGCCGGCTTCAGCAGCCATAACTTGCTGGCCAAGTTTGCCCTTAATATCGATCCCTTTACCTGATTGGGAGAAATTCTTAATCACTTTGCCTTTTATCGGCCATTGCCAATTTAACTTTAACATTTTTTTATTAATATTTGAAATAGTTGATCTTTTGTTGTCAACAATTTCCAAATTTTTAACGTTAGGCAAAGGATTTTTTTTATTTTCAGCGCCTATAGCTGCAGACTTTGGATCAAATAATTTTAATTTTTGCCTTAACTTTACATAAAAAGGTGGCTTTAATTGATTCCATTTAACAAGATTCTCAACGCTAAGTCCTGTGCGCTGACCTAGTGAATATAAGGTATCACCGGTTTTAACCACATAATATCTAGTTTCGGCCGGTATCGTATTATTTTTAGTATTATTTGCTACTTTAATATTCGGAGGACTTTTCAGCACCGGTGCGCTGGGTACTGTTTCCACTAAAGCGGGGCTATCTTTGCTATGAGCCATCACAGGTGCATAGTTTTTGTCATGCGTACATGAAGCTAATAGCATAATACCTAAAAACACTAAAATTAAATTTAAACTATCCATAATTAGGCTACTTCTTTAACAGCGTTTTTTTTGCCAAATTTATTTTTGCTGCCAAATAATCTGAACCTCCACGGTCAGGGTGAATTTTTTGTATCAATCTACGATGGGCCTGAAGGATATCTTGCTGCGACGCATCGGCTTTAAGCCCTAAAACATCATATGCTTCAGCGATTGACATCGCTTTTGACGATGTTTGTCCTGTGTGCTGGCTTTCCTGTTGAGAGAAAAACTTAGGCCAAAGCTTTTGCAAAACAGGCGCATAACGCAACAGTAGCGGCAAAAACCTCAAAACGGTAGCAATTCCAGCAACAGTCACAGCGAGTACGGCATTTAATCGGCCAGTAAGCAGTAAAACGACAAACAGTACTACAGCGGCAACTAAAGCCCAGTGCTTAGTATTGCGTAACCACGCAGTAGATGATGCCTTAAGCATGCCTTGCAGCATATAATAAATAACCACTATGACGGTTATTATCAGCAACATTTGAATCAATTTTCGCTCCCATAGGTTGGGGGTATAAATGGCTATTTAATGGGCATTACCAATAATAGCTTAGAATAGACTTAACCACGATAACAGCTTAATGACTCACATCATGCTAAATAAAAATAATCTTACTCTCGGTTTTATTGCCGCCAGTGGTACAGGAAAAACAAGCTTACTTGAACAGTTGATTCCTATCTTAAAACAAAAAGGTTTAGCTGTTGGCGCCATTAAACGTAGCCATCATGATTTTGAAATCGACCAACCCGGTAAAGATAGCTTCCGTCTTCGTGCTGCAGGCGCTACTAACGTGGTGTTAGCATCAAAATTTCGGCGCGTCGCTATCTCTGAATGCCAACCCCATCAAGAACCGGTTTTGGCTGACTTAATTAAATTATTAGGTAACAAGAAACTTGACCTTATCTTAGTTGAAGGCTTTAAAGATACTGCATTTCCAAAAATAGAACTATACCGCACAGAACTGGATAATACGTTACAGTACCCTAATGATCCAAATATCATCGCTGTCGCAAGCAATGTCAGCCTAACACTGCCAGAGCACATTAAGTTATTAGACCTTAACCAACCAGCCCTTATCGCTGATTTTATTGCCGCGTATTGCATGGAACAAGCCCAAACGGACACCTGTTTTTCGCCTTCTTCTCATTTACTGACACTAGATAGCGCCTTACAACGTATAAAATCAGCATGTTTACCTTTATCCGGCAATGAATCTATTCCATTAGCCAACGCTTTAGGGCGTGTATTAGTTAAAGAAGTAACTGCTAACTTCAATATACCCACCCATAGGCAAGCGGCAATGGACGGCTATGCCTTTATGACACGCGATAGCGTAACTTCTGGTTTTAGTTTAGAACTGGCCGGCACCGCCTGGGCAGGCCGACCGTTCACGGGTCATCTAAAGGCCGGCCAGTGCATACGTATTTTTACTGGTGCGGTGGTGCCTGATCCTGCCGATTGCGTGGTCATGCAAGAAAACTGCGAGATTCAAGGACAGTCTATTCATTTTTCTGGTGATATTAAGCTCAACAGCAATATAAGGGCAATTGGCGATGACATGATGCAAAACCAAAGTGTCTTACCTGCCCCCAAAAAACTTAATGCCGTCGATCTGGGTTTGCTGGCTTCTGCAGGCGTAAGCAGCGTTACCGTCAGCCGACAGATTAAAATTGCCTTTTTTTCTACAGGGGATGAATTAATTGGCCTAGACCAAAGCCTAAGCACCGGCAAAATATACGACAGCAATCGTTATAGCCTTATCGGATTGCTCAAGGAGAGTTGTTATGCTGTTTCGGATCTCGGTGTTTTACCGGATGACCGAAATATCATACATGAGCAGCTTACACGCGCTGCGGCGCAACATGACGTATTAATTTCTACAGGCGGCGCATCAGTTGGGGATGCCGATTATATTCACGAGATATTAACGCAATATGGCCAAGCTGACTTTTGGAAAATCGCCATAAAACCTGGTAAACCACTGGCTTTTGGCAAACTGGACAATTGCTTTTTTTTCGGCTTGCCGGGCAACCCAATTGCTGTCATCACGACATTCAAGCAATTGGTAGAACCTGCACTTTTCCAACTATCTGGGGCACCCAATAAAAAAACCTTAAGGTTACCGGCAATTTGCACCAGTAACCTAAAAAAAGCGCCAGGACGCCGGGATTTCCAACGGGGAGTCCTTAGCCAAAATGAACAAGGTGAACTTTTTGTTGAATCTGCGGGTAAACAGGAATCTCACTTATTAACAGTCATGAGCCGGGCAAATTGCTTTATCGTGTTACCTGAGCATAGCGGAAATGTGCAAGCTGGAGATCAGGTATGGGTAGAACCCTTTGATATCTATATTTGAGCCTTAATATCTTGGGACAGCGCTATCACACTGTATAGACCATGCATCAATACCGCCCATCAAATTAGTGATGTTTTCAAAGCCATATTGCACTAAAAAGTTAGCCGCTTGCAAACTGCGCATACCATGATGACAAATGACCACTATTTCTGAATCTTTATCCAATTCACCTAAGCGCTCTGGTAATTGATTTAATGGAATGGAGATACTGCCGGCAATTTGGGCAAATTTAAATTCAAAAGGCTCCCTAACATCCAATAAAAATAAGACATCCTGATTATCCAGTTTTTGCTTTAACCCGAGGGCTGTGATTTGTGCGACTTCCATAAACTTAACCTATATGATTGAGATAATTTTTTAAACGCTGCATAGCAACTGCTATTCTATCGGTTGATGTCGTATATGCAAAGCGCAGCATGTGCTGGGCATTATGCTCGCCGAAATCTTTACCAGGGGTAATTGCTAATGCTTCAACTTCCAATAAATCCAATGCGAACTGGTAACTGTCTTGAGTAAACTTAGCAGCATTGACATAAATATAAAATGCGCCTTCAGGTTTGCAGGGAATGTCAAAACCCAAACTTAATAAACTGTCATATAAAAACTCACGGCGACTGGCAAATTCTGCACGTCTGCGCTCTAGCTCCAACATGGTTGCCGGTTCAAAAGCAGCCATTGCAGCAAATTGCGCAGACGTTGATGTCGATATAAAAACATTTTGGGCCAATTTTTCAACGGCCTCAACATACCCCTCTGGCACAATAAGCCAACCAATACGCCAACCCGTCATGCCAAAATACTTAGAAAAACTGTTGATAACAAACACATCGTCACTAAAACTTAACGCGGTCGCGGCCTCGTTACCATAAACTAAACCATGATATATTTCATCGGAGTAAAATTGGCCGCCTAAGCTATGCGTTTTTTCGATAGCCATTTTCAGCTGCTCTGGAACAATCAAAGTGCCTGTTGGATTTGAAGGCGATGCGATTAATACCCCTTTAGTGGCTAGGCACCAATGTTGCTCGATCAACCTCGCATTTAGTTGAAATTGCGTGGCTTCATCGACCGGGATACAACGGCTTGTGCCATCAAAAAAACGCACTATGTTGTTATTGCAAGGGTAGCAAGGATCAGCAAGCAATAACTCATCGCCTGGATTAAGGCTAACACCTAGCGCTAATAAAAAAGCCCCTGAAGCACCAGGCGTAATAAAAACCCGCTCTTTAGCTAATTTAACAGCATAGCGTTGTTGATAAAATTCGACAATTTTTTCCCGCAATTGTGGCAGCCCTGCCGCCGCCGTGTATTTAACAGCACCAGTTGAGATATGACTTAAGCTTGCCTCAATAATAGGCGAAGGTGTTGGGAAATCCGGTTCGCCAATTTCCATATGAATCACATCGCGGCCTTGCGCTTCCAATTGTTGAGCACGTTTAAGCACTTCCATAACATAAAACGATGACATTTTTTGGCTACGCAAAGACAATTGACTATTCATTGAAACTAACCCCCAAATGCCTTTTATAATACCAATAACACTTGCCATTTATTTATATTTCTGCTAAAAATGTGCGGTTTATTTACTACCGCTGGGAGTTAACGGATGACCGAAAAGTCTAAAATTGATGCTTCACCATTCAGCTTTAAGCCTTATGTCGAAACAGAAGGTGAAGAGTATATGAATCCAGATCAATTAAAGCATTTTGAAAGCATTCTAAAAAACTGGAAAGCCGAGTTAATGCGTGAAGTTGACCGTACCGTACATCACATGCAAGACGATGCCGCCAACTTTCCTGACCCTAATGATAGGGCTACACAAGAATCAGAATTTAGCCTAGAACTCAGGACACGGGACCGTGAACGTAAACTAATCAAGAAAATAGATGATTCGTTAAAAGAAATTGAATCCGGTGATTATGGTTTTTGCGAATCCTGTGGCATTGAAATTGGCATTCGCCGCCTAGAAGCCAGGCCAACTGCTAATTTATGTATCGATTGTAAAACATTAGATGAAATCCGCGAAAAACAAATGGGCTAATTTTTAGCTTTAAACTTGCCATACATTGGACGCTTTGCACCGTCACCCACAGGCCCCCTTCATCTTGGATCACTCTATACAGCCCTGGCCAGTTATCTTGACGCCCGGGCGAATAGGGGCCACTGGTTATTAAGGATAGACGACCTCGATACACCGCGAATTAAAAAAGGCTCAACAGCCAGCATTCTAAAAACATTAGAACGGTTTGGCCTGTGTTGGGATGGCCAGATTTATTACCAAAGCCAGCACATAGACGTTTATGAGGCTGCATTGCAACGCTTGCTATCCGGGCACTTGCTCTATCCTTGCACGTGTAGCCGCAAACAACTGTCTGACCACAGCCAAACAGGAAATATTTACCCTGGGACATGCCGACTCTTATCAAGCGAGCCAACTTCAGCTTTTGCCTTACGCGTAAAAACCAACCTTCAGCCCATCTCATTTTATGATCTGTTACAGGGCGAAATAGTCCGTAATCTAGCGCAACAGGATGGCGATTTCATTATTAAAAGAAAAGACCAGATTATTGCTTACCAACTGGCAGTCGTTATAGACGACCAACAACAAGCGATCAGTCATGTTGTACGTGGACTGGATTTATTATATGAAACCCCAAAGCAGCTTTATCTACAACAAAAACTGGGGATTACCCAACCCATTTATGCCCATATACCGATTGTTACCGATACCCTAGGACAAAAGTTAAGTAAACAATCACATGCGCCTGCTGTTAAACAAGACAGCCCCAGCGCTGTCCTGTTTAAACTACTGCAATGGCTAAAACAATCGCCACCTGCCGTATTAAAAAATAGCGCCACCCATGAAATACTGAGTTGGGCAATCCTTAACTGGAAGCCTAATAAATTACAAGGCCAGCAATCAATCCGTACCGATAGTTTACCGCTTGATTTATAATTGAGCTTTGAGCCGTTATAAATCAACCAGGAAAAGTCATGTCAGACATTAAGCTTTATGACATAAAACCAGACATCAACGCCCTAGCCCATATCAATCCTGAAACCTATAAAACCTTATATCAACACTCTATAGAACAACCTGAGAAATTTTGGGCCGAAGCGGCAGCACAGTTTCTTCATTGGGACAAGCCTTGGCATACTGTCCTTGAGTATGATTATCCTAAAGGCCTCATCCGATGGTTTGACGGTGCAGAAATTAATGTCAGTTACAACTGTCTGGACCGGCACTTGGCCACACAGGGCGAACAGATTGCCATTATCTGGGAAGGCGACAATCCCGCAGAAGATAAAAAACTGACTTATAACGAACTCTATCTGCAAGTATGCCAATTTGCCAATGTCCTAAAAAGCTTGGGTGTTAACAAAGGTGACCGGGTATGTCTTTATCTGCCCATGATAGTCGAAGCCGCCATCGCTATGTTAGCCTGCACACGGATTGGCGCTGTACATTCTATTGTTTTTGGGGGGTTTTCTGCCGATTCTTTACGCGATAGGATATTAGATTCTAATTGCCAATATCTGGTCTGTGCCGATGAAGGCAAACGTGGCGGTAAAATTGTCGCCTTAAAATCTAATGTAGACCATGCCGCCGAACAGTGCCCACAACTTAAAAACGTTATCGTCATTAAAAACACGGGCGGCCCGATAAATTGGAATGATACCCGTGATATTTGGTATCACGACGCTATGGCTTACGCTTCGACAGATTGCCCGCCTGTACCGATGGCCGCAGAAGACCCACTCTTTATCCTCTATACCTCAGGCTCCACCGGTAAACCTAAAGGCGTCTTACATACCACGGGCGGCTATTTGCTTTATGCTGCCATCACCCACAAATATATTTTTGATTATCATCCCGGCGACATTTACTGGTGTACTGCTGATATAGGCTGGATCACAGGACATTCCTATTGTATTTACGGGCCTTTATGCAACGGCGCCACCACATTATTATTTGAGGGCATCCCCACTTACCCTGAAGCGGACCGCTTTTGGCAAGTCATCGATAAACACCACGTCAACATATTTTATACCGCACCTACCGCCATACGCACGCTGATGGCGCAAGGCGACCACTTTGTCAAGCGTACCCAACGCACCAGCCTGAGGGTTCTTGGCAGTGTTGGCGAGCCTATCAATCCAGAAGCTTGGGAGTGGTATTACCATACCGTCGGAGAAGGCCGCTGCGCCATAGTAGACACTTGGTGGCAAACAGAAACAGGCGGCATTCTGATAACCCCACTCCCCGGGGCTACCGCACTTAAACCAGGTTCAGCCACGTTACCCTTTTTTGGTATTAAGCCTCAACTCATAGATATCAACGGTCAACAAGTTGAAGGGCCAGGCGAGGGCTTTCTCGTTTTAGACTTCCCCTGGCCCGGGCAAGCCAGAACTTTATTTGGTGACCACGCCCGCTTTGTAGATACCTATTTTAAAAGCTTCCCTGGCTATTATTTTTCCGGGGATGGTGCAAAACGTGATGCCGATGGCTACTACTGGATAACTGGCCGGGTTGATGATGTGATCAATGTTTCTGGCCACCGTATGGGAACTGCTGAAATTGAAAGCGCACTCGTACTACACGCGCAAGTCGCTGAAGCAGCCGTTGTCGGCTATCCCCATCATCTGAAAGGTCAAGGCATCTATGCTTATGTAACATTAAATAATGGCGTTACTCCCACGGAAAGCTTACGGCAGGAATTAGTGAGCTTGGTAAGAAATGAAATTGGTGCTATTGCCAATCCAGACATCATTCAATGGGCACCAGGATTACCTAAAACTCGTTCTGGCAAAATCATGCGCCGTATCTTACGCAAAGTGGCTTGTAATGAAATTGAAGACCTAGGCGATACTTCAACCCTAGCTGACCCAGCTGTCTTAGTAAACATCATTGATAATCGGGCAATCAAATAAACTTACTGAATAATCTTTTGCGCTAAGAGCATTGATTTGATTGGATTGAAAGATTTCCTATGCACCTCTAAAATACCATATCTAGCAATTTCTGCCAGATGCAGCTTAGTGCCATAAGCTTTATGCTGATGAAACGAAAACTGCGGATATTGTAGATGGTATGCCTCCATCATCGCGTCCCGATAGACTTTGGCCAAAATTGAGGCTGCGCTAATTGCCGGCACTTTAGCATCACCTTTAATTATAGCTTGAGCAGGCATGCTCAACGAAGGTACAAAATTACCATCAACCAAGACCAACGTTGGCTCAATAGCCAATCCTAAAACAGCTCGCTGCATGGCTAACAAGGTCGCTTGTAAAATGTTTAACTCATCGATCTCCGCTACACTTGCTTGTGATACGGACCAACTTATGGACTTGTCTTTTATAATAGCAGCAAGCTGATTGCGTTTACTGGCGCTAAGCTTTTTAGAGTCCGCCAAGCCCACAATAACGAATTCAGGATCAAGAATCACTGCCGCTGCCACGACAGGCCCTGCTAAAGGCCCGCGCCCTGCTTCATCAACGCCAGCCACCATAGCGGAAGCCTTATCCAATAGCTGCATACTAGAACCTGACGAGATTGATGACGTTAGTAAAGATTATCCTTGTTTATACAATGACAACTTCTTATCTAGGTGAGAAATCAATTTAGCGTAAAATACCGCGGGTGACATTTCGTAAAAAGCTAACCATGTCTGAGACTTGTTTGCTTTCGCCAGCCATTTCTTCAATTTGTTCAATGGCATCTTCCAAACGAAAATTCATTTTATAAATGATTTTATAGGCTTTGCGGATTAAGCGAATATCCTCTGGTGAAATACCATTACGTTCCATGCCCACTGAATTGATACCGTGCGGCTTGCTGGGTTTACCGCCCACCATAACGAAAGGCGGAATATCCTGGGTAATTGCGCTACCCATGGCCGAGAAACTATATTGACCAATTTGGGTAAACTGATGTACCAATGTAAACCCACCTAAAATTGCATGGTCATTCAAATGCACATGCCCTGCCAACGAAGCACCGTTGGCCATAATGACATGATCACCAATCACGCAGTCGTGGGCTACATGAGTGTAAGCCATAAACAAATTATCATTGCCAATTTTGGTGACACTTTGATCTTGCTTAGTGCCACGGTGCATGGATGTAAATTCACGTATGGTATTACGGTCACCTATTTCAAGCCGGGTAATTTCAGAAGCATATTTTTTATCTTGAGGGTCTTCCCCAATCGATGTAAATTGATAAATTCGATTGTGTTGACCTATGCTTGTTGGGCCCTTAATAACAACATGCGGACCGATTACCGTGCCAGCCCCAATTTTTACATTGGCATTAATTACCGAATAAGGACCAACACAAACATCATCCGCTAATTCGGCTCCAACATGGATAATTGCTGTTGGGTCAATCAATGCTATTCCACCACCGCCGCACATCTAATTTCAGCACTGGCAACATATTCCCCATCGACTTCTGCACAACAGTTAAATGCCCAAATATTACGTTTGCTCTTGATAAACTTAGCTTCCAACATAAGCTGGTCTCCCGGCACGACCGGACGTTTAAATTTGACGTTATCGATACCAACCAAATAATAAATCATGCCTTTGCCTAAGACATCAGGTGCCGTTTCTGAAGCCAGCAGTCCAGTCGCCTGAGCTAAAGCTTCAAGAATTAAAACACCGGGCATGATAGGTTTTTGCGGGAAATGACCTTGAAAAAACGGTTCGTTATAGGTGACGTTTTTTACCCCTAACAACCTTACACCTGGCTCACATTCAATCACTTTATCGATTAATAAAAAAGGGTAGCGATGAGGTAAAAATTCTTGTATTTGTAAAATATCTAATTTGACAGGCATAAGTTGAAGGCATTATTAATTATTATTTAGTGATTAAAGTTAAACCCTTCAATCTATTATTCAGGCATTTTTGACAACTTTTCCTGCACCTGGGCCGTTACATCGATTTGCTCACTGGCATAGATAACACCATCCGTGAGTAACAAATCAAAATTTTGATCTTTCGCAATGCCACGTACCGCTTCGATAATACGGCGTTGCAATTTGCCTAACTCATCATTACGGCGCACATTAAAGTCTTCACTAAATTCTTGTTGTGCCCGTTTAGCGTCACGCTTTTTATTTAAGACATCTTTTTCAAGATTACTTCTTTCCGAGTCACTCATTACTGAAGCATCCCGACTTAATTTTTCTTCCATGCTTTGAATTTCTTTTTGCTGGGAAACCAGTTGCTTATCCCTAGGTGAAAACTCCTGCTCCAAGCGTTTTTTTGCTTTTTCAGCTTGCGGCGCTTTTTCGAGAACGGCTGGTATGTTGACAAAACCAATTTTCAAATCAGCAAAGCTTACATTTGATATCAGCAAAAGTCCTAAAAATAAAGCAATTTTTGTTTTCATTGTTAAACCTTTCTCCGGCTTGATAAGAAGTGAGTATATATCTAAAATTTGAGGACTTAGCCCAAGTTTCTAGCGTAGTTTAAAACATTATACCAAAAACTTAATCTAGAAGTTTTGGCCAAAATTAAATTGGAACACTTTTTTATCATCCAATGGTGTTGCATTCAATGGCACGGCCGCACTAACCGCCAATGCACCAAACGGCGATAACCATTCCCCAGATAAACCAGCGGCATATTTTAAATCACTAGTATTGAAATTTTTGCTAACCGTACCTGCATCAAAAAATGCACCTAACCTAACGGACTTTACATCCGATAAAAATGGCACGGGAAAAAACAATTCAGCGTTGCCAATCAACTTACTTGAACCACCAAATGGCCGGTTACGGACACCGTTAATGGTGTCTCTTGGCCCTATCGTATTGGTATTAAAACCGCGCACCGAGCCAAAACCACCCGCAAAATAATTTTCAAAAAACGGCAGATCGCTAGATTTGCCATAGCCACCACCATATCCCGCTTCTGCTTGAAGCCTAAAGGTAAAATCCCGCGCTAATGGAAAATAAAGCTGATGCTTGTAACTGATCTTGTAATATTCAAGATCACTACCTGGTAAGGTGACTAATGTGGAAAACCGCTGTTGCCTACCTCTGTCCGGGAAAATCGCCCTATTCAAGGTATCATGTGTCCAACCTAAAGAAGGGCCAAAAGTAACAAACGTATCTTTTCCTTGTTGGTTAAGAAATGCCCTAATTTGGTCTGATGTTAACGTAGTGGTTTTTAATCGCGTGCGTTTTATCTCGGTATTAAATTGTAAGCGATCAAATTCATTGAGCGGAATGCCAAAATTAAAGCCGGCATTGATAACGTCTGTTGTATAGTTTGTTAAATTGACCGCATTGGCATTACGGGTAGTGTAGCCGACATCGTAACCTAAACTGACCCCGTCCGTCGTAAAATAAGGATCTAAAAAACCAATTTGATATTGGGTCAAGAAGGTACTGTTATTAAAGGCCAAATTTAAGCGTTTACCTGAACCAAAAATATTGTCTTGAGAGATATTGGCATTTAACACTATCCCTTGGGTTTGCGAAAAACCTACCCCGGCGGATAAGTTACCAGAAGCTTTTTCCACCACCGTATAATTCACATCAATTTGGTCTGCCGTACCCACCACAGGTGGCGTTTCTACGTTGACTGATTCAAAATATCCTAAACGTTCTAAACGGGTTTTTGAGCGCTCTATTTTAGAACTGGATGCCAAGCTTGATTCCAACTGTCGCATTTCACGCCGAATAACTTCATCACGGGTCTTGGAGTTGCCACTTGCATTGATCTGCCGAACATATACCCGCTTACCCGGATCAATAAAAAATGTCATATCGACCGTTTTTTTAGTCTCGTTAATTTCAGGCACCATATTGACATTTGCAAACGCATAGCCTTCATCGCCTATGCGGTCTGAAATGGCTTTAGAGGTTTCTGTCGCATTTTTTCTAGAAAAGATTTCAGAGGGACCAACCTTAACCAATTTTATAAGTTCATCGGGTGGCACGACAAGATTACCCGCAAGCTTAACCTTTTCTAAGGTATAAACATTACCTTCCTTAACATTGATAGTGACATAAATATCTTTTTTGTCTGGTGTAATTGCTACTTGCGTCGATTCCACCGAAAAGTTGATATAACCACGGTCCAAATAATATGACCTAAGCTGCTCTAAATCAGCGGACAGTTTTTGCTTGGAATATTGGTCGTTTTTTGTATAAAAGGATAATAAATTGGTCGTGCTCAATTCAAAATGACGTAACAAGGTTTCATCATCAAAAGCATGGTTACCGACAATATTAATTTCCTTAATTTTAGCGACCCGACCTTCCGATATATTGATTTTTATACCAACCCGATTGCGGGTGAGCTTAGCAACTTCCGTATTAATTTTTAGGCCATATTTGCCACGGCTAAAATATTGTCGGCTTAGTTCTTGTTCAACTTTGTCCAACACTTGTTGGTCAAACACTTTGCCTTCGGACAAACCAATTTTCTTTAATGCTTTGGACAAGTCATCTTTGCTGATATCTTTGTTACCTTCAAAAATAATTTTGGCAATTGAAGGTCGTTCCACAACATTAATAACCAATGTTGAGGCTTCCCGTTCTAATGTTATATCTTTAAAAAACCCCGTCTTAAATAGCGCTTTTATAACTGGGCTGGCGTTGTCTAAGGAAAACCGGTCACCAACATTCACGGGTAAATAGTTAAACACCGTACCAACTGAAATACGTTGTAAACCATTAATTTTAATATCCCTAATTACAAAGTCTTCGCCGCCAAAAACAGCTTGGCAAACAATCAACAACGGCCAAAGCAAGTGTAAAATTTTGTTTGATTTCATTGAGTAACTAACATAATCATTTATTTATGATGCATATTCTTGGATTATATCAGCAAAAGCTTAGCTCCCGCTAAGCTATGTTAACCGGAAAAGCAATGACTTGATCTATACTTTCCATATCGGCTAACACCATCAGCAAACGATCCAAGCCTATTGCCATACCAGAACAATCAGGCAATCCCGTAGACAACGCCTCAATCAGCCGAAGATCTTTCACTGGCTCAGGCAGGTTATTTTGTTTCCGCAACAGCATTTCATGGTCAAAACGGTGGCTTTGTTCTTTAGCATTGCTCAGTTCATAATAACCATTACCCAGTTCTACACCATTGATGAATAACTCCACCCGCTCTAACACTTGGTGATTATTGGGGTTTAACCTTGCCAATGATGAAAAGCAAGCCGGGTAATCATAAACCATGTGTATGACCTCATGGCCTAAATTAGGTTGCACCCGATGGCTAAATATAAAATCTAGCCATGTCGCATGATCTTGCTGGCAAATGTCTATAGCCTCGGATAACTTTTCTTGTTGAACATAATGACAATAATCGTCAAATGAGAATTCTAAGGCATTTAAACCAGTATAACGCTGGAACAGTCCAGGGTAACTAAGTCTTTCTACGCTTATCGGCTTCCCATCAAACATATATGCCAACAAATCAGCACAATCGTCCATTAATTGGCATAAATTAAAGCCAACACGATACCATTCTAAAATACTGAATTCAGGATTATGGAAACGCCCAGACTCACCATTTCTAAAGGCTTTACAAATTTGATAAATAGAACCTGAATTAGCAGCAAGTAAACGCTTCATAGCAAACTCAGGCGAAGTTTGCATAAAGAGGGTTTGTTGCTCGGGTAAAAAATGATACTGCGTGGTAAAAAAAGCTAATTGTGGGTCAGTCCCTATGGCATGCCCTAATAAAGGCGTTTCCACTTCGAGCACATCACGTTCCGCAAAATATTGACGTACTCTGGCCAACAGTTTCGCCCTGAGTTGCAATTGCGCCTTTGTGCACGTAGGCTGCCAATCTATTAACACTAGTCCTTTACGCGTGAAACGTACTCGCCAGTACGGGTGTCCACTTTAACGACTTCACCAGACTGGACAAATAACGGCACCCTGACCACAGCACCCGTTTCTAAGGTAGCTGGCTTGCCGCCGCCACCTGAAGTATCGCCACGTATACCAGGATCCGTTTCGGTAATGGCTAATTCGACAAAATTAGCAGGCATAACTGAAAGTGGCTGACCATTCCAAAGTGTCACGGTGCAAAAGTTTTGGTCTTTCAACCAATGCGCGGCTTCACCCACCGTTTTTTCGTCAGCTTGATACTGTTCAAAGCTGTCCGGCACCATAAAATGCCTGAACTCACCATCGGAATAGAGATACTGCATTTCAACATCAATAACATCGGCGCCTTCAAGTGACTCACCTGACTTAAAGGTGCGCTCAATTACCCGACCTGTCTTTAAGTTTCTAATCTTGACTCGGTTAAACGCTTGTCCCTTACCCGGTTTAACATATTCATTTTCAATAATTGCACAAGGATCGCCATCCAGCATCACCTTCAAGCCACCCTTAAACTCATTTGTACTATAACTAGCCATGTTATCCTCAAAACCGCCATCATTAAAAAATTAAAGCATTATAATTGATGGTTACTGCTGATAAAACTTTAAATAAACCGATTCATGGCCACAGCCCCATTTAAAACTGAACCATCCCCTCAAAACTGGCAACAACAACTTGCTGATGCTTTTACTAATTTAAACGATTTGTGCCGTTATTTGGAATTGCCGCCAGAAGCTGTCGCCTTGTCTGCCACTGCAGCTGAAAACTTTCCCCTGCGGGTGCCGCGTAGTTATGCGGAAAATATCAAAAAAGCCACCCCAAACGATCCTTTACTGCTGCAAATTTTGCCTTTGCAGGCAGAATTGTGGTCTTACCCAGGCTTTAGTGATGACCCAGTAGGTGATTTAAATGCCATTAAAGTGCCAGGTGTCCTGCATAAATACCACGGCCGAGCTTTGTTTATCAATACTGGCAGTTGCGCGATAAATTGCCGGTATTGCTTCCGGCGGAACTTCCCTTATGCTGACTTTCAGCTAAGCAAAGAAAAAGAGCAAGCTGCAATCGCTTATATCGAGCAAAACCCATCTATTTCTGAAGTCATTTTAAGCGGTGGAGATCCATTAACCTTAAGTGATAACCGCTTAGCTAAGCTCATCCTGCAGCTTAACCAGATTAAACATTTAAAACGCTTACGTATCCATAGCCGTTTACCTACTGTATTACCGGCCCGAATTACCACGGATTTAATCGATATTTTCAACAAGAGCTGTTTTCCTATTGTTATGGTCATTCATTGTAACCATGCCAACGAACTTAACCACCAGGTGATAGCCGCCTTAACATTATTAAAAAACAGTCGTATTACGCTACTTAACCAGTCTGTACTCTTAAAAAATATTAATGATAGTTCAGATGCATTATGCGCCTTAAGTGAGGCATTATTTGACTATGGTGTTATGCCTTATTATTTACATATTTTGGATAAAGCCCAAGGCACAGGACATTTTGAAGTTTCTGAAGCGATAGGTTTAAATCTGATTAAGCAGATGCAAGCCGTCTTACCTGGGTATCTGGTACCCAAATTAGTTAAAGAAATCGCCGGGGCGCCGGCAAAACAAGCGGTTAACATTTAAGGCTGTTCTTTAACGCTACGTTGATTACTGATGCCATGAGGCACATGCGCTGCAGTAACATGTTCTGCAGCGGATTCACAATGGCCTTTTTGATCATCAAAAAATATATCTGCACCAAACGCTTTTAAAAAGGGGCCTTTAGGCATACCCCCTAAAAATAAAGCTTCATCAATGCGTACCCCCCAAGCCCTTAATGTCCGCACCACCCGTTCATGGGCAGGTGCCGCCCTAGCCGTGACTAAGGCCGTTCTGATGGGGGATGGCTGGCCATCAAACTGATTTTGAATATGATGCAAGGCACTCAAAAATGCTTTAAAAGGCCCGCCGGGCAGTGGCTTTTTGGCTTGCGTTTGCTCATTGGCGGTAAACTTTGCCAAACCCTGCTCTTGATATATCCGCTCTGATTCATCAGAAAACAGCACCGAATCACCATCAAAGGCAATCCGCAATTGTTCGGAGGATTTATGCAAAGAAGTTCCTGACAATATAGTGGCCGCTGCATAACCCGCCTCTAAAGCGTTGGCAACATCAACTGCGTTAATCGACAAAAATAAATGCGCCCCAAAGGCCGGAATATAACTATAAGGTGAAACACCACTGGTAAAAGCGGCTCTTGTGACATTCAATTGATGATGGGCTATCGAGTTAAAAATCCTCAATCCAGTATCAGCACTGTTTTGCGAAAGCAAGATAATTTCCACCAACGGCTCTTTAGCATAACTATTAATTGCTAAAAATTTTTTTACTAGCTCAAAACCATAACCAGGGGCAAGTACCTCATCTTCATGCTTTATTTGATATTGGCAAAACGCTTCTTTACCTTGCTGTTCAAATATCTCATGGGACTCATCAAGATTAAATAAAGCCCTTGATGAGACCGCAACCACTAACTTTTGTTTGTTTTGCTGGCTGGACAAAAGCTTATTTACCTACCCAAACAGAACTTAAATTTAAAGCTTTTTTGACGCGCGCCGCATAATCGGAAGCTTCTTGGCGGTCTTTAAAACCAGACACGCGTAGGCGATACCACGTTTGGTTATTGACCTCTACGGGTACAATTTCAATCGGCACGCCTTTGCGCCCAAATTCTGCCGCTTTACTTTGGGCATACCATTGCTGTTTTATCGCCATTAAATTAACTGCCCAAGTAGCGCTAGTATCGATTTTTTTAGGCAGCGCTTTCGCCTCTGCAACTTTTTTAGGTGGTATTGCTTCTTTTTCCGGCTTAGCTTTTTTTATTACAGACGTTTTTACCACCCCTGGTGCCGCCTGCTTAGGCTTTTCTTCGGCAATTGTGGGTGCCGCTTCCTTAACTTTTACTTCTGCTTTTTTCTCAGTAGCCGTCAGCTTTGCTGCAATATGGCTATCAGTTTTATCCAACGCTTGATGGACTGACATTGGTGGCAGCGCTTCCTTTTCAACCACTTCAGGTTTAGCATTAGCTGATTGGGCTAAGTTTTCGAATTTTGCATTAACTTGTTGCTCCAATGCCGCCAGCTGTTCCTGCGTAACATTGGCTGCCGCCGAGTTTTCTAGGACATTGCTAGCTTCTACATGTGCTTTTTCTAGTGTTGCAACGCTTTCATTAAGCTTTAAAACTTCAGATTTTGTCCCAAAACCAATGACAGCTATGGCAATTCCGGCCAATAATGCGGTAACACCTATACCGAGTGCTACATACGCCAATGTCACCCCTTTTTTAGATTTGACTTCTAATTCTTGAATTAATTTTTTCTGCTGCTTATTAATAACTTCCTGATCTAAGTTAAATTGGCTAAGCCCGGCCACACCTAATTGCTCAGCAATGCCATCATAATCTATCGCTATATTCTGACTTGGCATAGCTTGATTTTGATCAATCGGTTGCAGTAATTCCTTAATGCCTTGCTGCTGGTCTTCACCAAAATTTGACACCATGCCATCTTGATTAGCATCTAGCGCATCACTCAAGCGGTCACTAAAAATATCGTCGTCAGCGATAGCATCAGGTACCTCTGTGTCATCAGAAATGATCATGTCGTCAAAAGCCGAGATGTCAAAATCAGCTAAAAAAGCATCTTCATCTAAATCATTTGCTAACTCGGCAGTATCCAGAATTGGCTCTAATGCCTTAAGTTCAGCATCATCTAACCCTGCGTCTTGTTCAGCCTGCTGTTTATCTTGGCTTATTTGTCCTACATTTGAGGCTAGCTCTTGCGTTTGAGCACTCTCTTCTAAGCTATCAGCATTGTCAGCACTAAAGTCATCAAAGAAATCGTCGCCAAACTCATCAAATTCTTTAAACTCATCTTCTGCTAATCCTAAACTACCTATTTCGGGTTGCTCCGGCGCAGCCACAGTTTCTACTAAATCAGTTTCTTGTGGGCTTAAGCTGTCCTCAATAGGCTCGTCATCGAGTAACAAATCATCATCAAGCCCCGTAATATCAAACTCATCACCAATTTCACCAAAACGGGAAAATTTATCCTCAAGGCTAATATCATCATCCAAAATTAAATTAGCCTCATCTTCAAATAGCTTGTCGGTTTCGATACCTAAATCAAAATCCTCCTCGGAGAATGTTTTATCGGCCTTCCCTTGACGGTCTGTGATAGCATTAAGTGAAGCCAATGAAGACTCTGCATCATCCAACATTGCGTCTAAATCAGCATCAAGCCGGTTACGTTTTTCTGGTTTTTCTTTTTCTGTGGGATCTTTCATAGCTACGACCAAATTTCAGTTACAGTGCACCGCCACTTTACTTATTCATCATATTAGCTGGCGACAAAAAAATATTTGCTTTATCTTTTACACGGCAAAGCTTAATGTTAGTAAAGTTTCGCCCATTATGATGATAAACTTCAAAAAAAACTTTAAAATTTAAAATGCAATTAGCCGTTACTGCCCTAGGAACCGTTGGAAATAATTTTATTGCCGAAATATTACCTTTAATAAGTGATTGTCACTGCACCATCTTAGAAATAAGATCAACTCGTTTAGCTCAGGCCACAGCCTGCTATCTCTTAATTGATGGCAACTGGAACCATATTGCCAAGCTTGAGAACTATTTAATTACCCTTGAAAAAAAGCTTGAAATTGGCATCCACACGTTAAGGCCTGAAACTAAAAACAAATTGAATGACGGGATTCCTTATTCATTGGAAACCATATCCTTGGATAGCGACAATACGGTCAATGCTATCACCTCTTTTTTGTTTGAACGCAATATAAGCATTGAAGAAATTATTGGTAGTAGTTATCAAGCACCATACATTTACAACCAAATATTTTCAACCAAATTCGTGGTAACCATCCCTGCAAACATCCGCTTATTATCGCTGCGCGAAGAATTCCTTGATTTCTGCGACCAGCTTAATATCGACGCTATCCTTGAACCTATAAAACGCTAGGTATAACCCATGACGATTAATATTGGTGATTCCATACCCGATTTTGACATACTAACCACTGGTGGCACATCCATAAAGCTATCAGAATTCCAGGGCAAATTTTTGGTATTGTATTTTTACCCCAAAGACAGCACCCCGGGTTGTACTTTAGAAGGCCAAGACTTCCGCGACAATATCGATAAGTTTACTGCCCTCAACGCTTTGATTTTTGGCGTATCCCGGGACAGCATACGCTCGCACGAAAACTTTAAGGCCAAACAAAACTTCCCCTTTGAGTTACTCTCAGATCCGGAAGAACAGCTGTGTAATGTCTTTGACGTAATCAAAATGAAAAATATGTATGGCAAGCAAGTCCGTGGTATTGAACGCAGCACCTTCCTTATCAGCCCTGACGGAACCTTAAAACAGGAATGGCGTAAAGTGAAAGTTAAAACCCATATAAACGAAGTCCTACAAGCATTGGAAGCCATTGCAGGTTAACCATGAACATTAACACCACACCCGATAAAAAACTTTTTGTCTTGGATACTAATGTGCTTATGCATGACCCTGCTGCCATTTTCCGGTTTCAAGAGCATGATATTTTTATCCCAATGATAGTTTTGGAAGAGCTGGACCATGGAAAAAAAGGCTTGTCGGAAGTGGCCCGCAATGTCCGCCAAACCAGCCGATTTTTGGATGAGCTAATTAGGGATGCCAATCAACAAACCATAAATGATGGTTTGCCCTTATCTAGAATCGAGCATGGCCCTAATAGCGATATGGCTGAAAATGGCGGCCGGTTATATTTCCAAACCCGCACTATGACCGCTTTACTGCCAGAAAACATGCCCGGCAGCTTAGCTGACAATTCCATCTTAAGCATCGTTTTGGCATTAACAAAACAGTTCCCTCACATCAATGTCATCTTAGTGTCTAAAGACATTAACATGCGCATTAAAGCTGCAACTTTGGAGCTACCCGCCGAGGATTATTACAATGACCAAACTTTAGATGACATTGATCTACTCTACAGTGGCGCTGTCGCGTTGGATACTGACTTTTGGGAATTGCATGGCACTAAGATGGACTCGTGGCAAGAAAAAAACAAAACTTTTTATAAATTAGATGACCCTCTTGTTAGTGAATGGTACCCAAACCAATATGTCTACATGGAAGATGAATCCAATTTTGAAGCCATTGTTAGGGCACGGGAAGGCCAAACGGCTATCCTTGAACTCGCCAAAGATTACCGGACTAAACACAATAACACGTGGGGTATCACAGCAAAAAACCGTGAACAAAATTTTGCCCTGAATGTCTTGTTAGATCCCGACATCGATTTTGTCACCTTATTGGGAACCGCTGGTACCGGAAAAACCCTATTAGCACTGGCCGCAGGGTTGGTTCTCACTTTAGAGAAAAAACTTTACCAAGAAATAGTAATGACCCGCGAAACCGTACCCGTAGGTGAAGACATTGGTTTTTTACCGGGCACTGAGGAAGAAAAAATGGCACCATGGATGGGTGCTTTAATGGATAATTTAGAACTGCTAGGTAGCAAATCAGGACACAACGAATGGGAGCAAGGTGCCACGAACAACATCGTGATGAACCGTATAAAAATTCGATCACTAAATTTTATGCGTGGCCGTACATTTTTAAATCGGTTTTTAATTATCGATGAGGCTCAAAATTTGACCTCAAAACAAATGAAAACACTAATAACACGGGCAGGCCCAGGTACAAAAATAATTTGTATCGGCAATTTGTCGCAAATTGACACCCCCTATCTGACGGCTACGACCTCGGGTTTAACCTATGTTGTAGACCGTTTTAAAACTTGGCAACATGGCGCCCATATCGCGTTAAGGCGTGGTGAGCGTTCACGCCTAGCTGATTTCGCTTCAGATATTTTGTGACGGCGTGTGCCTACGGGCATTGTTAATTAAAACGCCTTAAGCCATCCAGTTCTATTGGGGCTTACCATCATCCACAGGTAAGCCATCAAGTTCTGGCTCGGTAACCACCTTAGTCTTCTCAACTGGCGCTTGCGTTTTGACACCAATACTAGCCTCCTCTATGTTGGTATCCATAGCCTTGTTATTTGAGCCAACCTCCCTCGACTCTAGCAACACTTTGGCATCCGGCCCCATCGGAACGGATAAATCCGTTGAAGAAATAATATTTTTGGTGTTTAAGTCAACTACTCTTAAAGAAATATAAGCATTCCTTTTACCAGGTGCATATACACCACCAACCAATGTACCAGCATTGTAATGTTTAAGCATTTGCTTAACTTCATCAGGCAAATGCAATGCACCGTTATCTTGCATAACAAAAAGGTCTATCGGTAATTCCATACCAATAATTTGGTAACCCGCATTATGTAATGCGGAAGCTATTTGATCCGAAATAATGCGCCCAAATGAAGATGTCTGTTTTAAATTATCGACATTCAGTAAAGTACTGACGATGATTAGGGAGTTTTTAGGCAAAGGCCGCTTTAATTGGGCTTGTAAGGTGTCAACTGCATCATAACTTACTCCAACCAAGTCGGTATCTTTTACCTCACTATAATGTTGTTTTGAGGCACAGCCAAATAAACTGAGCAACAGAACGGCAAAAATGATTATTTGTTTCAACATGGTTATATCCTTGAGTAAGTAAACCTGGATAGCAAAACCCAGTATATTTTTTATGTGGCGCTTAAGGTAACAAGTTCAATCTCTAAAAATACTAGTTCATTGACTGCTAAGTGGCAAGTCCAATTGGCACATGACGTGTGTGTTAAACGTGTTTTGAGGTAACCCGTCACATTTTGTTGTAAAATAAAACTATTAAACCATAATTAACAGCACTGCTTGGTAGCCATCGTTTATGCAAAGATGACTGGTTAAACAATAATGCACGACTATGGAACAACTCATGCCCGCTACGGCTGTCCTGTTAGACATTATCAAACCTATTCTTGAAGACTCTCAGTTTGCTGAAAACGTGGCTTGGACACGCCGATATTTTCAAGAAAACGATACCATTATTAACATTGGTGACTGCGGGCAAACACTATATTTTATCGAAAGCGGCACTTTGCGGGTCACCTTAAACGTTACCCTAAGCCAAGAACAACAAAAAGTACAACCCGGTGTCAAGGATTTACAAACAGGTGATATTTTTGGAGAAAGCAGTTTATTTACCGCCACCAAAAGAACAGCTTCAATCAAGGCCGTGACCGAAGGCCAACTTATCGAAATTAATGGGGCACATTTGTTAAGTTTTCTAGACGCCCATCCCATGCAAGGCTATCTTTTGTTTAAAAATCTATTTGCCATGCAAGTGTCACGGCTTGATAGCGCAAATCGGCATATTGAACACCTTTTAGCCTGGGGGCTTAAAGCTCATGGCATAGATAAGCATCTATAACCGCCGATAACCCTACTCTTAAAACATTTAACCAACTTTCGCTATGACTAAACAGACCAAACTGATAACTATCCAAATTGCCTTAGTCGCATTCAGCTTAACTGCTACACCAACACTAGAAGCGGCAGCAAGCAATGATATTCAAAGTATACAAGAAATCTTCGACCCGCTTGGCAACCCTACCAGTAGCTTAAATAGTCCTAGCTCAATTCTTGATACCCTGCAACAAGCCGAACAAGATGATAAAAAAAGTAAATTTCTTGAAGTGCTCAATTTAATTAATGAAAATAAGATAGACAAAGCCAAAGCTAAACTTACCGAGTTAACGAAACAATTTCCTAACGAAACGCGATATTTTAATCTGCAAGCCCTGGTTTCGACTATTGAAAATGACCTGCCAGGTGCCCAACAACTCTATGCAAAGGTGCTGCAGCTGAGCCCTAATGACCTTATCGCACATTTAGGCTTAGCCAAATTGGCTCTGTCGGAGAAACATTTCGACAAAGCCAAAGATTATGCAAACCAATCCATTGCCATAAACAACAAATCAATCCACGCCTATCTCATTTTGGCTGATGTCGCTTACCAACAAAAAAATATCGATCAGATTGAATCAATATTGCGCACCGGTTATGAAAAAGTCAATGGTGACGCCGCCTCTGAAATTGAGCTTGCTGCTGCCTTAAGTAAATTTTATACGGCGCAGAAACAACCAGACAAAACTCTGAAAATAACCCAAGAACTTAGCAGCCGCTATCCACAAAATATGCAAGCACTGTCATTACTAGCAGGAGCCCAAGCCATTAATAATGACAAAGCCTCTGCTGAACAAACGCTTTACAAAATTATCAATGAAAATAAACAAGACATAGTGCATCGTCTTGCTTTAGCACAATTGATCAGCGAGCAACCTGCTAAGCAAGCTGATATGTTAAAGTTGCTGGACGACACCTTAAAAATTGCACCTGAACAGCCTCAAGCGGAAATTCTTAAAGCTAGCTACCTCATTAAAATCAAGCGCTACGATGAAGCCTTGGCGTTGACAAAAAAAATCCAGGCCCAGTTGCCTAAAAGCTCAGTCGGTAAACAATTGGAAGCCGATGTTTATTTGGCAAACAAACAACTCGACAAGGCTTTAGCGGCAAATAAAGAGGCTTATAAAATTCAACAGAACAGCAAAACGTTAACTGTCATCGCAGAAATAATGGCCGCACAAAACCAACTCAAAGCTGCCATTGACTTACTAAATAATGAATTGCAGAAAGTTGATGATAAAAATGCAATTCAATTCTTACTGGCTACATTATATCAAAGGGAAAATGACATTCCCAAAGCGATCAAAAATTATGAAGAAGTTTTACTCAAACAGCCCGACAATGCCATCATACTGAACAATTTAGCATTACTTTATGCTGATCAACAAAAACCCCAAGCGATAGATTTAGGCAAAAAAGCTTATGACGCTTATCCGAAATCACCCGCTATCGTCGATACCTACGGTACGGTTTTAATAAAACTTGGCCAAGCAAAAGAAGGCCTTGCAATACTGCGGACAGCAGCCGAACTTGCACCTAAAAATGATGAAATTCAATTTCATTTGGCAGAAGCTTTTGTGGCCAATGCAGACAAAAAATCAGCCCTGGAAATATTGGAAAAAATACTAAAACTAGAACCCGCAAGTACACAGAAAAATGCAGCTAGTACCTTGTTAAACCAAATAAAATCAAAATAATGTCGTAAGTAGGGGGAAGCATTATGATAATGCTTCCCCTTCAACTGGGCATCAGCGTCCAACGTAAACCGCGATACCTAAACCAAATTGAAATAAGCAATCCGTGTAAAGACAGACTTATTGCTTGTCTTTTTTGCTGATGTTGCCTTTGCTGTCAACGGTAATATGCCAAATTACACCTGTCGCATTAACCACCAAATCATATTCTTCACCTATGCCATTCGGGTTGGCTATCAAAAAACTTTCTACAAGCTCATATTTACCTAATTCAGCAGTTAAATTTTCTCTGGCCGTCGCGGGCATTTCACCTAACGAATCCATTTTTTCAGCATTTGTGAAAAAATGCCCATCTGCCCTAAAAAGTTCTATCTGCTTAGATTCGCCTTCTTTAAAAAGCACTTCATATAAATTTTGTTTAAAGTGGGTCTTTTGCTCAGCGCCGATGTCATAGGCCTCAGGATGCCTCTTCAACAACAGCGATATTATTTTCTCAGGAATAGCTTCTTTAGCCAGCATTTCTGCATGCAAAGGTAGTGAAATGGCTATCAAACTAGTGCACGCTAGGGTTATAAAATAGTTACGCATTAATACATTTTCCTAAGTTATTTTTCTATTAAGTTGTGGATTTTGGAAAATCATAACGCTATATGACTTCCATAAATAAAAATGGCCCACCATAAGTCATTGCAAAATAAAACACAGAAAGACCAATGCTACTGAACATTTTTGAGTTGAACATATGTCGCAATATATAGCTGATAATAGCCAAATACCAAACGATTAAAATTGCTCCAAGGTATAAAGGCAGCTCTTCATAAGGTGTCTTTCTTAAAAAATGGTCGAGAATTTCAACCAATATGCCTAATGTCACAATCACATTTTCGCAGACAAAAACCGCAATCAGCAATTGCTTATACATGTCACTTTTCTTAGTTAAAAACAAAAGCGTAGTCAATAATGAAAAAGCTACAATTGCCCTCATACCTACTTCCAATGTCGCATCGGCAGGGTCGCTAATATTCGCCTCTACGATGATACCCGATACTAAATAAAAAATTAGGCACTTCCATAAAAAAGAAACCGGGGCATCCAACTCGGCAGGGTTATTTCTAAACCAGCTTAGTGCTAGATATTGTTTTAATAAATCCACTGTCATCCTCTCACAATTAGTGTGTATTCCTTGCCTAGGTAAAAATATGGCGGGCGTATCTTAACTGCTGGTGCTAAACTTTCCAACTCTTACGCCATGACTATAAATAGCTTTTTCGACATGCCGTAACAAACCAAGCGGGGAATAGACATTACGCCAATTCATATTTCAAGGTATTAAACGGCATACTAATAACAGTACTTTCTAATTATTTGTAATCTTGACATGGACTGGTTTTACCGGCTATCTGTTATCAATTTACACCAATTACTAATAGCCTTGATCCCATAATATATCCTAATCTTTCGGTTTTAGGAGGAAATTTAGCCTGATAGGCCGAGTGTTTTATGTATTTGTACAAATCAAATCCTGCCAGCTGTACTCTATATAATATTAGCTTGGGCCGGAATCCGACAACCGATTCAGCTGATAAAATAGACATAAGTAATATATTTTCAATTAATTAAACCAGTAAACAAAAACTAAGCCTATGCTTGAGAAAAGAGAATAATAAAGACAACACTCCTGAAAATCACATTAAAATCGCTAAGAACTTATTAAGCGACACTGAGATGAAACTACTGATGTTTTCCATACTATTTGAACCTTAAACGCAAAAACGACAATTTGGACGACTTTTTTAACCTGTGCCTTGTATCACCACATCTTGGCTAATAAGATTGCCCTAATTTACGCCTCATCCTAAGATATTAATTTTCCATATCAATGCTTGCCTTAGACAAAATTGCCATGCATAGTAGCCGCATATCAATGGCGTGGCTAACGCAAAAACCCAAATTTACGCATAATATGGCGATGACCTACTGTATGCTTAATGAATACTGCCTTTTTACCCACAGGAGATCGGTTATGAAGTTTTTTTGTTTAAGTGTGGTTTGCTTGTTATTGATTAGCCCATTAAATGCCGGTACTTTAGTCAATAACGAATGGAAACCAAAAAATTGCGGCACTAAACCAAATATACCTAAAATTGACGACACCAGTGTGCTGGCTTTCAACCAAAGCATTTCCCTACTTAAAGACTGGCAAGAACAGGCCACAGCCTACTATGGCTGCATCGTAGAAGAAGGCAATGCAGATAACTCTACCATTGCCAACACGGCTAACCAAGCACAACAAGAGTACCAAAAAACTACCGCTGCCATTAATGAAGCCGTCAACACCGCCAAACAAAAGTTGGACCACCGTTAACCATAGTAAAACTCGATAGGCCCTGTTGTGATAAAAAAGCCGTTAGCAGATAGAATTACATCCTGGGCTTTGCCTTTTTTTCTTAACGCCTTACCTTCGCGCTATCCTTTAATCAGTTTTTTGTTTGCCATGGTTATCATAGTGCCTTTTTGTGGCTGGGCATTTAACTGTGGCTGCACATGGCCAAGCCTTGGCCTCTCTGATCATTGCAATATTAACCAAGCAGAAAACACAGCCAAATGTCCTTGGTGCATGCATTTTTCTCTCGGCCTAATTGCAACTGGTGGCGCCGTTAGTATTGGTACACTATGCCATTATTTATTACCCCAATCAATTTCTCCATGGCTGCGGTTTGGGCTTATGCTGATTTCACCCGGCTTGTTTTTATTGCTGTGGTCGTTTGCAACACCTTGGTTGCTCTTGCTGATGCTCAGATAGCCTTAGGCTTAATCCTATAAACGGACACGATTACCCGTAAAACCTTATCTTAGAATGCGGGTTTGCCCGCCCTAACCAACGCGTTAACTTCCTGCCTATAATCAAGCGTAATCGAGTTGAAACCAATCTTCACCAACTGCTCTAATGCGCTGGCCTCCCTCATCAAATGATTTTCAGACTCATCACTAAACAAATGCACTATCCAATGCTCTAATAAATCAATTCGATTTAACTGCTTAAGGACTGAAAAATACCCGCTGACTTCTTTTTGTATTGCACGCGTATGGGCAAAAACATCATTTAATGCATAACGGTCTGCATTAATAAATTGTCCACCAGGCACTAGTACACGGAAGATTTCTTCAACTACTTGCTGCCGATAAGCATCAACAAAATTATGCAACGTATAAGCCGATGCAACTATATTGACACTGTCAGATGGTGTGTTTTTTAACGCGGTCAACGCATCATCACCACAAAAACTTAATCGCTGGCCATCAACCCAATTTTGTAAGCGATGTTTAGCTTGATTTTGCATAGTAGGTTCATTATCTACACTGAGTAGCTTAAGATTTTCGCTAGCCGCTAAAATGGCCAATGTGGTTGTACCTGTCCCGCCCCCAAGCTCTAGCACAGATAACACGCCACCAATGCGGGCAGTATACTCGCTAACAGCCTGACCAACACGCAAGCTCATTTCAGCGGCTAATGGGCAAATCAACTTTAACATTTCGTATTCTTGGCCAATTACCCCAGAAAATAGAGCCTCATCAAAGTGAGGTTGTACATTATTCATGTTTTAATAATTGTTTTTGATTATAGGCCGCCAGTTGTTCCGGTGTCGCTTCTGGCTGATACTTCTCTTTCCATTCTGGATAGGGCATACCATAAATTAAAGTTCTTGCTTGCTCATAATCTATAGCCATACCCTGTTCCTGTGCAGCAGCTGAATACCATTTCGCCAAACAATTTCTGCAAAAATCAGCTAGAATCATTAAATCGATATTTTGCGCTTCAGGGTGTTGCTGTAAGTGATCCCGCAAACGTCGGAAAACTGCGGCCTCCAATGCTATTTGATTATTTTTATCCATAAGTGCTCCAAATGTTAATGTCAATTATTCTAACAGATATGATTATCTAATCATGTACAGACCTGTTGAAAAATTTTACAATAGCAAAGTTAGCGGGTCTAATAAATAACCTAAAAGATGAGAATTCATAGTTCATCCCTTACTTTTTCCACCCCTAGAGTACAGCAGCGACAGAATGCTGAAGCTCCTGTGGCAAAAAATACAAAACCTAATGAACTATTACCCGTCCAGCCACTCAATAGTCAAAATCAAAATAATCAAAACCCCAGCTCTGAGCAGCCTATTGCCAGCAATAAAAGTTTGACCACAGTTAATAATTTGGCAGAACAACCCACTAATATTCGCACCATAAAGGCGTTAAATTCTTACAGCCAAGAAACTAGGCAAGCCTCACAAGGTGATTCCCCGAATTTTGCCCCTAATATTGACTTTTTCGCCTAACTTTCCTAATTCATCATGAAACAAGCAACAGACTTTCTCCCTATCCTGTTATTTTTTATTGCCTATAAACTTTACGACATTTATGTGGCCACCGCGGTCGTTATTGCGGCAACTGTCATTTTAGTGGCTTTTACATGGTTTAAATTTCGTAAAATAGAAGCTATGCAATGGATTACCCTGATCTTAGTTTTAGTAATGGGTGGCGCAACCTTATATTTTCAAGATGAACAATTTATAAAATGGAAATTATCCGTGATTGAATGGCTATTTGGCATCGCTTTTCTGGGTAGTCAATATATCGGCAAAAAACCTTTTATCGAACGCATGATGTCTGGCAACATAAATTTGCCACCGCCCATTTGGAAACGCTTAAACACGCTTTGGGGCAGTTTTTTTATCGCCGTTGGCTGTCTCAACGTTTATGTGATGTATCACTATAACACTGATGACTGGGTAACCTTTAAAACCTTTGGTGTCCCCATATTAATGTTAATTTTTGTTTTTGGACAAATGCTGTTTCTTTATAAACATGTTTCAGATACTGAGGAATAAACGGTGTTGTATGCCATTATTAGTACTGACCACCCTAATAGCTTAGAGCAAAGGCTAGCGACACGCGCATTGCATTTGCTAAGGTTAGAAGAACTTCAAAAGCAAGGCCGATTAATTATTGCTGGGCCACACCCAGCGTTAGATCTTGAAAACCCAGGTGATGCTGGGTTTACTGGGAGCCTTGTAATCGCTGAATTTGAAACCCTAGAACTCGCCCAGGAATGGGCAAATGTTGACCCCTACAACACAGCTGGCGTTTACGCCAACGTAATCGTAAAACCATTTAAAAAGGTGTTCCCACAATGACAACGGAAGCAATTAAACAACTACTCACTGACGCCTTTAAACCCGAGGTTTTAGAAATTATAGACAATAGTTCTGCCCATGCAGGACATGCTGGTGCCCAGAGCGGTGGAGGCCATTACTATGTAACCATTATTGCAGATGCATTTGAAGGTAAATCTTTAGTGCAAAGGCATCAGTTGGTCTATCAAGTATTAAACGACATGATGAAAACACAAATACATGCACTAGGAATTAATGCTCTCTCACCTTCAGAAGAAAATAAAGGAAACCAACAATGAAAAAAAACATTATTTCCCTACTTATTGCCGGCGCTGTTGTTGTAACCGCCTGTGAACAAAGCACGCCGCCAGCCACAACTGCGGCAATGCCAACGGTTGACAAGGCCGATGCGATCGCATCAGTAAATGGTCAATATATCAGTAAAGCCAGCCTTACAGAGCTTGAAAAAGAGGTCTCTGAACGTACCGGACAAAATTTTCCTAAAGAAAAATTAATTGACGAATTAGTCCAACGGGAACTTTTAATTCAGGATGCAAAACAAAAACAGCTAGATAAAACACCTGAATTTATGGCTCGTATTGAAACTTTAAAAAATTCTTTGTTATCGCAAACCAGCTTGCAAAACTTTATTAAGGCTAACCCCGTTACCGATGAAGAAATCAAGGCTGAATACGACAGTAAAGTGGGTGCAGAAAAAGGCCAAGAATATAAAGCCCGGCATATCTTGGTAAAAACAGAAGACGAAGCAAAAAAACTTATTGCCCAGCTTGATAAAGGTGCTAAATTTGAAGAATTAGCAACTAAACACTCTACTGACACTTCTGCCCAAGGTGGCGATTTAGGCTGGTTTTCACCAAGTCAAATGGTGGCACCATTTTCTGAAGCCGTGGCTGCTTTAGAAAATGGTAAATACAGTAAAACGCCCATCCAAACACAATTCGGCTGGCATATTATTTTAAGGGAAGATTCCCGTGCGTCAACACCGCCTCCTTTTGAAGCTGTTAAAGAGCAAATCTCGCCTTATTTGCAACGTAAAAAAATCCAAACTATGTTAGATGGTTTACGTAAACAAGCACAGGTTGAGGTCTTAGTGCCATTAACAGAAGAGCCTGCTAAAGTTGAAGCAACACCAGCCACAGACAGCGAAATGCCTGCGAAAGAAGGCGCTGAAACCGGATCTGCTGAAGATGCGGCTGCAAATATAAAAGAGAAAGCTACAGAAGCGGCTAAAAGTGTCGAAAACGGCGCTTCAGAAGCTGTAAAAACAATGACCGAAACCACTGAGAAAGCTGCTGAAAAAACTGAAGAAGCCGCCAAAGAAATGGCCGACAAAGTTGAAAAAGCCGTCGACAAAACTGGCGAAGCTATGAAAGAAGCCATGCCTGCAGACCACAAATAAGACCAGTTAACCCCCTAAAAAGGGCGGAAATATCCGTCCTTTTTAGGCTAGCTTCTCCACATATTGCAAGATTAATTGTATGCTGCGGCTACCCTTATATTCATTGACATCCAATTTGTAAGCCACCAAAAGCTGCCTTACACCTAACCAGCTTTCCGGTAGCTCAAGATAAAAGGCGATAGCATCTATTAATAACTGTCCTGCCGGTTTCCTTAAAACAAACTTTACGTGTTGCTGGCCGATTATCCTAGTTTGCACAACGTCAAACAGCCCGTGAAAAATAGGCTCAGGAAAACCTTGCCCCCATACCCCTGTTCTTTGCAATAATTCAGCTAATGCCAAGTTGAGATCTTGTTCAGTTAACTCGCCATCGGATAAAACTTTTTGTTCCAAATCAATATCCGCTAGCCGCTGTTTGATAATGTCATCAAAGGCCAATGCAAAAGCCGGATAATCATGGAGCTTTAAACTTAAACCCGCCGCCATAGCATGACCACCAAAACGCTCTAATAAGCCTGGATGGCTAGCAGCAATATCGCTTAAGGCATCACGAATATGCACACCAGCGACAGAGCGGGCGGAACCCTTGATTTCATCCTGTCCAGAAGGCGCAAAGGCTATAACCGGGCGATGTAAACGATCTTTAATCCGAGAAGCCAAAATACCAATCACACCTTGATGCCAACTTGCATTAAATAAACAAATACCAGCTGGTAAATGAGGCTTATCAAGAATGCTCATTTCACTAATTAACGCCATAGCCTCATTTTTCATCTGTTTTTCAACTTCTCGCCGTTCATCATTGAGCTCATTCAAGCGCATTGCCATCGTTTTAGCGGAAGTGACATCCTCGGCTAGTAAGCAGCTAATGCCTAAAGCCATATCATCCATACGTCCAGCGGCATTTAACCGGGGCGCCACAGCAAAACCTAAGTCAGCCGCCACTAGGCTTTGTGGTACTCGGCCAGCGCTTTCAATTAAAGCATTAACGCCATGATGGGCTGCACCCATGCGAATCCGTAATAATCCCTGATAAACTAACACACGATTCGTTTTATCTAAAACCACCACGTCTGCTATAGTACCTAAAGCTACATAGTCCAGTAATTGTGCTAAATTTGGCTCTGATATATGCTGTAACACAAACCAATTTTGTTCCCTAAGCCTATTTCTTAGCGCAGCCAAAACAAAAAACATTACCCCAACACCGGCTAGCGCCTTTGAGGGAAATTGATCATCGTGGAGGTTTGGATTAACTATGGCATCCGCTAGTGGCAATGATTGCCCTGGAAGATGATGATCAGTAATCAACACTTTCATCCCTAAACCTTTAGCTTCCAAAACACCTTCTAGACTAGAAATACCGTTATCTACTGTGATAATCACTGCTGGATCTTGCCGTTTGACCAATCTTACAATTTCAGGCGTCAAGCCATAACCGTACTCAAAACGGTTGGGGACTACATAGCTTACGTGCCCAGCGCCTAACAATTTCAAGCCCTTAACAGCAAGCGCACAACTGGTTGCACCATCGGCATCAAAATCGGCCACCACACAAATTTTTTGCTGTTTCCTTAATGCGGTAATAAGCTGGTTTACCATGTTTTCCATCCCCGAAAGTAGCCAAGGGGATGGTAATTGTGTTAAGGTCAGATCCAGCTCATCTTTAGAGACGATACCACGCGCTGAATAAATACGGGCAAGTAAAGGATGAATATCCCCTAAGTTTTGTTGGTGGCTTAAGCGTGGGCGCTCAATGACTGTTTTTCTTATAGCTTTATTGTGCATACTTGTATTAATGGAGATAACTAGCGTTTCTTGCCAACCTATAGTTCTGATACTAAGCTATATTATGCAAGACGGTTGCTTAAATTGCCTTGGTTTGTCTATTATTTCAATTATTATTGGACTAATGCGCTTGCCTAGTTCGGCGTTTGTTGTAACAATAAGCCCGCATTAAGGTGAACAGATTGGGCTGTCTCTAAAACGAGCAAGTGTTTATATCTAAACTAGCTATATTCAATGAAAAAAGCTTTCTAATTTCAATTACTAAATTTTTTAAAAACTTTTTTCTATTCCTGTGCGACTAATTATCTCTTTTTTTATTTTTTTGCTACCCATACAAGCCGCCAGCCCGGGTAATGAAGCTGTGTTAGTCGATACCAATCCCTCGACTACCATCACCTTGTCCAAAGCAGAGCAAGAATGGCTTAACAAACATAAGAAAATTAGCATTGCCTATGACGGTGAACTGCCACCCTATAGTTTTGTCGATAAATCAGGACATATAAAAGGCATTGCTGTCGAAATGACTAACTTACTTAGTAAGCGACTAGGCATAACTTTTGAAACCTATCCCCATGCAACTTGGAATAGAGTCTATAAAGACGCCGCCATTTCTAACAAAGTCGATGTTGTAGCCACCATGGTCAACCGACCAGAACGCCTACTCTGGTTTAACTTTACTAAACCTTATATAACCAAATCACTCGTCGTCATAACTAAGTCTAATAACCTAACCATTAAAAACCGTAGCGATATCAACGGTAAAAAAGTCGCCTTATTCAAAGATTACAAATATATTAATCGTGTCTTAAAAGAATTCCCTAAAATTAAACCGTATTTTGTAAATACCTTAATTGAAGGCCTGCAAGCTGTTAGCAAAGGCAAATCCGATGCCGCCGTTATTTTTTCGGGAGCCGGCTATTTTTTAAAGACTGACCCGCATTATGCCGATTTAAAAGTTGCTGCTTTTTATGACTACAACATATTTAATGAGAGCATGGCTGTGCGAAAAGATTGGCCCATTTTAGTCAGCATTTTGGAAAAAGGCCTAGACTCTATCAGCCAAGAAGAAAAACAAAACATCATTAACAAGTGGGTACCACCTATCACCCTACCTGAAGAAGCTAAAGCCGATACACCCACTTACCTTCATGAAAAAGAAGACTTAGTTGAAGAACCAGTTATTGATGATCATTTAACGATGAAAATGGCCGCAGCTCTCATAGCCGCATCAATTCTACTGGGGCTTTGGACATATGCCATCCGCCGCCCTGGCAACCGCAAGGCTAACCGGATAACTAGCCGTTATCACGGTTATCATTCTGACACTGATTAAAGTAAAAGCCAAAAAACCTAGCGCTGTTTTGGTTTATATGGCCATCATTGATGAGTTTACATCTTATCTAAAATAGCCTTCTGTACTGCCTCTAAGGTTGCCTCTATGGTAACCGGATGGGAAGAAGCACACTGTTTTATCGCCGTGTCTGGATCTTTTAAACCATTACCCGTTAGGGTACAAACAATGGTACTACCCTCGGCAATTTTTCCTGAGCCTAAATCATGTAAAGCACCTGCCAAGGAAGTGGCAGAGGCCGGTTCACAAAAAATACCTTCATATTGGGAGAGCATTTTTTGAGCAGCCAAGATTTGCTCATCAGCACATTTATCAAACCAGCCCTTAGATTCTTTTTGTGCAATCCAAGCTAAATCCCATGATTGAGGATGTCCAATACGGATAGCCGTGGCAACCGTCTCTGGGTTATCAACCATACTGCCCGTCACAAATGGCGCAGCGCCAGCGGCTTGATAGCCACACATAACTGGCCGTGTATCAGTTACTGCCTGATGGCTTGCCGTGGTGGTTGAATATTCTTTGTAGCCTTTCCAATAGGCGGTTATATTACCCGCATTGCCAACTGGCAAGCAGTGATAATCTGGCGCACGGCCTAATTCATCAACGATTTCAAATGCAGCCGTCTTTTGGCCTTCTAGGCGAAACGGATTGATCGAATTAACAATCGTGACTGGGGCATGGTCAGCAACTTGCTTCACCAACGCCATGCCTGCATCAAAGTTACCATTAATCTGGATAATTTCAGCACCATACATTAAGGTTTGTGCAAGCTTGCCCAATGCAATTTTGCCTTCAGGAATCAAAACAAAGGCTTTAATGCCTGCCCGCACCGCATACGCCGCTGCCGCCGCAGAAGTGTTACCGGTAGAGGCACAAATAATCGCATGGCTACCGGCTTCCACAGCTTTGGTGACAGCCATCGTCATACCGCGGTCTTTAAATGAGCCAGTAGGATTTAAGCCTTCATATTTAACATAAATATCTACCGTTTTGCCAATTAGCCGAGGAATATTTTGCAGCTGTATGAGTGGCGTATTACCCTCCCCTAAACTGATTAAACGGGTATTTTCACTAACCGGTAAGCGGTCTTTATAATTTTCAATAAGTCCTGTGTAACGCTTGCTAATAGACATTTAATTATCCTAAGGTTTCTAGGCGAATACGGTTAACTTTTCCATTCACCGTCGTTAAGGCTTCAATTTCTTTGATCGCAGCATTCATTTCCCGTTCCAGGGTTAACTGGGTCAACATAATAATCGGTAAAAAACTGTTATTTGATAGGGGTTCTTTTTGGATTATCGCTTCAATGCTGATTTGATGGTTTGCCAATATTCGGGTCACTTCCGCCAAGACACCAGGCTTATCCTGAGCATTTAAGCGTAAGTAATAGGCTGTCTTAAATTGCTCAGCAGCTAAAACTGTAATATCCGCCAATGCATCGGCTTGAAACGCCAAATGCGGCACCCGGTTTTCAGGGTCACTCGTTAATGCCCTTACCACATCAACAATATCGGCTACTACAGCTGAAGCCGTGGGTTCTGCACCGGCACCAGCACCATAGTATAAAGTAGCTCCTACCGCATCACCTTTAACCACAATAGCATTCATCACGCCATCGACATTAGCAATTAACCGGCGTTCTGGGATTAAAGTCGGGTGCACTCTAAGTTCAATGCCTTCAGGTAGCTTACGGGCTATGCCTAAATGTTTGATCCGATAGCCCAGCTGTTCTGCATACTCCACATCTTCGCGGACAATTTGGCTAATGCCTTCGGTATAAACCTTATCAAATTGCAACGGTATGCCAAAAGCTATAGACGCTAATATGGTTAATTTATGACCCGCATCTATGCCTTCAACATCAAAGGTCGGGTCAGCTTCTGCATAACCTAAGGCTTGCGCCTCGGCTAGAACATCGGCAAAATCACGGCCTTTATCTTTCATTTCTGTCAAAATAAAATTGCCCGTGCCATTGATGATGCCAGCCAGCCATTCTATTTGATTGCCACTTAAACCTTCGCGTATCGCTTTAATGATAGGGATTCCACCTGCAACTGCGGCTTCAAACGCCACAATGACGCCTTTTTCGCTGGCTTTGCCGAAAATCTCGTTGCCATGCAATGCAATTAAAGCCTTGTTGGCTGTCACGACATGTTTACCATTTTCAATAGCTTGCAAGACCAATTGCTTAACCACACCTGTGCCCCCAATCAACTCGAGCACGATATCAATGTCGGGATCATTGATAATATCCAATGGCTCCGTTGTTAATTCTATACCTAAGGTATCGCAAATTCGGCTGCGGCTTAGATCCCTAGCGGATGCTCGGGTGATGACAATTTCACGGCCTGCGCGACGCGCAATTTCATCGCCATTGCGTTTTAATACGTTGACCGTACCGCCGCCAACCGTACCTAAACCTAAAATCCCTACTTTTACCGGTTTCACTCAAAGCTCCTGTTGAAAGTATTACGCCAGATAAAGCTAACCATTATATAACGTTATCTTTTTTCATCATATTACGGATTCCGCGTACCGCTTGGCGAGTGCGGTGCTCATTTTCTATTAAGCCAAAGCGGACATGGTCGTCACCGTATTGGCCAAAACCCACACCCGGAGAAACGGCCACCTTTGCCTCAGCCAACAATTTTTTTGAAAACTCCAAAGATCCCATAGGCTTATATGCCTCGGGTATGGGCGCCCAAACAAACATGGTCGCCTTAGGCTTAGCAACCGGCCAACCTGCTGCGGTAAGCCCTTCACATAGCACATCCCGGCGCTTTCTATACATTTCAGAAATTTCATGGACGCAGTCTTGCGGGCCTTCTAACGCGGTAATGGCCGCAATTTGAATCGGGGTAAACGTACCATAATCCAAGTACGATTTAATTCTAGCCAATGCGGATACTAACTGCTTGTTTCCACACATAAAGCCTACCCGCCAACCCGGCATATTATAACTTTTGGATAAGGAAAAAAACTCTACAGCCACTTCCTTGGCACCTGTAACTTGCAATATTGAAGGGGCTTTATAACCATCAAACACAATATCAGCATAAGCGATATCCTGCACTATCCAAATCTTATGCTCTTTGGCAATAGCCACGATTTTCTCAAAAAAATCCAACTCCACGCATTGGCTAGTCGGATTGCCAGGAAAATTAATAATTAACATCTTGGGTTTAGGCCACGAGTCAAAAATAGCTTTTTGCAATTCTTCAAAAAAATCGACACCAGGGACTAATGGCACGTGGCGTACATCAGCACCCGCAATAACAACCCCGTAAGGATGGATGGGATAAGCAGGATTAGGCACCAAGACAACATCACCAGGGCCTAAGGTGGCTAAAGCCAAATGTGCCAAACCTTCTTTTGAACCAATTGTTACAATAGCTTCAGTCTCGGGGTCTAAATCCACATCAAAACGGTTTTTATACCAATTACAAATGGCTTTTCTAAGCCGTGGGATGCCTTTAGATACTGAATACCGATGGGTATCACCGCGCTGGGTTGCATCTATCAATTTATTGACAATATGGGCCGGCGTTGGCTGATCTGGATTACCCATACCAAAATCGATAATATCTTCCCCTGACGCCCTGGCTTTGGCTTTAAGATCATTAACAATATTAAACACATAAGGGGGTAGACGACTGATTCTTTGAAACTCTTCCATTAAACGCTCTTGTAATAAGGGTTAAGGTGATACGGAAAATGACAGCTTGTAATTATGCTTGGCTTACCAAAGCCATGCCGCTATAGCCCTTGCATTAATAGTGGCTCGACGCGCCTTATATCCGCTAAGGTATCGACTCCTGCTGCCGGCGTTTGATCTACGATTTTTACCCGTATACGCTCACCATGCCAAAGCACCCGAAGTTGTTCCAAAGCTTCGACGGATTCCAATGGTGAGGCTTGCCAACTGCAATAGCGGTATAAAAAACCTACCCGATAAGCATAAATACCAATATGACGCAAATGCGCCAGTTTGCCGCTAGGCTGGCTTACACCACCGGTAAAACTGTCGCGTTCCCAAGGGATGGGAGCACGACTAAAATATAGCGCATAATCATCCTTATCAAGCACTACCTTTACCGTATTGGGATTAAATATTTCTTCAATATCAATAATATTTGCCGCTAAAGTAGCCATATTGGCCAATGCTTGTTCAGCCAATGCGGCCGCCACCTTTTCGATGTAACTGGGTGGAATTAAAGGCTCATCACCTTGTAAATTCACTATAATATCGTGTTCATGCCAGCCGCATAAGCGCGCCGCCTCAGCAATCCTTTCTGTGCCGCTCTGGTGGCTAGATTTTGTCATGAGCGCGCGGATGCCTAAGCCGTTTACCACTTGCATGATGCGCTCATCATCAGTAGCCACCACAATTTCATCGGCTCCCGCTTCTTTTGCCCGTTCACACACATGCGCAATCATAGGTTTACCGGCAATATCAATCAGCGGCTTTCCGGGTAAACGTGTGGAAGCATAGCGCGCTGGGATAACTACCTTAAAGCGCTGGGTCATCGGGGTAAGGCATCCATTTCTTCTAGACTTAAGTGGCGGGCTTCATCTTCTAACATAACCGGAATTTCATCCCGTATTGGAAATGCTAGCCGGTCTGCCCGACAAACTAATTCTTGTTTAGTTTTTTCATAAACCAAGGGGCTTTTGCATATAGGGCAGGCCAAAATATCCAGGAGTTTTTTATCCATTTGTTTTATCTCTTAACAGGGTGATAAATTGTTGCTTAAAGTTGCTTTCCAATATGGCCTGAACGGGCACATACCAATGTTGTAAGCTGGCAAAACCGGCGCATTTAACGGCATCTTTTTCGGTCATTAATACCGGTAAGCCATCATGAAAATCAATATCGCTATGCTCAAATGGATAATGGTCAGGAAAACTATGCATAGTCGCCGTTATACCAGCATTAGATAATAAGTTAAAAAAACGCCCTGGATTACCTATGCCTGCCACAGCATGGCAGCCACCTACAGCAAAATCGGTTAATGCCTTCTGTTCACGCGTTTTAAGATTCACCGCCTGATTGCCTAGCAATTGCATGGCAAATTCAGTTTGCTCAGTTTGGCCGCCGTTAACGACAACCATATCAACATCCTGTAACCTGTTTAGCGGCTCCCTTAACGGCCCCGCTGGCAAGCAATAACCATTGCCAAAACGGCGCTCCCCATCGATGACAGCTATTTCAACATCCCGTGCCAATGCGTAATGCTGTAAACCGTCATCGGATAAGATGAGGTTACAGCCAGCTTGCTTTAATAGCAGCTGTGCCGACAGCACGCGATTTGGCCCTACGGCGACGGGGCACTGTGTGTGCTTGGCAAGCAACAAGGCTTCATCCCCGGCAATAAGCACGTCTGTCTCAGGATTGACTAAAACTGGCCAAGTATCCGATTTACCACCATAACCTCGGGTAATAATACCGGGCTTGTAGCCTGCAGTGATTAATAATTGTGCTAAATAAATTACCAGCGGCGTTTTGCCTGTGCCACCGACAGTAATATTGCCGACAATTACCACGGGAATTGGTAATTTGTGTATTTTCTTTATGCCAATGCGGTAACAAAACCGACGGAACCTAACAATATCACTAAACAGAAATCCCAACGGCATTAGCCAGGTTCCAATGAAAGGGTCTTTATACCAAACATCTTGAAGCCATCGGGACAGTGTTTTTTTCATTATTTATCTTGTGCTTGCTGGGCAGCAAAGGTAATGTGGCTAAACCCGGCTTGCCCGGCCATGTCTAATGCGGAAATAACAAACTGGTGTGGCGTTTTACCATCCGCAGTAATTATAAAAGGCAGTTGGGCAGCGCTTGCGGCTAATTTTTGCAACTCAACTTTGAGAGTTTCAGGCGCTTGGTTGACCAATTCATGGGGTAAGCCATCCTCACCTTTTAGATAATAAACACCATCAGCATCTATCACCAAGGACACAGACTTGGTTGGCTGATCGGCTGCATCACCGTTTGCTTCCGGTAGTTTAACCTTAACATCGGTATAACGGTTAAACGTTGTTGAAACCATAAAAAACAGCAGCAAGACAAATAACACATCGATCATGGAAATTAATGTGATATCAACTTTTTCCCTTTTCTTACGCTGAAAATTCATAATTCCACTTCCCGGTTTCCCTCAAGCACTTCAATTAGCTTAAGCGCCTCAGCTTCCATTTTAACGATGTAATCATCAACTAAACGCTCAAAAAAACGGTGGAACACTAAACTTGGTATAGCAATGGTCAAACCCGCAGCAGTAGTAATCAACGCCACCGAGATACCGCCCGCCAAAACCGAAGGGTCGCCTGCGCCATGTTGCATCAATGATGAGAAAATATCGATCATACCAAAGACCGTGCCTAATAATCCCAGCAATGGTGTAATTGCAGCAATAGTGCCTAAGGTACTTAAGAAGCGTTCTAACTCATGGGCCATTAGCCGGCCAGACTCCTCGATGCACTCTTTCATAACTTCACGGCCATGGCGACGATTGGCTAAGCCCGTCGCTAATACAAAACCAAGTGCCGAGCTGGCTTTCAAGCGCCGTATTGTAATATCGTCCAATTTATTTTCACGGGCTAGGCGCCACACTTGTGCCACCAAGTCAGGTGGAATAATTTTTCGTTTTTGTAAAGACCAAAACCGTTCCACAATGATGGCCAAAGCCAACACAGAACAACTCATAATAGGTAGCATCATCCAGCCACCATTTTTTATAATTTCAAACACACAGCATCCTAAAAAAGGGATTAATAACTCAATATGGCTGTATTTTACCTGATTAACCCATGCTTTTGGGTGTTTTCCAAACCTAAGCCAAAATAGGCCGCGGCAAAAGCAAGCACACAAACCAGGGCGGCAACAGAAAATACTTGGGCAGCCCCTAACGGCTCCCAACAATAACCACTCAATAAACTGCCTAACGTTCCGCCCAAACCAAAGCTAACACTACTGTATAAAGCTTGGCCTTTATGTTGGTGCTGCTGGCCAAAATAGTTATAAATTAAATGGATAGCAGCAACATGCGCCATACCAAAACTGGCTGCATGCAACACTTGGGCAATACTGAGCAAAATTATTGAATTTATCCCCCAAGCAATAAGCAACCATCGGCTAGCCGCGCCAATAATACTCATTAATACCAATTGTCTTAAGCTATAACGCTGTAACAATTTACGCATGTAGGTAAACACTAAAACTTCCGCACACACACCTAAGGCCCAAAGACCACCTATAGCAGTTGCTGAATATTGGTTTTGTTTAAGATAGAGGGAGTAAAAAATATAATAAGGCCCGTGGGAAAGTTGCAGTAATAAATACACCCCTAAAAAAGCCAAAATTTCCGGTTGCTTAATAATTTGCCACAGCCTAATTGGGGGGTGGCTATGGCTGGCTATAACCACATCCGGCGTCAACACCGCCATCACCCAGATTGAGCCTAAAAAAAAGATAAGCGCATAAGGTAATAAACCTATCGCATAATAATCCAACCATGCGCCTATGCTAAAAACCGCCAGAATAAAGCCAATTGAGCCCCAAAGTCGAATTTGGCTATAGCGATGGGGTTCGTTTTGCAAATGGAACAAGGTTACGGTCTCATATTGAGGCAATGCCGAATTCCAAAAAAAACTAAACCCTACGGTTAAGGCCATGATCCAGGAATAGTCACGGGTCGATAAAAAACCGGTAAAGATCAAAGCTGCTAAAAAAGATACGCTACGGATAATTTTAAGGCCTTGCCCGCTGCGGTCCGCTATCCAACCCCAAAGATTGGGGGCAATAATTCGTGTGCCTGCCAATAAAGCGGACAATTCTCCAATTTCTCGCGCATTAATACCTATATCTTTTAAATAGAGGTTCCAATACGGGATAAATACGCCTAGGGTTGCAAAATAAAAAAAATAAAATCCGGATAAGCGCCAATAAGGAATAGACACCCTAAACTGACCTTAGCGTAAAACCGGTAATCCTGAACATACCCCAGCATTTTGCGCACGGTGGCGTAATACATGATCTAAAATAACGATAGCCATCATGGCTTCAGCTATCGGTGTAGCCCGAATCCCCACACAAGGGTCATGCCGACCTTCTGTGACAACTTCCACCGCTTGTCCCTGTGTATTGATGCTACGTCCAGGTAGCCGTAAACTGGAGGTAGGTTTTATGGCAATACTCGCGGTAATATTCTGACCACTGGATATACCACCTAAAATACCACCGGCGTGGTTGCTTAAAAAACCACTAGGGCTAATTTCATCTCGAAACTGGGTGCCTTTAGCCTCAATACAGGCAAAACCGCCACCTATCTCCACACCTTTAACGGCGTTAATCCCCATTAAGGCATGTGCCAAATCGGCATCAAGGCGATCAAAAATGGGCTCTCCTAAGCCGGGTGGCACACAACTGGCCAGCACTTCTATACGGGCACCAATAGATTCCCCTTCCTTCCGTAAAGCATCCATATAAGCTGCCATTTCCTCCACTTTATCCGCATCTGGGCAGAAGAATGGATTGCTTTCGATAATATCCCAATCAATTTTTGCAATTTTTATAGGGCCAAGCTGGGATAAATAACCCCGTATCCCCACACCAAGCTGTTCTTTAAGATATTTTTTTGCCACCGCACCTGCCGCCACGCGCATGGCGGTTTCACGTGCGGAAGATCGGCCACCGCCACGGTAATCCCGGAAACCATATTTTTGCTGATAGGTATAATCGGCGTGCCCAGGTCGAAAACTGTCGGCGATGTTGGAATAATCCTTAGAGCGCTGGTCGGTATTTTCAATTAATAAACCTATCGGGGTGCCTGTCGTTTTGCCTTCAAACACACCGGATAAAATTTTAACTTGATCTGCTTCCCTACGTTGTGTGGTGTGCCTGGATGTGCCAGGTTTCCTACGGTCTAGGTCGCCTTGTATATCAGCTTCAGTTAACGTCATCCCGGGTGGGCAACCGTCAATAATACAACCTAATGCAATACCGTGGCTTTCCCCAAACGTGGTCACGGTAAATAGTTTTCCAATTGAGTTTCCTGACATAATTAATTCAGTGCCAATAAAAATACTTCGTGATATTGGCTTACCTGCTCTGCAGTAAGCAAAAACACCCCTTCACCACCATTTTCAAACGCCAGCCAATAAAATGGCACCTCAGGTAAACGAGTTTGTAAGGCTTCAGCGCTGTTGCCAACTTCTACCACCAAAATGCCATCATCACTGAGAAAATCAACCGATTCAGCTAGAATACGCAACACGATATCCAATCCTGAAACACCAGCTTTAAAGCCTATATCAGGTTCAGCATGAAATTCAGCAGGTAAGCCCTCCCATTCTTGCAGACAAACATAGGGGGGATTGCTGACAATAATATCGTATTGCGTATCAGGCAGATCATTAAATAAATCTGATTCATAAATGTCTAATACATCTTGCGTTTGATGTTTTTCAACATTGATTTGGGCAACGGCTAATGCCTCAAGAGAAATATCCACGGCATCAACTAAAGCATCAGGAAACGCATAAGCACAGGCGATAGCAATACACCCACTACCTGTACAAAGGTCAAGAATTCTTGACACCGCCTCCTCCTCAACCCAAGGTGAAAAACGTTGGGCGATTAATTCAGCAATGGGGGACCTCGGTACTAGTACCCGTTCATCAACATAAAATGACAAGCCTGCAAACATAGCTTCATGGGTTAAATAGGCGGCCGGTTTACGTTCAGCTATGCGCTGGCCAAATAGATCAATGATGGTGGCACGCTCAGGTTTCGTCAGCACTGTGTCAAAATAACGTTCAGACAAGTCATAAGGCAAATGTAAACTATATAAAACTAATGCCACGGCCTCATCCAACGCTGTTGCCGTACCATGGCCAAAATAAAGTTTTTCAGCTTTGAAACAACTGGCGCCCCAGCGGATATAATCCCGCATTGTTGACAAAGTGTTTATCACATCGGCTGGCATTGTCATCATAATCGGGTAACTGTGGCTCTCGGCAAATTTGTAATTTTAAACCATACTTTAATCGGATGTCTGAATTTAAAGCTTAAAATGAACGAAACTGGGAATAAAAGCCGTAGTCCCGCGGCTAGTTTAGCTAAAAACAAACTCTTATTAGATTGCTACCGGAATTTGGAATCTGATAATTTGATCTTGCCTACGATTCCGGACGTGTCTTTTAAAATTCGCCGCGCCATTAATGACGATAAAGCCAATAACAGTAAAATTGCACGCGTGGTGCAAATTGACCCTTCAATTACGGCACGTTTAATAAAAATTTCTAATAGCCCATTATATCGGGGACGCAAGCAGATTGAGAGTTGTCCAGAAGCGTTAACTCGACTAGGTTTAAAAGCCTCACAAAATATAATTACCGCGTTTTCAATTAAATCTGTATTTACCGCAAAATCGGGCTTGATTCGCCGTAAAATGATCGAACTCTGGACGCATAGCAGCTATGTTGGTGCAATTAGTGCCGTGTTTGCCCATAAAATTCCAGGTTTTGACCCGGACCGTGCCATGCTGGCTGGTTTAATCCATGATATTGGCATCGTACCTATCTTGACTTATGCTGACAACCATGTCGATATCATATCCCAGCCACAAGATTTAGCAGAAGCGGTAAAAAAATTACGCATCCATATTGGCTTACAAATTATAAAAAAATGGGATTTTCCGATAGACTTTGAAGATGTTGTTGAAAATGCCGAGAACTGGTATCGCAAAACCGACGCGCCTCCAAACTATTCGGATATAGTCATGATTTCACAGCTACATAGCTTTATTGGCAAAATTGACATCAAAAAAATGCCGAAACTTGACGACTTACCCAGCTACCAAAAATTATCGGCTTACCTGGATGCTAAAGAGAGCATGAACATATTGGATAATGCCAAAGATGAAATTGAGGCTATTCGGCAAATGCTAACTTAAGGTGTTTTATGGTTAGTATAAACCCTACACTGAACACTATCCCCACCATCGCCTACTTAACGGCTGCGCTAAGATTAGGCCAACCCTTTGATGCCAAAGTGATTAATGTCAGCCCGCAAATCGACAAAATCGCGATTACACTTCAGCTTAATAAGCAACTTACAGTGCTTGTGCAAACCAGCCCTGGCCTCACTATTACACCAGGCCAAACTCTGAGTATAGTTGTCGACCAATTAAGCCCTGAGCTGCAATTTAAATTGCTTTTGGCCCCACCGATCAATACGGCCACCTCAACTAAGCCCGAAATACGCCTTACAGCAATTGGTTATTACAAGCCAAGCAACACTCTACCAGCAGTAAACAATAATACGCCAGCTGTACCCTTAACCCTTAAACAGCAGTTAACCGCCACCGTCACCCAAATAAACGGACCTCAAATTCAGCTACAACTTGCGCTTGCCAACCCCACAACGGGAACCAATAAAACACCGGTTAATATTGAGTTAAAACAAATCATCAATTTCGCTGAACTACAAATACGGAATTTACCCATAGGTGCTTCCTTAAAACTAGAAGTTACTAAAACTGGACTTCAGCCAGAATTTAAAATATTACCGGCTATTAGCCAAACGACTGCTGAAAATATCCCTGAATTAATCAAGCAACTACTCCCACAACATGAGGCACCCCCCGTGTTGTTAAACCAACTTAAGGCAGCGCTGCCTGAGTTAATAGCGAGTAAACGCATTCCTGAAACACTAAAGCAATTAGCCCAACAGATCCTCCAGGAATTACCACAATCACCCGCGCATATCGATAGCCAAAGCCTTAAAACTGCTATTAGCAATGCTGGCTTATTCTTAGAAAGCAAATTAGCGCTAAATATCAAGCAGCCCAATATTGATATCAAAGCGGATTTTAAAGGCAATTTACTGAAACTCAAACACGCCTTAGAAGGTGAGATTGAACAGCAAAAATCCATCTCGCCAGAATTTCCAGAACTTAATACCCTGAAAGACTTACAACAAAAAACCGAACAAACCTTAGCCAAATTAGTGCTGGATCAATTAATTTCCTTACCTAAAGAAGAAACCGGCAAACAAATATGGCAACTTGATATTCCGTTCCTAGACCGGGGTCAGGTTCAAACCGCGCAGTTAAAAATTGAATATGAACCTAACCCAAAAACAGCTGAAACTGAGCCTGAAAACAGACATGATTGGAGCGTAAAATTAACGCTAGAACCACCTGGTCTTGGAACTATCAATTGCACTATTGTTTCTAAAAATAATGTCATTAATAGCTATTTTTTAAGCCAAAAAGAGAGCACAGCAGACTTGATTAGCCAATATTTAGGCCACCTTAAAAGCCAATTTGAAAATTCAGGGTTGGCTACTGGGCAGTTAATAGCCCATAATCAAGTTGTAACGCCGCCATCGCATACCCAACATGCCAATCCAACTTTATTTAGCGATAAGGCTTAACAACTAAGCCCTAGCTTTACATTGTGATTGGTCAAGTTTTAACTAGGAGCTACAAAGCAATATGGAAACCATTCATTCCTCAATTTATCGCAATTATTATCGCCAATGTACTGCCAACCAATGGCATAAAATTGTAGCTGAAAGCGGTTCGCCTGGGGCTATTAGGCCTTTTTTGGCAGGCAATTGGAAAATGAACATGATCCCTCGCTCAGGTGTCGCGCTGGCCGCTAGAATTTTTGATGCTAGCCGTAATGTCAAAGATGTGGATATCGGTTTTGCCCCACCATATACCGGCTTATCTACCTTGGCAAATTATATTAAGCCCGATTTCCTTAGGACTGAATATGGTTTAGGTAGAAATGTGTTTTTGTTGGCACAAGATACTTTTTTTGAATCTAAAGGCGCTTTCACCGGCGAAATATCACCCGAAATGTTAGCTGCTATTGGTGTAGACCGGGTCATAGTCGGCCATTCTGACCGTCGGGCAAACCTAGGTAAATATTATGGCTTTGGCTCTAGTGTTGCCAGGCGCTTAACCAAATCTTTCCTAAGTACTGAACTGCAAAGGCTTAAAGAGTCAGACAACCCAGACCCACAAATCAAAGCCGCGTTGGAACACTTGGCTGCGGATGAACACCAAGATATCTTACAAGGCTTAGCACGATTTTTGTCTGAGGAACTTAAAGAACGTGCCGGTGAAAGTGACGAGGCCACGCAACGTAAAGTTCAGGCCGCTCTCGCACAAGGTATGCAAGTTATCCTCTGCTGCGGCGAAAACAGGGACGCCAGGGATCAGCATGAGACTTTTAAGCTACTAGATAGACAATTACGCATGGGCTTAGAAGAAGTCTCACCACGCATAGCCAATGAAGTCATTATCGCTTATGAACCGATTTGGGCTATCGGCCAAGGCGCAAATCCAGCCACTATAGAACAAATTAATGAAGTACATAACTTCATACGAAATCTAATTATGGATTTGTATGATGAACAAATTGCCTCCAATATCCGGATTTTATACGGCGGCAATGTCAAGCCTGACAATATCGTCGACATCATGAATATTGCAGGGGTTGATGGGGCACTTGTTGGAGGCGCCAGCCTTAAAGCCGACGAATTTTCCCAAATCATCCGCTTTGGCTTAGCAAACCAAACCCTGCCCTAGCAAGACGCTAAGGCAGGGATTTTAGGCTTAACTAAACGCGGCCATATTGATCTTCATAGCGAACAATGTCATCTTCACCTAAATAGCTGCCCGATTGCACTTCAACCATTTCCAAGGGAATCACACCTGGATTTTGTAGGCTATGGATAGTGCCTAGCGGAATTAATGTCGATTCATTTTCCGTTAATAAAATGGTCTCCCCACCCTTGCTAACTAAGGCGGTTCCTTTTACGACTATCCAATGTTCCGCCCGATGGTGATGTTTCTGTACCGATAATTTGGCGCCAGGCTTAACTACAATACGCTTTGTTTGATGGCGATCGCCGTTATCAACCGAGTCATAATGCCCCCAGGGCCGATACACTTTGCGATGAAAAGTGGCTTCGCTGCGTTTTTGCTGCTTTAGTTGGGCAACAATTTGTTTAACTTCCTGCACCCTTTCTTTAGGTGCCACCATCACCGCATCATCTGTTTCAACCACTACCAACCCTTCAATGCCAACCGTTGCCACTAATTTATTGGACGAATGAATAAATGAGTTGGCCGTATCGATCATTAGCACATCACCTTTAACCGCATTGCCCTGCCCATCTTTAGCCAGCACTTCCCACAAAGCCGACCATGAACCGACATCACTCCATTCAGCGTCAAGAGGGATTACAGCGGCTTTATCGGTTTTTTCCATGACCGCATAATCGATGGAATCAGCAGGACAATTGGCAAAAATAGCCTTATCTAAACGTGTAAAATCAAGATCAGTCTTCGCTGCTTTTAAAGCTTCCTTACAAAACTCTAGCATTTGCGGATTAAAGCGTTCCAATTCTTTCAAAAAGACGCCCGCTTTAAAAGCAAACATACCGCTATTCCAAAAATAATCGCCGCTTTCTAGATAACTTTTTGCTGTCTCCAGATCTGGTTTTTCAATAAATGCAGCTACATCAAACGCTTTTCCGTGGGCTATCTGACCCCGTTTGATATAGCCATAACCAGTTTCAGGTTGCGTGGCAACAATACCAAATGTCACTAATAAATCCTGCTCAGCAAGATGTCTAGCTTCAGTTATTGCGGCATGGAAAGCGATTCTATTGGCAATGACATGATCGGCGGGTAAAACTAACAACACATCATCTTCTGAATCAGCCGCAAGTGCTGCCAATGCCACTGCAGGAGCCGTGTTTTTCCCTACCGGTTCAAGAATAATGGCGGCCGGATGATTATTAATTTCGCGTAATTGCTCAGCCAACATAAATCGGTGGTCTTCATTACATACCGCAATTAGTGGTTTTAAGCCTGGGATGCCTTCAAGCCTTAAGACAGTTTCTTGCAACATGGTATTATCCGATACCAATGGCAAAAATTGTTTTGGGTATTGTTCCCGAGACAATGGCCATAACCTAGTGCCTGATCCCCCTGATAATATTACCGGTATCATCTGTTTTCCCATTCAAGTTGAAAGTTGGTCTAATTTAAAAAGTTTAATAGCGCTAAATAAATAACAAAAAAACTATCAAAACTTTTAACTGCATCTAAAATTTTATTATTGGGATAAGTATAAATCCAAACAACAGCTATGCTTTTCTAAACCACTTTAGCATTAGTGATATTTAGTCTAACATTTCCAGCTTAAGTCTAGTCAAGATATGCTGCCTGGCAATTTGGAGACGCGCACAATGAAACTTTTCATCATAATGAAATAAAATAAACATAGAATAATTAATTTTAGGTATGCTTAAAATCTTTAAACAAACTTGGTAGCCCTAATTGAACAGGACTCGTTACAAAGGCTTTATACGGCCACTTAATTCCAAGCTACAAACGTTAGCGCGATCTATTGATGGCGCTTTAATCGTCGCGGCACTCTACATATCTGTCACGGCCTATAAAATCCCATTTGAACGGGAATACTTCCTGCCTTGTATTTTTGGTGCCACGCTATTTGGCATCTTTGCAGAAAGTAATGAACTTTATCACGGCTGGCGTGGCGCACCGATGTTTGATGAGGCCATACGCATACTATTTTCTTGGTTTGCCGCGTTAACCTTCTTAATCAGCGGTGTTTATCTATACCAACCTGAGTACAATTATTCATTACAAGTGATAGAGCTTTGGATCCCCTTGGCGCCTATCAGTATTATCTTAACCCATACTATTCGCCGCGCATTTTTGTCCAAATTGCGAAAACATGGCTTTAATACCCGAACTTACGCGATACTTGGCGCTAACCACTTAGGCCATCGATTAAGTACCGCCTTGTCTGAAATGCCCTGGCTAGGTTACCATTTTATTGGTTATTATGATGACCGTGCAGAGTTTAGTGAACGCCGTTTAGGCCATGGCCAAATTGGTGCAGTAACTGGCAGCTTCCAAGATTTGCTGGAAATATCCAAAAATGGCGGTATAGACCATGTTTATATCACCTTGCCTTTAAGGGCTGAACAACGCATCAGCAACCTTATCCAGCAATTGGCAGATAGTACCGTCTCGGTTAATATCGTGCCTGATTTTTTCACTTTTAATCTCATTCAGTCTAAATGGAGCAATGTACAAGGCATACCTGTCGTCAGTGTTTTTGACACGCCTTTTAACGCCATGGATGGGCTCGCCAAACGTATTGAAGATTTAATTCTCTGCCTGCTTATTTTACCACTGATCGCAATTCCAATGCTTGCCATTGCCATTGCCATTAAAGTCTCTTCACCTGGGCCTATTATATTTAGGCAGCAACGTTATGGTGTAAAAGGGGAAAAAATAGAGGTCTGGAAGTTCCGCTCCATGACCGTTTGCGAAAATGACAGCAATGTCAAACAAGCCACCCAGGGCGACAGCCGAATTACCCCGTTAGGTGCTTTTTTACGCAGAACGTCCTTAGATGAGCTGCCGCAATTTTTAAATGTTTTGCAGGGCAGCATGTCTGTAGTCGGCCCACGTCCGCATGCCGTTGCCCATAACGAATATTACCGCAAACAAATTCAAGGCTATATGCTCCGCCATAAGGTTAAGCCAGGCATCACTGGTCAAGCCCAAATTAATGGCTGCCGTGGTGAAACAGATACCCTCGATAAAATGGAAGCCAGAATCCACCACGACTTGGAATACATCAAGCAATGGTCCTTATGGCTGGATATTAAAATCGTCTTCTTAACCGTGTTTAAGGGCTTTATAAGCAAACAAGCTTACTAATATGCGCGTTTGCTTAGGCACATCAATCATTTCTTAAGTAAACAAAACCGATCATGATTAAGAAAAAATTAATTTTTGCTAGCGTGGTCACACTTGGTTGGTTGTTATTGATCTACACTGAATCATCGCAACCCCCACCCAAAATATTTGGCGAAATACCCGGACTTGATAAAGTTGCGCATTTTGTAGCCTACGGTATTTTAGGTGCAATGTTTTTTGCGATGCTTGCTCACATTAACGGTTTTAAAAAAATATCCAGTCTTTCATTAGCTGTATTTCTGGTCGTTTTAGCGGGTTTGTCTGATGAAATTCACCAGGCTTTTGTGCCCGAAAGAAATGCTGATGCTTGGGATTTATTCGCAGATTTTTGTGGTGGCTTATTTTCCATTTTGTTTATTCAGTGCTTTCTCAATAAGAAAGCCAAGGAAATCAGTCATGCTCAAACATAACACCCTTTTTTTAGGCTTAAGCCTTATTTCTTTAATACTTTGCGGCTGCAGTTTTGCAGCACCCTTACCATGCGAAGGCAGACTTGCGGAAGCTGCCTTACCCCAAAATGTATTCTACCTACCTGAGAATGAAGCCCCCCAATTACAACGCGTACTTGATCGGTTAAATTCAGTCAGATTAAAACCGGGGGGCAATTATAGAAAATCATTTTCAATAAAACTCAAGTCTAACCAATCGATATACGGCTTGGCAGGAACACAACTACCTGAAGTCATTATCCCTGAAGGCACCACCAATGCTTTATTAAGCGACGTTAATGCAACTAAGATTAGTTTTACTGGCTTTACTAAACCAACAACAGGTAATTGCCTGAGCCGAATTAGAGGTGTTGGCACAAAATTACAGGTAGATAATGCTTTGCTTGAAAATAATTTATTTATTGATTTAGGTATAATTCAAGTAGATACCTCAAAAAAAGGTTACCTAAAAAATAACCGCTTTATCCGCACAACGGTGCATGGCAACTCCCCAGCTATCAGCATTACGGGTGATAGTGCCAAACAATCCTCAAATAATTTATTTGTATGGGCGAATATGCTTTCACCTGAAGGTGATTCGATCATTATTAAAAACCAAAAAAGCATAACCTTTATGGGAATAGACGCTGAGGCGTGGAATTTGAAACATCTGGCAACTTATCCAGGCATGATGAATGTGCTGAATACCGATTCAGTTTCCGTACTAATGTCAAATGGCGGTGACTTTCGTCAAACTGGTCAATATTTTAATTTAGATGTTAAAAATGTAATCTTACAAAGTATGCGCATCGGCGGATCTAAAAATCCAGGTATAATTTTAGGGGATCATGTTGATAAATTGGTAACGATAGATGGCCGGGATATTGGACTAGCGAAATCGAATCCTGCGACACAAATCATTGATTTATTTTATAATGCAAAACCTACTATCGCGGAAAATGGGGTTATTTTTGAACCCGAAAATATAACAAGCAAAACCCATAATGCAATCATTGACGCGCTAAACTCCGATAAAGCTATTTATGAATCTTGGCAGACACCGGTTTTTGCCGCAATACCAGATCCCGCAGGATCCAATTGGCAGGCCAACCTAAACCAGAAACCTGACTCGTCGGATACAATTCAAAGCCTAATAGATTCAAAAGGCATAGCAGAACTTAAAGCGGGAATATATTACATAAGTAAGCCATTAGTGCTTAAATTGAATCAAGGCATTATTGGCGCGGGCGCTAGCAAAACGGTAATTATCGCAAAATCACCTACTATAGATATTATCCAAGGAGCTGAACACTTAGACGCCACATCACAAGCAAACAATATCGCAAGATTTACATTAACCGATATCACTTTACAGGGTGGGCTTAATGGAATTCATCACAGTAACACAGGGTCGGGGCAACGTGCCGTTTATGAACAAATGACTTTATCCCATGTCACTTTCAGGAATATGGCTAATGCTGGCATATTTATAGATAACATCTACGCTTGGGACAATAATTTCATAGACCACGTTAATTTTTTCCGTTGCAAAACTGGCATTATGCAACGCCCAGATCCTGCATATGTAAGTGGTTCTGCTCCCGGCATGACTTACCTAGATAAAAATGTTTTCTATCAGTTGCAATTTATTGAAAATGAAATTGCCATAGACTGGCAAGCTAAACGAGGCAATAACTTAAATGCTTTTATTGACTCTTTATTCAAAAATAATACCCAAACCCTAAACTTTGTTAACTCTGATTCAAATTTTTTCGCCAATAGCGTGTTTGAATCCACATCAAATCAACCATTACTAAATACCAACCGTTTAATTGGCTTTTTCCATAGCCGCTTTACTAGCAGCAGTCCATCGGTTGCATTACTTGGTAGTCTAGCATTTTGCAATTATTGTAGCTTTAACAATAATACGACAAACTCAAGCCCTATTACATCGGCCAACAGTCAATATAGCCTCTTTATTAATAGTACAATGCTAAAACCCAGCCAACAAAGCTTGAATACTGGCATTATTGCCAATAGTAATTTTTCTGGCAATGCGAGTAAACCCATGGTAAATACCCTTTTTAATAAGCAGGTAGCCAAGCCTTTTTGATCTTAATGATGATAGTAAGCCATCCTACCGGCAATCAAAACTTAAGGAATGCTGTAGAAGCATTCCATAAAGCAAATCAGTTAATCGGGTTTTACACCACTGTTGCTTGGAATAGCCAATCCGCACTGGCTAAACTTATGCCGCAGGAATTAGGGACTACGCTTAAACGCCGGGATTATAGCAATATTCCGGCGCAGCTTATTTTTACTCACCCTTTGATAGAAGCCTGCCGATTATTAGCCGGCAAACTAAAACTAAATACATTAACAGAGCATGAAACCGGGATTTTTTCAGTTGATGGTGTTTATCGGGAATTTGACAACTTTGTCGCTAAGCAGTTACACCAACACCCCAGCATAAAGCGGCTCTATGCTTATGAAGACTGTTCTTTAGCCAGCTTTCAAGCCGCCAAGCGACTAAATATACAAACTCTGTACGAACTGCCTATCGGCTATTGGCGCGCCGCCCAGATCATCATGAGGGAAGAGGCAGAACTCAATCCAGCATGGGCTGATACACTTCTATCAATGCGCGATAGCCAAGAAAAGCTAGCGCGTAAAGACCAAGAACTGGCCTTGGCTGACAAAATTATTGTCGCCAGCCAATTTACCGCAGAGACTCTTAAGCTGTCAGAAGTGGGGGATAAAGAAATCATTGTTATTCCTTATGGTAGTCCACCACCTGTTACACAACCTAATTTAAACCACCATAAAAAACTTAAAGTACTGTTTGTTGGTGGGCTTAGCCAAAGAAAAGGCCTCTCTTATTTATTGGAAGCCGCTAAAATTTTAAAGGATAAAATAGAGCTGACAATAATTGGCAGTCGTATAGGTAAATGTATTCCACTTGACAATGCCCTACAGGAATATCGGTATATTCCAAGCTTACCTCATCACAAAATCCTCGAAGAAATGGATAACCATGATGTATTTGTTTTCCCTTCACTGTTTGAAGGTTTTGGCTTAGTAATATTAGAAGCAATGGCACGCGGAATACCTGTAATCACAACATCTCATACAGCAGGCCCTGATATTATTACGGACGGTCAAGATGGTTTCATTGTCCCTATCCGATCACACCAAGCCATTGCAGAAAAACTTGAATTACTGGCTAATGACCGAGATTTACTAAACCAACTAAAAATAGCAGCCCTTGCAAAAGCCAGTTTTTTTTCCTGGAAAAGTTACCAGGATCAATTAGTATTGCAGCTTAATACTTGACGTTAAGAAAAGAATTTTACTGAGAATTACATTTTTATGATTTTGTTCGATACCAAAAAATATCTGAGGATAAGGTTTGAAAATAAGCCCTATAGATTTGTAAACCAAGAGAATAATAAAATAGTCAAAATAATTTAAAAACTAAAAAACTCAACGGCAATTGAAGCATTTTTGAATAAAAATATTTCTATAACAAGTAACCAGAAAAGTTTCAGCTTTTTCAAAATGCTTATGATCTTAGTGAGGCAATCTAACCATTGAAAATATTTTTCCAACCCATAGGTAATAGATAAATGGAAACTTGGGTATCGCCACAATCATCTAAAAACTCGCCTTAATCATGAACAATACAGAAAAAGCCCGGCAACAAATTGTAAAATATGTTTTTTTATTCTACTGGATGCTTATTTTTGAAGGTGCGGTGCGCAAATGGTTTTTACCACAATTAAATCAGATTATCTTTTTTCTGCGTGACCCTGTCGTCTTAGCCATTTATTTTATTGCTTGGCGGAATAACTTTTTTCCTAGGGATAAGTTTTTAACTGCAGGGATCATGATTGCTCTGGCTTATATCCCGCTTATTTTTATACAAATTGTAACCATTAAATTACACCCACTGACACTTATATATGGTTGGCGTGTCTATTTTTATTATCTACCTTTAGCCTTTGTGATTAAAGAAACTTTTTATCAAGAAGACATAAATAAGCTTTTTAAGCAAACCTTATACATTGCCGCACCCTTAGCCATATTGGTTTATATTCAATTTATCTCACCGCGCGACAGCTTTATAAACACAGGCTTTAGTGGTATCGATGCATTTGTGGTTTCAGGGCTTATTGTCAGAACCACGGGTACGTTTACTTTTACAACGGGGCAAACATTTTTTGCTTCCAGCTTAATGGCCATGCTGGCCTATATCTGGCTTTATCGAAAACAATACACATTAATGCCACTAATCCCTTTAATTATTGTAACTTGTACAGCCATGACCCACTTGCTATTGTCCGGTAGCCGCACCGCATTTTTTATGACAGGGCTTATAATAGTAGCCACCTTTTTTGGCTTATTATTTACTAATAGTACAAAAATGAAGTTTACTGGCTCCATACTGCTAATTTTTTTAATCTTAATTGGAATCGTATTGTTTTTAGGCCCTTTCAAAGATTCCTTTGAGGCTTTAGGGCAGCGCTTCGAAAATGCTGAAGGAGCAGAAGGCAGCCCTATTCGTAGAGCCTTTGCCCCATTAATAATTTTTTTACATCACTTAACAAGTTCACCTATGTTAGGGTATGGCGTAGGTTTTGGCACAGGTGGCGGCTCCCAACTATCTTTAGGTACAGCTCAAATTGCCTTAGCTGAAGATGAATGGTCAAGAATTATCCTAGAATCGGGTCCGGGCTTTGGACTAGCTTATATACTCTATCGGATTGTTTTTACCTTTCACTTAGGCTTACTTAGCCTACAAAGTGCTATGAAAAATAATAATCTACTACCAATAATGCTGCTAGGCTTTATCGGTTTTCATACACTTGCTGGTCAAATCAGTCAAAACGGTACAATTATGGGTTATAACTGGTTATTCGTCGGCTTAATAATGGCAGCAGCTGCGCAAAAACAGCACAGTACAACCACCTCAAGTATAAAAACATTAATCGTACCAAACTTTCCGAAAATTATTAACTCAGTCAAAGACTCCGCACCCCATTACAAAACTACTTGGCATATAACCTAAAAGATAATGCAAAACTTTTTTGCATCGAAAAAATTTCAATTACCTAGCAGATTTTTAACCAGCCTTAAGCAATGAGAAAAAAAAAGCGCAAGAAAAAGCCTCAAGCTGTTGCCATTAAAGTTAAAGAAAAGAGGCTCAATCCAACACCAACAAACCCACTACTTAAATGGGTAAAACTGCTTTTTTTGACTGGATCTGCACAAATAATCGTACAAGCTACTGGTTTTCTCAGTGGCATACTTATCTTGCGCCTACTGCCTGCCCATGAATACGCTCTCTACACACTTGCCAATACTATGTTAGGCACTATGTGTTTACTGGCTGATAGCGGTGTTGCCACGGGGGTAATGTCTCAAGGCGGTAAAGTTTGGCAAGATAAAACCAAACTCGGCGCTGTATTTTCCACCGGCATGCGGCTTAGAAAAAGATTTGCATTGTTTAGCTTGTTATTGGCCATTCCCATTTTGCTTTATTTACTACGTAAACATGATGCTAGCTGGCTAACTTCAGGCCTAGTTACCTTATCGTTAATCCCAACCTTTTTCAGTAGCCTTTCCGGAACCTTATTAGAAATACCCTTAAAATTGCACCAAGATATTTCTCGGTTACAAAAAATTCAGGTTGTTAGTAATATAGGCCGTTTATGCTTAATTGGCATGACTTTGTTTGTTTACCCTTTTGCAGCTATTGCATTAACTTGTGCCAGTTTTGGCCAACTTTGGAGTAACTGGCAATTGCGCAAAGCCTGTAATCGCTATGCTGACCGCAACCAGCCTATTGATCTAATAGTCCAAACAGAAATAGTTAGCAAGGTAAAAAGAATTTTACCAGGGGCAATCTATTATTGTGTATCGGGGCAAATTACAATATGGCTAATGTCTATTTTTGGCTCTTCAGAATCCGTTGCGCAAATTGGTGCTTTAGGACGACTAGCGATGATCTTAAGCCTTATTAGCAGTGTTTTTGGAACACTTATAGTTCCAAGATTTGCTAAACTAAATGATAACCCTAAATTACTTTTGGGGCGTTTTTTACAAGCCGAAAGTATACTTATCGTTTTAGCCTGTGCCATCGTAGCTTGCGTATGGTTTTTCCCTAGCCAAGTGCTTTGGATACTGGGTAAACAGTATTCAGAACTAACTTCGGAAGTTTTTTTGCTTGCTTTAGGAAGTTGCATAACCATGGTTAGCGGTGGCGCTGTAAACTTATGTTTCGCTAAAGGTTTTATCCCAAAACCATTAATAAATATAGGCTTACAAATATCAGTTCAAGCTCTTATATTAGCCAATATTAATTTCTCTACTTTGCATGGCGCGTTGCTTTTCTCAATTTTTTCCAGTATTTTCTCAGCACTGTTCTGGAACAGCGTATTCTTTACCAATCTAATTTTTATAGCTCGTACGCACTCATTAAAAGCACCTAACGACTCAAAATAAGATAAAATTCTTCGAAATATGGCTTCCTTACTCAAATTATATCAATCCTCTACTGCTGGAAACTGCCATGACGGAATATATGCCTAAAATATTTATTGGCGTTCTCACCTATAATTATGCCAACTTTTTACCAGAAGCCTTACAAAGCATCATAAATCAAAGCTATACAAATTGGGAAGTCCTGATTTGTGATGATGGCTCCACAGATAATACCGAAGCAGTCATCCAGCCATTTTTAGATAATCCTAAAATTAAGTATTTTAAGCAACCCAAAAATTGTGGACAACCCTGTAATTGGGGCTACATGATTTCCCAAGCTAAGGGAGATTACATTGCAACTTTACATGGTGATGATGTTTGGGAAAATAACTATCTAGAAAGCTTAATTCAGGAAATTATTGAAGACCCCTCTATTGAAATGATCTGTTCAAATTGGGCTATATATGACCAAAACCTAAATCCAACTGGTGCTATAGGACCTATACAAACGAACCAAAAACTTAAAGGATCAGAATTTTTTGAGTTTCTAGTTACATCGAATATCTCACTGCCTTCAGCAACAATTTTTTCTGCTCTAAGAGCAAAAGAAGTTGAACCACCCGACATAAATCTTTCCCGCCATTGCGACAGGGAATATTTTTTGCGCATAGCTAGAGTTGCCAACCATGCAAAATCCATTTCAGAACCATTGATTAAGTATAGACGTCATAACCTAGCCTCAGCTTATATTAATGAAATCGGAGAAAAACTCGTATCTTCAGCTGAAGAATGTCGACACATTGCCAAAAAATTTCCATCTATATCTTCTGGACTACCAAATGCCGCAGAGCTAACCGATATATTTTTACAACAGTCAGCCATGTATATCCGACATCGAGCCTTAGAAGACGTTTTGAAGTTTAAGGGTAATAATCATGCTCAATTACTTCAAATGAGTAAAGAACTCTATAACCAACCCAAGAGATCAATAAGGTATCACTGCAAAGAACTGTTTGTTAGCTTAGGCCTCGCCTGGTTAATTCGATTCTATAGAGCCTATTCTTGACTTGGAATAATATGCTAATAATTTTACAAAATAGCCTTATACAACTTAAAGAAATTTAAACTATCTAACATGCACGAAATATGAAGGATTGAATAAATTAGATTATTCAACCAAATAATTAATTAACGTCCAGGTAAAACAACTATGAATGACCAGGAAGTTTTAGCAACAACAGATAAATTGGAAGTTTTACCTTTATGCAGATATTTTCTTGTTTTAACGTCTATTAATTAACTGGAACTATAGTGAATTTAAAAGCTTACCGTTTTGATTTTTTATTGTATACCTGTAACTATATAATTGCGGTTTTTCCTAGCGCCCGATTTCGCCACTTTTTTTACCGACACGCCATGAAAATAACAATGGCCAAATCGGCTCATCTCTTGTCTGGCACTTGGTTAGATACCCGAGGCAATCTGATTATCGGTGAAAACTCCACCATTAACCAACGATGCCGACTAGACAACCGCGGTGGCATCGAAATTGGCAAAAACGTAAGCATTTCACCCGAAGTCCATATCATTAGCGCTGACCATGATGTACAACACCCACAATGTATCGGCCGGGAAGCAAAGGTAGTCATTGAAGATTTTGTATTTATAGGCTCACGAGCAACAATATTGCCTGGCGTCAGGGTAGGCAAAGGCGCTGTAGTAGCAGCTTGTGCTTGCGTAACTAAAAATGTCCCTGCCTATAGTATAGTTGCTGGAATTCCAGCCCGCGTAATTAAGCAACGTAACCCAAATTTTGACTATAGTAGTGAGTATGTCAGACATTTTTTCTAAACCTCAATCTTTAAAGCCGCGGCTAATCTTTAGAATAAGATATGGTTTATTCAATTTCTTTGGTTTTCTAAGGACTAATTTTTGGCGAATACTTGGCATGAAGATTGGCAATAAAACATCTATACCAAAAATATGGGTAACATGGCCCCATCAAGTTACAATTGGGCATGATTGTAAATTAGAGCATGGGATTTACTTTCATTATGATGGAATTTATCAAGCAGGGTCATCCATAAAAATGGGCAACCATTGTTATATTGGCAACAACTGTGAATTTAATATCCGAGCTGCAATTTCAATAGGCGATCATTGTTTAATTGCATCGGGTTGTAAATTTATTGACCATGATCATAATATTTCAGGCACTGGTGCCCTCGCAAACGGTGACGGAATACAAATGGAAATTGAAATTAAAAATAACGCGTGGTTAGGAGCAAACGCTATTGTGTTAAAAGGCGTCACCATTGGCGAAGGCGCCGTAATAGCCGCCGGTGCAGTGGTTACAAAGTCAGTACCTGATAATGAAATATGGGCAGGGGTCCCCGCAAAAAAAGTAGGCCAAAGAATTTAATTTATATCTATCTTTATCTTTAAAGACCTTTACCCTATTTTGTAGCAATTTACCTATGGATATAACAATCATTATTCCACCTGGCCCAGGAGGTGTCTGCGATTTTGTAGATAATCTTAGCAATAATTTATCAACAAAACACAAAGTTACAAAACTGGAATGGGAAAAAGAATCAAAGGATACGATTCTTGAACAAATATTAATAACCGAGTGCGTCTATCTCCAATATTCAGGTTATGGTTATGCCAAACGTGGCGCCCCTTTTTGGCTATTAAACCAAATATTAAAACATCGTAAACAAATTAAACATTTTGGTGTTTTTTTCCACGAACTGTATGCTTTTGCCCCCCCTTGGTCTTCTGCATTTTGGTTATCGCCAAGCCAACGACATATTGCTAAACGTTTAGCTGAACTCTCAGATTTCTGGCTTACTAACCGGGAAACCTCTGCAGTATGGTTGAAGCAATTTGCAAAAAATAAACCTTATGCTGTATTACCTGTCATTTCCAACGTAGGGGAATTAACAACTTATCATCAATATAGAGCTCCAAAAGTAGTTATTTTTGGTGGTTCGGAACTACGTTACAAAACCTATATCGCAGCTGGGGATGCCTTATTTACTTGGGCAAAACTACAACATTTAGAAATTCACGATATCGGCCCAAAAATTATTGATAAAAATTTATCCGAAAAATTAACCGAAAATAGCGTGGCCATACACGGAAGGCTACCAGAAGCAAATATCAGTCAATTGTTAAGTAACACTATGTTCGGGCTAATGGCTTACCCACTTGAATATATTGCCAAGAGTGGAGTACTAGCCGCATTTTGCGCTCATGGGGTTTGCCCGATATTAATCTCTAAAAGCTACCCACCGACCAGTGTAGATGGTCTTTTACCTAACCAGCATTTCTTAACTGGAGTTCCTAAAAGTGTTTGCATTCCTTCGATAGCGGCAGAAATAGGACAAGCTTCTTGGCTATGGTATCAAACACACCGACTAGAAACTCATATTGAAATATTTAATGATATTTTGACTAAAGCCCAGCATTAATAATATATTTTTTCGAGTACCTCCCTCAACACAAAGAAAACTAATGCAATACCTTTTTTAGTCCCTATAAGGCAGTATAAATATTAGCCGAGATAACCTACATAAAAAAATCCTACCATGCGCTTAAACCGCTACAATCCCATTCACAACCTATTTGTTTAGTAAAAATCTTAATTCAAAAGAAACAAATAAAATTTTATATCTGATAATCTTAACAGACTAAAATTTATAACGCGTCCTGCCATATAAATAATCCTAAATAGTTTAACAAAAATATTGATATGGGCTTAGCAAATATATAACGGGATTCATACATACAATTCACCTACAGCGAACCTAACAAGCTAGTATATTAAATAAATTTAATTATCATTTTTTGTCATATTGATAAATACAAAACTTAAGAGCTATATTTCTTGATCAAAACCTTAACTTCAGTCCACAATAGAGTCAAGAAAGAAAATTAGTATTTTCAAATCTATATCAAGAGTTAGTTGCTCTTTCGTAACTTTTAAAAAGCAGGACAACAGGTTCAATTTTTATTGAATTGTTTTTAACTCGAATTAAATTAAATTTTTATGACATATAAATTTTTCTGCTTTCGCTCAAATTATTGCCCTTTTAACAATTCACAACTTATTAGTGAACTTATTCGACATGGTTATGTACAAGGAAGTATTTTCGATAATAACTTGATTATATGTAGAAATCAAAAAAATGCCCGACTTGCAACATTATTTTTTCCTTTTAGTAAGGTAATAATATGGACACATGAACCTAGATATGACAGTACAGACGAGAAGATAATAAAAGGTTTTTTTGGTAAGCAAATTAATGTCTTTAATGTGTTCACTGGTGACGTGTTTTGGCACAACAACCATTTTTTGGGTAGTTATCATTATGATGAATCAAATAATCTAGGCATAAATAACCAAGAAATGGAACGCTCCCAAACTATAATAACTGAAGAAAATTTTGAAAAAAGAAAAATACTATCTGCCATTTTTGAAAAAAAAGACTTATCCAATTTTGATTACATTGTTAACTCCATAAATGTCGATGCCACTAAAATTCGCCAAGATATTGCCATGGCAGGTTTTAACATGGGGATATGCGATATTGCTGGAAAGGGTTGGGGAGAAATAGCTATTGAGGAATCTGGATTCAATGGTAGCAACGTTAAGCCTTGGTGGATAAGAAAAATTGACCTTATCTCTAAATATAGATTCAATGTTTCTATTGAAAACACTATATGGCCATATTATGTAACAGAGAAAATTTGGCAATCAATTATTGCCTATTCACTCCCAGTATATTGGGGGGAAAATAGCTCTATATATGAAACTTTCCCACACGAGTCTTTTATAGATGCTTCACTTTTCCTTTCCCCGGAAGATCTATGCAATTATTTGAAAACAATGTCATACTCTGAATGGGTAGAACGTATGAATAAATGTATTGATACCTACAATCAAGAAGTATTGTTTCTAAAGAATTCTGGAAAAAAACCTATAGATGAAGTAATTGAAAGAATTAACACTATTCTAAAATAACAGACATTATCTTTTATATTCAATAATTTATTAATTATAATAAGCTAATTTGTATTATTAACAAAAAAATAAGCCCCAAATAGATAAAGGAAAACGATACTGAAAATCTAAAATTGAGTTCAGTGCCTGATTATAAATTTTAAAACCCGTATATTTGATTAAAACAAGACCAATTCAATACAATGGCATTAAAATAAATAGGCTAAAACAAGGCGTCACTACTAATAACGCACCTTTGAGCTTGCCGTCTCTTTTCTAGGGAAAAGAAAAAACCAAAAATAATAAGAAATATTGGCCTATGAAAAGTATAAATCAGCAGATTCAATAGATGCCAATGTTAATATATAAGCTTTATTTGCAATATATTTGTAATAGAATTGACGTATATTTAACCCCATAACATACTATCATCAATAAAACATAACCCATCTAATGTTCCTTTACCTTATAAAAAACCGTACTAAACCCAAACTATTTACCCATGCTTGGGGTAAAGCCTGGGCTAAAAGGTTATTTCATATTAGGGGGTTGGCGCGCATATTATTAAAGAATGCCCAACTTATCCGCAAAGGTGTAAAAATAGGTACCCTTTCGGTTATCGGCGAGGCGGATCTACAAGGTCGGTTAACCAATTTGACAGTTGGTAATGAATGTTTTATTGGCCGCAACGTACACTTAGCCTTACATGACAAGATTATTGTTGGTAATAATGTCATTATCAATGATGGCTGTAAATTACTGACCGCCAGCCACGACATAAATTGCCAAGATTGGAGTCAAATCAGTGCACCTATTGTTATAGAAGACTATGCTTGGATTGCAACCGCTTGTATTATTCTCCCTGGTGTTACTATTGGCAAAGGCGCTGTCATTGGTGCAGGTTCAGTTGTCACAAAAAACGTCCCCCCTTTTCAGGTCGCCGCCGGTAACCCTGCACGTATCATCAAGGAACGGACTTTAAAAGAATTATCACATGTCACAGTGCACTGGCTTGCCCCTTTTGAAGCATGGACGGGTATCCCAAAACGAAAGACGAACGAAAAAATAAAATGAAAATCTTGCTCGTCGGTAATTACGAAAAAGATAAGCAATTTAGCATGCAAAAATTTGCTAGCTGCTTAGAAGAAGAACTTAGGCAACAAGGCAATGAAGTCAAAACATGTAAACCAACGGCAATTTTTGGTAAGTATTTTAAGTCAACTAGCCAGGGTTTGGGGAAATGGCTAGGGTATTTAGATAAATATTTATTATTTCCAATTATTTTAAAAAAGTGCGCACAGTGGGCTGAAATTATCCATATTTGCGATCACTCTAACGCCATGTATGTGCCTTACATTAAGTCACATCCCCATTTAGTAACCTGTCATGACATGATGGCTATCCGTTGCGCACTAGGTGAGTTTAGCCAACACAACCAGGTTGGTAAAACTGGTAGGTTGCAACAACAATGGATTTTATCTGGCCTTAAAACTGCCAACCATATTGCTGCAGTTTCAAACGCCACAAAGCAAGACCTTATCCGTCTTACCAACCAGCCATCAAACAGTAAATTTAGTGTAATCCATAACGGGCTTAACTTCCCTTTTAAATCGATTCCTAAGGAAATTGCTGTAGATTTATTAGAAAAATACGGTATTTTAGATAATACTGAATTTCTATTACATGTTGGCGGTAACCAATGGTACAAAAACCGTAAAGGTGTCCTCGAAATTTATAAACACATTATAAATCGGCAACCAAACTGCAGTTTAAAATTGGTCATGGCTGGACAAGTATTCACAGAAGAACTCAATAAATTTGTCCAACAATTTGATTTAGGTGACCGTGTCATCGAATTAACGGAACCCACAACTGAAGAATTAGCCGCATTGTATTCGTTAACTACAGCACTTATTTTCCCTTCACTTTGTGAAGGTTTTGGCTGGCCAATTATTGAGGCCCAGGCCTGCAATGCCTTAGTTTTTACTAGCAATCGTGAACCTATGACTGAAATAGGTGGTGTAGCAGCCCTTTATATTGACCCTGAGGCGCCAGAACAAGCTGCAACAATCATTATTGACAGCCTCAATAATAAAAACTTAATTGAGAAAACCACCCAATCAAATATGTTAAATGTATCTCAATTTAGCATTGAGTCTATGGTTAAAAAGTACTTATCCCTATATAAATCTATCATTTCTAAAAATGTAATATCGAATGAGAATTCTACATATAATTAGGTCTGTTAATCCAGAAGGCGGCGGACCAATAGAGGGCATCAAACAATTATCATCTTATAAAACACCAGTTGGCGATAATGTTGAAGTGCTATCCTTGGATGATCCGAATTCCGCTTACGTAAAAGAATGCCTTATTAAAACTCATGGCTTAGGTCCAAGTTTAGGTTCATACGGCTATGCCTCTAAGTTTTCGACATGGTTACTTGATAACCATCGGCATTATGATGTCTTCATAATTAACGGGCTCTGGCAATACCATGGCTTTGCCACCCATAAAGTGCTTACTAAACTCAAGCGACCCTATTATGTATTTACTCATGGTATGCTAGACCCTTGGTTTAAGAAAAACTTTCCTTTAAAGCATTTTAAAAAATTATTGTACTGGAGATGGGGGGAATACCCAGTGCTCCGAGATGCCAAACGTGTACTTTTTACGTGTGAAGATGAAAAGGTCTTAGCTAGATTATCCTTTCCAAATTACCACTATAATGAAACCGTTGTTAATTTTGGCACTGCTGGGCATATAGGCGACGTTGAGTACCAACGCAAGCTTTTTTTAGATACCTACCCGCAATTAAAAAACAAGCGTTTCATACTTTATTTAAGCCGTATCCACCCTAAAAAAGGCGTCGATTTACTAATTAAGGCCTTTGCCAATAATTTAGAAAACGATCCAAGCCTCGAACTGGTGATAGCTGGACCAGATCAAATTGGCTGGAAATCAGATCTGCTAAAATTGGCCGACAACTTAGGAATAGGCAGTAAAATCACGTGGCCTGGTATGTTAAAAGACGATCTTAAATGGGGCGCATATTTGGCTGCAGAAGCCTTTATTTTACCATCACACCAAGAAAATTTTGGCATTGTAGTTGCCGAAGCTTTATCTTGTTCCCTTCCTGTGTTAATCAGCAATAAGGTGAATATCTGGCAAGAAATTTTCCAAGATAGTGCCGGTTTAGTTTCTGACGATACCTTAACAGGCACTATCGATTTACTTGCTAACTGGCAAAAAATGGATCATCAAACTAAAACTAAAATTAAAACACAAGCAAGGCATTGTTTTGTTAATCGCTTTGATGTTACCCAGGCAGCTGCTAGCTTAAATGACCTATTTATAGAAGACATCGCGCAAGCTTTAGATCATTGCGAATAAATTACAACTAAAATGGAATGTACTGCCAAACAAATTATATGACCGAAAAATTAGACATTCTCCCTAAAGAACGACTTGCCGGAGCAAGCTTTACTTTAAAAAATAGGATTCTAAGGGTATTCTGGGATATAACATATCTGTTTTTTTTCCGTTTTACACCTAGGCCTTTTCATGGTTGGCGTGTTTTTCTTCTTAGGTGTTTTGGTGCACAGTTAGGTCAACATTGCCATATTTATCCAAAAGTAAAAATATGGGCACCTTGGAATTTAGTAATGCATGACTATGCATGCCTAGCCAATGATGTTATTTGTTATTCTCAAGGTAGGATTATCCTATATGAGCGCGCAATTGTTTCTCAAGGCGCTTATTTATGTACTGGTTCACACGATTATAACGATCCAGATTTTAAGTTATTTGCCAAATCAATCACTATTGGCAAAGATGCTTGGGTTTGTGCGGAAGCCTTTGTTGGCCCTGGCGTAAACATTAATGAAGGGGCTGTACTTGGTGCACGGGCAGTCGCATTTAAAGATTTAGAAGCTTGGCAAGTGTACACAGGCAACCCCGCTAAAGCCATCAAATCAAGACTAATTAGAAACTCATACAATGATTAAGCCTGAAATAGCAGTCATAATTTTAACTCACAATGAAGCCCTGCATATCGAAAGATGCATCGTAAACCTAAAAGAAATCTCAAAAGAAATTTATATCATTGATTCTTTCTCTACTGATAATACCGTTGACCTAGCAGAGGCTTTAGGTGCTAAAGTTTTCCAACGTCCATGGAAAAATTATGCTGACCAATTTCAGTGGGGCCTAGATAATTGCCCAATAAAAACTCAATGGGTTATGCGCATGGATGCTGACGAATATCTTGAACGGCCGCTAATAGCGGAAATACTTCAAAGGCTTCCAAACTTAGCTCACGATATCAATGGAGTTTATTTAAAGCGAAAACACTATTTTTTAGGCCGATGGATTAAACATGGCGACCGCTATCCATTAAACCTTTTACGTATTTGGAAAACTGGAAGTGCTCATATAGAAAGCCGTTGGATGGATGAGCACATCGTATTACATTCTGGTAACTCTATTATCTTTAATGGCAACTTTGTTGACGACAACTTAAATACTATTTCCTGGTTTATAGATAAACATAATCGCTACGCAAGCCGTGAAATGATTGACGTCATAAATCAAAAGCACCAATTGTTTAGTCGAGACGAGTCAATTTCAAATACAGATAATGGCCAAGCCAAAATTAAACGCTTTGTGAAAGAGGCCATCTATAACCAGTTACCCCTCTTTATTAGGCCTGTATTTTACTTTATTTATCGCTATATTTTCAGATTAGGCTTCATGGATGGCCCTGAGGGCTTTGCTTACCACTTTATGCAAGGCTTGTGGTACAGATGTTTAGTTGATTTAAAATGCTTAGAGGCAGAGAGGATATTAGCTGGCGCAACCTCTAAAGAAGAAAAAATTGCACGCCTAGCAAAATTAACCGGTTTACAACTCAATTAATCTAAAATGGGCTCATGAAAGTCTTATTTTACGGCTTAAACTACGCACCTGAACTGACAGGAATAGGCAAATATTCAGGTGAAATGTGTGAATGGCTTACGGCCAATGGCCATGATATCCGGGTTATTTGTGCACCACCTTATTACCCTGAATGGCAAGTCAGCGTGGATTACCACAGTTGGCAATATAAAACGGAACAACTCAATGGCGTTACCGTAATGCGTATCCCATTATTTGTCCCCAAACAGCCCAAGACCTTAACCCGATTAATACATTTGGCTAGTTTTGCTTTTTTTAGTTTTCCAATGATTTTTAAGCAATGGCTTTGGAAGCCTGACCTTATAATTTGTATTGAACCCACGTTTTTTTGTGTACCTGGCGCGATTTTATTTAGTAAATTACGTCGCTGTAAAAGCCTATTACATATCCAGGATTTTGAGCTAGATGCAATGTTGGGTTTAGGTTTAGGTAAAACAGGGCTTATTGCAAAATTTGCAGGCTTTATTGAGCACTGGTTTATGCGAAAGTTTGATGTGATTTCCAGTATATCTTATAGCATGTTGCAAAAAACTGAAGAAAAATTGGGGGTTCCAAGTAAAACATTTTTTTTCCCCAACTGGGTTGATACAGATTTTCTCTCACCTGCAGCAGACTCAAATAAGTTTAGAGAATTATGGAACATTGAAGAATCTACCAAAATAATTCTTTACTCTGGCAATATGGGAAAAAAACAAGGTCTAGAAATCGTATTGGAAGCCGCGGATAGGCTGAAAAGCGAGCCCAATCTGCTCTTTTTAATGGTCGGCAGCGGTGCCGCTTTAGATAATCTAATTATAAAAGCTGATGAGTTAGCGTTAACAAACCTTGTGTTTTATCCATTACAAGCCTATGAAGACCTGCCTCAATTAATGGCTTTAGCGGACATCCATTTAGTTATCCAAAAAAAAGGTGCCGCCGATGCAGTATTGCCATCTAAATTAACCAGCATACTTTCTGTTGGCGGCAATAGCATAATCACAGCGGAAGTTAATACTGAACTGGGCTTATTATGCTCAAAATTTCCAGGTATTGCCCGCTGTATTGAACCTGAAAATGCTGCCGCTTTAGCCGAAAACATACAACTCATGATGCATGAATTAGCCATTCAACCAAAACAGTCTTATAACTTGGTTGCGCGCCAATATGCTTTGGATAATCTACAAAAAGACCAAGTATTGAATAAATTGGTTAACGAATTGTCTAGTCGAGTGAACGTTATTAGCTAAAAAATATAGAACCAGTCCCACCTCGGTGGGACTTAAAGGCATAAATTGCTAATTTGGCGAGAACCACACTCTTATTGATCCTTAAACTCTGCTTGCTGCTCTAGAAACCAGTGATAAGTATTCTGTAAACCCTCATTAAGTGAAATGTTTGCTTGCCACCCCAAAGAATTTAATTTACCTACATCCATCAATTTACGAGGTGTTCCATCTGGTTTTGTAGTATCCCAAATAATCTCGCCTTTAAATTCGACGACTTGTTGGATAATTTCTGCCAATTGCTTAATAGTAACGTCCACACCGGTACCCACATTTAAATGCGAAAGCATGGGATCAGTACAGGATTTATAGGCCTCCTTATCTAATTCCATTACATATAAACAAGCTGCCGCCATATCCTCGACATGCAAAAACTCTCGCATTGCTTGCCCCGTACCCCAAAGCGTCACAGATTTTGACCCTGACACTTTAGCATCATGAAATTTTCGAATCATTGCGGGGATAACATGACTATTTTCTAAGTGAAAATTATCGTTTTGCCCATAAAGATTGGTCGGCATTACCGAACGGAAATCTGTTCCATATTGCCGGTTATATGATTCACATAACTTAATACCAGCTATTTTAGCGATAGCATATGGTTCATTGGTAGATTCCAAAGTACCTGTCAGTAGCGAACTTTCTGACATGGGCTGTTCCGCAAATTTTGGATAGATGCATGAGCTGCCCAAAAAAAGTAACTGATGACAACCAGACTTCCAGGCCTGATGAACAAGATTAGCTTCCATCATTATATTTTGATAGATAAATTCAGCTGGAAAAACATTATTAGCATGAATTCCGCCAACTTTTGCCGCTGCTAAAATGACTTGCTCTGGTTTTTCTTGTTGCATAAAGTCAGTAACCGCCAATTGATTAGTTAAATCTAATTCAGCGTGCGTGCGGACTACAATGTTGCTATAGCCTGTTTCAGTTAATTGCTTTAAGATCGCAGAGCCCACCATTCCCCTGTGCCCAGCCAAAAAGATTTTTTTTGCTTTACTAATCATGATTTATTCTCGGCTTACAGAAACGTTATAGCCCTGATTTTTTAGCAGTGCATGTTTTTTAGCTTCTTCAAGGTCATAAGCCACCATTTCACAAATCAGTTCTTGCAAGGTAATCTGTGGAACCCAACCCAGCTTCTCTTTAGCTTTACTAGGGTCTCCTAATAATGTTTCGACTTCTGCTGGCCTAAAATAACGTGGATCTATAGCGACAATATTTTGGCCTAGCGTGAACCCTGGCACATTGTCGCCATTTATTTCGGCAACATAGCCTTTTTCCTCAACACCCTTACCAGACCAACGAATACTGACGCCAAGTTCTTGGGCTGACATTTCTATAAATTGGCGCACGGTATATTGAACACCTGTTGCAATCACAAAATCTTCAGCCTGTTCTTGTTGCAACATCATCCATTGCATACGCACATAATCTTTAGCATGCCCCCAATCCCTTAGCGAATCTAAATTACCCATATACAAACACTGCTCAAGACCCATTGCTATGTTGCAAAGCCCACGTGTAATTTTGCGGGTTACAAAAGTTTCACCACGACGAGGCGACTCATGGTTAAAGAGTATGCCATTACAGGCATACATACCATAGGATTCACGATAATTAACCGTAATCCAATAGGCATAAAGCTTAGCAACAGCATAAGGTGAACGGGGATAAAATGGCGTGGTTTCTTTTTGCGGGATTTCCTGCACTAAGCCGTAGAGTTCCGAAGTTGACGCCTGGTAAAACCGTGCCGTTTTTTCCATGCCTAAAAAGCGTATAGCCTCCAGAAGACGCAAAGTTCCAATTGCATCAACATCTGCAGTATATTCTGGCGACTCAAAGGAAACGGCGACATGACTCATTGCACCTAAGTTATAAACTTCGTTAGGCTTAGTTTCACTTAAAATACGGGTTAAATTTGAACTATCGGTCAAGTCCCCATAATGCAGATAAAACTTAGGATCATTAATATGTGGATCTTGATAAATATGATCAATCCGTTGCGTGTTAAAAAGTGATGATCGCCGCTTTATGCCATGAACTTCATAGCCTTTTTCCAATAAAAACTCGGCCAGATAAGAACCATCCTGGCCAGTAATTCCTGTGATTAATGCTACTTTTTTACTCACACTTGCTCCCTTGTGGATTAAATCGTTTTTCAAGTGTTAGAACTTAAACAAAATTCAATTTAATCATCAGTTGAGAAACCTATGATTAAATCCATTGAAATGACCAAAAATTGGCCTAAATGTAGATTTAAGTATTCATAATACTTGAAAAAAATAAATGTTCAGTTGATAAAACACGTTATTTGCCAGGTATATAAGCCGGTAAAACAGGCAGCAATTCTTTCATAAACTCATGTAACCTTTGGTCTGCTTCAGCTGGGTCTTCAAATTTGGCCAAATTAGTAACAAGTCTGACTAAAGCGCCATCGGTACGGTTTATAACTATGGAATCATAAAATAAAAACCACTTTACTAATAACTCATTTGTTAGCATCCGACCGCGTTGCGGAAACCAATAATATACTAGTTGTCTATTATCACCTTTTTCAATAATAGCTCGGTTTACCGCTAGCGGATAACCATCTGAAGTCAAATCCGAAAACTTGCGTTGGCCAAATTGGGTAATTTGCCAACCATCACCCGGTATACAGGCTTTTGGAGAATGGACAGAAACACCTTTACGTTGGGATTGATAATAAGCACTGTAAAAATTAATCCCCGCACCAGTGTCAGCTTGCCTATAGTTAATAATGCTATAGTCCGTTAACATTAATGCCGCCAAATAAATTTGGTCTAAATACTCATGGCGACCCTGCCAACTGCCTAATTGTAACGGAAAGTTTAAAAACGCTTTGCGTTCAGGGATGATATCTTCCCTGCCCTGAATAAAATTAGCGCTGACAGCTGCTACGATTACTAAAGACAACACGATAAAAATCGATGGATTATAAGCAATTTCAGAGCGTTTTAAATCATGATATGTTCCTTCAGTAGACCATTCATTAGGAATTAATACCAGTTCACTAAATGCTACCTTTCTACCACTCAATCTAGATAACAGCCACATTTCAACAAACAGGATAACCATACAAACCAAAAAAACTATCCAGCCTTCAAAATCATGTAAAAAACCTTCAGCCATTGCTGTGCCCCAATTTTGTACCATGACCCCAATAACACCTATACGAAAACTGTTCATGAAGATGGTTAGTGGCGCTGATGATAGAAAAATTAACAACTTCTGCCAGAATGGCCCCTTAAATAAGTATGCACATAAAAACGAAAGGCTAGCTAATGGAAACAGGTATCGTAGCCCACTACACGCATCAACCACTTGTAGTTTATATCCGCCCAAATCGATAACATTACCTTCTAAATATACCAAAATATCACAGGCACGAATAAACTCAACGCCTAACCATGATGAAATCAGCTGCAGCTTAGACGATAAGTTATTTAAAATAAATGCTGGAAATGGCACCATAAAAACCAAAAATAATAACGGCACCCCTGCTATACGTAACCCTTTTAAGCCAAATGCAACCGTAAATATGCCTGTTAGGGTTATTATAAAAGCATACTGTTCAACTGTTTTTAAAGTTGCCAGCCCTCCAATAACAAATATAACTAAGCCAATGATAACGATTACTAACCCTGGCCAAGATTCACTAAAATGTTGCGTAAACTTAAATTCACCCCGGCGCATCCATAAAAAGTAACAACTGATCACAGGAATAAAAAAGCCGTGACTATATTCCTCCACATTTAGCCAGACACCCACCATTTCTTGTAAGCAGCTTCTAAACGCCACAACTAGTAAAATTAGGGTAAATAACCAGAAATAGGGGACGAAATTATGTTTGGGGTCAGTGCCAGATTTTTCTTGGGCTAATACATTCATTTTTATTAATACAGCTTAACGGAAACCGCAGAGTTGAAATTTTTGTGAAAAACCATCAAAAGGTTATATTTAACTATAATTTAAGCATAAATAACTAACACTATGGTCATCATAAAACATTAGCAGATTATTCGTATATTGAGTATTAAATATTGATGACAATCCAGAACCATCTAATATAGTTTTTAAATTTGAGGTCTTAAAAAAACTTAACCTGCGTCAATAAAATGACTTTCTACATTCACTGCCGTCATTGTTACTACGCCACTTGTCTTATTTCTGTTATATTCTATGTTTATAATTAAGACAATCCGCTAGACCCATTTTACAATGGCTATGACATCAAAACCTTAAAGAAAAGGAATTATTTTGAAACGGTTAATACTATTTATTTCATTTTTTGGGTTTTTTGCCACTTACACTTGGGCAGATAGCGACATTCAACTTCCTAATACGACCCAAAATGCCGAGCCCATTTTATCCGATGCCCCAGCAAAAACTAAAAATCAGGATAAGATGCTAGAAATTGACATAAACCGTTACTTACTGGCGCCTGGTGATGTGCTTGAAATCTCAGTTTGGAAAGAAGAAGGTTTACAACAGCAGCAAATTTTAGTTGCCCCTGACGGCAACATTACATTTCCACTGGCGGGCTCAATTGTAGCCGCTGGTAAAACGATACCTAATGTAGAAGATGCTATTGCCGGTAAACTCTCTGAATTTATCGCCGACCCTGTTGTTAACGTAAAATTGCTACAAAATGGTGGCAACACCATTTTCGTTATAGGAAAAGTTAATCGTCCAGGACAATTTCCAGCCAATAGACCTATTGATGTTCTGCAAGCCCTCAGTTTAGCCGGTGGTTTGAATATTTTTGCAGACACTGATGATATACGCGTACTCCGCCGTATCGGCAGCGAGGTAAAAGTTTTCCCGTTTGACTACAATGACGTACTAAATGGTGAGCATCTTGAACAAAATATTCTATTACAGGCTGGTGATACGGTTACTGTGCCTTAAACAAGGTAAAAACTAATTTGCCTTTCCAGATGAAAAGGAATTATTTAGTGTTGACTGCTCTTTGCGGGTCTTTAAGCTGCCAAGCAAGTGACTATATATTTCAGCCTTCTTTTAGTGCTACAGAACGCTATGATGATAATTTTCGATTGCAGGCTAGACCCTCTGGCTCTAATTTTATTAGTACGATTTCACCCGCAATCAAATTTGGTTATTTACAAGAAACTGGCGATCTAAACGCTAATTTTAAACTTAATCAATTATTTTATAGCAATGAGCCACGCCTTGAAGCCACCGAAAAATTATTTGATAGCCAATACAGTTTTGCAGGGGAAAGATATAATTTTTCTTTGGCTGGCAACTATTCAATACAGTCATCCATAAATACGGAATTGGAACCTACAGGCTCCGGAATCCTGTTAAATGTGAACGCTTTCCGAACCAACCGTTCAATTTCACCTAGTTTCAGTTATCGTTTAACTGAAAAAAACTCTCTGCAATTAAGCTATAGTTATTCAGATTCCGCTTTTGATAATACGGTGCGAAATGCCAATATTAGAGGTTTTAAAAGCCAAGCATTGTCATCTTCTCTTTCCCACCAATTTTCTCCAAGACAAAGTGTTAGCTTAAGTGCATCTTACTCATTATTTGATTCCGCCTCTAACCAGAACTCAACTTCAATTTCTGTGCAAGCTGGCTGGCAATATAGTCTTAATGAAAAAACTCAACTTGGTCTTTCGGTAGGACGACGTAGCACTGATACTGAATCATTTGGCGGACGCTTCAGAAGCACCAGTAATGGACAAATATTTTCAGCTAACATTAGCCGGACTACGGAATGGGGCAACCTTAGCTTTAATGCCGGGCAACAACTTAATCCAGCAACTACCGGTCAGCAACAACAAAGTACGACATTTAGCGCGAGCGCCAGTTACAATATTAATGAACGTTTGTCTTCTAGCATTAGTGCGAACTATTTACAAAACCAAGCCGCTGGTGGCAGCACTAGTTCCAGTCGCACACTGACTAGCTTTTCACCTAACTTAAATTGGCGTTGGACAGAGGAAATAAGATTAGGCCTATCCTATAATTACCGCCAACAAGCTTTCCAATCTCAAAATACCGATGCCGTTGGCAATAGCGTTCAGCTTCAGTTTTCATATCAACCTCAAACTAATAGACAGGTAAAATAGCGTGGAAAACCAGGCTCCCGACATTAAAGATTATTTAAAAATAATCAAAAGACGAAGAAAGTTTTTATTAATTCCATTCGTAATTATTTTAACAATTAGCTCAGTGCTTGCCGTTATTTTGCCTCCAGTATTCCAATCTACCGCAACTATTTTGATTGAGGAACAGGAAATCCCCCCCGATTTAGTGCGCTCTACGGTGACCACTTTTGCGGATCAACGCATCAAAGTGATTAGCCAACGTATTATTACCCGTCCCAACCTCAACGAAATTATTCAAAAATTTGATCTTTATCCTGAACTACGCAAAAAAAAGTCAGAAGAAGTCATCTTAAAGAAAATGCGTGATAGCCTAAAAATAGACACTATTAGTGCTGATGTTGGTGGTCATAGTGGTGGTTCCAAAGCGACAATTGCCTTTACCCTAGCATTTGATGACGAGAATGCGGGTATTGCACAAAAAGTAGCGAATGAACTTACCTCATTATTTCTTAAAGAAAACATAAAATCCCGTACCGAATCAGCTGAAAACACCATGATTTTTCTACATGAAGAATCTAAGCGTTTAAAAGATAAAATACAAGAAATACAAACGGATTTAGCAACCTTTAAAGGCAAAAACCTGGATCAATTGCCCCATATTAACCAACTTAATCAACAAGAATTAAATGGCATAACCAATCAGTTGCTCGGCCTAGACAATCAGGAAGTTACCTTAAAAGAACGTAAACTCGTGCTTGAAAGCGAACTAGCGCAAATAGACCCCGATACTTCTGGTAATGGTTCAGTACCCAGCTTAAAAGACCGGTTAAAACAATTAGAATCTTTGTACCCAAGCCTACGCGCTAGCTTTTCGGAAAATCATCCCGATGTGCTTAAAGCTAAACGTGAAATGGAATCAATTAAAAAAGAGATAGGCAGCGATAATACCAATCTCAACAAAATTAATGATGAACTCATCGCGAAGAAAAATGAGCTGGCGACCATTTTAAAACAGTATTCTGAGAAGCATCCAGATGTTATTAGGCTCCAAAAACAAATTGCAAGCTTGCAACAAACCATGGTTGCCACAAAAGAAACTGAATTGACTGACTCAAGAGTACAACCGGAAAACCCAGCTTACATTAGCCTAACAGTTCAATTGAAATCCATTGATTCCGAAATTGATGCCTTAAACCGCACCCGAAATCAACTCAGACAAAAAATGGACACTTTACGGCAAAGTATTCGTGAAGCACCCGTAGTTGAAAAAGAATTCACCGACCTCCTGCAAGAACTTGACAATTCTAACTCACGATATCGTGAAGTTAGTGCAAGGGAAATGGAAGCATCCATTGCACAGCAACTTGAAATTGAACGCAAAGGTGAACGCTTTACTTTGATCGATCCTCCCCAAGCACCTATTGAACCAATTAGCCCTAATAGAAAAGCCATTTTCCTACTTGGTTTTATCTTTGCTTTAGTGGCTAGTTTTGGCGTTGTTGCCCTTATGGAAATGTCCAACGCTACAGTTAATAGTGAAACTTCCATTGCTAATATACTAGGTGTTAAACCTTTATCAAGTATCCCTTATTTGCAAAACAAAATTGAGCTAGACGCCGTTAAAAAACGCCATAGGATACTAATTATTGGCGCTATTATTAGTGCAATTCTTGCCGTTATAGGCTTCCATTTTCTAATTTTACCGCTGGATGTCTTTTGGTTTAAATTGCTGAGTGTGATTTAAGGCGTATTAACCATAATTATTAACAACAGAATCTCAAATGGAAACAAATAACTCATTGACCAACAAACAATCCTCACTTGTTGCCGAAAGTGCGCAATATACTTATACGCAAACAAGGATACAAACCCCAGAAAATAAGCAACTAGTTGAAAATCGTATTATAACCGGCATAAAGCCTGGCAAATGGCTAGAATCCTATAAAATGCTTAGGACCCGTTGTTTACATTTTATGGATGCCATGAATTGGAGCACTTTGGCCATTACTAGTCCAACAGAGGGTTCTGGTAATACCCTAACAGCGGTTAATCTTTCCATCAGCATCGCCATGGAGTTAAGCCGTAGCGTTTTATTGGTTGATGCCAATTTTCAAAACCCTAGCGTTTGCAAATTGTTGGGGCTTAAAACCGAAATGGGGCTGAGCGATTACTTAATTAATGACATACCCCTAAATGAATTATTAGTAAATCCAGACATAGATCGCCTGGTCATTTTACCATCAGGTAATGATGTATTTAACTCTACAGAATTACTACGATCGCCAAAAATGCTAAACTTGGTAACTGAACTTAAAAATCGATATCCATCCCGAATTATCATTTTTGACTTGCCAGCATTATTGACTCAAGCGGATACTTTGGGCTTTGCACCTCATGTTGATTGTCTTTTATTGGTAACAAGTGAAGGCTTTACTAAGATAGATGATCTTAAGCAGGCTGCAGAACTTCTTAAAGACATTAATATATTGGGCACTGTGTTAAATAAAGCGACCGATAATAAAATAAAATTTGAAAATAACTGATGGGTTAAATGGCTAAAAGATTAAGTATTTAATTTTGACTCCTATCTTAGGATTAAAGCATTGCTTTAATTTTTTAAAACTAATTAATGCAAACCCCATAAGCATAATTAAACTAGCCCCAGTCTGTAAAAAAGGTACTGTTGCAGGGTTCCCACCTGCTGTTGTGAGATTAGTATCAAATTGAAGATTTAATGAAACTTCTCCAAAAGCACCGTTATATCCATCGACAGCAATCTTATAAGTTTCGCCTGCAGTCGTGACAAATGTTACGCCACTCGTGCCATTTGCACTGCCATCATCATCATTGCTGGCGACTGGGCTTAAGGCATTAATTGCACTTCCCGTATAAATTGCCAACAATGTATTAAAAGTACTACCGTGCGTATTAATGCTGACTATACCTACACCCGGCGCGCTCCACTCAAACCAAACTGATTTACCACCTACATTACCAGCATGGTTGGGTTCGCTAGCTTCCTTACTGGAAAATTCAGTAGATGTAAACGCACTGGCGGTTGTAAGCGTTTGATTAGTAGTGCCTAGCAATTGGTTATTATTGGCTAAATCATCATTTACCGAACCTAAAGCCGCTAAAATATCAATACGGGAAAATGTTATATTGTCACGGGTATCGGTGATTCTTACCCCTGTTGTCGTTAAACGATTTAATGTACTGGCTAAGCTTTCAGTTGGCCGTGCTCCACGCAATGTGGCAATGGCAGCTGCGACATGCGGTGCGGCTTGAGAAGTACCGGCTAAGGTAAAGCCGGCCGCAGTGATTAACGCACCGGGCGCAAGTAAACTTAAATAACTCGCACTATTGGAAAAACAAGCGATAGCGTTTGCTGCTGTCGATCCATCACTGCAAATACCAAAATTCACACTACCAACGTTGCTATCATAAACAGCACCTACTGAAACCGCTAAAGGTGAACAGGCAGGCATGGATAAGCCATTTGTAAAGGCATTATTGCCTGCCGCAATCACTGTCAAAATCCCAGCTGAATAGGCTGTTGCAATTGGTGTCGCAAAAGGGTTAGTACGATTGCTACTACATTGGACTGGATTTTGGCTAGAATCCCCCAGACTCATATTAATAGCAGAAATGTTATACAGCACTTGGTTTGCAATAGCCCAATTGATTCCAGAAATCACTACCGAACTAAAAGCACTAACACCATCGAACACATCCAAAACAGCTAATTGAGTCCCCTTAGCAATACCGGCAACAATACCCGAAACATTAGTCCCATGATGATCGCTGGAATCGTCTAATGCATTATCTTGCGTCGCTACATCTTGAGCTACGGAAACTCGACAAGCTGTTGGTTGCCCAGGTGCCACGCAATTGCCAAAATCAGCTAAGGTATAATCAACCCCAGTGTCCAGCACAACTACAGTTGTATTTAATCCAATAAAGCCAGTGTCTTTAGCTGTATTTGTCGCGCGCACTAACGGTGCACTTTGAGTTAAAAAATGATGCAACGGTGTATCGCTATAAACTTCTGCGACATAGGGCTCAGCTAAAAGCTTTAGCAATGCAGCCTTACCTTTTACCGTCACCACGTTCATTGGTAAATGGCTATAATCCAATTCCATTTTGAATTTAGCCTTATCCATTTTTGAGAGAGTTGCCGCTTTCATTGCCGAAAACCTTAAGGCTTTATAAGCCAGCAATTTAGCTTGATCCTGTTTGTCTTTTTTAAGACTTAACGCATACTGTTGTATCTCTGCGTCAATATTAGCATCCTCATAACGCACGATCAGCTTTAGCGCCTTATTTTTGGCAACCTCATCAATTAAATTAGCTGGCATTTTGTGCGCATAAGGTAAAAACTCATCCGTTAGCCCGGCGTATAGGTTTGGGCTGAAAAATAAGATTACCGACAGTATGCTGCCACTTAACTTGCAATTCATATCTATCCTCGGCATTAAAAAATACAACTAAGCCCAACAAACTTATTAAACTCCTCATCCTAACCCCGTAGAATAGGGAAAACACGAGCAATTGTAAGAATTGGTATAAGTGCATATTTAATCAATTACGAATGACAACTTAATTAAAAGATGATTATTTCGGCAAAAAAAAACGACATCTGAAGAACAGCTGCCGTTTTTAATTAAAAAAATTAAAACTTTTTACGATTTCATAACTGCTAAAGAAGCGGTCTTCAATATTGCATTGATCAATTCTCTACCGTTTTCAATGTTTCTTTGGCAGTATCTAAACCATAGAAACCAATATTTTTATCAACACTTTTCTTTAAATGTTCCACTGCTTTAGTTTTATCATTCTCTTTAAAATATACCATGCCCAAATGATAATTATTAACCGCCGATTCTGGATCTAACGCTATGGCTTTTAACAAAACTTCTTTTGCTTTTGGGTAGTTGCCTTGCTTATAAGCTATCCAACCAACAGTATCTAACATATTTGCATTATTGGCTTGTGCTAAAGGTTCCGCCAATTTAGCAGCGCGTTCAAGACTGGCCGCATCAGTCCCATGGTCAGCCAGATAGCTGGCTAAGTTATTAGCAATTTCAGGTTTAGGATCTAGCTTATACGCCTCTTCAAATAAGGCAATGACTTTATCGCCCTCACCATCACTGTGGTAAATAGCTGCGAGATCATTCATGAGCTCAATTGCACCCTTGGTTTTTTCTATACCCTCTTGATAGGTTTTAATGGCATCGGCTTTATTAGATTTAGAAAGATAAATTTTTGCTATCCAACGGTACGGGTTAGGCCACTCAGGTTTTAATGAGACTGTTTTTTTAAATGCCGCTAACGCCTCATCAACTTTACCCGTACTCAAATACACTTCGCCCGTTAAATTGTTGGCAACAAAGTTTTTCGGTTCTTTTTTTACCGCTTCATTTAATTTTGCCAACGCTTTCTCAGGTTGTTTTAATACCAGATAACTTTTAACCAACTGCGTTAAAGGTTCAATAGCTGTTGGTTGTTTGGCTAAAGCTTTTTCAAATTCAGGTAGGCTTTTTTCAACTTTATTTTCTGCTTGAAAACCAAGACCAGATAAAAAGTAGCCTAAACCTTCTTCAGGATAAGTATCTTGTACCCGTTTCGCTAAGGCCTGCGCCTTATCCCAATGTTTTTGTGACAATTGCAATTTAAACGCAGCTTCCAAACCTAACTTACTATTTGGATTAAGTTTTAATAAGGCTTCTAATTGTTGCATGGCTTGATCTTGTTTGCCCGTTTCAAGCAATAAACGGACTAAATCTAAACGGGCAGACTCATCTTTTGGTGTTATCTCTAACACTTTTTCCATATTTTCACGTGCTAACAGCGGTTCGCTATTGACCAAATGTGCCGCGCTTAATAATTTTAGGACAGTCGTATTTTGCGGTTGATCGACCAATACAGCCCTAAAGTCACCAATCGCTTCAGGGATTTTGCGCTCTGATAAAGAAAACTCACCTCTTAAGGTTAATGCATCTGCATCCCGAGGATTTTCGCCAATAACTTCTTTAGTCAATGCTTTCGCTTCATCCAAGCGTTTTGTTGCCACATAAAGCTTAGCCAGTTTATTTCTCGCCTTTAACGATTGCGGGCCTTTTTGATCGCGCTCAACTATTTCCTTTAGTGTCTCTTCAGCCTTGTCAGCTTGCTTTTGGGCTAACTCTAAATCAACCAATTTAAAACGTAATTTATAATTGTCAGGATTTTGTTCAATCATAGGCAACAATTCAGCCACAGCTGTTTCCGTTGTCCGTTTGTTAATTAAAAAATCTATCAGCGCTAATTTTGCATTCTCATCTCCAGGAAGATCTTTTATCGCTTGCCGTAACACTTCTTCGGCATTATCTAGCTTGTTGATTGCAGTAAAGAATAGCGCTAAACGTACCCGGTACTCTAGTTTTTCTGGTTTTATTTTAACTAGTGCTTCTAATGTCTCTTGAACTTTATTGGTATCCTGTTTTTCTGCATAAAGTTGCGCAAGTAACTGTAGCGGAGCTGGATCAGTCGCATTTTTTTCACTAATATTTTTCAGCATTTGAATGGCTTCATCCACTTTTCCAGTCTTAGCCGTAAGCGATGCCATTAAAAGATTAGCTGAAAGAAAATCCGGTTGTTTTTTTAATGCTTCACCTAAAATGGCCATGGCAGTATCGGTTTCTTTTTTAGATGACAAAACACTCGCCATTAACACCATACCTTCAACGTTTTCCGGGTCTAAGGCTTGGACTTCTTTAGCCATTTTTTCCGCTTCATCAGCTTTATTTACCAATAAATAAACTTGCCCCATCCTCAGTCTGGCCATGACGTGCTTTGGGTCTTCTCCGATCACCGCTAAATATTGCCCCACTGCACCTTGTAAATCATTGAGCTGTCTCGATGCTTCAGCCATTTGATAACGTGCTTCAATATTTTTAGGGTCGATTTGTAAGACATTTTTGAATGAAAGTTGAGCCTTTTGAAAGTCTCCCGCTTCAAATAATTTTTTACCTTCTGCAAGATACTTAGCTTTTCGTCCCTCTGCACCACCACAGGCAACAAGTGAGCAAACCAGTGCTAAAACCAACAATTTTTTTAAAGCGGATACTATTGCAGCCATTGATTAGTCCTAATAAATTATAATTATTTATACCGTGTCTGTTGAAAGGTAAACACTTATTGCCAAATAAAAGCTAAGGTCTAGCGCTACGCCAATTATAGACTAATTGGGCTTTATCCTAAGTTGTTTACAGTAATCTCAACATTAGACAAACTTAATTACTTAGCCTCTTCAGCAGGTTTCAAGTTATCTTGTGAAGGTTCATCTATCGGCTGTTGTGGGGGTATATTTACAGGTGCTGCAGTCGCAGCAATTGCTTTAGGTTGATATTTTTGTTTTCGAAGTTTATCTTCATATTCCTGAACTAAATTTTCCATTTCAACACTTTTCAATTGCAGCATGGGCTCAGCTTGTAAAAGGCTATCAAACACCCCTTTATTTTCGTAACGATTAAGCACTTCTTGGCCGGCTTCAAACATCTTAATGTTTTTGTCTTCACATTGTAGCAATTCGGACGCCGTTTGTTTTTGGGTATTATCCAAATTTGCATACTGCTGGCTTAAGTCATTTTTAGCCTGATTAAGCATTTTATATTTTTCGATGACTTCAAGTAGCTTAGCATGGGTCTGTTCAAGCTTGCTACGAACTTCTGCATTACTGTTTTTCTGCGCCGATAGTTCATTATCCACGCTGTTTAATTTTTCTTCTACGGCCGCACTTGCAGATATTGCCGCTGATTTTTCTTGCTTAACTTTTTCAAGTTCAGCGTTAAGCTTGTCATTTTCAGCTTTAAGTTGATCCCGTTCAGACGTGACATCCCTGACCATGGCCTGTAACTTTCCAACAATTTTGTTACTACCGCCAGCCGCCTCTCTTGAGGCAGCAAAGCATGGCCCTATGCTGAGGCTTACCATAATATAACTTGTCAATAAGAGGGTTGATTTAGAAGTTAGTTTCATGTCTACCAACCTAAAAACGGGTGTTCAAATCAACTTGCAAGACATCAAGGTCAAAGGTGGGGCCAGTAATAACACTGCCCGTCAACCATCGCCCTGTTAGCCAAACCCGCTCAGCCAAGCCATAATTACCGCCAATTGTCCAACCTCTCACATTAGTACCGCCTAAATGAAAGTCAGAATCAGTAAATGCATCCAGGACAGAATCACTTTCTACACGCTTATAACTAGCAAAAACCCCCCAGTTTCCTGGTCGATCAATTTTTGGCCAGCCGGCATCTAATTTAAACTGCCAAGCGTTGGTGCCGCTAAAGTTAGTATTACCTGCTAAATTGATGGCATTACGATCTGCACCAACATTTTTGGCAAAATCCCCACTGATCTTAATATGTACAGGCGCTAAATTAGCTATATCATAAGCCACATTAGCATTGATAATATTAAAACCAGAAGCTAACCCAAGTAAACCACCAGCACCACCTGGGTTATTAATATTGCCTTCATTACATATACTCGTCAGACTATTTCCAAATTGTAAGGATTGAGGTACTGATTGAGTATTTTCAATCGAATTTGTATCGCAAGTATTAACAGTATTATTGTTGACACGAGCCCTTATATTTTCGTAATCATAATACGCTAACCCGGCCTTTAATGAATTCTGATTTGAAAATCCCCAATCCAAGCCAACTTGTCCACCAAACAACCATTTTGTACGCGAACCTAGCGTTGAAGAAGCTTGGATTGGGAATGCGCCCGCAGTGGCAAAAACAACCGGTGCATTAGGGCTAACATCATCTAAATTACTACCTGAAAAAAAACGTTGGCGTACTGTTGCCGCCACCCCTTCAAATGACAAATCCTCATCCCAAACCAATTCACTACCACCCGTAAACCAAGGGTTTTGAATACGGCCTCCAGCTACTGACAACCAGTTTAGGCGATTCTCATCAATGCCATCATATTTCACATAAGCCCGGTCTATATTAAATTGGTAACGTTGACCAGTATTGCCTAAATCTTGGTTAGTAGACGTTGGGTTTCGAATATTGCCAGTCGCCAACCTAACATTTGCATTCCATCCTTCAGCAATATTCGCATCCAAACTCAAACGCAAACGCTCCCTTAAAATATTTCTATCATTTGTTGTATTAAGAAATGCATTTTGTCCAGCAGTTAAAATTCCACCTGCGTTATTAATCGACTGAAAGTCAAAATAACTGAACGCTTGATTAACTTGTCCATATAGTTGAGCCTGCTCCCTTAACCGCAAATCGCCCGATAACTTAAAACGCCGCGTCCATTCAGGAAGCGCATTGGGCAAACCCCATTGTTCTTTTTTAGCCTTATCAAGAACATCACCAACGACTTCCTCACGCAATTCAGACCTAACTTGTTGGCGAATTTCATCTTTTACAAAATCTGGCACATAAGTGACGCGAACCTCATCAGGATCGGTAGCTTCTTGAGTTTTACCTGAAGCACTAGCAGATGCCTTGGCTTGAGCGGTTTGTTGCTCTGCATCAGCTTCTGCTTGCTTAATCATCTCTTCAGCGGCTTTAGCAGTAAGAATGCCTTGTTTGACTAGCTGCTTAATCAGACTGGTTGTTGTATTGCGCAATTTTAACAATTCCTCTTTTTCACCCGCGTGGGCAAATCCTGCTGCGCATAACAAAGCCACAGCCAATAGCGGCTTTTTGTTCTCCATAGGTATTTCCTGCAAATATAAATAAAAGTGTCAGACGTTATAGTCGGTTTTTGATTTTTAATTCGACATGACCAACGCCTACTGGCGGTGGTTCATCGGTTTTCTTAAACTTAGCCAATAACTTATTTAATAATTTATCCAAATCGGGATCATTACTGCCCCGTGTTAGCTCAAAACGGGCAACTGAACCATCGGGATTAAGCCAAATGTTAACCACGGCGTAGTAACTTTTATGTTTAATCTCATCATATTCAGACAAGAATTCAGATAAACTACGACCCACAGAAGCGGCATAGCGAGCCTGTGGGCTTGCCCCACCGCCACCGCCGAATAAGCCTTTTCCGCCAGGCTTACCCTGTAACCCATAAGGATCCGAGCCAGCCGTACCTTCCGCATCTAAGCCTGTATCACCAGCAGGTTCATCAGGTACATCCGGTAGAGGCTCAGGTTCCGGTTTAGACTCTGGCTCTGGCGTCGGCTCCTCAATTTTTTGCTTAACTTCAGGCTCAGGCGGTGGCTCGGTTTTTGGCGGCGGTGGCGGTGGCGGCGGCGGTTTCATCAACATAATTGGCTGAATTTTTTTTTCCGCCTTACTCGGTTTCTCATTAATTAGGGTAACGATAACCTTAATCACATAACCTATCGCCACAGCTAACAGGATACCGATAATAATTTTGGGCACAAAAACCCTAAAATGCTTTTTCTTAGTCATGGCTTACAGTCGCTATTTGACTAAGTTTTGCGTAACCAAACCAACTTGTGTAATTTCTAATTTGCCTAGTAGTGCTAAGATTTCAACCACACTCTTGTACTGAACGGAAGCATCACCTTTAACCACGATAGGAAGTGCAGGATTAACCGCCTTATACTGCAATAAGGTGGATTCCAACTGTTGCATAGTGACCGGAAACGTATCCAAAAACACCGTGCCATCAGCTGTTACCGTAATGGCCTTGGTTTGGGGCTTAGCTAAGCTGGGTGTATTACTGGCCTTGGGCAAATTAATTTGTATGCCTTGCACCGCTGCAGTCGTCATTAGAATAAATACAATTAGCAACACATACGCTAAATCAAGCATTGGTGTTACGTTAATTTCATCATAAGCTGCATTTTCGTCTTGTACTTTCATAACTTGATGTCCTGGATGATATTGTTTAAGGATTTAAGTATGTTGCTCAGATAGTTTGGCAACAAATTCATCGACAAATACATGCATATCCGCCGATATTTCCTTGATCATACCGCCCAAATAGTTGTAGCCGAACAGGCACGGGATAGCCACGGCTAAACCTGCAACCGTCGCGGTCAACGCACCAGCTATACCTGGCGCAATAGCATTAACGTTAACCTCACCACTGACTGCGATAGCCGCAAAGGTAATCATTACCCCAATAACCGTACCTAAAAGGCCTAAAAAAGGCCCGCCACTAATTGCGATAGTTAGCAACACCATTTGCGAGTTTAATTTTTGCAGCTCTCGAATTAAGGCGGCATCCATAGTTGCTTTTACGGCATTCATAGATTGGGCCGTTAATAAGCTGCTAGCAGCGCCAGCGGATTTATTTAAGCGATGGTTCATAGCTTCAACACCGACATGATAAATGCGATAAATCGTAGAACCGGTGAACGCGCCGTGGGTTTTTGTAAACGACAACAACAAAGGCGATTCAGCAAAATCATCGTCCTCTTCTGTATCTGCCCTATTGAGCTGGTCTATATCTTGGCTAGATAAATGACTATAAGCTTCTTCAAACTTTTTGTTTTCAGACCGCACCCGGTTCAGCACGATAGCTTTGCTGATCATCACGACCCAACTTACTAAAAACATAATCGCCAAGATGCCTATTATTATCCAACCATCTGTGGTGACATTTTTAATGGAACCCATGATTAAGCTTTCACCACCGCCTTCGTCATCAGGTGAACTGTCTTCACCATACGTTAGTAAAGTGGAGGAAGGCCCTTGCATTGCTGCAGCAAATTTAATTGCATTTGCATCCAAGGCTATTTTGTAAGCAGAAAACTCATCTAAGCTACCCACCAAACCGCGGACAGCAGTTGCATCGGCACCTAAGGTCATTTCGCCATCCAACTCCGGTGTAACCAAGGCTAGGTTACCCGCAGCCGCGCCATCAACATAAAGTGTAACTGTGCCATTGCCTACAGTAACCGCAAGATGGTGCCAAGTTCCTGGTGTTAACGCAGTTTGACTGGGCAATTCTTGCTTTGCGCCTACAAGCACCTCAACTACCGGGGTTAGTTCCTTAATGCTTAAGACCATATTGCCGCTAGTGCCAGCGCGTTGGAACACTACACTATCGGTTTGTGCTTGGTCTATTTTTAACCACGTTGAGACTGTCCAGCCATTAGCTGGTGACATAAGCAATGAGGGTGTAGCAGGTACACGGATTAACTGGCTGCCATTAAAGACCGCGGCTTCTGCGATTAAGCCACCTTCTGCCGAGGTGGATGTGGCTTCACTGGGGTTATTACCATATGCGGTTAAATCCTTTACCGCAGCTTGACCAAACGGGTAATCTAAAATTTGCTTGTCATCATGGATACCAGCAGCATCCTCAGCATCTACAGCCTCTAGATTTCCGTAATACATCCATATAGCTGGTTCTTCAGCTGTGGCAATATCCGCAGGTAACTTTACCCAGATCAAGGCTAGTTCATTGATAACATCTAGTTTTTCAATATAGAATTTGAGTGGTGTTTTCTCATCACCCGCTAACATACGGATGTCTTTACCTTTATCAGCTAAATCAGCAAAGAATGCAAAATTACCGGTATGCAAACGAATTAAGGCATAGCTTGATGCGGGAACGCTTAAACCATCCTGTTTAAGCATTTCCATATTTAAACTAATTTTTTTCTTGTACCCCCAATCATCATTCCACCAAGCCGAAGCAAAAGATGGAATACACATTAGGACTATCAATAAAAAACCAAACCGTTTCATCATTTATCTCAATAACATAGTAATCTTTGGGATTATTTCAAAAAATCATGACAATTTTATGACGTAAGGCAAATTAATACCCAAAAGCAACCTAGTTTTCACATAGGAAACTGATTACACAAGGTTAATCAAGATATACAGAAATCCTATAAACGGCAATGTATAGGTGGATCATCTCAGTGTTGTTGCTGAAACACCCTCTTAAATATCATAGGCGACTGATAAATAGATTGTTTCCGATAATCCAACAAAAAGGGCGCTAAAGCACCCTTCATTTTAGCCACTGACTCATCAAACCCAGCGGGAAGTTTACGGTAATTTATTCACCAAAACTTAATACATCTACGCTTAATAAACCAATTGCTGCATTTTTACTTGCTGAGGATGCAGCCTCATCTAAACCGGCAATTTGTTGTGCCGCTTGACTAGTATTAGCGGTTGAATTGCTCGTTCCCGTTAAGCCAGACACAACACTGGTCGGTGCAGTCGGCACCCCAGTTGAAACGCCACCAACAGAAATATTATTAGCTCCTAGCACGGCTGTTGCCACGATAGTAACATCATTACCTGCTATACCAGCCTCGCCAGCGTCCACAACACCACCTGGTGCAAACAAAAGCACGTCACCTTGACGTTGGCCTGGTCTGGCTGAAGTCCTAATTCCACTACCACTAGTAATTACAGGTACCCGTGGTAAGTTTACACCCGGTGCAGGGGATGTTGGATCAATAAAACTTACGCCTAACGATGCCCTAGGACCTCTACCAGCATCAATATCGCCGAATGAGGACCAAATTAAAATATCCCCTCCATTTAATGTAAACACGCGGCTAGTATTTACTTCAAAATTGTTATTGACAAAAACATTAATTGAACCAATATCCTGCACTGAAATGCCTAATCTATCAGCAGTCTTATCACCCTCGGCATTGTTATCGCCTGCTGGGTTCACCGCTAAACCAGCATTTACACTACCACCTGGGAGTAAAAAGTTAATATCACCACCTACTAACGTCTGAATTTGGCTAAAAAATAATGTTAAGTCACCTTTATACCCCTCATCAGGGAATAGTGTGTTAATGACTTGATAACCTTGTTGATTAAAAGTAGGATCGCCTGTGCTAGCAGATGCGACACCTGCAGCCCTAATTTCATTAAAATACACTTGCTCAATAATGGCATTTAATACCGGCTGAACTGAACCCAATTGGTCATCATTTAAAGCAGCAAACTCACTGATAGCATCGATTTCTGCCAAACCAGTATTACCGGAACGCTTCCGAATAAATTCTGAAATTAATGTTTTAGCTTGGGCAAATTGATTGGAATAAAGTGGATTATTTGCCAAATAAGCATTTAAAAAACCGACATAGTCAGGTTTGTTATTGGTTAAACCTCCAATAAAGCTTAGATTTGCACCATTACTAGGTAAACTTGGATTTATTGAATTTCCAATACTGCGTATTCCCTCTGATGTACCCAGATTAATGTTTCTCCCAGAGCTAAGCAATGCTTCGCCCGTGCCGGCGATTTGTATTAATTGATCATCCGTTGCACGCAATACACCGTTTTCATTAACTTGAGTTGTAAACGAAATATCTCGCCCGGCTGATATCAATGACCCCTGATTTTGTCCACTTTGCTGTATCCGGATTGGCGAATTGATTAAATCCCGACCAGCCCTTATCACAGCTTGTTCTGAAAAGGTGAAATTGACATTGCTGATATCACCTTCCTGAGTAACAATTCGGCTAGGTTCCGTATCTAAAGTATGCAATGGCACCAAGGCATGTAAATTAGGATCGGACGTAATGGTGACCGTTCCATTATTAGCTATAGGTAGGGAGTTCGCGGTGTTAATATCGTCGGCAAGCAATAATGTCTGAACAGACTGAACATTTCTAACTGCCCCTGAAATTGTTTGGGTGCTTGTATCTCCAGTTAATCTCTCAATAGCATTTGATAAAATTCCAGGATCTATATCTGGCTCTGCAATTGTATAACGAGTAGTTCCGGAGACTGAATCTATTTGCTGACGAGCAAAAATATTAACGCTGGATGTGGCTGATGGGAACAACACAATATCACTATCCAATTTAACACTACCGGTATAAGCCACAGCATCCAGCGAAGCTGGATAAATATCCCTTAATGTTCTTTGGATACCATATGCTGAATTTTCAACAGGCAAAGTAAAAGGTGAAACCAGAAAATCAAGTTTACTTACACTAGCATTATTCTGATTATTTTTAACCAGCGTTATATCGCCACCTAAAGACTGGAACGACACCTTACTAGAATTCGAGTATGAGAAAAAATTGTCCGCTACTGTGCTTAACAATAAGGCATCAGTCACACCAGAAATTTTTATATTGCCCCCTGCGCTTATCGATAATGTATTGGTGCGATTTATTTCACCAATATTGTTAACCAATGGCAGATTATTTCCACTTAGCAATAACTGCGGCCCTGCTGTAAAAGCGTTTGCTAAAGTACTAGAGCTACCAGTTATATCTCCACCCGCAGTTATTGTTCCAATGCCTGTACCTTGGTAATAAATACCGCCGGCAATATTACCCGCAGCACTAACTTGGAGCACTCCACCACCTTGGATCTCCAATCGGCTATTAGTTGGGACAGGCACGTCCGACCCTGAAATAGTTTCTATAGTTTGAAACCCAGTTTGCTTTGCCGTATTGGGCAAGACCACAGTTAAATCGTTAATATTGCCTCCTGCATCTATATTAACTTTACCACCTCCGAATGAGCCGACATTTTGTTGAAACCTATTTGGGTCTATACCATAAGTTGTCAAACCTATACCGTCAAAAACGAGATCAACTATGCCTTGTCTTACTATATACCCATCAAAGGATTGTGCTGTAACTGCGCCAATAATATTTCTTCCAGCATGAATATTTGTGGCCCCCCCTTCGATTGGATATTCCGCCCCCAAACGCAATAATGGACTTTGATTCGGATTCTGGGTTACATCATCATATACACCGAAAGGATCAACGGCATCCCGACGACCAGCGTTATACACAGTTGAAGTTTCATCCCTAAGCTTAAAATCGCCAGCTGCAGCTATAGTTATATCTCCGGAACCGGTATGGATACTGGCATTTGAACCAATAGTTAAGCTTGCGCCTGCAACCGTTATATCATTCGTGGTATCAATAATTCGGGTTGCAAGTTGGTCAGCACTGTTTAAATCTGCGCCAGCAATAACCTGGAAGGTTGACGAAGTGCCGGATAATAAGTCGTTGCCATTGAAACCATCTTCCAGAACAGCATTAATATCCAAACTACCTTGAGCCCGAATGCTGATTGTTGTAACAGGTATATTATTATTTAATCGTAATGTAGCTAAATCCCAAGCAGCGGCCAATGTCAGATTGCCAGCATAATCAATTTCTGTATCCGGGCTTAACTGGGCACCGGCGCTAGCCAATCGGTTAGCTACTTGATTTGCGGCAGCAGCATAATAGGCAACAGTATCGTTATTAATATCACTAATATCATCGCCATTAATATCCCCATCATTCCCTAAGTTGGTTTCGTCATATTTACGGACACCTTGTGCGTACACCGCTCTGGCACCAATAATAGTGCCGTCTAGCGCTTCGATATTAATTTCGTTATCAATTGCACTACCATTAGTTTTTGTGCGTGCCGCTGCAAATAAAACCTGGCCGCCTTTGGCTCCGCCGTTCACATTTAAAACTGCACCTGTACGCACAGCTATACCGCCATTAACATCATCGGTTGACGACAAAGCAATTTTACCCCCTTCGTTATTACCTTGAGCTGTTAAGACTGCGCTATTTTCAATAAAAATCTTACCACCGGCATTTAAAGCAATTACACCGCCATCTTCTTTGACTCCCTGAATACTTAACTGGCTATTATCGGCATGCAATTGAGAAAATATATCAATGATCCCATTATCTGCAGTTAGGTTAATATTAGCAGCCGTAATATTGCTGGCCAGCTGAATAATGTCGGCATTACGGGCTCGAACTGATAGCGAACCATCAGCACCAGCATTTGTTAGGACGGTTATTAAACCGTCAAAATTAGAGTTTCCGAAATCATTAACATCAATTATAACATTTGCACCGGCTGCTAAGACTTGCCCTGATAAATCAATACTTTGTTGAGGTGCCTTTAAAATTAAATTACCTGCTGCCGCTGCGCGGCCAGCCACACTTACATCTAATTTAGTTCCTTGCTCTAGGGACACTTTACCAGTAACCGAGGTCGCGTTAAATGTCCCCCCCGGTGTTAAAGCTATGACATCCGCAAAGGCTATGGCTTGCCCTGCCAAATTAATATTACTTTGGCCACTAACTTTAATGTCACCTTGTTGGGCGGTTAAATTGAGACTGCCAGATGGAAAAGCGATATTGACATTTTCAAGCCCAATGCGGCTCGCATTGACTGTTAAACCTCCACCAAAACTCGTGCTTACAACTTGGTTTTGACCAGTAACACCGGCAATGGTTACATCATGGAAAGCGATTGGAACAGAATCACTGTCCAGTGTTGCCGCATTAATAGTTAAGCTTTTTCCGCCACTGGCAATAATACTTCCCGTTGTAAGATTTAGATTGCCTGCCACAGCCACATCTGATGCGCCTGCAATCAAGAATTGGTTGGTAACACTAATGTTGACATTATCAAAACCATTAATGGCAAAATTGCCACCTTGTTGTGAAAAGTTAGTCGCGATTAAATCCAGCTCACCGCCATCATTGCCGGACGTTAAGATCTCGCTGGAACTACTAGAGTTTGTCAATGAAATAGTATCTGCTTGCAATACAGCAGCTTTACCACTGTTTTCAAAGCCGGAAAACGCCCTGGCATCCAACACTAAGCTGCTATATTTAAAAGGGGTTAAATTTCCGTTGCTGTCCCTTTGGCCAACTTCGCCAAAGAAATTTATCGCGTTACTGCTAGTCAGCAGCAATTCATCTGCTCTTATACTTTGCAATCTTTCATTTGATAAATTAAGGACATTTGTCCCCGTATTTACTGTATTTAAGCCAAGTTCCCCAACATTTATACTACTGGCTGACAAACTTAGCGAGCCACCTTGCAAATCCAACACGCCTTGTAAATCAGTCGCACCTGCTGAAAATAACACCGAACCAGACGCCCTTAAAGTTGCACCTTCAGAAAGCACAATATTTGCATTATTAACCCCAGCATTATCTTCGACTGAAACTTGACTATCACCAGATACCCTTAACAAGGCGTGATTGCTATTATTATCGGTAAAAGTAAAGTTGTGATCACCCGTATTAATAACGCCAGAACTTTCGAGTGTGGCCCCGTTACTTACATTTATTGTTCCCGAAGCTACCGCTAAAATATCTGGCGCAGTAACTGTTGTACCGTTATCAAAAGTAACATTATTCGCCGTTACCGTTATTTCAGTATCACGTGTGGCGCTATTTATTTTGCGCGTACCGCCTAAAAGAATACTACCTACATTCAGGCTTGCCAGTTCTTGATCCTGCAATTCTAGTTCTGTATTTGAAGTAGCACCACTAATTGCATTAACGATTTTAATATTGTTAGCGGCAATATCCAATCTGGCTGCTCGGCCATTGGCACCTGGTTCTGACTGAAACTCTCCTAACAACACCAACCGTTCTGGTACATTGTTGACATTGGCAACATCAATTTGCACTCGACCACTATCAGCTGGAAGTATTGGAACAGCCGTTCCATTGTTTTCAGCACGCTGGGTAAAAAAATTACTTGCTGTTTGAATATCATATGCCGATTGCCGTTTTACATCTGTACTGGTTTCCACCAAATATCCAGTTAGTCTTGAATCTCTAATATCAGTACCTGCAACACCTTCATAACCTGAAACTATAGGTAACCCGAATTGTGTTGATATAGTTGTAAGTTGATCCTGAGTATTTGGTCGCGGCGTTATGTAATATGCCCCAGGTAGCAATGCATAACGGGCCGGTAGGATGGTGTAATTGCCAGCTGGTAAATTTCCCACTGCTGGCAAATGTACTGTTGCCAAAGGACTTTCATTAAAACCACCACTTAAGTATGGATCGTATGGTGCCAAATTTGAATTTAACGAAGGCAATATGGCAAAACCACCACTGTAAGATGTACTGGATGGATTCAAGTAATCGAAAGAACCACCTGCACCCGGCACAAATTGCACCGCTTGTAAATCCCCCCCGCCACTTATATCGACAACACTTCCTGAGGTAAACTCAATATTTGGAGAAGATACAAGCAACTGCTTTTCACCCAAAGATAAATTGGTTCCAGTTGCTTGTGGATTGTTGAATACCAAACGTTGCACACTAGTGGAGATCGAATTTATAGCAAGTAACGAATAAACCAAGTCAGTACCCAAAATTTCACCAAACGGTACTAAATTATTATTTCCTGAGACTGAAGTTAAACTATTTGCACCAAAACTAAGGGATTTATTGGCATCCAACTCAATAACCCCAAATGGGGATTTTAGTACACCATTTTGATTAATAGTGGGCGCCGAAAAAATCAGCTTTCCTGCTGCAGCCAGAGGTGTAGCATCTTTATTCTGCCCTGTGATTGCAATTTGCCCTGCTGCATTATTAACAAGATTAAACTTATATTGGCTTAGTGTTGCTGGGTAAATTTGACTGGCATTCAAGTTTATATTAGCTGCCGTCCGGAGTTCGCCCACAAACTCAGAAGTTGAAGCGGCCGTTTCTGACGATGATATGTTATCCCGGGTAGTGTTTAAGCCACGCACACGTAAATCATGTTGGCTGTTTATATCCACTTGATTAAAGCGATTTAATGCCAAAGCACCGATTAACTGGACATAATCGCTATTCGCCTGAAAAAGACCATTTCCGAGCACAGGAGATGAATTTACTTCGTTGATTGAAGAAGATCCTAACTGTAAATATTGCGTATTCAACGTGACAGTAGCCGCCGAAGCTCCATTGTCAAAACCTGATGAAATGGTCTGGGAGTCTAATGTCAAATTATTAATATTTAAAGCAACGTCGCCAATAAAACGGATTTCTCCTTGTGACGGCGTAAATTGACCACCACCAAAACCAATATTTCCTTGATATGGAAATAGAACATTAAGTGAGTTGAAGCCACCTTGACCCACTTCTTCACTACTAATAATAGTGCGACCAAACAAAGTAGGGTAATTTGTATTGTTTGAGGCAACTGCTGTTAAAATTGAAGAAATACCAAAGTCTGTAGGCAGAATTTGGCTATCATTTTGTTGTATATCAATACTATATCGACGGCTATTATTAAAAAATTGAAAATTTGGATCATTTGCAACCCCAGGTTTTATACTCAGCGTTAATTTACCACCTTGGTTAGTCGCTGAACCCGCATGCGCGCTTAATGAACCATCAAGAAAAACACCTGTTGCCGCTGTCAAGGATATTTCCCCAGCATCCGAACCAACATCACGTTTATCAAACTGAACCCCACTCACCCGAGATTCTGAAATTGGAAGATCCAATCTGACTGATGTTCCTGACACATCAATTTGGGCACCTTTTGACAGAGCGATATATCCTTGCTCACTTGTTATATTTACTTTGCCTCCATCTAAAACTTGTCCAGCTGCACGCCCTAAAGAATCAACCGGATCCAACCTAGCCGTACCTTTAACCAACAATTGAGATTGGCTTCCTAAAAAAACGCCTCCTAGGGCTGGATTAAAGTTAGAATTTGTTATTTCAGCACGTTGGGTTATCGTAATAACGCCGGATGGTGCTTCAACTTTCCCTTCGATATCAATTAATGAACCTAAAATAGTAATATTCGCTTGTTTATCAGCGATAACTTGGCTACCCGTTTCGAATTCAATTAGACCTTGAAGCGCAGTAAAGTTAAAAGCTGTTTCTTGCGTTTTTAAATTATCTTGTAAAACCTCAATTCGACTGGCATTTTGGCCTAATACACTAATCGAATCAGCACTGCTTAGGTTTTGATAACCATTATTGAAAACACGATTGTTAGTAATAAAGGCTAAATTTGAATTTTCTTTAATTGAAATATTGTTTATTCCACTAGTTACATTTAATCTAGAAAAACCAAAATCGGACGGTACTGTTAAATTTAATGCTTCTTTTTCAGCATTGTTTGTATTAGAAATTAAATTTATAAGTCCTGGACTCCTAATGGTTAATTCTCCATCTTTCGCCAAACCATAAGCCGACAAGTTGTTCCCTAAAGCTAACGAAGCCTGATCAAGCACCGTCACACTAACTTGGTTTTTGTCATCTCGTTTTGAGGTATCAATTAGATTAAACGCACCCAAATCAAAAAAGTTGCCGGCCACTAAGGAAATTTTTCCACCATTCCCTGCTGTTAACCGATTAGCACTTGAATTTAAAGCCCCACCATCTACTTTTATACTCGCGTTCGGATCATAATTTAAATTTGTACCGGCTATAAGTTTAACTTCCCCACCGTTGATAACAATTTGGTCATTGAGTAATGCCTCTTCGTTATTGGTTCCTGTTAAGTTCTTCTGAAACTCATTAACAAAACGGCCTGATACATCTAACTTTGCTGTATTAAAAACAGTCAGTTCACCACTTTCAATGGGGCCATTAACAAAATTGCTGGTCAAAGAGACGGTTCCGCCAGCTGTATGAATTAAACCTTTGGCTTCAATACCACTCCTAGCAGTCACCGACACATCACTTAAAACTGGTAATTCTATAGCTCCATCGAGTGTTGCTTTACCCAACGTACTTAATGTGATAACACCTACACCTGATAAATTATTGCTCGAGATTACTAAATCGGTTATACGATTGCTGTTATCTATAGTGGGTACTGTCGTTAAATTTTCATTAGACAATGCTTGTGCCGAGCTGGTAAACAGCAAATTTTGCGCTGCCAGTAAATTTCCATTGGCAGCTGTAAACACTGTACTGTCAACACTTAAACTGCCGCCTTTTAATGGATTGTTACGTTGGTTTATGCCATTGGTAACTTTAGCTATGAGTTGCCCATCAAATATCACTTCTGGACTTTGTATATTAAAGCTTCCCGCAACAGTACCTTGAGTATAACCTTGTTGAAACTGGGAACCACCAAATGGCCCCAAGATGTTATAAGTAATTGGAGTGCCACCTAACCATTTTTGGTGAAACTCATTCACAACGCCAAAAATGCCCGCGTATTGTACGTTGGGATCAGCGTCACTAATATCGACCAGACGACCTTGCGGTGTAATTAAACGGGTCGTATTAACATTACCTTCTTTATACTGAATAGCGCCACCGGAAATATCAACGGTAGAACCACTATTAAGAATTACTTGGCCGCTGGAAGTAAAATTGATCTGACCGCTTTGTCCAGTTACCCGGCCATTAGGATCATCGATAATCTGACCACTTAAACGCTCGGCAACACCGCGGCGTATTGTATCCGCAGCACCTTTAACATCAGCTATCGTCGTGTTCTTGCGTATATCAACACGAACAGTAGCCCCTTGTAATGGACCGCCACGCTGAAAGGGAGAATCGGCTAGATTAATACTTTGAATTGACACTTCAGCTACATTACGTTCAATTGGAATATTAACGTAATTAGTCCCGGAAACATCAATTTTAGCGCCTTTATCCAAGATAATTTGTCCAGAAGTGCCACTAGATCTAGAGGCATTTGGATTTGTTACACTCGGTAGAAAATTAGAAGCCGTAAAATTTATCGTGGCACTCGGTGCAGTAATTAAAGCCCCTTGAGAATCTGAACCTTCTAAATGAATATTGTGTGCCGCAGCTTGAATTAAAGATTGCGGCTGGGCTTGGTTATCCAAAGCAGTAAATGCTAGAAACTCATTGATATTGGACGTTGCAGGATCATCCACTGGGACTCCATCGCTGCTGTTACTAGTCAAGCCTTCCGTATCAGGTAAAATTTCGGTAACACTTTTTTTGCCAAAAGTAATCGTAGACTTATCACCATTAGCCCTTACTGACCCTTGCTCGTTTGGTGAAAGCACAAACCTGCTAGCACTTGGAGTAACAGCCCTTGCCCCTTCCTCGGCTAATAACCTAATGGAGCCGTTGGTGTTTACAGAGGTCGTAGAGCTTATCCGGCCATCCTGGTTAACTGTAAAACCAGCCAGCGTAATATTGCCTTGGCGCACTGTTAAATTACCGGAATTGGTTACTCTTCCACCTTTACCAACTTCAACCAGTAAACCTTGGAAATCGGTATTTAATGCATCCTTTGTTGTTTGTAGATAAACCTTATCTTCACTAGCCACCAAAATAATCTGACTGTTTTTGCCACCTGAAATTTGTCCCGCATTGGAAACTGTTGGTGCCGCTAAAATTCCGGTACGGCCTTGCCCTATATTAATGGCAGCACCCGATTTTACATCAATACAGGAACTAGGATTAAAACAGGAAGTCTGGCCACTTAAAGCAGGCAAAAAACCCGACCCAGGATTTGCATTGGTAATTTGTTGGGTAATTCCCGTACCAGCAATGGCCTCATTGGATATATCCAATGCCGAAGCAACTAATCCATGAGTATCAACAACCGAGTTTTCACCAAAAACAAAACCGTTTTTATTGACTAGATAAACCTGACCATTTGCATCAACCCGCCCAAGAATTTGACTTGGATTACCCGTCACGTCACTGACACGATTTAATGCAATCGCTACGTCACTGGGCTGCACAAACTGAACAGTAGCATTTTTGCCGACATTAAAGCTGTCATAATTTAAAATGACCTTCTCACCCGTTTGATTGATTACTCTGGTATTACCATTAACTGAGGTTTCAGCGCTCCCTAAGTTTTCACCCGTCGTGACAAATTGCGCAGAAGGCACAGGTAAGTCCGTTGGCGCAATTGTTGGCAAGGGTATGCCAGCTCCAGCGGTTGCAAAAGGCATGTTAGCTAATGCTTGTGCAGTAGACGGTAATTCAGCATGTACCGGCATAGTTTGGCTAAACGCCAAGCCACTAGCGATCACCATACGTACATAAGCGGCGGTAGGCTTTAAGCTAAAAGCGTCTTCAGCATGAGTGGAAAAAGTCTTTTTCTTATCTTTGCGAACCATAATTACCTGTCTGCCTTAATGGCTAGTCACCCCAGATGTCAATAAATTTTTGGGATTACATTGCTAAAATTAATGGCAACCCGGCTATCTTATTGCTAAGATCCGTAGTTTTCCGCCCCTGACTTACGACAGGTTTGGCTTTAACATTAGGTTTTTTAATTTTTATCAATTGCCAAACATATTCCGCTTAAAACCAAAGACTCTTATATTTAGCAATGATAAGTCGGCTAAACTCTCACCGATGTTTATTTGTTGGCCTTCCTTCGCACGCCATCCAGAATTGAATCTGGCAGCTGACTTGAAGATAAATACATAAGTTATTGCTCTTATGGTTTTTCATACATCAATAACTTATGTATTTATCAATGACGCTAACTAAATTAATTTTGATTACATAAGTTAAAAATCTGTTGCTAAACTAAAATGCAATCGAGGATCCCCACTTTTGACGCGATCTATGCTAACAAAAGGAAAGCCTAAATCTAGCGCCGCAGAAAATATTTTTGCCAACTTAAAATGTAAACCTGCTCCTGCACTCGCTAAAGTATTGCCCTGACTATTTCCAGGCAACGCATTTTTAATACTACTCGTGCCTGCATCTACAAAAACCAGGGCACTTAATTTATTGACAAACTCCCAACCATCAGGAACAAAATCAGGCGAGATAAATTCTAACGAGCCCACAAAACCATCATCGGCTAAGACTTGTGTTTCAAAGTATCCACGCACACTGCTCGCCCCACCAATTGAAAACTGTTCGTTACTGATTAACGGCGAATCAGCTACTTGACCTGAAAAACGTGAACTCACGCCCCAACCTTTGGGTAAATCATATTTGAAATTTAGATTCCCTCTTAAATAAGCGTAATTTGACCTTGCCAAGAATCGCTTGTTTTCAAATTCTGCTTGTCGGTTGCCTAAACCTCGTATTGAGAAATACAAACCCAAATCAAATGAGCTAGCATAACCATTCCCCCTAAAGCTACCCGCATATTGTGTTAAAAACGGCAGGTATGATATCGGCGTTAAAATGCTATCTGCGCCCACTAGGCGTAAATCTTCCTGGAAGTCTTTGTAATCGGCACCCAAGGTTAAGCTATGGTTATAACTATTAAAACTAGTGAACGGTTTAATAAACCGCAAGCCATAAACGCTACCGATACCCACTACATTTAATGCACCGGCACTGGCAATTTGGGCATTTGAGTTAGAGCTAACAGCAAACAAAGCCAATCGGGCATCAGTCTCAAACCAAGGCAGCACATAAGTTCCAGAAAACACCTCTACTTCACTGTTATTCTCAGGTGATGTTTGAAAGCTAAATGAAGCACTATGAAATTTTTGCCATAGGTTGTCATAACGCAAAGAAGACACTAATCGAAGGCGACTGGTAGATGTTGTATTTCTACCATTGAGCTCTACCCGCCCATGCAATGGCAATTCATCTTTAACTTTTAAATCCACTTCCAACGTACCGGGCGTTTCCCCTGCACGTAAAATGGGTTGGATTTTTCTATCTGCACTTTGGCTTGCTAAGTCACCCAATTGCTTTTGCATGACTTTAAAATTAGGTACATTGCCTTCAGCCACCTCGGGTACTGTTGCTTTAATTTTCCCTAAAGCGAAATAGCGCGAGTCTGTCACTCTTAGCCTAGATACTTTACCTTCAACCACCAGTAAATTAACTACGCCTTGTTGCACTGCTTGCTCTGGTATATCAACCGTGACGGTCTGATAACCTTTCCCCTGATAAAGCCTTTCCAGCGCCAAACGCGCAGCTTCAACTTGATCTATAGATTTTTGTGGACCCAAAAAAGGATATACCGTACGTTCCAGTTCTTTTTTATCCAACAAAGTATTGCCTTTAACTCTCAACTCCCACAAATCAAAACTGGCTGGTTGCGTTTCTTGTTTAACGGACTGCCCAGTTGGTACTTGTTGAATAGGCGCTATAGCAGTTTCTTCTGCCAGAGCAACCTCTTGCAGCATGATGAATGCTAACAAACCAGCTAAGACAATTTTTTTTCTTAAATTTAACGGCATTCTCTTGAATAAACGGGATACTAAACTAAAAATTCGGTTCTGCATGATAAACAACTTATATTAAAACTTTATGACAGCAACCAAAGCACCTTCCGCTACCAGCAACAGCCTTAAATACCAAAACAAAAAAAGCCAACCGCCCGAAGGCGACTGGCTTGTTCAACATCATCCTTGATTTAACAATCCCTTGTTAAAGCTTCCTTATTTGTAAACGGGATAGAAAGCTGGGATTGCGCGTGTTTGGCCACCTGGTATAGTTGGCAAACGGCAGTGGTTTAAGTCTTGACCATTTGAAGCTGAGTGGCTATAAGGGTTAACTGGTCTTGCAGCATCAAAACCAGCGTTAAGCAAAGTACCTGGAGCGATAAGTGCAGTTGAGGTAGGTGCAAAAGCACTGTTAGTGGCAACACCCAAGAAACCAGCAATACCACCCCAAGTATGGGTTACATTCAAGAAACTGCCGATAGTAGCAGGGTTAGACATAGTAGTTACGATAGCTGATGCCAATGGATCAGTTGTAATAGTAGCAGATGCACTAACAGCAACCAATTCTGCCCAATCAGGATAACGGCCTTCAGCTACGTTGTGAGCAGATGGAGACACATTGTCGATTTTGATAAAACGGTAAGCGCGGCTGCCGTCTGTATTACGCTCTACACCTTGAATACCGATAGCCCAACGGAAACTGCTAAATGGTGCAGCGCCGCCAACGTTGAAAGTACCAACCGCTGTACCGTTGTTTAAGCCTTCCAAACAGCTTTCCACATCACCTGCACCGCTCATAGAATGAACGACTTTAGATGAACCTGATGCACCTATTTCAGTGCCCAAGGTTTGGCTAGTCGCAGTTTGAATCGCTTCATTTAAACCACCGTTACAAGGGGCATCTTCAAATTTGATTTGGAAAGTTGCCAAAGTACCGGAACCGGCCGTACGTGTACAAATGTGGATGTCACGGTTGGCAGGACGGTCAGCTGCAGCCAATACAGCAGTGTTAGTTGTAAACAAACGTTGGTTGGCGGCAGTGTTACCATAAGCCAATTGCGCCCAGTCAGTGACACGGCCTTGTGCAAAAATACTGCTGATTTGTGAACGGGTCAGGCTAGGCATACATTCTTCTGACTCTTGGCTATTTGGGGCTACGGCAGCACCGATACCGTTAGCGACTAAACAGCTGGCTGGCAATACGCCGGCAGCCACTGCTGCGCCTTGCATGGCATTACGTAAACGCGTATTAACAGCAATACCAAATGTTTGCGTAGCAATTGCCGTAGAGACTACAGAACCACCCAATACTGCACCGCCATTTAATGGAGAAGTAAATTGAGCAGGGTCAACGTCAGCGAAACCGGCTTCAGAAACGCGGCCACGGCTGTTAGTAGCAGCGATAGTGCCGCCTGAACAAGTTGAAACCAAAGTTGCGCCTGAAGCTACGCCACAAGTAGTCACGTTAGCCAAATCAGCATTAACGATGAACACTTGTGAGTTTGCTTGAGGCAAAGTAGAATCGGCAGCTCTTACCGCGTTTAAAGAACCACCACCGTCACGTTTGTGCAACAACAAAAAGTTTTGGGTAACCGCACCAAAGCCAGCTGATTTTTCGCATAAAAAAGCAAAACTGCCCGCGGTGGTATCGCTGTAACGATAGATAGGTGCGCCAGTGGCACAACCACCGTTACGCATAGCAGCAACGATAAATGGTGTAGCTGCAGAAGAACCCGTCATAAATGTTTCGGCAACGCTGCCTAAAACAGCAGGGATATTTGGTGTACCGTTGGCATTTAATGGCACAGGTACTGCCTGGGCATTGATACCAGCCATTGCTACCGTAGCAGCAACGCCAGCCAAAATTAATTTTTTCATGGGTAATCCTCAAATAATAGTAATGTGGTTTTTTTAAGGCTAAGTAACCAACCTTATGTTTAAAACAGCATCCTTGCCATAAATCTTCCCATTAATCGAATCGATTAAGCTGCTTTACGACGGTTTAAACGCAAAACGCCCAATAAGCCTGCGCCGAACATCCAAACTGCAGCAGGTAGTGGCACAGAAGGAACTGAACCGCCTGCAGCTGTAAACGACAATCCTTGAGCACCCAAATTAAATGACCCTAACAAAATTTGGTCTTGAGTAGCATCATAAGTCAATGAAGTAACTTCATCACCAAACAATGGATCAATAAAAGTGCGTGCTGTTGCGAAAATATATCTAAAATCAATTGATTGACCAAAAGCCACAGTTGATACTTCACCTGCAAAACCAGCAAAACCACTATCAAAATTTAAGCCCGAAGTAATGGCTTGACCTCTTTCTGGGGTAGCTGGAATATTTGCAATAATAGAGCTAGTGTTATCGCCTAAACCCAAAGAAATTTGAGCAGCTCTTCTTTGAGCATTATTAGCAGCCACTTCTGGAAAAACAGTCGGATCATTTGGATCCAACTGCGTAGCAGGGGCAGTAATTGTGACAAACGTACCAACATCTGTTTGTGTCAAGTTGTTACCAACATACAAACCATATCTAACACCACCTAGCCCAGGACCAGTAGCATTGTTTTGCGCGATAAACGTGTTAAATCTAGCATCTGACGATAAGCTTTGAGTCAACAAAGTGTTCAAGCTGCTGAAATTGCCACTTCTAGCAACTGTTTCCAATTGGCTGAAAGATACGTTTGTATCGTAATTGTATGTGGCACCCAAAGTATTGTTCGCATTAACATAATTTGGATTGTACAATTGCAAATACAATTCGCTAGAACCATCATTGTTTAATGGGCCGCCAATTAATGTCGCATTCGCAGAAGCAGCGCTGGCTAATAAAGCCGCAGCTACTAAAGTTTTAGTAAATTTCATTTTAAACCTCATGTTTTGTTAATTAAAGTTAAGTAGTTACATAAGGTGACAACCCGGCTGTCTTTGCTCATCCTAGATTAAAGACCCGCAGCTTTCTGCCCCCGCCTCGCAGCGGGTTTAGCTTTTTCACGCTTTCTCGTAGTTTTCAGTTTTTACATCCTTTTGATTGCCTAATTTGTAGGCAATCCGCGTCCCCGCTACCATTTTGCCCCCCCTTCTCCTTTTACCGACTCCATATCCCTCTCAGCTACCTCCCTGCTTTCCCTTCCTTGTATTGATTTCCTATACTGTGTTTCGTCCCTAGTAACTAAGGTCTGCTTTTTATGACCTTCTAGCCAATAAAAAACCTGCATTCTCCGCGCATGCCCTAACTTGTGTGAATTATTCCACATTGCTGTGCTTGTTTGGGTTACAGAACGGTTACAAGAATGGCTTTTGTATTACATCTTTGGCTATTATTAGGTTTTGCTTAAGAACAACGGCTAAAACGATGGGATTTTTTGGGAGGTATCTTGAATTACACTATATGTCGGCCAGTTTGTCTGTTACATTTTGGTTAAATTTGGCTTTTGTTATATAGCTGTAACAATTTTCGATTAAAGTGTGCGTGCCTATTCTTATGTAACTTTAATTTATTGGGCTTTAGCCATGTCATCATCTGAGCTGACTGTGACCGAAAAGAAAAATATCGTCTCTATGCGATTAAATAATAATGACCGCGTTGCGGTACGGACCTTAGCCTCACGACTATTTGTGCGGGAATCTGAGCTGTATCGCTTTGCCATACGCCATTTGTTGAACCGTTTGCACAAATTGCACAATACCGATTGTACGGGCAGTGATTTATTACCGCTGTTGATAGAATTTAGGGAGGAACTTGGGCAGCATTTAGGTATAAAAAAACAACAACTGTTTAAAATTGTTAATGATGGCAATGCCCATCCTGACAAGTTTGTTGCCATGTCCGATATTGAACTGCTGCTATTGCCGCAGCATACGGTGCGCCAGCGTTTGTTAAAAACGGATGAAGCCTTACCGTTTAAACAAAATGACACTGGCACTTGGTTAGAGCGTTATTTTATAAAAAAATATAGCTTGGCTAAGACTGCTGATGGGCTAGAAGGTGACAATCTTGATACCGACGGCATCATAGACCCCAGCCCAAGTTTTGGTTAAGGTTCGTCGCTAAAAACATGCCCGCTAGCGGCATACTAGAAAATTTTAACGAGTGCATCGTCTAACACGGCATGTCATCTCCTGGTATTAGGCTTTTAATCAGTACACCCAGAACAAACCTTACGAATTTTCAATTTGGCTAAAACTAGTCCATTAGCTAAAGCTTTAAGGATTTGAATTTAACCTAATAAGGTTTAGGTTAAAGACAAAATCCTTAATTTTTTAAGCTTGGAGCTGTTAAAAGTCTTTGCTTAAATCCATACCCGCATACAGCGATGCCACTTGTTCGCCGTACCCATTGAATTTTTCAGTGCTACGTTTTGGGGTCCAAATGCTGGCGCCTAATATGCGTTCTCGGCTTTGGCTCCAGCGGGGATGCGAAACCTCTGGGTTGACGTTGGCGTAAAAGCCGTACTCACTGGGTGCACTTTTATGCCATGAGGTTTCCGGCATGGTTTCTAAAAAGCGTATTTTAACGATGGCTTTAATGCTTTTAAAACCATATTTCCAAGGCACGACTAAACGTAATGGCGCGCCATTTTGGTTAGGCAACGTGTCGTCATACATACCTACAGCCATTAAGGTTAACGGGTGCATCGCTTCATCCATACGCAAGCCTTCCACATAAGGCCAGTCCAACACGCGGGAACGCTGGCCTATCATGGACTCGGGGTCATTTAAGGTGGTAAATTCAACAAATTTGGCTTTTGACGTAGGCTTTAAGCGCTTGATTAGGTCAGCTAGCGGAAAACCTATCCAAGGTACCACCATAGACCAGGCTTCCACACAACGAAAGCGATAAATACGTTCTTGCAAACTTTGGTTTTTTAGCAAGTCCTCCAAATTATACAGCGTTGGCTTTTCCACTTCGCCTTCTACGGCTACCGACCATGGGCTGGTTTTAAGGGTTTTTGCCAAACGCGTGGAATCCCATTTATTCGTGGAGAATTCATAATAATTGGTATAGCTGATGACATCTTCTTCTTTGCTGGCTTCCAAGGGCAAGGAAAAAGCCCCATTTGGCACATCCGCATATTTACCGGTTTTGGCTATTGCCATAGGCGGTAAAGCGAAAGCCGCAGAACTGGCAACAGCGGCTTTAATAAATTGGCGCCGAGCTTGATAAACTGCGCGGTCAGTAATTTCGCTACTTAAAATTTCACGTTTTGTCTTTATTAACATGCTTATCCCTTAAGGTTTAAAGTATTCTTTGTCAACCAATAATCCACGCTGACATATCGCCCAGCCCCCATAAATAGCAGGCTTAAGAGCATAATAAAATAGGTTGCAGCAAACTCAATGCCGTTATTGAGCACAACAAAATTTCCATATTCGGTTAACCAATCATAATTGCCATATTGTTGTAATAAATTTTTAGCCTGCATTAGGCGCTGGACAGCCTCTGTTGTTCGGTTAGTTGCAAAAACACTGTCGGCACCTGCTATAGCTAACCAGCCATTTTGCCAATGCACGGTGTACGCCGCCATCAACATAATGAACATTAAGGGTATGCAAATTAGGCGTACACAAAACCCCAGCAGCAGACACATGGCGCCAACAAGTTCAAAGAATACGACTAAAAAAACCATTAGCCAAGGCAGAGGCAATCCCAAACCCCAATCACTATTACCAAACCACGCCATAGTGCCGCTGAAATCCATTAATTTTTGTGTGCCTGCCATCCATAATACGGGTATTAAATAAAGCCGTATTAGTAAAGGGGCTATAAAGTCTAGGCATTTTAGCTTATCCAAGCCGGTATGGGTTAAATGGTAGTAAACAATTAATTTTTGTATCAGTGCCCGATAATCCAACGTCTTTAAGTTAAAATTCATAGTGTTTGTCAGCCTATGGCTTATTGCCGTCTGTTATACTCAATTTACGTGTAAAGGCTGACTTTATGCACTGATAAGTTCTGTTGCCTGTGACTAATCATTTGCTTATGGGTAAAGCCCAAAAAAGTATTTAGATTGCCAAATCAACATCGCCGATTAGTGTATAAATCAGTGTTAAAAGTAGACTCCTTTTTTTGTAGAATAATTCAATTAAGGACAACAAAAACGTAACATGCTTGAATAAACAATCATCCCTGTATGATCAGGCCTATCCAGTCTAACCATTCATCATCATGCCTACACCTAGCTATTCATTAAAACACGGTAGCCCATATCCACTTGGTGCCAAACTTAAAACGGGCGGGGTTAATTTTTCCATATTTAGCCGCTATGCCAGCGCTGTGGAACTTTTGCTTTTTGAAGCGGATGATAGTAAGAAAGCATTTCAAACTATCTCTTTAAAAAAGGAAATTAACCGGACTTTTTTTTCTTGGCATGTTTTTGTTGAAAACCTACCCGTAGGTACTTGGTACTGCTGGCGTATAGATGGCCCATACCAACCTAAAGAAACCGGTCTGCGCTTTGATAAAAACAAGCAGTTACTGGATCCCTGGGCCAGGGCAGTCAGCCATAAACGCTGGCAACGTAACAAAGCCTGTTTACCTGGAGACAATGCCCAAACGGCGATGCGCTGTGCTGTGGTCGACAACCATTACAATTGGGAGGAAGACAGACCGTTGGCCATCCGCAGTGAAAAAGCCATCATTTATGAACTACACGTTGGCGGCTTTACCCGCCACCCGACTTCAAAAGTCAGCCATCCTGGTAGCTTTGCTGGCTTGATAGAAAAAATCCCTTATTTACAGCAATTAGGCATTACCCATGTTGAATTACTGCCCGTAATGGCGTTTGATGAGCAAGATGTGCCTGAACATACCGCTAAACTTGGCTTAAAAAATTACTGGGGCTATAGCACGCACAGCTTTTTTAGCCCACATCCAGGTTTTTGTGTAACCCCAGATCAAGGCACGCATTTACAGGAATTCCGTGACTTGGTGAAAGCGCTGCACAAGGCCGGCATCGGCGTAATTTTGGATGTGGTGTTTAACCACACCTCCGAAGCAGGCGCCAAAGGCCCTGTTATTAATTTTAAAGGTATTGCCGGGGATATTTTTTATCATCTGGATAAAATCGACAAAAGCATTTTTCATGATTACACAGGCTGCGGTAACACGGTTAATGCCAACCATCCTTTTGTTTCCCAATTTATTATCAGCTGCCTAGAATATTGGGTAAGGGAAATGCATGTCGATGGCTTTCGCTTTGATTTAGCCAGTGCTTTGGCACGCGGTAGTTTGGGTGAGGTTTTACAAAACCCACCTGTGCTATGGGGCATAGAACTGTCCGAACGCCTGGCGCGCACCAAAGTAATTGCTGAAGCCTGGGACGCGGCGGGACTTTATCAAGTCGGCAGCTTTCCGGGTTATCGTTGGGGTGAATGGAATGGCCGTTACCGGGACATCGTACGCCGCTTTTTACACGGTGAAAAAGGCCTGATCCAAGAGTTGGCCACGCGGCTTTGCGGCAGTAGCGACTTATATGAACATCAAGGCCGCTTACCCATCTGCAGCATTAATTTTGTCACCTGCCATGATGGTTTTACCTTACATGACTTGCTCAGCTATAACCATAAGCATAACCAAGCCAATGGCGAAAACAATCAGGACGGTTGTAACAACAGCTTTAGTTATAACTATGGTGCAGAAGGCTTAACCGATGATGTCAATATCAACATTACCCGCAAGCAACAGGCTAAAAATGTTTATGCGATTTTATTGCTCAGCCAAGGGGTACCCTTGTTATTGGCGGGTGATGAATTTTTAAACAGCCAGGGCGGCAATAATAACGGCTATTGCCAAGATAATGAATTAAGTTGGTTAAATTGGCAAATGGCTGAACAAAATAAGGATATGTTGCGCTTTGTGCAACTGATGATTGCTTTACGCAAACGTCATCCTGCCCTAATGCGCCGGCAATTTTTAACGGGTACTGTCACTAACGAACGGGGCTTGCCAGATATTACCTGGGGTAGTGAAAAAGCGGGTGTGCCACCGGATTGGAATAACGCTGAAAATAGGCTGCTGGCCTTTACCTTAACGGGTAGGACAGACAAAGAAGCCGAGCTGCATATTGTGTTGAATATGGCAGATACTGCAAGCACTATAAGCCTGCCCACGTTTAAGGGAAAAACTTGGCGTGTAGCCGTTAACACTGCGCAACCTTCACCCGAGGATATTATTACGCCTGAGCTGCAAAAAGCCTTGCGCAGAAAACAATTTTTGGTAAGCCCCCGTTCTGTTGTAGTGTTTGAAACCAACGTTTGAGGACTTTTTATAAAACCTTAAACCAATAAACTACGATGCTTTTTTAAGCTCGCCCATGCCATCTGCCCTTTTAATTATCTGCAGCTGGGCCTTAAAGCGCTTTTGCACACTCTCTACATGCGAGATCACACCTACGGTTTTGCCATGGGTGTGCAAGCTTTCTAAGGTGCTGATAACGGTGTAAAGGCTTTCCGCATCTAAATTACCAAAACCTTCATCCAAAAATAGCGAATCCACTGATTTACCTTGGCTAGCCAACTCAGAAATCCCTAGCGCCAACGCCAAACTGACCACAAAAGTTTCGCCGCCGGAGAGGGTTTTCGGTAAGCGTCTGGCATTGGCTTGATAAGTATCCTCAATTTCCAATGCCAAACCTTGATCGCTAGGTTTATGCCGTAAATAATAACGACCATTAATTTTTTCTAGCACCTTATTTGTTTGCAACAACAAACGTTCTATCATTTTTGCTTGCACCTGGCGCCGGAATACACGACCATCTTCTATAGCCAGTTGCGCCACTTCTGCTGCTGCTTGCAAAGCAATTTGTCCTTGATCTTGATATTTTATCAAGAGTGCATCATAGTGTTGCTGCATGCGTGTTTGATCTTTAATTACTTTATCTAAACGTTGTAACTCTAGGCTAACAATATCTAGACGCTCTGCCACTAAAGCCAATTGCTTTTGGATTTGTTCAAGGCTTGCATCGGCTGGCACATGTGCCAACTCTGCCGTCTGTAGCTCGCGGCCTTGCTCTAAGAGCACTTGCCGGGCTTCACACTCCTGCTCCAGTTCGGCCTGATAGCGCTCAAGCTCGGGTTGCGTTTCCATCAAGGCCAACATTTCACCCAACTCGTGCTCATTTTTAAATAGGCTATCGTGCATTTTTTCTTGCAATTGCTGCTGCAAGGCCTTTAATTCAGTTTCTAGCTGGGTGATTGTCTGGCCGTTGTCAGCAAGCAGGCGTTGTTTATCAACCACGGCCAAATGCAAGCCGACCCCTTCTTCTTGGTGTAATTGCTTACCCAAAACCTCAATTTGCAGATTGCATTGCTCGAACATAGATTTACAATGGCTTTGCTTTTCTGCCAATCCAGCCAGTTCCTGAGTGAGGCTTTTTTGTCTGAAAACATAGCTATGGCATTCTTGCCGACGTACATTTAAGCGATCATACAAGGCGTCTTCTTTGCCTTTAGCTGGCATTTTTTCGTTTAAAGCAGCCAATTGCCCCTGTAATTTGGTTGACAAAACTTTTTCTTCTTGCTGAGTGGCCAGTATAGCCGCTTGGAAATCAGTTTGCGTATCAGGCTGCTGGTTATTGGCTTCTATTTGCGCCACCGCCGCTTGCAGTTGTTGAATCGTTGCTTCGCTTTTACTGATTGCAGTTTTGTAGTTTTCAATATTGCTAAGGCTACCTTGGTACATTTTAGCCAGCCTGGCTATTTCTTGTAGCTCAATGCTTTCCGACTTTAGCAGATGCTGCATTAAGCCTAAATTGGCAATATTTAATTCGGGGCTAACAGTGTTAAGACGGTTACACAAGGTTAGCCATTGTGCTTTGATTTGTAGAAGTTTATTGTCTGTCTCGCGGTTTTTTTCCGCCGCTTTTTGTGCAACCAGCAGCTGCTGCCTTAATCTACTGGCATTACCCGCCAAAACCTGTAATTTCACACGTTGGTCGAGTAATGCCTGGTGAGAATTGCCCACCATGGGTGCGCGCTTGGCATAAGGGTGTTGAAAAGACCCACATAAAGGGCATGCCTTCCCATTAACTAAATGTTGACGCTCAGGCTCTAGTTTTTTTAATAAGGTTTCCCGCTGTACCGCGTCTTCTAAGACCCGGCGGATATTATCCTCACGGCCTATTTCCACTTCCACTTGTTCCAGTTTTAAAGCCAACTCAGCTTCATCGTCTACCGGTTTTTTAGGGCTAAAGAAACTAAACAAACCGCCGCCACCAACTAATTTTTGATGCTGCTGGCCTAGCAGCAACATTTCTTGAAACGCTTTTACCCGGTCTTGCTGTTCTAGCCGCAGTTGTTCTATACCCGCTAAATCATTGCCTTCGGCCATGCTTACCAATTGTTGCTCTTCTTCCGACAACTTCTGCTTAAGTTCTACGATGGCCTTATGTTCTTGCTGTATGGTAGCCTTATTATTTTTTAAGGTTGCACCAGTGGTTTTATTCCACTTGTTATAGGTTTTTTGCTTTTGGTTAAGCTCAATCAGCTCAGTGCGCAATTTTTTAAGTCGGCCTGTATCCGGGAAATCATTTAGCAAACCTTGTTCCGCTGTATGTTGGTCCAGCCATTGCTGCACCGTTTCTAGCACGGCTTTTTTCTCTTGGCTTTGGCCTATCAATGAATTGATCAGATTTGCTTCTGATTGTCTTTCAAAATTTAGCTGGGCTATTTGGGACTTAATTTCCTCAATACTTTGGATTTGCCTGGCCACGGATTTGCCATCCAATGCTGGCTCCTGAGCCAAATCAGTTTGCGCCAATTGGTTTTGCAACATCTTAAGTTCATCAGCATAGTCTTGCTGGGTTGCTTTATGCTGTTTAAGTACATGCCTTTTTTGTTTAATGGCCTCAACATCTTCCTTAAAACGCAAAACATCTGCCGCGAGTATAATTTTTTCCAAGCTCGCCTGCGTGGCTTGTAAATTTATGCTTGCTTGCTGTAAACCTTGTTCTTGTTCGCTAATTTGGCCTTGCAATACGGCAGCATTTTGCACGGCCTGTTGCTGGCTGGTGAGTGTCGTTTGTTGCTCTAAAAGCTCATCAAATTGGTCTTTATAATCGATCAGATCATGCTCACAAGCTTCAAAAGCTGGCGCTTCTAGCAGTGGTATTGCTGCTAGTTCTTGTTTTATGGCGTTTAATTGGCTTTGCGCAACTTCGGCAGTTTGTGTAATGTGGGCTTTATGGTCAGCATAAATATCGGCACTGACAATTTTTTCCAAAATGTCCATGCGTTCGCTGTCTAAGGCATTTAAAAAAGCGGCAAAATCGCCTTGTGCGAGCAAGATAGAACGCGTGAAGTTACGGAAGTTCATGCCAGTTATTTCAACTAGACGTGCAGTAACTTGCGTGATGGTGTCGGCTAATACTTCAACAACCTCGCCTAGCCGGACTAACTGGCTTTGTGGCGGCAATACCCCGGCTTGCGGGTCGTCATTTTCGCGTTGCGCCCGCCAGCTTGCACGGTAGCGCTGGCCAGCCACAGCAAACTCAACATTGGCAAAACATTCCACTGTATGCTGGGTCATAACATGGCGGGCAGGACGGTCAAAACGAAACGTCTCACCATACAATCCTAATGTTATTGCATCTAAAATACTGGATTTACCTGAACCATTAGGCCCTGTAATGGCAAACACGCCGGTCTCGTTAAAAGGTGCTTGCTCAAAATCAACCCAGTTTTCACCGGCTAAGGAATTTATGTTTTTAAAATGCAGATTAAGTATTTTCATTGCTGCTGGCGACCGTCAATGCTGGTAGTGTTGCATTATACCGCTGCCAGACAATTTTATCCCGTAATGACGTTATCTTAAATTTACGCAAAGCACTTTTTGTCGTATGCATAAAAAATTAATTGAACAACGTTTAATTATTGGCTATAGTTAGTCCCGCTAAAGACCATAGGTCTGCTAAGATGTTTCTGAGGAGGAAACTATGTTAAAAAAATTTCTACAATGGCTGCTCACTTTATTGTTTAAAGTGGAAGTGAAAGGCCTAGACAACTATAAAAAAGCCGGTAACCGGGTACTGATTATTGCTAACCACTCGTCGTATTTAGACCCTTTGCTATTAGGCGTTTTTCTACCCGATGACATTACCTTTGCCATTAATACGCAAATTGCCCAACGTTGGTGGCTTAAGCCTTTTTTGGGCTTATCCCAAGTTTTCCCAATGGATCCACGGCATCCCATATCATTAAAAGATTTAATCCATCGCTTAAACAAAGATTCGCACACCGTAATTTTTCCAGAAGGCCGCATAACCACAACTGGCTCGTTAATGAAAATTTACGATGGCACAGGTATGGTAGCGGATAAATCTGGCGCTACCCTTTTACCCATCCGCATCCACGGCGCTGAGTACACGCATTTTTCTAAGTTGCACAATATTGTCCGGTTGAGGTTATTTCCTAAAATTACCCTGCAAATCTTACCGCCCACTAAAATTTCAGCCGGTCAGGATTTGCATGGCAAAAACCGCCGAAAATTTAGCGGTCATGTTTTGGCCGATATCATGACAGAAATGATGTTTGCCACCAGCCCGTATCAGCAAACGATTTTTGCAAGCTTGCTGGCAGCAAAGACAGTCCACGGCGGCAAAAAAGCCATTATTGAAGATATGGAACGCAGCCCGTTATCGTATGACACCTTGATTACCCGCAGCATTGCCCTAGGCAATGCCTTAACCGATTTGACGAGTTCAGGGGAAAATATCGGGGTATTGCTACCCAACTCAACTAAAACCTTGTGCGTAGTTCTAGGTTTGCAATTGCACGGACGGGTTCCGGCCATGCTTAACTTTACCACCGGGTACAGCGGAATGCTGGCCGCCTGCCAAATTGCCCAAGTGAAAACCGTTTTAACCTCGCGCCGCTTTATCGAGCTAGGCAAATTAACCGAGGAGGCCACCGCATTAAGCCAGCAAGTTAACTTGATTTATCTGGAAGACCTGGCCAGCAATATCGGCAAGTTAGCTAAACTTAAGGCATGGTTACAGGGCAAAACTGCAAACTTTTGGTATAAAGCCTCTAAATTTAGCCCAGATAGCCCAGCAGTAGTGTTGTTTACCTCCGGCTCCGAAGGTTCCCCTAAAGGCGTGGTGCTCTCGCATGCCAATATTTTGGGCAATATTACACAAGTGCAATCGCGTATCAGCTTTAATGCCCAAGATGTTGTGCTAAATTTTTTGCCTATGTTCCACTCCTTTGGCTTTACTGTGGGTAGCCTGTTACCAGTGCTTAATGGCATGACCTCCTTTTTATACCCCACGCCATTGCATTATGCGGTTATCCCAGAAATTGCTTATGAGATTAACGCCACTATTATGTTTGGCACTAACACTTTTTTTAGCGCTTATGCCAAAAAAGCACATGCTTATGATTTTCATAAGCTGCGTTATGTCGTGGCCGGTGCCGAAAAATTGCAAGCCAGCACCCGGGAAATCTGGGCGGAAAAATTCGGCATCCGTATACTAGAAGGCTATGGCGCAACCGAAACTTCCCCGGTCGCAGCCGTCAATACGCCGATGGACTACAAAGCCGGCACAGTAGGCCGCTTAATGCCTGCGATGCAATATCAATTAGAAACGGTTGAGGGTATTAATGACGGTGGAAGATTGCACCTTAAAGGCCCCAATATTATGTTGGGCTATTTATTATCGGATAATCCAGGCCACATAAGACCACCTGAGTCTTGCTTTGGTAGCGGCTGGTATGACACCGGCGATATTGCCCATGTTGATGACGATGGTTTTGTTAGCATCCGCGGACGCAGCAAACGTTTTGCTAAAATCGGTGGTGAAATGGTGTCCTTAACTGCGGCCGAGCAACTTGCCGCCAAGGCTTGGCCTAATGCCCAACATGCCGTAGTTACCATACCCGACACTAAAAAAGGTGAGCAAATCATTTTGTTGACTACCGAAACCAATGCCTCAACCACTGTGCTATCGGACTTAGCCATCGGTATTGCAGCCATCAACCTACCCAGAAAAATAATGCATGTCAAAACAATACCGGTCACGGCCACGGGCAAAATCAACTACCCTGCCGCGACTGAATTGGCACTAGATTATTTAAAGCTAAACATTATTAACTAAACCCCCATAGCTATGAACAAGCAAATTTTGCCTCTTTTGGCCGCCCAATTTCTTTCTGCTTTTGCTGATAATGCGATTTTATTTGCGATAATTGCGCTAGTAATGCAATCTACCGAATTGCCTAATTGGTATGTACCAGCTTTACAAAGTGTGTTTTTGATCGCGCCTGTTCTGCTGGCGCCTTGGTTAGGTGCTTTTGCCGATAGCCATGCCAAAGCGCGGGTTTTGATTCTCGCCAATTTAGTAAAAGCCTTAGGTGCGGGCTTAATCTTATTTAAAGTAGAAGCATTATTCGCCTATGGCATAATCGGCGTAGGTGCAGCAATCTACAGCCCGGCCAAATATGGTATTTTGCCCGAGTTATCAGGACATCAAGGTTTGGTGAAAGTTAACAGTTGGATTGAAGGCTCTACCATCTTAGCGATTTTATTGGGCATGGTGATTGGTGCTAAAGTTGCTGATTATTCTGTGCCTTGGGCAGTCGCAGGCTCAGTTGTGTTATACATGGCCTCAGCCTTGTTCACTTTATTTTTACCGGTAAGCATCAGTAAAAAAACCGCCGCCAAAACCAAACTGCTAGCGTTTGCCATAGAAATAAAACAGTTTTTTAGTTCACCACGCGCACGCTTTGCCATAGTTAGCGCAGCACTATTTTGGGCGACAGCGGCCACCTTACGCGTAGTAATTGTCGCCTGGGCGCCACTTGTACTAGCCACCAAGAACGCCAGTGATATATCCGAACTCACCTTAGCCCTAGCGGTCGGCATCGTTGCTGGCTCGGCGTTAGTGCCCACCTTAATCCCACTGGAACATTTGCGGCGTGCCCGTATCCCCGCTTATTTGATGGCGTTGTTTGTACTGATCCTAAGCTTGACAGAAAGTAATTGGCCCGCCCGTTTTAGCTTATTTTTTATCGGCATGATGGGGGGTATGTTTATCGTACCGGTGAATGCCGCTTTACAGGAATTAGGCCAACAAAGTATTGGTAGTGGCAGTGCAGTGGCACTACAAAACTTTTTTCAAAACCTCACTATGTTGGTCGCCGTCGGCTGTTACACCTACGCAGCCAGCTTGGCAGTCAGCCCAGTTACCGCCTTAATCGCCTTAAGTATTGTGGTTTTTGTTGCAACCTTTTTGATTGCCTTACGCTTGCGGGATAATTAAACAGTTATGTCGGCCAACAAACTTATCTCTAACTCAATCCACAAAAAAATTGTGGTGCTAGTACATGGTTTTTTGGACCAGGCCAGTTTGTTTAAGCCCATGCAAAAAGGCTTAGAGCAGCATGGCTTTACAGTTTTAGCGATCAACTTAAAACCATGCCATGGCCAACACGGTATTGAACCGTTGGCAGAACAACTCGCCGAATTTATACAAGCAGCAGTAGCAGGCTCTGAACAGACTATTGCCTTGATTGGTTTCAGCATGGGTGGCTTGGTTGCCCGCTATTATCTGCAGTACCTAAACGGCTTAAGCCGTGTCTACCAATTTATCAGTATCGCCAGCCCACATTACGGCACTAATAGTGCCTATCTTTTGCCACTAACATCTTGTCGGCAAATGCGGCCTAATAGCTCATTTTTAATGCAGCTGAATGCAACTAGCGATAGCTTATTCCCTGTTAATCCGGTATCGCTGTGGACACCCTACGATTTGATTATCCTACCTCGGCGCAATGCTCTTTTAAAACTGGGCAGCAACATTAAAATCCCGGTTTACTTCCATCGCTGGATGGCCAAAGATGCTAGGGTAATTTCGGTGATTTTAGATATACTCGACAGCGTTTAACGAGTAAGCTGACAGCTGTAAATCGGATACGTTTAACAAACCGACACACAATAAACTTTAATCCTACCCGTTAAGCTTTAACGTTTTTAGAACACTGTTAATCCATTGCTTGATCAAACCCCTTCAAGCATAACCTATCAGCATTAAACACCTTAACTAAAAGGAACTTAAAATGTACAAGCGCGCAAGCCTGGTGATAGTCGTAATATTATTTATGCTCTCTAATACCGTTTTAGCTTGTCAAGTGGATGCTGATTGCTCAGCTGGCTCTAGGTGCATCAAAACTGGCGGGCAGTTAAATGGTTTTTGCGAAGGTGGTCGGCAACCAGGCAATCAAAATGACAAAAACCCTTATCGCTCCCCAGGTGACTATAGTGGAAAAAAAGGCAATGCTTGCACGCTTAACATTGATTGTGGGATAGGTGGCAGGTGCGTTAAAGGCAATAATATTTATGGTATTTGCGAATAGCCAGCTTGGGCTAACACTTTTGATAGCAACTAGGTTTATCGCCTTTACTTAGCCCCAAAAAAAGGCGTTGAGCAGACGCTAGGTAATCAGCTCAGCTTGTTTTACCCAGCCACGTAAAAAACTATTAACCAAAATATCAACACTCGCCTCGACATTTTCTACCCCCACCCTATCTAAACTTCCATTCAGCGACAATACGCAGATGCCGTGTACGCCACTCCACAATGCCCGGGCAGCACGCTTAGTTTGTGCCAAGTCGTGTGGCGTGAGCTGCGCAATTAAGCGCTCTATGGGACTGAATACATAGTCTATTTTTTCCAAATACCAATCAGGCAGTTTTGAACCCTGTGGCAAGCGGTATTCAAAAATCATCTGCCAGCGGTTGTAATTTTGATTGGCATATTTTAAATACGCTTTTGCCATATTTTGTATACGCTCTTCGGGAGAACCACTTTGATCTTGCTTTAAGGCTAATTCTATATCGTCTAAGGTTTTGGCATTGATATGCATGACCAAATCGGCCATATTTTCAAATACCATATAGATGCTACCCACGGTATAGTCTATGCTCATAGCTATTTTACGCACCGTTAGTCCGACAAACCCCTCTTCGATGACAATGGCTTGGGCGGCATTTAAGACCATTTCCCTAATTTGTTGTTGGCTATGTTCGCTGCGTCTTGCCATGTTACTCTCAGTGTAAAAGTGATAGTAGATAGGTAAACGTTAAATATCTTACCGTTGACGAATTTTTTCTGGCTAACTTGCAGTGTTTGATATCAACAATTTCTTAATGAAAGACTCCTGTTCAAGGTATTTAGTTCACTCAAGATAGAATGCTACAGAAACTTTCTGAGCGTTTTAAACGCACATCTATTTTACACTAAGTCCGTATTAAATAACCCTTAAAAACTAGTATTTAAGTTATGCTGTCAAATTAACCTAACAATCCGCCATTAAAACCTAGCTTAAGCAATTAATTATTTCGCTTTAAAACAGTGTACTGAGTAAACCGATCAAATAATGGCCAGTTCATCATCATTTTCTTCTGGCAACAAGTCATCATGAAAATTCCCGACTTGTTCAGCAACTTCCTTAACATCACCAAATCTTGCGATATGGTAGACAGCTTCGCCTTCGTGTACTAACGGAATCTCGCTACGGCCAATGATAATGCCACTAAACGGTGAAATCACTTCAACCTCATGGCTGGACACAGGATCGCTAACCATACCCAACAGCTCATTTCGTGAAACCTTACAGCCTAACGACTTTAATGTGCGGAATATACCACTAGCCGGAGCCCTGACCCAATAACTGGATTGGACTATATCAGGTTCTTTGCTTGATTTTTTGCGTTTTTTGCGGCCGCTCATCATACCTAAATAACGCATTACATTTAACACGCCACGCACGCCAGCGCGAATTGAAAGTTCATCAAACCGCAAGGCTTGCCCAGACTCATAAAGCAACATAGGGATGCCATGCTCGGCTGCGGACTCCCTTAGCGAGCCATCACGGACATTGGCATTAATCAAAACCGGTACATCAAATGCTTTGGCCAATGCCAAGGTTTCACCATCACCCAGATTTGCACGAATTTGCGGTAAGTTACTACGATGTAACGCGCCGGTGTGTAAATCTATACCATGGCTACAGTTTGCCACAATTTCTGTCATGAACAACTCGGCAATACGCGAGGCTAGCGCGCCTTTTTTGGAACCAGGGAATGACCGGTTTAAATCGCGCCGGTCCGGCAAATAACGGGAATGATGAATCACGCCATAAACATTGACGATAGGAATGGCAATTAAAGTGCCTTTTATACGTTTTAAGTTAATATCTTTCAATAATCGACGAATAATTTCAACACCATTAAGCTCATCGCCATGCAATGCCGCACAAATAAATAACCTAGGCCCGGGGGTTTTACTATGCATAATATGTACAGGCATAGTCATTGGTGTATGGGTGTATAACGGCGGCAAAGGCAAATCGATAAAGCTATTTGTACCGGGCTCAATGACATGGCCACCCATATGCAGCGGCGTTTGTTGCATAAATTTAGCCTTTGCCACGGGTGCGGGTGCGGGTTGCCAACTTCACTTTGGAGTTATCCGATGAGCTTGCGCGTTTTTCCAAAGAATGGATCATCAAACTGGCAATATCCTTACCGCAAGCGGTTTCAATACCCCGTAAACCAGGGGATGAGTTAACTTCCATAATCACCGGGCCATGGTTAGAGCGCAGTAAATCCACACCACAAACATTTAAACCCATAATTTGCGCAGCACGTACTGCGGTGGAGCGCTCTTCTGGCGTTAAACGAATTAAGGTCGCGCTGCCACCACGGTGCAAATTGGAGCGGAACTCGCCCTCCTCGCCCTGCCGTTTCATGGCAGCAACCACTTTATCATCTACCACCAAACAGCGGATATCACTGCCGCCGGCTTCCTTGATAAATTCTTGCACCATAATATTAGCGTTCAGCCCCATAAATGCCTGTATTACACTCTCGGCAGCATTATGGGTTTCGGCTAACACCACCCCAATTCCTTGTGTGCCTTCTAATAATTTAATAACTAGCGGCGCACCACCTACCTGTGAAATTAAGTCTTCAATATCATCAGGATTATGGGCAAAACCTGTGACTGGCAAGCCGATACCTTTTCTGGCTAATAATTGTACCGAGCGCAATTTATCGCGTGAGCGTGATATGGCGACTGATTCATTCAGCGGCATCACGTTCATCATTTCAAATTGGCGTAATACAGCTGTACCGTAAAAGGTAACTGAGGCGCCAATTCGGGGTATTACCGCATCAAAACCAACTAAATCTTCACCACGATAATGGATGGATGGGTTATGTGAAGTAATGTTCATATAACATCTTAAAACATCTAAAATCCGTACTTCATGGCCTCGCGCTTCAGCTGCTTCCACCAATCGCTTTGTCGAATACAATTTTGGATTTCGGGAAAGTATAGCTATTTTCATTAAAACTTAACTCCTTAATCGGTGAGCTTATGCCTTTGTGTTGATGAAATCTAGCATCTAAACGCGCTACGGTGAGGTTTTGGCGTAATTACCCACGATGGCTGTACCGCATAAAATAAGGCCTATGACCTTAACCATGGTGTTCCCATCAATAACCACCACGATAGTTTTGATAATACACTAAAAACCTAGCCATTTTAGCGAATGCGCAGTTGATTGCCCTAAATTAACTTAAATTTAGCTTAGCTTAACCAACTCAATGTTTGGCAACCACGGCATGCTAATATAATATGCTGACACTGATTTAATATTGGTCGGGACTGGTGGCTAAGCACACTAAACCTTGTAAACAACGTTAAGCAGAGACATGAAACTGGTTTGGCCTTGGTAAAACGCAAAACCCTAGGATAACAACTAACACTTTGAGCATCAGCCAATTTAAAATCAACCTTGCCTGCCAGCATTTAAATAGGGGGGAGGTTATTGCCTATCCTACCGAAGCCGTTTATGGCTTTGGCTGTGACCCTTTAAATAAACAGGCAGTGCTGGCTTTGCTGGACTTAAAACAACGCCCCATAGACAAAGGCCTTATTTTAATCGCTGCTGAAATAGCCCAACTTGAACCCTACATCCGTTTAAATGCCACTATACTTGAACGTATCACGCCAACTTGGCCTGGCCCTGTAACCTGGGTTATCCCCGCCCAAGATTGGGTGCCACACTGGCTTACCGGTAAACATACAAGCTTGGCGGTACGCGTTACCAATCACCCTGTGGCACGCAAATTATGCCAGCGTTTTAACGGCGCGTTGGTATCAACTAGCGCCAATCCTAGTAATAAACCCGCCGTTAAACAAGCCCAGAAATTAATCCGCTATTTTCCAAAACAAGCTTTTTATTTGTTAAGTGGTTCTGTAGGTAACTTAGGTAAAGAAACCGCCATTTATGATGCCATTAGTGGTAAACAATTCCGTTAACTTAGCTTTATTGGTTAGGCGGTACGGCAAAGGCATCAGGAAAATTTGTCGGGTTTATCGCAATTCCGGTTAGCCGGCTTCGGATTGCAGCGCGCTCACGCGCCTCATTTAGCGCCCTGGCAGCCTCAGCTTGCCGCTGCGCCGCCAAGGCTTTGTCACGCTCAACTTGAAGAGCACGTTGTTGTTCTTGTTGTACTTTATCAGCAGCTGCTTGCGCCTGTTGGGCCTTAGCTTGTTCTTCATCTTCCTTAAGTGCTTCCAATTGGCGTTCTTTGCTAATGTCTTGATAAACAATTGGCGCGGCGTTGGGGTTGTTAGGACAAGGCGTTTGTTGATATTTGCCATTGGCACAGCGATATATATCTGCCGCCTGCACAGGTAAGGCAATCAATGCAATCAGTAACAATTTCTTCATAGTTTTACCCCAGCTAATATCGTATGCCCAGCATAGGCTAATTTTATCGATTATAAAATTCGCTGTCTAACAACTTGTTTCACGTCACTTTGGCTTACCAGCGCCAAGCAAACTGGTAGACCGAGATCCACTTCTAAAAGTTGCCATTGCTTAGCTACACCTAAGGCAATTGGCACGCTTAAAAACTCCGTTTTACAGCTAGGGTTTAACACGCATTGTTTTAAACCCGCAGCAATGCCCCGGCCGCTGGCTTTAACCAAAGCTTCTTTACGCGTCCAAAATTGATAGAATGCTTGCGTTTGTTCAGTTTCTGGCAGGGCCTGCCAATACGCGGCTTCTTCATCAGCAAAAAATTTTTTGACCAAGGCCGCCAAATTAGCCCTAGGTAGATAATGTTCGATATCGATACCTAATTGGCAATGCAGGCCAACCGCAATGACCAGGTCATTCGCGGTATGTGACAGATTAAAAGCCAACTCAGGAAAGTCTGCCAAATAAGGTTTGCCATACTCAGCTTTTGCAATTGCAATTTGTGTTGGCGGTAAATTTAAATAACTGGCTAGCACTTGCCGTAAATGGCTGCGGACTTGTACAAAACGCTGCTGAATTTGCGGATGTTTGATTTGGCCTGCTTGATGTTGTTCGGCTTCTGTTAAATCTCCCCAATAACCCGGGCCATCAAACGCATCTAAAGCGCCATGCCACACATCAACCTGCTCAATCGGCAGCATAGTCGTTAATCAGTCGATTTTAGCGCTTTAACTTGAGCGAGCCCTTCGCCTCTGGGATCACTGGCCGCGCTTAACACCAAACTGGTTTTAGCTAATACCACGGCTTGCATATTGCCATAGTGACGACTCGTTTCTTTGAGAGTATGACCTTTAGCTGATAGCGCTTTGATTGCCTCCTCGTTTAAAGCATTTTTTTCATACTCAACCAGATCTGGCAAATATTGATGGTGGAAGCGTGGCAAGCTAACCCAAGCTTGCGGATCAACTTCCCCTTCCACCATGGCCAAAGCTGCTAAAATTACCATCGACGGAATCCGGCTACCACCGGGTGTGCCTAATACTGCAATGTGTTGGCTAGTTTCCAAAAATGTCGGCGTCATGCTCGACAGCATACGTTTGCCCGGCTCTATCGCGTTGGCCACGCCACCGACAAGACCATAGCCATTGGCGGCACCCACCTTACTGGCAAAATCGTCCATGTGGTTATTCAAAAGCACACCTGTGCCAGCAGGCACTAAGCCAGAACCAAACGCAAAATTAATGCTAACGGTCGCAGCAACCCGGTTGCCTTGGTCATCAATAATAGAATAATGCGATGTGTTTTGGCCTTCTTCTGAAGATTGCACTTCGCCAGATAAGGCTGCACTAGGAAGTGCTTGGTCAAAACGGATACTACTGCGTAACCCTGCGGCATAATCCTGGGATAATAACTGAGCTATCGGCACCTGGATAAAGTCGGCATCACCCAATAGCAAAGCACGATCATGGTAGGCCCTGCGGAAAGCCTCAATAATAAGATGCTTGCGGGTAATCAGATCGGTATGGGCTAAATCATAGCCCGCAAGGATATTTAGCACTTCCACTAAAATGATGCCGCCTGAAGATGGCAGCGCCGCCGATGTGATCTTCAGGCCTTGGTATTCGCCCGTAACCGGCTTGCGCTCGACAATTTGATACTGTGCTAAATCTTGCAGGGTCCAAATCCCACCCGCCTGCTTAACTCCGTGCACTAATTTTTCTGCCACTTCGCCTTGATAAAAACCCTCATGACCAAAATCCGCCAATTGCCTTAAGGTATTGGCCAAGTCGGTTTGGCGCAGCAAGGCTTTATATTCAGGCACATGGCCAGCTTGCAAAAAAATGGCTGCGGCATCGGGCGATTTAGTTAATAAGCCTTCCCGAAAAGCCAGAAAATGGCGGTGCATTTCACCAATGGCAAAGCCGTAACGGGCATATCGGATCGCAGGTGCCAAAGAGTCCGCCAACGCCAACCGACCGTAGTGTTTAGCCAAGTGCACTAAAGCAGCGGGTAACCCCGGAATTGCCGCCGATAAGGCACCTTCCCGGGCTAATTGTGGAATGACATGGCCTTCGCCATCTAAAAACATCGCTTTATGCGCCGCTAATGGGGCTTTCTCGCGGCCATCTATCATAACATCCGCATTTTCGCCAGCTTGATGCAACAACCATAAACCACCGCCGCCCATGCCAGATCCTGAGGGCTCTACCACGGCTAATGCCGCTGCCACAGCAACTGCCGCGTCAAACACATTACCGCCTTTATCCAGCACTTCAAAACCTGCTGCCGTCGCCAATGGATGCGCACTGGCAATGGCCGTTTTAGCTTCAGCACCTGCAGATGCGCCCAGTAATAAAACGATAATGACCTTAACTAGCCCTGGCTTCATGTTTTTCACCTGAATGCATAAATTGATAGTGTTATCATTTGTCTATTATTGCTAACCACAGACTGTTATCCACAAAAAAAGCTCAGCTATGGAAAATAAACATACTACTTTAGGCTTTATCGGCATCGGATTAATGGGAACGCCCATGACTTTGCGCTTGTTAGCTGCTGGTTTTCAAGTCAAGGTCTGGAACCGTAGTCCAAACAAACTTAAGCTGGTAACCGATGCCGGAGCCCAAGCCTGTGCCAGTATTGCTGAACTTGTCAGCCAAACTGACATTATTCTTTTATGTTTGGCTGATACAGATGTCGTCGCCTATATTGTCAACCATCATATTTTAAACCATGGCAGACCCGGTCAACTGCTAATCGACTTATCGAGCATCCATCCCACCACTACACGCCAACTGGCCGACAGTTTACAACAAAACTGTGGCATGGCCTGGGTTGATGCCCCAGTTTCCGGTGGCGTAGCCGGCGCCGAACAAGGTAATTTAGCGATTATGGCCGGTGGTAGCGCAGAAAATATCGCTATTGCCCGGCAGGTTTTAGCCCCTTTATACCAACAATTAACCCATATGGGGGACGTTGGCAGCGGCCAAATGACCAAAATTTGTAATCAAATGATCGTCAGTTGTAACCTATTAGTGATTGCTGAGATGATGGCGCTGGCCACGCAAGCCGGTGTTGATAGCCATCAAATTCCAGCTGCCCTGGCGGGTGGCTTTGCCGACTCCAAACCCTTGCAACTTGTCGCCCCCTTGATGGCATCAGCAACCTTTGAACCGGTTAAATGGCGGATTAAAACCCTGCTCAAAGACCTAAACCTGGCTGTTGATATAAGTAAACAGCTAGGTTGCGCGATTCCCGTGACTGGCTTGGCCGCACAGCTGATGCAATTACACGGCAGCCACGGCTATATGGAACAAGACCCTGCAACTTTAATACAACTCTACCCTAAGCCACATGCTTAAGTACGCTGCCAACCTTAGTCTATTGTTTAGCGAATTCGCGTTACCAGAGCGCTTTAAAGCCGCTAAATTGAATGGCTTTGATGCTGTTGAAATCCAATTCCCTTATAGCTTAACTGCCCTAACAATTAACCGCCTGCTTAAGCAAGAGCAATTAAAATTAGTCTTATTCAATATTGCCGCTGACGATTTGTTACAAGGCGGTGAAGGTTTGGCCTGCGTACCTGAAAAACAAGCGCAGTTCTACGCAGCGGTTGAACAGGCCATGGCATATGCTGAAGTTTTACAGCCATACGCAATCAATGTTTTACCCGGCTGTTGCCATAACCCACGTCGCTTAAATCAATATCTTGAAACCTTTAAACAAAATTTAGCTTATGCCGCTGATGTGTTTGCCAAGCTTAAGGTAAAAGTCGTGTTTGAAGCCATTAACACCTTTGATATGCCTGGTTTTATTATCCATAACGGCAGTCAAATGCTGTCCATAATGGCAGAACTTAAACACCCCAATTTGTTGATGCAATACGATATTTACCACATGCACCGCATGCAAGAAGATAGCGCTGATTTTATTCGTTTACAGGCTGATAAAATTGGCCATATCCAATTTGCTGACAGCCCAGGACGTGGCCAACCAGGCACCGGGCAGATCAACTTTCACCAAATTTTTGCTGCCATAGGACAGTCAAATTATAAGGCTTGGGTGGCTGCCGAATATAAACCAATAGGTGACACTAGCGACAGTTTAGCTTGGTTACACTCAGCCCCAGCAGCCAATTAAGCTGTAGATTTAAGCACAATCAATAACCCAAGCCTATAGAATTAATCCGCAAACGACCTCACTCTAGCCTGTCGGCCTAAGTTATTTTCTTTGCCGTAATAATTGACTCAAAGCCATAAAACGCCCAAGTTGAGACATAGACTTGATTGTTCCTACGTGATTTTGTTTCCAAAAGCAGGCCTAGCAACCAAAAAACCACAGGTTTGTAATTTTTTATGGCCCTTTGAACCTCAAAGCCTTGAGCCTGAATGGATTTTAAAATACCTTCAAAATCAGGCGGCAAATCTTTGTGTGTAGCATCATCATAGTAATTTAAGGTGCCCAATCGCTTCGGAAAAGTAACACTTTGTTCGCATGGAAAACTGAGATAAAACAGCCCACCCGGCTTAACCGCACCTAGCATAGCGTTTAAGGTTTGTTCCCTGTGATTGCAATGCTCAAGGTTATGGCTAGAGATTACCACATCAAAACAGGCTTTAAATTCAGCAATTTTAGCGGCAAACCCATCGGCATCAGTGACTAAGTAATAATCCGCTAAATTCACTTTGCTCTGATTATAATCACCAATATCAATACCTGTATAAATACAGCTAGGCTGGATTGTTTTGGTTATATAAGGTGAGTTATTACCACAGCCCACATCTAATATCTGTGCATAAGGCGGTAAGCTATGTAAAAACGAAATCTTATCGTGCGGTTTTATTTTAAGCCTGACTTGTTTTTTAAAACGTCTGAAAAAGTCAGATTGCAAAAAATCTGTGATCATCTTTGTAAGCGCTGCGTTAATCACAGCCACCCCCCACGCTTTAAGCGCAAATATAATAAAGCGCTACCGATAATGACTCCACCCACAACTAGCGGGTAGCTATATTCCCAGCCTAATTCCGGCATATGTTTAAAATTCATACCATACCAACTAAATACCATAGTCGGGATAGCTAATATCGCGCCCCAACCTGCCAGACGCTTAACCACTTCATTCTGCCTTACGGTTTCAAAGGTAAGATGCACTTGCATGGCCGCCACTAACATTTCCCGTATGGCAGCAATTGATTGGTCAATACGCTGGATATGGTCAGCCACGTCACGAAAGTAAAAACTCACTTCCTTGGGAATAATGCTGCTATGAAAGCGCATTAGCTCGTTACAAACATCGATCAGAGGTGTAATGGCGTTATGCAAAAGCAATAATTCCCGCTTGAGCTCATACAAATCCTCCATAGTTTGCCGGCCCGGATGCGACTGAAAAATAGCTTCTTCTAAGGTCTCAAAACGTTTCTGTAAACCATCTAGCACAGGCACATAGTTATCTACTATAAAATCCATGATGGAATACAGCACAAAGCTGGAGCCTTTAGCCAACTGTTTCGGTTTAGCCTCGCAGCTAGTCCGAACTTTTTCATGGCTACGCGATGAACCATGACGTACCGTAACCAAAAACTGTTTGCCCACAAAAATATGGGTTTCACCAAAATCAATCCCCATATCCGTTAAAATTGCGGTATGCAGCACGACAAATAAGGAATCGCCATACTCTTCAATTTTAGGGCGCTGATGCGCAGTACAAGCATCTTCTATGGCGAGTTCATGTAAACTAAATTCTGCTTGGATTTTATTCAACAAGCCAGTATCTGGCTCTTTTAAGCCTAACCAGATAAAGCTGCCCTCATGTTTTAGTATTTCACTGATGTCTTCGATGCCAATTTCACCTAAGCTGTTGCCTTCTTTATAGGCTACGCATTTCATGATCATACGGCTATCAATAAGTGGTCCCAAACTAATCTCCTATCCTAGGTTAAATGGCTAAAATGAGTAATCGCTAAACTTAAGCAGCCTTACTATAAACTAAACTAGATTGCTGAGCTCGAGTCTGAAGTCCAATAACAAGGCAGGTATTAGGCAAATATAAGAGCAACAGCTTGAGCAAATACCCATCCAGCGTATTTTTGCCATTAAATAGCTTAGCGCCCTTGCAGCATGCAAAGTCCTAAATATTGACCCACAGTTAATCATCACACAAAATCATACCGTGCTAATACACATAGATTGCAAAAGCTTAGCTGAAACCTTATGATAAAATTGAAAAAAGTTTCGGCAAATTAAATGATTAGTCTTAGCCGCCATGCAGTACTAGCCAACCTAGTCTCCAAACGCTTTAAAAATTATGCCTATGAAGACAAAACCTTACCGCCACGGCTTCATCAAGAGATAACGTATGAATACTGGCCAAACAAACCAAGCTGAACAATCATCAGCCGTATTACTACTCGTAGACGACGAGCCGAATGTACTCAAAGCATTAAGGCGTTTATTCCATAGCGAAAATTATACTCTCCATCTAGCTTCTGGTGGCGCTGAAGGTTTAGAGGTTTTACGCCAACATCCCGTGGATTTGATTATATCCGATATGCGTATGCCAGAAATGAGCGGTGCTGAATTTTTGGCCCAGGCGTTTGAACACTGGCCAGAGACTATCCGTATTTTATTGACGGGGTATTCCGATTTGCAATCCACTATAGATGCCGTCAACAAAGGCCGTATTTTCAGCTATTGCAATAAGCCGTGGAATGATGAAGAACTTAAGCTATTGATCAAGAACGCACTGGCGCAAAAACGGCTGCGTGAAGAACGCGACCGTTTTAGTAAGGTCATTAGCCAGCAAAATGAACAATTAAAAGAATTTAACGAGCGTTTAGAAAACTTGGTTCAACAACGTACCGCACAACTCAGCGAAACCCTGAGCCAACTTGACCAAACCAACCGCGACTTAAAAAAACAATATGTTGATTCTATTAAGGCATTTTCACGCATCATAGAAATGCGACCTGGCATTAAGGGTGGACATTCCAAGTATATTGCGGAAAATGCCCATCATGTGGCCAAGCAATTTAACTTGAGCGAGGAAGAGACCAAATCCATACTTTATGCAGGTTTACTGCTACAAATAGGTAAAATGACCTTACCTGATAAAATACTTGAACAACCGGTACATCTCATGGATGTACCGCAAAAAAGAATTTATTTAAAACACGCACAAGAAGCGGCACCCTTACTTAAAGGATTGGTGCAATTAACGACAGCAGTGAAGTTAATTCATCATCAGTATGAAAGTTTTAATGGCTCAGGCAGCCCTGATGGATTAGCTGGCGAAGAGATTCCTATCGGCTCCAGGATATTATCGGTAGTGCGCGACTATATCGGTTATGTGGAAGGCACCATGACCGGTAAGGCTATGCCGGTAAATGATGCCAAAAATCAATTGCGCGAGTGTAAAGGCAAACAATATGATCCCAACGTTGTCGATCTTTTTTTGCAGTTTCTGGCGGACACCACAGATAAGGAAAATACTAGGCCAACGCTAGACATTTCCTGGACGCAGCTGCGCCCGGGTATGGAAGTTGAGGAAATTTCTTATGACGGACAAGTTTACTTAAAAAATTGCACACTCACCGAACGCATGGTTGACAGTATATTAACCTTACGCGCCAATAAAGGGACTCCCCCGCTTATCCGAATTCGTTTAGGTGTTAATGAAAACTTAAGCCAAGACAATCATCCAGCCAGTAAAAAAACTTAGCTTAAGCAGCCAAACTAGCGATAATTTAGCCCTTATTGACTTTTGGCAGGGGCTTATTCTAAATTATAATCCTCTTCCCTGATAAGAATGGAACCATCCGGCCCCCAATTTACTTTTGTAATACCTGGGTCTTTTGCTTCCAACGCTTGTAGGATGGCATCTTTTTCTTCTAACAACTCGCGTTGCTGCCTAACTTGAGCCGCTAGTTCGCGATTTTCTATCAGCATATGCCTATGTTCTAAGCCACGGGTGACAGCGTTTAAAATTTCAAAATTGTCCCACGGCTTATTAATAAACCGAAACACCTCAGCATCGTTTATCGCCAGCTGAATACCCCTAAGGTCAGCATAACCAGTAAGTATCATCCGGATAGCATCTGGCTGTAATACTTTAAAAAAGGTTAAAAATTCAACCCCGTTCAAATCAGGCATACGGTAATCCGAAATGACCAAATCGAATTGCATATCTTTAGCCGCCAGCAAAGCATCTTCACCACTACAAAAAGTGGTCACTTGATATGCCTTAAGCAAACGGCTTAAGGCATTCAATACATTGGGCTCATCATCAAGCAATAAAATTCTAGATTCTTCAGGTAGGATTTTACCGGGCATATTTATATCCAAGTTAAATCAATTAAATTAAGGGCAAATGGTTAAAGATGTGATGATTTCCCCAAAACCTGTTTTACTGTAAGGTTAAACTTGACTTCTAACTGCTCAAGTATAGACTACACCTGCTTTTCTGACAATAAAGCGCCTATCGCCTACTGACTTTGTTTTCCAGGTCTTTTACCTTGTAGCCCGCTATAGGCCTTTCAAATTATGGCTCGACTTGACGTTATTTCATAGAAGGAAGCAACTGCTCATGAATGACATGATTAGGCGACAATAATGGCCGAACTGACGCAAACATCACGGACAATTCTGTTAGTCGATGATGAGGCCAATATAACCAGCGCATTAAAGCGCACGTTACGGCGTGACGGTTACCACATTTTAATTGCCAATAGTGGGGCTGAAGGTCTTGAGCTATTAGCTAGCCATGAAGTGGGTGTCATCATATCCGACCAACGCATGCCACATATGACAGGTGTCGACTTTTTGCGTAAGGTTAAAACACTATACCCAAAAACCTTTCGGATGGTGCTTTCAGGCTATACTGAACTTGAATCTGTTACTAGTGCGATTAACGAAGGTGCCATCTACAAGTTTTTAACCAAGCCGTGGGATGACGAACAGCTTCGGGATAATATCCGCGAGGCTTTTCAGCGCTATGAAATGGAACAAGAGAACTTACGCTTAGCCCATGAATTAAAACTAGCCAACGATCAACTATCCTTGCTCAACCAGCATTTAGAAAAACAAGTTGCCGACAAAACCAATGAAATTGTGCAGAACATCCAACTGTTACAAATTTCTCAAGAAATTCTTGAACATCTTCCAATTGCCGTAATCGGCATAGACGATGAAGCAATGATTGCAATTTCCAACAGGCGGGCTGATACCCTATTCCAGCGTTATCAGGGCGAATGTCTCATGGGGCTGCTTGCTAGTGACTGCCTACCTGAAAGCCTAATCCACAGGCTAAAAAACTCTCCCGTAACCCAACCAGATTCGAGTCATGATAAATTAAAACTTTCTGGTGAAGTAAATATGTGGGTGTGGACAGCACCTATGGGAGAAACTAGCCGTTCCAAAGGTACGATTGCTGTTTTTTTACCCTTTGAGGTTAATGATGATGGAGAAAATTTTACCTAATGTCAATCAGACATCGGACGCTATCCCGAAAGAGAAACTTGCCCGCTTGTCTGAATTACCCTCCCTGCCGGCACTTTTCCTTGAAGTGCTACAGCAAATTAATGACAATCAATATACCACTGTATTAGCCGAAAAAATCAGTAATGACCCACCTTTAGTGGCTAGAATTTTACGCATTGCCAATTCATCTTTTTACGGCAGATCCCGAGAAATTGGTACCGTGCACGAAGCAATTATGCTACTGGGCGTCAGCCGGGTGCGGGATTTATTACTCGCAGTTTGCTTTTCTAAAATGATACCGGCGCAAAATAAAAACTTCAACTACACTCTATTTTGGCACCATAGTATGGCAGTGGCAGAGTGTTCGCGCCAATTGGCCAATCACGCTGGCATTAATCCAGAACTGGCGTTTACTGCGGGCTTGTTACACGATATTGGTCAACTGATTATCGTCGTTTTTTTTCCTGAAGAGGCAAATAAAATGTTAACTGATGGCAAACTGCCTTCGGCATACGAAGAAAAGCATTTATTGGGTTTTGATCACCTACAGATGGGTGGGCAAGCCGCCCTATATTGGAAGTTTCCGCTTGCTATCCAAGAAACAATCGAAAAACACGAAATACCGCCTGCACCTGATGCTGCTAATTCACTGAGCAGTATCATTTATATCGCCAATTTGCTCATTCAAGTTGCCGAAAACAACCAAACCATGGTTGCTAATGAATTCGAAAACCTTCCTGCGGTGTTAAACTTACTACCTATTTCAGATGAAAAGACCGCATTATATGTAGATAAAGCGCAGCAATTTGCCGATCAGATTGTCGCTATCCTTTAAGCGAGGTCATTATGCCATTCAGTGTATCAAAACAATTAAGTTGGATTTATGATCTCTATCAAATAGGCCAATCCAATTCGATTAACGGCAACTCAGAATCGGTTTTCCTTGATATCCTAAAACATGTAGTCGAGGGCTTTAAAGCCAATACTGGCTCATTAGCGTTGTACCTGGATAACGGTCATAATGGCTTAAGTATTGTTGCCGGCATTGGTTTACCGGAAGCTTGGATAGGCCGTGAAATAAAACTGGGGGTCGGTGTCTACAGCTGGGTTGTAGAAAATAAAAAAGCTATTTTACTTGAGGGTGATATTAAAGACGATTGCCGCTTCCATACCACTGTTGCTAAAAAAGACACGCCTATCCCTCGCAGCTCGATGTGTTGGCCCTTATTGGTCAGCGGCCAATTAATCGGCGCTTTATGTGTGAACCGTTTTGACGATAAAGTAAAATATTCCGAAGAAGACTTGGAAAATGGCCAACCTTTGGTCAATCTGATCACCCTAGTAATAGACAATTTCCGCTTGTTCAGTGACCAAAAAAAGCGGATAAGCGAATTGGCCACATCAAATGAACGTTATGTTAATGCTAACCTTAAACTGCAAGAGACCCATCACCGGCTGATTGAATCAGAAAAACGGCTACATGATATTCTGGATTCTATGGACAGTGTGGTTTGGTCAATGCAGCCCAGTACTTTTGAAATTATCTACATCAATAAAGTCGTTGAAGAAATCTCTGGCCATAAGTGCTCTGATTTGGTTAAAAGTCCCAACTTATGGCTGGATATAGTCCATCCTAATGACCGGCAACGGCTAGAAAGCAGCATGGTTAACATATTTAGCACCGGCGTCCAGAAAATCACGTGCCGGATAATCCGGCCGGATGGGCAACTGCGCTGGCTATTTCATCATATGCGCGCCATCAAAGATGAGTCCGGCAATCCCAGCAGTATAGATGGCATTACAGTCGATGTGACTGAACATAAATTAGCAGAAGACTTACTCAAACAACGTAATAAAGACTTACATGAAGCGTTCGACAAAATAAAGGAAGTCCAAGGCCAGCTTGTGCAGTCGGAAAAATTGGCATCCGTCGGGCAACTAGCGGCTGGTGTCGCCCATGAGATAAACAATCCCATCGGTTATATCAACTCAAACCTAACTACCTTGAAAAATTATGTTGAAGATTTATTAGCACTGGTGGCGATATACGAAAATATTGAACCCACATTAACTGAGCCTACCCAGCTGCAACAAATTGAGACTTATAAGCAACAAATCGACCTAGCCTTTCTAAAGTCCGATGTTTTGGATTTGTTGGATGAGTCTATGGAAGGCGCCTTACGCGTTAAAAAGATAGTCCAAGACCTCAAAGACTTTTCCCACTCTGGCGGCGATGACGATTGGCAATGGGCCAATTTACAGTCCGGCTTGGAAAGCACACTCAATATTGTCAATAACGAGATCAAATACAAAGCCAAGGTCGTCAAGGAGTTCGGTGATATTCCTGAAATCAGGTGTCTACCACACCAACTTAACCAAGTTTTTATGAATTTGCTGGTCAATGCCGCCCATGCCATTGAAAACGAAGGTATCATTACGGTACGCACGGGCGCAGACAATGACACTGTCTGGGTGGAAGTCAGCGATAATGGCAAAGGTATCGAACCTGAGCACCTTAACAAAATATTCGACCCGTTTTTTACCACTAAACCGGTCGGTAAAGGCACAGGTTTAGGGCTTTCTGTTTCATATAGCATCATTAACAAACACAAAGGCAAAATCGAACTAGACAGCCGTGTCGGCATCGGCACTACATTTCGAATTATATTGCCAAAAAACGAGGCTGCCACTGCGGCCAGCACAAGCTTAGCTTAACAAACGATGTTACAGAGGACGCCAAAAAACTGTTTAATTAAATATCTGCTTGAATACAGAGGAAGGTTATTGGATGGGCGAAATTAAGCAGCTGGCACAATGAGGAGTTTTAGACTCAAATGTTAAACGACCACTGCTGCCAATAGTAAAAAAGTTATTATTAGCATGGCGCCAACCTTGAATAACCAAGGATGGCGAAGCGGACGGGGCTCGAACCCGCGACCACCGGCGTGACAGGCCGGTATTCTGACCAACTGAACTACCGCTCCGTTTTTGAGCTGGATATTGTAACTTTATTTCAATACAAGTCAAGCAAACACTGTAAAACTTATAATAACCGCCCCCACATATCATAGTCGTCAGCGTCTTCCAGCTCGACCTCAACAAAGTCACCAACGTTTAAATGTGTCGCCCCATCGATAAAAACTTGCCCATCGATGTCTGGGGCGTCCGCTTTGCTGCGGGCTACTGCACCTTCTTCAACCACTTCATCGATTAAAACAGTTTCAATCCGACCTATGCGCTGCTGTAAGCGTTCAGCACTAATGTCCGCCTGTACCGCCATAAAGCGTGCTAAACGTTCTTGTTTGATTTCTTCCGGCACGGCATTTGGCAAACTATTCGCGATGGCACCTTTAACTGGCGAATAGGCAAAACAACCTACCCTATCCAGCTTTGCTGCCCTAATAAAATCTAATAAGGTATCAAACTCTTGCTCGGTTTCCCCAGGAAAACCAACGATAAACGTACTGCGTAAAGTTATGTCGGGGCACACTTTTCGCCAAGCATGAATCCGTTCCAAGTTATTTTCACTAGCTGCTGGCCGTTTCATTAATTTTAAGATGCGGCTGTCAGCATGTTGGAATGGGATATCTAAATAAGGCAGAATTTTACCTTCGGCCATTAATGGCACTACATCATCAACATGAGGATAAGGATAAACATAATGCAACCTGACCCAAATGCCCAATTCTCCCAAGGCATTCGCCAAATCATAAAATCGGGTTTGGAATGCGCGACCTTTCCAAGCAGAACTTTGGTATTTTAAATCCAGGCCATAAGCGCTGGTGTCTTGAGAGACGACTAATAATTCTTTCACTCCGGCCTGCGCTAAACGTTCAGCCTCCAGCATCACGTCATTGAGCGGACGGCTTAGCAAATCACCACGCATAGATGGGATTATGCAAAATGTACAACGATGGTTACAGCCTTCAGAAATTTTAAGATACGCGTAATGCCTAGGCGTTAACTTAATGCCTTGTGGTGGTATCAAACTGATAAACGGGTCATGGGGCGGCGGCAAATGCTCATGCACGGCAGCAACCACTTCTTCTAACGCATGCGCGCCTGTGACTTTTAATACTTGCGGGTGGCGCGCACGAATTTCTTCTTCCCTCGCACCCAAACAGCCAGTGACTATAACCCGGCCATTTTGTGCCAGTGCTTCCCCGATACTATCCAAAGACTCTTCAACAGCAGCATCAATAAAGCCACACGTATTTACCACTACCAGATCGGCATCTTGGTAAGTGGGGGAGATAGTATAGCCCTCAGAGCGCAGTTTAGTTAAGATGCGTTCACTGTCTACCAACGCTTTCGGACAGCCTAAGCTGATAAATCCTATATTAGGGATGCTCATTTTTAATCTAGGTAACAAATAGCGCTTAGTTTATAGGAGTGGCGGCCTTAATAAAAATATAAAGTGTCAATCTGCATGATGGTGCCATGTTTGTGCAACTAAAACGCCAAATATCGCTATTTTCTTGTATTGAAAAAGACAGCCCTGTTATTATTTTTCGAGCCAGCCGTCACGCTGATGACTTTTACATTAGACTTGCATAGGCCAGGCCTCGCTTTGCTAGTTATTGAGAAAACAATATTTGCCAAGGCCACATTCTATCGCGTGCATGTGGGCAGGTTTTCTTAGTAATCGGTTACGCTGCGTTCGCAATAAAAATAGCTCGCTTCGGCGCCGGCAAACCTTCAATAGTTAATGCTGGATTTTGCGGGTCTAGATAATCCTTGAGCGAACGGAAACGCATCCAATCTGTGCTGCGCTGCTCCTGCGTATTGGTAACAGAAACATCAATTAAGCGGATATTGATAAAACCACAGCGTTTAAGCCAGCTTAATAACGTTTCACAGCTTGGTAAAAACCAAACATTGCGCATACAGGCGTAGCGGTCTTCCGGCATTAGGCTTAGGCCTAACGGACCGTCAACCACTATGGTTTCGAGTACTAATTCCCCGCCTGGCCGCAAGCAATCGCGTAACTCCTGTAAATGCTCTATCGGGGACTTTCTATGGTAAAGCACACCCATGGAAAATACTGTATCAAACACTTTTAGGCTAGGCGGCACGTGTTCAATACCTAGCGGCAAAACATAAATAGGGGCGCTACCCATTAGTTTTTTAATCGCCAAAAATTGCATGACATTTAAAAGCATAGGATCAATACCCACAACTAATCTGGCACCTTCACCCAGCATGCGCCAGCAGTGGTAACCATTGCCACAGCCTACATCCAACACCAGCCGATTGGCTAGCGGGGCAATCTGTGCTTCTAGCCGATTCCATTTCCAGTCCGAACGCCATTCTGTATCAATAAAAATACCGAAGATATCGTAAGGGCCTTTACGCCAAGGGTGTAAGAGTTGTAGCTGGTTACTCAGTTGATTTTTTTCCACATTGGATAAGCCATTATCCAAACTTACACTAACCGTATCCGTATTTAGCTGACATTGCACGGCGGAAAAAATTGGCAGCTCATCGATTAAACTCAACCATTGCGTTAAATGGCCATGCTTATTCAGGTCAAAAGCCGTCTCTAGCTGGCTAGGTAATAGATTTGCCCAGGACTCAGCCTTAGCCAAATTCAAGCTTTCGATTAAGGCCTGATAGTTATCTACCTCAATCAAATGGTGATTTACGGAAAACATTTACGACTTTAAATCAAGAACAGGACGATTAAGGAACTTTCCAATAACTAAAAAGGCCAATGCCCTAAGGGGACAAATTGGCCTTATTTGGGACTTGCGCAAACCAATACTTAAAGCTTGGCTTATGAGTTTTCTTTTGTGTTAGCGGAAGATTTGTTAGCCAAAGCTTCAGCATTGCGCTTGGCTAAACTTTCAATCACTGCATTTAAGGAGCCTTTGTTTCTTACTTCATTACTGAACGTTGTCCGGTAATTGGTGACCAAGCTAACGCCTTCGATGATTATGTCGTAAGCTTTCCACACGCCATCTGCCCCTAAAAACATCCGATAATTGACCGCAACAGGTTGTACGCCAGGCTGTAACACTTCCGTCTTAACAATAACCTTGTTAGACCCGTCTTCCATCTCTATTGGCAAATACTGCACGGACCAGTCTTTAAATTCTACAAAAGCGCGCGAATAAGTCCTGACCAATAAGGTTTGGAATTCATGTTTAAAACGCTCACGTTCATCAGCAGTTGCTGTTTTCCAATTTTGTCCCAAAACCAACGCTGAAATTTTATCAAAATCGGTGTGAGGATTAATGGCATCATTAACAAACTGAGTGATTTTTGCAAAATCTTGGATAAAGGTTTTATCTTTCATCCGCTCTTTTAACTTGCTTGATGCATCTTCAATCGCTTGTTGGGCGGGTAGCAATTCAGCCGCCACAGCACTAGCTGATGACATTACCCCTAACAATAGCGTCAGAAAAAACAGCAGACCATAGTGTTTAACCTTCATAATAGACTCCTAATCCTCAAACCAACGTATGTTGGTGATATTCAAATATTCAGTGACAAAAATTCCCTGTTACAATAAATTCTAGCACAACTACTGAAAGCAAATTTTATCAGCTTGTGCTTATCGTTAGAACCCTACATTAGACCTACCATATAACAAGTATAAGATGATATATAATAGCACCAATTTTCCACTGACACGTATGAGAAGAATGCGCTTTAATGATTTCTCAAGGCGTTTAATGCGTGAACAGCATTTGTCAGTAGACGATTTAATTTACCCTATGTTTGTCACTGAAGGCACTGGGCAACGCATAGCTATACCGTCTATGCCTGGCATTGAACGCTTAAGTTTGGATTATTTATTAGAAGAAGCCCATACCCTAAAACAATTAGGCATCCCGGCAATTGCACTATTCCCCGTAATTGCCAGTGACAAAAAATCTACGGATGCGGCAGAGGCATATAATCCAGATGGTTTAGTTCAGCGCTGCTTGCGTGCCTTAAAAAGCGCAGTACCCGATTTAGGCATAATAACGGATATTGCGCTAGACCCTTACACCTCACATGGCCAGGATGGCTTAATCAATGAAGCGGGCTATGTGCTTAACGATGAGACCTTAGACGTATTAGTTAAACAAGCCTTGTCGCACGCCAATGCAGGTGCCGACATTGTTGCACCTTCCGATATGATGGATGGACGTATAGGTGCCATTAGGCAGGCCTTGGAAAACCAGCATTTTCAAAACACCCGAATTTTGGCCTACTCAGCCAAATACGCCTCTAGCTTTTATGGGCCATTTCGCGATGCCGTCGGCTCTGCGGGTAACTTAGGCAAGGCTGACAAATTCAGCTATCAAATGGATCCCGCTAACTCTGACGAGGCGCTACGTGAAGTGGCGTTAGATCTCCAAGAAGGCGCAGATATGGTCATGGTTAAACCAGGCATGCCTTATTTGGATATTATTAGGCGGGTAAAAGACCAATTTGGCGTCCCGACATTGGCGTATCAAGTCAGTGGTGAATACGCCATGATTAAAGCGGCCGCGCTAAACGGCTGGTTGGATGAGCAGTCAGTAGTATTAGAGTCCTTGTTAGCATTTAAACGGGCCGGCAGTGATGCGGTTTTAACCTACTTTGCCAAATCCGTCGCACTCTGGCTGCAAAACTCGGCTAAGCCAACATAACCTCTACATTATTTGAGCCAAATATGTCTGAAAACACAGTGTTACCTCAGAAAAGAAAATTACTTGCCGAGATTATTATTGTCGTGTTATTGGTGATGCTCGCTATGACTGGCATTGGTATTACTGATTTTTCCCCCAATGATGGTTATGCCTATTGGTTATTGATGGTGATCGTTTTTGCCCTCTTCGCCATGCTTACCGGCTGGTTGCAATCACGCCACCAAACCGGGCAATTCAAGAAGATGATTCAAGAACAAGCGCTGCACTGGTGCGCATCATTATTAGTTGTGGGCTGTGCTTTTTTGGTACAAAAATCCGGCCGTATGGACGCCATGAATGCCGGTTTAATTATTTCGTTGATTCTGTCATTGTCCACCATACTTGACGGTATACGCATTGGTTGGCGTTTTAGCCTAATCGGTTTCTTTTTAGGGGCCGCCTCTGTGATCACCACTTATTACAATGATAGCTTTTTCTGGATTAACTTAATGTTGGCCATTTTTATTATAGTCGGCATTATCCTGCTGGAAGTTATGCAAAGGAAAGCTGCCCAATGATAACGCCAGACCGCTATGCCGTATTCGGCCAACCGATAAACCACAGCAAATCACCACGCATCCATCAATTATTTGCCGAACAAACAGGTCAGCTTTTAACTTATACCGCACAAGAAGTGTCTGCTAGCCAATTTAAAACGGCCGTCAGGGAATTTTTTGGTAACGCTGGCAAAGGCTTAAATTGCACTGTTCCCCTAAAACAACTGGCTTGGGAATTAGCCGACAACAAAACACCTCGCGCCCAACTCAGTAAGGCTGTCAACACCTTGGCTTTACATAGCGATGGCTCGTTAATTGGCGACAATACTGACGGTATTGGCTTGGTCACGGACCTAACCCAACACCACAGCCTGCAATTAAATGGCATGCGTATTTTAATTTTGGGTGCAGGTGGCGCCAGTCGGGGCATATTAGGGCCACTATTAGAACAAGCACCAAAAACTATTGTGATTGCCAACCGGACCCTAGCCAAAGCCGTCGACTTAGCACAAGAATTTGGTCAGGCAAAAGTCATCGCTTGCGGCTTTGAGGATTTGGCTGACCAACAATTCGAACTAGTGCTAAACGCCACTTCAGCTAGCCTGAGCAACCAACTCCCACCCTTGCCTAAGTCTCTATTGAGCCCAAATGCGGTATGCTACGATTTGGCCTACGCCAATCAAGCCACTGCCTTTGTGCTATGGGGACAACAACAGCACGCCCGTAAAAGCGTGGATGGCTTAGGTATGCTGGTCGAACAAGCTGCCGAAGCTTTTTTTATTTGGCGCGGTATCCGTCCGGACACTAAACCAGTACTTGAGCTATTAAATTCTGAACGTACTGCATAACTGTAACAGAACCAGCCTAAGCTAAAGATATTGATTTTTAAGCTGTATATAGTGCTCGCAGGAATATTTCAAAAACTCCTTTTCTGAATCGGTTAAAGCACGCACCTGTTTTGCCGGTGCCCCGACGTACAAAAAACCACTAGCCAATTTTTTTCCAGGTGCGACTAACGCACCTGCTCCGAGCATGACATAATCGTCTAGCTCGGCGCCATCCATCACAATAGCACCGATACCCACCAAGCAATAATCACCAATTTGGCAAGCATGGACTACCGCCCTATGGCCTATGGTAACCCCTTTGCCTATGTTTAAAGGATAGCCTTGCGGTGAAAACTTACCGGCATGTGAAACATGTAAAACAGCCCCATCTTGCACATTAGTACCGTTGCCGATGCGTATACTCTCAACATCGCCGCGGATAACCGTCGTGGGCCAAACTGAGACATCGTCGCCCAAAACCACATCACCAATCACCACTGCACTTTCATCAATATAAACAGACTGGCCAAGAATTGGCTGTTTATTTTTAAAGCTTCTAACTGCCACACTTATACCCACTTTTAACTATAATTTTTAACAAAGTAATGTGAATCCACATCCTAACTTAAATGATATTGACATAAAACCCACGCTGGTTGAAATAAAAATAACTTGTGAGGCAAGATGGCTTTTTTTGATAGCTTAAAACAACAATTCCGCGCCGTCATCGAATGGCAAAATCCTAGTGCAGATAGCTTATTTGAACAATGGACAGAAGATGGCGACGAAATTAAAAACGCTTCCAAATTGCTTATAGGCCCAGGCCAAGGTTGTATTTTTGTCTATCAAGGCAAAGTGCAATCGGTAATCACCCAACCCTGCTTGATCAACCTTAAGACGGATAACATCCCTTTTTGGACAACGATTAGCAAATTTATGCAGTTTTTTGAAAGCGAGCATAAGGTTGGACTGTATTTTTTTAAGACCAGCAAAATACTTGATCAAAAATGGGGCACCCCATCAGTCATCAAATACCCAGACCCACATTATAAATTCCCAGTCGGCCTAAAAGCCTATGGTAATTATAGTTATACCATCACCGACCCTGAGCATTTTTTTTGCCAAGTTGTAGGGAGCCAGAAGACCTTGTCTGGCAGTATTTTCCGTAATATATTATCTGCACGAATTATTCAACCGCTTAGCGATTTTTTAGCCAGCAGCCAAATCAGTTACATGGAAATTGATGCAAAACGCGAGGAAATTGCCCGCACTTTGCAGATTAAACTGGCCATTAGCTTTCACAAATTAGGTTTACAGCTATCTGACTTTCGTATTGAAGGCACCGATTTCGATGATGAAACCTTAAAGCGTGTCAACCGCATAGCAGACCTTAGCGCAGAAGCCCAGGCCGCGGTAGCCGTAGGCTTAGATTACAGTCAATTACAACGCATAGAGGCCCTGCGTGATGCGGCTAAAAATGACAATGGCACTTCGGGTGCTGTGCTGGGAATGGCGACAGGTTTAGACCTAAACCGCGACCTGAATGCCGTAAATAGGGCTATTTCGCCGGTAGCGCAGGCCATATCAGACTCAAATTATACCGATAAATTGAAGCAGCTTAAGGCACTCTACCAAGCAGAATTAATTTCAGAAGAAGACTATGCCTCAAAGAAAAAACAAATCCTGGATCAATTTTAATTATGACACGTTGTAGCAATTGTTCAGCCCCACTACCAGCCAATACCAACCAGTGCTTGTACTGTTGTAGTCATAATGATATTGACTTAAGGAACAAATTAGCTTTTGTGGTGGCTCAAGAGCAAACCTCTAAGCCTTGCCCAAACTGTCAAACCGAACTACAAACCATAGGTCTTAGCCATTTTGGCAGCGAACCTTTACAAATAGAACGTTGCCACAATTGCTATGGGTTATTTTTTGAACTTAATGAAATACAAAGGTTTCTCGACTATGCCGTGGTTGACGACAGCATGCCCATTAACCACCAACATATTGATACCATCAATAAAGACCGCTATCCCAAAACTCAAAACGTAAAATATTTAAAATGCCCCATCTGCCAAAACTTTATGGGTCGCACCCTATTTGGCTACCGTAGCGGGGTTGTTGTTGATTGTTGCCCCAAACATGGAACTTGGCTGGATAGCGGACAAGCCACCCATTTACTCGAATGGAAAAAAATGGGTGGGGAATTACTGGCCAATCAGAAAAAACAAAGCGGGGAGATCCCAAAAAATCCCCCCCACCAATTTCCAAGCACAATGGCGACTAACATCCCAACTAACCCATTTGAGCTAGACTTATTACAGGATGTTTTAAGCCTACTTACCAAGTTGCTTGATTAAAATCATCAAACGTTTGCCTAAGATATAAATAATGAGACAAACGCTAACGATGTCCAATGATGTTATTGTTTTAATTCAGGCGCTTGTGCTGGTTCTTCAGTGGCTGTGTCATGTTCTGGCATAGCATCTGATTTCTCTGGCATCATCGGTGCCGCTTCAGTTTTTTCTGGCATCATAGGCGGTGTTTCAGTTGGCATTGCACTTTCCGTGCTGGCTGCGCCTTCAGCAGGCATAGCTTTAGGCTCAGCGGGTGCAGCCGTCATAGGTGCGGCAGTCTTTTCTGGCATAGCTTCTGTGCTTTGTTCTTCTTTATCACAAGCTGATAATAGCGACAAAACTAATAATCCACTTAATAGAATAGTTATATTTTTCATTTTGGAGACACCCTAGAGGTAAATAGAAGTATTAGAGCCCATTCAAGAAATCAATGGGGCTTTGCATTTTAACATAGGCTAGGAATTTGACCACCACGGCGTTAGCCTGGATTTAACGCGTTGAAGATTTATTTAGTTTGCAATTCAGCATGGCTGACGGCGGGGGTCTCGTTAATTATTTTTTGCAATCGGCAAGATAATTGTTTTTGGCCACGTTCTATGACGATATTTTCACCTGCAGAAAAACCAGGGGCATTAAAAATTAAACTATCGTTTTGCTTTAATGCAGGTAGCCCAGACAAGTATAGCCCCCAAAACTGCACACTTTTATGTCCCGGCCTAAAGAACTTAACTAACTCAGTTTCATAGCCAAGCAGCTCTATTCCCAAAACTGCGCCACCTTGAGTTAAGCGGCTTAGCCTTCGAATCAGTCCTATCTCCAAGCGCCCATTCCCTTGAATGGCCGCAAAAAGATCGCCATGTTTTACTTTTAACCCATTTGACTTCCAAAATACCTGCATCCCTTGCAGGCTTGTGTCGATAACTTTAAGCGCATTAGTTGGCACCTTATCGACTAATTTACTATTTTCAATTTGACCAAGATCCCATACTTGTCCTGGGGATGTAAAATCTTTGCCAAAATGGACAATCTTACTGAGTGTAGTATCTTCGTCATGACGGTATTGCCATTGCAATTGATGGACTTTTTCCCCACCTTGAGGCACTAAATCCAGATCCGATGCTTTTAATTTCTTTTCAGGGCTTTGATTGAGCGCTATTTTAGGTTTTGTTTCATGATTCTCGTAGGTTTTATACAAAAAACTAACAATATTGTTAAAGCCCAGAATGCCTGTACCATCGGTTTTATCATCAAAACGTTTATGGCGCCTTTTTTGAAAACACCCTAAGGTTTTCACGACACGTACATAAAGCGATCGGTTAATCGCTTTCAAAGCGCCCTGTTCCGGCATATCAGTGTGCACATAATCATAAATTTTTTTGGCCACCGGGGTCAGGCAAAATATATAAACCCCATCGTCCACCACTAATTTATTTTTTAATAAACCAGGTGGGGCATCTTTGTTGGCGTCAAAACAATGCCAATGACTACCATCATTAATGACTGTTTCTTCAAAGCTTAATTCAAAGCCCAATTCTTCATACAGTTTATCGATTAACCGCATCTCCCGCGATCGGTACTGGTTGGTATCGGATAACTGTAGCAATAACAATTGGCTAAAAATCTTACCTATTGATGAGATTTTTCCGGTTTTTACGGTCAATGGCTGATAAAGCCAACCTTCACGCTTTGCCTCCTCAAAAAGCCGATAACAAAATAGCCAAAACTCCGGATAAGCTTGCTTATAAACTTGTAATATCAGCAGTAAAGCCTTATCTGCAGACTGCAATGCATTATACGTTTGCATAGCCCTATCCAGACTAGCCTTATTCACCAAGTTTGGTACTGTCAGCAAATGGGCATAATTTTCAGCAAGTGTCACATAAGCAAAAACAATCACCTCAATTATTGCCTGGTCTTCTGGATCTAGTGGAAAACCTGGATTCAATAATTCTTTTTCAACTTCCACCAAAACACCATCAAGGAATTCTGCAACCTTATTATACAATTCTGGCATTTGCTCTACAGGGTCAGTTTTCCCCATGGCTAGTAATGCTTTAAACAGCGCTAAGCACAATTCCATTTTTTTTACTCGAGACAATGAATTCAACCACTTAGTTAAATCCTGTAGATTTAACTCAAAAGGTAGCTGACCATTAACCTCAATTTTAGCGGGAACTGCCCTGAATCTTATATTGTCCAATAATAATTACCTCACCCCGATAAGATACATTACTTTAAAAACGATAGCTAAAATCTCTGAAATCAATTGATTACCCCTAATGTTTAGCATAGACTTAATTAGTCTAGTACAAAATGTTTGGGCTGTTAAAAAACTATAATCTTCAAATTAGGAAATCTACATGTCTTTTCTGAGTCCATTTTTTACTGGCAAAAAAAATGAACCACAGGGGAATAGCGCAATCAACCCTGATAATATCTCCATAGAGGTTCTCAAAGGCTTAATACCAATCCGTAACCTCAAAACTGAAAATTTAATTGCCTTTGCTACCGACCTTAAATGCGAAGTTTTCCCGGACAAAGCCGTACTTTTTAAAACGGGTGAGGAGGCTGACTCAGTTTTATATCTGCTTAAAGGTTTAATTAATTTATCTGATGAAAACGGCAACACTTATGAGGTTGATGCGCAAACCGCAAAAGCCAAGTTTCCGCTTTCCAGTGGCACGAAACACACGACGACAGCTACCGCTAAAACGGTTGTTTATATATTGCGTGTGTCTCAAAAGATTATGGTGGGCAAAAATCTACAAAACACACCCTTGTCGGAGATAGTAATTCCGGAAGAGTACTCGGATAATCGCTTATTGCAGGCATTTACGCAACATTGTCAGAATGAAGAATTGGAAATCCCTTCATTACCCGATATCGCCATTAAACTACGGAAAGCCATCCAACAAGATATCGGTATCAATGAAGCCGTTAAAATGATCCAACTTGACCCTGTCATTTCGGCACGTTTAGTAGAGGTCGCCAATTGTCCATTATATTTCACTAATGTACCCGTAAAATCCTGCTTGAATGCAGTAAACCGTATCGGTTTAAACGCTGTGCGTAATTTAGTGATTAGTTTTAGCATTAATCACATTTTTAAAAGCAACTCGCCTATAATCAGGAAACACCTGGATAAACTGTGGAAAAAAAGCCTTTACATATCAGCACTTAGCTATACCCTAGCCAGCGTAAGCAAACAAGCTAATCCAGACGAAGCCTTATTAGCCGGACTTCTTTGCGATATTGGCTTAATCCCCTTTTTAAATTTTGTCGCAGACTTACCTAAAGACTATTATTCTGAGGAGGAGATGCTACAAGCGATGCCTTTCATTAAAGGCCCTATTGGCTACAAAATTTTACAAAATTGGGATTTTCCTGCAGAATTCCTCGATGTTCCTGCCCATTCTGATAACTGGTATTACAATGCCTCGGATCAACTAAGCCTTACCGACATAGTTATTTTATCGCGCTTACATAGCCAAATTGGGCAAACTGATTTAGTAGACTTACCCGCGATTACGTCGATACCTGCAGCCAGTAAATTGCTAAATTTTTCCCTCTCGCCCGAGCACTCACTGAATCTGTTGCATGATGCCAAACAACAGATTAATGATGCCCTAAAAGCCTTCTCTAACTAAGCTAGGGCTTACTACTTACCACTGGCTATGCTCTTAACGCCAGCAACGCCAGCAACATCACGACAAAACTAGGCAAAAAAGCGGTCAAGGGCGGATTTAACTCATAAATCAAGCCCATATGGCTGACAATTTTATCCAACACATTAAAACCCATACCTATTACCACACCAGCCAACATACGGCCACCAGCGCTGGTGCCGCGTTTAATGCCAACAACAAATGGGGTGGACACCAGCAACATCACAAAAGTAACTAACGGATTAACAATACGCCCCCAAAAAGCCAGTTCAAAGGTATGTGACTTTTGACGGTTCTTTTTTAAGAAATCAATATATAAGGCCAAATCATACAAAGACAGACTATTCGGTTTAACCACCACAATTTTCAATAAATCCGGCGCCAATGAGGATTGCCATAAGCTATCATCTTGCGCCGTAGCTTGCATTTGCTGGCTAGATACTAAACTACGATTGACATGCTCCAGCCGCCATTGCTTATCTTTAACAAAAGACGCCTTGTCTGCATGCATCAACGCTTGTAAACGATTTTGCCCATCCAACTCATAAAAACTGATATCCGCTAAAGTACCATCGTCTTGAATTTGCCGGACATTAATAAATTGCAGACCTTCACGTAACCAAAGCCCATAACGAAAATCCATAACCACTTGTTCATTTTGTGCCGTAATTTTCATCACCTGTGCAGCACTTTCTGCACTAGGCGCAATAAACTCACCTACACCGACCGCGATTGCCACCAATAATAAGCCAGCCAGCAAAACCGACTTAATGATTCGGAACACCGAAAACCCGGCGGCTTGCATAGCAATCAACTCCCGCTGATTGGCCATTCCACCCAAAACAAACAAACTCCCCAAGAGTGCGGAAGCAGGCATAACTTCATAACAAAGCCTAGGCGTCGTTAGGGCTAAATAATAAAATATTTGTCTAAGCCCATAATGGCCTTTACCCAAATCTTTTAATTCGTCACTAAACGTAAACAGATTAAATATAGTAATGAGTAATACCATGGCCAATAATGCGCCTTTGGCGATTTCGATCGCTATATATTTGGTCAATACATTCATTAAATAACCTTACCTTTAGCCTTTAATAAAAACCATTGCCAACCATATAGCCTGATCAACAGTACTATTCCCAGCACTAGCATCGCACCATATAACCAATATCCACCAAACCAAGCCGGCACTAGGTTTTTTATTACCCAACTTTGGCTAACTTTAGCCAAATTGCCATAAATAAAATAAATTAAAAAAGCGACTAATAAATTGCCGTATGCGCCTCCCCTAGGGGCGATTTGGGCTAAAGGCACTGCTAAAAAGACAAAACACAACAAGCTTAATGGCACCGAAATCCTGCGTTGTAACTCAGCGACATCACGGGGCATAATGGATTGCCATAAAGCCACCGTCGCCATGGCTTGCAGATTTAAGTTGAGTGCTGTCGTGCGCTCATCAATCCTAACCGCATACTCATTAAAGCTTTCTATCACATAATTCAGCTCGCCAGGAAAACCTTGGACACGCTCACCTTTTTCCATAACGATGTAGCGGCCATCAGCTAGATCCTGTAAACGCCCCTCATCCGCAGTAATAATGGCAAGCTTGCCATTTTGGCGATGCTGAACAAAAATTTTATGTAGTTTTTTATTTTCATCAATATTTTCAACATAAAACACCAAATCGCCTTGACTATACTCACTAAATTTTTTTGCAGCTATCCCTCTTAAATCCGCTGACTCTTCATCATGATGGGTAATTTGTGCAATTCTTGCTTCAGCCCACGGCGCCGCCACCAATGACAAGGCAATTGATACCACACTAACCGGTATCATTAATAAAAACACAGCCCTATAAATGGCCAGCAAACCACCTCCTGCAGAAGCAATCGCAGACATCTCATGATCCCGGTACATCCGCCCCAATACCATTAACACCGCCATAAACGCTGCTGCTGGCAGCAAGCCGGTTGCCACCACTAAGGTCTTAAATTCTAAAATGGTTAATAAGGTCTCATCAGAAATTTGCCCATCAACAGCTTTATCCAAGATTCTGACAAATTTTTGGCTAACAATGATAACAACGATCACGGAGAGCATAGATAGCATTGTTTTGAATAAATCCAAGGCGATCATTTTATCTAAAATCGAAACTAACCGCCGCCGCCCCATTTTGTAATTGTTTGGCCAATCCGCTTGCAAAGCCGTCTCCTGAAAAAAATTTGTGATGTATAATCATGGCCACTCAAAACCCGCTTGGGCCACTATGCTGGCTAGTACAAGCGCCTTTTCGCCGCTTAATAAAAATTGACGTTATGGACTATTCTATAGAAACCGCACCATTAGAAAAACTGCAATGTGACTGTATTATCGTTGGCGTTTACCCCGATCAACAACTTAGCCCCTCGGCAAGTTATTTAAATGACAACATTCAAGGATTAATTGTTCGTTTGCTTAACCGCGGTGACATCACGGGTGAAAATGGTGAAAGCCTATTAATCCATGATATGCCTAACAGTAAAATTGAACGTTTACTACTAGTTGGCCTGGGTAAAAAAGAAGCTTTAAGCGGTAAAAACTACCGAAAAGCCTTAACAACAGCGATCAACGCTTTAAAAAAACTACCCATAAAAAACCTGGTTAACACCCTCGCAGAAAGCGAAGTGTTAACGTATGGTTGGCAATGGAAAACCCGTCAAATTGTTGAGGTGTTTAGCGACGCCACTTATCAATTCACACAACTGAAATCCGACAAGACGCTGGACAATAAAATTGAAAGTGTCTCCATTTTAGCACCCGAAGCAGAATTAGACTCCGCCCAATTAGGTTTGCAACAAGGCCTTGCCATTGCCGATGGCATGAATTTAACCAAACTGCTGGCAGACCTGCCGGGTAATGTTTGTACACCCACTTTTTTAGCAGAACAGGCGCTAGAAGTAGGCAAAAAATACCCGCAAATAGGTATCGAAATCTTAGAAGAAGCCGATATGGAGCGCTTAGGCATGGGCTCGTTTCTCTCGGTAAGCCGTGGTAGCCGCCAACCTGCCAAACTGATCACGTTAAATTACCAAGGTGGTGAGAAAAACGCCAAACCTATCGTGTTAGTTGGTAAAGGCTTAACCTTTGATGCCGGCGGTATCTCCTTAAAACCCGGCTTAGGCATGGATGAAATGAAATACGATATGTGCGGTGGCGCTGCCGTTATCGGCACTTTACAGGCTGCGGCACAAATGCAATTGCGCTTAAATATTGTCGGTTTAGTACCCTCATCTGAAAACCTACCAGACGGCAACGCCAATAAGCCAGGTGACATCTGGACCAGTATGTCCGGTAAAACCATAGAAATTTTAAACACTGATGCCGAAGGCCGTTTAATCCTATGCGACACACTTACCTACGCTGAACGCTTTAACCCCGACGTAGTTATTGACCTTGCCACGTTAACTGGTGCTTGCTTAGTTGCACTAGGCCGTATACCTAGCGGATTGCTAGGCAACGACGATGAGCTTTGCAATGCCCTGATCAGCGCCAGCGAAACAGCCGTTGATAGCGTTTGGCGCTTACCGCTTTGGGAAGAATACCAAGAATTGCTAAAAACCAACTTTGCCGATATTGCCAACATCGGTGGTAAAGATGCAGGCACGATCACCGCAGCCTGCTTTTTAGCGCGCTTTGCCGAAAATTTCCGCTGGGCACACTTGGATATTGCCGGTACTGCATGGCGCAGCGGTACTAATAAAGGCGCAACAGGCCGGCCTGTGCCTTTGCTTAGCCAATACTTAATTAACCGGGCCGCTGGGCATTAATGCCTGAGGTAAGCTTTTATGTGCTGAATACCCGTTCAGCACAAGAAAGGTTAGTTTTTGTTTGTAAATTAGTTGAAAAAGCCTATCGTAGCGGGCATTTTTGCTATGTGTTGACAGATGACCTGGAACAAAGCCAGCAACTTGATGACTTACTCTGGAGTTTTCGCCCTGGCAGTTTTATTCCTCACCTGATTTATGCTGGCATCACACCAGACCCAATGAATAGGGTACTTATCGGTCAACTGCCAGCCCCAGACGGCTGGCAGTTGACACAAATTAACCTGTCCAACGACTGTCCTAGCCATTTTTTACAAACTCAACGTATTCTGGAAATCCTAGACGAAAACGGAGCCATCAAGGTGGCAGGAAGGCAGCGATACCGAGCCTATCAACAAGCTGGAATTGAGCCTTTAACGCATAAATTGTAACTATCCGTAAAGCGTCAACAGCATTTATTTAACATCAGTTACCCGTTTCTAAGCGCGTTGATAAAGCTTTGGGGAAACCCTCTGCTTGCATGCGCAAGATCATCTTTTCTTTAGGATAATCGATGGCATAAAATGTAATTGATTGCTTAAGTTGATCCAGTATCGCAAATTGCGCCCTAGCATCACCATTTCTGGGTTGGCCTACAGAACCTGGGCAAATTAAACATTGCTGATAAAGCTGTAAATCTTGCTGCTGTTGGATATGGAAGTGATTTTGATCGTCGCGGTTTTTTAACGCATAAATGCCTTGAATATGCGAATGACCATGAAAACACCAATCGATACCCCGTTTTTTTAACACCTCAAGATTACTTTCATAGGTCATGGCATAAACGTAGCCATAGAAATAATGGGGATCGATAGGCGAACCGTGCATGGCTACCCACTGCCGACCGGAATCAAACTGACCACTGAGTGCTAACGGTAAATCATCTAACCACTTTAAATGCTCTGGGCTTAAGCGCGGGACAGTCCAATTAATGCACCAAGTCGCGGTGGTTGACATACCGCGTTGGCTTTCACCGGAAACCGCGGCATGATCATGATTGCCTTTAATAATGGCAAAATCCGTGCGTTGAAGCCGCTCTATACATTCCACTGGAAAAGCACCATAACCCACGGTATCCCCTATAACAATACCTTGATCTATGTGCTTTTGCTGCAAATACGCCAATACCGCATCCAAGGCCGGCAAGTTAGCGTGGACATCACTTAATATGGCCATATAGCGCTGTTGTAAGACTTTATGTTGGTTAATCCCGTTGTTTGGCTGGATATTACTGATAACCTTGTTGAAGATGCTTTTTTTCGAGGGGTCCGGTAGGTAAATATCGTGTAAGCGTTTGCCAACAAACGTACATGTCGCTTTATCTAAGAAATGTTCACTTAATAAGATGTGGATATAACTGCCTAATGCCTCGGCAGTGCTTTCGTCAAACCATGCATTATTCCTTACTAACACGCCTAATAAGTGGGAAAAGGATAGAAAATTATCCCAAGCATAAATATCATCATCCAAATAATAAAGCGTTTGCTGATGATCCACGCCAAAATTGGATAAGCCTTCATCAAGTCTTTTGCCATGGCGACTGGCAACTTGGAAATAAATTTGGTAAAGCTTTTTTAAATGGAAAATCCTTTGTGCCCTATCACAAGCTTGCCCATCATCCAATAAAACATGCAAGGGGGTTAGCAATGGACAAAGATTTCCAGCCACATAATCGCCATCACCAACTGCTAAAATAAACCAACATTTTTCAGGATGGTAAATGTTTAAATTCGCTTCGAGTGCAACCTTATGTTGTACCCATTCCCGCATTCTTTGGTAATTAAGCCGTAATTCCGAACGTAGTTTAACTAAAACCTTATCCCCTAAATAAAGCTGTGTACCAGGTCGTCCCATAAAATGGCCAGACCGGTTTAACGAAACGGGTTCGTTGCGCAATAAACGCGTTATTTGTTCGATGTTGTCGTGATGATGGTCAGTATCCGTGCTAACAATGTCTATTTCTGGAGGATTAAGGTTCATATATCAAAGATGTATCCGGCAAAGCCTCAAAGCACACTAGCGTAAATTTAAAAGAAACAAGATGACACCACAATTTCCCTAAAATAAACCAGCTCCTAAACTTACAACCCCGGTGACCTTACCTTTTAGATTAAAATGGCGTTAAACGCCCAAAATACCAAAAAAATGATTAGCCATTTTATTATTCACCTGTCCATAGCCAACTTTTTAACCACCAAATCCCTTAATCCCTTAATCCCTTAATCCCTTAATCCCTTAATCCCTTAATCCCTTAATCCCTTAATCCTTTAATCCTTTAATCCCCTAAATTAAGGGATTAAGGGCGAAATTACAGGCAAACATTTACGCACTGCAGCCCAACCCATACCTAAATTAGCTTTTTTACTAGTAATCAGCACCAATAACGCATCAGGTTTGTCTTTTACGGTAGACATAAAATGATATGTAGCATTAGTCGTCATTTGGATTTCTTGTATGGTTTTATCCACCGTGCTACCGCGTTGGTTAGACAATAAAGATTCCACGGCTTGGACGTTTTTCCCACGCATCATATCCACAGCCGCGGCAGCGACGGCTTCCAAATAAGTAAAGGTAAAATAAGGGACGTTATGATAAACGCTCAGTAATAAACCACTACTCAAATCCACCACGGCGCAACCTAATGCACCATCTACTGAATTCACCACATCTCTAGTAATATCATCTAATTTTGCCATATCAAAGTCCTCATATTTTGTTGATGTTGTTGATAAAAGTACCTACTTCAAGATTACCCATGTGCCGGAATCATTCCAACCACACGAGGCATTGTTGATTTTCTACTGTTAAATTAAACAAGGGCTGGGGAGATAACCCCTCTTTCTTTAAGCCTTGTTTTATAGTGTCCAAATTTATCCCCGCGTCACTGATCCATTCCATTACAGATTCTGGCATGAGGGTTTCCAGATCAAAAACCGCTGCGGCAGGAAACTCTATGGCGATACGCTGCACACCATTTTCGCTAAGCCGTATGCAAAGCTTATGCGCCAGATTAGCTATCAGCACTGGCGCAGCCTCTGATAGCGCTGACTTGCACTGAAACAACCTTGCCTCCTGAAGCAGCTCATCACCTACCACATGCTGTAATAACGGCCACCAAGGTAATGCAATAGCTAAATTTTCTAATTGTTCCTTCAGTCCATGAAATGCCCGTAACAGTAATAACAACTCAGCAGGACCTGCAGACCTAAACCACCATCGGCGTTCTTCTAGCAGGTCTTTTATAGCCGAACTTAATTGCCATTCATTGATGGGAAACGCCTTGTCCACTAAAAATGGCTGGAAGAGTAACTGGCATACGCTTGGAAGCTCAGTTTGGATATGCCCTAACTTGTCCGCCTCAAAACCCATCTCGATAAAACAACTAAAGGCATCACACGCTTGCTGGTTGCGATAAGCATCGATTAATTTCAATAGCGCTAGCCGAGTGTGTTTTTCAAGGCGCACCGTACAACCATAATCCAGCAATATGGTTTCGGCGTGGTTGCTGTTATCCAAGCGGAATAAATAATTACCGGGATGCGGGTCTGCATGCACTTCACCATGTACAAATAAGCTTTGGAACAAGGTCATCAACAAGGTTCGCCCTATTTCCAGGCGATGCATTTTTGACCACGCACAGGCCTCACTAAAGCGACTGCCATCTTCCCAAGATTGTACTAGCACCGCCTCACAACTTAAGGCCGGAAAAACCTCTGGAATATGTAAACCTGGCACCTTTAAGTGCTGCTTAAAGCGCTGCTGGGTTTGTAATTCAGCAAGGTAATCGGTTTCACCCAATAATTGTTGATGTAATACTGCTTTATAATTGGCCGTGTTAATTTTCCAGCGTTTAACAGGGCCTCCGGCCGGTAACCGCGAAGTTAATGCCAATTCAGATTCAACCGCTTGCACTATGCCCGGATAGCGCATTTTTACCGCAACCACCCGGCCATCCAATAGTACGCCATGATGGACTTGTCCTAAAGAAGCGGCCGCTTTGGATTCCTCAAATTGCTGGAATACATCGGTCAACACCATGCCTAGATGACCTTCAAGAATAGGCTGCATCACCTTTAAGGACACCGGCTGCACACTCTGCACTAAGGGTAAAAAAGCATTATCTTCGGCATTTCCTGCCATCACTTGGCCAATTTTCATCGCCAAGCCCTTGGCATCTCCCATAACTTTTGCCAACGCCTGCTCGGCAAACTCACGCTCAGATGCGTCAGCTTGTTTAACTCGACGAAAAGCTAGGCCAATACGCCACCATTGCCATATTTTTGGTAATAGGTGGACCAATCGCGCCATTATGCGTCTACCGTATGAAAATAGCCGCCGGGCTCCACACCTTGCCCTAACAATGCCGCAACTAATTGGGCATGTTGAAAGTTTGGCGTTACATCTGCTAAGGCTTGCACGGCAAATTCCAAGTTGACTGTTAGCAATGCCTGTTCCGCAGCTAACATTTCAGCGCGTTCAGTCACGCGTTGCCTAGCCAGTTCTCGAAAACTGACCGGTACTTGCCTTAAAGTCTCTTTAATACAGGCTTCAGCACGCGTATCCCAAATTAATGAAGTGGGTAAATCCGGTAAAATACCTATTTGATCTTCATTTAATTCTTCAACCAAAGTTAGCCTTATATGGTGTGGGCAAATTAATTGGGCTTCTTTCCGATCTATGCTGACAGCGCAAGCAGGGCTGCTAAGTTCGGCCTTAAAAAACGTAGCTAACTCAGTAACAGCTTGCGCCAAATTTTGCGTCTGCATGGCTAAATTGAGCTCGTTTTTATACGCCGCCAAACTTGGAACAAGCTCCAATCGAATAGAAATCGCGCCATTTTCTACAACCCTAGGGGATAACTTTACTTTTTTCTGAAAACCCAGCGCGTTGCATAAATAATCCGCTGCAGCAGCGGGATCTTCAACATAATGGATAACAGAAATAACAAAATTCATATTGGCCTAAGCCGCATTAGATAAAACACCTTTAGCAACTAGCCGGTATTCGGGGTGGCCTGCAACATAAAAATAACTTTTTTTCATTGGCCACTGCCGATCACCAAAGTAATCTATATATTGCGTGACCCAATGCTGCCAAACCCGATTTTTATCGCTAGCCCAACGCCAAGAAACATCTGCCAACTCTTCAAATAAGCTAACGGCTTCTGTAGATTTAGGCTGTTCGATTACGCATTGCCATAACGGCCCTGTATTACCGCGGTAAGGGTCTACATAGACCCGTATACGCGATAATCCCTGACTTACACCGTCAACCACCGCCGACTCCAGAATGACATCTAAACGGTCACGATAACGTTTATTATCTGCATTCATACGGCCATAACTGGCTATTGCCCCTTCATAGCTGCCGTCTTGCCCGCTGAACTCTTGAACAAATACATAGCCCATGGGCACCTGGGTTGCATTTAATAATTCTGTGACAAACCTCTGGGCTTCTTCTGGCATATCCTGAATTTCTTTTTCCAAAACGCTGAAGGTTAACTTTTGTAATGCCAGGTCAGTAGAGTTTAATTTAAAGCTCTGAAAATTGGTCACGTTGTATTTATTCCATGGCCTAGACCAGCCCATTTTTCGGGATTGCCGATAATTTTCCAAGGCTTGCATCATATAGCGTAATGTCTTGGATGGTTTTTTGCCGGCATTAAGTTCTGCCTGAATTTTTTGATAATCTTCTTCGGTATCTAACGTAATTTTGTCAGCCATGTTTTTATCCTGGTCGTTTGCCTTAAATTAACTTGCTTAAGCAAGCTAAACCTTTAATTCACCCTACGTCGAATAATTTCGATCAGTAGCTTCATTATTAAATTAGTCATTTCCCGCTTTTGCCGGGCATCAACCCGCATCACCGGAATTGTAAAACCATGCTGCATGGCATAGGCATGGTAATCAATTAAGCCTGTCCGTGTCCTCGCATCATCAAAGTGGGTCACGGCTATCACCGCAGGATTTTTTTCTAAAAACTTTTTATGGAGATTTAAGAAATAATCCAGTTCTGAAATGGGGTTTTGATGCCCGTTATCAATCATGACGATCATGCCGGCGGCATTTTTGCACAGGATTGATGACATAAAATTAAAACGCCTTTGCCCTGGCGTGCCATACAAATGGATTTTAGTCTTTTGCAATTGCAAAATGCCATATTCCATTGCCACCGTAGTTGAAGGCTTCCGGTACAAAGCATCCTGTTCGCTCGCCTTAGCCTCGGTGCCAACCACAGGTATTTCGCTAACAGCCTCAATACCTGTGGTTTTTCCAGAGCCGACATTGCCTACCACAACTAACTTGATTTCATTGATATGGGTCTTGGAAAAACCAGCTTGCTCCAGTTTTGCCAAAGTAGGCTCATTAAGTTCTTCTGTAGCATTTAATACAGTATCTGATGCCATAGTTGTACCGGAGGGATTCATAATATTTGGGCGATTTCTTCTGCTGCCCGTTTAACATCTAGGAAAATCAAACCCAATTTCGCATTAGGTTTGGCCAATACCGTTAACACGGCATGTGCTCCTGCATAAGCCATTAACACATATCCCAAATCGCCTTTAATCAAAACCTGCTCCAACGCCCCCCGGCCTAGCTCTTGGCCAGTACGGTCCCCCAAGGACAACATTGCGGCGCTCATCGCGCCTACCAAGTCCTCATCCATCTCTGGGGGTAACACTGAGGCAATCATCAGGCCATCTGTGGATATGATGCCTGAGGCTTCTATATCTACCGATGTACCATTTAGATTTTTCAATACTGATGATAACAACTCTGCCCGCATTTGATGTCCTCTTTCCAAGATATGATTAAACTATGTTTTATACAGAATAGTTACCGTAGCGCACCGATAAGGCCCACACTAAACTGACAAAATCCGGTTGGTTAAAATGCGGTGTCCCTGAAATTACCAAAACAAAACGATTATTCCCGATGTATAAAGGCCAAAAGCCAATTTGACTATTGCCAAAGGCATCTACCATAGACCATGCATGGCTGGCTAAACCTAAATGCTTACCCAACATGCCTGCCAAACGCGCATCTTTGTTGGCTAGCTCGGCACTTAAGGCAGACAGTATTTCTGCCTCTGCATCGGAAAAGCCATAACTACACAAGTTAAAACCCTCACTATCCGCCAACAACACTTTATCGCTGTCTGAGATGCCCTCAAGCAAGCTGGGTAAGATTTCCCCTAAGGCACCTGCTGGGTAATCTAATGTTTCTTCCAAACCTTGCAACCAACCTAAGTTTTGGCAATGTTGCAGTAATTCAAAACAAGCTTGCATATCATCCTGCTGCATTGTTAATTTCAAATTATCGGGGTTAAGCGCAAACGTGCGGTTGTTTAACAGCAGCTGCCGGATAAACTGTCTAGGCTGTTCTACTGCATTTGAAATCACTGCATAATAAGCCCCAGCTGGGGTAGGGTATAAATACAAACCTTCAGTTAGGATAAATTGGCCCATACTCATTCCGCTACAGGTGGATTTAACATATAACAAGGTTGTACTAACCAGCATATGTGTTTGTTTGTATGCACCCGTATACGGTGCGTCAGCAACTTTAAGCTAGTGTGCTTGTTAGCCATTGCGATTTAAACCTATTAAATACTCGTCCGCTTGTTGCCATTCATTTGGCAAGCCTTCTATTTTCTCAGAGAGCAATTGATACACCGGCTTAAACCCCGCATAATTTCGGGTAGACCGGAACAGTGATAGCAATTCTTGATGCAATTCAAGACGTTCAGGTTGCGCTAAAATAGCTGTTTTCAGTACTTGGGAGGCATTTTCTAATTGGCTATAAGCTATATAACCACGTGCTAACATGAGTGGATCATCACTACCGCATAACTGGCTTGCACCTTGTTCAGCTTGGAATAGGTCGACCATAGCTAAGGTCCCTTTAGCCAAGACACTATAACGGCTATTGTGCATAGGCTTGGGCATGAGTCCCGCTTCACCCTTAGCTAAGGCCTGTAGATACTGAAGTTGATTAGCGGATAATTTAGCTTTTGAGCCTAGTATCATTCTTTGGCTTAACGCCTGACCAGATTTGTTTAATACCAGCAGTAAATCAATCAACGCGGCATACAGTTGCTCTGTAAGATGGTTTTGGAAACAAAAATAAATACGTTCTACATGTTCAGCTAACGCCTTTGGTTGCCGGGACACCTTATGCACAACATACTGTAATTTTTTGGCGGCTAACGCTGCCGAATTACCTAACAAAATAGTAGAGTTTTCTACGAAAAATAAATTGGCCGCCATCGCTGTATCGATTGCTGTAGCATCACTACAAACGATTAATGGCTTGCCACTTCCTGTTATTGGGCGCTTTTGTTTATGTCGCTTAACCTTGTTATTATGCAAGACGCTAGTCTTAGATTCTGGTTTAGCGGGCCTAGCTATCTCGATTACTTGAGTTTGGCGTGCGGAAGTTGCCTCTGGCTGACTGGCTACACGATGCTTTAATTGCGTTTTAGCTTGCTTTAAAGCGAAGATCATATCTTCAGTTTTTACCGGCTTGTTAACCTTAATCACATCGTCATAAAGGTCATCTTGTAACGAGATAACAATCACAGGCTTTACAGGCTTAGCTTGTAAATGGCTAAGTAACAGTGTTTTTGAGGCTACCGCATCAGCATCGAAAATATCAGTTTCTGCAATGTTATTATCACTGATTACCGCAATGCCACCACAAGGGCCTTTAAGAAACATCATCATGGTTTTGCTGACACGCTCATCCATGCCATGTAATGCAACGCTTAATGGTTTATTATAATTTTCCATGTATCATTAAACTTAGGATAAAAGGCTTAATCAATTGCCTAATCAGGTTTAAAATTAAACAAGGCTTACTTTGGAAACCACTATTGCTTAGATACCCAAAACTCGCCTTAGTCTTGACCCCGTTACTTCTTGCTTTACAGCGCAGCTTAGCGCCTAATCCTCCAGTTAGATTTCAACCTAAAAAGAGTCTAGTAGATAAATTAATTTATGTGCAAAAAGTAAGGTTATTTTCTCGGAATGCGATTTATTTGGCATTAATGACCACTTACGCTTGACATGACTAGATTTCCCTTGTTTGAGAAACCTCACTTTCTTATCGTTTGCGAATACTAGAAAGGCAAATGCAGGCCAGGATTAATAGCCTGCATTACTTGCTTAAATTGCGCCTGTATTTCTTTTAACTGTTCCGTGTTATCCGCACCAAACCTAATTTGTAAGCTGGGCTCATAACTCAAGGCCAACACAGCACCCCAGCCAGTTGAAAAATCCACACGAACACCATCAATGCGACTAACCCTGCCATTGACAAATACCGCCTGCTCTTGCATGCGCCCGAGCAACTGGGTATTTTCGCCCTCGGCTAGGCTTATGCAACATTGCTCATTGATTTCATTTTGACGAAATTGGGCAAAAACTTCCGTAGAACTTGGTTTATTGTTGGATAACACTTCTAGCAAGCGAGCTGCATAATAAAGCCCATCGTCAAAGCCAAACCAACGATCGTTAAAATAAAGCCGCCCAGACGATTCAGCCGCTAATAGCGCACCGGTTTCTTTGAGTTTTGCACGCATAGCGTGTAACCCGGTTTTCCACATGATAGGCCTGCCACCCAATTTTGTAATTTGCAATGCACTATGGCGGCTATAGGTGACATCATAAATAATTCCAGCCCCTGGCTTGCTAGCCAACGCATCTTTGGCACACACCAGCAATAACTGCTCTGCTGAAATAGCCTTGCCATCGGCATCTAGCACGCCTAGCTGGCTACCATCACCACTAAATGCGATACCTAGATCTGCTTTATGGTGCTTAACAGCCGCAACCAATTCAGAACTATGTTCCGGCATACTCAGATCAGCTAGTGGCTGAGGGAAGCTGCCATCAACAGCTTGGTTTAATTCTATAAGGCGACAACCTAAACCTTTAAATAAAGTGGTGCCCAGTTCCCCAACTACCCCATGGCTATAATCCACAACAATAGTCATGGGTTTACCCATGCTAATGCTATCAACGATCGTACCTATGTACTCGTAGACAACGCCATAATTTTGTTCAATCTTACCTAGGCCATGTGCAGCATAATGTTGCTGATCGATAATTTGTTTTAGCTGGAGTATGCTTTCGCCATGTAAAATTTCACCCGCTAACATCATTTTTATCGCATTATAGTCAGGTAACTTGTGGCTGGCGCCCACCATCACACCCGAGCGGCCTTCGATATGTTGCGCAACAAAATATAACAACGGGGTAGGCACTCGACCTATATCCAGCACATTACAGCCAACTGCGGCCAGCCCATTTGCCAGCGCAACTGCCAAGCCCTCACTAGCGGCTCGGCCATCCCGCCCCAAAACGAGCTTGGTGATGTTGTGCTTTTTAGCCTCACTCCCTAGAGCACGGCCGATGTCGTAAAGCATTTCTTCGGTTAAAGACTGACCAGCTATACCCTGAATAGCCTCCATAGTAAAAATGGATGGCGGGTCAGCCACTCTGCTTAGGTGATTAGTGCTTAGTCCAGGGTCTGGATAATCCGATACTAATTCTGGTGCTTGGTCTTTTGGCGTGATGCCTAACAGTGTTTGTGCCTGCGCTTGCCGTAAACTGGCATAGACTGATGCATCAAAAAAACCAGCCATATCCCATTCGTCCAGCGAGTCTAAACTCGGACTTGATTTTTCAGGCGCGTCAAGGTCACTGCCTGCAAAATCAACTGATGCATCGAAAAAACCCATTAAGGGATCATATTCTTCTTCAAGCGCAGGCTGCACCGCAAGCTTGTCTTGCACTTTGGTTTCAAGTTTACGCTTGAAGATTGATGAAAATATCCCACGTATTGTTTTCTTTTTCATGCAATAAGTTATTAATCGCCAAACACCCAAAAAAGTCTAATTTCAATATAGCCTACAATAGCTAATAAGCTAGCTTCCATAACTTAAGCGTGATTTTACTAAAACCTTAAATAAACCTAATGCCGGTCTTTATAGCCAGTAAGACTGATGTGTCATCGTATGTTTTTACCTGTCACGGCCTTATTGCCTATTGATAACTAAGCATTGACTGCCTCCCAGCAAGCCCCGCGCTTAGGCTGCTAGACTTACCAGGCAATACCGACAATTGATTACACTTCCCTTAAGTTAAATTGGTAGAATAAAAAACCTTATGTAAACCCATGCTACTTTTTTATGGATAAAACTTACGCTCCTCATTCAATCGAACAACGCTGGTACACAACCTGGGAAGAAAACGGTTATTTTGCCGCCAAACAAGCTGGTGAATCGTATTGCATCATGATACCCCCGCCCAATGTAACAGGCAGTTTACATATGGGGCATGCCTTTCAAGACACCATTATGGATGCCCTAACCCGCTATCATCGTATGAAAGGTTTTAATACCTTATGGCAACCAGGCACCGACCATGCTGGTATTGCTACCCAAATGGTGGTTGAACGCCTAGTTAATGCTGAAGGTAAAACCCGCCATGATTTTGGCCGTGACCCATTTATTGAGCGGATTTGGCAATGGAAACAGCAATCGGGTGGCAGCATTACCCGTCAGTTGCGGCGTATGGGCTCTTCCCTGGATTGGGAAAAAGAACGCTTCACCATGGATGAAGGCATGTCCGAAGCTGTGCAAGAAGTGTTTATCCAACTTTATCAAGAAGGTCTGATTTATCGCGGCAAACGCTTAGTCAACTGGGATCCGGTTTTGCATACCGCAGTCTCTGACTTGGAAGTTTTATCCGAGGAAGAAAATGGCTATATGTGGACTATCCGTTACCCCTTAACCAACGGCACAGGCCATTTGCTGGTTGCCACTACGCGTCCAGAAACCTTATTAGGCGACGTTGCAGTGGCGATCCACCCTGACGACGAACGCTATAAACATCTATTAGGCGAATTTGTCGAATTACCTCTGACTGGCCGCCGTATCCCCATTATTGCCGATGACTATGTAGACCCTGAATTTGGTACTGGTTGCGTAAAAATTACCCCAGCGCATGATTTTAACGACTATGAAGTCTGGTTACGGCACCGGCAAATAAATGCTATTGCCGATTCACCCCATGGGGGCTTAATCAATATCTTTAGCGTAGATGCTGCGATCCGTGACAATGACGACGGCTTACAGCTAATACCTTCGGCCTATATTGGCCTGGACCGGTTTGCCGCCCGTAAACATATTATTGCTGACTTGGAAAGCCAAGGCTTACTGGAAAAAGTGCTTGAGCATAAATTGATGGTGCCGCGCGGTGACCGCACAGGCGCGGTGATTGAGCCCTTATTGACCAATCAATGGTATGTCAAAATAGCCCCACTGGCGGGGCCTGCAATAGAAGCTGTAGAAACCGGCGCGATTAAATTTGTACCGGAAAATTGGAAAAATACCTATTATGAATGGATGCGCAACATCCAAGACTGGTGTATTTCCCGGCAGATCTGGTGGGGGCACCGCATTCCTGCTTGGTATGATGAGCTGGGTAATATTTATGTCGGCCGTTCTGAGCAAGACATCCGCAGCCAACACCAATTGCCCGCAGATTATCCTTTACACCAAGATGAAGACGTCTTGGATACTTGGTTTTCATCCGCGTTATGGCCATTCTCAACCTTAGGCTGGCCTGAACAAACCGCCGAACTGGCCGCGCATTACCCAACCAGCGTATTGGTTACGGGGTTTGACATTATTTTCTTTTGGGTAGCCCGCATGATTATGATGGGCTTGAAATTTCAAGGCAAAGTACCCTTCCGGGAAGTCTATATCCATGGCTTAGTACGTGATGCCGAAGGCCAAAAAATGTCAAAATCCAAAGGCAATGTCTTGGACCCCATTGATATTATTGATGGTATAGACCTTGAAGCCTTAGTCGCCAAACGGGTATCCGGCATGATGCAACCGCATTTGGCCAAAAAAATAGAACAAGCCACGCGCAAGCAGTTTCCCGATGGCATCCCCTCATTTGGCACCGATGCCTTACGATTTACCTTTGCGTCATTAGCTTCAACTGGCCGCGACATCCGTTTTGATTTGCTGCGCACGGAAGGCTACCGCAACTTCTGCAATAAACTGTGGAACGCGGCACGTTATGTGTTGATGAATACTGAAAATTTGGCCACCACCGCTCATGCCGATAGTGCCAAGCCTTTAGAATTGCGCTACGCACCCGCTGACTTATGGATATTGTCACGTTTAAACCAAGTTATTGAGAGTACCAGCGATGCCATTGAGCATTATCGCTTTGACCATGCGGCCCAAGCCATTTACGAATTTACGTGGAATGAGTACTGCGATTGGTATTTGGAACTGGCCAAAATTTCCTTGCAAAGTGAGGACTTGGCTTTGCAAGCAGGCACCCGCGAAACCTTGCTAACCGTGTTGGAAAACATCTTACGCCTTGCCCACCCGATTATGCCGTTTATCACTGAAGAAATCTGGCAACGGGTAGCACCTTTAGCCGGAGTAACCGGTGCAACCATCATGTTGCAAGCTTATCCGGTAGCTAATGCTAGCCAAGTTAACCTGGCCGCGATTGCTGAAATGGATTGGGTGATGAGTTTTATCCTAGGCGTGCGCCGTATCCGTGGCGAAATGAACATCGCCCCAGGTAAACCGCTACCTATCTTGCTAGAAAACGCATCTGACGGCGATAAGCATAAGTTTTTAAGCAACCAAGCCTATTTGCTAAAACTCGGCCGTTTGGACTCTGTTGAATGGTTGGCTGCCGGTGATAGCGCCCCAGAATCAGCCATTGCCTTGGTCGGCGAGATGAAAATCTTAATCCCCATCGCAGGCTTGATTGATAAAGAAGCCGAGCTTGCGCGCCTGAGCAAAGAAATACAAAAAATCCAAAATGATTTACCCCGGATTGAAGGCAAATTGAACAACCCAAGTTTTGTCGATAAAGCGCCACCTGAGGTGATCGCCAAAGAACAGGAAAAACTATCCGTTTTACAATCTTCCCTTAAAAACCTAAACGAGCAATACACTAAAATAAGTGCCTTATAGCACTAGTTTAAGTAAGTCATAGCTCCCCCCGCTTAAAAGACCTTCGCTTGCGCCCGCAACGAAGGTCTTGTTGCAAGCTAGCGCGGTCTCTCACCCTACCACACTGCGGGCAAGCTCAATAAAAAGCAATTAATGTGCCCCTCGCCTCACAAATATGTCCCGTCAAATTGGACAATCACCCCATTTAATCTATAGTTTCTGTAACATAAAAACTCAATTTTATCCATCATGGCCACAGCATTACCTGATATACAGTTTAATGGCTTAACCAAATGTTTGATTCAAGACGGATTACTCTCTGAAAGTGATGCCCAAACACACATTCAGGAAGCACAAAAGAAAAAAATTCCGCTCATCAGTTATTTGGTCGCCAATAAATTAATCGATAGTAAAATCGTTGCGTCTAAAGCGTCGGTTGAATTTGGCATTCCATTTTTTGACCTAAATGCCATAGACCAGCGCAATTTGCCGACTAAAGTCATTAGCGAAAAATTAATCCGTAAACACCATGCCTTGCCACTTTTTGTGCGCGGCAAAAACCTATTTATCGCCATATCGGACCCGACTAATTTTCAAGCCATTGATGAGATCAAATTTCAAAGCCGATTAAATCCAGAGACCATCTTGGTTGAAGAGGACAAACTGGTAAAAGCCATTGACTCCATGCTAGAAGCGGCTGACACCACCTTAATGTCAGGGCTATTAGATGCTGATTTAGACAATTTAAACATCATCTCCGGCGATGATGAGCAAAATAAAGAAGAGCTTAATTCCGAAATTGACGATGCACCAATTGTCCGTTTTGTGAATAAGATCCTGCTGGATTCCATCAAAAAAGGTGCATCTGATATTCACTTGGAACCTTACGAAAAAAATTTCCGTATCCGCTTTAGGGCGGATGGCATTTTGCAGGAAATTGCCAGCCCACCATCCGGCATCTCTACCCGTATTATTTCGCGTATTAAAGTCATGGCGAAAATGGATATTGCTGAGCGCAGAGTGCCACAAGATGGCCGTATAAAAATGGTGCTGTCTAAAAACCGTGCCATCGATTTCCGGGTGAACACCTGCCCGACGCTGTTTGGCGAAAAAGTTGTACTACGTTTATTAGATCCTACCAGCGCACAAATCGGTATCGAAAAACTGGGTTTTGAGCCGGAACAACAACGCTTATTTTTAGAATCTATTAATAAGCCATACGGTATGGTGCTGGTCACAGGGCCTACAGGTAGCGGCAAGACGGTAACCCTGTATACCGGCTTAAACCTGCTTAACGATGTTGAACGCAATATTTCCACTGCCGAAGACCCTGTGGAAATTACCGTTGAAGGCATCAACCAGGTCAATATGAATGTCAAGGCTGGCCTAACCTTTGCCACAGCATTGCGGGCGTTTTTACGGCAAGACCCTGACATTATCATGGTCGGCGAGATCCGCGACTTAGAAACTGCAGAAATTGCCGTGAAAGCTGCACAAACAGGACACTTAGTGCTGTCTACCTTACATACAAATGATGCCCCGCAAACCTTAAACCGGCTCATGCAAATGGGCATACCGCCGTTTAACATCGTCTCCGCCGTCAACCTAATCATGGCGCAACGGCTGGCACGGCGATTGTGCGAGCATTGTAAAACGCCTACCACACTGCCTGATAACGTCTTGCTGGCTACCGGATTTAAGCAAGAGGAACTGGCAGGGCTTAAATTATTTGGCCCTGTCGGCTGTGAGCATTGCACAAATGGCTATAAAGGTCGGGTGGGTATATACCAAGTTATGACGCTGAGTGAAAAAATGCGCGCGCTCATCCTCAATGGTGGCAATGCCTTACAGCTGGCTGAACAAGCTAAATTAGAAGGTATTAACGACTTACGCGAGTCCGGCCTTAATAAAGTCCGGATGGGTATTACTAGCCTTGCTGAAATTGACCGTGTTACTAAGGAATAATAATGGCTGAACAAGTTGATCTACAGGACTTTATCTGGGAAGGCCTAGACAAAGCCCAAAATAAGACCCGCGGTGAAGTTTCCGCGAAAAGTGAAGCGGTTGCCCGTGCTGATTTAAGGCGTATGGGCATAAAAGTCATTAAAGTTAAGAAAAAAACCAAACCACTGTTTGCCGCCCGCTCAAAACCCATCACCCCTGCTGATATTGCCGTTTTTTCCAGGCAGCTCTCCACGATGCTGCAATCTGGCGTACCTTTAGTGCAATCCTTTGACATTATAGGCAAAGGCCACGACAACCCTAGCATGCAGACGATGTTATTGGCGATTAAGGCCGACATAGAAGGTGGCGATACCTTGGCCGAAGCCTTAAGAAAAAGACCGATCTATTTCGATGATTTATTTTGCAACTTGGTTGATGCCGGTGAACAGGCTGGTGTTTTAGAAACCTTGTTAGATAAAATCGCCACCTATAAAGAAAAAACCGAATCCCTCAAAAAGAAAATTAAAAAAGCACTGACTTACCCAGTTGCTGTATTAGTAGTTGCCTTTATCGTCACTGCGGTCTTATTATTATTTGTGGTGCCCGTGTTTGAAGACTTGTTTAAGGATTTTGGTGCCGACTTACCTTCGTTTACAAAATTTGTCATTGGCATTTCTGCCTGGATGCAAAAATGGTGGTGGGTATTGGTCATCTGTATAGGCGGCACGGGTTATACCTTTAGTTATTTTAAAAAGCGCTCGCGTAAATTTAATCACTTTTTAGATAAAACCCTACTCCGAATTCCCGTGGTCGGCATGATTTTACACAAATCTGCCATTGCCCGTTTTTGCCGCACCTTATCCACCATGTCTGCAGCCGGGGTGCCATTAGTGGAGGCGCTGGCCTCAGTTTCTGGAGCCTGCGGCAATATCATTTATGCAGAAGCGGTATTAAAAATGCGTGAGGACGTTGCCACTGGACAACGTCTACAATTTGCCATGCAACAAGTCAAACTGTTTCCCCACATGGTTATGCAAATGGTGGCCATTGGTGAAGAATCTGGCTCCATGGATGCTATGCTGTCAAAAGTAGCAGACTTTTTTGAAGAAGAAGTCGATAATTTGGTCGATAATTTAAGTAGTTTGATGGAACCGATCATCATGGTTATTTTAGGTATACTCGTTGGCGGCTTGATTGTTGCCATGTACTTGCCTATCTTCAAGCTCGGTGCAGCCATCTAAACTAAACCAACACTAAAACGCGCCGCCACCTGCTTGGTATGGCAAGGCGGCCATAGCCTAAAGCACACCTGCCCTCATAATGAATTCATTTGCTCTGCTAGCGCTAAGTTACCCTCTTGCAATACCTATACTGGCTGCGATCTTCGGCTTACTGGTCGGCAGTTTTCTTAATGTGGTCATTTACCGTTTGCCGGTCATGATGCATCGTAGTTGGCGTCAAGAATGCCAGCAATATCTCCAAATCGAAAGCACCGCCAGTGCTGAACCACCGTTTAACTTAGTACTGCCGCTGTCACGTTGCCCGCATTGCAGCTCGCCCATTAAACCCTACCAGAATATCCCGGTGATCAGTTACATTTTCCTAAACGGCAAATGTGCGCAATGTAAAGCCCCCATTTCGATACGCTACCCGGTTATCGAAGCTTTATCAGCATTAATGAGTGCCGCAGTTGCTTGGCATTTTGGCTATAGTGTGGCGACTCTGTTCGCCTTATTACTCACATGGAGCCTTATTGCCCTGTGTTTTATTGATATAGACCAGCAATTACTACCCGATAATATTACCTTACCGCTACTTTGGCTAGGTCTCATATTAAGCCTTTTTGGCGTGTTCACTGATAGCCGCGCTAGCATTATAGGTGCTGCAGCCGGGTACTTAAGCCTACGCAGTGTTTATCAATTATTTAAGTGGCTTACCGGCAAAGAAGGCATGGGCTTTGGCGATTTTAAACTGCTGGCAGCCCTAGGGGCTTGGCTAGGTTGGCAAAGCCTCCCGTTGATTATCGTGTTATCGTCTTTAGTCGGCACGGTGGTAGGGATAAGTATGGTCATCTTTGTTAAACACGACCACACCAAGCCTATACCCTTTGGGCCTTATTTAGCCGCAGCGGGGTGGTTGGCACTGATATGGGGGCACTCGCTTAACCAATTTTATTTATCCGCCTCTGGACTTTAAGCATGCTTAAAATTGGTTTAACCGGCGGTATCGGTAGTGGTAAAACAACGGTAGCTAAACTTTTTGCCGACTATGGCAGCCCAGTGATAGACGCAGACCTCATCGCCCACCAATTAGTCGTTCCAGGTCAACCTGCACTTAAGCTCATACAACAAGCTTTTGGTGATGGCATTATTAACGCCGACCATACCCTAAACCGAACTAAATTGGGCGATATAATCTTCCATGACCACGCCCAAAAACTTAAGTTGGAAGCCATCTTGCATCCTATGATCCGGCAAGCAATCACACAGCAAATTAGCCAGTTAAGCAGCCCTTATTGCTTGATAGCCATACCCTTGCTAATTGAAAACCAGATGGAAAACCTAGTTGACCGTATTCTAGTTATCGATTGTCCAGAAAGCCTGCAAATTGAGCGGGTAAGTAGCCGGGACCTCATGCCGCTGGCAAAAATTAAAGCCATTATGGCTAGCCAAGCCAGCCGATCCCTAAGATTATCTAAAGCAAATGATGTAATTGAGAATACAAGCCCAGAATGTAGGCTTGCAGAACAAGTTAAAAAACTGCACAATCTCTACCTTTCATTAAGTGCTAGTCAGGATAACCTTGCTTGTGAACACCAAAATCACCTATGAATTTCCGCTCAATGAACGCATACGGGTTTTCATAAGACTGGAACAACTTTTCCAACATTTTGACCACTTCTTTTTAGGTAAAACAGTCACGGATCGCCGTGCATGCTTAAGCGTGCTGTTGGATATCATGATGATTTTTAACCGTAACAACATCAAATCAGAAGTCCTTAAAGAACTGGAACGGCATGCACAAGTCCTAAACCGGGTGGCTAATAGCCAAAATGTGGACAAGGAAAAGCTGCAACTTTTATTGGCACAGGTAACCGACGTCAGTAAAAAACTTTACGCAGCTAGCGGCAAAGTTGGCATTAACCTGTTGCAAAGCGACTTGTTTCAAAGTGTCGCCCAGCGTAGCACCATCCCAGGTGGCACTTGCTCATTCGACTTGCCGGAATACCATTTTTGGCTAGAACAGGAAGAAGCCGTGCATAAGGCAGACTTAATCCATTGGAGCAGCCCATTTGTGGATATTCGGGATGCCATTAAGCTAATCCTTGATTTTATCCGTAATAGCGGCATTAGCCATGAAAAAATTGCCCAAGCCGGTTTTTATCAATTCACCCTTGATAGCAGCCAGCCCTTCCAATTACTTAAGGTCAGCCTTGCTAATAGCATCCGCTGTTTTGCCGAAATTAGTGGCGGCAAGCACCGTTGCACCATCCGCTTTATGATACCGTCCGCCGACAATAAACGGCCTGCGCAAAGTACCGACGACATAAGTTTTGAACTGACCAGCTGCTTATTTTAATGTCTTCAGCAAAGCCCCCCGTATTTGTTAAATGCCCCACTTGCAAACGCCCTGTGGCATGGCTTGCCGAACATGAATTTAAACCCTTTTGCTCTGAACGCTGCAAATTGATTGATTTAGGTGAGTGGTTTATGGAAGAGAAAAAAATCCCTGGGCAAGCCTTAACGCCCGACGTGGATGAAGATGACCCTAGTTTCTGGCATTAGCTTAATCTAAAAATGCCCGAATGGCAGCTATGCCTTGCCCACCTGCGGCTTGTGCCGTCGCTAAATCCGCTTTGGCCATGCCACCCAAAGCATACACAGGCAAATTCACCTCAGCTAGGCATGCAGCAAATTGCCCCCATCCTAGTCCTGCTCTATCCGGATGGCTTAGGCTAGGCATTACCGGTGCCAAAACGACAAAATCCAAACCCAATGTCTGGGCATGATGTAACTCAGCCAGATTATGACAAGACGCCGCTACCCAGCGATAGCCTTCTGGCCGCGCTGAAAGTGCCACTAAGTGCTGGCTGGTCAAATGCAAACCATCAGTAAAACTAGGCTCAACATCAACATGGACAGAATTCACCAACAATTGCGCATCGACCGCTTTACACACCGGGTATAGCTGTTTAATTAAGGCTGCCGAAGCTTCTGCCGATAGGTTTTTTAAGCGTGCTTGGATAAGTCGGATGCCATGGTCCAGTAAATGATGTAATTGCTGCAGCACCTGATCTTTATCAACTTCATCCAAAATCGCATAATACGCCGGTAATCTGGCCGCGCTGATAATTGGCCGATTGGCGGCAGGAAAGCAAAATTCATCAAGCCGGCTTAATGCAACCCATTGGCAAACTTGGCCTTCTTGGCCTTGTGCCTGACCTGAAAACTGATCCACCACGAAAACATGCAACTGCACCGCCAATTCTGGGTATTGATGCTTAACCTTAATCAGCGGCCTAGCCACTTGCACCTTAATACCTACCTCTTCATAAAGTTCGCGGGTTAATGCCTGTAGCGCGGTTTCCCCGGCTTCCAATTTACCACCTGGAAATTCCCAAAGCCCTCCTTGATGTGAGCTAGGTTGGCGTAGTGCGATCAAAATCTCACCTAGCTGATTTTTCACCACGCCTACAGCCACCTGTAACATCAAGGGGGTACCTGTTTTATGTGCGATATTCAGCATTAATTTTTACGTAATCGTAGGAGAAATCGCAAGTTAGCACTTCTTGGCAAGCATTACCCCGACCCAGAAAAATACGCACACTAATTTCTGACTGGTTCATAACGGCTTGCCCCGCCGCTTCTGTGTAAGCCAAATCTCGCCCACCTTGGCTGACTATGCAGACATCATCCAGATATATCCGCACTTTTTCTACTACTAACTGGTCAACCTCAGCGCGGCCTACTGCTGCCAAAATACGCCCCCAATTTGGGTCACTGGCAAAAAATGCGGTTTTAACTAAGGGTGAATGGGCAATGGTTTTAGCGATACAGATGGCCTCAGCATCAGTTTGTGCTTCTGCCACCACAATGCGGATCAACTTGGTGGCACCTTCGCCATCACGGATAATCGCCTCAGCCAGCTGTTTGCACACTGATAAAATAGCCTCTGCAAACAACGTGTAATTGCTAGATTCGGGCAGAATTTCTGGGGCTAAAGCACAACCACTAGCCATTAACACACAGGCATCATTGGTTGAGGTATCGCCATCTACCGTAATTAGGTTAAATGATTGTTCCACCGCCATCGCCAAACAGGTTTGCAATAACGGCTGGGCAATTTTGGCATCCGTGGCTATAAAACCCAATAAAGTGGCCATATTGGGTTGAATCATGCCAGCACCTTTGGCAATACCATTAATGGTGACAGGCTGGCCTTCCAAGGTGATGACGGTAGTCACTGCTTTAGGGTAAGTGTCTGTCGTCATAATCGCTTGTGCCGCAAGTGGCCAATGCGCTGGTGATAAGTTATCAAACACCTTGGGCATAGCCGCCATTATTTTTTCTATCGGTAACGCCTGGCCAATAACACCGGTGGAGAACGGCAACACTTGCTCAGCATAACCGCCTGAAACTTCAACAACTGCACGGCATGATGCCAAGGCATCTTGCATGCCTTGCTCGCCAGTGCCGGCATTGGCATTACCCGAATTGACCAGCAACCAACGGGGTGCTTGGTTCAAATGGGCTTTTGCCACCACCACTGGCGCGGCACAAAAGGCATTTTGGGTAAACACAGCAGCACACGTGGCGTGTTCTGCCATTTCGACCAATAACAAATCATCTCTAAGGGTTTGTTTAATACCGGCACAAGCCGTGCCCAATGTAATGCCCGCCACTTCTGGCATTACTGGAAATTGATATCCTTCAGGAAGTACAGCCATGTTTTACTCTTTTAAATTTTAAATAATACAAATACTTGGTCAATCTCATTAATATCTTGCTTCATTTGACCACAACAACGTTTAATGTCTTCAACTTGCTGTATTTGGCTAATCACCGCAAATGGAAAAATAACTTCGACTTCAATAGAACCTTTTAAATAATGAATTTTAAAATCATCCAGCTCTACGACCAAATCGCCTAAATACTGCCCTAACAGCGCCTGCACATCGCTGCGCAATAACGGCCGGACTTGATCTGTTTTACCCTCATCATCCTCTGGGTCCACATGGATCAAAACATCAATCACGTCATCAAAACGTTTGATAATTTCATCCCGCACCGCATCGCCTATCATATGCCCCTCGGACACCGTAATATGCGAGTCGACGACCACATGGGTATCGACATAAGCATCTTCCCCCATTTGCCGGGTGCGCAACAAATGTATCCCCCTCACCCCGTCAATTTGCTGGACTGCCGTGTTTATTTCGCCAACTAGCGGTGCCGGCAAAGAGGTGTCCACCAACTCTTTAATGCTGTCAAAAACCAGGTTTACGCCAATTTTGGCAACCATTAATACCACGACTATCGCAGCTATAGCGTCCGCAAAAGGATAACCCCATTGCACGGCAACAATACCAATTAATACGACAATGGAGGAAATGGCGTCACTACGCTGATGCCAAGCATTTGCCAGCAACAACTTTGAACGGGTTTTTTTGGCAATCCGCTTGGTGTAATGGTACAGCCATTCGTTCAACAAAATAGAGACAGCCGCTATGCCTAACGAATTTATATTAGGCACCGGTAAACTCTCGGGCACGGCAATACGTTCCAACACATGCCAAACGATCAGCACACTGATGCCGATTAAACTCAAGCCTAAAATAACTGTGGCTATGGTTTCAAAACGGCGGTGGCCATATGGATGGTCGGGGTCTGCCTCACGACTGCCCAATCTGATGGCAATAATCACTAATACATCACTCAACAAATCGGACAAAGAATGGATGCCGTCAGCCACCAAGGCCGCCGATTGGCATAAAATGCCAAAACTAATTTTGATGGTAGTCTGTAAAATATTAACCAATGCCCCAACATAGGTGGCACGGGCTTTAAGCTTATCGGCTTTGGCTAAGGTTAAGGTTAAGGTTTCGGCCATGTTTACCCCACTTCCAGTACGATAATGTACTCCCCACGCTGCTCTTGGGTTTCCAGCACTTTATGGCCATTAATGCGGCACCAGGCAGGAATGTCCTGCATTACGCCAGGATCGGTACAAATTATCTCCAACTGGTCACCTGGGCGCAGTTGCTTTACTTTATCTTGGGTACGGATAACAGGCAGTGGGCACAGTAACCGACGCGCATTTAAAACTTCCCTCATTATATATACCAAGCTTTAGGGATATCACTGATAGCCATGGGTTTAACCGGAATAAGACGTTCGCTGCCATCTGTGTAAGTGACCGCCACTTCAACTTGTTCGGCATTACGGCCTTGGCCGAAACGCGCAGTAATCGCCGCCGCTAAATATAGGTCTTCCGCCGAAGGCTGGCCATCCAACAACACCAACGGCCCGATATGGCTGACACTGGCTAAACTGATAAAGTCTTTTTTATAGCCTTGCAAAAACCGGCCTTCGCCTTCTTCACGCGCCACAATCAACTTAAAATTGGCTGCTGGACGAATATGCCGGCCTACTTTTAACAACATAACATCGTCTAAATCGTAGTCTTTGCGATTGTCCCGCGCTTGCCAAAGATCAACTAATTTGGCCGAATAACTGGCATCGGTTAAAAAACAGCAACCCCCTGCAGGTTGGGCGTAATCGGTAATACCATAGTGTTTTACCAATGCCATTTGCGGTTTACGGGAACGGCCACTAAAATCATGCAACTTTTCCCGTTCTACCCAACCCTCACGCTCGGGCATGGTTAAGGGTAGATTTTTAGCGCACAAAGGCCGTAACAACAAATCATCGGCACCGGATTGTTTGGCGATTACTGGCATGGTATCCCGGCGTTGCGACATCGGTCTTTGCCCAATAACTTCACCGGTGATAATAAAATCAAAAGCATTTTCAACTAGCCATTGCTTGGCTTTGTTAACCATAAATATTTTGCAATCTAAGCACGGGTTCATGTTTGCGCCATAACCGTGCTTGGGGTTGATCAAAACATCTTTATATTCTTCTATGACATCAACAATATGTAACTTTATACCGAGCTGCTCAGCCACCCATAAGGCATTATTGCGTTTAGGCTTGGCTTTAGCCTTAGCCCGGATCGCATGGGTATGGCCTTCGACACAAAAACCGGTAAAAAAATTAATACCTTCAACATGCACGCCTTGATCCAACACGGTTTTAGCCGCCAGCATGGAATCTAAACCACCCGAAATTAAGGCCACTGCCTTTCTTTGCTTACCCATAACCCTAAGAAACAATAAGAAAATAACTGCATTATACGCGTAGGGCACGATTATTCTAAATGCCTATTTGCCAGTAGGCTTACACAGGCAATAACGTCTATGAAAATAAGCCTAGCGTAACGCCAGACGTTATGGCTAGGGTTTAACTATCTGCTTAAAAAAGGTGACGACTAAGCATTTATCCCTATCCTACTTCACATCTGCCATTCCTGACCTAAACTTAAATCCATCACACCGCTTTTAGGATACATTATGGAATTTAAAGATTATCTCAAAATCCTTGTGCAAAATGACGGTTCAGATTTGTATTTAACAACCGAAGCACCGCCAGCAGCCAAGTTTCAGGGTAACTTAAAACCGCTAGAAAATATTAAGTTAAACCGGGAACGAATTAAGGAAATTGCTTATAGCCTTATGGATACCGAGCAGCAAAAAGCCTTTGAGCTAGTACCGGAAATGAATCTTGCTTTATCCGAGCCGGGCATAGGCCGATTTCGGGTTAATATCTTCAAACAACGTAATAGCTTGGCTTTAGTGATCCGTAACATTAAAGTTGATGTCCCAAATGCAGACAAGCTAGGCTTGCCGGACGTACTAAAAAAATCCATCCTCGAAAAACGTGGCCTAATCTTATTTGTAGGCGGCACCGGCTCGGGCAAATCTACTTCGCTAGCGGCCTTGATTGATCACCGTAACAGCAATACCTCTGGTCATATCATTACCATAGAAGACCCAATTGAATACATTCACCCGCACAAAAAATGCTTGGTCAACCAACGTGAAATTGGCGTGGACACCCTGTCCTACGAAGATGCCCTTAAAAACACCTTACGGCAAGCGCCCGATGTGATCTTAATAGGTGAAATCCGTAGCCGGGAGACGATGGAACATGCGCTCGCGTTTGCAGAAACCGGGCATTTATGTTTATCGACATTGCACGCCAACAACGCTAACCAAGCACTAGACCGCATTATTAACTTTTTTCCGGAAGAGCGCCGCCCCCAGCTGCTATTGGATTTGTCCCTTAACCTGAAAGCTTTTGTGTCACAGCGCTTAGTGCCAACCATAGATGGTAAGCGCACTGCCGCCATTGAAATTTTGTTGGGTACGCAATTGGTGAAAGATTTAATCCATAAAGGCGACATCCATGCCATTAAAGAAGCCATGGAAAAATCTGAAAACATCGGCATGCAAACCTTTGACAGCCATTTGCTGAGGCTATACAAAGCTGGCACTATCTCATTAGAAGAAGCCTTGCAAAACTCAGACTCGCCCAACAACCTAAAACTAAAAATCAATTTAAGCGCAGGCATAGGCTCAGCCACACCTGACCCAACATCTCAAAATAGCCTAATCGGTAGCTTATCGTTGCAAGCCATCCAAACTGAAGAAAAGCCGGAAGATGAGGCCTAGCTGATTTTTATGGGACACTAAAACTTCTCGCCAACCTTAAGGCACAAAAGCCACGGTGATGTCTTTAGCGGCAGTATGCCCCTGCCCGTCTGCTGCACGAAGACGATAAACCCCGGGATATTCGGGTTGCCAAGACAGCGTTTCAGTGGCTTGCGCTTTACCGAGAAAACTTTTATTGGCAAACCAAAAAATATCACCCGTGCTTAAGCTTCGGGCTTTTAAGCCTAAAGATGCGGGCTTACCAATTTTTAGGTTATAAACGCCAAGCGCTGAGGGCGAGATGATTTCCAGCGCCACCTTATCATCGCTTAAATTATCATAACAACTTGGCAATGTCGGTGGCTCACGGCGCGGCAAACCGGCTTGCTGAAATAATTTAGCCATATCGCTAGGCCAAAACTCAAACACGTCACGGCGGCTAAATGGCTGCCCACGGCAGATCACCTCTCCTTTAGCATTAAAATAAACCGCTTTGTGCAAGCGGCTGGTTTTAATCGGCGATACCCCAGGAATAAACCAGGTTTTAACCAACGAGGGGCAATCTTCATTGGGCAAATCGCCGCTGGCCACACACACATTAACAGGGATAACCGAATCTGGCTTAGCTGGCAGCACTTCGCCATCCAGACCATCAACTAGCTGCTGCTTACGTAAGCTATCGAGAATGGCAAAAAACAAACCACCCGCCGCTTTAATGCCGATAAACGCCGTATTGCCTTGATTGTTAAAATTACCCACCCAAACCGCCAGCACAAAGTGGCCAGCTACACCCATAGCCCAAGCATCTTTATACCCCCAAGATGTCCCAGTTTTCCAAGCCACCTTCGGCACGGCTGGCCGTTTTGTATCCGGCCGCGGGTTATGGCTGAGCATATCCAGGGTAATATAGGCACTGGCCGGGCTTAACAAGGTCTTACTTGCCGTTGCAGGCGGCGCTAGCTGAAAACTCACAGGCCGCAATTGGCCTTGGTTAGGCAATAAGGCATACAACTGCGCCAATTCCAGCAAGCTTAATTCTGCACCACCCAAAGCCAAGGCCAAGCCATAATGGGCTTCTGGTTTTAACCCCTTTATACCTGCTTGCTGCAAAAAATCGTATAACGATGGCTGCTTTAATTTTGCCGCCGTGTTCAAGGCCGGGATATTGCGCGACCGTATCAAAGCATCCTGCACACTAATCGGCCCTAAAAAACGGCTGTCAAAATTCTCGGGACTATACGGCCCAAATGCTGTGGGTGTGTCGGCAATAATGCTTTGTGGATGTAATAAACCTTGCTCCAACGCCAAGGCATAGATAAAAGGTTTTAGCGTAGAGCCTGGCGAGCGCTTTGCCAGCGCACCATTGACTTGGCCTTGGAGCGCAACATCCCAATAGTCGGCCGAGCCTTGCAAAGCCCTAACCTGCATACTTTGCGTATCTAACAACAAGACCGCGGCATTGCGGATACCCAAGTTATGATTTTGCTGTAAATAATTCGCTACAGAGCGCTGGATGCTGGCTTGGGCTTTATACTCAATACTGCTATCAATGTGCTGCTGCCCAGGGTTTTCACGTAACAGCAATTGACAGACATGCGGCGCTAAAAAGGGCTTATCAGCTTTTGAATACAACTTTAACGGCAAGGCAAAATCAGCGCCGTAATGTTGGTCTTGCGGGAATTCTTTCTGCCACTGCTGCCATAAGCGTAATCTCGCCTGTTGTAAGGCGGTAGGCAGGCCTTGCTGTGCGCTAACTTTATTTGGGAAACGTTGCTTAGGGTTTTGTGGAATTACCGCCAAGGTTAACGCTTCCACCAAGCTCAGTTGTGTTACCGGCTTATGAAAATACAGCAAACTCGCTGCCGCCACGCCGACTATATTACCGCCATAAGGCGCGCTATTTAAATACGCTTCTAAAATTTCAGCTTTGCTGTAACGCAGTTCCAACCAAACAGCCGCTGCTATCTGTTTAAACTTACCCAAAGGCTTACGGCTATCTATCCGATACAACAAGCGCGCCACTTGCATGCTAATAGTGGAGCCACCCTGATGCCCGCCGCGGCCATAAGACATCCATGCCGAACGCAACAACGCCATAGCATTAACCCCCGGATGCCAATAAAACCAGCGGTCTTCATAAAGAACAGTACTTTTACACAGGTTGTCAGGCAGCGCCGATAACGGCACCCAAAGCCGATATTGCTGATCCGATGCTGTGGTTAAACGCAGCAATTTACCCTGGCGCGCGTAAATCGCTGTGGAATAACTGTAATAGCTGGCTAACGGGGGTTTTGGCAACCGAGCACTAACCACAGCCAGCGCACATAACAACACACTGCTGATGGCTATGGCTTTAAAAGCTTTAGACGACCACAAGACATAGAAAAATTGCTTTCGCAGCATATGCCCTAGCCTAAAAACGGTGAATGACTTTGTTCATCTGAATAATACTGTATTTGCCGCAGCAGCAAGCCTAAACCTTTATCCGAACGATTGGCAACTAAACCTTCACCACAAAGCCGCAGCTAAGCTTGCGTTTAATTACAGCCAGATTACAACTTTGGTTCTGCCGCAAAGGCCGTCAGGATGGGGGTAGAGTTTTATCTTTTATTGATTACCCCGTTTCCAAAACCGGTAATTCTATGCACGATATTAGTCTATCTCCGGTATTGTGCTCTTATCGTGATATTGGAGAGGCCTTGGAGGAAAGAGGGCTTAATGCTGACCATACCACGTTAGACAATCGGGTTATTAAATATTCCGCTTTGTTGGCATCAGTTGCCAAGAAATACAAACCGAACGTCGCCACATCAATTGAAACAGCGTATATGATTCGAAAGAGTTAGTTGTCCGAAAAAAAATTTCCCGCTTACCAGCAGTTTATGGCTTTAGCTGGTTAGCCATATCTCCAGGGTAGCTATGCCAAGATTGAGCTAAGTTTTGCGACAGCACCCGGAATCTCATCCCCTATAAAACGTTTGCTTAGCAAAACTTGATTTATTCAACAACACGCCTTTTTTTGATATATTTTGATTAGGGTTGAGCGCTTGATGTCTTTGCAAGGTAAGTCTTAAAACCGGCATTAATGAAATTCTGTTGGAATTGTTCCTCGCTGACCGGCATGCTAAACATGTAGCCCTGCAACGAATCACATTGCTGATCGCATAGAAACGATAATTGGTCTTCAGTTTCTACCCCTTCAACCACGACCAACAGCTTAAGCTCATGAGCCAGCGCAATAATTGCGCGTACTAGAGTTTTACTGCCTTCATCGCAAGGCAGGTCTTTCACAAAGGAGCGATCGATTTTGACACTTTGTACCGGAAAGCGGAGAAGGTAGGTTAAGCTGGAATAGCCCGTACCGAAATCATCAATGCTAAGCCGTACCCCCAGTTCTTGAAACTGATGCAATACCTGAAGCGTGTTCTCAGGGTCTTGCATGACAGCGGATTCGGTGATTTCAAGTTCCAGCGCGCTGGGATTGAGGCCGGTTTCAGCCAGCGTTTGTTTAATCGTTTGATACAAATTGGTGTCGAGGAATTGCCGCGCCGATACGTTTACCGCCACGCTGCTGAATGGCCCATCGTTTTCAATCCAAGTTTTGGCCTGTGAACAGGCCTCACGCAACACCCAGGCTCCGATGGGAACGATCAGCCCAGTTTCTTCCGCCACGGTAATAAAACGATCAGGATACACCAAATCCCATTCCGGATGTTGCCAGCGCACCAGCGCTTCGGCACCTGTCACCAAGCCGCTGGTTCTATCGATCTGTGGTTGATAATGCAGCCTTAATTCATCGTGGGTCAAGGCATGCCGTAGACCACGTTCCACCATCATGCGCTCCAGGGACCTTTCAGTCATCTCTGGCGTATAAAACTGATAGTTGTTTTTACCGCGCTCCTTGGCTAAATACATGGCCGTATCGGCGTTCATTAACAAGGTATGGCTGTCCTTGCCATCGTCTGGACAAATGCTGATGCCAATGCTGGAGGTGACCACAAGATCATTACCTTCCAATGTAAACGGTAGGGTGAGGGTGTCTATGGTCTTTTGCGCAATCCTGGCCACATCGTCGATGTGGGCAATGTCGCTCAGCAACACGATAAACTCGTCACCACCCAACCGAGCCAGGATATCGATGGAGCGAACCGAGATTTTTAAGCGCTTACTGACCGCTTGTAACAATAAATCTCCCAACTGGTGGCCTAGGGTATCGTTGATCAACTTGAAGCGATCCAGATCGAGATACAGCAGGGCCAGTTTACGGTCATTCCGTTGAACAACAGCCATAGCCTGAGTAAGCTGGTTAAGAAACTGGTCGCGATTCAGCAGTCCGGTCAAGGGGTCGTGACTGGCCAGATAAATCATCTGCTGCTCGGCGTATTTACGGTTGGAAATATTCTGGATCTGAACAATAAAATACTGTGGCTCGCCGTCAGAGGAGCGTACCAGCGAGGCGCTCAACATGGCCCAAACCGTTTTGCCTACGACTTTATGAATGCACTCGGTCTCAATCTGAAAAGTCAGCAACTCGTCGGCCAATAATTGCCGTAAATGATGGCTGAATACATTTTCATGATGGTCCGCATGCGTGAGCATGCGTGAGCATTCGCAGATTAGATTTCAGCAACTCAGTTTGCGTGTAGCCTAAAATTACACAGAGGGCATTGTTAACTTGCAAGAAACCGCCATTCAGGTCTATCAGCGCCATGCCGATGGCGGCTAGTTCGAATGAGCTATGGAAACGTTCTTCACTTTCCCGCAGTAATCTTTCCATTTGCCGACGCGCGGTGATGTCTCGAAATACTATAACCGCACCCAACAAGCTCCCATCGTCATCAAGTATTGGGGCCGCACCGTCGTCTACCGGAATTTCCAGCCCTGAATGGTTAACAAACAAGGTCGGGCAATCAAGGCCAGTCACAGCCAGACTCTGTAATGCCCTGATGACAGGGTTTTCAATAATGCTGCGACTCGCCTCTGATATCAGCGTCATCAGCTCGATGACGGGTTTACCTTTGGCTTGTTCCAGACTTTGTCCCGTTATCGTCTCGGCTACTGGGTTCATGAAATGGATTATGCCTTCGGCGTCGGTGGCGATGACCGCGTCACTGATACAACGCAGGGTTTTACCAAACCACTGTTCGCTATCTTTCAGCCGGCGTTCCAACAGATTTTTATACAAAGCGACTTCGATGGAGGCATGCAGCTCATCCGGGCGGAACGGCTTGATCAAATAGCCATAAGCGCCTGTCTCTTTGGCGCGCTGTAATGTGGCGGGGTCGCTATAAGCCGTTAGGAATATCACCGGAATATGTAGCGATTCCGTTATGGCATGGGTTGCGCTGATACCATCCATATCGCCTTTCAATACAATATCCATAATAACCAAATCGGGCTTATGCCAATTTGCCAGCGTAATAGCTTGCCCTCCCGAAAAAGCGGTTGCAACCACTGTGTAGCCGTAACCCTCCAATTGCCTACGGATATCCATAGCGATAATGCCTTCATCCTCAACGATCAAAATTCTGCTGGCCGACATGTGGGTATCTCCTAATTAACAATTTTTAGCAAACTGCAGGGTAAAGGTTGATCCATTTTCCCGATCCAGGCTCATCCGCCCCATGAGTTGATTAGTCAAGGTTTCGACCAATTGCAGACCAAGCGAGTTGCTTTGTTTGAAGTCTATATTGCTGGGTAGGCCGATACCATTATCGGAAATAATCAGGATATATTCGCCTTGCTCCTGTGTGAATGTGATGCCGATTTCGCCACACCTGTCTTTGGGAAATGCGTGCTTAATGGCATTGGACAGCAATTCGTTGACGATTAGGCCACAGGGTATCGCGGTATCGACATCGAGAAACACATTGTCGATTTTCATACTTAACTTGAACTTGTCAGAATACGTGCCATAACCGAAGAGCAAATGGTCGGCTAGGCTACGGATGTATTCATTGAAATCTGTCCTAGCCAAATCTTTAGATAGGTAGAGTTTCTCATGTAATAAGGCCATGGCTTTAATGCGGTCGGCACTCTGTTTGAGTAAATCGGCAGTCTCCTGATTATTGACATTACCAGCCTGGAGGTTGATTAGGCTAGATACCACCTGGAGGTTATTCTTTACCCGGTGATAGACCTCCTTAAGTAACATTTCTTTCTCGTTGAGGGTTTGTTTCAGTTTGTTATGGGCAATCTGACGCTCGGTAATATCGACAATAGAGCTAAGGATAATTATGCCGTTCTCGTCATCGATCAGACCCAGGCCGATTTCAATCGGAAATTCAGTACCGTCCTTACGTAGCCCATACAGATCGCGTCCGGCCCCCATTGGCCTAGACACAGGATTAGCAAGGTAGGCCTGGCGGAAACCGATATGTCCGCCGCGAAAACGTTCAGGCACCAACATTTCCACCCTTTGTCCGATCAGTTCATCGCGAGGGTAACCGAACGATGCTTCCGTTTGCACATTGACCATCACGATTGACCCCGACTCATTCACCATCACAATAGCATTGGGTGCCGATTCCACCGCTTGACGGAACCGTTGTTCCAGGCGCTTGCGTTTAGTGATATCAACTATCGAACTGAGCACTAAGGTTTCCTTATGGTTTTCAACTAAGCCTAAACCGATTTCGACTGGAAACTCAGTGCCGTCCTTGCGCAATCCGTACAAATCGCGTCCGGCCCCCATTGGCCTCGAAACAGGATTGGCAAGATAGGCCTGGCGGAAACCGATATGTCCGCCGCGAAAACGTTCAGGCACCAATATCTCCACCATTTGTCCGATCAGTTCATCGCACGTGTAACCGAACGATGCCTCCGTTTGCGCATTGACCATCACGATCACCCCCGACTCATCCACCATCACGATGGCATTGGGCGCCGATTCCACCGCTTGCCGGAAGCGTTGTTCCAAATGCTGAGCATTGGAAATGTTTTCATGTATTACAATAACGCGACCCAAGTCCTGCTTGGGAAACAGGATGACTTTCCCGGCAAACCAGAGCAGGCCAGTTTCGGTACGATAAGGATATTCAAACGAAAAATCGGATAAGCTGCCGTTCAATACCGAACGAATTCCCTCAGCGAACACTTTCCCGCCCCTAGCGTTGGTCAAACCGGTTTCAAGCAGGGCCAAATAATTTTGTCCTATCTGAAGCGTTGGTAAGTTGCCACCATATTCTCGGTCGAAATCCAGCCACTCGTTGCTTATTTTCAGAATATTGCCAGTTTCATCCAAGACACAGTATTGTTTTGACAAAGCTTCGAGTACCAAACGGTTATAATAATCTGTTTGTTTCGGACGGGCTTTTGGCAATACGTAACCTGAGTAACCCGCTGTATTCAGCCGCTCTAACCTGGTTTTCAAGGGTTGTTCTATCAGTCGTGATTCGGCAAGAACGTCGGACTGGCAGCCTTCCTTGTGCCTTAGCTCCAAGGTGTACTGACTAGACGGGCAAGAATCCTAAGTGCCTCGAGTTGTTCGGCACTGAGTTCTCGCTGAGCAACGTCGAGCACACAAAGTGCACCCAATGCTTCGCCGGTAGGAATGACAATGGGGATTCCCGCGAAGAAACGGATATACGGCTCAGAAACCACCAAGGGATTGGCCTCGAAGCGACTGTCATGCTCAACGTGAGCGACAACCAAGACATCCCCATATTGTAGGGTTTGCGCACCGAAGCCACTGGTTCTGGGTTGTTCGTCGGCTACAATGCCCTTTTTAGCTTTGTACCACTCACGGTCACTATCGACAAATGTGATTAAAACAAAAGGCGTATCGCAAATTTGTGCCGCTATATCAACGATGCCATCAAAGTTCGGTTCAGGCTGGGTATCGAGGATGCGGTATTCGTGCAGCTTTTGTACCCGCTGACTTTCAGTTTTCGATTGTAGCGTAGGTTGCATACTTCCCCCTTGGCTTAGTCGTAGGTTTGTAATCAAATTCGCTGATTCAAAGTCTGTTGACCCGGTTTTGCTGCATTAAAAATCAGAGGGTAACGTTGTCCAAAGACTGTCCTCTTAAGCGGCTAACGAATAGAATTGCCCTGCAATGGATAGTGCTTTCCCATTCACAGGACACTTTTGTCTTTTTTTGCCATGTATCAGCCCAATTCCGCGCAGGGTGCTTCCGGTAGAATAAAACGCCTTAAACCTTAACACAGATGGACCACAGAAAGCTGACACAGTTATTATTTTAGGTCATGAGATAGGTCATGCTGCAACTGGGCTTACGGATGGAACTGCACCGGAATATTTGATGGACAATGTAAACGGCTCTGAGAATCCTATCAGAGAAGAACTTGGCTATCCACGGAGGACAACTTACCCATGAAATTATTATTTTCTTTGAGTTATGGCCTAATTATATTTTTATGGGTGTCTAATAAAGCAGAGGCCTGTGATTTGCCTGATGTATCAATAGTATATTTTAAGCTTTTTAGCACCCAAACATATCTACCTATCTTAAAAAAAGACTTCCAAGGTGGAAAGCAGGGCGGCAAAATGGTAATAAAAAATAGCTATTTTAAAAGTTTGTTAGAGAGTTCAAATATGAATACGAATGAACCATTTTTTGAAAATATCAGAATGTCTGTGAGTTTTAATAAGAAAACTTATTTTTTAAATACATTTGGCCAAATTGAACTAGATAAATCAGTAATAGGGAAATTGAACAAAGAAACTATGGATCACCTTGATAAAGGATATGATCTTTATGAATGGAAGACTTGTAGGCCTATGAATGAGGTTCTAAATTTAATGCTCGAAGAACATAAAAACCGTTTAGAGAAAAGATAGGGGAAAATCAAGGGTAGAGTAAAGAACAGGCTTGCGCCTGCCCTTCCTCATCAAACCGTGCAAGCAGTTTTCCCGCACACGGCTTTCCGATGTTCTTCATACCAAGGCATGCGCTGAGCGCCAGCCTGCTGTTGTTGGAACGTAAGCGACCATCCGTTCCAGAACGAATCAAGGGGGCCGACCCCAATACTGCTACCTGAACAGAGTTATCTATTAAATACAGTTGGTTATACTACAATCTCATACCTTGGCACCGTGAGTAATGGATAGGCCTTGGGTCTTCGTTTTACCGCCCGTGGTTGCCTTTTTCGCTTTTGCCGCCCAATCGGGACCGAAGCAATTGCTTTCAGTATCCCCAGCAATAGGCTTTGTAAGGTTTTACCGTTTCTCTTTAAAAAATCAGTGGTTATTTCACTGATAAACTGTACTGCCGACCTAAAACTGATTTGCCGCGGAATTTTGTTGCCTAGAATGGCTGCTTGAGCCATATTGCCCCTGATTAAATGGTAAGCCAGTAAATTGACTGCGATTTCTTTTTTCACCATTTCCGCCGTTTTACAGCGTAACATGTCCATCCCCATATGGGTTTTCAAGGTGCGGAAATCGAGTTCAATTTTCCAGCGGCTTTGGTATAAAGCCGCCAATTCTTGTTTAGGGCAGGTTTTATCTGCCGCCAACGTTGTGATATAGACCCGGCCTGCCACCGCAAATTCCCGAACCCCTATTTCTTGCGGTAATTCGGCGTACGCCTGCCCAGACAGCCAAACCGGTTTACGCTTGGGCTTTTGCCAAGCCACTACGTGGTCGCGCTGGCCCAGCTTTTTACCACGCCGAAAATCGGTTTTCTTTTGTGCATGGTTTTGCATCAGGACCGGGATACCTTGCGCTTGTAGCAAGGCAATGATGGCAAACGTGCAATAATACCGGTCAGCCAATAACAGGTCGCCGGGGGCCAGTGAGCCCATTAATGGGGCAAACAGTGAGGTCTCCCCGCTGCCTTTGCCTTGGTAGGGCGCCAGCTGATAATCCAGCACCGTGCCCGCGGCTAACGAAACCAGCCCGACTAAGCGGGCAATCGGAAAGCCTAAGCCGGGTTTTTGATGGCTTTGTTGCGGAAAAACCCGCTGGTTATCGGCCGTATCCGGCATCAGGAGCGTTGTGCCGTCAAGTAAGACAACGCGGTAATCTTGCCCTAGCCAAGCTTTTGGCATTTGCTGGTGCAGACGCATCCCCACGTTTTTAACCGCCTGGCGCATGGGCCTTAATGACAACCGGCTACGGGCTTTGCAGTAGCGCCCCGTGTTGACCGAGTTTGCCGGTTGGCCTTGGCTTAAACGTTCAGCCAGTACATACCCCACCGCCCGCTGGCACGGGCCGTCGTTACTTAAAACCTGGAATATAAAGGTTTTGAGGGTGACTAAGGGTGTAAAGACTGAGCCTCGCCTACCCCGGGTATGGGCGATAATTTCAGCAATGGCTTCAGTGGGAAAAAAATCCTTGAAAGGCAATTGTTGGATTTACAGGAACGCTTTTTTGAAACGGGTGATTTGCGGGTTGGCTGATAGTCGCATAAAATTGATAGCGGCTAAGCTTTGGGTGGATATTGAAGTGTAGGAATTTCAATTTTATCCTATAACAACTCAAAGTTTATCCTTCATAAATATAGGCATCTCTATGTTTTTAAGCGTATTATTGTATTTCAGGTAGCAGTACTGGGGTCAGGCTCGATTGAAAATAAAGTCCACAGCCAGTAATCGACAATCAAACGAGTCTGACCCGAATGGCACTTACTTAAGTTTTTTCGGGTGTCCATAATTTTTGATGTCGACCTTGGCTTCAGCCCTTGTTTTGGTCAATAAAGGATAGGGTTTAGGCCGTCGTTTGACAGCCCTTGGCT
>JBAZXA010000001.1:0-770579 GCA_041660045.1 Methylococcaceae bacterium | reverse complement strand
GGCCTGCCATGCCTCAATATGCCCAATCCACTTCTTTGGTAATGTCATCGGTAGTCCCCATCCAAAAGGGCAAGGATGACAGTTCGTAACAGGGTTGAGTAGGTGGTTTGGCTAGACGTTTACGATAGGGAAGAGGATCTTGCATTTACAGCCGGTTTAATGAATGGCTTAGGCAGTGTTTTAATCTATATGGGGGATCCATCTGCTGCAAACGAGATTAATCAGCATATTGATGAAACACATAGTCGTGCTTTATTGGAAATAAACCGTCTAGGCTTTACTAGTGAAGAAGTCTGTGCTGAGCTATGCCGTCGTTGGAAATTTTCTCCAGAATTGATTGGCACGTTAGCTTATTGCGGTGATCCTATGGCCATTGAGAACGCGCCTTTGTCCGCTTATGTGGTTCATTTGGCGCGTTTTATAACGCAGTCGCAACGACGAGGATTGGATGAAGAAATAATGCTAGCAAGTTTTCCTTATCCAGTTGCTGAAAGGCTAGGGCTATCAAAAACCTCTATAGCAGAAAACTTAAGCGAAATTCTAGCATTGGAATCTGGTTTAGAGGGTTTGATAGACTAAGTTTTTCGCTTATGTCTACGGTTAATGCGGCTCACGTTTTAATTTTTATGCCAAAAAACAGCCAGAATATAACTTTGAAAAGACTTGAGGTTTCTAGCGGCTTATTGAGTTAGAAACCGCTCAAGACCTAGTACGCATTAACTAAAGTATCTTTAGGCATAGTTATTGAGAGATTTAATGATTTAAGCACAAAAGTCTTCAATTTTTTGTTTTATACCTATACTGTCAAGTCCACATAAACTTAAAAGTTCTTCCCGGGTACCTTGTTCCACAAAAGCATCGGGTAAACCTATATTTAGTACTGGCATAAGAATACGCTGTGCTTGTAAAAATTCATTAATGGCACTGCCAGCGCCTCCAGCTAAGACGTTTTCCTCAACAGTTACGAAAATATCATGGCTTTTAGCAAGTTGTAAAACCAAGTCTTCATCAAAAGGTTTGACAAAACGCATATTGACCACGGTTGCACCAAATAGCTTGCCAGCTTCTAAAGCCGGTGCAACCATGCTGCCCCAAGCTAAAATGGCAATTCTTCCGCCTTCATGTCTAATCTCAGCTTTGCCAATGGCTAATTCCGTTAAGGCCTTGTCTATCGCAACGCCAGGACCTTTGCCTCGTGGATAGCGTACTGAAGCTGGTCCTGGGTAGTTATATCCCGTGCTTAGCATTTGCCGGCATTCATTTTCATCTGCTGGTGCCATAATGAGCATATTTGGGACGCACCGCAAATAGCTATAATCAAAACTGCCTGCATGGGTTGGGCCATCAGGGCCAACTAGGCCAGCACGGTCAAGCGCAAACAGAACGTCCAAGTTTTGTAATGCAACGTCATGGATAAGCTGGTCGTAAGCACGTTGTAAGAAAGTAGAATAAATCGCAACTACTGGTTTGCCACCTTGGCAGGCTTGACCTGCAGCAAGAGTTACCGCATGTTGTTCAGCAATGGCGACATCAAAATAACGCTTAGGGAAACGTTCAGAAAACTCTACTAGGCCAGAGCCTTCTCGCATGGCTGGGGTAATGCCTAGCAAACGTTGATCTTTTTCAGCCATATCACACAACCAACGGCCGAAAATTTCTGTATAACTAGGATGCGTGGAGGCTTTAGATTTAGGTAATGAGTCTTTGCTGGGATCAAAAGCGGGTACGCCGTGATAGGCTAGAGGGTCTTTTTCCGCAGGTGGATAACCTTTACCTTTTTTAGTGACGATATGCAAAAACCGTGGGCCATTAATTTGCTTTAAGTTTTCCAATGTAGAAACCAACATATCGACATCGTGGCCGTCTATAGGACCAATGTAGTTAAAGCCTAATTCCTCAAACAAGGTTCCAGGTACGATCATACCTTTCATGTGTTCTTCAGTTTTGCGGGCCAATTCCCAGACACTTGGCATTTTGCTAAGTACTTTTTTACTTTCTTCACGCACTGAAGAATATAACCGGCTGGATAATACTTTCGTTAAATAATTATTTAAGGCACCAACATTAGGTGATATGGACATATCATTATCATTTAATACCACCAACACATCGGCATCAATTGAGCCGGCATGGTTCATGGCCTCAAAAGCCATACCACCGGTAATGCTACCATCACCGATTATGGCCACCATTTGCTTTTGTTCACCTTTTAGACCTGAAGCGATGGCCATACCCAATGCGGCACTGATGGATGTACTGGAATGGCCAACACCAAAAGCATCATATTGACTTTCACTGCGGTTAGGGAAAGCTGACACGCCACCGCGGGTACGAATGCTTGTCATACGGTCTTTACGGCCGGTTAAAATTTTGTGTGGATAAGCCTGATGGCCAACATCCCAAACTAATTGGTCAGTCGGTGTATCAAAAACATAATGTAAGGCTATCGTTAATTCCACTGTACCTAAGCCGGCCGAAAAATGGCCACCGGAAATACTTACGGTTTGGGTTAAGTAATTTCTTAACTCTTGCGCCAACGGTTTTAACTGGTCGCGGCTTAACTCACGTAAATCAGCGGGTGAGTTAATATTTTGTAACAGTGGATACTGATTAAGTTTATGCATAGTTAGTAAAGAGGTTCGCGGTAAAACAATAAAACAAGTCCGATTTGAAATAAAGCGGCAACGGAAACAAAGCCAGCAATGCTTTTGCCTGGACTATCGAGTTTGAGTTCTAACCAACGGCCAGTGGCTAAGATTAAGGATAATATTCCCATGAAAGTGTGGCCAACTTGAATTAGAAAAGCGCTTTTCGGTTGAAAGCCCACATGTGAATGGGTCAATAACATAAGTCCACCAAAAGCGGCCAGCACGGGGAAAAAATAGGGGAGTTTATTATTCGCGTAGCGTGGCATTCTGGCCATCAATTCTAAGACACCTAAAACAAAAACTAATAAAGTCGCTATCCGATGTTGCAAAACTTCACCATTATTAAAAGTACTCTCCCAAAAACCAATAGGCCCCAATGGCCAAGTTTCTGCATCACTACGGAAAAACAAAAAGATGCCTAAACCCACAAATCCGATAGGCCAATAGCGTGTATAGGATAGGTAGCGGTTAAATAATGAAAATGCCGAAGGCAAGCTTTTTAAATAGGAGAGCATGGCAAAAAAGCTCATCGTTGTTAGGAAAACGCCGGCGATATTATGATTATAATCAGACCATTCAGTGGCTGCTGGTGATGGAATTTGGCCAACAATGGCGACCCGCCCAGCTTCCCCTGCAATTAAGTCTTGATGTGTAGGTGAATTAGTCCTAGGAACTTTTGGGGTAAATGTATTGGCAACTTCTTGCCAGCTTGCGGTCAAATTAGGAATATCAATAGCCGGTGGCTGTGATGCTAAGCTTGCTGCAGTAAATAATAAAGTAATTAATACAAAGGTTTCAGCTTCCACATAATACGGCACCCGTACCGTCATAGCATGTGGGTTACCGGAGACAAAATATTGTGATACCGACATTTTGTTTAGTCCAGCAAAGCCTAATGCTAAGCCTAAGAGGGTGATTTTTACCATCAACAAATTACCATAGCCGGTGCCTATAAAGCCGTTCCAACTATCGATATATTGTAATGCCATGGGCAAACCAGAAATTAGGATCATGCCAACGGCTGCCATACCAAAGGGTGTAAAGCGCTTAAGCAACATTGGCCATAAGTTTGCCGGAATCTTATTCTCGCGCCGTAAAAACCAAAGGTTGACTAAATGGAAGACCCCGCCAACCCAAGCAGCAGCTGCGAGTTGATGAATGACCGTGAGTGCCATAAGAATATATTGGTTTTCAAAACGGCCGGCTGCATGCACTAACCAAGCACCGGAAATTATCATGGGTACGGCGGCTATCGCTGCACCTATCCAGTGGGATTTTGAAAATGGGTGATGGCGTAAATTTAAGTAACAATAACTCGCCATAGCTAAGGCAAGGAAAGCTCGGATGACTCCGCCGATAAATTGGGTGGTGTCTGCAAATTCTGGAAATGGCCATTTTTCCAAAACAGCGGTCATTAGCCATATTTTTAGTATAACTTTAAAGAGTTGGGCCGCCGCAAATGCAAATCCGCCTATATAAAGTAAAGCAACTGTTTTTTGTAATAAGGCTTCGGTGTAGCCTTCTTGCCGTTGCCAGGGCCGCAATACAAACAGCCCCCAAAATATACTGCCTATGGCAAAGGCAAAGCAAATTAAGGCGACACCGCCAATTAATGAATCAAGAAAATCCGCAATACCAGCCATTGATGTTGCCTATTCCGTTACAGAAAAGTGAATAACGTCTTCTGTTAAATGCCCGTCGGCAGCAAACACTTTAAGTCTGAGCGCATAGTCGCCAACATCTAAGGCAGGAATTTGTACGCTGATTTGACCTTGCTTTTTGCCTTTGTCCAGTGTTAATGATTCTTGGACATCACCTTTCCGTACCAAAAAGATACGCGATAAGGCCAATTCAATTTGAGAATTGAACGATAAGCTGACGCTATCGGCCTGATGCGCATGTATCGGTTTTATTTTTAAAGAATATTCAGTCACTACGGCATGGGAGGATGCCAGATTTGTGTAACTGACTAAAGCAAAAAAAGTACAAAGTATTAATATTTTTTTCATAACAGCTTCGTGTGGGTTAATAAGTTATTTTTTTAAGGCATGTCCAGCCAAGTTTTTGCCTAAATCCCAAATTGAACCGGGTATTTGATGTGTGTCTGCAATGACTTTATCAAACGAGCTAACCACGTGGTCATGGTCTTTTTGGGTCAAGTTTAAGGGTGGTAGTAATTTCACCACGTTCATGCCATGTCCTGCCACTTGCGTTAATATGTGGTGTTCCTTAAATAGTGGTATGGTCACCATTTGGCAAAATAGGCCTTTATTAGCGGTTTCCAACATGCTCCAGGCGGCTTTTAACAATAAACTTTTGGGGGACTGGAATTCAATAGCTATCATCATACCCTTGCCACGGGCCTCTTTTAAAAACTCATATTGGCTAGCTAACGCATTTAGGTTGTTAATCAGGTCATTACCAATTTTTGCGCTATTCTCAATTAAATTTTCTTCTTTTAATACGTGTAAAGTTGCCAAACCTGCGGCCATGGCCATATTATTTTTTGAGAAAGTTGAGCCATGCACGACGGCACGGTCCATACGGTTGAAGACAGTGTCCATAATGGTATGCGTCATGGCAACACCGCCAACTGGCACAAAGCCTCCAGACAAGGCTTTAGCCATACAGATCATATCAGGCCTAACGCCCCAGTGTTCGATAGCCCAAAATTTTCCAGTGCGGCCTAGACCGGTTTGTACCTCATCAGCGACAAATAAGGTACCGTATTTTTTACATAGGCGCTCTACTTCAGGTAGGTAATTATCATCAGGAAGATTAACCCCTTTGCCTTGGATAGGTTCTACAATAAAGGCGGCTACGTCTTTGTTACTGAGTGCTTGTTCTAAAGCGGCTAGGTCATTAAATGGAATTGCGCTGCAGCCAGGTAGTAGAGGACCAAAACCTTCACGGAAGATTTTTTCACCATTCAACGATAAGGCACCCATGGTTAGGCCATGATAGCCATGTTCGCAAAATACAATTTTTTCGCGTTGGGTCGTGTAACGGGCAAATTTTATGGCGGCTTCTACGGCTTCTGTGCCGGAGTTGCAAAAAAAGATTTTATCGAGGTTGTCAGGTGTGGTTTTGAGCAGTTCTTGTGCGAGTAAACCACTTAATACCGAAACATCAAGCTGGACTAAATTGGGTAATTCTAAGGTTAACGTTTCAGTTAGTGCTTTGATAATGGTGGGATGGTTCCGGCCCACGGCAAACACACCAAAACCACTTAATAAATCGAGGTATTCAGTATTATTTTCATCGTATAAGTATTGGCCGATAGCGCGTTTATAATTACGGTCGTAACCAATGGTTTTTAAAACCCTGACCATTTGGTTATTCAAGTATTGTTCGTGCATGGAAAACTTATCGCTGTAATGCGTGGAAAAAAGTTCTGCAATGCTAAATGTCATGGTTACCTCATAAGGGTTATTGGTTGCCTCAGCTATCCGATAGGCCGGGAATCGGGATTAGTGGGCTATTAGGTGTAATTTTTTTGCCGTATTTTTTAATGTTTTTTGTGCCTTGGAAAAATGTAGCCCGAGTTTAATCAACCCAGGCAATTCATTAGGATGTAAGGCTAGGAAGCTTAATAGCTTGAATAATACAACTTGACCCTCGCTATTTACGGAATAACTGACAGCGCGGGGTAAATTCATACTGACAGGGTCTGCTATAGCGCGGATAGCCAAAAAGGGCAGGTTATGGTCTTGGGCAATGCCGGCTACAGCAAAACTTTCCATATCTAACACTTGTGCATTGGTTTGGTAATGTAATGCTTGTTTTACAGTACTCAGTGAAACTATGCTTTGGCTGTCCAACAAGTCACCCGTATGCACCGAACTGTTATTGCCAAACTGTTTTTGGGTATATTCATGCCAATTTGGATCGGTCTCTAAAACTAAATTATTTTGGTTTAACAAGCGTTTGGGTAAGCTTAAGTCGCCTGGCTTTAATAATGGGCTTAATCCTGCTGCGCAGCCCCAACTAATTAAGCGTTTTGCGCCTAGCCCAATTAATTTTTGGGCCGCAAGGCGAGCATTGGCAGCACCTGTACCGCTATTGACTAGGAGCAATTCTTCCGTAATTGAAAAACATTCACCTTTGGCAACTTGCTTAGCAGTTAGAGTGCTAATTTCTTCAGGTAAAGCAACAACTAGACCTGTGATCACAGCTTGCTTAGCTCATTACGGTATCTTACCAAAGCCCATAAAGGAAAAAACTTGTCGTAGCCATGGTATTTTAAATAGAAAACTTTTGGAAATCCGGGTGCAGTAAAACATTTGTCATGCCATAAGCCATCAGCTTGTTGGTTACGCAGAATGAAATTAATACCTAATTTGACTTCTGGGCTATTGACTTGGCCAGCGGCCATTAAACCTAAAATAGCCCATGCGGTTTGGAAGGCCGTACTGAAATGATATTTACCACTATACTCTTGATCATGATAGCTATAATTATCTTCACCCCAGCCGCCATCTTCACGTTGGGTGTTTTTTAACCATTGTGCCGCTTTAACAAACATGGGGTCGTTTTTTGGGAGTGTGGTTTGTTCTAACCCCATTAACACCGACCAAGTGCCGTAAACAAAATTGGTGCCCCAGCGGCCAAACCAAGAGCCATCGTCTTCTTGTTCGCTACGCAAATAGGTAATGATGCGTTCTAAAGTGGGCAAATACTGTTTTTGCTGGCGGGCTACTACTGCCAAAAGCATAGCGCAACGCGCGCTGACATCGGCGGTTGGCGGATCTAATAAAGCGCCATGATCCGCAAAAGGAATTTCGTTAAGATAATAGCAGGTATTGTCGACGTCAAAAGCACCGTAACCGCCATTTTTTGATTGCATACCAGAAATCCAATGGCTGGCTCGGTCTATTGATTCATCAAGATTGGGTAGGCCTGAATCTGCCATGGCAAACGCGACAACAGCAGTATCATCAACATCTGGATAATGTGGGTTATTAAATTGGAAAGCCCAGCCGCCACCGGCTAAATTAGGTTTGGAAATTCTCCAATCGCCAGGTTCATCACTTAATTGTTTGCTTTTTAACCAATCGTAGGCCTGGGTCAATGGCCGGTTAAGTGAATTGCTGTTAGCCTCTTGTAAAGCTAAGGCAGTTAAGGCAGTATCCCAAATGGGCGATAAACAAGGTTGGCAGTAAGCATCGTGCTCGTTGATGACTAATAATTTGTCTATGGCTTGGCGTGCTGTTACTACTAGTTCATGATCTTTGGGCATCCCCATGAGTAGCATAGCTTCGTATGCATTAACCATGGCTGGAAAAATACCGCCTAAGCCGTCTACACCATTAAGTCGTTCAATAAACCAGTTTTTTGCTTTGTTTAAAGCATGTTGACGCATGCGCCGTGGGATAAATGGGTTGATAGCCCGGCCAAAACGATCCAATCCTAAGAAAAATTTGTTTAGGATGGTGCGTTCTGGAAAATAGTGTTTTTCTAAATCTGGGTGCGTGCAAAAAAGCTCGAGTATATCGACTTGTTTTGGGTTTTTAGCTTTAGCTTTTAATGTGCACAAGATAAATAAAGGTACCATTACAGTTCTTGACCAGTAGGAAACTTTGTCAAGATGAAATGGGAACCATTTAGGTAATAACATGATTTCCACTGGAATGTAGGGAACGCCACGCCAAGGCAGTTGTTCAAAAGTAGCCAAGGCAATGCGGGTAAAAACGTTAGCTTTGGCGGCGCCGCCTTGATCTAAGATATATTGCCTAAGTTTCACCATATGGGGGGCGTCTATGCTATCGCCCGCCATTTTTAGGGCGTAATAGACTTTGACGCTGCCACTAATATCGCCAGGGCCGCCTGTATATAAGGCATAGCTACCGTCTTCTGATTGGCGTGACCTTAAAAAGTTTGCTATTTTTGCTTGTAAGCTTTCATTAATATCCCCTAAATAATGCATCATCATGATGTATTCAGAGGGGATGGTGCAGTCGGCTTCAAGTTCGAATAACCAAAAGCCATCTGGGTGCTGTAAGCTAATTAAGCTATCTTGTGCCCTTAGTATGGCTTTGTTGATATCAAATGCATTTGAATGGATAGCTGTAGATGAACTCGGTGCGCTGCTGGTATTTAATGTGGTGTTTGCATCAGTAAACATTTTCTAATCCTTAAAGATCAAGGTGCGATTTTGAGGAAGGTAGCGAATATGTCCAACCCGGTGTTTTTAAGCTTTGGCTAGTCCAAGCAAACAGTAAGGACAATAAAAAATTGCTACGCACTGTCAAGCGGGCGGTAAAAATAGTTGCTTTAACGCTGCTACGGCTAATTTTGACTTGGCTAGATTCATTAAAGCTCAAATTAGCGTTGAGCTTTTTAAGGGTGAGGATTGCCATGCCTAAAGCCCATAGGCAGAAATTTCTGATGCCTGTTTCATGCGCCGGTATCAGTTGTGTGTAAGTTAGGGCATTTTTTAAGTGGCTGTGGGCAATACTGATTAAATGTTTTAGCCCAGTCCTAAAATTAGGGTCATTGGTTTGTGGTGATAAAGTAGCCAAATCAAATCCAGTCTCAATAAATATATCTTGGGGTAACCAGCAGACCCCTCTTGCGGCATCGTCCCAAATATCTTTGAGTATGTTGGTCATTTGTAAGCCTTGGCCAAAGGATACCGACAAAGCCAGGAGTTGTTCACGGTTTTGATTGATTTCAGGGGAATAATGACAAAATAATTTGGCTAACATTTCACCAACACAACCAGCAACGTAATAACAGTATTCGTTCATATCGGCCAGGGTAGCCAAGCCATTACGCAAGTTTTTGGCTTGAAAAATTGGCATGCCTTGAGCCATGGTTTCCACGCAACAGGCAAGGGCTTCTATTTGGGCAGGATCGAATTTATGGGTAATTTCGATCACTCTTGGTAAAACATGGATTAAGCAATGTTCAGCGGCAATGGTTTGCGTTGATAACAATGGTGCTAATTCAACAGCAAAAGGTTCTGAGTTGGTCCCCGATTTAACAACCTGGATGAATTCAGAACAGAAATATTTTTTTTGCTCGGCCGTTAAGGACACTTCATCTTCTATAGTATCGACAATACGGCATAATAAATAAGCGTTGGCTACGGGTTGATAAAGGCCAGGCGGAAGTTGTGGAATGGTTAGCGCAAAAGTTCTGGAGACGCCTTCAAGTAACGCGGCTTGAAACCCATCATCGGAAAGTTTGTTTAAAGATTTAGGGTTGTCCAGTGAAATTTGCGTTCCGTTCATAGAAATTGCGTTATATGTGCTGAGGATTCAAATCTGTTGTTGCAGAAATCATATACTGTTTGTTGGTATTTTGCAAAGCAATGTTGTTTTATTGTTAATATCCTTGGCATGCTGATAATACGTGGTGTTTAGGCTTGCTCTTGGACAAAATTTAGTATTGTTAACAGCAATTTGGCCAAGTTCTGTTGTATTTTGACAAATAAGTAACTAAGCTGCAGTTAATGCGATAGGATAGTCAGATAAATGCTGCAAATAAGAAAAATTTTAATTGCCTTAAATAGCGGTTAAGTGTTTTTATCTTATTGTTAAATAAGCTTTATTATTCTAGTTATCGGCTGTTGAATTAAACTGGCAAGCACTGGTCTTAAGCATTGTATGCTGTTGCTTTATTGCAACGTATTTACCATTTGGCATATCATATTAGTTACAGGTCGGCATGGCATCAATTTAGCCATGCCGTTATTAACAGAATTATTGGAGGGTTTGCTCGTGGGAGTTCCTTTACGTCAACAACTGGCCGTGGGCAGCTATCTTATCAAACAGAAGCTGAAAGGTGTTAAACGCTATCCCTTGGTTTTAATGCTGGAACCATTATTCCGCTGTAACCTTGCTTGTGCAGGCTGCGGCAAAATTGATTATCCTGAAGAAACTTTAGATCGACGCCTATCTTATGAAGAGTGTATGGCCGCTGCAGATGAGTGTGGCGCACCTATGGTATCCATACCAGGTGGGGAACCACTGATACACAAAGATATGCCGCGTATCGTCGAAGGCCTGATTGCACGCAAGAAGTTTGTTTATTTATGCACCAATGCTTTATTGCTCAAAAAGCGGATTGATGATTATAAACCATCCCCGTACTTGACCTTTTCCATCCACTTGGATGGCTTACAGGAACGGCATGATACCTCTGTTTGTCAGGAAGGTGTTTTTGAGCGCGCCGTTGAGGCTATTAAGTTAGCGCTTGAAAAAGGTTTTCGGGTTACTATCAACTGTACATTGTTCCAAGGCGAAAATGCTGAAGAAGTGGCGCAATTTTTGGATTATGCGATGGAATTGGGCGTTGAAGGCGTCACAATTGCACCCGGGTTTAGTTATGAACGGGCGCCACAACAAGATGTTTTTATCAAAGGTAAAGATGTTAAAAATTTGTTCAGAGGTATTTTTAAGTTGGGTAAACAACGAAAATGGAAGCTTAACCATTCGTCGTTGTATCTGGATTTTTTGGCAGGTAACCAAAACTATCAATGCACGCCTTGGGGAAATCCTACACGCAACGTGTTCGGGTGGCAAAAGCCATGTTATTTATTATCTGATGAAGGTAATGCCGCTAGCTTTCAAGAACTGCTTGATACGACACCATGGGAAAAATACGGGAATAGCACAAATCCTAAATGCGCGAGTTGTATGGCGCATTGTGGTTATGAAGCAACCGCCGTTGAAGATATGCTTAAAAACCCATTAAAAGCGCTAATTACAGCTATAAAAGGCCCTACAACTGATGGTGCAATGGTGCCAGAGCCTATGCCAGATCAAACCTCAGTAAAGCCTGTAGGGACTTTGGCAGGTATTCCAGTCCGAGTTGAAATTGTAAAGTAACTATGCAGGAAGTGGTTTTTTATCTAACCGTAACGGCAGCAGCGATCTGGTTAGGCACTTTGTTGCTGCCGTGGCGACCCTGGTCAGTTAGCGAGGTTTTAGAGGCCGTGCCTGTGTTAGCTGCTGAAGTCGACTTAAGTGAGGTTACCGTTGTCATTCCTGCCCGCAACGAAGCAGAAGTCATAGCGGGTACCTTGGCATCATTGCGGGAACAAGGTAAGAACCTCAAGGTCATTTTAGTCGATGACGATTCTAGCGATGCAACCATTGCGCTTGCAAATGGCTCTAATATCCCCCATTTAAGTATCATAGAATCCAAACAACTACCTGAGGGTTGGAGCGGAAAACTCTGGGCACAAGAGCAAGGCCTTAAACAAGTAGCTACCCAATATACTCTATTGCTAGATGCTGATATTGCCTTACTGCCTGGCATGATTAACAGTCTAAAGACAAAGCTGGAATCAGAGCAATTGCAGTTTGTATCTTTAATGGCTGTGTTGCGCTTTGATTCAATTTGGGAAAAATTGTTGATGCCGGCATTTATCTTCTTCTTTAAGATGATGTATCCATTTGCCTTGTCGAATAGTTCTAGGCATAAGGTTGCAGCTGCCGCGGGAGGTTGTATTTTTGCCAAAACTTCTGTGTTGTGTGAAGTTGGGGCGATGGTATCGATTAAAAATGCAGTTATTGATGACTGTTCTTTGGCAAAAGCTGTTAAGTCAGCTGGTTTTAAAACTTGGGTAGGACTTACCCATGGGGTTTTAAGCCAACGACGTTATGAAAAATTGGCAAATATTTGGGATATGGTTGCCCGCACCGCATTTACCCAACTCAATTACTCGTTATTGGGCTTAGTCAGTTGTTCCGTAATTATGTTGCTAATGTATTGGATGCCTTTTCTTAGCCTTTTTATTTGGCCGCATGCGTTGGGTATAGTTGGCGCTTTATCTATTGCCATTATGTTTGGCCTGTATTTGCCGGTTTTACGCTTTTACTCCCTGAATCCTGCCTGGGGCTTAGCGTTATTGCTTATCTCTGGACTATTTTTATTAATGACATGGTCTTCAGCTTTGCGTTATTGGAAAGGCGAAAGATCGAGATGGAAAGGCCGGATATACCAAAAAATTTGAATGTGGTTTTTTACTCCATGAGGACTATAAGCGTATGCTTTTAAAAATAATAAAGTGCATTATTAGTATGATAATGTTAGTCATGGCTGTTGGCTCTGCTATTGCTGAAGAGGAGGTGGCAACTGCTAAGCAGGTTGTTGATAAGTTTCAGGTTGATCTGATCGATGTGATGAAAAATGGTAAGAAGCTGGGTTATCAAGGAAGGTATGATAGACTTGCCAAATCTGTTGCCGATAGCCATGATTTGACTAAAATTGCGCGCATAGTCGTCGGCCAGGAATGGGAAAAATTAACCGAGGAACAACAGTTAAAGTTTATCGATGTGTTTACCCGATTAAGTATTGCCTCTTACGCTCATAATTTTAAAGAGTATGCAGGGGAGTCTTTTGTTTTCGATACGGAAACGGAAACAAAAAGAGGTGGCGTCGTTGTCCATTCGCATCTTAATATTCCAGATGATAAGCCAGTTAAGTTTGAGTATCAGCTTAAGGATAAAGGTAAAAGTTGGCGAATAATTAATATTATTGCCAATGGCGTCAGTGATTTAGCAGTTAAACGATCAGAATACACCAGTATTTTGCAACGCGAAGGCTTTGATGCCTTAGTAGCCATCATTAACGAAAAAATAGAAAATTATTCAAAACAGTAAGGTTTAAAGCTAATGAATAGGCAGAACGAAGGCAATCATCAAATTAAAGCCACAGTATTATTTTATGCGATCTTGGTGGGTTTGTTTGTAAACTTAAGTGGTTGTGCAACCACGGGTGATAATAAACCTGAAGTTGAGGTGAATAAGCTCGACCCTTACGAAGGTTTTAATAGGAGGGTCTTTGGTTTTAATGATTCTGTGGATAGTTATGTTGCTAAGCCTATTTCTGATGCTTATTTATATGTTACGCCTAAGTTTGTGCAAACCGGTGTGGCCAATTTTTTTACTAATTTAAAAAATATTAATGTTGTTTTGAATGATTTCTTACAAGCTAAGTTTTCACAAGGCGCTGCTGATACAGGGCGTTTCGCAGTTAATTCAACGTTTGGTTTGGTGGGGCTGTTTGATATCGCAAAAGAGCTGGGCTTAGAACAACACGAAGAAGATTTTGACCAAACCCTGGCGGTTTGGGGTGTGCCACCAGGGTCATATCTAGTATTGCCTTTTTTGGGGCCTTCAACGACTCGAGGTGTGCCTGGTGCGGTATTTGATACTGCAACCAACCCAACTTCTTATATTGGGGCGCCTGTACAGTTAATATCCTTGCTTAATACGCGTGCCAATGCCGAGGGCTCACTCAAGTTTATTAATGAGGCGGCACTAGATCCTTATGTATTTACCCGCGAAGCTTTTTTTCAATGGCGTAAAAATTTAGCTGTAGACGGGAAGCCAGAAGCGTCTATAGATTCCGACCTAGATAACTTGCTAGGCGATGATGATGTTAGCGTAAGACCAGAAAAAGTAAAATCTGGAGTTGAAATGAATAATAATCATGACACCAGTAACACAGATCCAACTTTAAAAAGTAAGGATGAATTCGGTCAGGTATCGGAGTCGTTTGGTAATGTTACCGAATCATTTAAAACCACTGTAAAATCATTTGAGAAAGCTAATAATAAATTGGATAGCATCAAGGTTAAATAATTTTACAGCGGATAAACCCGTCACAGTCTTAAAAATGTAATAAAGAATGGACTTCATAAGGGCTTAATTTACTCCGGCCACCTAAAAAATCTAACTCTATCACGAAAGCGCAGGCTTCAACGCTTGCGCCAAGTTTATTTATCAACTCACAGCTAGCTTTAGCCGTACCGCCAGTGGCTAATAAATCATCAACAACAAGTACTCGGTCGTTGCTGTCGAAGGCATCAATATGGGCTTCCAAGGTGGCTGAACCATATTCTAGATCATAAGACACGCTTTGCACATCATAGGGCAGTTTACCGGGCTTGCGTAAAGGTACAAAAGGCAATCCCATTTCCCAGGCAATTAATGACCCGAAAATAAAACCTCTAGCTTCCATACCTGCGATGGTAGTTATGTCCCTATCTTTAAAAGGCGCAGCCATTTTCTGTATGGTGAGCTTTAGTGCTTCAGGATCTTTAACTAAAGGGGTAATGTCTTTAAAGATAATACCGGCTTTTGGAAAATCGACTATGTCACGGATTTTATTTTTTATTCTATCCATATAATTGGTTTAAATTTAATGGTCGCGCTGGATGATGTAAAGTGATAAATCGCGCAGTAAATCGGCTTCTTTGCCAAATAGCGCTAAGCTTTCTATGGCTTGATCATGCAGTTCTTGGGCTTTCTGTTTTGCACCAGACAGGCCAAGTAAGGCGGGATAAGTGGGTTTGTCGTTATTTTTATCTTTGCCCTGGGTTTTGCCTAGCGTTGTGGTATCACTTTCTTCGTCTAAAATATCGTCTTTGACTTGGAACGACAAACCTATGCATTTAGCATAGCGATCCAGTTTTTGAGACGCTTCTAGGTCAATGTCTGGTTTAGATAGCGAGGCTAAAGTTACGCTTGCCCGGATTAAAGCGCCTGTTTTATGGATGTGCATATTTTCAAGTTCAGGCAAGGTAAGTGGATTACCAACAGATTCAAGATCTATTGCTTGCCCACCCACCATACCTTGTGAGCCACTAGCCTTGGCTAGGGTGGTAATCATTTGTAAACGGGTCGGGGCAGCCGCTGTAATCTCGGGATCATGGGCTAGAATTTCAAATGCTAAGGCTTGTAAGGCATCACCCGTTAATATCGCTGTCGCTTCATCAAAAGCAATATGGCAAGTGGCTTTGCCGCGTCTAAGGTCATCATCGTCCATAGCGGGAAGGTCATCATGGATTAATGAGTAGACATGGATAAATTCAACGGCACAGGCTTGGCCATCTAGTGTTTCTGGCGGCAGCCCTAAGGTTTTGCCGGTAGCATAAGTTAGCATGGGGCGCATGCGTTTGCCGCCATTTAATACACAATAGCGCATAGCTTCGTGCAGTTTTATGGGTAGTGTTTGAGGCTTGGGCAATCTTGCTTCTAAAGCGGTTTCAGCGCGGGTTTGACAAAATTTAATATAATCGTTTAAGGCGTTACTCATCAGCAAAAGGCTCCAAGGTTTGAGTTCCGTTTTTTTCAAGTAAGATTTGGACTTTTTGTTCAGCTTCTTGTAGGGCGGCTTGGCAGTGTCTAGTTAAAGTCACACCCCGCTCAAAAGCTTTGAGAGACTCTTCTAGGGAAATGTCACCTTGTTCTAGCTGAAGTACGAGTTGTTCAAGTTCCGACAGCGATTCTTCGAAAGAAGAGGTCGATTTCTTTTTAGGCATAGAGATAGGGGATTTTTTAGTGATACGATGTCATTATTAAGCAGTAAATTATATAGGAATTTGGATAAGGAGTATTTAAAGAATGAGCACAGAATATAACGCATCGGCCATTGAGGTTTTAAGCGGATTAGAACCTGTACGCAAACGGCCAGGCATGTATACAGATACTACCCGGCCAAACCATTTAGTCCAAGAAGTGGTTGATAATAGTGTTGATGAGGCCATTGCAGGGCATGCAAACAGTATTGAAGTTATTTTGTGTAAAGAAGGTGGTGTTTGGGTTGCTGATAACGGTCGTGGCATGCCAGTAGATATACACCCTGAACACGGTATACCAGGGGTGGAGCTGATCTTGACCCAATTGCATGCTGGCGGTAAGTTTTCCAATAAAAACTATCAATTTTCTGGCGGTTTACATGGGGTAGGTGTTTCAGTTGTCAACGCGCTGTCTGCACGATTGGAAATTGAAGTAAAGCGGAATGGAAAATTATACCGTATGGCATTTGCCGATGGTGAAAAGCAGTCAGAATTAGCTGAGGCCGGTAGCGTAGGCAAAAACAACACGGGTACTGCGATTAAGTTTTGGCCAAATGAAAAATATTTTGATTCAAACAAGGTTTCAATTTCAAGGTTAAAACAAATCTTACGGGCTAAGGCTGTGTTATGTCCGGGTTTAAAAATTTCTTTGAGTATAGAGCAAACCGAAGAGAACTATGTTTGGCATTATCAAGATGGTTTGAAAGAGTATTTATTGGACAGGATCGGTGATATTGAATTTGTGCCAGGTCAACCTTTTATGGGGTGTCTGGTGGCTGAGCACGAGGCTGTAGAATGGGGCGTTGTTTGGGCGATAGAAAACGGGGGGGAAGTATTGGCCGAAAGTTACGTTAATTTGGTGCCTACGATTCAAGGGGGGACACATGTGAATGGCTTGCGGGTTGGCTTAACCGAAGCTATCCGTGAATTTTGTAATTTTAGGAGTTTATTGCCCCGGGGTGTAAAACTCGCACCTGAAGATGTTTGGGAAAACTGCCATTTTGTCTTATCGGTAAAATTGGAAGATCCGCAGTTTTCCGGGCAAACTAAGGAACGTTTGAGCTCGCGTGAATGTGTGGCGTTGGTGTCGGGGATCGCCAAAGATAGTTTTAGCTTATGGTTGAACCAGCACCCCTACGAAGGCGAGAAAATTGCAGAAATTATCATTGCCAACTCACAAAAACGCTTAAAAGATAATAAAAAGGTTATCCGTAAAAAAATTACATCAGGGCCTGCTTTACCCGGCAAACTTGCCGATTGTTCAGCTCAAGACATTGCCAGGACTGAGTTATTTTTAGTGGAGGGAGACTCCGCTGGCGGATCAGCAAAGCAGGCGCGGGAACGGGATTTTCAAGCCATAATGCCACTGCGAGGAAAAATTTTAAATACCTGGGAAGTTGAATCTTCGCAAGTTATGGCTTCGCAAGAAGTCCATGATATTGCAGTGGCTCTGGGAATAGAGCCAGGATCCAGTGATTTGCGTAACTTACGCTATGGGAAAGTGTGTATTTTAGCGGATGCAGACTCAGATGGTAACCATATTGCAACTTTGATTTGCGCCCTGTTTTATCAACATTTTAATGCATTAGTTTGCGCAGGCCATGTCTTTGTTGCTATGCCACCACTGTATCGGATCGATGTAGGCAAGAAAGTATTTTATGCCTTGGACGAGGCGGAAAGACAAATAATTTTAGATCGAATTAAAGCTGAAAAAATTAAAGGTCAAATTAACGTGCAGCGCTTTAAAGGCCTGGGGGAGATGAACCCCGGGCAATTAAGGGAAACGACAATGAACCCGGATACCCGCCGTTTGGTTCAACTAACAGTTGATGAAGGCGATGGTACGGCAAAGCAATTAGACTTATTGCTGGCAAAAAAACGTGCACCGGATAGGAAGACTTGGTTAGAAACGAAAGGTAATTTAGCCCAGTTGTAATTAGTAATTAGTAATTAGTAATTTGTGATCTAGAATCGAAGATAAATTGACTACAATAACGCCCTCAAGTCAGTTAAGTATTTTAATGAGGTTTTTACAATGAGTGAACAGGCAATAAGCAGCTCAAGCCAAGGAAGTGATTTTTTTTCGACAGCATTTATGGTTAGTAATGTTGGCGCTCCTTTTATCATTGGGATGGCAGTTGGGTATTTTGCTAAAAAAATGATAAAAGTGGCATTGATTATCGGCGGTGCGGCCTTAACTTTGCTGTTTGTCAGCGAATATTACGGCTTAATCACGGTGAATGATACTAATCTGCAAAATGTGGCAACTTTAGCAACACAGGCTACCCAGCAATCAGGCAGTTTTTTGGTACACCGGCTTTCAAGCATTACGAGTAAGGGTGTTAGCGCGGTTACAGGCTTTTATTTTGGCCTGAAATTAGGTTAAAGCAAAAAGCTAGTTAGATTGGGTGGTAATTTTAAAATGGATAGTTTAAGCCAAGTTGCGCTTAACTGCATTACTGAACCTAAAGCCCTGCTATACCTAGGAAAACACATAATTGCCAGATGAGGCAGATTTTGCTGAGCGATATCAATTTTGCATATAACCCCTCAAAAAGCATGGGAGAATCTTAAAATCTCCACTACAATTATGTTGAAGTCTGTTGACAGCAAATATATAGATATTTTTTTAACAACTCAATATAGGCTATATATGCAATGGCTATGACCGTTAAAAGCAATTTTTTGGATTACGACGCATATGGTAAAAAAGAACCAACCTATCAAGCCTTCCAGTAACGACTCAGAGCAAGCTTCCACAGAGTCGGATACAGAAAAAACTAAAAGTGAAATTGATATAGATGTCGAAGAATTCGACTTGCAAGATGAATTCATTAATTTCCCAACTGAAAACGAAAAGGCGGCTAAAAAAATGGCTGCCCGTAGAAAGATAGAGATGTATTGGGAAAAAAAGCGATTACAAGAACAACTTGGTGACATTGACGATCTGGACCTAGACTTTTAGGACAAAGAGGCCTTTGTTTGTCGTAGCGGTTTTATATTGTCATAAATTTTTACACTCAGCAAAATATGAGTCATTATGTAATTAGTAAGTTTATAATATTTAACATAATATTTTCGATGGTTTAAATAATGCTTTGTTTTTTCCATATAGTTTAAGTAATGAGCGAAATATGAATAGGAAAAAACAATGGCTTTTATGGCTGATTTTACTCAGCCCTATTGTTTGTGATGCAGCTGATGCTGAGACACATTTGGCCTCAATTAGACTTGAGGCCTTATCCTATGAACATGGGCGAGGGGTTAAAAAGGATTACCATCAGGCCTTAGGACTATATTGTAAAGCCGCTTTAGCTGGTGATGCAGAATCCGCTTATAACCTAGCATTTATGCATTTTTATGGCCGTGGGGTTGCGCGAAGTTTACCGATAGCAACTTATTGGTTTAAGGTAGCCGCCAGACAAGGGGATAATTATGCAAATAAGATGTTGTTACATTATAAGGATGTAAAACCAGCAGAAGGCGATCCAGATTGCCATCTGCAACTTGAAACAAAAATTGAGCAAATGCCGGAAGTACAAGCAGGTGTGAGCCCAAGTCAAAAAGTAGTTGAAACCTGGGTTAATCAAATTGCCCCGGCTTATGAAATAGATCCAAAACTTGTTTTGGCAGTAATTCAAGCCGAGTCTGCGTTTAGTTTAACGGCGTTATCGAATAAAAACGCGCAAGGTCTCATGCAATTAATTCCTGAGACAGCTGAGCGTTTTGGCGTGAAAGATGTGTGGAATCCAATACAGAATATTAAAGGTGGTATGGCTTATTTAAGTTGGCTGTTACAGCATTTTTCCGGTAATGTCACCTACGTGTTAGCCGCATATAATGCAGGTGAAGGTGCCGTAGAACGATACCAAGGGGTACCACCCTATTTGGAAACCCAAAATTATGTCAAACGTATTTTGGCGCGATATCCTAAAACCCAACATCCTATTCCAGGAAAACCGATGATTGGGACGGTAGCTTCAGCCTTAAAGGCTTCGTAAGCTGTCCCACCGCTCTTAAGCATCATGTTCAGGTTTGTGGGATAGGATTGGCTCAAGTCGGAGTTATCTAGCTATTTCTTTTTATTGGAAAATGGTGGGCAGAAGCTAAGGCAGTTTATTCATCGAAACTTTACTTTTACTGCCGATTTGTATTGCCCTATGCTTGAAAATCAAATTTGCTGGGTGACACAATGCGCTTGGATCGATCATGTATCTATTTTTTATATCGAATATAGCTCGTTTATCCAGGATTACTCCATGCTATAGGTTGTGCTGTTCATTTTGTAAATGTTGATGTCCCAAATTTTGATATGTAAGGTGTAATTTGGAATATTAGGTAATATAGTTCCACTGTGATCATAGGCTTGGGGTGAGTCGGCTTGATCTGTTTCAGATACAACTGCATCAGGATGTAAGGTTTCGATTATGGCCTTATCATTAAAGTAGTTTTTCCATACTGGTATCGTTATAGCACCGGTTCCCCAAAACAAGGATGAAGACCAAGCCCCTAATACGACTTTATTTTTCCATATTTTTTCATTTATGAACTGTGTTTGAGCGTTATGGATAATAAAGCGCCTGGACATAAAGGCTTTGAAATAAAATGTTACGTTCAAAGTTATTACTAGTAAAAAAACTAAACCGATGGTTCTGTTTGCATTTGAATTATTAATAAATGGCAAAGTAGTTTTATTTCGACAAACTTCGATACAAGCAATTCCAAAAAAGGCAATTGCAACCAAAAATGAAACAAAATATCGGCTAGGTAAATAAGAAAGAATTAATTTGTGGCTTTCTAAGATTAGCCAGGTTGATGCCGGGATAATTAAAGCTAGCTTATTTAAGTCATTTTTTTTTAAATTCGATTTAAAACTCTGCCAGTTTAAGATTATGCAACCTAGACCTGTAAACAACACGAATAAAATTGGCCATGACTGAGGGTTGCGTGATATTTCTTTGAAGTTGTAATATAAATTACGAGGAAGACTATTAAAATTTGATACACGTTCCGCGGCTTGACTGTGGATTACATAAGAAAAAATATCATAATGTGGGGTTATCCAGCATAAATAAAATAATGTGACAAAAATTATGGTTGCAAGATAGGAAATGCATACGTTAATCCAAGCCGTTTGGCATTGTTTAGAATTATGGATTAATTCAATAATTAACTGAAAGGTGAATGCTAATGGCGGTAAAGCAGCAATATAGATAAACTGAAACTTTAGTGAATAGACTATGCAGCCAGCACAGGTTGCAGCGAAAATGTTCCAACTACTTCCACCGATTAATCTAGCGTAAAGAAAATATAGTGAAATTAAAATTACTGAAATACAAGTCATCTCGGCCATAGCTAAGTGGCTATATTGCAATGGGTAGTAAGAACAAATAGATGAAACGAACAACACTTTCATCAACCAGCCAAACCGGTCAGTTTTAGCAATTAATACAGCAAGAATGACCCCACTAATTAAAAGACAAGATAGCCGCATAATCAACATACTATCACCGAAAGAACGTAGTACTATCCACGCTATGAATGCGTATAGGGGGTTTTTAATGACGCCGTCAGATTCTTCAAAGTTGATGTGGCCGGTGATAAATGAGTTTCGGATTTGTGCCGTGTATAACCCTTCATCTGTATATGGTCCTCGACTCCAGCCAAGACCGTAATCAGCGTCAGCGTTAAGAAACGGAAAACTCACTAGTATATAAGCCGCTAATGTGATAAAAAAAATGCCAAATGCTGTGTTTTGTAGGTACTGTTTCATTTGATAGTAAGTGTTTCTATTTCGTTAAGGTGACATAACTTAGTTAGGTACGGGCTTGCGTTTTTAGCAAAGGTAATAAATTAATCAACAGACCACCAATTAGTGGGTAATATACGGCCTATTTGGCTTGGCAAGTGCTGCATCGGGTATACAAACTTTAAGGGCACGGTTTTGTAAAATTTGTTTAGGATGGAAAAACGGCAAAAAAGAATTAGCTTTAGCCTAGTTAAGTGGCATATTTATTATACTTTCTAGATTGCAGGGCTATTAAGATACGTGAACACAAACAATTTTTCAACTTAACCTAAACATTAGATTTAGGCTTTAGGACATAGGAAGCATTGAATTCCTTATGTCGCGCTAGAGAATAACAAGGCAAAGCACGTCACACGGTAAAGCCGCTAACAAATTAACTTTATATCGCTAGGCTAAATATTTTGTAGTTTAAGTTTAATGCTATTCGGTAAAATGACACTGACAGATGGCAGTATTGGATTTGTTGGCGTTAGAGAAATAAAGGTTAGTAAGACTGATGATATTAATAGCATATCGGTTACCAAATTATCGGCTGATGTTTTTATTGGTAGCTTCCGCTAGTTGCTGACTCAATTTTGCAAGTAAATTATTTAAGGCAGATACCATGCTTTCATAAGAACTGTCATTAAGTCTTTGCTCAGTTTTGTAGACCCCATTATTAATAATGTTATGGTTTTTTTCATTAATTAGTGTCCAATTGGCTTCTAAATTAGCCAGTTCGCCTGTTTTTGCGTCAAATTGGGTGACCTCAATAACTAAACGGAAGTCTACGCCACCAAAAGCTGCCCAAGGATAGGCACGAAACAATTTATTAGGTACCAGATGGCTTAAATTTCCTCTTAAGACTTGCACTATATTGTCTTTCAATGGGCTAGCCCATTGATCAAATTCGGCAAATTCGACATTGTTATTGGCCGTACGGTTAACTATTTGTTTACGTTCAAGTAGTGTAGGAATAGTGATTGGGCCTATACCGATGATTGGACTTTGCGTCTTTATTGGGTCAGTTGAAGCTAAAGGGCTTACGGTCTCCAAAACATAAAACCGAGTTGGCGGTGTTGCCGCGCATGCTTGTGCAGCCAGGGCAATGAAGACAAGTTTACATAGCGTTCTAAGTTGCATTAGGGCTCTTTTTTACCTTTAATTAAGGAGTCAGGGTGTTGTTCTAAATAATCGGACAGCTGTTTTAAGGAGTTTGCGGTTTGTGTTAGTTCTATCAGTAGTTGTTCAATTTGGTATTGTGTGCTTGAGCCAGCTGCGAAGTTGCCCAAGACTTGCTGAGTAGAAAGTAGTGTATTATCCAAAGTCTTAAGCCCACCTTTGGCGGTGTGCAAGGTTTCAGAAGCTACGGTTGATGTTTGTTGTAAAGATTTTAGGGTTTTGTTAATTTCCTTACTAGTTTCATCAAGTGGCAGTTTAGCAATTTTATCCATTATGATATTAGCGCTATGGGTAAATTGGTCAAAAGAACTGGCCATAGTGGGAAATTCGGGGAATTGATTGGGGTGATTGCTAACAATAATTTTACTATTTGGGTAAAAATCTAAGTCAACTAACAGCTGCCCGGTTATTAGGCTGCCTGTCTGCAACTGAGCGCGTAAGCCTTTATTAATGAGTCGATTCAGAACATCTTTGTCGCTGACATGGTCTAGGTTATTAATTTTTCTGATGCGTTCAGGCTCGACCTCAACAATTACCGGAATATGTATTTCTGCTGTTTTTTCATCGATTTCAAGATTAATGTCGACTACTTTACCGATAGTAATCCCCCTTAGTTGTACAGGGGCATCAATTGTTAAACCACGGACAGAACCATTAAAATACATAACGTATTTTAATGTAGTGTTATAAACAATTTGTGTAGATTGGTCATAGGTATCATATAGCTTAAATACGCTGTTTTCGGTTTCAATATCGCTGACTGAGTCTTGTGCTGACGCCCTAAATGCGATGCCCCCACTTAATATAGAAATTAGCGGCCCTGTCCTAACTTTAAAGCCATCCGCCCCGGCAGATAAGTCGATACCGCTATCAACCCAAAAGCGGGTATTTTTTCTGACAAATTGGTCATATGGTGCGTTGATGAACACAGTAAGGAGTATTGCATTGGCTTCAGGTGAAAGTTTATGGCTAAGCACCTCGCCGACATTGATGCCATGAAAATTGATCGGTGTACCAGGGCGCATCGATCCTAAATTATTGGTTTCAAGGATAAATTGTTTGCCTTCGGCATTGGTTTTTAAGACAGGGGCAGTTTTTAAGCCAACAAATGAACGTTTTTCATGGCCATCCCCAGGATGAATTTCTATATAAGGGCCAGATAATAAAGTCCCCAGGCCGGATACGCCGGCAAGACCGACTTGCGGTCTTACAACCCAAAAAGAAGTATGTTCATTTAAAAAACTAGTTGCGCCATGATTCATTTGTGCAGTCACTAAAATTGTTTTTAAATCCTCATTAATCGAGATATTGGTCACTTTGCCAATTTCTACATCCAAATATTTAATTTTAGTTTTATCAATTTCTAAGCCTTCGGCAGTGGGGAAGCTTATGGTGATAGTAGGGCCTTTTTCGCTGGCAGATTTATAGATTAGCCAACCACTGACTAAGATCGCAATAATGGGTAACAGCCAGACTAACGGCAATTCAGCTTTTTTATTGAGTTCTGGTTCTGTTGTTGCATAAAGGTTATTCAAATTGCTCATTGTGGCTGGTTATCCCAAAGTAAACGGGGGTCAAAACTTTTGGCGGCAAATATTGTTAATACAACCACTGCAGCAAAAGCGGAGGCTGCCGTCCCAGCGACGACTTGGGCAATGCCACCTAAGTTTACTAGCGAGACTAAAATTGAAATCATAAAAATATCCAGCATCGACCACCGTCCTACAAAGCAGATGATACGATAAATAATAGTCCATAGGCGGGCATTAACCTGCCATTGACGATAGACGCATAACATTAATAAAGCTAAGCCGATTAATTTTAATAGTGGCACTAAAATACTGGCAATAAGAACTAATAAGCCAATAGGTACCATGCCGCTATTAAGCAAAACCATAATGCCACCAATGATGGTATGGGGTTCGCTCTTACCAAAGTTAGTGATGGTCATAATAGGAAAGATATTGGCAGGAATATAAAGGATTAGTCCGCTTAACGAAAATGCTAAAGTTTTATGTAAACTGAGTGTTTTTCTAGCCTGCAAGTGGCCGCCGCATAAAGGGCAATACGGCTGAAGATAAATTTTACTGAGCTGTCCGCAGTCATGGCAACGTACTAAACCTTGTCCTCTTGCGGTTTTAATAGTCATTTTTTTCCTTTAGTTTGCCTATCTGCCGCCAAAATAAGTAATTATCAAGATTGCTAGTCAATAATCCTGAAACCAATAGTAAAGCAATAAATGCATATAAGCCTAAACCAAAACGTAACTCAGCCATTGAACTTAACTTAACGCAGGCAACAATGATACCGAGAGTATAAACTTCCAGCATAGCCCATTCTTCGATATGTTGTAAGCAACGCATCCCAATTGGCAGGTAGGGGTAAAATTTATTAAAGTAAAGACTAGCGCTGATTAATAGACATAACACAATATTGATCAAGGGGAATAAAATGCTGGCCAAAAATACCAAAATCGCAACCCCCCACATGCCTTCATTAAACAGTGCGCTTACACCTGACCAAAGTGTGCCGTCTTGGCTATTACCCAAAATCTTTATACCTACGAGAGGCAATAAGTTTGCTGGGAACATTAATATTAGTCCAGCAACAGAGAGGGCTAATGTACTTTCTATACTATGTGGCCGTGGACGTTGTATTAAATAACCACATCGTGGGCAATGCGCTTTTTCCCCAATTTTGGGGTGTCCCTGTGAGATTAATAGATCACATTCAGGGCATGCATCTAAGGCTAAGTCACCCAGGTTACGGCTATTTTGGCACTTACGCTTGGACATTTAAAAATTTTGTAGGGGGCATAAGATTTTTTAGGGAAATTTTCAATTTATCGCTAAATTTAGTCTGTAATAGGGCTCAAAAATTGTTTTTCCAGTTAAAAAATCGCAATTTTCAGCCCATAACTTTAATTTGATAATAAGTTTTAAAATATAAATGTAATTTTTGTCCTAAACTTGATTCAAACCTAAAAATCGAAAATAGCTAACAGGAGCTTTACAAGCCATGACTTTGCGTGTGGGAATAGCAGGTTTAGGAAGAATAGGGCGTGGCTTACTACGTAACAATTATACCAAATCAGCTGAAGGCCGGTTTGATATTTCTATCGTCTGCGATGTCATGCCTATTGATCAAGTGGCATACTTGATGGCTAATGACAGTACTTATGGACAATCGCCGTTTTTTCTTGATTGTGATGGCGATAATTTAATGGTTAATGGCAAGGCTGTCCGTTATCTAAAGGTAGACCGTCGACGCGGGCTACCGGATGAAGCTAGCTATAAGGTACTACGCGAGTATCAGCTGGATGTATTTATAGATGCCACAGGAACGGCCACTATCAATGACCTACGCAGTTTGGTCGATCAAAAGCTGGCCAAAAAAATTATTTGTACATCAAATATAGAAGGTAGCGATATTAGTTTGGTTTTCGGTATAAATCATGCCGATTATGATCCCCTACAGCATCATGTGGTTACTGCTAGTACTTGTACGGGCAATGCGATGGTACCTATCGCACATATCTTAGAAAAGCATTTTGGCATAGACTATGCCCGTATTATTACTATCCATCCTGCGCTAGCTGATCAGCGAGTCTTAGATAGCTATCACTCCTCACCACAATTAGGCCGGGCATATGCCGCTTCAGTATTACCACTTGCCACAAATGTTGCTAAGTCGACGGCATTAATTATCCCATCGCTTAAGGGTAAGTTAGACTCACTTTCATACCGAGTGCCGACAGCTATTGTTTCCATCATCGATTTTACGGCACAGCTGGCCAAAGATACTTCCCGGGAAGAATGTGTAAGGTTATTTGAAGATTATGCCAATAACAGCCTTAAAGGTATTATTCAATGTGATTACGGCGCGTGGGGACATGAACGGGCCAGCATTGATTTTATGGGGTCGGAATTTTCATCCATTTTGCTGATGAACCATTTGGTTGTTAACCAGCATAGGCACTTAGGTGTTTCAATGGTACATGATAATGAACAGGCTTATTGTTGTCGGGCTTTAGATGTATTAGGTCTGATAGGGGAGTATTTGTAGGGTCTTCTTAATATAACTATCTATTATAACCTTATTGGTTTTGTAGGAAGTTATCATGCCAAATATGTATAATTTTTATGTGTTTTATATTCTATAACTTTATTGCAAAAAGCGAGCGCTATTTTGAGGCCGCTGTAATTTTTGCCGGGTTATAAGACTTAGCTATACAAATTACTTCTGTTGTTGGAAAAAATGCCGGTTAATGAAGTGGCTAAAAATTAGTCAATTTTTGCCAGGGAAAACTTTGCAAAATTTATTTTCAGATAAATGAACTTACAAAGTTAGTGAGTATCGAATACGCAATTAAACAATAAATCCACCTTATTCATTGGCTTATAAAATGTAGATTACTGTAAGGTTTGGCGAATTAACCTGAATATTAGACAAATTCTATATTAAGTTGTTACTACTTTGTGATTAATAATGAATCACAAAAGCGCTTAAGCAATGGATTCTTAACCCAGTTAAATGACAAATACAAAAAAACCAGCTTGTTTAAGCTGTAAGTTAACTTGCAGCGAAAATACCTGCACGGTATTGGCTGACAAACATCAGGCGTGGCAAAGGTTGGCTGCGCCTATGTTGCACGATTGAGTGCAATTTTAAATCCTCTTAAATCGGGGACATTACCATTGTTGTTAGGCAGGAAGCCAAAGCAGCAAATTTATCTTTAGTTTAAACATAAAATTAGGAAAACAACTATGAAATCAACTAATGCATCAGGATTATTATTGGCAACTGCTGTAGCTTCTTTGTTTGTTGCAGGCCCTGTTATGGCGGCTGAGCACGATGGTGCAAAAGAAGCAAAAGTACATTGCGGTGGCATTAACGAGTGCAAAGGCCACTCTGAATGCAAAACTGCATCTAATGCTTGTAAAGGTCAAAATGCTTGTAAAGGCAAAGGATTTGTTGCCACTACTGAAGAAGAATGCACTGCTAAAGGTGGTAAAGTCGAAGCCCCTGCTAAGTAAAAAACTCGTTATTTAGAACAGGATAAGGGGCGGGTAAAACCGCCCCTTTCTTTATAGCAACCATAATTTTATGACGAGGCGTTTATGTCTGTTATGGAACAGCGCCCTTACCTGGGCTTCGGTTTAGGTCTACGCAAAGATCACTATCAAACAATTCTGGCAGATAAGCCTGCCGTTGACTGGTTTGAAGTGATTACTGAAAATTATTTAGTAGATGGCGGCAAGCCATTATATTATCTCGATAGCATCCGAGCCCATTATCCAATGGTTATGCACGGGGTGTCGCTTTCTATAGGATCAACAGATCCTGTAAATTTTAATTATTTGCAGAAAGTAAGGGCTTTAGCTTCCCGTATTGAGCCCGCCTGGATATCAGACCATCTCTGCTGGACGGGTATTGGGGGTATCAATATGCATGATTTATTGCCATTGCCTTATACCGAAGAAGCATTGCTGCATGTCGTAGAACGCGTTAAAAAAGTACAAGACTTTTTAGGCCGTAAGATTTTGTTAGAAAATGTCTCCAGTTACATAAACTATACACACTCAGAAATGCAAGAATGGGATTTTCTGCGGGAAGTGGCTGAAAGGGCGGATTGTTTAATTTTGTTAGACATTAATAATATTTATGTCAGTGCTTACAATCATGGCTTTGACCCGCTAGTCTATTTACAGAATATTCCGGTAAACCGTGTGCAACAGTTTCATTTAGCAGGCCACCTAAAGCTTGACCATATCATTATTGATAGCCACGGGGATTCGGTTATTGATCCGGTTTGGTCTTTGTATGAGTCCGCATTGCATCGGTTTGGGGTCATATCGACAATGATAGAACGTGATGACAATATCCCTGAATTTGAAGAGCTTTTGGAAGAACTTAAGGTAGCTAAACAAATAGCTAAATCGTTGGAGTTGGCTGCATGATTAAACAAACTTTAACGTTACAGGAGCTACAAAAATCATTCCAATCTGCGGTATTCAAATTAGAAGCGGAAGTCCCCAGTTTTATTATTAATACTGCACAAGCTTCAGCAAAAGAGCGTTTTAAGGTCTATACCGACGCTTACCGGTTACGTTTAATTGAGGCCTTGTTGTCGGATTATCCAGCTTTGCTAGATAGCCTAGGAGATGCGGGTTTTGATACTATGGCGCGGGCTTATATTGATGAATCACCATCAGACCAATATTCTATTCGCTGGTTTGGTCGAAATTTAGCCTTATTTTTGCAGCAAACCCCGCCTTACAAAACACAAGGTGGACTGGCAGAGTTAGCCGCTTTCGAATGGGCTTTGAGTGAAGCGTTTGATGCTCTTGAAACGGCATTAGTTGATTTTTCCCACTTAGCGGCAATAGAGGTTAGTACATGGCCAGGATTAAAATTACAATTTCATCCTTCTTTGCGCCAATTGGCGTTTGAGTTTAATATTCCAGAAGTTTGGGAGGCTTCAAATCAAAAGCAAGCGCTGCCTGCGGTAACTAAAAATGATCAATTACAGGATTGGATTATATGGCGACATCAGTTGAAGTTGCTGTTCCGTTTATTGCCAGAGCATGAGGCTATTTGTTTAAAGGCTTTTATGGCGGGGAATAGTTTTAGTCAAGTCTGTACTGAGCTATGCCAATCCTTAGATGAAGATCAAGTTGTTGTTAATGTTGCAGGTTTTTTACAAGCTTGGTTGCGAGATGGTTGGGTTGCAGAAGTGGTTAGTTGTTAACCTGGCAAATCAGCATGATCTTGGTATTATGTTAGATTAATTTAGCCAGAGGCGGAAACTAACGATGGAAAATTATCTTGATATTGCTATGGATGCTTATCGGGGTTTTGGGAATTATTTAATCGAAGATATTTCCCATCCTACTTACAAAAGCCCATTTTGGCGATTGATGGCCATTTCCGTAATGGTCTGGGGCTTAGAAGTTTTTTTTCCTTGGCGTACCGGCCAAGGCATGTTTAGAAAAGATTTTTGGCTAGATGGCTTTTATCTTTTCTTCAATAGCATTATTTTTCCGCTGCTGATATACGCAGCGGTGGCTAATGTAGCTGAGCAGTTTTTTATTAGAAACTCGGCGGCCTTTGGTATAACTCTAAGGCCGTTGATTAATCTACAACAGTGGCCTAATTGGTTGCAATTACTAGTTTTATTTTTAGTTACTGATTTTATACAATGGAATATCCATCGCTTATTACATCGGGTTTCTTGGCTGTGGCAATTTCACAAGGTACATCATTCAGTTAAAGAAATGGGTTTTGCGGCGCATTTCCGTTTCCATCCTATGGAAATTGTTTTTTATAGTACATTACAATATATACCTCTAGGGCTAATTGGTTTTAAGCTTAGTGATGTGTTTTTAATCCAGATTTTTACCTTAACAATTGGCCATTTAAACCATTCAAATTTAGCTATAAGTTATGGCCCGCTAAAGTATTTGCTGAATAACCCTGTAATGCATATTTGGCATCACGCTTATGCCCAGCCACGTCGTTATGGTGTCAATTTTGGCATAACTTTAAGCCTTTGGGATTATTTGTTTGCCACTGCGTATATACCTAAAGATGGGCGCGATGAGACTTTAGGCTTTATACATGACCAAGCATTTCCAGCTAAATTTCCTCAGCAGTTAATTTATCCTTTTCACTAGCGTTGATTGGTGAAAGCGATAACCCTAAGATTGATACGCTTTTGCTACTGCTTGAGCATGGGGCGTAGCGCTTCAAGGTAGGATTGAGGGCGTTTTTTAAGGTGAGCATGTGATTGCCGAAAAAATCAGCTTAAAATTACCATTTTTTTGTTTCAACGTTTGAGTCTGTCATTACTATGAAAGAGCAGCTATTTACTTTTGAACAAATTCATATTGAAGTGGCGCGCAACGCATCGGATGATTTTAATCTTTTCCATGACAAGCATAAGTGGCTGCAAATAACCCATAATCCTTTTAAAGGGCCTATAGTTTTAGGCTTTCAGCTGAATACGTTAATTGAATATCAAATGCGTTTGTATCGTGATGCCCATCATGAAGAGCAAATCATAACGGATAAACAACTGCGTTACAGTAATTACCAAATTATCTTTGTCAATGCATTACGGCCTCGCCAAGAACTCTCGCTTGATATAAAAAAGACCTTAATAAAAACTATTCCCGATTTAACGTTAACCAATCGGATTTCTATTAAAGCAATGGGGCGTACTATCCTGTTGGGTTATAAGAAAGAAACCCGATACCCTTTATTTTTAGGGCGTACTGATTTAACGGCCTTACCGGACTTGAATAAACTGCCTGATGTCTCTTTTGTACCTGGGACAGAGTTTTTTTTAAAACGTAAATGGATGCATGACGGCAATGTGAAAAACTTTTTATCGGGTTCTCTGGCTGAACAATCCGATTATTTTGATGAATTGACACATGTTGCCAATTATCCTGAAGTATTTCCCTGTAGCTTGACTTCGGGTGCGCTATTGGAGAAGGCGCAATTAGAAGCTCATGATTTTAAGGCAAACCCAATGGTGTATACCTCCCACGATATTTCTATCGACCGATTTTTAGTCGGGCAAATTAAAAATAATGATAAGTTACATATTTTAGTCAAACAGCTTCCAGAGTCCCCTAAAAATACCTTAAATCATACTAATATCTTATTGCGCACCTATGAATGCTATGGTCTTTTGGAGAATCATGCCATTTTGTTCAGGATAAAACTAAATCTAGTGCCACTGGAAGAGATAATTAAGAATGTAAGTGCTATGACTTAAGGCTTAAGGTGATGGCTTTTATTCTGCACCAAAGTGGCTTTAAAGTGCACTGTATTGGTTAGAAAAGTTCAGATTTTGAGGTATTTTTTGACAGGCTTATCATCAGATGAAACAACCCTGCTTTAGAAATCATGATTGATTCCCTTGGTTTTTAGAGCATCTAGCTTAGCTTCCCATAACAAGGCATAGAATTTGCTTTAAATTCTACATATAGTGCTCCAACGGAGGAGCTCCCAAAAGTTCACCGATGAACATGATAGACAACGGCGTCTACCCTACGATATTTATATATTTGTTGGGTCGGCGTTTTTTTTTGTCTTTAATTTATAAACCTTTAGAGGTTCCTCATGAAAAAAACAATAGTCGTCATTGGTAATGGCATGGTTGGCCAAAACTTTTTATCTAGCTTGGTGGCAAACCCAGTTAAGGACAATTATGAAATTATTACCTTTTGCGAAGAGCCAAGGCCTGCTTATGACCGCGTTCATTTGTCAGAATTCTTTTCTGGAAAGTCTGCGCAAGACTTATCCCTTGTTGCAGAAGGTTTTTTTGATGAACACGGCATTAACATTCACATTGGTGACAAAGCTGTAAAAATTGATCGGGAAAACAAAATAGTCACGTCAGAAAAAGGTATCACGATATCTTACGATAAACTTGTTTTGGCGACAGGGTCGTACCCTTTTGTGCCGCCAGTTCCTGGTGCAGATCGCCAAAACTGCTTGGTATACCGTACTATAGAAGATCTGGAAGCGATGCAAGCGGCCGCTGTCAACGGCAAAATTGGCACAGTGGTTGGGGGTGGCCTGTTAGGCTTAGAAGCGGCCAAAGCCTTGAAAGACTTAGGGCTAGAAACCCACGTGGTTGAATTCGCACCGCGTTTGATGGCAGTTCAACTAGACGACGCTGGAGGCGCCATGCTACGGCGCAAGATTGAAGCTCTAGGCGTAACAGTGCATACCAGTACAAATACCAGCCTCATTACCAGTGGTGACCATTGTGTTAATAAAATGTGTTTTGCTGATGGTGAAGAATTGGAAACAGATGTGGTCTTGTTTTCAGCGGGCATCCGCCCCAGAGATGATCTTGCCCGTGACTGTGGACTAGAAATAGGCCCTAGAGGCGGTATTGTGATTAATAATCAATGTTGTACTTCTGACCCTGATATTTACGCAATAGGCGAATGCGCGCTTTGGAACGGCATGATTTATGGTCTAGTGGCTCCAGGCTATGCGATGGCAAGGACGGTTGTTGCTGATTTAGCTGGTGATACAGTTAGTTTTACCGGCGCGGACATGAGCACCAAGCTAAAGTTAATGGGGGTTGATGTTGCTAGTATTGGTGATGCCCACGCCAAAACCCAGGGTGCAATGGTGTATACCTACCAAAATGGCGCAGCAGAAATTTATAAGCGTCTAGTTGTTAGTGCCGATAAAAAATTATTGCTGGGCGCAGTATTGGTAGGCGAAGCATCGGGTTATAGCACTTTATTACAATATTGTCTGAACGGCATAGAATTACCAGAAAATCCAGATGCATTGATTTTGCCTCACCGTTCGGATGAATCAGTAGGCTTAGGGCCTGATGCTTTACCGGCATCGGCACAAATTTGTTCTTGTTACGATGTAAATAAAGGTGCAATTTGCGCAGCGGTAGAAGCTGGCTGCACTTCCGTCAATGCCTTAAAAGAGGGGACTAAAGCCGGTACAGGCTGTGGTGGTTGTTTACCATTGCTAAAGTCGGTATTAAACAGCGAATTGACTAAGCATGGCTATGAAGTTAATACCGATATTTGCGAACACTTTCCCTACACCCGACAAGATTTGTTCAACCTGATCCGTGTCGAAGAAATAAAAACTTTTGCTGACTTATTAGCTAAACATGGTAAAGGCTATGGTTGTGATGTTTGTAAACCGGCTGTTGGATCCATATTGGCCACGCAATGGAATGAATTTATCTTGGCCAAAGAGCACCTTAGTTTACAAGACACAAATGATACCTTTTTAGCCAATATGCAAAAAGATGGTACTTATTCCGTAGTGCCACGCATTACGGGTGGTGAAATTAGCCCAGATATGCTGATCGCTTTAGGCCAAGTTGGAAAAAAATACCAACTTTACACCAAGATAACGGGAGGGCAACGGGTAGACTTATTTGGCGCCAGGGTAGAACAATTACCGTTAATTTGGAAAGAGCTGATAGATGCAGGTTTTGAGTCTGGGCATGCTTATGGGAAATCATTACGCACGGTTAAATCTTGTGTCGGCAGCACGTGGTGCCGCTATGGCATTGATGACAGTGTCGGCTTAGCGGTGGAATTGGAAAATCGCTATAAAGGCTTGCGTTCGCCCCACAAAATTAAATTTGCTGTGTCTGGCTGCACCCGGGAATGCGCGGAAGCACAGGGTAAAGATGTTGGTGTGATCGCTACCGAAAATGGCTGGAACTTATATGTTTGTGGTAATGGTGGCATGAAGCCAAGACACGCTGATTTATTTGCAACCGGTTTGGATAAAGCAACCTTAATCCAATACATCGACCGGTTTTTAAGTTTTTATGTGCGTACGGCAGACCGTTTACAACGTACATCAGTATGGATGGAAAATATGGAGGGCGGTCTGGATTATCTAAAATCCGTTGTCATAGACGATAAATTGGGCATCTGCAGCCAATTAGAGCAGCAAATGCAATATGTGATTGATACCTATCAGTGTGAATGGAAAACAACAATTGCCAGTGAAGATAAATTGAAACGATTTAGGCATTTCGTTAATAGCGATAAGACCGATGACAATGTTGTGTTTGTACAAGAGCGGGGACAAATCCGTCCCGCTAATGAAGATGAGCGTGAGCATTTTAAATTGCTTGAGGTGGCCGAATGATGGAGTGGATAGATGTGTGCGGAACGGATGATTTACAACCGGATTCAGGTGTTTGTGCATTGGTAAATAATCAGCAGGTTGCAATTTTTTTCATCGTAAAAGAGTCGCAAGTTTATGCGCTTAGCAACCACGATCCCTTTAGCAAAACGAATATTTTGTCACGTGGTTTAATTGGAGATATAGGCGGGCAACTGGTAGTTGCATCACCGATGTATAAACAGCATTTTAATTTAATCACTGGTGCTTGTTTGGAAGATGACACAGTAAGCATACCCGTATTTCCAGTTCGGATTGATAACGCTAGAGTGCTGATAGGCCAGGAGGCAAGTTCATGAAATATCCGTATTATATGGCTGATGTGTTTACCCAAAAAATTTTTGGCGGTGCCCAAATTGCGGTTTTCCCGGAAGCTGAAAACTTAAAAAACGAGCAAATGCAATTATGCGCGCGTGAGTTAAATTTGTCAGAAACAGTATTCATCACCAAGAAAGATCAAAGTAATGCCACTTATGCCATGCGGGTATTCAATCCTCAACATGAAATTGATTTTGCTGGACATCCTACCATTGCCACAGCTTTTGTTTTGGCGAGTATAGGGGCAATACCGCTCACAGATCCTTTAACGTCAGTGATTTTTGAACAAAATGCAGGGCCTGTAGAAGTGAATATTTCTAGCCAAAAGGGTGTTACCACGTTTATTCAATTTACCCGTAAAACCAGTGCCATTATTGATCTATTCTCTCCATCCCTAGAGGAGCTAGCCAGTTTTTTATCAATTACGGTCAGTGAGTTTGACAATAAAAAATATCATCCGCGTTTGGTATCTTGTGGTTTTCCATATCTGATTGTACCGGTTTTGCGGTATGAGAGCGTTATCAAAGCACGTTTTAACTATGCCAATTGGAGCCATTCTAGCGCGCCGCAAACCGCAGCCCAGGAAATATTGTTATTTGCACCTAAAACAGCCCATCCTGAATCGGATTTTCATGCCCGCTTATTGGGTTCGCGTATCGGAATGCATGAGGATCCGCCCGTGGGTAATGCCATGCCGGCATTCGCATCCTATCTATGCTCTTTTGAATTTATGCAAAAAGGCACTTACGCGTTTAGCGTAGATCGGGGCGTTGAGAAAATTCGTCGCAGTTTGCTGAATTTGGAAATGGACCATAAAGGTACTGATGAGTTAACTCTACGGGTGGGTGGATCTGCGGTGATGGTTGCCGAAGGGACTATGAGCATACCGGATTAGGCCGTTCTAGAAATAGTTTGGCGTTAAATTTGGTCATGCTTTGGCCAAATTTAGCATGCGTCTATCAAATTTAGTGGTTTTAAGCCTGGTTTAGGCAAGCGAGCATTGGCTTTGTCTACAGCGCCGAATCAAACCCATCAATAAGGTGTTAGTTTTGAAAAAACGATTAGTTGTCATCGGCAATGGTATGGCAGGTATGCGTACTGTTGAAGAAATATTATTAATTGCACCCGAAAAATATGAAATTACAGTTTTTGGTGCGGAACCCTATGGAAACTATAACAGAATTATGCTTTCCGCTGTGTTGAGTGGGGAAAAAGCCATAGAAGATATTATTATTAATGATCGTCAGTGGTATCAGGACAATGGGATTACCTTATATGCAGGGCAAGACAAAGCGGTGGTGACCATAGATCGTGATAAACAATCGGTATCTACCATTGATGGTACTCAAGTTGACTACGATGCTTTACTCATAGCAACGGGGTCTAAACCTTTAATATTACCCATTCCTGGTCATCAATTAGATGGGGTTATCAGCTTCAGGGACATAGTCGATGTCAATAAGATGCTAGCCTACAGCCAAAGTCATAATAAAGCCGTAGTGTTAGGTGGCGGCTTACTGGGATTGGAAGCGGCTAATGGTTTAGTTTTAAGAGGTATGGAGGTCACTGTGTTGCATAATGGTGAAACCTTGCTAAACCGCCAACTGGATCAGCAAGCAGCCACGTTATTACAACAAGCATTAGAAAGCCGGGGCTTAAAATTTAAAATGGGGGCAAACACGGAGTCATTAATTGACGACGGCAACGGCCATGTGAGTGCTGTCCGTTTTGCGGACGGTAGCCAATTAGACTGTGATTTGTTTGTAATGGCCATAGGCATAAAGCCTAATATCACTTTAGCACAGGCTGCTGGATTAGGCTGTGAGCGTGGCATTGTGGTTAACGATGGCTTACAAACCAATGACCCTAATATATATTCAGTAGGTGAGTGCATACAGCACCGAGGGGCAACATTTGGTTTGGTGGCACCTTTATTTGACCAGGCCAAGGTCTGTGCTAATCACTTGGGTGGTGAAGGGGATGCCGAATTCATCAGTTTACCGACGGCAACCAAACTAAAAGTGACTGGGATAAATGTGTTTTCAGTCGGCGATTTTGTCGGTGATGAGGGGTCTGAGCAGATTGTTTTTACCGATTCTTATTCCGGCATCTATAAAAAATTGGTGATTAAGGATAATACCATTATGGGGGCCGTTTTATATGGCGATACCCGTGATGGTGGCTGGTATCAAGGCCTGTTGGAAAAACAGCAAGATATTTCGTTGATTCGTGATCATTTGATATTCGGCAATGCTTATGTGGCTCAGGTTGAGGTGGCAGCATGAACACAAGCGCAGCTAAAAGCATAAATACGACTTGCCCTTATTGCGGTGTGGGTTGCGGTATCGAAGCGATGGTCGATGAAGTTACCCGAGAAGTTAAAATTTTAGGTGATAATGCACATCCCGCTAATTTTGGGCGTTTGTGTTCTAAAGGTTCTGCTTTAGGTGAAACTACAGAACTGAAAGGCCGCTTGTTAGAGCCTATGGTTTATGGGCACAAAGCCAGCTGGCCAGAGGCTTTACAATTAGTCGCTGATGCTTTTAAAGCCGCCATTAATAACTATGGCCCAGATGCGGTTGCCATTTATGGTTCTGGACAATTGTTAACGGAAGATTATTACGTTGCCAATAAGCTGATGAAAGGTTTTATTGGTAGTGGCAATATGGATACAAATAGCCGTTTATGCATGTCTTCATCGGTGGCGGGCCACAAACGTGCATTTGGCTCAGATACTGTGCCTGGTTGTTATGGTGATTATGAATTGGCTGACCTTATGGTTTTGATAGGCTCAAATACAGCTTGGTGCCATCCAGTTAGCTTCCAACGAATTAGAGCGGCTAAAGAAGCAAATCCTAAGTTAAAAATTGTCGTTATTGATCCCAGAAAAACAGTTACCTGTGATATTGCCGATTTACATTTACCGATAGCTTCCGGTAGCGATGCGGTGCTTTTTAATGGTTTATTGTATTATTTGGCATCTCGGCCTGAATTGAACCAAACATATATCAATGCGCATTCCGAAGGCTATGTAGAAGCCCTTAAAACAGCAGCAATCAGTAGCAGTGACTTATTCCAAGTTGCTGAACGTTGCCGAATAAAAGCCGATGATATTTTGACGTTTTATGATTGGTTTGCTGGCACCGAAAAAGTGATGAGCCTTTATAGCCAAGGCATTAATCAATCAGCTTCAGGCACGGATAAGGTTGATGCCATCATCAATTGCCATTTAGCTACTGGGCGCATAGGCAAGCCTGGTATGGGGCCGTTTTCCTTAACCGGACAACCCAACGCGATGGGGGGACGGGAAGTAGGTGGTTTGTCGCATCAATTGGCAGCGCACATGGATTTTTCAAACCGAGATGACATTTTACGTGTGGCGCGCTTCTGGAACAGCAATAATATTGCGCAAAAGCCCGGTTTGTCAGCGGTCGAATTATTTGATGCAATTTATGACGGCACAATCAAAGCGGTTTGGATTATGGGTACCAATCCGGTCGTCAGTTTACCTAATGCAGACAAAGTTAAGCTTGCCCTACAGCGTTGCGAGTTTGTGGTGGTATCAGACTGTATAGCACAAACTGATACCACTGAGCACGGCCATGTATTACTGCCAGCCCAAGGTTGGAGTGAAAAAGAGGGTACGGTGACCAATTCTGAACGTTGCATTTCCCGGCAACGCGCCTTGTTTAGCCCAGCTGGTAATGCTAAGCCAGATTGGTGGATTTTAAGCCAAGTTGCGCAACGGATGGGCTTTGGCGCAGCTTTTAATTATCAAAGCCCAGTAGATATCTTTCGTGAACATGCAGCGCTTTCAGGTTATGAAAATGATCAGGTACACGGTTTGCGCGATTTTGATATTTCAGCCTTAGCTGATATTAGCGTGCCTGCGTATCAAATGTTACAACCGATACAATGGCCAGTCAATAAGGCTTATCCCAATGGTAGGGCGCGTATGTTTGATGATGGCCAGTATTTTACAGTTTCTGGTAAAGCTCAGTTTATTGCAGTTGAGCCACAGTTACCGATCAATTTGCCTAATGCAGAGTATCCCTTAGTATTGAATACCGGGCGTTTGCGGGATCAGTGGCATACTATGACGCGTACTGCGATAGCTGCCAAATTAAACCAGCATAAACCTGAGCCGTTTGTTGAAATACATCCCGATGATGCCGAACTTTATGGTATGCAAGCAAATTCATTAGCTCTGCTTGAAAGTAGTTGGGGTAATATGCTGGCAAGAGTGTTGGTAACTGATAGCCAAAAGCCAGGCAATGTTTTTGTGCCCATGCATTGGACTAACCAATTTGCCAACCGTGGTCGTATGGGAGCATTGGTTAATCCAGTCTATGACCCAATTTCAAAACAACCCGAAAGTAAGCATACACCAGTTAGAATTAAGCCTTATGCAGCGCTTTGGTATGGTTTTTTACTGTCTAGACATGAGCTGACAATGGCAGGGATTGAATATTGCGTTAAAGTTAAAGGTGAACACTTTTACCGTTATGAGCTCGCTGGGGAAAGCCTACCCGCAAACTGGCAAGATTGGCTGTTAGCTAGCTTGGGACACACGTCTACAAGCCAGAAACAATGCTTGGAATACAGTGATGTTAGCAAAGGCAACTATCGAGCTGCTTTTTTAGCAGAAGATAAATTAGAGGTAGTCCTATTTATCTCAGCACACTTCAATTTACCCGAACGGAATTGGCTAACCGGATTGTTTGCGGAACAATCGATAGGGCTTGCAGAACGTCTAGCTTTATTAACGGGTATGCCGCCATTAGGTGTTGAGGATACGGGTGCGGTAGTCTGCGCATGTTTTAATGTTGGTGAAAAAACCATTTTGTCTGCTATAAAAGAAAATGGCTTAAAAACTCATCAGGAAGTTGGGCAATACCTAAAAGCGGGCACAAATTGCGGCTCTTGCATTCCAGAGATCAAAGCGATGTTGTAATCCCATGCCGAGCCACGCATACAGGGGCTCTATGATGAATGGAAATCTTACGGCCTAGTTGTGCTCTTTGTTTCCGTTTTTTCACTCCTTAGCCGCGAACCCGATGAAATATGCTAGCCTATCGTCTTTTTCTTGTCCTGAATGGGCAAAATTTAGCGTAAGGTTAGCCATTGACAGATAAAAGTTCACCCACCTCGACAGTGCGCATCGCATTGGCATGTTTTGTAGGCACAGCTATTGAGTTTTACGATTTTTATATTTATGGCATGGCTGCGGCATTAGTGATAGGCCCCGTTTTTTTCCCCGCAGATAATCCCGCAGCACAAACACTTAATAGCTTTTTAAGCTTTGCCTTGGCGTTTCTTAGCAGACCTATAGGGGCAGCAATATTTGGCCATTTTGGTGACCGTATCGGTCGTAAGACAACCTTGGTTGCATCATTATTGGTTATGGGCATATCGACGGTTTTGATTGGTCTGTTACCAGGCTACGCGGTTATTGGCACCTGGGCACCCATTTTATTATGCCTGTTACGCTTTGGCCAAGGGATAGGCTTAGGTGGGGAATGGGGTGGTGCGGCTTTGTTGGCAACTGAATATGCGCCTGTAGGTAGGCGCGGGTGGTATGGCATGTTTCCCCAATTGGGGCCTGCCGCAGGTTTTTTGTTGGCCACAGCCAGTTTTTTATGGGTTACACAATGTTTATCAGAGCAGGCATTTAAAGATTGGGGATGGCGCTTGCCGTTTTTGGCCAGTTCGGTATTGGTGGCCATTGGCTTGTATGTTCGGCTAAGGATTGCGGAAACGCCGGTATTTGCTAAAGTTTTGCAGCAGCAACAGCAAGTTAAATCACCACTTAAAATGGTATTGTCATCCCAACTTTCTAAAGTGTTATTAGGGGCGCTGTCGATGGTTGTTTGTTATGCTTTGTTTTATATAACCACGGTGTTTTCGTTAAGTTATGGTACGACTCATCTTGGAATTGCGCGCCAGCAGTTTTTGCAGATGTTGTCTGTAGCTGTGTTGTTTATGGCAGTGGCCACACCAATTTCCGGCTGGGCTAGTGATCAGTATGGACGAAAAAAAGTATTGTTGGTGGCTGGTTTTGCGGCATTTCTGGCTGGTTTTGCTTTACAACCTATGTTGGCGAGTGGCCACATTGTTAGCATCACTGCATTTTTATGTTTAGGGCTGTTTTTAATGGGTGCTACGTTTGCGCCTATGGGGGCGTTTTTACCAGAATTATTTCCTGTACGTTTGCGTTATACCGGTGCCGGCATGGCTTATAACTTGGGCGGCATTATAGGTGCTTCTGCTGCACCTTATATCGCGCAACGTTTAGTGGATGCTGGTGGCTTAGCTTGGGTGGGTGGCTATGTTTCTGTTGCAGCGGCCATTAGTTTTTTGGCGGTGTGTTTCATGAAAGAAAGCCACGCTATGCATTGGTGATAAGGCCGCAAAACATTTGATTAAAACCTATTTTTGCCAATGCTTTATTTAACAATAGTTTTGTAAGATACCATCATTGATACAGCGTTTTAGTTTTAATTAAGCCCCATGTTTCATATGGGGCTTGTTACTTAACCCAAATCGAACTGTATGTGTACCTAGAAATGCGCAGCTAAACCAAATATCAGTTGATGGTTAACGGTTTCTTTGCTGATAGTGCCGCCACCTTTTAAATCGTCTTCGTTATTTACATAAGTGAGTTTATATTCGGCAAAACCTGAGATAAAACTGTAGATATCATAATTAACACCAAGCAGACCATTTATGACTGCTCCAGCCCCAGCTTGATATTCAAATGTTCTAGCGCCATTTATTAGTGCTTCGACATGGGGTACGCTAAAACCAGCCCCTAAGCCCGTATAAAGTTGTGCCCTGCCCAATAGGCTTTGGTCACGCTGGCCGGTTGGAAACCACCGGTAATGGCCATTAAACGTAACGGTATTTACACCGTGCGATTCATTAAAGTCTTGGATAGTATTACTGACACGTTCAACACCATTGACGGCGACACCATCTCTTACACCAGTGACTTGGACATTCTTATCGACATTTAAATAATTTTTTAAATGGCTATAATCAACTGAAACTCCCCAATTAGGGGCACTGTCAAACCAATAACCAACACGGGCACCGTAATAGGCAGGTGAGTCAAATGAACGGTCGCCCCAACTGACGTTATTGAAGTTTAAATTAGTATTACCTTGCTTTAGGTTTAAATCACCATCATCCACATAGGCTTGGCCAGAATATAAGGCGATATTAAATTCTGCAGAAGCTACGGGTAGATACGATAAGCCACTGAGTAATGGGATAGTTATTGTTTTATGTAGTAATTTGGTAAAAGCTACCTTAGATTTTTTCATGATTCCTTCCGCGCTTAAAAAGTAGATTCAAACGCATTTCACGCAATGATGCTAGTAAATGCGGAGAAACATTATCATTGTAAGGTTGAATTTTGTAAATTAAATAGTTATTAATTTAGTTGTTTAATTAATCGAAATTTTAGGTTGTAAATTGCTATTTTGATGACAGGGCTTCTAACATTTAAACTATTGCTTATAGAACAGTGGCTAATGCGTTTTTTGAGAAAATACTGATAACTTTGCATTCAACTAGATTGTTAGAAAAAATAATGGGGGGGTAAAGATGGTCAGCGGTATTTTTTCGTTTTTTGACAACTATGCTTTAGCTGTGGTGTTACTAACTGTTATATTGTTTTTTAGATTTGTTTTAGTTTCAAACTCAGAACAGAAACGTATGAGATATATACAAAATTATGTCTTTCCCCTATCTATTAAATCAAAATTAAAAAATAAACATCCCCATTTAGGCGATATAGAATTGGACTTGGTGTTTGTAGCGTTAAGGGATTATTTTTATATTTGTCTTAAGGCGCGGCATAGGATGGTTTCTATGCCATCACAAATCGTAGATGATGCTTGGCATGAATTTATCTTGTTTACAAGAAGTTATGAGTTTTTTTGTAACAAAGCATTAAAGCGATTTTTACACCACACCCCGGCAGAGGCTATGTCTTCGCAAGTTATAGCGCAAGAGGGTATCAAACGCGCTTGGCGCTTAGCCTGTAACAAGGCAAACATTAATGCTAAAAGCCCTACAACGTTGCCATTATTGTTTGCAATTGATGCGCAACTAGGCATTTCAAATGGCTTTATTTATAAGTTGAATTGCGAAATGAGTAGTTATGGTTATTGCTGTACTCATATAGGTTGCGGCGGTGGTTGTAGTAGTGGTTGCGGAGGCGACGGCAGCGGTGATGGTTGTGGTGGAGGCTGTGGCGGAGACTAAGGTTTTAAGCTAAAAGCATGGTTTCATCATAAAGCTCAATATTGGGGAATAAGTGCAGGGAATAAAACCACAGAAATATGACAACTATATGACATTGTTAAAGCGTGAATAGGCTTTAACTTGATACATAAGGTAGTCTAAGTAGTCAAACTTACAAGTGAATTAAACAAAAAATGTTGTTAAGTAAAGTATTTGATTAAACATCGTTTAAATACTGTTACAAAACTTTACACGGGGAATTGGCCGATAAAAAATGAGATTGACATAAAACTGTAATATTCGCAGTTTAAAATTTGTGGATGTATAACAGCTTTATAAAGGCAAATAATGAAAAACCCTATATTACCATTTTCCGTTGCGGCCATACTGGCAGGAGGCGCAACACCTGTACTGGCAATTGATCTTTATGTCGATAAAACCACAAAACAATTATTTGCGGAATCGGGCCCAAACCGCATCAAATTAGGTACTTTTGAAAAGGTGGAAGATCAAAAGGCAGATAATAAGCAAGTAGAAGCTGATAAAAACTCGGTTGAAGCCTTGCGCAAAGATTGGGAAAGCAAACGTCTAGAAATAGAAGTATTAAAAGAGCATGTTTTTGAACAGAAAAAAGATGCTGCCGAAGTTAAGTTAGGCGAAAAAGGCATAGAATTTGAAAGTGCTGATGGCAATTTTAAAGCTGCCATCAATGGCCGGTTACAAGTTGATTCCCAAGTAAATGTTAACGGCAATAATCCTGCGGCCAATACGGGCGCTAATACAACTAATCAACTGGCGGATGGTGTCAACCTTCGCCGAGCGCGGCTTGGTATAGAAGGTTCTTTTTATAAAAACTACGAATATAAATTTGAATATGATTTCAGCCGAGGAAATGGTACAGCTACAGCTGGAATTACTGATGCCTTCGTGAATTGGAAAGTCACAGGGCCCTTCGCTTTAAGATTTGGCCAATTTAAAGAACCCTTCAGTTTAGAAGAGGCAACCAGTAACCGTTTCTTAACGTTTATTGAGCGTAACCAAATCGTTAACTCATTTTCTGACAATCCAAATGCTTACAAAGTCGGTATTGGGGCAAATTATGCATTGGATAGGTTGGCTTTATTTACTGCTTTTCAAACTGAAACCATCGGTGCTGGTTTCTCAAATAACTCATCGACCAACTCTAATGGTAACAACAACCGTAATAACGGCAGTGGTGATACTGGTTGGGATTTTACGGGACGTATTGTTGGCCGTCCTTGGTATAAAAACGAAAGAAAGTTTTTACATATCGGTTCATCCGGCTCTTATCGGTCAGTGAATAATAATTACACAGCTAATGGAGATTTAAGTTCTGGTGGTTTTAGTTTCACGTCTACACCTGATGGCAATGTAGACCGAACCGCTATATTAAATACCGGAAATTTAACCACAGGCAATATAAATTCACTGGCGGCAAGACAAGTTTCAAGTTTTTCTCGTTTTGGTCTTGAATCGGCGGTGGTTTATGGGCCGTTTTCTGCGCAAGCTGAGTATATCCAAACAAATATCTCAGGCAGAGGCTATGGTAGTGGCGAAACTTTGGAAGGTTATTATGGTTATGTCAGTTACTTTTTAACGGGTGAGTCGCGCGCTTATAAAGCTAAAACCGGCGCTTGGGATCGTATAAAACCAACCCATCGATTTGGTTTAGATAAGGGCTGGGGCGCTTGGGAAGTGGCTCTTGGCTATGATAGGTTAAATCTAAACGATAATATTATTCAGGGTGGTGAAGCCCAAACCTTAAAAGCGGCGTTAAACTGGTACCCGCATTCACATATGCGGTTAATGGCAAATTTTGTCCATGTCTTGGATATTGATACAGCAAGAACCAGTAATGCTCGCTCTAGATCGTTTAATAATACCGACCTTGATTTGTTTGAAATGCGTGCCCAAGTGGATTGGTAAGTTCTATTTAGTTTTATTTTAGCCGTGTTGGCACTTAAGGCTGGTAAAAACCAGCCTTAAGTTTTTTGGCTATTTAACAAGGCTAGGTGTTTAGCTTTGAATATTAAAGTGCCTAAAAAAGTAAAGCCACTTCATGGTGTATTAAGTTCTGAATGTATAGGTCTACGAATCTATCTTTGGTTCCCGAGCTATATACTAATGCCTAAATAAACCTATAAGCTATTCTGTCAGGATAGGTGGTAAATGTATCGCTTTATTAGAAATGGCTAAGGCCGCTTCGTAGACGGCTTCTGAGCGGGTAGGGTGGGCATGGATAGTTTTCGCCAAATCCTCACTGCTAGCAGAAAATTCCATGGCCAATATCGCTTCGGATAGCAGTTCTGAAGCTTGGTTCCCGATGATATGTACGCCTAAGATCGTATCACGTTCGGCATGGGCGATGATTTTTATCAGCCCTTTGCTACAGCTTTCCGTCTGTGAGCGAAAATTTGCGCTGAGCGGGAATACACCGACTTTTATCGGTTCGCCCATTGCTTTTAATTCTTGTTCTGTTTGTCCAACCCAAGCGACTTCTGGATCCGTATAGATAATGCTGGGTATTAAGCTATAGTTGATACTTGCATCGAGTTTACCAGCAATTTGTTCCGCAACAAATACGCCTTCCGCCATGCCTTTATGGGCAAACATGGGGCCAGGTGAGGTTAAATCACCGATGGCATACACCCCGGGTAAATTAGTTCTACAATGATTGTTGACATGGACAAATCCGCTTTCATCCAATAATAAATTAGTTTCAGGTGTGGCTAAGTTTTCGGTATTGGGTTTACGTCCGGAAGCGACTATTACCCGATCAACACAGATGCTATGGGTGCCTTCTGAGTCCTGATATTCCACGGTGACCATGTTGTCGGCTTTTTTTACGGCAATCACGCGTGCACCTAAATGCAGTTCTAAGCCTTGTTCACTATAAATACGGTAAGCTTCACGTGCGATTTGCTGGTCAGCTTTGGCCATGAAAAGGTCTTGTGCTTCTAAAACGATAGTTTCGGCACCTAGTCGACTCCAAAGACCGGCCAATTCTAATCCAATTACACCCGCGCCTATGATGCAAAGTTTCTTGGGCACATTAACAATATTCAAGGCTTGGGTATAGTCAATCACGAATTCATTGTCTACAGGTATATTCGCCAGCTTAAGGGGGCTGGAGCCAGTGGCAATGATCGTATTGGCGGCTTCAACATAGCTGAGTTCACCACTCTTAACTGAGGTCAACTGTATTTGGTGTTCACCCAGTAAACGTGCTGAAGCATGAAATCTGTCAATCCGGTAATGGGCGAATATATTACTTAAATTGTTTTGATAATGTTGGATGATGTTAGCTTTTCGCTGCATCATTTTTTCAAGATCAAGACGGATATTATCTGCTGCAATACCATGCTCAAGATAATTATGGATGAGTGAATGGTAGAGTTTGGCCGATTCCAATAAGGCTAATAACGAGAGGCTACCACCATGTACATTGGTACCACCAATACAAGGTTCTTGTAGATGGTTACTACGGTTGTCAACACAGGCAGTTTTTAAACCGAGCTGGGCACAGCGGATAGCACTGACATATCCGGCTGGGCCTGCTCCAATCACTACGACATCGTATGAACTTACTTGGTTTGACATAAAATGGCCATTTATATATTAAGTAAGAGATGGGCAGGAGACTCTAGGCATTCTTTTATAGTCACCAAAAATTGCACGGCATCCCGGCCATCGACTAGGCGATGGTCGTACGATAATGCCAAATACATAATAGGTCTTGCGATTATTTGCCCATTTTCGACAACAGGCCGTTCCTTAATCGCATGCATACCTAAAATAGCGCATTGGGGTGGATTTAAGATTGGCGTTGATAACATAGAACCAAAAATACCACCATTGGTAATCGTGAAAGTACCGCCTTTTAAATCGTCATAACTTAACGTGCCCGCCCTGGCTTTTGCGCCATAATCGGCGATACTTTTTTCTATGCCGGCAAAATCAAGTTGATCGGCATCTTTTAGTACCGGCACAATTAACCCACGAGGTGTTGTGACGGCGATACCTATATCATAATAGCCATGATAGATAATGTCATTTTCATCAATAGAGGCATTGATAACCGGAAAGCGCTTAAGCGCCTCTATAGAGGCTTTTACAAAAAATGACATAAAGCCCAGTTTAATATTATGTTTTTCTTCAAAGCGGGTTTTATATTGGTTGCGTAAATCAAGCACGCTTTGCATGTTGATCTCATTAAACGTGGTTAACATGGCAGCATTTTGCTGGGCTTGTAACAGACGCTCAGCAATTTTAGCCCGTAGCCGTGTCATGGGTACCCGCTGCTCTGGCCGCAAATCAATATTAGCCGGTATATTGGTAGGTTTTAACGAGGTCTCAAGTTTGGTGACGTTGCTAGGCGTTGGCGCTTGGGCTGGAGTCGTCGGTTCCGTGGCTTGAATTTCTTGTTGCCTTTGGGTATTAATGTGGTCGAGTACATCAGTTTTGGTTAATCGGCCACTTTTGCCGGAGCCTTTAATATTGGCAGGGTTTAAGTTATGTTCAGCAATTAAACGGCGCACAGAAGGGCTTAAAGCAATATCTGCATCGCTTTCTTCCTCAACAGCTTCTGGCTCTTCCGGTGCCATGCTTGCTTCTGGCATAGCTTCGGCTTCTGTTTTAACCGATGCTTCGTTATCCAAAATAGCCAGTAAGTCACCAGCCACGACAGTTGATCCACCTTGTTTCAGGATTTTACTCAGATAGCCAGAACTGGGCGCGGGTACTTCCAGAACAACTTTATCGGTTTCTAAGTCAGCTAAATTTTCGTTTTTATTGACATATTCGCCCGCTTGTTTGTGCCAAGCCACTAAAGTGGCATCAGAAACGGATTCAGGTAAGTTAGGTACCAGTACTTCAATGCTCATGTTATTTTCCTGAAGGTTTGCCATAAAGAGCCGAATCAACGACGGCTTTTTGTTGTTCTATATGCATGCGGAAACTGCCTACGGCAGGGGCAGCCGAGGCAGCGCGCCCGCAATAGGTAAGCGTGATCTTAGGGTCAAGATTGTCGGCAAAATGATGCTTGGATTGATACCAAACACCTTGGTTTTGTGGTTCTTCTTGACACCAAACAAATTCGTTCAATTGTGGGTATTTTGCAATTTCTGCTTTTAAAAGTTTGGACGGAAAGGGGTAAAGTTGCTCGATACGGGCAATCGCGACATGTTCTAGAGCATCATGTCGGCGCGCTTCCAATAAGTCATAATATACTTTACCTGCGCATAAAATAAAACGGGTGACTTTTTCAGGATTAATGTCATCTTGCTCGCCGATGATGGGTTGGAATTGTCCTGTGGTTAAGTCTTCCAAGGTGGAAACCGCGAGTTTATGGCGCAACAGGCTTTTAGGGGTCATCACCACCAGCGGCTTACGATAAGCCCTGTGTAGTTGGCGACGCAGCAAATGAAAAATTTGCGCGGGTGTGGTTGGAATACAAACTTGCATGTTATGGTCAGCGCACAGTTGTAAATACCGTTCTAAGCGGGCTGAAGAATGTTCTGGCCCTTGGCCTTCAAAACCGTGTGGTAATAGCATCACCAAGCCACTCAAACGCCCCCATTTGGTTTCACCAGAGCTGATGAATTGGTCAATAACAACTTGCGCACCATTGGCAAAGTCACCAAATTGGGCTTCCCAAATCACTAAATGATTGGGTGCGGTAGAGCTATAGCCATATTCAAAGCCGAGTACGCCAGCTTCGGATAATAAGGAATCATAGATTTGTACTTTCGCCTGGGTTTGCTCCAAATGCTTTAATGGCGTATAGGTTTTACCATTGCGTTGGTTATGCAAAATGGCGTGGCGGTGAAAGAATGTGCCGCGGCCTACATCCTGTCCAGTTAAGCGGATAGGGTATTTTTCGACTAAGAGTGTGGCGTAAGCTAAGTTTTCAGCAAAACCCCAATCAAGTGGCATAGCGCCAGCCGCCATTTTGCGGCGGTTCTCCATAATTTTGGCAACCCTTGGGTGCATTTCGAAACCAGCTGGCAAACGCAGCAAACGGTCGTTACAAAAGCGTAAGCGATCCATGGAGACTGTTGTGTTATGTGTGCTTTCCCAGTCGCCACCCATAAAAGCTTTCCACTGCGCAGTATAGGTATAAGTGTAGAGGCCATTATGCAGTATGGGCCTAGATACCACTTCGTCGGTTTCTAGCCTAGTTTGATATTCATTGATCAGTTTGGCGGGCTCTTCAGCGCTAAGCACACCTTCCTTAACTAATTTGTCTGCGTAGAGTTGCCGGGTCGTTTTATGGGCACGGATTTTTTTGTACATGATGGGCTGTGTCGTTGCAGGCTCATCAGCTTCATTATGGCCTAAACGGCGATAAGAGATGAGATCAATGACGACATCCTTATTGAACGTCATACGGTAATCCAGCGCCATTCTAGTGACAAAACTTACTGCTTCAGGGTCATCACCGTTGACATGAAACACCGGTGCTTGGATCATGCTGGCAACATCTGTGCAATAAAAAGTAGAACGTGCATCGGATGGGTTGCTAGTAGTAAAGCCAATTTGGTTATTAATGACGATATGGACAGTGCCACCTGTTGAGTAAGCACGGGTTTGTGACATATTGAGCGTTTCCATTACAATGCCTTGGCCGGAAAACGCGGCATCACCATGAATCAGCACGGGTATCACCGTGTTTTTACCATTTTCGCCAGCGCGATCTTGCCTAGCTTTTACAGAACCTTCCACAACCGGATTGATAATTTCCAAGTGTGATGGGTTAAACGCTAAGGTAAGATGCACAGGTCCACCCGGGGTAGCAATATCGGATGAAAACCCCATATGATATTTGACATCGCCAGAAATTACCCCAGGCGATAATTTTGAGGTGCCAGAAAACTCATTAAATAAACTAGTCGGACTTTTGCCTAGAATATTGACCAACACATTTAAGCGGCCACGATGCGCCATGCCCATTACTATTTCTTTGGCACCTTTTTCACCTGAGTTTTGGATGAGTTCATCGAGGAAAGAAATCAGCGATTCACTGCCTTCTAGGGAAAAACGTTTTTGGCCAACGAATTTATTGTGTAAATAGGTTTCAATACCCTCTGCTGCGGTTAATTGCTCAAGTATCCAGCGTTTTTGTTCGGGCGTGATGGCTGAGTGGGATTTAGTGCTTTCTAAGCGGTTTTTAATCCAGCGCTTGGTTGTGCTGTCGTCTATATGCATGTATTCGGAGCCTATGCTCCCGCAATAAATTTCTTCTAGGCGCACGATAATATCGCGCAGTGGTAAACGGTCAGCACCATAGAGATTACCGGTGTCAAACAAGGTATCCATGTCCAGCTCAGTCAAACCATAATAGGCTGGCGCAAAGTCGGGTGGGATAGGCATGGTTTTGCCCAAGGGGTTGTTTTTTGCTATTTGGTGGCCGCGTACACGATAGTGGTCTATCAATCGGGCAACAGCAGATTGTTTCTTGACGCTCTCCTCAGTGAAGCCTTGCAATTGTGCTAACCGGCTAGGCGATTTTGCAGCAAGTTGGGAGAACCGTTCAATCACTGGGCCATGTGGTGTCTCATAACTGGATGGCCCATGTATTTGGCTGAATTTAGCTTTCCAGCTGTCTTCCACAGAATCTGGGTTTTCTAAAAATTGCTCATATAAATCCTCAATAAAACTGGCATTGCTGCCATAGAGGGAAGACGTATCTTGAAACAGTTTTATTAGTTTGGTCATTTAACACATCCAAATTTTAGGGCGGGCTTTTTTAAAAACACAGTGCTTGGCTTAATATATTAGCAGTTATCTTGGTGTGCGGAATAAAAATGGTGTTTCAAGTAGACGCTAAAAGGCGCTAAATTTAATAGCTAGCCCAATCATAAATAAAAGTGCCTCTAATAACTACATATGAGTTATCGAAAAGTTCAAAATTTTTATCTGCTGTAGGAATAAGACAGTTGGGTTCGCTTCATTATTGGCTTTGTTTAGCGGAGCGTCTAAAAGTCATTTATTTTGTGAGGTTATTAATATCTGGTGTTGATAAGTTTGTCTTTAAGCAATTGTTTATGCCAGATTGACATTACATTTATTTTTGTATAGTTGCAGCAAATGGCGAGTATATTAAATTAATTTAATATTGCCATTTTTATATTAGTTTTATAAACAAATTAACCGCTATGCATTAACGGGCACAATAATTTTTTATCAAATAGTTAACGGTAAAATGATTAAAAAACTTGTTTTTATAAGTAAATAGCTGTAAAAATTAACCTCATATTCAAGCGTTAATAATTAACTGACGACTGATAAAACTCATAAATAATTAAAGGCATCGGCTTAAGTATTATAATATCAAAACGCAGCATATAAATGTATGTAGAGTTTGCCTTTTAAATTTGACCAATTGACGGAGAATAGAATGAATGAATTTCAGAATTTATCTGAAACTGAGTTACAAAGCTTTATTGAGAATGCTGAAAAAGCGTTACGTCTTAAACAATCTAACAAACGAAAAGAAGTTATTGCCCAAATAAAAGAATTGGCGGCATCCATAGACGTTGAAGTAGAAATTATTGACCAAAACAAAAAGCTAGTTCGAAAAAGTATTAAAGTACCCATAAAATACCGCCACCCGGATGATCCTTTAAAAACTTGGACGGGAAGAGGCGTTATGCCTGTATGGTTAAAAACGTTACTTGATTTAGGGCATGATCGTTCAGAATTTGAAATTAAACATTAATATATGTCAACTAAATATTAATAAGCTAATGAAATCGTACAGCTAAAGCTAGCTTGTTTAAAACGTCACCAGTATTTTAGTGTACCAAGGTCGTTATGGTTGGGGATTAGTTTTGTGTAATATTTGATCTTTTAGCCATTAAACAAGTTAAATTAACGATCCTGCCGATTAACGATTTTATAGCTAACACACATAGGCGATAACCTGCCTTATGGGCTAAGAAAAGTTTAGGAATCTTTTATGGTTTTTGAAACGTATTAGTTATGAGCTCAAAATATCGGCTTCAATTTATACTTCTTTATTTTTTTATCATCACATAACACAATTAAATTTTAATTCCATGTGTTTAATAGTCTTACGCGCGAGTTTAGGCTTGCACTTATCCTGTGAATTCTTTAGCAATTTAAATTTGCAAATTAACCCTGACTAATTGAAATCGGAGTTGACCATAATGAGCTTATTTAAAGCTGATGGCTTAGAAATACACTATCTAAGCCCTACTGAAATTCAGGCATTACAACCTGAAGTATTAGCGGAGCAACCGATAGATGCTATGGCCAAAACCCAACAGCGCCTAAAGGATGTTGGGCATTGGCATAAAGGTCAAATCGCGGGTCGGCGGTGGGCGGTTTGTTCTGTTTCTTTAGAAATAACGCAACGATGTAATTTAGATTGTACATTGTGCTATCTTTCTGAACATTCAGAAGCCGTAAAAGACGTCCCACTCAGTGAGTTATTTCGGCGGATTGATAGCATATTTGCCCATTACGGGGTGAATACGGATATTCAAATTTCAGGCGGTGACCCGACCTTACGCAAACGGGAAGATCTGGTTAAATTGGTACAGCGGATTACCCAATTGGGTATGCGGGCTTCATTGTTCACCAATGGTATTTTGGCAACCCGTGACCTGTTAGAGACGCTAAGCCAAGCGGGCTTAAGTGATGTGGCTTTTCATGTCGACTTAACACAAGAACGTAAAGGTTATAAGACTGAAAAAGCGCTAAATGAAATTCGCCAAAAATATATTGACCGGGTTCGAGGCTTACCGTTGGCAATTTTTTTTAATACCACGGTATGTGCCGATAATTTTGTAGAAATCCCGGATATCGTAAAGTTTTTTAGTCAAAATACCGATGTTGTTTCGTTGATTTCTTTCCAACTACAGGCTGATACTGGACGCGGAGTACTGCGTGAAAGGGCACAGTTAATCAACCAGGACACCATCATTCAAAAAATTGAGCAGGCCATTGATACAAAACTGTGTTTTGATACCTTGGTAGCAGGTCATTCTAGCTGTAATAGTTATGCTATGGCGTTTTCAATCAATGGCCGTTTTTATGATTTTTATGACGACCCCAAGTTTAGCCATGCGTTATTGGAAGCGACTGCTAATGCGGTTTTACCTCGTAAGAATCGCCGTCTTGCCCGCCAAGCAGCCTTAGGCGCGTTTTTTAAAGCACCGCAAATTTGGTGGCCAGCGTTGTGCTGGATGGGTAAAAAACTGTGGTTTGCCCGGCAGGATTTATGGGTGGCACGGGGTAGGGTACAAAAAATGACGTTTGTTTTGCATAATTTTATGGATGCGGCAAAATTAGAGCGTGAGCGTATTCATAGCTGTGTTTTTATGGTGGCAACAGCTGACGGGCCTATGTCCATGTGTTTATATAATGCCAAGCGCGATCAATATTTACTGCCGGAAGCGTCATCTCAACAAACTTTAGTTAAAGCCGATCCGGTTACTATCTATCCACTAAAGTTTTTAAAAGGCCGTTCACGGCAGCGCGCTTTACAAACGCAGGCTGCTAAGCTAACTGATGTGTCATAAGCCATGTCAAGGTTTTCTTTTTTACCGAGGATAATGCAATGCTAAAGCAAAAATGCTTAATCCTAGCCATGGTATTGCCGCTGATGTGGATGGGTGGTTGTTCGAATTTGGTTGCGATTCCTGACGCGCCTGTTTTTGTTAATTCGGAGCAGGCGATTGCCGCCTATGCCCGGGTCTTAGCCCATTTTGTCAATGAGCGCGGTGAAGTGGCATTTACAGCTTTAAAAGCAGATCATAAGGATCTTGATGACTATATTGCTTATATTGCCCATACTTCGGCTTCTGAGTTTGTAAACCCGAATGAGCGTTTAGCGCATTATTTAAACAGTTACAATGCCTTATCTATGTATAATGTGCTGGCTAGCGGAATTCCTGAATCTAATGCTGGCATAGCTAAAGTTGAATTTTTTGTCTTGCGTAAATTCATCATTGGTAAACAGGAAATGTCGTTAAATGACTATGAAACTGACATCATAAGACCATTGGGTGACCCTAGGGTGCATTTTGCGCTAAATTGCAGTTCTTTAGGCTGTCCTATTCTGCCACGGAAACCATTTACAGGGCTAAATCTTTCAGCTGAGCTGGATTATGAAGCCAGAAAGTTTTTATCTGAAGCCCGAAATGTTCGTCTGGAACCAAAGCAAGGTACGCTTTATCTCAGTGAAATTTTAAGTTTTTATAGTAAAGATTTTGTTAAGCCGCCCGCTATACCCAATTTGATTACTTATATAAACCAATATGTCAGCACGCCCATACCGCTAGACTATGAGATTAAGTTTATCGATTATGATTGGACGATTGCAAATTCTAGCCGCCGCTCTCAGTAATGTCACTGTCTAAGGAAAGTTTAGCCAAAACTCTTGCTGTTGGGTTGCGTTTTTTTTTAGCGCTGTTGTTTTTGGCAACTGCATTAGGTAAGTTGTTGGATAACCGTGGCTTTGCCCAAGTGATTGCCAGTTATCAGTTAGCTATACCTGCTTTAGGTTTACTACCTATAGCCTTAGCGGTATCTTTGGCAGAACTTTGGATAGCTATTAATCTATGTTTAGGCCGTTATATAACAGCCAGTGTGCTAGGCACGCTGTATTTTCATTTAGGCTACGCAGGGCTTAGTGCCATAACCTTATGGCGCGGCATTGCATTGAATAATTGTGGGTGCTTTGGCGTTTTTTGGGGCAGGCCTTTACGGGTTACGAGCGTGCTTGAAGACTTATGCCTCGCCTTAGTGAGCTTACTTGCCTGGCAACTATTAAAAGTTAAGGCAAGAACTACCATAAAGTATTAGCTGTTAATCGATAAAGCGTTTGTTCAAATCACCATAGCCATCAATTCTGCGGTCTCGTAAATAGGGCCAGATCCGTCTGACACGTTCTATTCTTGCGCTTTCAAGCGTTGCCGAGAGTAATTTGGTGTCGGTGGCATTGGCTTGCGTGAGTATTTCACCTTGGGGGCCAGTAATAAAACTATTGCCCCAAAAACAGATGCCATTTTCAGAATCAGGCGCTTGTTCAAAACCAATACGGTTGCAGGCTATGACAGGAAGGCCATTTGCAACAGCATGCCCACGTTGGACAGTGATCCAGGCGTCAAGTTGGCGCTGATGTTCGTCATTTGTGTCTTCAGGGTCCCAACCGATGGCGGTGGGATAAATCAGCAACTCTGCACCAGCCAATGCCATTAATCGGGCGGCTTCTGGAAACCATTGATCCCAACAAACTAATACCCCTAAGCGGCCAATTGAAGTTTGTATCGGGGTAAAGCCAAGGTCTCCAGGGGTAAAGTAATATTTTTCATAAAATCCTGGGTCATCCGGGATATGCATTTTTCTGTATTTGCCAGCAATCCGGCCATCTTTATCAAAGACCACTGCGGTGTTATGGAACAAGCCGGGCGCGCGTTTTTCGAAGATGCTGGAGACAATAACAATTTTTAAATCCTCAGCAAGCTCAGAGAGTATGTCGGTGGTAGGGCCTGGTATAGCTTGGGCTTGATCAAATACGTTGTGGTCTTCACTTTGGCAAAAATAAGGTCCTAAATGTAGTTCAGGCAATACCACTAAGTCGGCATTCATTGCCGCCGCTTTTTGGATATATTCAATGGAAACATCCAAATTGGTTTGCCTGTCTTTATCGCATAGTTGTTGTACGGCACTGACTATTAAGGTGGGTTTCATAGCCTTAAACTTTTTTATTTTGAGATTTACATTATAGCAAGCCTAGCGTTTTATCGCGCTAAAGCGGCTTCAGGAAACTGCATAGTCATGCAGTGTAAACTACCATATTGATGCACTAAAGGCCGGCATGGTATTGGCACGATGTCATGGCTAGGGAAGCAAAGGCTTAATCTTTCAAGGGCGACATCGTCATTAGGGTCCTCATAGACAGGCACTAAACAAGCGCCATTTATGAGTAAAAAGTTTGCATAATTGGCAGGTAAGCGTTGGCCATTTTCGTCAAATAAGGCTTCTGGTAGTGGCAAAGCGGTTAGATGATAGTTGTCGCCAGAGGGCGTTTTAAAGGCCAGTAGCTGCTCTTCCATCATTTTTAAGCTACGGTAGTGCGGGTCTTTACGGTTGTCACAGCTTGTGTAAGCGATGGTATCGGCTAAACAAAATCTTGCTAACGTGTCTATATGGGCATCGGTGTCATCACCGGAAAGGTTTTCCTGGTCTAGCCATAAAATTCGGCTAACACCAAAGTATTGCGTTAAACGTTGTTCTATATCTTGTTGGCTTAGGGCGCTGTTTCGATTGCTATTTAGTAGGCATTGGCGGGTGGTTAGTATCGTGCCTATTCCGTCACTTTCAATACTTCCACCTTCCAGTATAAAATCAATGTCATAGTAACGCGCGCGATTAAAGGGGTAGGCTTTTAACAAGTTACTATTTAAAGCATCATCGGCATCATGCGGATATTTGCTACCCCAGCCATTAAATTTAAAATTAAGCAGACGGCTAAAACCATCTTCTTCGATGCTTAGGAAAGCCGTATCGCGGACCCAAATGTCATTGGTCATAGCTTGGATAAACTTGATGTTATCCGTGCTAACCAATAAGTTTTGAATATGGTTTTGATGGGCGTCATCACGACATACTATGATTAAGCGCTGATAACGGCGTATGCTGTGCGCAATCACACTATAGCTTTGCTCAACAGCATCCAAGCCCTGGCCAAAGTCACCGGTGTGGTGTGGCCAGGCGATTAAGACGGCAGCTTGTTTTTCCCATTCGGCTGGAAAGCGGATCATTGGTTTTGGTTTCCTATAGCTAACATTTCTTTGGCATGCGCCAGTGTGTTTTGGGTAATGTTTAAGCCACCCAACATCCTGGCAATTTCTTCAACGCGTTCATCGGCATTTAATATTTTAACCGTAGAAGCCGTTATATCAGTCGATTGGCTATTTTTTTCGACGTATAAATGAGTGTGCGCCTGTGCGGCAACTTGTGGTAGATGGGTAACGCACATCACTTGACGGTTAAGGCTTAAACGCCGTAATTTTTGCCCAACAATTTCTGCGATGGCGCCGCCTATACCAGAATCAACTTCATCAAATATCATAGTTGGCGTGGTCTTATCATTACTGGTGGTGACTTGGATGGCTAAACTAATACGCGATAATTCACCGCCTGAGGCTACTTTAGCCAAAGCTTTAGCGGGTAAGCCTGGATTAGCACTGACTAAGAATTCTATTTTGTCCATGCCATTAAGCTTAGGCGTCGGGTCTTCTAAAGGCTGGATGTTGACTAAAAACTCACCTTGCGGCATACCAAGTTCTTTAATCATCGCGGATATTTGTTGCTGCAGCTGCTCCCCTGCGAGCTGGCGCTGTGTGCTTAGCGCCATAGCAAGTTTATTGTATTCGGTCAGTTTAGTGGCGGTAAGGGCGCGTAAGCTATCGATACGTTCGCTGCTGTGCGCCAAGCCATCCAATTCAGCTTCAAGTTGGCAGGCTAGTGCGGGTAATTGTTCAGGGTCGCTGTGATGTTTACGGCTTAAGCTTTGAATAATGCCAATTTGTTTTTCTAAAGATTCCAAGCGGTTAGACTCGATATCTTGAGCATCTAAAAAGTGGCGTAGTTGTTGTGCCGCCTCTTCACTTAGGCTATGCGCCTCAGTAAGTAAGGCGCTGGTCTGGCTAAGTTCTGGGGCATAACGTGCGGCTTGGTTGAGCTCATTGATACTCCGGTAAAGCAAATTGCAGATGGCATGTTGATCATTTTCATAAAGTAAGTCTAACTGACGTTGACCTATGCTTAATATTTGTTCAAGGTTAGCCAGTTTTGTGTGTTCTTCATTGACTTGTGCGTAATTGAAGTTGCTTAAGTCCAGTTGCTGCAATTCGTTAATTTGGTAACGCAACATGTCTTCACGTTCACTTTGGTCTGTGCTGGCCTTTGTTAATTTGCTTAATTCCCGGTTGGCGTCATGCCACTGCCGGTAACAGCTGTTGACTTGTTCCAGCAGGTTTGATGTCTTACCAAAATTATCCAGCAGTTGGCGTTGTATCTCGCTATCCAGTAAAGTTAAATGGGCATGCTGGCCATGGATCTCCACGAGTTTTTCACTGAGGGCTTGCAACGATTGTAAGGTCACCGGCCGGTTGTTGATGTACGCCTTAGAACGCCCATCTTCGTTGACTACGCGCCGGATTATACAATTGAGGCCATCTTCCAGCTGGTTTTCAATCAACCATTGCTGGGCTTGGAAAGCATCTGACAAATCGAATTCCAAATTAACTTCCGCGCGCTTGCAGCCCGGCCGAATGTAACCTGAATCTGCGCGCTCCCCTAGGGCTAAGCCTAGGGCGGTCAGTAAAATTGATTTGCCCGCGCCAGTTTCCCCGGTCAGCACGGACATGCCTTTTGCTAAGTCTAAATCCAGAGATTTGACGACAGCAAGGTCAAGTATATTAAGGTTTAATAGCATGGTCGTTATTGTAGCCGCTGCTCCAGTTTAATTTATTACGCAGAACCTGGAAGAAATCGTGGTCATCAGGATGCAGTATTCTAATGGGCTTGGGATTTTTTTTAATCAAAATTTTGTCACTAATCAAGACATCGGGAATTTCAATATGGTCACACGTCACTAATGCATGGATTTGCTTGGTTTGGCAAAAGCTAATTTCAATTTCCGCAGTATCACTAATCACAATCGGGCGGTTGGTCAAGGTATGTGGGTTAAGTGGGACTAAAACTAAAGCTTTTAATGTCGGGTGTAAAATGGGGCCGCCAGCAGAAAGTGAATAGGCTGTAGAGCCTGTTGGGGTGGAAACGATTAAACCATCTGAACGTTGCGAGTTAAGAAAAACATTGTCTATTTTAGTAACTATCTCAATCATGCTGGGTGTGATCCAACGATGGATTACCACTTCATTGAGGGCGGTTTCTTCTTGGATAACGTCTTGCCCGCGAATGATTTTGGCGCGTAACAAATAGCGGTGTTCTTCACGGTAATGGCCTTGCAGAACACGTTGTAAGCGCTGGGGTAATTCATGAGGCGATATGTCAACCAAAAAACCTAAGCGGCCTAGATTGATGCCGATTAAGGGTATGTCATAATTCACGATAGCTTTGGCTGCAGCTAAGAACGTACCATCCCCACCTATAGCAATAACTAAATCGCAATGCTGGCCTAAATCTTCAGCGGGACAGGTATTAATATTAACACCATTAAGAAATTTAGCATTGTCCGTATCAACGACAACTTGATAGGCGTGCTCCTTTAAAAACCGATAAACGATGGCCAAGGTGTCTGCAATGCTTGGATCGTTGGGCTTGCCGAGTATACCAATCGTGTTGAAAGTGATTTGCATGGGTAGGCCGCGTCCAAATGACAACGATTATACAAAAATCCAAGGCTAGCGGGTAATGCTTAAAGTGTATTCTATCGGAACGTTTCTGGATTCGTAGTGTAAAATGGCCTTGATGCGGTTAGTGTTGGCTATTGCATAGGCAATGGGGGTCAAATTGCTTTGCGCCGCAGCTCGGATATTTTGACATGATTGAGTAATACAAATGATAAAACAAGATAAGTCATTAACGATGACTGTGCTAATGACGCCTGACATGGCTAATTTTTCGGGTAATGTACATGGCGGTTCATTATTAAAGTTATTAGATCAAGTGGCCTATGCCTGTGCGGCAAAATACTGCAAAACCTATGTGGTCACTGTCGCTTTAGATCAAGTTTTTTTTAAGGAAAACGTTAAGGTAGGGGAGTTGGTGACATTTTTTGCTAATGTCAATTATGTAGGCCGTACGTCCATGGAGATAGGCGTGAAGGTGGTCGCTGAAAATTTGATGACTGAAGAAAAAAGGCATACCAATTCATGTTATTTTACGATGGTGGCGGTCGATGGCAATGGCCAACCAGTGACTGTGCCGCAGTTAAATTTAGAAACGGAAGTGGAAAGAAAGTTGTATGAAGCAGCTGAGGCACGTAAACAAATGCGTAAGGAATTTATGGAAAAAAGTTCTGCCTTACATGTAGATTTACCAAAGGATAGTTTATAACAGATGGGGTTACAGGAAAATTACGAGCAGTTGGCGCTAAAGGATTTTGCCGAAAAAGCATATTTGGATTATTCCATGTATGTCATTTTAGACCGCGCTTTACCCCATATTGCCGATGGCTTAAAACCGGTACAACGCCGTATCGTTTATGCCATGTCCGAATTGGGTTTAACGGCAGCGGCAAAATATAAGAAATCAGCCCGTACCGTGGGCGATGTATTAGGTAAATACCATCCGCATGGTGATACCGCTTGTTACGAAGCCATGGTCATTATGGCGCAGGATTTTTCTTACCGTTACCCGTTAATCGATGGGCAAGGTAACTGGGGGTCACCCGATGACCCCAAATCATTTGCTGCCATGCGTTATACCGAATCTCGATTAACCGCCTATGCACAAAGCTTATTGAGCGAACTGGAGCAGGGCACGGTTGAATGGTTAGATAATTTTGATGGCACTTTACAAGAGCCGGCATTATTGCCTGCGCGCTTACCTAATGTCTTGTTGAATGGCACTATGGGCATAGCGGTGGGTATGGCTACCGATATACCACCGCATAATCTACGTGAAGTGGCCAAAGCTTGTATTGCTTTATTGGATGATCCTTTGACTCCAGCAGAGCGCATATACGAACATATACTTGGGCCTGATTATCCTACCGATGCTGAGATTATCAGTACGCCCGAAGATATACAAAAAATCTACAATACAGGTGGTGGCTCGCTAAAAATGCGTGCCAAATATGAAATGGAGGAAGGCAATATCATCATTACTGCGTTGCCGCACCAAGTGTCTGGCGCCAAGCTGTTGGAACAGATCGCAGCGCAAATGTTAGCCAAAAAATTGCCGATGATTGAGGATTTACGTGATGAATCCGACCATGAAACGCAAACCCGCTTATTGATTATCCCAAAAGCCAAACGTATTGATGCTGATGCGGTAATGTCACATTTATTCGCGACGACGGAGCTTGAAAAAAGCTATCGTGTTAACTTAAATATGATTGGGTTGGATGGCCGGCCGCGAGTAAAAAATCTGCGTGAAATTTTAGTTGAGTGGCTGGCATTCCGGACTGAAACAGTTCGGCGACGTTTGCAACACCGATTAGATAAAGTGCTGGCACGCTTACATATATTGGAAGGTTTGCTGATCGCATACTTAAATATTGATGAAGTAATTGCCATCATTCGACAAGAAGACCAACCCAAGCCAGTCCTGATGCAACGTTTTGAATTAAGCGATTTGCAAGCAGAAGCAATTTTAGACTTAAAGTTGCGCCATCTTGCCAAATTGGAAGAATTTAAAATCCGTGGTGAACAAGAAGAATTGGAAAAGGAACGTGAAGATTTGGAAACCACGTTAGGTTCAAAACAATTGCTTAACCGCTTAATCAGAAAAGAACTGGAAGCGGATGCGCAAAAATTTGGTGATGCCCGCCGTTCCCCTATTGTTACCCGCGAAGCGGCACAAGTGTTCGACAGTGTTGAACTGATCACCAGTGAGCCAGTGACAGTCATACTCTCGCAAAAAGGGTGGATACGAGCGGCTAAAGGCCATGATATAGATGCTATAGGTTTGGCCTACCGTTCTGGGGATAACTTTTTGGATGCCGTTAAGACGCGCACTACCTTGCCAGTTTATTTATTAGATTCAACTGGCCGTGCTTACAGTTTGGCTAGCCACGATCTAGCCTCCGCCAGAACTCAAGGTGAGCCCTTAACGGGTCGCTTAAACCCGCCCACAGGCGCTTTCTTTAGCCATTTGTTGGCGGGAAATCCGGAAGACTGGTGTGTCTTGGCTAGTACAGCTGGCTATGGTTTTAGGGTGCAACTAAAAGAGCTTATCAGTAAAAATAAAGCCGGTAAATTGATGTTAACCCTCTCAGAAGGTGGCAAGGTTTTAAAACCAGCCAGCATCCAAAGTGAAACGGATAGCTTGGCAGTTGTGACTGTACAAGGCCGTTTGCTTATTTTTCCAGTGCATGAGTTACCGGCCTTGGCTAAAGGTAAAGGCAATAAGCTAATCCAAATTTCAACGCCAGAATTACTTGCAGAAAAAGACGGTGTTGTTGCCATAGCCGCATTTACGTCCAATCAAGCGTTAAAAATTGTCTCCGGCAAACAGTTTTTAACCTTAAAAGCTGCAGATATAGTTAGCTATACTAGCAATCGTGCTAAAAGAGGTGCGTTGTTACCTAGAGGCTTTCAACGGGTTGATGGCTTGTTAGTTGAAAGTTAATGCTGCCCTGACAAAGGCTATCAATTCATTAGGTATATAAAACTCAGTCTAAGGACTGGGTTTTAGTTATTCAGCACGCTTGTTTGTTTATTGGTTTTAATGCTCAAGCTTTGCAAGCAAACACAGCCGATAGCGGCGATCACGGGTAATAACCAGCGAGCGCCCATCTCGCAATAGACCATCCAAGTTAGTACTAAAGGTTCAGGGCGGATGACATTTAGGGAAAGCGCAGCCTCTTGAAAATTTATTTCAATTAAACCCAGTAATAAGGTGGGGGTGGTGAGCAGGCAAATTAAGAGTGCTGAAACTAGGCCTGCAGCAACTAAAAATAACCGTTGTGAAAATCGGGGAACTGGCCAAGTTAATAACACCGTCATCTCAATAACAATGGGGACCAAGGCATGCATTAAATGTGTTGATGCGGTAAATTCTTTGCCAGCAGGGAAGGCAAGTTTGGAAGAAACCGGCACAGCCTGCAACAAGCGGACATACAACTCAATCACATAATCATGGTTTTGCTGCAGTATTTTTAGGCTGGAACTAAAACCAGGGGCTAGCATACGGACAGCAACTTCAAAGCAGGGTAATAAGGCTAGGCCAATCGCTTCCTGAAAATAAAACCCCAGTCCGGATAAGACCAGCCAAATGACTAAGGCCTTTACGCTAAGTGGCAGTAAGGAGTTATTGGCCATGCGCTAAGGTTTTGGTATTACCCGTCCACCAGGCATAAAATAAGCAAACAAGGATAATAATCAAACTTGGGGCTAAGTAGACATGGACTAATTGAAACCAATCTGTGCGATAGACTACGATAAAATATAGCCCACCAATGCGGATTAAGTTAATCAGATAAATAAGGCTTGCCCCCGTTACCAAGCCGACTAACTTCCAGCAGACGCTGGCAGGAAAGGCAATAATAGCGGACACTAACAAAAACAGTGCGCCACTGCCATCACAGCCCCTCACGATTTGTAAATTGGCTTGACCGGAAACTAACACGTTTTGAAAAGCGGCAACACTTTCTTTAGGGAATAAGCCATTAATGACATCAGCGCAAACCCGGGTCACGCCATGGTAATAAACCGTGTGCGCTAATGTTTCATCGGGGATTTGCAGGTAACTAAAGCTAATTAGCAGATAACAAACCACAAATATAATCAAGCGTATGGCGGGCGATAGCCTTTGGGTTTGGGCTTTGCTGAGGGCTGTCATAAAAATCCTGTTTGTGGGCTGCTTGGGCTAGGTTAGCCTAGGCAGCCCTTGACACTTAATCTTTCATAAAACGTTTGGCATAACATTCTAAATGTGGAATATCAATGCGATAACCTTTTAACATGATTTGCCAATAGAGTAATGGGAAGCCCGTGGTTTTTCCCCACCACCAAATCGAGCGGTTTGCCCTGGGGTCTAACCATGGAAAAGACGGTGTCACTTTGCCGCCATAAGAGAATTCAGCCAGCATAACCTTGCCAATTGACGTAGTTAACGGGCAAGAACCATAGCCATCGTAACCTTCTTGCACGGTTTTATTGTTAATAATGGCAAGAATGTTGTCGACGACGACCGGTACTTGCTTACGCACGGCGGCGGCAGTTTTGGCATTGGTCGTGGCGGCGACATCGCCTAAGGCGAATATATTGCTAAATTTAGTATGCTGTAAGCTTTTGTCATTTACTTCGACCCAACCTGCGGCATTGGCTAGTGGGCTTTGTTTAATAAAATCCGGTGCGCTTTGTGGCGGGGTGACATGGATCATATCAAACGGGCGGCTGATTTGTTGCTTATTGCCTTCGCTATCCGTAGCCTCAAAAGTAGCGGTCTTGCTATCGCCGTCAATAGCGATTAAGTTATGGTTAAAATTTGTTTTGATGCCATAACCAGCAGCCACTTGCGTTAGCGCTTTGGCAAAAAAGGGTACGCCGAACATGCCTGGGGCAGCATTAAAAAATTCTATGCTAAATTTATCTAAAATGCCTTTTTTACGCAACCGATCAGCAGCTAAATACATGATTTTTTGAGGTGCCCCAGCGCATTTAATCGGCATGGGAGGCTGCGTAAAGAGGGCTGTTCCAGATTCTAATTTTTGGATGCATTCCCAAGTATATTCAACAGTGTCCGGTGAATAATTGCTGCAGACATTATTTTTGCCTATGGTTTCTTTAAGGCCTGCAACTTTACCCCAATCCAGTTGTAAACCTGGGCAAACCACTAAATAGTCATAACCTATGGCTTCGCCTGAACGCAAAGTGACGCTGTTGCTGTCGGGTTGGAAGGTTTCCACATAATCCTTAATCCAGGTAACACTGGGATGTATGAGGTCTGCTTCATTTTTTGTCGCTTTAGCTAAGCTATATTCACCACCACCAATAATAGTAAAGCCAGGTTGGTAATAATGTTTTTCTGCTGGTTCTATAATAGCTATATTGATGTTGGCGTTTTGCCTGCGCATATTGTTGGCAACGGATACGCCAGCTGCGCCGCCACCCACTATTAACAAGGTATGATGTTTGTTTTCCATTGAATCCTCCACGTCTTGTGATTTTTATTGGACTTTTTAATTACGTTCAAACAGGGCGCTTCCGAACATCGGATTTACCTTATTTGGGCGCTGTAGTTTTTACCTGAAATAGGGGTTGAGTCAATAATTAATTGATCTTATGTGCTTTTAAGCAGTGCAGAAACGGTTTAGGCAGATGTCTGCAAGTATGTCCTTATCGGAAAATTGCAGTAAGTCTGGCGATAATTAAAATTAAATTTTGGCGTATGATAATTAAAATAAGATTTTAGAGGCGGCTATGTTATTACCGAGTGGGTTTTTTAAGGATTTTATACAATTGTCGATTTCTTTTTGGAAATCAGACCAAGGTCCAAGTGTCCAACGATTGACCTTAGCACTAGTAGCCTTAACTATTTTGCAGGTAGTGATTGCAGTATTGATTACAGAATGGAGTGCGAATTTATTTAATGCCTTAGAACAACATTCAATGGCCGATTTCTTTATGCAAATTGGCCTAATTATTCTGATTTTTGTTGGTAATATTGTAGTTGCAGCCGCCCACTTAAAATTTAAACGACGTTTGCAAATTGATTGGCGCACGTGGTTGACCAACCATTTAAGCGCCCGTTGGATGCATGAAGGACACCATTATTTAATTACCCATGTTGAAGGCGGTAAGCATGATAATCCTGATGGCCGTATAGCCGAAGATGCCCGTATTGCAACCGAGTCGGCTATCGATTTATGCCACTCCTTATTTTATAGCTTATTGTTATTAGTTAGCTTTACCAAAATCTTATGGTCATTATCGGGTGTGGTTACGTTAGACTTAGGCTTTGTTAGACTGCCAATTTATGGTCATTTAGTCTGGCTAGCCATGCTTTATGCTTGTGCTGGTTCTTACTTAGGCTGGTTAATTGGCAAGCCATTGACGGCGGCCACAGATGCCAGGCAGTCGGTGGAAGCAGATTTCAGATTCCGCTTAGTTAGGCAACGGGAAAACTCACAAGCTATTGCTTTAGTCCGTGGCGAAACCATGGAACAAAATCGTTTAACGAGGCTTTTTAACCATATTGTTGCGGCCTGGCAGCGACAGACGGAAGCTTGGTCGCAAATATTGATGTTTACTTCGGGTTATTCCGTGCTATCAATGGCCTTTCCGATTATAGTCTCTGCGCCGCGCTATATTTTAGGAAGCATCTCTTTGGGGGCGATGATGCAATCTGTACAATCATTTCAACAACTGGTATCAGCCCTGTCTTGGCCGGTTGATAACATGGCTAAAGTCGCTGAATGGCGAGCATCTGTAGAACGGGTGCAAGGCTTGCTCAATGCCTTGGACACCTTAGAGCGGGAAATGGGAAGGCCTGATCCCCGTAAAATTCGACTGGTAAAATCCACTAAACCGATATTGGCTTTCCATGATCTTTGTATCGCTAAATTAAATGGGGAAGTTATCATTGCGGGTATTAATGAAGAGATTTTCCCTAGGCAACGGGTCTTACTAACGGGTAATGCTTTTACCGGTTCTAAATTAATTAAGGCGATTGCAGGTTTATGGCCTTGGGGTTGTGGCCAAATTGAACTGCCAGATGATGAACCTATGTATTTTGTACCGCCGAAACCCTATTTGCCAACTGTTAATCTGGGTGCTGCGATTTGTTATCCGTCACCACTTGAAAATTATTCCGCTAGCGAAATTGAACATGCTTTAAATTTGGCAGGCCTGTCTGTTTTGGCCAGCCAGTTTACACAAACAGAAGTTTGGGAAGACGTTCTATCACGTGAAGAACAACAACGCATAGGTTTGGTCAGGTTATTGTTAAATCGTCCGAAATGGGTTTTATTGCAAGAAGCTTTCGATGCGCTTAGTCCAGAAGGGGAAATGGCCGTGTTACACATTATTGCGCATGAACTCCCAGAGGCGACCTTTATTACCATTTCCAACCAGCCAGCGGTACAAGGCTTCCATAACCGCCGTATCCATGTTTAAGAGCACTTATAAATTGGCAACTAATTTATGCATCCAACTTTAAACCAGTCTAAGGCAAAAAAATTACGCGGTGTAAATTTAGGCGGTTGGCTAGTCCTGGAAAAATGGATGACGCCTAGCTTATTCAAAGGTTTAGCCGCAGTAGATGAAACCACTTTTTGTGTTGAATTAGGCACACTAGCCGAGTCAATTTTAACAAAGCATTGGGATTGTTTTATTACGCAAAGTGATTTTGAGTGGTTGGCAAATATTGGAATCAATGCCGTACGTATCCCTGTTGGACATTGGCTGTTTGGTGGCGGTTATCCTTCTCATCCTAGCTACGGTGATAATCTTTGCCCCTATGTTGAAGGAGGTGTTGAGGTCTTAGATAAGGCCTTCAACTGGGCAGAATATTACGGCTTACATATTGTGCTGGATTTGCACGCGGCTCCGGGTTGTCAAAATGGTTTTGATAACGGTGGGATAAAAGACGTATGTGATTGGCAAAAAAGACCTGAATACATCGAATACACCTTATATATTCTAGAACGCTTGGCGGAGCGTTATCACACTAGCCCCGCATTGCATGCAATAGAAACCTTGAATGAGCCGCGTTGGGATATTGAAACCGATATATTGAAAGCATTCCATACCGAGGCTTATCATCGTATCCGCCGATATTGCCAACCTCACGATGTGGCTGTGGTAGTGCATGATGGTTTCCGGTCTTATCAGAAATATCTAGGTTTTCTGCAAGAGCCTGCATTTAGCAATGTTATTTTTGATATTCATCGTTACCAGTGTTTTGTACCAGAAGACACTGATATGGATATTTATGGCCATATCCAAAAATCAGCAATAGATTGGAAACAAGAAGCCGATGAAGTCATTAAAAACTTCGATTTACCTGTTTATATTGGCGAGTGGAGCTTAGGCTTAGATTTAAAGTTTGTTGAACTATGGGCAGATGGGCCATTTAACCACGGCTTGGAAACTATGGATGAATTTCAGCAAACACTGGCTAATCGGGCGTATGCAGCGGCGCAATTACTGAGCTTTGAGAAGTATCTCGGTTGGTTTTTTTGGAGTTATAAAACAGAAACTATGCCGGGTTGGAGTTTTCGTGACGCTGTATTCAAGGGTTGGTTACCCGCAAAATTTTAGGCCAATTTAAGATGATGAAAAACAAGTTTATTCCCAGTAATTTTTATGCCTATTTATCGCGTTTACGTTGGATTAAGCGTTGGGGCTTAAAACGCAATGCCCATGAAGAAAATGTCATGGAGCATAGTTGGGAGGTTGCTGTGATTGCCCATACCTTAGCGTTGATTAAAAACCGATATTTTGCTGGGGATGTTGATGCTAATGCCATAGTGGCTGCAGCCTTGTACCATGATATTACCGAAGTGATCACAGGTGATTTGCCAACACCTATCAAATATTACTCTGTGGCCATCAGTAAGGCTTATAAAGAAATAGAAAAACAAGCTAAAACAGAGCTACTTAATCTTTTGCCTGAGCCTTTAAGAGACGATTTTGATATTTTAATTGATCAAGACAAAATGCCCAACAGCCATCTGCAGATCATAAAAGCAGCAGATAAAATTTCAGCCTATTTAAAATGCCAAGCGGAGTTACAAGCCGGAAATGCGGAGTTTGATCTGGCTGCCGTGGAATTGGCCAGCTATATTGATACTTTGCAACAACCTGAGGTCGTGTATTTTATGCAGGTGTTTGCCCCGAGTTGCCATTTAACCTTAGATGGCTTGATTAAGCCCCATTAAATGTAAAACCTTACCTTGCTAACAACGTTTGCCATTTTTTATTTATACGATAAATTGCTTATGCAGGCTTATGAGTTTGCCTACTTTTATGTGGATGGGGGGTATATATGATTTTTCGGCCAGATGAGAACTTTTCGATAGTCCAATATTTTATTGGTATTATGGTTTTAGGTTTTTTAGTCATGTTTTTAGTTTGACAGGACTACTTAATTAATTCGTTATTTATAGAGATTATATTTGCTACTTAATACCGTCTAAAGGAACCAAAAAATATTTAGACGGTATTTCAAGCTTGGTTTTAGGCTATTTTTTTATGGCATAAGCTGAATTGTTAATATCTTCAGCGACTAATTGCTTGGCTTTAGTGTATTTATCGTGTTCTGAGCCCTTAATCATGAATACGACGCCAATAAACAGGATTACACCGCCTACTACGTATAACCAGAAGTTATCTTTCTGTTTTACTTCGTTCATTTGAGGCCTCTTAAGATTAATGGGTTGATGCTGTTTACACACAGCGATTAAACTATAACCTATAAACATTAACAAATAAAAGGTTTATATTTTGTATGGAAATTATGGGTTTTATCTTAGCGCTTTTTTCCTCAAAGAGGCTAGGCATAAAATTAAATAAATCTTTAAAAATTAATAAAAAACAATAATTTATTTTTTTAAGATTCGGATGAAAGCTGAGGTTTTAATGTTAAAAAAAGAAATTTTTCTGTTATTCGTTTAAAATGGCAAACTTAACCAAGTGTTTTCTATTCTTGGATGGTGCCCAAGTAAAATTATTAAAGAGTGAAGTTTATTTCTTCTGAGGTCATCGTATGAGTAAAAGATTGCTTATTATTAGCTTGAATTTAATGTTGGCTGTGTTTGCCCCCTTAAGTTTTGCAGCTAATGGTTATCCATCAACCAAAGTCGAAATTCGGGATGGGGAGGCATTTTGTTCTGATTTTACACCTGCAGAATGGCGTAAAGAACAGGAGATTGAAGGCGTAAAAATACAAGAATCACGTCTGTGCAACCCGGATAATCCTGCTGATATAGCTGCTTTTGTTAAGGGTACCAATAATATTTCCATGGAAACATTAATGCAGACCCAATTGGCTGCAGATGCCATCACCATGTCAGATGATATCGATGGCGATGGTGATCCCGATAAAATTATAATTAAGCTAGAAATTGTTGAGCTCAATGGGCATTCACCGGATGTTAAAGAACCGATTACTACATTTGATATAGCGCCAGGTGTGCAACCTACATTTTGGGTGTTTGCGCCAAAAACCCGCGACATGTCTACCCGCAGCCTGTACGAACCTATCGCAAACCCACTACTACGGGTGCCGTCGCCGGTTATTCGTGTGGAACAAGATGATATTGTATGGATAGTCTTAGAAAATACCCATTATTTACCGCATTCCTTACATTTACACGGGGTTGACCATCCCTTTATGGACCGTGGTGGCCATGGCAATGATGGGGTTGGCCAAACCAGCGGTATGGACGTTATGCCGGGGGAAAGCAAAACCTATGTGATTAAACCACGGCAGCCCGGCACTATGTATTATCACTGCCATGTGCAACCACATGTACACATCGCAATGGGTTTGCAAGGTATTTTGGTGGTGGAAGAAAACCGGCCAAACAACTGGGTGCAAACCTTTAATGTCGGTGCAGGGCAAGTCCGTCATCCGTCGGTAGCTGTACTGGAAAAATATAATAAAGAATATGATTTACATTATGAAACTGCGGATAAAGAGCTGCATGAATTAGCTAGGGCAGCCAATGATCCCCGTTTGACCGCGCATCACCTTAATCTAGATTACGATACAACGGATGCTACGGATGATTATTTCATGCTTAATGGGCGCTCTTTTCCTTATACGTTAAGAGAGTCATTAATAGAGATGGAAGAAAACAAAAAGGTTAAACTCCGCGTTTTCAATGGCGGTACCGAAACCTTAGCTTTACATTTGCATGGTCACAAACCAACAGTAACCCATTATGATGGGGTAGATAATGGCCCTGGTTCTTACATCACCCGTGATGTCCATAGTTTGACGCCTGCACAACGGTTAGACTTGGAAATGAGTGGCGTTGATGATGGCTTGCACAGTTTTGGCCAAGGTATTTGGATGTTCCATGACCACGTTGAAAAAGCCTTTACCACGGATGGCGTAGGTGAAGGTGGTGACATTAGTTTGGTGGTTTACAAAGGCTTTCTTGATGAAAAAGGTGTCCCTAACGCCCACGGTATGAGCCTTGCGCCTTATTTTTCAAAAGAATTTTGGAAACGTAATTACCCAATTTGGCAAGACTATGATGCTTGGCGCAGTTTAGGCTTACCAGATTTAAAAATAACGCCTAAAACCTTAAAAACCGCAACACCTCCTAAGCCTGATGGGCCACAAGACCTTTCTAAAAGCCAACCAGCGCAACAAAGCTCCCTTTTAGGAAAGTTGTTTATGGGTATTTTATTAGGGCTATTTAGTTATGTTTTAATTGTTAATCGGCGTTTACTCTTTAACAAACTGCCTAAATTGACTAAGCAATAAAAGCTTAGTGCCACCACCCCCACACATTCTTTCGTGTGGGGGTGGTGTCCAGGTTTATCAAGCGTCAGTTAGTTGCAAAATGCGCGTTGACGCGGGTAACCATAGTAAGGTACTGCATTTGAATGGTCATGATAACTGTTATGGTGCTCTGGAGAATGTTGATTATCATAACCCCCTTGAAAACGCTCATGCGGATAATAGCCTGAGGCTCCGTAATTAGAACCATAGGCCTGCTGGTTTGGGTAGTGGGGTTGATGGGAGGAATAGGCATAATTGTGCGGATAATAAGCACAAGCATTGAGTAATATAATCGAAGTGATAGCAACAATTTTTGTAATGAACGCTTTCATAAACCTACCTTTGGATGTTCGCTAGACTACAGCATAATGCGGCACAGCTGAACACCATCTGAATTATGCTTTAGCCTGCTTACTAAGTTTTACCGGGAATGTATGAAACATAGCGTCATAAATGCCAGCATTATTCCAGAGGGCCGTCTTGATATATTGTCCAAGCAGGAGGTGGGCAAATTATTGGATACTAGCCAAGGTGGCTTGCATCAGCTTTTTCGAAATTGCTCTTTAGCTGTACTCAATTGCGGAAGCGCAATGGACGATGGAAAGGAATTATTGGAGCGTTACCCAAATTTTGATATTGCAGTTGTGCAGCAAGAACGTGGCATTATCTTAGAGCTGACCGCAGCGCCTACACAGGCCTTTGTTGATGGCAAAATGATAAAAGGTATTAACGAACATGTGTTTGCTGTGTTACGGGATATCATTTATGTTAATGACGAAATTTATGATAATCCGAAATTTGATTTACAGACGTCAGAAGGTATTAGTAACGCCGTATTTCATATTTTAAGGAATGCTAATATTCTAAGGCCTAAGCGTATCCCCCATTTAGTGGTGTGTTGGGGTGGGCATTCTATCAGTCGTAAAGAATATGAATACACCAAATTGGTGGGGTATGAACTAGGCTTGCGTGGCTTTGATATTTGTACTGGTTGCGGTCCAGGTGCTATGAAAGGGCCTATGAAAGGGGCAACCATAGGGCATGCTAAACAGCGTATTAAAACAGGCCAATATTTAGGTATTAGCGAGCCTGGTATCATTGCGGCAGAGTCGCCTAATCCAATCGTAAATGACTTAGTCATTTTGCCGGATATTGAGAAGCGCTTAGAAGCATTTGTGCGTACTGGCCATGGCATTGTGGTGTTTCCAGGTGGCGCGGGTACTGCAGAAGAAATTTTATATATTTTGGGGATATTACTACATCCCGAAAATCAAGCAATGCCGTTCCCGCTAATTTTTACCGGCCCCGTTAATTCAAAAGCTTACTTTGAACATATCGACCAATTTATTGGCCAAACTTTAGGGGCATCGGCGCAACAGCGATATCAGATTATTATTAATGATCCGATGGCCGTCGCAAGTGCTATGCAAAAAGGTATAGGGCTAGTAAAAAAATTTAGGGAAGAGACCGGGGATGCTTTTTATTTTAACTGGTTACTTAAGATTGACGCTAGTTTTCAGCAGCCTTTTGTGCCCAACCATGAAAATATGCGTGGCCTTGCTTTACATAAAGACCAAGCGCCTCATCTGTTGGCCGCAAACTTGCGCCGTGCGTTCTCGGGTATAGTTGCGGGCAATGTTAAAAATGAAGGTATCAGAGCTATTGAACAGTATGGCCATTTTGAAATTTGCGGTGATCTGGGCATTATGCGCCTACTGGACACACTGCTGGCTTCATTTGTAGAAGAGCATAGAATGAAACTATCAGGCAAGACCTATTTGCCTTGTTATAAAATTATCCAATAACACTTTCTTTTTTAAAGGATACATGCAGAGTAGCTATGAGTAATGTATTTAGTTTTACCGGAACTGTTGGCCGTGATGCCGAAGTCAGATATTTACCGTCAGGGCAAGCAGTGCTTAATGTGACTGTTGCTAACAATATCGGCTTTGGTGACAAGCAACAAACGTTATGGATTAGGGTTGCACTTTGGGGTAAACGGGCCGAAGGTTCCCTACAAAATTATTTAAAAAAAGGCCAACAAGTGTTTGTGTCTGGCGAATTAACACAACGTGAATTTCAGGCTAATGATGGTTCAACTAAAGTCAGCCTTGAAGTCAATGCGAGCATTTTGGATTTAGTCGGTCGATCTACCGGCGAACCAGGCACGTCTAGGCCTCCTAGCCAGCAAACTGGTGCAAAAACGCAAAAGCCGGGCATGCAACAAGATACCAGCCATGATAACTTTGACGAGCCTTATGATGATGATATCCCTTTTTAAGGGATAAACGTACATTTTAAGGCGGATGCTTCTGAATGATAGACATTTAGGTTTTATGGTTTTTTGAATCTTATTTGAAAACTTTAGTAATGCTGCCCACTTTATTGCCATCTGCGGAAGCAGGGCTTTTCTATCAGCCTAACGCCAAACAACCTGCTGTTGCTTAACAAGCCATATAGTCATCATAGTCAATTGCTCGGGACAAAAAAAGAGATTAGGCAAAAACTAAACAGCTTAAACAACAACGTTGGAAAGTTATTGATGTACTGGCAAATCAGGGAAATTAATAATGCTTGTTCAATTTGTTAAAAGGTAGTGTGCAAGATGGCAAATTTTCAACAAAAAACTAAGGGTTTGGTTAAAGCCAGTGAAAGCCAGCTAATTTCAGGTTTAAGTCAGAGTAAAAAAATGGCGGCCATACTTAACCGGGCAGGGCATGAGGACACATCTGAAACTCATGCAAAATTAAATAAGCTAGAAAGCAAAGATGATGTATCAACACAATTACAACTTGCCCAAACTTTAATTAACGTTAGAATCTCTGAGATACTGCAGGGTTTCCCGGCTGGTAAACAAAAAAAATTGTTTAAATTTAAGTTTGGTACAGTAGAAGATATTCAAAGCATGCGGATTAGCGATGCCTTTAAACATTTAGGGATTGATCCTAATCTAGTCAATATCAACTTATTGCTTAAGATTGATTATTTTGGCCGCCATAAATAACTGGGGTTTAAGAAGGGCCCTAAGCTAGTGCTTATTTAGCTAGCGTTACACAGAGGATATATTTTGCCCGAACCGATTCAACTAAAAATTAATCACGTTAGCATTCTTGTTAATAATACCCAAAAAGCGCTCAGTTTTTATTGCGATGTCTTGGGTTTAAAAACCTGTGAGCGACCTAACTTACCTTTTCCTGGGGCTTGGTTACAATTAGGTGAGCAACAAATTCATTTGTTGGAACTACCAAATCCGGATGAAGGCCGCCAGCCACCAGAGCATGGTGGATTGGATCGGCATACTGCATTTTGGGTTAGCGACCTTGAGAGCATTAAAAACACATTAGGGCAATATAAGATTAATTTCACGCTCAGTAAATCAGGCCGGCCTGCAATATTTTGCCGAGATCCTGATGGCAACGCAGTAGAATTAATCCAAGACCCTGCGGTTTAGGCGCTTAAGCTAATTGATAAAGTTTTATTCCAGCGTTGATATCTGAATATTGTTAGTGCTGAGTGGCTTGGCATCCATTTCGAAATTAATTTTGATGCGATGGATGGCGGAGTTGGCATCGTTAACTGATTTAAAGGGGCCGGCTACCACCCAAAATTGATCGTTATTCACGATTGTTCGGGCCGGGATCGGTGGGCCTTGATGATTTAGCATGGCGGTAAATTTGTGGGCATCTGACGCTTGATTAAAACTAGCTGCTAATATCGCCAAATCATGCTTGCCTATCGCAGCTACATTAAGTTGTCCATACCATTGCTGGGGATGTTTTAAGACGATGGCATTAGCTATTATTTCAGCAATACCGGGACTGTTGCTCAGGATTGGTGTGGGTACGCCATCGGCGCGTGCAACAATAGAATCTACTTTTTCCCAATCGATATGGATTTGTTTGACAGCACTCAAGCGCTTCAAATTTTTAAGCAAGGCTGTTTTTAGCTGGTTTTTTTGTGACTCCCACTTTTCTAATGGCGGATGGGCTTCCAGATAGAGCATATTACCCTGCCATGCGGTTAAGTAAGGTTGATGTACGATGCGTACAGGCATTCCCACTGAGGACTTTTTAAACAGCTGTTCTATATCTTCAGGGTAAAGTTGGATACAGCCATGGCTAATTTGCATGCCTATACCATAGGGCTTGTTCGTGCCGTGGATAAGATAGCCTGGAAATCCCAGCGGCATTGCATATTCACCGAGTGGGTTGTCAGGTCCTGTAGGCACAACTTTCGGTAAAGGGTCATTTTTTTCGGCATGTTCACGCAGGATAGAATCCGGCACTATCCATTGCGGCTTGTTTTTTTTAGCAATGATTTGAGTTAAACCGACCGGGGTATTCCAGCCTTGGCGGCCGATGCCTACAGGATAGGTCAGCACGCTATTTGTGGTTTTTTCAGGATAATAAAATAAACGCATATTGGCTAAATTTAAGACAATGCCGCTATGTGGTGCGTCCGGTAAAATAAATTGTAAGGGCAATAAGATATGTTGCTTAGCGGCTGGCAACCAAGGGTCTATGACTGGATTAGCCCGGGTAATATCGTTGTAACCCAAACCGAAATGCCGGGCAATATCGGGAAGATTATCATGCGCTTGGCTGTCCACTATTGCGAGCTTGCCAATGATGTTTTGTTGTGGGCTAAGTTGAAAATGATGTGATTCAAGTGTTTCTAGCTGTTCTGGTATAGCAGAGGTAACGGGTGGCAGTTCTTCATCAGAAAATAGCGGTAAATTTTGGCAGCCAGTAAGCAAAGTAGCCACTATTAGCGGGAACAACAGCGTTTTGGCTAGACTGGAAAAATAGAGCAATGAATGAGTATTAGGGTATTTTCCTGTAATCAGCATTCTAGTAAGAGTTTAGATTAAAAGTCTATTCTAAGCTTAACATATACATATTAAAATTTAATTAAGTCATTATTGTTACAATAACCAAAAGTGGGTAAGGGTCAAATTTTGCCCGGTTTTAGTTTGCCCAGGTTTTTAGGAAGGCAAGGCACTGGCTTTTGGCAACGATTCTAATAGATGGCGTGATACCTATCCCAATAATCGTCTATCTTAGCCCCACTTTAGGGGGATAAGGATAGGGGGGTAATAACAATCTATTGGGATGAAGATAATTTAAACGCTAGTGTGCCGGAATAATAGCGACCTAAAGCTTAGTTTTGAAGAAAACTAAGCTCAACCCAATGGGTTGTATTTATTGCCATAGCTATCCCATAAGGGTTTATAGCTACTGTCCAAAGTGGAAAGACGGATATTGACTTTGTCCAATAACGCATACTCCGCAAAACGTTGGCTATTGCCTGCGCTATACCAAGCTTCCATAGCTGTGGTTAAACGGGTTTTTTCAGCAACACAATCAATAATCTGCTGTTTTATCCAGGCTAGGCTGGTAGTAGGCTCCAGTGCTGCGATGCAATAACGGACACCTTGGTTAAAAATGCGTACACCGCCACCTTGGGCCACAGTTTGTTCCAGCGCGTTGATGTCGGCAATTTTGACACCCGCTAAGTAATTGATGCCAAATTCATGTAGCTGAGGTAGCCAAGGCACGGTAGGCCCCATTAAAACGGTGTTGGCATTGGCAGATAACTCCGCTAACCTCGGAAAGGTTTTATTAGGAATAGAGCTAGCCGTTAAAAAAACCCAATCGGCCTGGGGTAAAAGATACTCACAAGCGGCATCGGGAAGATCGCCAGGACTGGGTTGCCTTTCCAATATCGTCAACTGCATTTGCTCACGATAGCGCTCTATGCCAGGGTAATGGCCAATGATAACTACTTTTTTATCCTGCAGTTGTGGCAAAAAATAATCAAAAACAGCCAAGTTCGCATACTCTGGATCTGGTTCAAGCAGGATCGCCTCTGGCAAGGTTCGGCTATTGATACAGGCATTAATAGCGGCCATGGCAACTGTGGCTTGATAGGGTTCCCATTGCCATATCCAGGCGGCTAAGTCGACTATTGGTTTGCCGGTTAAGCTGCCGGACCAAGGTAAAACCCGGGTGGCTAATCCGGGGCTCATGGCTAAGCCGGCAGCATTATTTTCCGAGCTTTTGCAAAGCGTCCAGACTAAACCTATGGTTAAGCTATCAATTTTTGCGTTAGTGCTACAGCTATCTAATAAGAGTTGGTAAATTCGTTCTGGCTTGTCCATGTTATGTAAGCGTCCTTAGTACAATAGTTAAACCGCGGCTAATAAGTCTTCAACATCAGCATTGATGATTTCTAAACCCATTTTTTTACAAAATTTTATTTCTTTATCGGTAGGGTTGCCGTTTAAAAACCAGCCTTTATGATCGGCTGCGCCATACACAATATCGCTCACCAGCATGCGTTCAGACTCACGGTTTAAGCGCAAACCGATTAATAAATATTGTTTGTTTTTGCGATAGTTTTTAAGAAATTCAGGGATGGCAAAACCACCCATCAATTCGGTAATATAATCCACATAATCAGCGTCTGAAGCTACATAGTGGGCTTCTGGCTTGGGTGTGCCCATGGGTTTAAATAATACCGGTAGTTTTGGATCGACGTCATCCTGTGAAATTTCAAAATAATCCGTCCCATCAAAATGGTAAATTTTAAAACGATAGTCAGCCGAAGTAGTGCGGGCTAGTCCAACAATTAAGATATGTTCTTCATTAACATAGCTATCTTGCAGCTGGGTATCCCTATTGACATCAATCACGTAGGAAGGCTTCCATTGGGCAAGCCAATCGTGCACTGCTGCGCGTGTCCATTCTGTCTCGCCATATAATTCGGTGAGAAATTGGCCTACAAAATTGCGGCCTTTTTTTAATTCTACATTCATGGCAGCACGGGGAAATTCATACATTAGCTTTGGTGCCATAGGGTTGCCATTATTCATGGCCAAGATTAGGCTTTCACAATCGGCCGGAATAGGCTGGCTAGTGAGTTTGTTTTTGGCATCAAAAAGTGCACCTGGGCCAAGGTAGGGTATTACCCTATTTTCATAAAGACCTTTTAAAATTTCAGCAAATACTGATGACGACATAATCTCAAAACTCCTAAATAACAGATAAACAAAAACTAGGCAAAAATTAATCCATAATTTAATTTTATTTAGCTATTTGATTAATATCACTATATTGTATAAATACTGTGCGGTTTTTTGTTAGGTTTGTGACAATGACTTGCTGGGCGCCATAAAGCTTAAGTCATAGAAGTTATTCTGATAGTGCTGCCACGTGGCTAGCCACGCTGTTGGCTAAGGCGTTTAGATGATAACCACCTTCAAGCGCTGAAATGATCCTGCCCTGGCATTGTTGGTGCGCGATTGTCATAAGTTCTTGGGTAATCCATTGATAGTCAGCTTCAACCAGTTCAATGGATGAGAGTGGGTCATCTTTATGGGCATCAAAACCCGCTGATATAAACATTAACTCTGGCTTGAAGTGCTTAATGGCAGGCAAAATAATATTGCTGTATTTTTGCCTAAACTCAAGGCCTGAGTCCCTAGCGGTTAACGGCACGTTGATAATATTACCCACACCGGTTTCGGTAGGGTAGCCTGTGCCTGGATAATGTGGCATTTCATGGCTAGAAGCATATAACACCTGGGGATTATTATAGAAAGCGGCTTGGGTGCCATTGCCGTGATGGACATCAAAATCAATAATGGCAAGACGTGATATGTGGTATTTTGTGCGGGCATATTCCGCCGCTATGGCGATATTGTTAAAAAGGCAAAAACCCATAGCCTGATTAGGCTCGGCATGGTGGCCTGGTGGACGGATAGCGCAAAAAGCGTTATTGGCTATACCAGCCATGACTTGGTCAACGGCATCGCAAACGGCACCTACTGCCCGTAAAGCGGCGTTTTTTGAGGCCGCACTAACTATTGTATCCGCATCTAAATAAGTTAACCCCTGCGTAGGTATGCTGGCTAAGACTGTCTCGATATGGGTTTTTGAATGAATCAGTTGAAGTTGCTCTAAGCTTGCTAAAGGCGGGGTTTGTCGGCTTAAAGCGGAAAACTTAGGGGCTGCTAAGGCGTTTTCGATGGCACGTAAGCGAGCGCTAGATTCGGGGTGTCCCGCACCGGTGTCGTGTAAAAGACAATCGGGGTGGTAATAATAAAGTGTAGCCATGCGGTTTAACACCAAGTTAAGTTTTAGGCGGTGACATTGCTAAAGCGGATGTCACTTTCCTATTAAAGCAATTGATTAAACGATATAATTAAGACTATATACAATCTCATAGTTAAGGTCACGTGAATATAAAAGAATACATGGTGGGTCTTGGCCAGCAAGCAAAGATTGCCGGGCGTAAGTTAAGTGGGCTGGAGTCCAGCAAAAAAAATCTGGCTTTATTTAAAATTGCAGACGCTTTAGAAAACAAACAAGCATGGGTCATATCAGAAAATGCTAAAGATTTAGCAGCAGGGCGGCAAAATGGCTTGGATGCCGCTGCTTTGGACCGCTTGGCAATTGCCGAAAAAGATATTTATGCCATGATCGAAGGGTTAAAACAAGTCGCTGCCTTACCTGACCCTATCGGGGAAATTACCGATTTATGTTACCGTCCCAGCGGTATCCAAGTTGGCCAAATGCGCGTACCTTTGGGCGTAATCGGCATCATTTATGAATCACGGCCAAATGTGACAGTCGATGCCGCGGCCTTATGCCTAAAATCTGGCAATGCCTGTATCCTTCGTGGCGGTTCAGAAGCGTTTTATTCAAACCAAGCTATTGCTAGTTGTATTACCGAGGCTTTAGAAATAGCCGGGTTACCAGCACATGTTGTACAAATCGTGGCGACACCTGATAGGGAAGCCGTTGGGCAATTGATTACCCTATCGGAGTATGTTGATGTCATCGTGCCGCGCGGCGGCAAAAGTTTGATCGAACGCATTAGCAATGAAGCAAGCATTCCCGTGCTTAAACATTTGGATGGTATTTGTCATGTTTATATTGATGCCACAGCAGATTTTGATAAGGCTGTCGCTATCGCGGTAAATTCTAAAACCCATCGTTATGGGGTTTGTAATGCTATGGAAACCTTATTAGTAGCTGAACCTATTGCGGCGAAAATGTTACCCGTTTTAGGTCAAATTTTTGCCGACAAAAGCGTTGAAATACGGGGCTGCATAAAAACTTGCTCGCTAATACCAGGCAGCCGGCGTGCCACTGAAGAAGATTGGCAAACTGAATATTTAGCACCAACCTTGTCAATTCGTATCGTTGAAGATATTGATGCGGCAATGCAACACATCAACCAATATGGTTCTAGCCATACTGATGCGATTGTGACCGAAGATTACAGTCTGGCAAGGCGGTTTTTGCGCGAAGTGGATTCAAGTTCCGTGATGGTTAACGCTTCTACGCGCTTTGCTGATGGATTTGAATATGGCTTAGGTGCAGAAATCGGTATTAGTACCGATAAATTACATGCCCGTGGCCCGGTTGGCCTAAAAGGTTTAACCTCGCAAAAATATATTGTCCTTGGCGACGGCCATATCAGACTATAAATGATAGGTGTTTTTGGCGGAACCTTTGATCCTGTGCATTATGGGCATTTACGTTCGGCGCTTGAGGTGGCAAACGCGTTAAATTTAAGGCAAGTCCGTTTAATTCCTTGTTCTCAACCGGTACATCGGGCGCAACCTGTTGCCTTGTCAACTATGCGTTTGGCTATGTTGAAATTAGCCGTGGCCCATCAAGTAAATTTAATGGTTGATGATCGGGAAATTAATCGGCCAGGGCCGTCTTATATGATCGATACCTTAGCTTCGTTAAAGGAAGAATATACGGAAGAACCACTTTTGTTAATGTTGGGTTCTGATTCGTTTAAATATTTGCATAAATGGGAGCGTTGGCAACAGCTGTTTGATTATGCCCATATGGTAGTCATTACCCGACCTAGTTATACAGTCCAGCAATTGGATGATTTTCTACTCGCGCGGGTGACGGACAAGAGGGCTGATTTATCGCAACTGCAAGCTGGCAAGCTTTATTTCCAACAAGTTACCCAGCTGAATATATCGGCAACGGCAATTAGGGCATTGGTGGCGGCGCACCAAGATCCTAGTTTTTTATTGCCGGATGCCATTATAAATTATATAAAACAGCATAAGCTTTATACAAAGCTGAATTAATTAAAGCGACTTTTTAAAACATAGGAAATTGAATGCAACCAGAAGAATTATTAAAACTCGTACAAACCGAGCTAGATGAACGTAAAGGACAATTTGTCACGACACTAGATGTTCGGGGTAAAACCAGCATTACCGATTATATGGTGATTGCCACCGGCACATCAGATCGACATTTACGCTCCTTATGCGAACACGTCGGCGAAAAAGCAAAAGAAAACGGTGTTAAACCGTTGGGGATGGAAGGTGAATTGGGTTCGGATTGGGTATTGTTGGATTTAGGGGATGTTATCGTGCATGTGATGACTGCGCAAACCCGTGAATTTTATCAGCTGGAAAAACTCTGGTCAGTGGATCGCCCTAAAGAAACCGAGTCTGCGGTTAGCTGATATTGGCAAGAATAAACGCAGAACGAGGACATACTGCTAGCCTTAAGTTTTTTCAGTGTCCTACTGCGATTCCCCCTAATTTGCCTTGCTAATGCTTAATCACGAGTAAGCAAGGCCATATAAGTTTTTTTAAAGCAAGTTCTCCCTGCCCCTAAAATCCCCAATAAAGTGCCATAGTTGTTTTAAGCTAAAAGTGTGAATGCGGTATCAAATTTACCGACTGCCACAACTTACCTTATCAGCAAGGACTACACTTAAGCCGTGCTTAGCTGGCTGACAGAAGTAACCTTGGATAGGGTTTTAGATATTCATATTATTCGCAAGTTAGGCCTCACAACAAACCATTCCAGTGATTTTGATGGCGCCATGGCGTTAGTTTAGCGTCTGCATATGAGGTGTACATGAACAAACCTATCAGCATGGCCTTAATATTATGCCTCTGTTCCTTAAGTGTGTTTGCCAAAGAGTGGGTTTCGCCTATAGACCAAAAGTACGCGGCTAAAAATTCCCTGTTATTCGCCACGTTTAGCGAGGCTAGGGAAATTTTAGATTCTTGGAGTGGCCAAGGAAAAAAATTGATCGAAGCGGATGTCTTACTCAAAAGTGTGCTTGAGGCTGACAGTAACTATGCCCCAGCTTACCGGGAATATGGTCGATTATTTACCATGGCAGGTGTAATTGACGAAGATAGTTATAGCCAAAATAGCTTAGAACTCGCTGAGGCATCTATTTTAAAAGCCATAGAAATCGAACCAAAATATGCCGATGCTTTCGTCTTGTTAGGGCATGTCTACACGGTTATGAAGCAGGACAACGCGGCCAAAAAAGCACTTGTTAAAGCCCAAAAAATAGGTACAAAAATTCCATGGTTGCCATTAAATTGGGCAGCGCTTTACGCAAAACAAAAACAGTATAAAAAAGCACAACATTATTATGAACTGGCATTAAAAGCAGGCGGGTTAAATAAAAAAGCATATCTTAGTGCTTTAGATGGCGTAATCAACACATCTATGCAAACGTTGCAATATGACAAAGCCAACGCGGCTTACCAAAAACAAATTGCTTATGATGAGACTCAGGCCTGGAATTGGGGAAATTACTCGAGCTTTTTATTATTTAATTATAACGATGTGGATGCCGCTATCTTTAATGGCCAAAAAGCTATTAGCTTGATGGATTATGGTATGGCCAGATTTACCTTAGCGTGCGCTTTTTATACCAAATGGGCACAACTGCTACAGGGAAATCATGACATAGCAGCTAAACAATATTTTGATAAAGCCTGGGCGCTATACCCATATCCGGAAAGAGTAATCCAAATGACCCGCAATTATAAAGCTACCGAGGTCACTGCAAAAGAATTACAAAAATGGTTAGATAATCGGCCTGTTAAAACCCCGTATTACCAGTTATCAATCGGCTAATAAGGCCATGTTGTATTAGTAAATCAAACCTTCCCTCAGTACCCGGTTAAAGGCTGGTTTTTTATAGGCTTACTTATACTAGCTTTATTTTGAATAGAAGGCAGTTTATCAAGCGCGCATATAGCCAGAACCTAAAAAAAGTAACTGCAGTACAAAAAACTAAAGGCTCGCTGTTAGCCGTAGCCAGCCTTCGTCACTTAATACTTTCTGATTTTCCCGCACTTTTTGCACCTTATTATTGGCTAAAATTTGGTTAAATAGCCAAAAACTCGACATAACTTAAGAAAAGTCTTAACACTGGCAGAAAATCAAGCACATTATTTTAGTAAATCTTAAGGCCTATAGCTTCAAACTATAATGTGAGTTATTCACATTGTTTTGTCTTGGCTTAGTTGATAGAGTCAGTGCGCCATTGTTTAGACACAGCTGTTGTCTATATTTAGCTAGGCACCCCCGTTAACTGAGTGGAGTTAAACGCCAGTTAATTAAAGCAAACTAGGCTAGGCTTGCAAAGCCTTACCGGCAATTAAGCCCCATTTCTGCAGACTAGCCATTCCTGCATTTGCTTTTTTAAAGTATGCATTTTAACCAGGAGACATAATATGACTAATAAACATCACGGTATGCTGCCCTTTAAAGGGATAGAACATTTATGTACCATGGAGCCCTTTCGGCCAGGTCGATTCGCAAGACTGTTTGCAGAGCTTCCACCACTTTACATTGATCCCTTACTACTGCATGAGATAGGCAAGGCCGGCGGTAGTATGGAAGATAAAGGGGTGGCCAATTTAACAAAAAACGTACCGGTAGGTTTAATCTTTTTTGGACAGCTTATCGACCATGACATCACCTTGGATGATAGCTCATCGTTAACCGCCACAAATGATCCGTTGAGCACAGAAAATGTCCGCACGCCAACTTTGGATTTGGATTGTGTATACGGTGACGGCCCAGGCGGGCACCCCTTTTTCTATGATAATGGGGTAAAACTATTAACCGGGGCTGACTACGCCGATCCTAACAACCCTAATGACCTGAAAAATTTTGATTTGCCTAGAACGCCAAAAAATACGGCAATTATTGGCGATCCCAGAAATGATGAAAACCGGATCGTCTCGCAATTACAATTAGGTTTTCTACGTTTCCATAACAAAGTAGTTGATATAGTTGCAGCTAAGCCAAATGCCCCCACGGGAGCAGATTTGTTTGCCGAGGCAAGGCGCATAGTCACTTGGCATTATCAATGGGTGTTGATTAACGATTATCTACGTACCATCTGTGGTGATTGGATTATTGATGATATTTTAGCCAATGGCAGAAAAATTTATCGACCTGAACACATGGGCATTAACGAAGCCTTTATACCGATAGAGTTTGCTACCGCAGCTTATCGTTATGGCCACACCATGATTCCGCAAAAATTCAGTGTTCAGCCAGGTGGGCCGCAGCATGATGTGTTTGGCACGACCTTAGGCAAAGGCTTTTCACCGATTATCAGCTTAGATGAGGTGGTCGATTGGGCGGCTTTGTTAGATAGTGGTAATGGCCAATTTGAGCGGGCTGGCGAAGTGGATACTAAACTAGCCAAAGCACTCCTGGATTTGCCATTTATAGCGCCAACGGCACAGGCCTTTGAACGCTCGCTTGCAGTCCGCAACTTGCTACGTGCACAAAGCTTTTTAGTACCCTCAGGAGAACAGGTTGCATCAGCCATGATGGCGGCAGGTGCGGTAGAAATAAGCACAGACATGATTGCATCAGTAAGGGAAGCTGGTGAAAAGTTAGGTCTGCCTAAAGCAACACCGCTTTGGTTATACATTTTAGCTGAAGGACGGGTAGTAGGCCGCCAAGATGAAAACCAAAATGGCAAAAAGAAGTTTACCAAAGGTGAAGGCCTAGGCCCAGTTGGTGCCCGTTTTGTTGCGGAAGTACTGATAGGCTTGCTTGAGCTTGATCCGCGCTCATTCTTAGGCACCAACCGCAATTGGTCACCAGCCGATACGGCAACAAAAATAGGGGCAAATGGAGTAACCACACTTTACCAATTATTGACCGTTTAAAGCAGATAAACTAAAACAAACCCTAAACAAGCGGATGCTATGCACCAGTTCTACTGGCTTAGTACGAATTGTATTGAATGTAGGGGTGAGGTAAAAGCAGTAGCAAAGAATTTGTCTAAGCACTTGCTTAGGGTTTCCTATATGACGTTGACCAGCCTGCGTAGAGGTAACGCAGGCTGGTTTACTATAAAATTGGCCGTTGCCATCATTAGCTTAGCTATGAAAATACTTGCCCTGTCTGGAAGCCTACGCCAATCATCGATCAACACAGCCTTGTTAAAGGCGGCTGCTAGACTTGCGCCAGCCGAAATGAAAATTATTGTGTATTCCGGTCTTGGCGAACTAGCGTTATTTAATCCTGACAATGAGCAAAATCCACCCGACCGTGTCAAGCACTTCCACAGCCAGGTTGCCACGACAGACGGCATAATTATAGCCAGCCCTGAATATGCACATGGTGTTACAGGGACTATTAAAAATGCATTGGATTGGCTAGTCGGATTTGAAGCTTTTGCCTACAAACCAGTCGCTGTGTTCAATACCTCAATACGCGCTTATCATGCCGAGGAGGCGATACGTGAAACATTAAGGACTATGTCGGCAACTTTACTTGAATCTAACGATTTTGCCATCCCCTTGTTAACTGGAACAGATGAACAAACCATAATAACGACACCTGCCACAGCTGCATCCATACAAGGCGCGTTAATGAGCTTATACGATTTAATGCTGAATTATACAAACACCTAAGCATAAATATTTCAGTTAAGCGAGCAAGATATTACTTACAGAGATTTACACAGATCAGCGCAGTATTAACCGGTTAAGAAGTCCATGCCGCAAGAAGGGGGCAATGGCTGTATGAGAAAAAGGTTGCTAGTGCCAGCGTTGCCCTGAGCGGGTATTACAGTAGAACAAGAAGTATAGTGACAACTTATTGCAGTACTGCTGGGTAATCTGCTATACCAACGACATGTGCCCTTATTGTCCGTATATACCATGGGATAGGGTAAGGGGAATTAAATCGGTTTGTTGCTATTGGCATTATTAGATGGAAACACAATGCTACACTCAATCTTGTACCGCATAAGGTTATTTTTACTTATGTCATCGGCATAATACTTCACAATTTACTTTAACTAAATTCGTTTTATGCAACTTTAACCTTTGCTAATTCAGTTGATAAATAACAAAGAAAATCCAGTGGCTTGGGCAATGCTTATCATGGAATTGGATGAAGCACGTGAGCATCTTGAAGCTCTTGTAAATGAAATGACAGAGTCAGGTGTTATAGACGAAGAGTCGGAATTTACGGTGTATCTTGGCCATGTGTATTCCCATTTAAATCGTGCGTGGCACTCACGTAACCAAGTCGAAGAAATTTCGAGGGAGCAATGGTTGCTTTCCAGTCAATTTCCCAAAGATATAAATCCGGTCGGTTGACTCAAGCGTTGGTTTAATGAACCTGTTTGCGACAGTAATTTGTTTCAATAGATTTGAGCGCCTTAGCGTTGGAATATGGCTTAAATCATTCGCTATAGGTGGCTATGGCATTAAAGTTGTTGTTGCTATTTCTCTATAAGTTGAACCTACCAAAGTGGGCCAGCTGACTTGTTGCTCTACTGGCGCGCAGTTATAATTCGGCTTAATTGGTGAGCACTTCCGTGCAGTGTCCGGTTAGCTTTATTAGCTGCCAGACTATTAGCCTCCCATCAGGGGGTGAGAGTATTTCTTCGCTTGCACGAGGCGCTATTGTAATGGTTACCTGGCAAATATTTGCAGATACAAGACTAGTGCCTTGGCTAGGCAAGCTCAAGGCAGTAGTGCACGAAATTTGCATGGACACAAAATTTCGCAATTATGGAGATGAATCATGCCTGATTTACGCTTACCGGTGAAATGTTTCGCCACGCAAGAAGATGAAGATGCATTTTTTAACCAACTCCCGCCTGTACTTATGGCTTACCCGGATATCTACGAATATGTCATCCAGCTGGAAGACGAGCCTATGGATGAGGATACGCTGATTGGCTTGCTGGAATTGTTCAGGCGTTATAATGCCCCGCTAAGGCAATTTGTTGTTTTTGAAACGGTCGCTAACCGAGCGTGGCTGCGCGATCCAACGGCGTGGTGGTATCAGGCTGTTTTCGGTAGTGCCTAACATTAGCCCGGCTGACGCAGCGCGAACAGATTAACGCAGAGGGCTTGCGGTTATTGAAATGTATAGGATGAATAGTGACATTATTGTCTGGAACTGGACATTTTGTTGACTATATTACAAGGTAATTTATAGGTTTAATTTTGTGCATAATTTAATTTGGACTTGTTTAGTCCCAGTTAAGACTGGGTAGAATAAGGGAAGCTGTGATATTTCTGAGCATCTAGCAGGTTTTGTTAAGGCCTTGGCATTGAACTTGCGGTAGCAGGCATAAGTAATCCCGCCATCCTTATATAGAGTAAAGCTATGATTGAAATTACAGCGGCCGATGGCCATATCTTTTCGGCTTATCGAGCCGATCCTGCCGACTCTCCTAAAGGAGTAGTCGTGGTACTGCAGGAAATTTACGGCGTTAATGCCTACATCCGAAAATTAACCGATGCGTTTGCAGCACAAGGGTTTTTAGCAGTAGCGCCGAGTCTTTTCGACCGTGTAGAGAAAGCTGTCGAGCTTGGGTACGACGAAGCTGGCATTGCCAAGGGTCTAGAAATGACGAAAGCGCTAGGCGAAGGTACCTTCCTTGATATTCAAGCCACGGTTAATGCCTTAAGTGAGTTTGGCAAAGTCGGCCTGGTTGGTTTCGATTGGGGCGGATTTTTGGCCTACAATGCTGCCAACAGTGTGCAAGGTTTAGCTACGGTAGTTTCCTATTACGGATGCGGGATTGTCAACGATGCCATACATCGGCGGAAAATTCCTACACTGCTGCACTTTGGCACACAAGACCAATACATACCCTTAGATCAGATCACCATGTTTCGCGCGCAACGACCTGACCTTCGTATTTGTACCCATAAAGCCGATCACTACTTTGCTAGTGAGGAGCATCCGGCCTACAATGCCGCAGCAACCCAAAGTGCATGGGAGTCTACATTGCAGCACTTAACCCATATTTTGGAAGGGCCTCCAGTTGTAACACTCAAAAACCAAGGTGCGTATGCTGCCGTTAAAGAAAAAGATGCTAAAAAGAAGAGTCCTGCTGTAGCGGCAAGCGATGATATGGGGCCTCCTATGTAAAAAAACATACGGCCAATATCTGAGCCAATGGGCGCTATTATTCGCCCATTGGATTTAAGCCTAAGCTAGGCTTACCACTTCTTTTATAGGGGTTAAATCAATGTCGCTGAATTTTACAAACTTATTTCCCGGCCACCAGTGGTTCGATATGAATGTGCCAGATTGGTACGGTGAGCGGGTTGGCGCGCTAGTGCAAACGCTAGGTGATGACAACCAAGAGCTCGCAATACTTAAAAACATACTCTCAGACGGAAAATTGACTGAGGAACACATACAAAATACCAATGCATTAGCAAGTTCTACCCAGCAACCGGAGATTTTTCTCCTGGCTGTCGATATTGCTAATCATGCCTGTACAATAATGCAAGCTATTTCTCTGATAGTGCCGGTTAATAAACCTGCGAATGCCTAATCTAATGTTGTTGGCGGTAAAGCCTAACACCCGTTGCGGCTTGTGTTAGGCTTTGTCATTTAGGGCATGCAAATCCCCGGTTAACTTCGTTTCAGTCTCTTGAAGTTCGTTTAGTCCATGTAAGTTGCCTAATCCTCTTGGGGATGGGTTCATCATTTTAGCTGGCATTGACGTTTTGTTGAATGCTGGCTAGTATCCAAGTCACAAAGTGAGTATTCTAATTGTTGTTGAACTGTACGGTTCAAAGTTAAGTGCGCGCATGTTTATGGCCACTCCGCTAGTTGCCAATTCCGCTTCATATTCATAAGTTAAAGTCCTTCGTTTTATAACTCATCATCGTGATCTATTCTTACCGGAAAGCTGAACAAACAGAAAGCGAAGTCATTTTTAAATTATATTGCTTGGTGATGCGCGGCTATGTTTCTGAAATATGGGGATGGGATGAGAGGTGGCAAGTAAACGAATTTTCTACTCACTTTGTTCCGGAAGACGTGACCTTAGCGCATAACAAGTCCGAATTAATCGGCTATTCCCATGTCGATAATCGAAATGGCCAATTATTCTTGAGAATGCTTGTTGTTCATCCTCATCATCAAGGTAAGGGCGTTGGCAAAAATCTACTTGAATCTGTTATTACGTCAGGTAAGGTGCAATCCAAGGCAATAGCATTAGAAGTGTTCAAAATTAATAATAAGGCTAAGAAATTCTATGAAAGTAATGGTTTTAAAATTGTCGGTGAAACCGCGAGTAGTTTTGTTATGGTTTTTACTTAAGAAATGGTTAGTTTGTGAAGGCGTTTAACGGGTCGGATGTTTAACGTGGTTGTTCGATGGCTAAGGCCAGCTTGAGCCTAAAAATCTAACACGTGTTCTGTGCTTATAGTTTTATGGCTAAAACACGGGTTAATTTTCATAAAATCGGCTAAGTTGCTGATCCTGGTATAGCAGATAGGCCATCGAGTGGTTTACCAACTGGCTAGCCACCGTCTAAATTTGCGGTAGTAGGAAAACAATTGCCAGGTCCTGGAATTAATAATGCTATCTAGCTCTGTTTGTTTGTTTTGCAAAGCTAGTTGATGATGCTCATTAAGTTGTTGTAGTTGGCTTTGCTGTTGCTCGGCTTGAATCGCACGTTGCTCGGCTAAAATACGGGTTTTTATGACAGGTGCCAATGATTGTAAATATGCTGATGCAGCTGTAGAAATAGCCAGGCTGGGCTGTGCGAGAAGGCTTGGTGCCATAGCCAAGGCTTCTTGGTAATAGGTTTCGAGTGTATTGAAGGCGAGCTCACTATCCGCATCTTGGCGTATCCATGCGGAGACTTGATGGGCATCGTTTGGGTTGTAAAGCAATAACTGGGCAAAAATATTGGCTTCGGTAATGTTTGCTGTTTGTAGGGTGCGCACACCAAAATTTAGGCGGCGATATGCCTTCATGTTGCCGGTGGACACCATTCCGCCTAAGCCTGGTAAGTCAGCAACCACTACCGCACAACCAACAGCCATAGCCTCTAGGGCGCATCTTGCCTTAGCGAACACGACATCATATTGCGGCAATAAAGCGGCAGGATTAATTGCTACATTCCCTGAATTAAAACCTGCCACATCAATGCGTTCGATACCAAAACGTAGACAAGCGGCACGAATGGCGCTTACAAAATTATGTTCTGCGGCATTATTACTAAATACTAACGCGGCTTTGGGTTTTTCAGGCAACTGGAGCCGCGGCTTAAACTGCGCTAAATCAACAAAATTATACAATAAGCGTATGGCGTTTTGCTTGATGCCTGCTGTCGTTAATAAGCGCTCTTGGCAAAGGTTATCCACGGCAACATAGTGGGTAATAGTGGGGAATAGCGGGGGGGTTTCTTCCCAAGGTAGCCAGCCATGGCAAAAATAAAGTGCGGGTGTCGTCGGAAAACGCAACATAGCGGTCATCGCGTCTAAATGGTGTTGGCCATGGATTAAATCAGGTGGCGTGACTAATGCGTTTAAATTATTTATGACGGGGATCGTGGCCTTACGTAATTCATCAGCCACATCACCCAAAACGGTGCTGTAGGCAATGGGATTGTAGCCTCGCTTAAGCAGGGCTAAGGCAATGTCCAAAACATACATTTCGGAACCAGCTCGATGGGCTAGGGTATTATTGGTGATAAGGACATGGGTTCCAGTATTTTTAGTCATGGTAATAACTGTTTTGATAAGGGCAATAAGTGATCCTTGAAATTGATCGCCTCTTGATAATGGCCTGCTTTAACTTGTTGCTGGCCATATTTATCATAAAAAGGTGGGGAATCTATAAAGTTAGCCAACGCTAATTGGGAGTCAAGACAAGACAGAACTTCAGTGGCAAACGCTGATTCACCGAATTGCTTAATGGTATGCGTTACTTCAGATGATAAAGTATCACCTGAGTTTTTCGCATAGTGTTGCGAAAGCTGAATTTTTTGGGCTAGTTGCGCTGAAGTGAGTGTAAGCACCATTTGGCTTTTTGTTAGTTGATCAGGTGAAGGGTGGCCAACTAGCGGGAAACTATAGTTGTTTAAGGTTAGTTTACGTGATTGATTGGCAATGGAAACCGCTTTGTCAATGACTAGACGACAAAGGTCATGCACCGGATTATAACCCTCTATGGCATCGCCAATTACCATGTCAGCTTGATAGTCAATTATTAATTGTGCAATTGCTGCACTTAAGCTAAGAAAATAGTCGGCGTCTTGTTGTAATATCCGTTGGTATATTGCTTGGTCTGAACTGATGCCGTAAAGCTTGCTTGGTATAGCGCCTAGCTGCATTAACAGCGCTTTACTCGCGACAAGACGCGGTTGCAAGGTATGGCCAGAACCGTCGGTTAAGGCAACGGCCAGTGGCCGCATTTTTTTAACCCAGCCAAAGATTCTCAGCTCATGGCCAGGGTGGCCTACGATTAGCAAGCAACGGGAGGGCTGGTTAGTTTGATCAATTAACATCAGCTCTTATTTAATGCTGTAACGGCAACGCTATTCGCTAAATAGGCATTCGTGTAAATTCTGCCTAGAGGCGAGGGCAGTAATTTAAATGGGCAGCAAATCTCAACAACATCAACAAATACAGCTTGTTCATGCTTAGCAATCGGTATGGTAACGGAAACACGTAAACTGTAATCACCGTGCATCAGGGCAAGGTTTGTTGCATATTCTATCTTATAGGTTTGCCCTGCAAGCATGTTTAACAAGGGTTGGCCGGTAATGAGGAAATCTGCGCCAACTACGGCAACCAATTGCTTATCGCGGATTTTATAATTGACGGATACGCTACAAGAGCTAACGCATTCCAGCCAAATAGTAACTTTGACCAATTTGTTAAATTGGATGCTGTCAAACGGGTTATCGTGTTCATCGAGTAATTCCACTAAGCGGATATGAGCCGCGCCTGTGCCATGGCTTTGCCCTTGTACGGATTGTAAAAATGCTTTATATCGGGTCGCCATGTCCGAAGTAATGTTGTTTTGTAGTGTTGGTAAGTGGTTATTGTCAGGTTTAATACACGCTGTCAGATCAGTTTGGATTTCTTTGTGTAAATCCCGCAAGTAGCGGTCAGTTACCTTGCCTGTCAAGCCAAACTCAAGTAAGCAACCGTGCTCAAGATAAAGCGTTTTATGGCATAGGGCTTTTACGGTGTTAATGTCATGGCTTACAAATAACAAGGTTTTGCCTTGTTGTTGAAACTGACGTATATGAGCTATACATTTGTTTTGGAAGGCCATATCGCCTACGGCTAAGGCTTCGTCCACGATTAAAATATCTGGGTTAACGTGCACAGATATGGCAAATGCCAATCTGACATACATACCGCTGGAATAAGTTTTAACGGGGTGGTGGATAAATTCACCGATATCGGCAAAAGAAATGATGTCGGTTAGGCACTGGCTAATTTCCTGGGCAGATAAACCTAAGACAGCAGCACTAATTTTAGCGTTTTCCAAGCCTGAAAATTCGGGGTGGAAACCAGCCCCCAATTCCAGCAGGGCAGCAATGCGGCCATTAATGTTGACAGTGCCTTCGGTGGGGTTTAACACACCAGCTATTAATTGTAGTAAGGTTGATTTACCTGAGCCATTACGTCCTATGATGGCGATGGTTTCGCCAGCAAAGACTGAAAAGGAAATATCGCGTAAGGCCCAAAACTCAGCGCTAAGACGGGCTTGTTTATGGGTAAACCGGTTATTAAATAGTGTTAAAAAGCTATCCAGTAGCCGATCACGCGGCTTGCTATACAAACGGAAGCGTTTCCCCAGTGCTGAACATTGTATGGCCACTTTATCGGGCATAATGGGTGTAATACATGTCAAGAAATCTTAATAAAGTTGTCAAATTAGTGGGCAGGGTTTGTGATAATTTACCGAATCATAGCGTTAAGTAATAAGTCCTCTTGGTAATGTCAATAGAATGGAGATTAACATGAAATTTTACTATTCCTTGCTTCCTATTTTAGCGGGTCTAATGACAAGTGGTGCCCAAGCTGCGCCTTTGTCATTAAATTATATTGGGCAAAATATCCTGAATACGGGGACTTTGTTCAATAATACGCAAGTTGGTGGCTTATCTGGTATTGATTATGACAGCACTAGTAACCAATATATAGTGATTAGTGATGACCGGTCTACTATAAATCCAGCTAGATTTTACAATTTAACCTTGGATCTTAACCAATTTAACCGTTCAGTTGCTCCGGGTTCTGCGGGTGTGAATTTTACCGATACAAGGGCTTTGTTGACACCGGCAGGAACTACTTATGCCGCTAATACGGTAGACCCTGAATCGATACGCCTGCATAACGGCCAAATCTATTGGACTAATGAAGGCCAGCGCGCTGCGGCCGGATTGCAAAACCCTACTGTGCGCCAAGCTAATTTAGATGGTAGTTTTGTAAGGGATTTTTCTGTGCCCAACTATTACAATCCGGCGGGTAGTATCAGTGGCCTAGCATCTGGTGACTCAGGGGTACGCAATAACTTGGCTTTTGAAAGCTTAACTTTCTCTAACGATGGTAAAACGCTTTACACCGCAACTGAAAACGCATTAAGCCAGGATGGTTTACCGGCAACCGTAGCTAATGGCACGGACAGCCGAATTTTAGCTTTTGATGCCAACACGGGTAATGCAACAGGTGAATTTATTTATCAAACTGATCCCGTAATTGATGCACCAGTACCCGATACCAACTTTGCAACTAATGGCTTAGTTGAATTATTAAACGTTCCTGGCTTGAGTGATAGCTTTATTGCGGTAGAGCGGTCGTTTTCAGCGGGGATTCCGGGTACAGGCAATAATATCAGGCTGTATCTAACGAGCTTAGCTGGGGCGACTAATATTTTAGGCCAAGACGATTTGGATAATGCTACGCCATTTACCCGCGCAAGTAAGGAGTTGTTACTAGATCTCAGTACGCTAACTAATGAAGACGGGACACCATTAGCCTTAGATAATATTGAAGGCGTTACATTTGGTCCTAAGTTTAATGGCTTATCAACCTTAATTTTAGTGTCGGACAATAATTTTTCGGGTAGCCAATTTACCCAGTTTTTAGCGTTTCAAGTGGCTACAGTACCATTACCCAGTGCCTTGCCATTATTCGCAACAGCACTATTCGGTTTATGTTTTCAGGGTATTAAAAGAAAATCAAAACTTGTGGTGATCAGTTAGATAACAGGTTTAAACCACTAACAGAGTTTTTTTACTGGGTTAATAAAAGTGGCGCTCTGATTTCATTAGTTTAAATTCAGGGGTATGTAGTTTTTCAGTAAGGCCGGGTTTTATTTGTGCTAACCAAGTTAAAATTCGGTCTTTAGTTTTTTCGGGTTGATTATGATGGTCTATGACCAAGCCAACAAAACGGTTATCGATAATGGCATGGGAATTGGAAAAGTCATAATCCTCAGTCGTCCATGAGCCGATGATTTCGGCACCACAGTTTATAAAATGGTTATATAAATAAATAAGGGCACTGGCAAACTGGTCAAAATATTTTTCCTGGTTGCCTAAACCAAACAAAGCTAAGCGTTTACCTGATAAGTCAGGCGTACCTAAGCGCATTAAAAATTCTTCCCAATTACCTTCTTCGCTACCTGTAGTACGACCTGGTAGTTCACCGATGCCATAGCTAGGGGTACCCAGTATTAAAGCGCTGTAGTCTAACAAGTCAGATGGATGCGCCTTACTGACATCCACTGGCGCGTCGGCTATTTCGTCCCCTAATAGCCGATATATGACTTCAGCAATAGCTTCAGTCATTCCAGTTTGCGTGCCGTAAAAGATACCAATTTTATTCATCTTAAATTTAATCTTTGAAAATCTTATATTAAGCAAAATTTAAACCATATTTTTGCCTGAGTTTAAAACTATTATTAAGGCATTGATAATATGGGTTTTTAGAAAGTGTATATGTGATGTTTATTGAAAATAATGTTTTTTATCGGCATTTATGGACGATAGGTTTTAGGTTAACTTGATTACAATAATTGTATAAAAAGTAAGGTTTATAACAAATACTGCAACCGTATATCATGGGCAAAAAAATTTGGCTAGTTTTATTTTAGCGTGGAATATTTTTGCAGCTATAAGAATAGACAGATTATCTTGCGTGCAAGTTATGACGGTTTAAAAAGAGGGTGGTAAATACTGCCACAAGAATTACAGACTAACAAGAAGTAACGAGGCTTGTTACATAGTTCAACTGTTGTTGAAAACTATCAGATTTATCTTATTGTAGGCTTGCGTAGAAATTTCTTTAGTTTTTTAAGACGCAGGGGAAGCCTAAATGCGAAATTAGCAAGCCAATAAGATCGGTTGGTTTGATCCTTCATGTGCAACTGACTGGTGTATAGGATTGCTTTTTAAAAGCTCCTTGATATGTCGGTGGCATTTACCGCAGTCTCCACCGACGCCTAAACATTTAACCAATTGTTTATGGGTGCAATGGCCATTGCCTATCGCATTTTTAATTTGAGTATCGGTGACTGCCTTACAAACACATACGTACATAAAATTAAGTCCTAAAGAAAGTTGTTTTGTTAATGATAACAATTCTCATTAAAAAATCAAGGCCGATATTTTAATTTTGTCTATTCGTCAAAGTTTTTTTAAAGCAAATTTTATAAGACATTACACGTCATTCATCCGCTAAAAAATAAGCAATTTTAGAGCCAAGAAAATACTTATTTGTTTAATGTGTGTCAGTTTTAATATTAATTTCTTACATTATTTACAAGTTATTGAAATTAATATTAAATATTTAATAGATAATTCTTGGGTATGCCCTAAAAAGTGTTTAGAAAACTGCATGAATTAATCGGTTAAATGATTTTGTGTTAGCTTTACGACAGGACTTGATTCAAATCAGGGGATAAGATGTCGGGCAATTTTTCAAATCGATTTTATGGTGGGATTGGTATTGAGCTAATTTGCGTATTTTGACAGGTATAAGTTTTTGATAAAGAAGCTGATAACTTAAGCCATTAAAATAAGATCATAAAGCAAAGACAGCCTGCTTGATGAGTAACGCGGGTAATAACGCAGCGTAAACCATATAAAGTGACTTCTGAAACCCTACTGCGCCATAGACACGGCAATGCTCTAGCAATCATAAAGTCTCAGTTAATAACTGTAAAACAAATGGAAATTGTTTATAGTCAACACGTGTCTGCCTGCAAAGAGGCTATTTGTTGGCTACCGAGCACAGCCATATTAAGTAAAGCGTGACCATTAAGCCAAACGGATAGATAAGGCTATCTTCAAAGTTTAGCGGTAGTCAAGACGGTTAACTCCCTATAAGGGTAGGTCGCTTACTTAAGGGCACGTTGCCAGCGGCTTACCAATGAGGCCGCAATACTATTACCGAACACATTGGTGGCACTGCGGCCCATATCCAATAATTGGTCTATGCCTAGAAGCAGTAATAAACCCGCTTCAGGAATATGGAACATGGATAAGGTGGCGGCAATTACAATTAACGATGCCCTAGGCACACCAGCAACGCCTTTGCTAGTAAATAACAGGATCAGCAACATGATAAACTGTTGGCTAAGTGGCATTTCTATACCGTAAGCCTGGGCTATAAATAACACTGCAAAAGTCATATACATCATGCTGCCATCCAAATTAAAGGAATAACCTAGCGGCAAAACAAAACCACAGATTTTTTCATCGCAGCCAAAGCGCTCCAATTGTTGTAACAATTTAGGGTAGGCGCTCTCACTGCTGGCGGTGCCAAATGCCAAAAGCATAGGTTCCCTAATGTGGCGTAATAATGACCATATGCGTTGGCCTATAAACAAGGTGGCAAAGCACCCAAGCAAGCTACAAAGTAAAATCAGGGCAAAGTAAAATTCGCCGATAAATTGGCCATAAGTCAATAAGACACTGATCCCGTTTTGGGCGATGACAGCTGCCATGGCGGAAAACACGGCAACAGGTGCGTAATGCATGACATAACCTGTTACTTTTAACATGATATGTCCAAGTGAATCGAGCAGCTTAACCGTAGGTAAAGCCAATTCGCCTAAGGCGGCGCAGGCGACACCAAAAAACATTGAAAATACAACAATTTGTAAAATCTCATTATTCGCCATAGCTTCAATAATGCTCTTAGGAAACATATGCGCGGTAAAGCTAGATAAGGTGGGTCTAACATCCGGCAAGCCGGTAGTGGCTTCTAATGCGGGCAAGGGGATATGCAAGGAGCTGCCTGGTTGAAATAAATTGACCAGTAGCATCCCTAGCAACAAGCTGAATAAGGATGCGGAAAAAAACCACAGCATGGCTTTAATACCTATCCGGCCAACTGTTTTAACATCGCCCATTTTTGCCATACCCACGACTAAGGTGGCAAAAACTAACGGTGCGATGATCATTTTAACTAAGCGTAGAAAAATATCAGTAAGCACCGTAAATATTTCTAAACACTGCGCCATGATGTCACTGTCTTTGGCGAGTGATAAATTTAAGGTTTCACCAACAACAATACCTAACAATAACGCGACGGCTACGTATAAGGTTTGACGATTGGGTTTTTGAGTTTGATGTGTAAGATCCATCAGCCGTCCTTAGAAGTTTGCTATAGCCAAGCTTAACAAATTTACAGAGCGGCTTTGGCATTTATTTAGTTGGTAGCTGGTTGCTTTAGGCTATGGGGGGGGCCAAGCAACCATGACAGGGTTTTATAGTTTTCCGTAGGTTAAATTGTCATAAAGCTGAGTAAAAGCCCTCATTTTATAAGGCTTGCTTATTTCTGGGGCTTAGCCAAAGTGGTATAGCTAAAATAACTAAGCTGCTTAGCCAAATCAGTAATTGGCTATTTTCGAGGGTATAGGTTAAAGACAACTGTAAACGTTCAGCAAATTCAGGGTGGTCTTCAATAAAGTCGCGGCTTACGACAAAAGCATAGGTTTCGCCGATAATTAAACCTAAGCCTAAGATCACCAGGGCGTAGCTGATGCGTTTATGGAGTGAGTTATCGGCGTTAATTTGGCCAGTTAGATAATTAAAGTTATATAAACCTGTTTTATCTGTTGTGCGGTTGGCTAAATATTGGCTGGCCATTAACGCCAAAATGCCCACTACGGCCAAACTTGTTTCGAATATGGGGTAGCTAATATAACGGCCATTAAGCGCGAGTTCTGAGGTTTTGTATAAGGCTAGCGCAACAAAAAAACCGTAAAGATAGTTTAAGCTTAGGCGGATAATCGTTTTGCCGTTTTGGTGGCTTAAAATATCTAACATCCGTTGTAATAAGCAGCAGAATAATGCCATGTTGAGGCCAATTAATACGACTGAAGCAAGTTTTTGCCAATTATTAAAACTGGTTTGCCAAAGCTCAAGTGCTTGCATAATAAGCAAGCTGCTTAAAATTTGCGCTGCCACAATAAACAAACTTAGCGATAAAGTTGGTAAAGCCTGCAAACGCCTAAAAAAATAACCAGCCAGGGCTAATAAGATAATACTTGATAGTACGCAATGGATTAGCCAGTTTGGCGTTTCCATAACTTTACCCGTTAACGGGAATACGGGTTTACGGTCGGCCGAAAATAATCCCCAATTAGCGCCTACTACACCTTCTAGGCTGCTTTTCCATGATTGGTTAAAGGCTTCTACGATATTCAGGTCAAACCCGTTCTGCTTAGAAACTTGGATTAGTCCACGTACAAATTTGGCTTCATTAACGACACTGGGTATAGCCCAGCCCCGTTGTTTTCCATGGCTAGGCCAGCCAGATTCGCCAATTAAAATGGCTTTGCCGGGATACATGGCCTGTACTTGTTGTTGCACATGTTGATATATTTTTTCAATATGGCCGATTGCTGCGTTAACTTCTAAGGGTTCATCTTCCCAATAAGGCAGGATGTGGATGGTGATGAAGTCCACTTCTTTGGCAACTTCAGGATGTTTTAAATAAAACGACCAGACATCAGCATAGGAAACCGGTTGTTTCACGGCTTGTTTAACCTGATGGATATAGTCAACCAACAATTCCGGTGACATGTCGCCCCGTAATAACACCTCATTGCCGACAATCACGCGTTTTACCACGTCAGGGTTTTCATTAGCAGATTTTATCAGGGCGGCAATTTCATCGGCGTTAGATTTTCTGGCTTTAAGTAATTCAGTTCTTGCAGTCTCATTAAGTGTGGCTGGGTCAACGGCTTTGTCGTATGTCAGCCATGCGCCCTGAATAACACTTAAACCATGTTGACGGGCTAATTGGGGAATAATTTCTAAACCGTCTATACTGGAATAAGTACGAATGGAAAAAGTCTTATCAGCGAGTAACTGGATATCTTCGGCTATATCTTCAGGTCGAGGAATATCTTTTTTGAGTGGGTTTTGGCCATCGCGGAAAGGGGCAAATGACAAGCTGGTTAATTTGCCATCGGGAACTTCAAAACCAACATCAATCGCTTGGTTGTTTACCCAGCTGATGAGGAGGTTGATAGCGATGGTTAAGGCAAGAAGTACGCTAATGGTGGCGAGGTGGGTTTTTGTTGTCATTATGGAAGGTCTGTTTAGAATTGATTTTAACGTGGCGGTCAAGTCACTTTAACTGGGTATTATCACCTAAGCAAGTAAGCAACTCAATGATGCAACAAGCAAATACACCCTGTTTACTTTGTTTGATAGTGGTATTATTTATTACCCTGATACAACATATAAGCTATGAAACTTACTTTAGAAAAAAATAAAAATTTTAATGTCGTTTGGGTGCAGGAAGAACGCATCGATGCGCATAATTCAGCTGGATTAAAAGAATATATTTTAAATTTGCTCGAGGAAGGCGAACATAACCTTGTTGTGCAATTGGAGCAAGTTAGGTTTATTGACAGTTCAGGCCTAGGAGCTTTGCTCTCGGGGTATAAAAATGCCGCAAGCCGGTCAGGCAAGCTCGTCTTGTCAAATATACAGCCACAAGTTTTAGCGATGTTTGAATTAACCCGGTTAAATCGGGTGTTTGAAATTTATCTTGATGTAGACGAAGCTTTGGCTAATCAAACTTAGAGCGCAATTATGGGCACTGCCGATATCCAGGTTGAAGTGATAATTCCAACACAGACCAAATATTTGGACTTGATTGGCTGCATAGGTGAGCGCCTAGGCCGTGAATTGGAAAATTTTACCGGGGACCGTGAGGCATTAGCTTATTATCTCAACTTGGTACTTACCGAAGCCACGGCTAATGCCATTAAACACGCCAAAGACTGCAGGCCTGAGGACACGGTTAGGATCAGCATTAATATTCAAGCCGATGAACTCAATATTAAGGTCTATGATCACGGCCAAGGTTTTGATTTAGAGACTGTTCCTATGCCCGATTTTGATGATCCAAAAGAAAATGGCATGGGTATATATTTTATCAAAACCTTGATGGACTCTGTCACCTATGTGCGTCAAGGTGACTGCAATGTCTTAGAAATAAAAAAACATCTAACATGAATCCAACAGAGCAATTTGAATCCGCTGCGCCTTGTTTTAATGAATCTTGGCAGCTAAGTTTTTTAAAATTAGCTGAGCGGGCATTCTCAGCGCAATGCCAGGCTGGCGTTTGGGCCAATTACGCCTTGGCTTTACCGGCGGAATATCGACTGCAAGTAGCGCCGCGTCATGCCATCAAAGATATTTTGCAGCTTAAAAATGGCCTTAGCCAGGGTAGGCAACGTGTTAGTCTACTAAATCCTACAGCGCCATCGGAACAATACCGCCTGCATTTTTATAGCCAAACTGCCCATTATCTGGATGTCTACATGCCAGTGTTGGAAAACCTTGGTTTAAGGGTGATTGACCAAGTTCAGTTTAAACTGGTTTTGGACGGCGACACCTTTTTTATCAAGAGTTTTATGATTGAGGCGGCAGCTAGTCAAATAGCGGCCTTTTACCAGCTAAAACAGCCTTTATTAGCCATCATCCAAGCGGTTTTGGATAACAATGTGGAAAATGATGAGTTAAACGCCTTATTAGTGTTAGCGGGCTTAAGTTGGCAGTCCATCGATGTCTTACGGGCCTACCGCAATTATTATTTACAGCTAGGCCAAGCCAGTACCTTGGCGAGCGTACAAAAGGCATTGACCAGAAACCCGCAAGTTGCCTTGTATTTGTTTAATTATTTTGAAGCGCGCTTTAAACCTGAAGCAGCTTGTCAAGACTCCAAGCTGCGGGAAGAACAAGTGCTATCGCTGTCGCGTATGCAATTATTGGAAAGTATACAAGCGGTTAAGGATGTTAATGATGACCGTATTTTGCGCACGTTGTTTAACTTGATTGATGCGACCGTGCGGTGTAATTTCTACGCCAGGCTTGATGCAGAAGAATATTTTATTGCCTTTAAAATTGACAGTTTAGGCGTAATCGACATGCCTTTGCCTAAACCACAAAATGAAATTTATGTCCATGCCAAGCATATGGAAGGTATCCATCTTCGTGGTGGCAAAGTTTCCCGTGGCGGTATCCGATGGTCTGATCGGCCTGATGATTTCCGGACTGAAATTTTGGACTTAATGCAAACACAGATTAGTAAAAACGCCTTGATTATTCCAACTGGCGCAAAAGGTGGCTTTATCGTGAAAGAGCAAACCAGCCAACAGGATTTTAAAGCCGCAGGAATAAAAGCTTACATTACCTTAATTCAAGGTTTGTTAGATTTAACAGACAATTATAACCTTAACCAAATTATGCCAGCACCCGGTGTGGCGTATGATGACCCTGACCCATATTTAGTGGTGGCTGCCGATAAAGGCACAGCACAGTTTTCTGATTTGGCAAATGGCATCTCAAAACAATACCAGTTTTGGTTAGGTGATGGCTTTGCGAGTGGCGGCTCCCAAGGCTACAACCACAAAGCCCTAGGCATTACTGCGCGGGGTGCTTGGGAATGCGTAAAACGGCATTTTCGGGAATTGGCTACAGACATTCAAAGCCAAGCCTTTAGCGTAGTAGGTGTCGGCAGTATGGATGGCGATGTCTTTGGCAATGGCATGTTATTGTCGCCGTTTATACGTTTACGGGCAGCCATCAGCGGCCAACATATATTCCTGGATCCTGAGCCTAGCGCAGATGATGCTGTCTTTAATGAACGGAAACGTTTGTTTGAAACCCAAGGTTCAAGCTGGAATGATTATGACCGCCAATTGATTTCAGACGGCGGTGGTGTGTATTTGCGCTCATCTAAAGATATTCCCATTTCACCTCAAGTTCGGCAATGGTTAGGCTTACGCTTTAAATCATTGGACGGTGAGGCTTTAATTCGGGCTTTATTAACCGCGCCCGTAGACTTGCTTTGGTTAGGTGGTATTGGCACTTATGTGAAGGCCAGCACAGAGAAAAATGAAGAAGTAGGTGATAGAAGCAATGATAATGTGCGCGTTGATGCTATGCAATTATCGGCGCGCGTGGTTGGTGAAGGTGCCAACTTGGGATTTACCCAACTGGCGCGCATTGAATATGGCTTACGTGGCGGCTCTATCAATACTGATGCAGTTGATAATTCAGCCGGGGTAGATACCTCCGACCATGAAGTTAACTTAAAAATACTACTCAATCAGTTGCTGCATCAACAAGTAATTGAGGATTATCAAGCGTTGTTTGTAGAAGTGACCCAGTCGGTTTGTGCACAGGTGTTGTTTGACAATTATGCGCAGAGTTTATGTTTGTCTTTAGAGCAGCTACGGATTAAAGGCCAAGCCCAGGTTTATTTACAACTGGCAGAACGTTTAGAAGAGCAAGGCATTTTTGACCGTGAGGTAGAATCGTTTCCTAGCCTTAAAGAAGTCATGGCAAGGCCTGGGCAAGTGATAACCCGGCCTGAATTGGCTGTGATGATGGCGGCTTGTAAGATGCAATTGACTAAGCAGTTGCAAAATAATCCTGAACTTTTGCAACAAGATTTTTTGTTGGATTATTTGCATAGCTATTTTCCGGCACAAATCGTGGCCCGGCTAGCGGCTTATTTGCCGGAACATCCTTTGGCTACAGAAATAAAGGCGACGGTTATCAGCAATAAGATCATTAATCAAGCTGGTTTTGGTTTTTTGATGTTGGTTGATAACGGTGGCTTAGAACATGTAAACCTGTATTTAAGCTACAACAAGGTATTGCGGGTAGACGACATTAGACAAGAAATTTATGCCTTGGATAACCAGGTCAAAGCGGATATTCAATATCGCATGCTATTGCAAATTGACGAAATGTTGTTGGGCTTTTGCCGATGGGCGTTAGCCCACAATATGAAAATATTGGCAGACCAAGCAACCTTATCGGTATTTCAAGGTTATCTGCAAGCTTATGAAACTTATTTCAAACAAGAAATAGACAATTTTAGTGGCCAAATTGATGCTTACACCCAACATGCCGTTCCTAAAGACTTAGCGATTAAAGTCAGTTTTATCGCCAATTTAAAGGATTTTCCGTTGCTAGCAAATTTAGCGGACGAAACCTGTAAAGATTTTATGGCTGTCGTTGTTAAATTTGATGAAATTATGGCTTATTTGTCACTACATCAAGTGATACAGCAAATTAACGCCTTGATCACAAAAAATTTCTGGGAAAATAAAGTTTCAGCTTCATTGCAAATTGATATTAAGCGCACTGCCGGTAAATTACTTAAGCAATTGTTGGCGGATGATATTCCAAATGTGGCAGATTATTTTCGGCAATCGGGTAGGCCTGAAAAAATCAAACAATACCGGCTTTATTACCAAGATATTACTAATTCATCACCAACAAATTTACTGGCATATGTCGCGTTGGTAAAGCAATTGGAAATGTTGTTGGAATAATGTCGCGCTAAGCTTAGTTTAAAGGAAAAATAGCCAGAAAATTAGGCCGCTAAAAACCAATAGTAATACTGAAATGGATTGTAATTTATGAATAAAGTCTTGGTCTTGCCAAAATTTGACGACTGAAGTGCCCAGTTGCTCAAAATAATCTATGGTTTCAAATTTTTCTTTTAAACAATACAGGTGAATGGCGTCTCGGTATCGCTTAATTCTTTCGGGTAACTTGTGGACTAATTTATATACGCCATAGAAAAAAATGGCCATTAAAATATAAAAAACAATAATCTGTGTCGTGTGTACATCAGTCTCAAAGATAAATTCAACAGCAATATCAAAGCCTTCTTCGATCACTTCAAATAACTGATGTGACAGCTCAACCAGCAAATGCATCAATTCTGCTAGCCATTCATACAACGTGTCAAAAAAATAAATCACTAGAAATAGCGTGGACACGCGGAGGATGATTTTATTGCGGACAGATAAACTCACTAGCAATCCTGGAAAATATTAAACTTTCGCCAAAGTTGGATTGGCATTTTTGGCAGTTTGACAGTGCTTGATCTTTAAACAAAAATGCTGCTATCAACCAGTTCCCTCATAATAACATAGCTAATACTATTCATCAGCTTGAATGGCGGCAATTTGGGCTTTACCCAGTAAATTGATAGTCTCTACTGAAATATTGTTTTCTGGCGCCGCAATAACAAAATCTTCAATGGTTTCGAGTATGTCATGGTCTATAAAGCGGGTTTTTGAACCATCTATAATCAGCCAACTGTCATTTTCAATTTGATTTAATAATTTTCTTAATAACGCCCTATTAAGAAAGCTCACATCTTTATTTAATTTTAATAAATAATGTTGGCCTGATTGGGTCATGGATAGGGCGGCATGGTAATTAGCTTGAATAACAAAATAAAGGCCGAAAGCAATACCAACCGCGATACCGATTAATAAATCAGTGACTAAAATAGCAATAATTGTGATAACAAAAGGGATGAGCTGGTTCCAGCCTTTATCATAAAATTCTTTAAACAACTTAGGTTTAGCTAATTTATAACCGGTTTGCAATAAGATGGCAGCTAGGCAGGATAAGGGTATTTGGTTAATAAATTTGGCAAAAAATAGCACACTCATGAGTAATAAGACACCATGGGTGAAGCTAGACAGTTTTGATTGTGCGCCCGCATTAACGTTAGTGGCGCTACGGACTATGACGGCAGTTACAGGTAAGCCACCGATTAATCCGCTAATAATATTGCCTATACCTTGGGCTTTAAGCTCTTGGTTAGGCGGAGCAACGCGTTTATAAGGATCCATTTTATCAACCGCTTCTAAGCTTAACAGGGTTTCTAAGCTTGCGATTATGGCTAGTGTCGCGGCGACTTTGTAAATGGCTATATCAGTTAAAAAGCTAAAATCGGGCAAGATAAAAAATTGTAAAAACGCGCTAGGGCTCTCGGCAACAGGTAAACTGACCAAATGTTTTTCATAAACTGCCCACTCTGGCGCTATTTGTAAGGCGACTTGATTATAAACAACACCCCAAATCACGACGAGCAAGGCACCAGGAACAGCACTTAGCAAGCGGTATTGTTTCAACCATTGACTATCCCACAGCGCTAATATAAGCAAGGCGACTATACTAATGACGGTTGCACCCGGAGTAATTGTTTCAAGCGCACCAACCAGTTCACTAAGGGTTGTGCCCGCGGTTTCTTGCATATAACTTTCATCGCCTTCAAAGCTGGCATCATAACCTACCGCATGGGGCAGCTGTTTTAAGATTAAAATTAAGCCGATAGCGGCCAACATTCCTTTGATTACGGAAGAAGGGAAGTAAGCGCCGATAACGCCAGCTTTTAAAAAACCCAGTATCAACTGCATTACACCGGCTAATAAAACGGCAACTAAAAAGCCAGGGAAGCTGCCTAACGTTTCTATGGCATTAAATACGATAACGGTTAAGCCTGCCGCAGGACCCGACACACTTAATTGCGAGCCACTACCCCAAGAAATAATTAAGCCCCCCACCATGCCCGCAATTAAACCAGAAAATAAAGGCGCGCCAGACGCTAAAGCCACGCCGAGGCATAATGGTAAAGCCACAAAAAAAACCACTAGACCGGCTAAAAGGTCGCTTTGTAAATGTCTTACAGGAAATCCAAATATTGAGTTAGGCATGCTGTTTCCTTAAAGTTAAATGGGTTAAGCTCAAAAGTCATAGCGATATAGCGTGTCAATTTCAGCGCCGGGATATAACGTGATCAAAGGCTTGATTAAGCCATCGTTTAAGCCATAAACCCAGCCATGTAATAACGGGCTGTTTTCCTCATGCCAAGCTTTCTGGATTATGGAAGTGTGGGATAACGACTTAATTTGTTCTAATACATTTAACTCAACCAACCGGTTAACCCTCTGTTCTTCACGCTCTAAGGCATCAATTTCTTGGCGGTGCAAGCGATAAGTTTCCTTGATATGCATCAACCATTTATTAGTGATGACCAAATTTGCACTTTGTTTGCCTAAAGCCGCTTTAATACCGCCACAGTTGTAATGGCCACACACGATAATATGTTTTACCTTAAGGACTGCGACGGCATATTGGATGACGCTTAGGCTATTAAAGTCTGTGGGGATAAGCTGATTAGCAATATTGCGGTGGATAAATATTTCACCGGGATCGGCATTAACAATAATTTCAGCAGGTACACGGCTATCTGAACAACCTATCCATAAAAATTCGGGGGTTTGTTCTTTTGCCAATAATTTAAAATAATCAGGGTCAAATTCTTGCTTTTCTTGCGCCCAGGCTTTGTTTTCAAGTAATAGTTTTTCAAATGATTTCATAATCAATCCTAAAATAAATTGTTATATTGGGAGCGCTATATGCCGCTGTAGCAAAACGTAAATATCACACCATAGCCGTCCTAATGAATAATTAAGGATACTATAGGGCTTAAACCTTTCAACAAGCTTTCAACCCCGTTGCTAATGAAAATATTATTGATCGAAGATGATGCTGTGTTAGCGGATGGTTTGCTGCATACTTTAAATAAAAATAGTTATTCGGTATTTTTGGCGACAACGTGTTCTTTTGCCGAGCAATTACTGTTTGCCCAAGATTTTGATCTGGTTATTTTGGACTTAGGTTTACCAGACAAAGATGGTTTACAGCTTTTGCGTTTATTACGGCAACGGAAAGTGCCGGTTCCGGTATTAATTTTAACCGCGCGCGATGGCATTAACGATAGGATAGAGGGCATAGAGCAAGGTGCTGACGATTATATGACCAAGCCTTTTGAACTAAGAGAATTGGAAGCGCGTATTAATGCCTTATTTAGGCGCTGTTATGGTGGCTTTAGCAATGAAATCAGCATAGGTAAATTGGTGTTAAACACCCAAGAACAGCAAGTTTTTGCCGATAAAAAACCGTTATCCTTATCGGCAAGAGAATATGGCGTACTGGAAATTTTGCTGTTGCAGGCGGGCAAAGTGGTCAGTAAGGACCGTATCGCACAACGTTTGGCAACCGACGATGATGCGCTAGCAGATAATGCCATAGAGGTTTATATCCATCGGGTAAGAAAACGTATAGAGCCTTATAATGCATTAATCAGGACTGTGCGGGGCTTAGGGTATTTGCTGGAGACCGAGGATGTTTAAAAAAAACAGCCTAAAAAAAGAAATTTTATTTTGGCTAATTTTACCGTTGATCGTGTTTGTTACCTTTGAAAGTATTTTGTCTTATTTTGTTACTGTGCATTATGTTAATGTCACCTATGACCGCTGGTTATTGGATTCAGCGCGTTCCTTAATGCAAGAAATAAAAATTAATAACACTGGCGCAGTGGTTGAATTGCCGCCTGCGGCACTGGAAATATTTAGCTGGGATGATCAGGACAAAACATTTTTTAAAATTGTTTCAGCCGACAAGGGTTTATTGGCTGGGGATCCTGTGGTGCCATTACTGAACGAGGCGGAAGGCTCCGCGGATTGGTCTAAGCCTAAATTTTTTGAAGCGGAAATTCGTGGTGAAGTGGTAAGGGTTGTCGCCATGCAAATGGATAAGCAAGACCTAGCTGATAAAGTTGTTGTAGCTGTTGCCGAAACGGTCAACAAGCGACGGGCGATGATAACTGATGTGCTGTCGGCTGATTTAGTCCCGCAATTGCTGTTGGTTTTAATTGTAGGATTATATCTACTCACCGCGCTGAAACGCGGATTAAGGCCGCTAAATACCTTGGCAGCGCAAATAGCACAACGCTCCCCGCGAGATTTAAGCCCAATTTCCGAGGCCGATGTGTTTTTAGAAGTCCAGGTATTAACCCAGACTATCAATGGCTTGTTACAGCGTTTAGCCGAGGCTATTGCCGCCCAGCAGCGTTTTGTGGCCAACGCGGCGCATCAATTGCGTACCCCCTTAGCCGGTTTAAAATTACAAACCGAAAGGGCGTTGCGGGAAACTGAGTTGCCGGCCATGCAACCTGCATTATTACAGATGCAAGATAGTGTCGATCGGGCCTCACACACCATCACCCAATTACTGGTGTTGGCTAAATCAGAGGCCGCCGACGGCTTAAATGAATTTACAGCGCTTAATTTAGCCGAGCTAGTTAAGGAACTGTGTATCGATTGGGCGCCTAAAGCCTTGCAACGCAAAATGGAACTGAGCTTTGACAGTTTATCGCCAGTTGTTATGGTGCGTGGCGATAGCTTGTTACTCAGGGAATTACTACAAAATTTATTGGACAATGCCTTACAGTATGGCAAAGAAAACGGTCATATTAGCGTACGGGTAACACCACAACCGACGCCGACATTAATCGTAGAGGATGATGGCGTAGGCATTCCCATATCTGAACGTAACAAAGTCTTTGAGCGCTTTTACCGCATACCCGGTAGTTTGGGCGGAGGTTGTGGCTTAGGTTTAGCCATCGTTAAGGAAATAGCCGATTTGCACCAGGCACAGCTTAAATGCCATGACACTGCAAAGCAAACAGGCACTTGTATTGAAGTTGTCTTTGCACAAGCACCAGGATTTTAATGTACGCTAGCTGTCCATAAACCACCCATTAATTATTTTTACCCAAGGTTGATTATGCATACCAAAACATTAGCCGAACTAAAGCATAGCCATGAATTCGCGCGTATTAACCAAAAAGCTGAACGGCGCACCCGGCTAGTGTTGGTATTGACGTTTTTCACCATGCTTTTAGAAATTACAGCCGGTATGGGCTTAGGTTCAATGGCGTTATTGGCTGATGGTTGGCATATGGCTACCCATGTTGCAGCGTTTATGATTACGTTGTTTGCTTATCGTTATTCACGCATACATGCCGATGACAGCACCTTTGCTTTTAGCCCGGCCAAAGTTAGCGTACTAGGCGGTTTTGCCAGTTCCGTGGCTTTAGGTGTGGTGGCCTTTATGATGCTGGCAGAATCAGCGGAACGCTTTTGGTTGCCGCACTCCATTCAATTTAACGAAGCCATAGCGGTGGCAGTATTTGGTCTGTTGATTAATCTGATCAGTGCCTTATTGCTTAAAGAACACCACCACCATGCTGAACAGGGGCATGACCATGACCACCACCATCATGACCACAATTTAAAAGCCGCGTATTTGCATGTGATGGCTGATGCCTTAACCTCCATATTGGCTATCATTGCCTTGGTGTGCGCCAAATATTATGGTTGGAATTGGTTAGACCCCAGCATGGGGATAGTGGGTGCCTTAGTGATAGGCCGATGGTCTTTGGGCTTGGTTAAAGAAACCAGCCCTGTGTTATTGGATGAAACGATAGACAGCGAATATGAAGCCGCAATACGCCAGAAAATTGAGGCCGATGCGGACAATCGTGTCGCTGATTTACATATTTGGCGCCTAGGGCCTAGCCATTTTGCCTTAATTGCCTCGGTCGTCACAGACAAGCCTAGGCCACCTGAACATTATAAAGCATTGTTAAAAAACTTCCCTAAGCTGTCCCATATCACCGTAGAAGTAAACCAATGCCCAGGTAATGGCTGCCAGTAGCAGCCTAGCGGGTTTGCTAATGCCGGCTGTGTTTCAAGGCAAGGTAGGCAGACCAAACATTCAGGCATTTGATGGCAGCATAAATTAAACAACCCAGCAATGCCGCTAAGGCTATGTGGTTAAGAAAAAAATCGTCAAACATGGCCAACTCCAAGATAATTGAGTGTGGCTAATTTTAACGTTATTGCTGAAAAAGTAAAAAATCATTTTTGCTTAAACCTGCCGCGCTTCAGCTCTTTAAATTAGTCAGAAGGCTAGTATAAATGCTAGCAACTGGCTTATTTTATTGCCGCAGTGAGTGCAGTGCTAAGCCGTTTACGCCCACCACAGGTTGCGGACAAGCTTGCCGATCGGTTAAATATAAAGTTTAATCGGCTTGCAGCAGTGCAACGCGATGCAAAGGCTTGTAGATTGTCAATAGAATTTACCATCATCGGTCCAACACGCGTTATCATGCTGTGGCTAATTAACACAGGTGTTACCTTCAACAGCGCTGATAAAGCTTTTTGCCGTAAAGGCCAAGGCTTGGGTAGGTTGTGCTATTACAATATTTCGCCGCATAAACCAAGTTAAACTTAAAACCTTGTATGAAATATCTTAAACAGTTTTTTAAACCGATTGGAGGTTTCATAGGCTTACTAGCAGCCTATTTGAGTGTTAAGGACACAGTGGATTGTTATGTTAAAAAGCTTGATATTCAGCTTGTTGAACTCAGCGCAGCAGGTATTTTAATGTGTCTCCTGATCTATATACGCTGCAGCAGACGGCAAAACAACAAGGCTTGGTTTAAACAGTTTGCTTATGCCGGCATGGCCGGTAAACTTGATTTAACGCAAGTTTCAGCGCAGTCGCGCCGGTTTGACATTGCCTTTGTGGCAAGGCCGCGTGTCTTGAATAAAGTCTGGAGCATGGCGTTGGAACGCACCAAGGAAAATCAGCAAACCAGCAATAATGCTTATGACTACCTCAAAGCGCGCTATAGCCAGCATGCAGGGCAAAAGAAAACACAGCATCATGGTGTTTTGCTGGAAGGCAACCCTTTTATAGGAAAAAGCCGCTTGATTGCGGAGTTTCTTAAACAAGAATTCCCCGATAATTTTTTGCTGATGCCCGATCCTAATAGCCCGATTGCAGCAATTGATGAAGAACTGCAGCAGCAGTTTGCGCATAGCCACCTAAATGTTTTTTTGGATGATCTTGAGCTTTATCAGCCCCAGCTCAAAGACATCTTAAGTCTACTAGCGACCTTAAAAGCCATTGCTTGCCCAGTGTATATTTGGGCAACTGTTAGAAATGGCGGGCCTGCCTCGCTGGTACAAGAGAGTGAAAGTTTCCGCCCGTTACGGGAGTTGCTCGAACGTATCATTTTAGCGCCGCCTGACGATATCATCATGCAAGAAATCGCCGATAAGGCGGGTGAGCCACTGGTTACCGATGCCAAACTGCGGGAGCAGAACTTCACGTTTCTTGAAGACAAAAAATTTGAGGAAATGCGTTTGCGCTGGGAAGGCTTATCCGATCAGGCCAAGCGCGTTATGCGCTGTGCGGCAGCTTTAGACAGCCGGGGCATTGCCTTAAAAGCGCAAAGATGGCAGCAATTTGCCCATAGTGTGGCTCAAGTTGATAAAGACAATATCTGGCCGGACACTTTGGCTAGCTTAACCCATCAGGGTTTTCTGCATGCCACCATGCCTGACCCAGGTGTTTTAAGCAATGTGGTTGACGCTATCCCTTACGACGACACAACCCTAGTTAATTATTGCAGGCAACAGCACGATCTGGAAATGCTGTATGACTGGTGCGTAAAACACTATAGCGAAGAAGACTATGGCTTTGTTGAAACGCAATTGGCAACAATTATTGATTTCACACAGACGCATGATGACGTTCTAAAGGCAAAAGCCTTTAATTTGCTAGGTCTTGCCAATTATTTCGTCAATAAAGAAAACACACAAATACAATCCAACTCGCAACTAGCCATCGACTACGGCAAGCAAGCCAACAGCGCGGAAGGCTGGGTGCAAGCGGCGACGGCCGCTTTCAATCTAGGCTTGCTGCACGGAGAACAACAGCGCCCGGTAGAGGCGCAAGCCTGTTACCAAGAGGCGATAAGCTACGGCCAACAGGCCAACAGCGCGGAAGGCTGGGTGGAAGCGGCGAAGGCCGCGAGAAACCTAGGCATCTTGCACGGAGAACAGCAGCGCCCGGTAGAGGCGCAAACCTGCTACCAGGAGGCGATAAGCTACAGCCAACAGGCCAACAGCGCGGAAGGCTGGGTGCAAGCGGCGAAGGCCGCTGTCAACCTAGGTTACCTGCACGGAGAACAGCAGCGCCCGGTAGAGGAGCAAACCTGCTACCAGGAGGCGATAAGCTACGGCCAACAGGCCAACAGCGCGGAAGGCTGGGTGCAAGCGGCGAAGGCCGCGAACAATCTAGGCGTCCTGCACGGAGAACAACAGCGCCCGGTAGAGGCGCAAGCCTGTTACCAGGAGGCGATAAGCTACGGCCAACAGGCCAACAGCGCGGAAGGCTGGGTGCAAGCGGCGATGGCCGCGAGAAACCTAGGCGTGCTGCACCGTGAACAACAGCGCCCGGATGAGGCGATAGCCTGTTGCCGTGAGGCCATCGGCTACGGCCAACAGGCCAACAGCGCGGAAGGCTGGGTGGAAGCGGCGACGGCCGCTTTCAATCTAGGCGTGCTGCACCGTGAACAACAGCGCCCGGAAGAGGCGCAAACCTGCTACCAGGAGGCGATAAGCTACGGCCAACAGGCCAACAGCGCGGAAGGCTGGGTGCAAGCGGCGATGGCCGCGAGAAACCTAGGCGTGCTGCACCGTGAACAACAGCGCCCGGATGAGGCGATAGCCTGTTGCCGTGAGGCCATCGGCTACGGCCAACAGGCCAACAGCGCGGAAGGCTGGGTGAAAGCGGCGATGGCGGCTGTCAACCTAGGCGTGCTGCACGGAAAACAACAGCGCCCGGTAGAGGAGCAAGCCTGTTACCAGGAGGCGATAAGCTACGGCCAACAGGCCAACAGCGCGGAAGGCTGGGTGCAAGCGGCGCAGGCGGCTTTCAATCTAGGCATCCTGCACGGAGAACAACAGCGCCCGGTAGAGGCGCAAACCTGCTACCAGGAGGCGATAAGCTACGGCCAACAGGCCAACAGCGCGGAAGGCTGGGTGAAAGCGGCGATGGCGGCTGTCAACCTAGGCGTGCTGCACGGAAAACAACAGCGCCCGGTAGAGGAGCAAGCCTGTTACCAGGAGGCGATAAGCTACGGCCAACAGGCCAACAGCGCGGAAGGCTGGGTGCAAGCGGCGGAGGCCTCTTATAATCTAGGCGTGCTGCACCGTGAACAACAGCGCCTGGTAGAGGCGCAAACCTGTTACCAGGAGGCGATAAGCTACGGCCAACAGGCCAACAGCGCGGAAGGCTGGGTGCTAGCCGCGCAGGCGGCTTTCAACCTAGGCATCCTGCACGGAGAACAACAGCGCCCGGTAGAGGCGCAAACCTGCTACCAGGAGGCGATAAGCTACGGCCAACAGGCCAACAGCGCGGAAGGCTGGGTGCGAGCGGCGAAGGCCGCTGTCAACCTAGGCGTGCTGCACCGTGAACAACAGCGCCCGGTAGCGGCGCAAGCCTGTTACCAGGAGGCGATAAGCTACGGCCAACAGGCCAACAGCTCGGAAGGCTGGGAGATAGCCGCGCAGGCCGCGAGAAACCTAGGCAACCTGCACGATGAACAACAGCGCCCGGATGAGGCGACAGCCTGTCACCGGGAGGCGCTCAAGTATTCAGAATTGTTAAAACAGTTAAATACGCATCAGGAAAGTTAGTTTTAAAAACCTGGTCTAGTCTTTACGTTTCATTAATTAATGTCGTTTGCTCTCATTGGCGTAAACAATGTGTATTAGAGCCTATCGCTTTTGAAGTTACTAACGGCGAGTTTGACTAGATACAACACTTTTAGGGGGTCTAGGGTAACAGTGGCTTAGACAATGTTTAAGAAACACTAGGCTAGGGCGCAATCATGCCATTGTGCAGATAGCGTTCTTCATATGTGAAAATAATATTGGTGTCGGCTAGTACCAGCGCTTTGTTTTTATCTTTGTACTCTAGCCGGCAGAGTAAATCTTTGATCAGATTAAGCCGGGCGGCTTGTTTGTTGTCGGCGCGCACGATAGTCCAGGGTGCAGATATGTGGTGGCAACGTGCCAACATAATGTTACGGGCTAGGCTGTAGTCTTCCCAATGTTTATGGGCAGCTTTGTCTATGGGGCTAATTTTCCATTGTTTTAGCGGGTCTTTTTCGCGTTGCTTCAGACGTTTTTTTTGCTCGTTGCGGCTAATATCCAAATAGTATTTGAACAGTTTAATGCCGGACCGCACCAAAAGTTGCTCAAAATTGGGCACGGTGTGCAAAAACTCTTCGTATTCTGCTTCGCTACAAAAGCCCATTACGCGTTCCACGCCTGCACGGTTATACCAGCTGCGGTTAAATAACACCATTTCTTGGGCTGCCGGTAAGTGGGCGATATGGCGCTGGAAATACCAGGAACCAAGATCGCGGTCAGAAGGTTTGCCTAGGGCAACAACGCGGGTTTCGCGTGGGCTTAAATGCTGGGTAATGCGTTTGATCGTACCATCTTTGCCACCGGCATCGCGGCCTTCAAAAATAATAAGGATTTTGTCATTGTTTTTAATCAGGTGGTTTTGTAATTTTACTAATTCTATTTGCAGCTGTTTTAAGGTGCTTTTATAGTCAGGGATGTTGGTTTCGATGTCAGATATTTTTTCCATATTGAACCTGCGGTAATTTTTAGCGTTAATTTAAAGTTTTACCCAACGATAAAACCAATATTTGGCAATTTCTGCAGTGCTGATATAAAGCACAACAATAACACTTAATAAGGCTAACCAGGGTAATGGCAGTGGAACAAAACCGATGTAACTTGCCAATGGGCTGTAAGGCAAGCTTAGGGTTATTAGGATGATGGAAATAGTGGACGCCATTAAATAATTGCTGGGGCGGCTTTTAAAGAGACTTTGGCTACTGCGGACCACAAATACAATTAAGGCTGCGGAGATAACCGATTCTAGAAACCAGCCGGTACGGAATTGTTCATCGGATGCCTCCAAGCCGATTAAAAGGCCAAAGGTTAAAAAATCAAATATTGAGCTGATTAGGCCAAAGGTCAGCATAAATTTGCGGATGAAATTAATATTCCAGCGATGAGGCTGTTGTACCATGTGGCTATCGACTTGGTCTGTTGCAATGGTTGTTTCAGGGATGTCAGTGAGTAAATTGGTCAGTAAGATTTGTTTGGGTAGCAACGGTAAAAAGGGTAAAAATAAGGAAGCGCCAGCCATGCTGAACATATTGCCAAAATTTGCGCTGGTAGCCATAAAAACATATTTTAAGGTGTTGGCAAAAGTAATGCGGCCTTCGCGCACGCCTTGGATTAGCACGCTAAGATCTTTTTCCAGTAGTACAATTTGCGCGCTATCTTTGGCAACATCAGCTGCGCTGTCAACTGAAATACCCACATCAGCCGCATGTAGGGCTGACACATCGTTAATACCATCACCCAGATAGCCGACGACAAAGCCGGCTTTTTTTAAAGCGATAATAATCCGTTCTTTTTGGTTAGGCTCCACTTCGGTAAACAAGTCGGTTTGGGCAACTTGATGGATTAATGCTGATGCGCTCATTTGGGCTATTTCTGCGCCGGTTAACAAACGCTGGTTTTGTAAACCAAGTTGTTGGCTTACGGAGCTGGCCACATAGCGGTTATCACCGGTAATAATTTTTAATGTTACGCCAAGCTCAGCCAGTTGTTTAATGGTGTCTGCACTGTTGGCTTTGGGCGGATCAAAAAACAGTAAAAAGCCTAAAAAACGCATATCGACTTCATCTGTTTTCGATATTTTGCTGGCCTTAGGCATTGCTTTATAAGCTATGCCTAAGCTCCGGTAGCCTTGTCGGCTGTAGGTTTCATAGCGATTTTTGATGTCATCTAATACCGCCGGCAAAGGGGTTATGGTGCCGTCAGCTTGTTCTGCATGGCTACACACTGCAAGGATATTGCTTACCGCACCTTTGCTGATCAATACATTGGCCTCAGGCATGTCTATGAGTTGACTTAGGCGTTTACGATAAAAATCATAGGGAATTTCATTGAGTTTTTTATACCCGTTAATGGCAAATTGTCGATGTTCGCGTATGGCTTGGTCTATAGGATTGTTAAAACCAGTTTCATACACTGCATTAAGATAGGCGTAGAGAGCGACTTTTTCATTGGCAAGACCTGTGTAATCCAGCGTATCGTGCAGATGCACCGCGCCTTCGGTGAGTGTCCCGGTTTTATCAGAACATAAAACGTTCATACTGCCAAAGTTTTCAATAGCGGCTAGCTGCTTGACGATAACGTTTTGCTTGGCCATACGTTTTGCGCCATGTGCCAAGTTTATGCTGATAATGGCGGGTAGCAACTGTGGGGTTAGCCCAACAGCAAGAGCCATGGCAAATAGGAAGGAATCAACGATGGGTTTATGGAGATAGACATTTACCGCAAAAATAACAATGACCAAAATAAGGGTGATTTCCATCAATAATTGGCCAAAGCGGCGAATGCCACGTTCAAACTCGGTCTCTGGGGCCGTTAATTTAAGACGCCCGGAGAGCTTGCCAAACTCGGTAGATAAACCCGTATTGACCACTAAAGCTTTTGCCGAACCACTTTGCACATGGGTGCCTAGCCATAAGGTGTTACTACGTTGGCTAAGCGGTGTCTCAGCGGGCAGGCTGCCGGGTAGTTTTTCGACGGGATAAGTTTCACCGGTTAATAAAGCTTCATCGACAAATAGACTGTCCGATTCCAGTAACAGGCAATCACCAGGAATTAGGTCGCCAGCACTTAAGAGGACGATATCGCCTGGGACAACATTATCGACAGGGATTTCTTGACTTAAGCCATCACGCAAAACCTTGGCTTTTAATTGAACCATAGCCAGCAGTTTTGCAATGGCGTTTGCGGCGTCTTTTTCCTGCCAAAACCCTAAAAAACCGCTGATAAAAACGATTACTAAGATTATGGCCGCGTCAATTTTGTCATCCAAATAATAGGATAGCCCAGTGGCAAATAATAAGATTAAGATGATGGAGTTTTTAAATTGGGCAAAAAATAAGCGCCAAGGCCCTGCTCTGTGCTGGTTGTTAAGTTGGTTATTGCTAGCGTGTTTAAGCCGTTCTATGGCACCATCGCTGGTTAAGCCGGTAGCGCTTGTGCTTAAGCGTTTGATTTGTTCAGCGCTAGAAGTGCTCCAAAAAGCACTGTCCGTTGTTTTGGGTTGTTGCATAGTTATCCAAGGTGTAGGCTAAGTGCTAGGTTTAGCTAGTACTTTAAAATTCAAAATGTACTCTGGCACCGTAAATATCAACAGGGCCGCGCGCACTGTTATATGCAGGGTTGGCGACATGTTGGTAATCCAGTGATAGCCAGGTGGAGCTAAAAATATGGCATTGATAGTAAATATCGGCTATCCGCTCGGGCTTGTAATTAATTCGGCCATCGCCAATAAAACCATCAACACCACCTAAATTTAAAAAATCAATATGATCCTGGGACAGCCAGCTTTGCGCATAGCCTAGGCCGAGGACATCTTTAGGGCGACCCCAACGGGTGCCTTTAATCGCGGTCCCAAAAGATAACGACCGATCCGAGGAAGCGTATGAATAAACTTCTGTTTTGCCGTCGGAATATAAGCCGCGTAAGAAAAAACCGATGTCTGGGCTAAGGCTTTGTTCAAGATTAATGCCTATGCCCCATTTAATATTGGCTTTGCGGACATAGCATAAATCAGGGGCGCTGGCATTGTTTGAGGCATAATTAAAGTTAACGCAATTGACAGCATTCTGGTTAGGGTCGTTGTTAAAGGCATTGATGGCATCACGAAAACTGCCGATATTTTCCCGGTTTCTATACACCAATAGGCGAACGGCGCCAGCTTGCCCAGCGAGCAAATGCCTATGTTCCAGTTCGGCTTGGTCGCCGTAAAACTTAAAAATGGCAGAATTTAATGGCAGCTGGTTAGGGTCTTTTGGGGTGATAAAGCGGCCAAAACGAAAAGTCCAATTATCAAAAAAGTATTCACCGGAGATACCCCAGGTATAGCCACGGGCATCGGCTGCGAAGTCATAGGCTGAATTGGCCAGAAATGCCAAGCTGAAAAATTGATGGCGTAGGTCACTGGCATAAGCATTCTTATCGAAAATATCTAACACGCTGTAGTTGCCTGCCGTTAATACAAAACGACGGCTGCTTTGTAAACCTGCAAGTTGTAAGGGGCCTGAGCCTACAGCGAATTGCTCGCCACCAAGGTTTATCGTTTGCCGATAAAATACCCTAGCCAAGTACCAAAGCGCGCTCTCTGAACCGTTTTTTTGCAGCTCAAAATTTTGGATACTAGCACCTAAGCCTTTAAGGCCAGACAGCGGAAGTTCTGAAATCATTTCCGGGGAGGCATAAAACTCACCGCCAGTCCACGCCTTAAAACCTAAATAAAACGTAGTGGTAGCTGTAAAACTGCGCTCGGCCTTTGTGGATAAGGAGTTTGGAGTGCCGTTTAAATTACTGTAAGCTGCGGGGAAAGCATCTTTCACACTGCTGATATAAGTGGCTTGGCCATAGGCATTCCAACGCTCATTGTTTAGATCGTGCCAGCCTTGTTTGGATAAGGCCTGCATAATCGAAAAATCTCCGCTTTCATCCGTTTCTTCGACAGGGCTAGTTTCGGCGTGGACAGTAGCAGAACCTAAAAAAGTGCATAAAAATAAGGCCTTAAAGATGTGCATCCAAGTAAGATGATTGGAATGTTAACGTGCTTAGGCCAGAACGGGGTATCTGGCTTTAGCCTAAATCAGCGTTTCTTTCGCCGTTGCTGATCCGGCCACCTTCTAAGGTATCGATAATATAAACTTTGCCATCACCATGATGGCCACTGTGGGCGACGCTCATTAAGGTGGCAAAGATACGTTCCACCAAGTTGTCTGGCGCAAAAATTTCTATGCGTTTTTTTGATAAAAACGGCTTGTACTCTTGGGTGTGTTCAGTGCGTTCCCGGCCAAAGCCTTCGCAGTCCATTACTGACATGCCCGGAAACCCAGGTATTTCCATCAGCGCCATGGTAATTTGGCTGAGTTTATGGGGTTGTATATAAGCTCTTATTTCTTTCATGATTTATCCTTAAGGTTCATCACGCTCAGCAAAATAGCGGTATAAGGCGGGCAGCAAGGTTAGGGTCAAGAGGGTTGCTGTCATTAAGCCGCCGATAATCACCACGGCAAATGGTTTAGCGGTTTCTGAGCCAACGCTAGTCGACAGGGCGGCTGGGAATAGTCCCAGCATGGCCATTAGCGCGGTCATCACCACGGGTCGCAGGCGGCTAACCGAGCCATTGACGATGGCATCATGCAGGTTTTGGCCTTCCCGCCGTAGCTTGTTTAATTGCGAAACTAAAATTACCCCGTTTTGTACGGCAATGCCAAATAAGGCAATAAATCCCACGGCTGCCGAAACACTTAAGTTGATGCCGGTAGCTAATAAAATTAACAAACCTCCTATCATGGCAAAGGGCACGTTCATGACAATCAATAAGGCATTTTTGATGGATAAAAATGCCCAAAATAGCAAGATAAAGATCAGCCCTAAACTGATGGGTACAATCACCGACAAGCGCTTCATGGCACGTTGCTGGTTTTCAAATTGGCCGCTCCAAACAATATGATAGCCGGGTGGCAAAACCACTAGGGCAGCCACTTTTTGTTGGGCTTCGGCGACAAAACTGCCTTGATCGCGGTTTATTAAATTACATTTGATAGCGATCCGGCGCATATTGTCTTCACGGCTGATGCGGGAAGCCCCTTGGTTAACCTTGATGGTGGCTAATTCAGAGAGGGGTATGCGTTGTCCATTGGGCGTGGGAACGGTTAAGCTTTCTAACCCTGCCACCGAATTGCGGGCAGATTCTTCATAGCGGACGGTAATGTTAAAGCGTTGTTCGCCTTCCAAAAATTGTGAGGCGGCTTTACCACCCATACCAATTTCCATCACCCGCTCAACATCGGCAATATTAATACCGTAACGTGAAACTTTGGCGCGGTCTATTTCCACTATAACTTGCGCTAGGCCTGCTTGCTGTTCGGCTGCGACATCTGTAGCACCTTGGATAGATGCTAAGATATGGGTGATTTGATCACCACGTTCCTGCAAGGTTTTTAAATCACTGCCAAAGACTTTAATGGCTATTTCACCTTTAACGCCTGAAATAGCTTCTTCAACATTATCTTGTATAACTTGTGAGAAATTGGTCAGGACACCTGGGTATATAGCTAATTCCTTGTCCATGGCCTGGATTAAATCCTGTTTTTTGGCGTAACGCCAGGTGTCTTTAGGGTTAAGGTCTATCAAGACTTCTAAGTTGTTAAAACCTTTAGGATCAGTCCCATCTTCAGGCCTACCCAGTTGTGTGAGCACAGTTTTAGCTTCGCTAAAGGATTCTAATTTACCGCGTACTTGGCGTTCTAAGTCTTTGGCCGTGGTTAATGAAACCGGCGTTGGCAGGGTAATGGTCAGCCAGATATTGCCTTCGTCCAGTTTCGGCATAAATTCGCTGCCGATAAAGCGTATAGACATAAAACTTAATACCAAGGCGATCAGCGCTGAAATAAATACCATTTTTGCATGCCGCAACACCCATTCTAAAAGCTTACGGTAGTGCTTTTCCATGCCCTCGACTATGACATTATGGCGTTCTGTCAGCCTTGGTCCGAGTAGGTAAGTCAGCATGGCTGGGACAAACGTTAAGCTAAACAACATCGAGGCGACTAGGGCAAAGCTTAAGGTATAGGCCATGGGTGAGAAAATTTTGGCTTCCACCCGCTGGAAGGTAAATATGGGCAAAAAAGCGATGATGATGATGGCTTTTGAAAATAATATCGGCCGTCCCATTTCTGTAGCGGTGGCCAATAAGGATTGCCTTAAATGGCTTTGGTCCACTTGGTTTTTTAAATCTAAGGTGGCTTGCACCATGACCGCCTCAACCAATACCACGGCACCGTCAACGATTATGCCAAAGTCTATTGCGCCCAAGGAGATCAAGTTAGCGGAAATGCCAAATGCATCGACTAAAATAAAGGCAAATAGTAGCGATAAAGGAATAATTAAGGTCACTAACAGCGCGGCCAGAAAGCGCTGCAAAAAGACTAATAAGATAATCAAGATTAGCAACGCGCCTTCCACCATATTATGTTCTACGGTATGGATGGTGTGGCCTACTAGTTCTGTGCGGTCGTATATTGGTTTAATTTTAACGCCGGGTGGCAAGCCAAAATCATTTAATTCCTTAATTTTTTCCTTTACACCGTTTAGGACATCAACGGCATCACGGCCTTTAATCAACAACACGATGCCTTCAACCACATCATCGCGATGGTTCATGCCAACAATACCTGTCCTGGGTTGGGGGCCGACACTAACCTGGGCGACATCCTTAATCCTAATGGGTACGCCATCATTGGTGGTGATGACGATTTCACCAATTTCATCGGCGGATTTGAGCAAGCCGACGCCCCTAACCACCAAGGCTTCATCACCGTGTTCAATATAGCCGCCACCGGTGTTGGTATTATTGACAGCGATCGCAGTGAAAAGCTGGTTTAGGTCTATATGGTAATTTTTAAGTTGGTCAGGTTTGGCGGAAACCTTGTATTCTTTAACGCCACCGCCATAAGACACCACATCGGCTATACCTTGTACCGAGCGTATTCGAGGTTCTATCACCCAATCTTGTAGGGCGCGTTGTTCAATTAACGGTAAATGCTTAGCTTCTATAACATAACGTAAAATTTCTCCAACACCGGTAGACAAAGGCCCCAGTTGGGGCTTAGCATCATCGGGAATATCGGCATTTTGTAAACGTTCCAAAACCTGTTGGCGGGAAAAATAGTCTTCTGCGCTATCATCAAAAGTTAAGGTGAGTACCGATAAGCCAAAGATCGATACTGAACGCATATTCATTAAATGGGGCAGGCCGTTCATTTCCCGTTCCAAGGGCAGTGAAATCAGCTTCTCCACTTCTTCAGGCGCTTGCCCTGGGTATTGGGTTACTACTTGTACAAATACATTTTGGACGTCTGGAAATGCCTGCACAGGTAGGTTTTCAAAAGCAAATATGCCTGAGATGGCAATGGCAATAGTGGCACCTATTACCATTAGCCGTTGTTGTAAGCAAAACGCGATCACATGTTCTATCATGGCTTACTCCGGCGTCGTGCTAGGGATTAGTATTGGTGGTTTCAACTTCTTCCTCTGCACGCAGCATAAGAGCGCCTTCGGTAACTAGCCGGTCATTGGCTTTTAGTCCATTGCTAACGATGGCTTGATCTTTTAAACGTAAACCTATTTCAATCGGGCGTTGTTGGAAGTGAAAGTCGTCTATGGCAACAAACACGTAATCTGAATCACCTTCAGTAAATACCGAGGTCAGTGGAATCGTGATAGCCAGCTCTTCAGGACGGCTAGTGAGCGTAATTACTGCGTACATGCCAGGTAATAGGCGGCCATCGGGGTTAGGCAGCTCGCAACGGACTTGCACTGTACGGGTTTGTTCATCCAGGACTTGGCCGATATATTGGACAGTCGCTTGAAATTCTTCACCAGGATAGGCGGGTACACTTACCGAGAGTTTTTGAGCAACTTGTATTTTGCTTAAATTGACTTCAAACACCTCCATTAAGACCGTGAGTTTGCTTAGGTTGGTGACCACAAAAAGCGGTTTGTCCAGGTCTGGGCGTACTTCCATACCTGGATTTGCATTGCGCTCAACGACTACGCCAGGGATGGAGGCATGTAAAGTAAACCGGCCATCGTGTTGTGAGCTGGATAAATGTAAGTTTTTTAATCGGTTTTGGGCGCGTTGTAGATCACTGTGGGCGTCACTGACATCATCTAAGGCTTGTTCTAGGTCTTTTTTTGATGCGGCCTTGCCTTCATAAAGCGCCTGTTGACGTTCATAAGCATGGTTGGCTAACGTTAAATCGGCTTGGGCTTTAATAAAGTCCGCTTCCGCGCTGGCCACATCGGGGCTATCTAATTCAACTAATTTGGTTGCCGGTGTGACGACGCTACCGAGCGCGATGGGAGTGGTGATGATACGGCCAGCAACGGGCGAGCTGATCCGCGAAGTAGCAGTTTCATCATAGATAATTTTACCAGCTAAGGGTTCCAATAAAGGATGCTGGGATAAACTTAAACGTGCCGTTTTAACGTAAGCAATTTTAGGCGAGTCCGGTGTTAAATAAACCTCACCCGGAACTTTTGGGGGTTGGGGGACAGTTTGCGTGTGCTCAGCAGGATCTGTACAGGCTGTGATTAAAGCCAGCAAACTAAAACAAGCTAGATAAGAGATGTTGTTTGGCATAAGGGTATTAAGAGTCATCTTCCTTTAAAGGCTCAATTATTAAGTGCTCTGTTAATCAGTTCTGGCCGTTTAACGGCGTAGGCGCTGATTTAAACTCACTCGGGGGAGTCGCCGGGGTTGCATCTAAGCTAGTTCCCAAAGCTTTGGCCAAGTCAAAATAAGCATTGCTGCGGTTTACCATGGCGGCATTGTAATCACGCATAATAGTTTTATAGTTGCGCTGGGCATCAATAAAATCCAATACCGTGGTTGCACCTTTACTATAGGCCAGTTCTGCGCTATTACGGATCACCAGGGCATCATCCAAGATGCCTTCTTGATAACGATGGACAATTTTGTCAGCACTTTGCCAGGTTGCCAGGGCGCCAACAACATCATTGCGGATGCTTAATTCAGTTTGCGCTAACGCCAAACGGTTTTGGTTCAAGTTAACAGATGCTTTACTGGTTTCTCCTTGGTGCTGATAAAACAAAGGCAGCGGCACACTAAAACCGATAAAGCCGGTATCTAAGTTGTTATTACTGGGATCTCGCGCATAACCCGCAGTCACGCTGACATCAGGATAATTTAGCCGTTTCGCCAAGGCCAATTCTTTTTCTGCTTGGGCGACACGTTGTTTGTCCGCTTCTAAATCGGGGCGTTGTTTTAAGGCCGTATCGATTAAGTCTTCTTTAGCTTGGTTTTGACCAATATTTTGAATGTCTGGCCATTGTTCTTGGACTTCAAAGGCTAAGCTTTTATCTGGCCAACGCAGGATGACGGCAAGATTGGCTTGGGCCTGTTCAACGGTAGCTTGGGCGGCATCAAGTTCTGATTGCGATTTTAATGCTTCAATTTTAACCCGTAAGAAATCGGATTCTGATATGTCCCCGCTTTTTAAACGTAACTGATTGGCTTTTAAAATGGTTTGATAATGCTCGGTAATGTCTTGGGCTAAGGTTTGGTTCTTCTGCATTTGCAGCAAGTTGTAGTAAGCATCTTTCACGAGGTTTGTAAAAATACGTTCGGCATCACGGAAATCACTTTCAGCCGCTTGTGTGGCGAAACCGCTGCTTTGTATACGCAAACCACGCTTGCCTGCTACTTCAATTAATTGGTTAAAGGAAAAATATTCGGCAGGCCCACAAGAGACATTCTTGTTAGGGTTGCAGCCTAGGGCATTGGCTCCAAGGTTGGGTTGCCCTGTGATTTCAGACACTTGAAAACCAACGCTGGGGTTAGGTATGGCGCCTGCGATGAGTTCTTCGGCACGCGATTGGTCAATATTGTATTGCGCAGCTATCAAATCCAGGTTGCGTTGGTAAAAAATGGCCAAAACTTGCCCTAAAGATAAGGTAAAGCTTTCGCTATGGGCATCAACTGCAACTATAAGGCTCAATAGACAGCCTATGAGGGTTAATTTATGAAGGAAATTTTGCCGTATTTTTGCCAATCAACACCTGCCTCTCTGGGATTTTATTATGTATTTTGTTATTAGTATTGTAATTGGGAGGGCAAATTTTAAAGCAGAATGCCTAACTAATATTAAATAGCAAAACCCATACCAATCTTTAAGTTTAAAAATGTCTTACATTTTCAATCATATTGATAGCAGTGCTTGTTAATCTATAGTTTTTGAATATAGACTCCCAGTTAAAACCACCAGCCACTGGTGCATTTAAACCATAATGTTTTACACGGGGTTTTAGCCTTTATTTAACAGTTAAAGGCATTTAAAGACTAATAAGGTAATATCATCATTAAAGGCTTTAAAGTTACAAAATTGTTTAACTTGATTGAGTAAGACATCAATCATTACTTGTGCAGGTTGCTGGGCATTTTGCTGAAATAGTGTCGCCAGCCGCTCCTCGCCAAAAAATTCACCTTGTTTATTTTCTGTTTCAGTAATGCCATCGGTGTATAACAGCAGTATGTCGCCTTGGGCAAGCGTCACTGATTTTTCTTGAAACACGACTTGATTGCGCACACCTAAAATTAAGCCTTCTGTGTCTAGCCTTGAGCAAGTGCCTAGCGCATGGTTATATAATAGTGGCAGCGGGTGGCCGGCATTGGCAAAGCTAAGTTGTTTGGTTAATACGTTATATTGCAGATAAAACAAGCTAATAAAATAATCAGCCCGGTTAAGGTCATCAAATAAAAAACTGTTAAGCAATTCTAAGGTGGCACCTGGGGTATTTGCATTTTGAGCTTGTGACCGGATGATGCTGCGCGCCTCTACCATAAACAAAGCGGGGCCTATGGCATGTCCAGAAACATCTGCTATCACCAAATCCAAGCAATTTTGGTTGCGGTAAAAATAATCAAAATAGTCACCACCAACCTGGTCAGCGGGTAAACATACACCAGCTATTTCAAACTGAGAGCTTGCTATAGGTGCCCTAGGCAATAAAGATGTTTGAATTTGTTGGGCAATTTTAATTTCGCGTTGTGCGACCGCCAATTCTATTTGGGCTTCATGAATTTGTTCTTCAGCGGCTTTACGGGCAGTAATATCGCGGTCTACACCACGCCATTTCATTAAGCGGCCATCTTGGCTGATTATGGGCAAACCAGTAGATTCGGTTAACACCTGGTGGCCGTCTTTATGGCAGTAGCGGTTAGTTAATGCGTAAAATGGCTCTTGGTGATCTGCGTAGAACTGTTGATTGGATTTATCTTCTGGGGTGAGTAACTCGGTGTAATGTTTGCCGATAATTTCAATTTGATTAAAACCAAGGATTTGCTTAACCGCGATGCTGCTATAAATGTAATAACCATTAGGGTCTTGTTCCCATAGCCATTCACCCGTCATCTCGGCCATTTGCTGAAAGCGTTGTTCACTTTCAGCAAGGGCTGATTCAATGCTTTGACAAAGGTTTTCAATTTCTGTCACAAGATTACCAGTTAGGCATTTTAAAGGGCTCTTCAAGGATGAAGTTTGCATTGGCATTGAGTTCGAGCGCGTCGTGTTTTACCCTTTCAATCATGTTTTGGTCGCCACATAGAAAAATTTCCCAATCCCGTAAGTCGGTTAAGTCACCAAACGCCATCTCGCTGGTATGAATCAAATTAGTATCCACGCTGTTAGGTTGGCTGCCCGAAACAAAATGTTTGTAGCTAAAGTTTGAGTATTCAGTTTGTAGGAGAATAAGGTCTTGAATAATATAATATTCATCTTTATTATGGGTTTCATGAAAGAGTCTAATGTCAGCTTTGTGCTGATTTTTTATCAAAGCCTCCCGCAGTATGCCGTATAACGGCGCTAACGCAATACCGGTGCCAATAAGCAATATCGGTTTCTGATGACTGGCTGTACAGTGAAAATCACTGCTAGCAGGACCGATTTGTACCTGAGCACCCACTTCAAGTTCTTCAAATATCCACGGCATCAAGGCGCCATTGGGCGTTAAGGAGATATGCAATTCTAAAAAATTGTCCAAACCAGGGACACTGGATAAGCAATAATCCCGGCCTATGCCGGTAGCGTTGTAAAGCTTTAGCCGTTGCCCAGCAAAATAGGGATAGGCTTGATCTGGGATATTGAGTCTGAGTCTAAGCAAGGTTTCGTTTAAATGGTCTTTAGCACAGACAGAGGTCGTTATTTTAATAGGCTTTAAAATGTCTGGATCGGTCATAAATTATCCCAACGTTACAGGGGCATAGGGGTTGAGTTGAGTATTCAGTTTTGTTAATCGTGGGTTAATTTTAAGTTTGTTATGTTTATTAACTATAGCTCAATTGATGTTAGATAACTAAATTTTAACAATTTAGTCCGTACACATTAAATCTGTACTATGATTATCAAAAAATCCTTTTATTTCTATTATTTATAGAATTAAGTTTAAAGATAATATTAATTTAAATGAACAAGCTAATGTAAACTATGAGTTTATTGAAATGGGCTAATATTTAATAAACCAGCTTGGTGGGTATAGCGAGGAAGGTAAAAAACGATGAAAACATATCCAATAACAATGTTAGTTTTAAGTGCCATAGGCCTTTTAGGTGTTATGCCTGTATATGCAAATGGTATATCAAGCCAAGTTCGGGCTGTCAACCAGCACATCAAACCTAGCCATCACGCAGTGGCGGCGAATAATGCTAAAACAAAAGCAAGTGTTGATGACAGTGCTGAAGATAACGATGTCGAACTGAAAACCTTGGACCTTACTGTGCCATTTAAAACCGCAGATTCAAGCCTGGCCCAAAGTAATCTCGAAAAACAGATTTTAGAACAAGAGATAGATGCTATTCCACTGGCTTTAGATAATGCAACAAACAAAGACTCTTTGAAATTAAATGGCGGATTATTACTTTCTCCCTATCAGGAACCTGAAAAACTTAAGCTCTTAGATGGCGCGAGTATAATTTTTAGTTTGAAACACTAGTACACTATAAAACATCGTTGTTTAATTGTTTTCCCCGTCCAGAATAATGACGCGGTTTCGGCCTTTATTTTTAGCTTGATACATGGCCTGGTCAGCGACTTCGACAAATTCTTCTGGGCTACGGTATTTAGGGTGGTAGAGGGCAACCCCCAGGCTCACAGTTAGCCCTTGATTTTTAAAGCGGGGCTTCATAATATTTCCACGACGTTCAATTTCTAACCTAATGCGCTCAGCAAAATGTGCCGCGCCATTTTTTTCGGTTTTATTCAGTATAAATAAAAACTCTTCGCCGCCATAACGGCCAACAAAATCACCCGGGCGTGTTAGGCATCGTATTGTATCAGCAACAATTTTTAACACATCATCACCGGCCTGATGCCCACATAAATCATTAAATATCTTGAATTTGTCAATATCGATAAAACCAATGGCAGTATGTATGCGCTGTGATTCTGGCTGTCTGAACAGCTTAGTTAAAAAGTCATCAATCATGCGTCTATTATAAATTTGGGTCAGTGGGTCATACTGTGCCCGTTGCTTTTCTAAGTTATAAAGTTTGGCATTGGATAAGGCTATGCCCAGTTCTGCAGCTAAAGGCAAAATCTCTTGGGCTTGCCGTAGTAATAAGGGCTTTTTAGAGAGCCAATTGTCGCCATAAATTAGGCCAATTAAACGCTCCTGTTGTAGCACCGGGGTGATAATAAATTCAGGGCTATTAAAATGTTGTAATAGTTTTTTATCGGTTTCATTTTTGTTTTGTATATGGCCGGGTTTTTTTTCCCTAAGACAATTCAGTAAGCTTCCTGTTAAAGAGTCTATATTGATGTAGTAGGCTTTAAGATCCGGCACTTGTAGGTCGTTAGGCCAATGATAAGCAGGGTAAAAGCTTCGGTGCTTGGGGTCTATGTTTAACAGCACTAGACGATCTAAAGCATATTCTTGCTGAATGGCAGCTAGAGTCCAGGGCACAAAATCGTCAGGGTTTAAGCTACGGTGCGGTATCGTGAGTTTTTCTGAAAAGCCCAGCACTGAAGTCTGTTGAGGTTGGTCATTGGAGCCAACCAGGCTTAAGCTAATACTCGTTTTGACTAATGTGGCCCTTAATTTGCCTAGGCTGGGGAATTCTATGCCATAAAACTCTTGGGTGGTTTGCATTTCTTGGTCTACAAGTTGCAACAGGTTATCTAGATTTAAACTATTAATATCAATCAGATTAAGCACATCACCGTCCAAATGGGTATAAGCTTGTTCCGACACAGAACCTAGGCCTTGTATCCATGCGATATAATTTGCAAAGGCAACAATAGCTATCTCGGTTTTGTAAGCGCTGTAAAATGATAATGATGGGGTAGTATGGTGACTGCTGACTACAGCAGTTATAGAAGCTGGAAGTTTCCACGTTAGACAAAATACATGCCCAATTTCAGTATGGGTGATACCAAAAAAGCGTTGCTCTTCTTCTGGGCTGGCCTTTCCCGCGGCACCGATAGAATTTATAAAGTCACTATAGGTTAATTGCCCGGAAGTTTCTAAGACAATTTTGCCAATATCGTGCAATAAACCAGCGGTATACACGAGGTCTGGATCTTGATGTCCAAGTGAGTTGGCAATATTTCTGCTGAGGGCAGCAACAAATAGGCAGTGTTGCCAAAAGAACAAGGTATTAAAGGCTTGGGTCGATCGGTAATTAATAAACTGGTTATAAAATAATAAGTCCAATGCGGCACGGCGGACAGCGGAAAAGCCCAAGAAATTGACCGCCCGTTTAATGGAGGTAATCTTGTGCGGTAAGCAATAGATGGCAGAATTGACTATTTTTAGGACTTTGGCGGCTAAGGCAGGCTCCGTTTCAATAATTTTTGATAAGTCGTTTAATTGGGTCTTACTATCATTGGTCAATTTTAATAATTTAATGGCAACAGAGGGCACAAGTTGGAGATGACCGATATCTTGTTTTAAGATAGAGCTCGCGGCCATTTTAATCTCAGCAATGGTGTCCATCTCTGCGGTCGTCATTACATCTTCTCTTACAGATTAAATAAGTTGTTTATTATAATAATATGATAATTTTAGGTTATTTTCCGAGAACTAAATCTAGGAATAAGTAAAATAGCAATTTTTTTTGTATTAAAATTGACTTAATTTTGTTGCATTGCGCCCTGAGATGAACGTTATAATCAATAAATTTTTTTGTTTTTAGTAATAAGGCAGATTGGAAACCTTATGATAAATGTTTTACTGGTGGATGATCATGAGTTAGTGCGGACGGGTATTGAAGCCTTATTGAATGCAATCAGTGATATTCATGTTGTGGGTATGGCTAATTCAGGGGAAGAGGCCATAGAGATGTTGGTAGAGCTTTCACCAGATGTGGTTTTGATGGACATCAACATGCCAGGGATGGGTGGTATGCAAGCGTGCATGAAGATTTTGGAACATAACCCGGATATGAAGATTATTGCTTTATCCGTTTGTAATGATGGGCCACTTCCCCATCAGTTACTCAAATTGGGCGTCTGGGGCTTTATTTCTAAAGGCTCGCCATTGGATGAAATGGTTTATGCCATCAGGGCAGTCATGGAAGGGCGCCGATATTTGTGTGCTGAAGTCGTAAATAACTTGAAATTTCAAGGCTTAAACGGTGGCGCCGAGTCACCATTTTGTAAGTTGTCGCAACGCGAGACTGAGGTTGTGTCTTTAATTTTGCAAGGCAAGAGCATTTCAGAAATGTCTTCGATACTGTCGATTAGTGATAAAACAATAAACACTTATCGTTACCGCTTGTATGAAAAATTACAAATCAAAAATGATGTTGAATTGACCCGGCTGGCCATTAAGTTTAGCTATATTGATTCAGCCTTGATTTAATGGCCTAAGGTCAAATGTTACCTGAAAAGCAGGTATCACTAAGATTGTAAGAGTTCCCTAGCTTTATTGAAGGCGTTTCTAAAATCTAAATATTGTGGCACTGGTGTGTCTAACATAATTTTTAACAATTCATGCTGCAATTGATATTTTATATCACCGATGGCTAAGGCGCCTATACCTATGGCTTGTTGTGCATTTACTGCATGAATTAAAGGCGCGCCATTATCTTTTTGTTTAATACCTTCAATACCCATGGGCGGTACCGCATTAACATCACCAGCCACTTTCAAGTTTTTAGCCTGTTTTAAAACGTCAGCACTAACCACTTGAATGCCTGCTTTTGCGGTACAAAAAATAATATCGGCATCGGACACTAATAGGCTTTTTTCTGCATCCGAGCCTGCACAGGCACCAGTTACCGTGGCATTAAAACGCCGATTATATTTTTTTGCGATGTCTTGGGCGGTTTCTAATGAAAGATGGTCTACTAAAGCGGTATCCGCGCCAGCTAATGCCGCTATAACACCTGTGGCAATGCCAACTGGCCCTGTGCCGCCAAAAACTAATGCTTTGCAATCTTTAAGTTCTTTATGATGCTTGTCTTTTAGTTCTTTTTCTACACAGGCAACTAACGCTGCAGCGGTGGTAAAAGCCCCGCTGGGGTCGGCAAATACAGAGACTTCAAATGGCGGCACCATAGCACGTTTGCATGTTTCTAGCATGTCCATTGCTAAGCCTAGGTCGCGACCGCCAATAAAAAGGCCAGTACGCTTAACACCGGAGGGGCTACGCGAGAATATAGTGTCTTGGGTTAAACCATGGACGTTTTCAAGCTTCACATTGCTATAAGGGATTAATACATCAAAGCCTGCATCTAATGCCATATTAACGTCGAATGGGCTATTATTGGGCATAGGGTCTAGCATGTGAAGAATACTGCGTTTCTCCATTAGGGTTCCTCTTTAAGATTTGTCGTAGCGGGTTGTGACCCGCTCTGGAGTGAAATAAGCCGCCTTGTGAGCTTCTTAAAGTGTAGCTTTAAAATAGTCTCTTGCAACGTCAAAAGCATGTTCAAAATGCAAATATACGGGTTTTTCACTCTCGATCATGCGTTTTAACAAACGGTTTTGCGCTTGATATTTGACATTGCCGATGGCCAGGGCACCAATGCCAACCGCACCACTTTTTGAACCTGCTATTTGGGTGCCGTTATGGAAGGCGTCAATGCCAGCGATACCTGAAGGTGGCACGGCATTTACATCAGCGGCAACTTTTAGCAGCGGTGACGAAGCAATTAAGTCAGCACTAAGTAATTCAATACCTGCTGCCCCTGTTGCGAAAACAACATCGGCGGTTTTCATGTAGTCCGCCTTATCAGCATCAGCACCAGCCATTAATTCAATTTTGCCATCACCAAACTCTTCTTTGCACATATCGGCGATGCGTTGGGCTTTGTCTAGCTGGCGGCCAATAATTCTGACCTTGGCTCCAGCTTGGGCTGCAATCACAGCAGCAGCTTGGCCGACTGGCCCTGTGCCGCCTAGCGCCAGTATGGTCTTGCCTTCTAGTGTGGTGTTAAATTTCGTTTGTAATTCATGTTCTACGGCGGCAACCATGCCAGCTGCGGTGGTGAATGCGCCGCTAGGGTCAGCAAATACAGAAACTTCAAAGGGCGGTACCATAGAATGCTTGGCTATTTTAAGCATGTCCATTGCTTGTTGGGTATCTCGGCCACCAATAAATATGCCTGTTCTTTTTAAGTTTTTTTGGCTACGCGAAAAAATTGCGTCTTGCACTAAACCTTGTACTTCACTGGGCTCAACATTTGTATACGGAACTGAAGAAACCCAGCCTGCGTCCATCGCCATATTTACGTCGAAGGGGCTGAGGTTTTTGGCAGTGGTTAGCATATGCAAGATAAATGGTTTTTCCATGATGTCCTCTTTATTATTTAAGCTAGCTGCCAAGTATAAAAGAAAATACGGCACAATCATATATTCTGTAAATTGCACCAAATTAAAAAAAAGGTAATGATACTCTGTTGTGTTTGCGTAGAGGTGTTGCTGTGTGTTGTGTCGATAAGCGGGTGGCAGTGTGAATAAGCTTGCTTTGGAGATGGATTGGGACAGCCTGAAATTGCAAGTGCCTAGTTCACCTGCTTTTATCATAGATGAAATGGCAATTGTTAAAAACTTGCAAAAACTTGCGGCATTGCGCTTAGCTAGTGGCTGTAAAGTGCTGTATTCGGTAAAAGCTTTGCCGTTGCAGGCGGTTTTAAATTTGTGCAGTGATTTTGTCGATGGTTTTTCGGTCAGTTCCTTGTTTGAAGCGCGTTTAGCCAGTGAACTTAGCCTTGGGTCTGGCACTATTCATTTAGCCACGCCGGGCATAAAAGCAGATCAAATTCTGGAGTTGGGTAGGCTTTGTTCCCATATAAGCTTTAATTCAATCAATCAATTTAACCATTTAGCCGAGCAAGTGGCCACTATGGCTTCTTTGGGGATCCGAATTAATCCGAAGCTTTCTTTTTTAGCTGACCATCGCTTCGATCCTTGTACAAAATATTCAAAGCTAGGTGTGGATATCGGTCAATTTCAATTCGCTTCAGGGCAAAAGGCTATCCAAGGTTTACATATCCATACCTTATTTGCGGCAACTAGCTTTATGCCGTTATCCGAAACGGTGTCAAAATTGCGGCAGCTCTTAGGCGATCAACTTCAACAGTTGGACTGGCTAAATTTAGGCGGTGGTTATTTGTATGATGAGATTGACGATAATAGTTTGTTTGTGGCCTTAGTCAAGCAGTTAATCGATGATTTTTGCCTAGAGGTTTATATAGAGCCGGGCAAGGCGATAGTTGGTCAAGCAGGCTATTTAATGGCGACGGTTATTGATAGTTTTGTCAGTGATGGTAAGCATATTATGGTTTTAGATAGCTCCGTCAACCATCATCCGGAAGTTTTCGAATTTCAACAAAGTCCGCAGTTGGTTGGGCATGAAGCTCATGGAAGCTTCCAAGCAAGCTTAGTGGGTTGTTCTTGCTTAGCTGGCGATGTATTTGGTGAATATAAGTTTGACAAGGCCTTAAAAATTGGCGATCGGGTCGTGTTTAAAAATTTAGGTGCCTATAGTTTAGTTAAGGCCAACCGCTTTAATGGGATAAATTTTCCTGACCTATATGGTGTAAACCAAGATGGTATAAGGTTGTTAAAATGTTACGGTTATGAACATTATCGTGAGCAATGGTGTTTTTGATTAGCGGAATAGAAGTCTTATGATAGGTAGGGTGCAATGGCCGCAATAATTGCCATAACAAGCGGTAAAGGTGGCGTAGGTAAAACCAATATCGCGGTTAACTTAGCCTTGGCTTTAACGGCTAAGCAAGCCAAAGTGTGCGTGTTTGATGCGGATACCGGGCTGGCCAATGTTAATATTCTTTTAGGCTTGACTCCGAAATACAGTATTGAGCATGTACTAAGAGGTGAAAAAAGCATTGCTGAGGTTATTATTAAAGACCAACATGGCATTGATATTATGCCGGCAGCTTCTGGAGTGCAAAGTTGTACAAACTTAACGCCAATGCAATTGAAGCTGATGGTAGAAGCCTTGGAAACACTGGAAAATAGTTATGATTACCTGTTAATCGATACCGCGGCGGGCATCGATAATCATGTGTTGGATTTTGTGGTGGCGGCCCAATATCGTATCGTTGTTGTTACGCCTGAACCTACTTCGTTAACTGACGCTTTTGCATTGATTAAAATGCTCATTAAGCGGGGTAAAACTAAAGCCATTTTTATATTGGTCAATAATGTTGCCAATTATGAAATTGGCCGTCGAATCTTTAAGCGTTTTCAAACCGTCATCAAGAAATATTTGGCAATGGACGTGCATTATTTAGGTTATGTAGCAGCTGATCCCGTTGTTTTAGAGGCTATTGCTAAGCAAGTTCCCGTCTTTAGCAGCCACCCTGACGCCATCGTGAGCTGTTGTCTATCTGCCTTGGCTGATATAGTGAAAAGACATTTTCTAAATGAACAAAATGTGCCTTATTTCAGCCATTATTGGAAACAGATGGCAAGACAAAGCTCAAGCCCCGTCACTGCCGATAAAGCAATAAAAAAACCTTGGGTCGAGATTTACCGGCAGCTTAGCGAGGCAGACCTCAAAGAGGTAGACTTTAAAGAATTAATAATGGCCTTAGAAACAGTCTTTGAAAAAAAATATGGCTATCCTGCGCGTAACCTTAATCAAATGATGGCGATGCTACTAGTTGATGCCCAAGGGGGGGAGACTAAAATCATACAGATGCATACAGCTTTAGAGAAAACCTATGAACGCCAGTTTGGCAAAAAAATTACCGGATCAAACCAGCAGGTACATGAATTAATGGCAGATCCAGGGTTGACAAAAGAAGCTGCTAATACTTTATTAAGTCAATTGGAAGAGGTATACCGTCAACGTTTTGGCCAAGGTTATTGGGGGGAGAGCCTGGCGTTATTGGAAAATATAAAGCGCTTATTAGCAATGCAGCCTTAATAGCCATGGCGTTCAACAGGTTTACTTGTGTGGCGTTAACTTAAGCATAAAGCGGTGTTAAAGCTTGAGTTGGATTTTGGGGGTTGTAGGTAGGCTTTAGTATGTCGGAAAAAAAAGTTTAAATATGTCTTCGAATTCATCGAGCATTTTATTGATTGCTATTTCCACATCCTCTTCTGCTATGCCCAAGCTTGCCAATTGAAAAAGGCAGTTTGAGGTATTCATTTTACAAAGCTGGTTAGCTGATCTGACAATAGTTGCCTCGATATTATAGTCACCGTCATATTCAGGGTGCTCATGCTGTTGAATGCTATCCACTATGATTTGGGGCAATTTCCATAATTTAACCAGTTCTGCGCCGGTATCAAAGTGGTCAAAACCGAGTAATCTGGTTTCAACGTCAGTTTCATCCGCGGTCGAGTCTAGCGTGAGCATCGTAATTTCTCGGGCTAATTCAGGAATACGCCTGAAAAACACCAATTGCCCAATATCGTGTAACAGGCCACAAATAAACAGGGTGTTGGCATCCAGTTTATTAGGAGTAGACACTAACAGACAAATTTCACGTGCTAAGAGGGCGCAACGTAAACTGCGCGACCAAAAGTCATGCATGGAGATGATATTGCCAGGTAAGGATGAAAATTTGTCTATTAAGATGGTGCTTAATACCAAGTTTTCTATATCTTTGCGTCCAATGAGATTAATTGCACGGTCTATAGAGGAAATTTGCGAAGGAAAACCGAAAAAAGCGCTATTGACCAATTTCAATAATTTCAGCGATAAATTTGCATCCTTATCTATAATGCGCGCAACATCAGCAACGCTGGTGTTTGGGTCATCCAATACTTTAGTCAGCTCAAAATAAATTGCCGGTAAAGTGGCGAGTTGTAAATCACCATTCAGCAAATCTTCGATCGTTAAGTCTGTATAAGTTTGTAGCATCATCTTTTGTTATTCTCTATACTAAACAGAGTATTATTAGATTTATATATATATTCACATGAAATTTCTAGTGAAACTTATAGTAAAGGTTAGTTTGTTTTTTTTAATATTCAAACACAGGCGGCTTTTTTTTAAAGCCAGCAAAGGATATGTTTAAGGCGATAAACTATGCTCAGTATGTTGCAAAGACAAAAGAAGATCATCATTGCTGATGCTGATTCGCGAACCAGGGAAGAGTTGGTCACTTTACTGCAAGGTGGTGGCTTTAATAACCTTGTCGTAGCCATAGACGGCAGTAAAATTTATGAAATTTTAAGGCCTTATCAAGAGTCTCCTGAAGATTTGGGTTTAGTGATTATTGATGAAGATTTGCCGCAATGTCAGATTAAAGAGATGTGCAAATCCTTATCGCATGAAAATGGCGGTATATTTTTGTCATTTATTGTACTGCGTAATGAGCAGGCTAGCGAACCCCAAGAATTTGGCCTAGGCAGTGAATACCAAGTTTATGAGGTGTTTAAGCCATACCGGTTTCAAGAACTCTTGCAATTGGTCGAGTTTTTACTGATTCTTAAAAATGAGCGTTTATTGCGCCATCAACAACAGGAAAAACTGATAACTGAATTATCAACGCGTAAGTTATTGGATGCCAAACTTAAGTACATGGTGGCGCATGATGACTTAACAGGTTTACTCAATCGGCATAGTTTAGAGCAACATCTACGGCTAATCATTCACCGGAACGGTAAGTTGTTACAAAATGGAGCCTTACTATTTTTGGATTTAGACCGTTTTGGCTTGGTTAACGATATCGAAGGCTTTGATGCCGCCGATAGGTTGTTGGTTGAGGTGGTGACCGTTATTCGAAAAGTGGTGCAAGGTATGGGACTATTTGCCCGTATCGGCTCTGATGAATTATGTCTTTATTTAGATCATTCCACGATTGACCATGCCGTGTCAGTGGCGGAACAGATTACTCGAAAATTAGATGATTTTCGCTTTAGGGTACGTGATGAAAGCTATAACATCACAGCCTCGGTCGGTATCGCCATGTTGGTTTCTCCTGAAATTGTCAAACATCCCGCCGAATTTATTTCTAAGGCACACCAAGCCTGCACTATCGCTAAGAAAAAAGGCCGCAATAAAATTTGGTTATATTGTGAAGAAGACCAGGCTTTTCAGGAGCGGCAACGGGACGTTTATTGGGTGCCGCTGATCCGGGAGGCCTTAACGCACAATAAGTTTTTTCTTGTGTTTCAGCCCGTTGTTAATTTACATACGGGTGCTATTTCGCACCATGAGGTGTTGATACGCATGCGTGGCGGCGATAACAAAATTATCACGCCAGGTGAATTTATTCCGGTGGCTGAACGCATGGGTTTAATTCATGGTATTGAACTTTGGGTTATTGAAAAATCAATCGACTTCTTAGCGTCACTACCTTCACAATATTCCCAAGTTTGTTTGGCTATTAATTTATCGGGGAATGCTTTTCAAGACGATGCCGTGGTTCGTTTTATCCAACAAAAATTGGAAATGTCCTGGGTTACGCCTAGCCGTTTGACGTTTGAGATTACAGAAACGACAGCTGTAGAAAATTTTGAACGCACGCGTACCATGATTAATCAATTGAAAGGCCTAGGCTGTCAATTTGCATTAGATGATTTCGGTGCCGGTTTTTGTTCTTTTAACTACTTAAAAAAATTTCCTGTTGATTACGTTAAGATTGACGGTCAATTTATCCGCAATTTAGTTGAAGACGAGACCGATCAAGTCTTAGTTCGTTCCATGCATCAAATTGCCCAAAAATTGGGTAAAAAAACCATCGCGGAATATGTTGAGTCACCGAAAGCCATTAGCATATTAAGGGAAATAGGTATTAATTATGGCCAAGGCTATATACTCGGTAAGCCCGAGCAAGAATTATTAGTGCAGAAAAACTTTCAGTTTATCGACCTCTAAAGGCTTGCTAGGCCTAAGCCTTTAGTTACAAGTTGGCGTTCATGACTTATTCATCTTGTTTTAGCTACTTTAAGTCACTCTATATGCTGTATAATATAGGGTTTTATCTAAAAAAGTAGATGCATTGAGAGGTTATGTCGGCACCAAAAAAAACGCGAGGGGTTAGATACTCAAAATCAAAAACCACAAACTCCTCTAAAAACCACTGGCTAAGAAATTTTATAGCGCTAACTATTTTTGGCGCTGCATTTATCTTATGCGGCTATCTGGGTTATCTAGATTACACCGTCCGTAAACAATTTGAGGGTAAACGTTGGTCAATTCCAGCGCGGGTCTATGCTAGCCCGGTTGAATTGTATGCCGGTTTAAATTTATCGGCAGAAAAGTTTGAAAACTTGCTAGTGTCCTTGCGTTATCGCTTGGATAGCCAATTGGCTACCGATGGAACCTATTATCGGGAAGGCTCGCAGGTAAGCATTAAAACGCGCGAGTTTGATTTTTGGGATCAACATCAAGCTAGCAGCCAAGTTAAGCTTAATTTCAACGAATCAACTGTGGTCGGCATTACCGATTTGGTGGCTGCCCAAGAAATGGCCTTATTACGTTTGGATCCCATACAAATAGGCAGTTTTTATCCAACTATTAAAGAAGACCGTATCCTGATTAAGTTGGAGGAGGCGCCTGACACCTTAATCAAAGGCCTGATTGCGACAGAAGACAGAAACTTTTATAACCACCACGGCATTTCCATCAAAGCCATAGCCAGGGCAATGTGGGCCAATTTGCGGGCTGGCGGTATCGTCCAAGGTGGTAGCACCATCACTCAGCAATTGGTTAAAAATTTCTATCTAACTTCTGAACGGAGTTTATGGCGTAAGGTTAACGAAGTGTTTATGTCCTTAATCTTAGAATATCGGTATAGTAAAAACGAGATTTTAGAGGCTTATTTAAACGAGGTTTTTTTAGGCCAAGATGGTGGTAGTGCGGTTCATGGCTTTGGTTTGGCTAGCGATTTTTATTTTGGTACAGCACTGAAAGATTTACCTTTGGATGGCTTAGCCTCGTTAGTGGCTTTAGTGCGTGGGCCTTCCTATTATGATCCTCGGCGTTATCCTGAAAGAACTCTGCAGCGGCGCAATTTGGTGCTCGATGAAATGGCCGAAGAAGGTTATATTTCTAGTGACCAAGCCCAGGAAGCGAAGGCAAAACCGATGAATGTTGTTGCCAGGGCCCACCGTTCTGCGAACCGTTATCCGGCTTTTTTGGATTTGGTAAAACGTCAACTTAAACAAGAATACCGCGAAGAAGATTTAACATCAGAAGGTTTGAGTATTTTTACGACCTTAGATACCCGGGTACAAGACGCATTAGAGCTGTCTATTGCCCGCAAAGTTAATCAGCTAGAAAAATTACCCAAAGCAAAAAATCTTGAAACCGCAGCGGTTGTGACCCGTAGGGATAGTGGGGAAATTGCCGCTTTAGCAGGTAGCCGTGATAATGCTGCGGCGGGCTTTAACCGCGCCTTAGATGCAGTGCGGCCGATAGGGTCGTTAATTAAACCCGTGGTGTATTTGACGGCATTGGAAAATCCTAGCAAATATACTATTACAACCGGTGTCAGTGATACAGCGGTGCAAATAAAAACAGGCTCCGGAAAATTATGGGAGCCTAAAAATTATGATCATAAAGAGCACGGTTTGGTCGGTTTGCATTCGGCATTGGCGCATTCCTATAATCTGGCGACAGTCAGAATTGGTATGGATGTAGGCGTAGCCAAGATTGCAAAAACGTTGCGGAATATGGGGGTCAATAAAGACATGGATTTGTTCCCCTCGTTTTTATTAGGGACGGCTGAATTAACACCGATGGAAGTAGCGCAGCTTTATCAAACTTTAGCGGGTGATGGTTTTTTGACACCCTTAAAGGGGATACGGGCGGTGGTTTCAGCTAAAGGCGAACGCTTGCAAAGCTATCCGTTTACCGTAAAACAAGTTGTGGATCCTGCTGCAACTTATATCGTGAATACCATCTTGCAAGAAGTGATGCATAAAGGTACGGGGCGGACGGCGTATTTATCGCTGCCGACTGATTATGGTTTAGTCGGTAAAACCGGTACCACAAACGATGCTAAAGACAGTTGGTTTGCAGGTTATAGTGGAGACTATTTGTCGGTAGTCTGGATAGGCCGGGATGATAATAAGCCCGTAGGCTTAACAGGCGCTAGTGGTGCTTTGCAGGTTTGGATTGCATTAATGCGTCAAATTACCAGCCAACCAGTGGTTTTAACGCCGCCGGAAAATATCAATATGGTCTGGATAGATCCCTACACGGGGTTACGTGCCAGCCAGGAATGTGAAGGCGCGAATGAATACCCTTATATTGCAGGTTCTGAGCCCACTGCCTATTCATCCTGTGTGGATGACCCTGTTAACCGGGTTAAATCATGGTTTGAAAGTATTATTCCTGAATAATTTTACCTAAGGATATTATGAAAATTAGCAAAGTTTTATGTATGGCATTTTTGGCGATGATGGCCATAAGTTCAATAGGTCATACCGAGGATAAGCCTGTACAACAGCTTAAAAGTTTTTTGGCAGCAACCAAATCGCTGACGGCTGATTTTAAGCAAGTTTTGGTGGATGAGGCGGGTAAGCCGGTGCAGACTAGTTACGGTGAGTTTTTTTTACTACGGCCAGGAAAATTCCGTTGGGATTATAAAAAGCCATTTCAACAACAGATCGTTTCTAATGAAGGCAAAGTGTGGTTTTATGATGCCGATTTGGAACAAGTCACGGTTAAAAAGTTGGATGAATCGTTAGGTTCTACGCCTGCTTTATTGCTAAGTGGCCAAGTTTCCTTAGAGGATAATTTTACTATGGCGCAACAAGGTGTGGATGAAGGTTTGCTGTGGATAAAATTATTGCCAAAAAATCCTGACAGTGGTTTTAAGTATGTGCTTATTGGCCTTGCAGAAGGTGTTTTAGCAGGCATGGAGCTAAGTGATAACTTTGGCCAATTAACACGGATTTATTTTGAACATGTCAAGCTAAATCCAGCACTTAAAGCGGATTTATTCAATTTTAAGCCGCCTCAAGGGGCTGATGTTGTGAGTGAGTAATTAGGCCGGGAGCCAGTACGAACGTGGAACTGTTTGCGGATTTGACCAAGCCCTTAGCTGACCGGATGCGTCCGCAAACGTTGGCGGATTACGTGGGTCAAAGCCATATATTAAATCCTGGTAAACCGCTCTATGAAGCGATCCGATCAGGCAATCTGCATTCGATGATATTTTGGGGGCCGCCAGGTACCGGTAAAACCACTTTGGCAAGAATAATTGCCCAACAATCCGATGCGGCATTTATCCCTATCTCTGCTGTGTTGGCAGGTGTTAAAGAGATTAGGGCGGCAGTAAGTGCGGCACAGCAACACCAAATTCAAGAAAACAAACGTACTATTTTATTTGTCGATGAGGTACATCGTTTCAACAAATCGCAACAAGATGCTTTTTTGCCACATGTAGAAGACGGTACTGTCTATTTTATCGGTGCGACAACTGAAAACCCCTCATTTGCCCTAAACAATGCATTGCTGTCGCGGGCACGGGTTTATGTGTTGAATGCACTGGCGACAGAAGACTTAGTCCGTGTTATCAACCAAGTCATGGCTGATACTGATAAAGGTTTGGGCAAGCTTTCAATTTCAATCGCTGAAGACATTAAACTACAGTTTGCAACCGCCGCAGATGGGGATGCCAGAAAGCTGCTCAATTTGCTTGAGATAGCGTCTGAGCTGGCAGCAGCAAAACAAGTTACTGTGATTGATGAGGGTATTGCCAATGAAGTGTTAGTGGCAAGTTTACGTCGCTTTGATAAACAGGGTGAAGAATTCTATAACCAGATTTCTGCCTTACACAAGTCGGTGCGCGGCAGTTCGCCGGATGCGGCACTGTATTGGCTTTGCCGTATGATAGACGGAGGCTGCGACTTGGTATACCTGGCACGGCGTATCGTTAGGATGGCTTCTGAAGATATCGGTAATGCTGATCCACGGGCCTTGCAAATCTGCTTAGATGCTTGGCAAGTACAAGAACGTTTAGGTAGCCCGGAAGGTGAGTTGGCGTTAGCCCAAGCCGTCATCTATTTGGCGTGTGCAGCCAAAAGCAATGCCGTTTATATGGCTTATAATGCAGCCATGTCTGAAGTCAAGCGAACAGGAAGTTTAGCCGTGCCTGTACATCTTCGTAATGCCCCCAGCCAACTCATGAAAGCATTGGATTATGGCAAAGCCTACCGCTACCCTCATGACGAGCCAGGGGCTTATGCTGCCGGGGAGAATTATTTGCCTGATGAATTATCGGATAGCCATTATTACCAACCTGTCGAGCGTGGGTTGGAAATTAAAATAAAGGAAAAGCTCCAATTTTTGAAAAGTTTGGATGAGGAAATCGCCAAGCGTTAAGCCAATACGGCTTAAAAGCTAAGATTCGGCTAATTTGTGAAATATATTTAGAGTTTAAGAATGTTTTTATATACAATTAAAGGTTAATTAAATTATTACAGTTTGGTTTTCATGGATTTAAATTTTCTCGATTTTGAGCAGCCAATCGCCGAGTTGGAAGCAAAAATAAAAGAACTCCGTCATGTTGAGTTTGATAATCACATCAATATATCCGATGCACTTAAACAATTAGAAGATAAAAGTTGTGCGTTAACCGAAACTATTTTTAGCAATTTAACGGATTGGCAGATCTCACAGCTGTCTAGACATCCTGGTCGGCCATATACGCTTGATTATATTGAGCATATGTTCACCAATTTTCAGGAATTACACGGTGACCGCGCGTTTGCTGATGATCCTGCCATCGTTTGTGGTTTAGCCCGCTTGAACGGTCAGCCTATTATGGTTATCGGGCATCAAAAAGGCCGGGATACTAAAGAAAAAATTTATCGCAATTTTGGCATGCCACGGCCAGAAGGTTACCGTAAAGCTTTAAGAATCATGAAAATGGCAGAAAGATTTGGCTTGCCTATTATTTGTTTGATTGACACCCCAGGCGCTTATCCCGGAATCGGGGCGGAAGAACGTGGTCAAAGTGAGGCCATTGCCCGCAACCTGTTTGAAATGGCGCAATTAAAGACACCGATTATTTGTACGGTGATTGGGGAAGGCGGTTCCGGTGGTGCGCTAGCGATAGGTGTCGGTGACCGTTTAATCATGTTGGAATACAGCACCTATTCAGTTATTTCACCTGAAGGCTGTGCCTCTATCCTATGGAAAAGTGCGGATAAGGCGCAATTGGCTGCCGAGGCTATGGGTATTACGTCTGACCGAATCCGTGAGCAAGGTTTGTTGGATGAAGTCGTACGTGAGCCTATCGGGGGCGGGCATAGGGATTTTAAGGCTATTGCATTAAGCTTAAAAGAAACCTTATTACGGCATTTGCACGAGCTTAAAATGTTGCCTACAGAAGAATTGTTAGAAAAGCGTTACCAAAGACTAATGAGTTTTGGATCCTATATTGAGTAATCCTTAATTGTATAACTGTATGTTATTGTTTTATGGGCCGACTGTCGCCAGCTCATTTTGCTAAGGGTAACCATGCCCATACTGACTACAGACCTGATTATTAAGGCCTTACAGCCTGAGCAAACAACAGCCAATTTTTACTTGGCTTATAGTGGCGGTATAGACTCACAAGTTTTATTGCATTTGTGCGTTGCCATACCCCAAATTAAACAGCGGTTAACCGCTGTTTATGTACATCATGGTTTGCAAACGGCGGCGGATGCTTGGGCTGAACATTGTGTAACTACAGCAAAACAATGGGGCATCCAATGCCTAGTCCTACACGTCAACGCCGCGGCGGAAAAAGGGGAAAGTCCTGAAGAGGCGGCGAGAAATGCGCGTTACCAAGCTTTAAGTGGGTTATTAAGCAGTCGGGATGTGTTATTGCTGGCCCAGCATCAAAACGATCAACTGGAAACAGTGTTATTACAATTATTCCGCGGCAGTGGCTTACGCGGCTTGTCTGGAATGCCTGATAGCATGGCTTTAGGCTTAGGCAAAATGCTAAGGCCAATGCTGGCTGTCTCGCGTGGGCAAATTGAACGCTATGCGTGTCAGCATCAATTGACTTGGATAGAAGACCCTAGTAACCAGCAAGATCACTATGACCGTAATTATCTGCGTAATCAAATAGTGCCATTGCTTCAACAACGTTGGCCAGCCATCAATAAAACTGTAGCGCGTGCCGCTCAGCACTGTGCCGAAAGCCAACAATTGATTGATGCCATAACTGCGCAATGGTTTGTCAAGGTTTATGACGATGCTGACCAAGCGTTGTTATTGCAGCCTTTGCAAATATTAGATCTAGCCGTGCAACACCTGGTTGTCAGGTATTGGTTGCAAGGTTTCGGTTTAAGAATGCCTACGCAGGCGCAGTTGGAACAAGTTTTTCGGCAAATAGCGTCAAAGGATGCAGGCAAAAACCTGATTTTAGCTATACAAGGCCATGTTATCCGTTGTTATCGTAATAGGCTTTATTGCCATCCAGAGGGTGACCAAGCGGGATTTGTGGATGGTGTTTGGCCTGCGGAACAAACGTATTGGCCAGTTGATTTGCACCAGCGCTTACAATGGGTACGTTCATCCAAGGGTATTTTACTCAGCCGATGGCACAGTGCCCACGTTGAGGTTAGGTTTCGGGCAGGTGGTGAAAAAATTGCCTTACCTCGGCGGCAAGGGCGGCATAGCTTAAAAAAACTATATCAAGAAATCGGCATACCTCCCTGGCAAAGACCAACGGTTCCCCTGGTTTATTTAGACGGGAAATTGGCGGCAGTGGGTTGGTTATGGATAACTGCTGAATTTTACAGCGAACAAAGCGATACTTGTTTGCATTTAGTACTTAAAAACAACAAAGCCACGGAAACACCATGACTAACGCCCGCTAGTCGATTAAAATGTTACTTTAATAAATTTGCTCGCCGTTATTTTCCTCTAGCGATAAGTTATACATGACAAAATATATATTTATTACCGGGGGTGTTGTTTCATCACTCGGCAAAGGCATTGCCGCCTCATCACTGGCAGCCATACTGGAGGCCCGCGGGCTTAAAGTTACGATGACCAAATTAGACCCATATATTAATGTTGATCCGGGTACTATGAGCCCATTTCAACATGGGGAAGTGTTTGTCACCGAAGATGGCGCAGAAACTGATCTAGATTTAGGCCATTATGAACGTTTTCTTAAAACCACTATGGCTAAGAAAAATAATTTCACTACCGGGCAGGTCTATGAAAGTGTTTTGCGCCGCGAACGCAAAGGTGAATATTTAGGCGCGACAGTTCAAGTCATCCCGCATATTACCGATGAGATTAAGCGCAGGATTTTTGAAAGCGCTGAAGGCACTGATGTCGCTTTAATCGAAATTGGCGGTACTGTGGGCGATATTGAGTCATTGCCTTTTCTGGAAGCTATACGCCAAATGCGGGTTGAGTTGGGGGTAGACCGTTCCTTATTTATACATCTAACGCTGGTGCCCTATATACGCTCGGCGGGTGAAATTAAAACTAAACCAACCCAGCATTCGGTTAAAGAATTACGAACTATAGGTATTCAGCCCGATATTTTAATTTGTCGTTCTGAACAGCCCATACCAATAGCAGAACGTCGCAAAATAGCCTTATTCACTAATGTGGAAGAAAAAGCGGTAATTTCAGCGGTCGATGCGGATTCTATTTATAGGATACCTTTGCTTTTGCATGATCAGGGGTTAGATGAAATCGTAGTCCATAAATTACGTTTGGATGTCCCCCCTACAGACCTCAAGGAATGGCGGCATGTAGTTGATGCCATTGTACATTCTGTTAATGAAGTTGATATTGCAATTGTAGGTAAATATGTCGACCACACGGATGCTTATAAATCATTGAATGAAGCTTTAATTCACGCTGGCATTCGCACCCGGAATAAGGTTAACATCCATTACATCGATTCAGAAATAATTGAAGAAGAAGGTGTTTCTTTACTAAAGTCTGTTGATGCCATTTTAGTACCTGGTGGGTTTGGTAAACGTGGGGTAGAAGGTAAGATTGCAACAGTCCGTTTTGCCCGTGAAAATAAAATCCCTTACTTAGGGATATGCTTAGGCATGCAAGTGGCGGTAATTGAATTTGCACGTGATGTGGCAGGACTAGAAGGTGCCCATAGTAGTGAATTTTTGCCTAAAACCCCATATCCGGTTATTGGCTTAATCACAGAATGGATGGATGAAAAAGGCCAAATTGAAACGCGTAATGAGCATTCAGATTTAGGTGGTACTATGCGCTTAGGTGGCCATCAATGCCGATTACAGCCGGACTCATTAGCGTATTCTTTATATCAAAAAGACGTTATTACAGAGCGTCATCGCCATCGCTACGAATTTAATAATCAGTTTTTTGAAAAATTAGAAATGGCAGGGATGCGTTTTTCGGGTAAATCCATTGATGGTCGATTGGTTGAAGTGCTAGAAATTCCTGAACACCCCTGGTTTTTAGCGTGCCAATTCCATCCTGAGTTTACGTCCACACCTCGAAAAGGACATCCCTTATTTGCTGGTTTTGTCAGCGCAGCAGTCCAGCATAAAAAGGAATTAACAATATGAAACTATGCGGTTTTGACGTCGGTTTAGATCAAGCCCTTTTTTTAATAGCAGGGCCTTGCGTTATCGAAAGTGAGCAATTGGCTATTGATACTGCGGGTGCTTTAAAAGAAATAACGACCAACCTAGGTATACCTTTTATCTATAAATCATCATTTGACAAGGCTAACCGTTCATCTCATGAAAGCTTCCGTGGTTTAGGGGTTGAGCAAGGTTTATCGATTTTAGCAAAAGTTAAACAACAAATTGGTGTCCCGGTTTTAACTGATGTACATGAAGATACGCCATTGGCAGAAGTGGCAGATGTGGTTGATGTGATGCAAACACCCGCTTTTTTATGCCGGCAAACTAATTTTATACAAAATGTTGCTGCACAAGGGATACCGGTTAATATCAAAAAAGGCCAGTTTTTAGCACCTTGGGACATGCAACATGTGGCCAATAAAGCTAAAGCGACGGGCAACCAGCAAATAATGGTATGTGAACGTGGCGCTTCATTTGGCTATAACAACCTAGTGTCTGATATGCGCTCGCTCGCCGTTATGCGCGAAACTGGCTGCCCTGTGGTATTTGATGCGACCCATTCGGTACAGCTACCTGGTGGGCAAGGCACTTCATCAGGTGGGCAACGTGAGTTTGTACCCGTGTTAGCGCGTGCTGCTGTTGCAGTTGGTATTGCTGGGATTTTTATGGAAACCCATCCAAACCCCGCTGTAGCCAAAAGTGATGGCCCCAATTCTTGGCCATTGCAGCAATTGCATGCACTTTTAGAAATGTTAATTACAATAGATAAAGCGGTTAAACAACAACCGTTTATTGAGACTACCCTATAAGGAATAATAATGGCTAAAATTATAGAAATTCGTGCTAGAGAAATTCTTGACTCTCGTGGTAATCCGACAGTTGAGGCCGATGTAATTTTAGAAACAGGTATCATTGCCAGCGCGATGGTACCATCAGGCGCATCCACGGGTGAAAGGGAAGCGATTGAACTTCGTGATGGGGACAAAACCCGTTATTTAGGCAAAGGTGTATTAAAGGCTGTAGCAAATATCACCTCCGAAATACGTTCTGCCGTCATTGGTATGGATATCGCTGATCAAGCGGGTATAGACCAAAAAATGATTGCCTTAGACGGTACCGACACGAAAGCGCGTTTAGGTGCGAATGCTATGTTAGCGGTTTCAATGGCAGCAGCGCATGCGGCTGCAAAACAACAAGCATTACCGCTTTACCGTTATTTAAATAAATCAGGTCAATTTATTATGCCAGTACCCATGATGAACATCATCAATGGTGGCTCGCATGCAGATAATAACGTTGATTTACAAGAGTTTATGATTTTACCAGTTGGTGCGCCAAGTTTTAGGGAAGCGATCCGATATGGTGCTGAAATTTTCCATGCCTTAAAAAAAGTGCTATCTGAAAAAGGTTTAGCGACCACGGTTGGTGATGAAGGTGGGTTTGCGCCAAATTTACCTTCTAATGAAGCGGCAATCAGTGTGATTTTGCAAGCTATTGAAAAAGCAGGTTATAAACCTGGGGTAGATGTTTATTTAGGCCTCGATGCGGCAAGTTCAGAATATTACCATGATGATGTCTACGATCTGGCTTCCGAAAGTAAGCGCTATAGCTCTGAACAAATGGCCGATTTTTTTGTTGATTGGGTTAATAAATATCCTATTATCAGCATAGAAGACGGTATGGATGAAAACGATTGGGCGGGCTGGAAAATCTTGACCGACAAAGTAGGCGGCCGTATTCAGTTGGTTGGTGATGATTTATTTGTGACGAATCCAGCTATCATTCAGCAAGGCATAGAGCAAAACATTGCTAATTCGGTACTTATTAAAGTCAACCAAATAGGTACTTTGACGGAAACCTTAGCGGCCATAGATATGGCGCATAAAGCCGGTTATTCTGCGGTAGTGTCGCACAGGTCAGGTGAAACAGAGGACACGACAATAGCAGATTTGGCTGTCGCAACAGGCACCGGGCAAATAAAAACGGGCTCTTTAAGCCGTTCTGATCGGGTTGCTAAGTACAACCGATTAATGAAGATAGAAGAAGAATTAGGAACGTTGGCAAAATATGCCGGCCGTAGCGCTTTTAAAATGCTGTAACAAGGCAAACCGCTACATCTATTAGCGTTGGCTACTGACACTAGTTGAGGGTACTCCCATTAAATACATAATAGCGATTATCATTTTGCTGATTGTACATTTGCAATACCGTTTATGGCATGGCGATGGGAGTATTGAACAGATAGAGGCCTATCAAGCGCGCCTTGATGATCTAAAGCAACAAGTGGAAGAAAAAAAACAGCGCAATGAAGCGTTATATGCAGAGGTAGTCGATTTAAGAAAAGGCCAAGAAGCATTGGAAGAAAGGGCTAGGGATGAGCTTGGTATGGTTAAGGAAGGTGAAACTTTCTTCCAAATTTTAGAGTAAAAAGCAATGGATCGTGGCTAAACGCTGGCAAATTTAACAATGATGGCCAGAAAAACTAAATTTTGGGCGATAGTGCCCGCTGCAGGTGTCGGTAAGCGTATGCAAGCTGACCGCCCCAAACAATATTTGATGCTTGCCCAAAAAACCGTGCTTGAGCATACGGTATTAAGGCTAATCCAAGCACAAGTGTTTGCTGGCATCGTTGTCGCTATCTCTAAACAAGATCCTTATTGGCCTAATTTAGCGATATCGGAGCATCCGCAAGTGTTGACAGCAACGGGTGGAAAAGAGCGTGCTGATTCGGTGTTGTCGGCTTTAAAGGCCTTAACGGGGCGGGCAGAAGATAGCGATTGGGTATTGGTGCATGATGCTGCCAGACCCTGTATTACCCGAGCCGATATAATTTTGTTAATTAGTCAATTATCAGAAGACAAGATCGGTGGCATTTTAGCGCTACCCTGCCATGATACGTTAAAAAGTACAGCCAATCAGCATATTACAGAAACATTAGATCGTACTCACATTTGGCGTGCGCTAACGCCGCAAATGTTTCGCTATGGCTTGTTAAGGCAAGCTCTGGAAGCGTCTAGCGGTAACCCCTCTATCACTGATGAAGCTAGCGCCCTGGAGTTGATGGGTTTACAACCTAAAATTGTTGAAGGTCGGCCTGATAACATTAAAATTACCCGGCCTGAAGATTTAGTTTTAGCGCAATTTTTTTTGGAGCAACAATGTTAAGAATAGGGCAAGGGTATGATGTCCACCGTTTTAAAGATGATGGCGATGTCATTTTGGGTGGGGTCAAAATTGCTTATGAGAAAGGTATTGAAGCCCACTCCGATGGCGATGTCGTACTGCATGCCTTGAGTGATGCTTTGTTAGGAGCGGCGGCGTTGGGCGATATTGGTAAACATTTCCCTGATACTGACCCCGAATTTAAAGGTGCGGATAGTCGTGTGCTTCTGCGTTATGTCTACGATATCGTAAAAAGCAAGGGTTATCGTTTGATTAACGCCGATATCACTATTATTGCCCAAGCGCCTAAAATGGCGCCACATATTGCAGCTATGTGCCTTAATATTGCTCAAGATTTATGCGTAGATGTTGACTTTATCAATGTCAAAGCCACTACAACAGAACAATTGGGCTTTGAAGGCCGCAAAGAAGGTATTGCCGTGCAGGCGGTGGTTTTAATTGAACAATAAACGGCACAATACCTTGCCAATTAGTAACAATGTCTGTTGTTGAAATTCCTGAATGGCCTTATGTTTATGGCCGACCTAGCGCGCAAGGAATAATTCGTCATTTCCCGGAAGATTTTCTCGTAATTGAAAACTTATCTTTTGAACCTGAAGGTCAAGGAGAGCATGCCTTCTTGTATGTGGAAAAAAAAGATGAGAATACCGACTATATCGCAAGACAACTGGCCAGGTTTGCGCAAGTACGACAACAAGATGTCAGTTATGCGGGTTTAAAAGACCGTCACGCAGTGACCAGGCAGTGGTTTAGCATTTGGCTGCCCGGAAAACCCGATTTAGATTGGTCAATATTAAATTCACCCACACTCAAGGTGTTAAAAAACTTACGCCATGCCAGAAAACTTAAGCGTGGCGCACTAAGCAGCAATCAATTCACGATTACAATACGGCAATTACAAGGCGATAAAGCAGTCTTAATACAACGCTTAGAGGCTATTAAGCAAGGTGGTATTGCCAATTACTTTGGTAGCCAGCGATTTGGTTTGTCCGGGCAAAACATTAACAAAGCCTTAGAATTATTTGCCGGAAAAAAAGCTAAGCGTGAACAACGCAGTTTATATTTATCAGCGGCTCGCTCGTATTTGTTCAATCAGGTTTTAAGTCAACGCGTACAACAAAATAACTGGAACCAGGCAATACCAGGTGATGTTTTTATGTTTGACCAATCACATAGTTGTTTTTCTTCAGAACATGCTGATGAGGGTATTTTAGCGCGTTTACATGCAGGCGCAATCCATCCTGTCGCCGCGTTATGGGGGCTAGGCCAGAGTGGGGCCGCGTTGGAGGCCTTGCAACTAGAACAACAGGTTATCGAAGAAAATAAAGAACTTGCTCAAGGTTTATTGAATTTTGGCTTAGAAATGGATAAGCGTGCGTTACGGGTTATGCTGCAAGATTTTACTTGGCATTTTGATAATGATGACCTGTTAAGCCTTAACTTTACACTACCAGCGGGTAGCTATGCCACCTCAGTATTACGGGAAATAATTGAAATCTAAGGAGATATTATGGATTTGATAGTTGCATTTAAAGCATTAATTTTAGGCTTAGTTGAAGGTTTAACAGAATTTTTACCAATTTCTAGTACTGGGCATTTAATCTTAGTCGGCGATTTACTGCATTTTAATGATGAAACCGGCAAGGTTTTTGAGATTGTCATCCAAACAGGTGCTATCTTTGCCGTCTGCTGGGAGTATAGGGCAAAAATAGGCGCTGTACTTAAGGGATTGTTACAGTTAGAACCGACTGCGATTAAGTTTACGGTCAATTTAAGCATCGCTTTTTTGCCCTTAGCTATTTTAGGGTTACTATTTGGCAAATACATAAAAGCACATTTGTTTCAACCGATCCCAGTCGCGACCGCGTTTATTGTAGGCGCCTTCGTGATTTTTTGGGCAGAAAAGCGTCAGCATAATATCCGTATTCATGAGGTTGAAGAGCTGACTTATTTAGATGCCCTAAAATTGGGTTTTGCGCAAGCTTTTGCATTAATACCGGGTACATCGCGTTCCGGCTCAACCATAATCGGTGGCCTGTTAATAGGTTTGTCCCGTAAAGCCGCAGCTGAATTTTCATTTTTTTTAGCCATACCGACCTTAATTTTGGCTAGCCTTTATGACTTGTATAAACATCGGGATTTATTAAATGCGAGTGATATACCTATTTTTGCTATAGGGACGGTGGCGGCTTTCATCAGTGCTTTATTAGCAGTCAGGGGGTTAATACGTTATATCAGCAACCATGATTTTACAGCATTCGCCTGGTACCGTATTATTTTTGGTCTTTTGGTCATTGTTAGTGCCTATACTGGTTTAGTGCAATGGGGGCAAGCTTAAGACACCAGTATTATTGCCAAATTGATCGTAATAACCGCTTAAATGATTTTTTTGTGCTGATTTTTATACAACCAAATAATATATGTCTATACTGAGAAAACGATAGTTTTTTCTGTTCAATATTGATTCGCTGGCTTTCCTTTTATAGTAACTGGTTTAGCTTTTTATCGCACTGGCTGGTTTTCTAGTTTCTGGTGCTTCTTAAAATATAAAATTGTTTTTGAGGGCAGTAATGAGAACTAAACCCATTACTTTTTTGAGTTTAAAAGCAAGATTATTTCTGATTGCAGCCATACCTACCTTGTTGTTACTTTTTTTTGCTGGCACCCTAGCCATCGAAAAAATTAAGGTCGCAAATGAAATGAGCCAGTTACAGATACTAGCAGAGGTGTCTGTAAAGGTAGGTGATCTGATCCATAATTTGCAAAAAGAGCGCGGTATGAGTGCTGGCTTTATCAATAGCGGTGGTGACAAATTTAGCACTGATTTAGTAGAACAGCGGCATAATACGGATGATGCTATTTTAATATTTCAACAAGCTTTGGATGGCTTGGTATTTGAGCAAGACCAAAATAGCTTTTTTTCATTAGCCAGGTTGGCGAATAATAAACTAAGGGCATTGGAAAGCTTGAGGCAGCAGGTTAGCCATTTAGATATAAATGCCTTAAGTTCGGGGGAAAATTACACGCAATTGATTAATGCGTTGTTGGATCTACCGGCTCAATTGGCAAAGGTTAGTCATAACAGCCAAATTGCCCAATTGGCGTCATCGTATACCAGTTTGCTCAGAGCCAAAGAAAATGCGGGTTTAGAGCGCGCTTATTTGACTATGGCGTTTTCCACAGGTCATTTTACACCCGCACTACAAAAGTTGTTTTTACAAAGCTACACTGCACAGGCACTCTACATTAAATTATTTTTGGGCTCTGCCTTATCGCAACAACAAGATTATTTTAATAGCCAATTAAATTCGCCAGCGACCAATGAGGTTGTGAGGATGCGCAATATTGCGTTGGAAAATAACAGCGATGATGGCTTTGCGGTAGACCCCGTCTATTGGTTTAAATTATCTACAGAACATATCAATTTGTTGAAAACTGTCGAAGTAAAACTTGCTAACGATTTATTCTCAACCGCAAACAACCTAAAAAACTCAGCCAATAATATTACAGTTTTACTTATTTGCCTTACCGTATTAACCATTTTAATTAGCGTGGTATTGAACATGACTTTAACAAGTGGCATATTTCTTTCGATTAAGCAGCTGCGCTTGGTGTCTGGTGCTATTGCAAAAGGTAATTTGGATACAAATATTAACATTAAGCATCAAGATGAGTTGGGCGAAGTTCTAAAAGATATGCAAACCATGCAAAATGCGTTGAAGCATTTAGTGTTTGCCTTGAATGACGTTTCAAATAAACATGCGCAAGGTTTGGTGACAGAACAACTTGATTGCTCAACATTACCTGGTCTTTATGGCAATATGGCGGCTGAAATTAATGAGTTGGTGCAATCAAGAATCCGTCTTAACAGACGTATAATCCAAATTATCCAGCAATATGCAAAAGGTGATTTTTCAGTAGATATTGAGGACTTGCCTGGTGAAACTGCAACGATTACAAAAACAATGCAAAACATTAAAAATGCCTTGCTGGCTATGAGCTCTGAAATCAAGGCTATTGTTAATGCAGGTGTCATGGGTGATTTTTCGCGACGTGCCAGCGCCCAAAATTTTGAGTTTGTGTTTAAGGACATTCTTGAAGACCTAAATTTGCTTATGCATACTTGCGAGGCAGGTTTTGGTGATGTAGAGCGGGTCGTTATAGCGGTTTCACAAGGTGATTTAACTCAAGTTATTAAGCAAGATTACCCAGGCACATTTGGGCAGGTAAAGTTGGCCGTTAATACAACGTCAGCAAAATTAAAACAAATGTTAGGCGAAATTAAGTTGGTGAGCAGTAATATCAATAAAGCAGCCAATGAAATAGCCGTGGGGAATAATGATTTGTCTAGGCGTACCGAAGAACAAGCGGCGAGCCTTGAACAAACCGCAGCGAGTATGCATGAATTGACATCTACCGTACAACATAACTCGGAAAATGCTAAGAATGCTAGCGAGCTTGCGGCCGGTGCCAGCGAAATAGCTGCTCAGGGTGTACAGGTAGTGAGTCAAGTCATCAAAACCATGGGTAATATCAATGAATCATCCCAAAAAATCGTTGATATTATTACAGTCATAGATGGTATCGCTTTTCAGACTAATATATTGGCATTGAATGCTGCAGTAGAGGCAGCTAGGGCTGGCGACCAAGGCCGTGGTTTTGCGGTGGTCGCAGGAGAGGTACAAAACCTTGCGCAACGCGTGGCTTCTGCAGCAAAAGAAATTAAGTTATTAATCAACAGTTCTGTTACTCAAGTAGAAGAGGGTAGTCAATTAGTCAGTACTACAGGTGAAAAAATGCATGAAATTGTCAATTCGATAATGAGTGTGACAATGATGATGTCTCAGATAGCCGTTGCCTCAGAACAACAAACGGTGGGCATAGAGCAAGTTAATATGGCAATCGGGCAAATGGATGATGTCACCCAGCAAAATGCAGCCTTGGTTGAACACGCAGCGGCTGCGTCAGAATCCTTAGAAAGGCAAACTCAAAGCCTAAGTGAGGTAATTGGTCAATTCACCATAGACAACACAGTTAACACCAACAAAATTGTCCGTCTGGCATGATAGTTTGCAAATTTCTCGAGTTTAGAAACAACGCAATAATTTAAAACACGGTTCATGCCAGGCAGATTACACTTTAAATAAGGTTTAATTTTGAGGTTGTATTTAACCTAACAGAACGTTTAAATATAGCGCTTACTGTTTGATTTGGTTTAAGTCTGGGCAGCGAAAGTTAAGTGATTTTTTTTATCGTCTAACATCATTTGCAGTTTTACCCTGATCCAGGACAATCAATTCAACCCTACGGTTTAATTGTCTACCGGTTGCGTTATCGTTAGAGGCTACCGGATATAATTCACCATAGCCTTTAGTAGTTATGCGTAATCGGTCGACACCATTGCGGGCCAAAAAGCCTGTAACCGCATCTGCTCTTCTTAATGATAACCTTAAGTTCATATCTTCACTGCCGACACTGTCGGTATGACCTTCAATGAGTATATTACGGTCAGTATTTTCATTTAAAAACGTGGTGAGCTTAAATAAATTATTACTTGCGCCAGCAGTTAATTGAGCCTTGCCTGTAGCAAATAACACATCACCCAAGGTGAGTACTAAACCCCTTTCGGTTTTTTCAGGCTTAAGCTCTTTCATTTTCATTAACTCATCCTCTAACATCTTAACTTTGTTTTGAGCTTGTTTGATGTCTTTGGTTTTTGAATTTAATGCCAATTGTTGCCGTTGTTCTTCCAATGCTTTTTGTTGTGCTTCGTTCATATTGCGGTTAGCCGTATATTGGGTGATTTCTGCACGACGTTTTGCGATATAAGCTAAATGATTGACTTTAACATCGTCTTCCGTCGCATCCCAGGCTGATTCTGCTTTGGTTAGCGCTTTTTTAGCTTCATATAAGGCCACTGGGGCATTCGTAGCAATTTCTGGATTGCTTTGTAAATTAGCAATCTCCGCTTGAGCTTGTTCCAAAGCTGGATTATGGGATGTAGCGCAACCAGCTAGAAAGCTGTATGAACTTACCAGAGTAATGGCAGAAACTATTTTTTTCTTGATGTTATTCATGGCTATCGTCCTTTTTATAGGTTAAAAATTAGACTTAGAATCTATTTCTTGGCTAAGCGTCCGAATACTTTTTTGGAGCTCATCAACCGCATTTTTAGCTCTAACCGAATCCGCTTTTGCGCCTGCAGTTTCAACATCAACCGCGACTTTTTCCGCTAATCGTTTAGCCTCATCGTTATGGCCTGCAGCTAACGCAGCTTTTGCCGCGTCTAAGTTTTCCCGTGCAATACGGATTTCCAAAGGAGCGTATTCGGTTGATTTATTAATATCGGATTCGCGTATCAAATGTTCAGCCACAGAAATTTGTTCTGTCGGTGGGTTTGATCCACAAGCCACTAAAGTCAAGGGTATAGAAATACTTGATATAAGATATAACCGTTTCAATGCGTTGATCTTGTTCATGGTAATTACCTAACAAAGTTAAAATTGGTTTTTAAAGATATTGACAGCTAGTCCTTACCAAACAGGTTAACGATGGGCTGGATATTTAATGTTTGAAGCGTTCGTGCCTGTAAAAGCACGAACAGAATTTCAAACTGGCAAAGGCAAACTTAAAATTCTACTTTATTGAATCAATAAGTTAATTTTTCGTAATCTAGGGTAGGTGCTAGCTTATTTAATGATTTAGCTGAGGGTTAACACTGGCTAGCCCTTAAATTAGCGGCTTTTAGGGGCTAATTTTCGGTTTATCAATGGGTTTGCAATAAAATTGTTATTCGTCAATTTTATTTTTTATTTCTGTCGTTTTGTCTTTGACGGCATCGGTTGTTTCTTCAATACGGTGGCTAGCCTTTTGTTTTAAACATTCTACGTCACTGTCTAGACATACCGTTTCTTCTATGCGGTTAACCGCTTTTTTGGCTTCATGCTTAATCTCGTTTTTAGTGGTTTCATTTTTTTCAGCCTGTGTTTCAAAGGCGTAGCCATTAGTAAACAGGACTGAGATAAAAGTTAGGGTCAGAATTTTAATTAGGTGCATTATTTTCTCCAAAAGACGTGAGAGTAAACAGCCGAACATTCGTGAGAGTAGAAATGCTGACTGTTAATGAGTGTTATTTTTTTAAATGAATATCGTTACGCACAGATTTTACGCCGCTAGTGTCCTTGGCTAATAATTCAGCCTGTTTGATCTCGGCCATTGAATTAGCAAAGCCGCTTAGCTGAACAACACCCTTAAAGGTTTCCACATTGATATTTAAAGTACTAACGGTTGGGTCATCGATAAACTTGGCCCGTAATTTTGTGCTAATCGTGGTATCGTCAACGTATTGACCGGTACTTTCTGAGGTTGGTGTTGCGCTGCAACTTACCATTGAAATGGCAAGTGGAAAGCCTAAGGCTAGCATGAGTATAGATGTTGCAATGGTAGATTTGTTCATAGTTTTCCCTTAAAAATTAGGCAATGCTGGCAGCAAGCATCAATAGGTTTATCGCTATTATTTAGCTGTTTACCTCATAGCGTAGGGGGTCTTCTTCCCAGTAGTACAAAAACGACTGCTAAAACTAAGGCGGCTAAAAATGCAATTTTTGCAAATTCAATCGATACTCCTGCTATACCACCAAAACCCAATACACCTGCAATGATGGCTATGATTAAAAATGTTACGGCCCAATTCATCATGGCCTACTCCCAAGGTTTAGGTGTGTTTGGAAACAAAACTTTGCACGCTTTCTGAAAACTTTTTCCATTTGTCTTCGGCTTCATCCTTGACGTCTTCCCAGGCATCACCAGCGCGTTCATTGACTTGCTCACAATAGGCGGCAAGTTCTGATTTGTGTGAGTCGATATGTTGTATTTGTTTTTCTAACTCAAGCTTGGCATCCGCGGCCAAATTGATACTTTTAGCTTTTAGCAGTTCAGCTTTTGCTTCCCATTCTTTAAGTTGGGCATCTACTTTTTCCTTATAGGCTTTATGGTCTTGACTCATGATATTTCTCCAGTAAATATGGTTTTTAAGAACAGAACAGTAACGTTATTCAGCTAATTACCAGAGAAATTACTCTGGTAACATGACTAAAGCAAACATTAGGCCAACTCTAAATATTTATTTTAAATATTGTAAAACAGTAGGTTAAAAGTAATTTTTTGCAGACAGTTAGATAACTAAGCTATATAGCCTGTAATATTTACAGATGAAATTGTAAAAATTTCAGTAGGGGGGTAGGGGGCAAAATTCAGTCTAAATCTAGGATGGTTAAGCCATATCTTTAAGTTTGTTATAGAGTGTCTTAACGCTAATGCCTAATAAGTCGGCTGCTTTTTCTTTGTTGCCGTCGCAAAGCACCAGCGTTTTTTTAATTAAGATTTGTTCTAGTTCCTTGATTTTCATTCCTGGGGCAATTTCTTCATGGGTAATCTTGCCGGTGTTGTTTGCCGTGCTGTTATTTTCCATTAAATGCTCAGCGTTGATTTCATCGTCAGCCATGATATAAGCGCGATGCAAGGCATTTTTTAATTCACGGATATTGCCTGGCCAGTTGTAACTGTTTAATTTGGCAATAGCATCTTGGCTAAGTGTTTTCTTTTGAGGGTTGCTATAGTTGAGTTCATGTAGAAAAAAATCAGCTAATAATGAAATATCCTCGGGTCTTTCCCTAAGTGGTGGTAAGCGTAGCGGAAAAACCTGTAATCGGTAAAGCAAGTCTTCCCGTAATTTACCTTCTAAAACGGCTTTTTCTGGATCACGGTTAGTCGCTGCCAAGATGCGGACATCAGTTTGGAAACTGGTGCTGCTGCCAACTGGCGTAACCCGTCCGGTTTCTAATACCCGTAGTAATTTGGCTTGTAAGTCTATGGGCATTTCGGTAATTTCATCAAGGAATAAAGTTCCGCCAGAAGCTTGTTCAAAATAGCCTTTGCGGTCTTTATTGGCGCCAGTAAAACTGCCTTTTTCGTGGCCGAACAACTCGCTTTCGGCGAGTTGCGGCGAGATTGCGCTACAGTTTACAGGCAGGAAAATGGTTTTTCGTCTGGCACTTAGTTCGTGGATAGTTAATGCGACGACCTCTTTTCCCGTCCCACTTTCTCCTATAATAAAAACGCTCGCTATTGACGGCGCTACCCGGGCTATTTGATCATAGACTTTCTGCATGCTTGCAGACACGCCCCATAGTTTGCCGAAACGGCCTAATTCACGTAATTCATCGCGTAGGGTATTGATTTGGTTTTTTAAGTCACTCGGTTTGGGGATACGCTCTAAAACGTTTTTTAGGTGCTCAATATCAATCGGTTTTATCAAATAATCCCTAAATCCCAACCTGATGGCCTCAATAGATGATTCAAGGCTGGCATAACCGGTAATCAATATGACTTCGGTTGTTATTGGCGGTGCCAAGTCATCAAATATTTCTAAGCCTTGTCCATCGGGTAAGATCAAATCGATCAGTATCGCATCGGGAATGCGTTTTTTGATTTTTGCTCGGGCTTGCTCCAAAGATCCTGCTAATTCAACGACAAAACCTTCAAGGCTAATTATGTGGGCTAGGGCTGTTGCTGAATCGGCATCATCATCAACAATTAAAATGTGCGGCATAACAGCTAAACTCCTGTAAATTTCTAATGCTTGATTAATCTATTGGCAAAGTGACCGTAAATTTTGCGCCTAGCCCTTCACCTGGGCTTTCGGCGACTATGTAACCGTTGTGCAATTCTACTAGGTGTTTGGTTATGGTTAAGCCTAAACCAAGGCCAACATTTGTGCTGTTCGGTTTCATGGGTGCTTGCAAATACCGGTCAAAGATCAAAGGAAGCAGCTGTTCAGAAATTCCAGCCCCATTATCCATAATGTTAATGACAACAACGGGTTGATCCGCTTTCAATTGCTGTTCGATGGTGACTTTTATGTGACCGTGCTTAGGCGTAAATTTAATACTGTTGGTAATTAAATTACTGAGTATTTGTTGTAGTCTTTCAGGGTCAGCTTTGAGCCAGAGCTCGCCGGATTCAGGCTCTAGTTCAAGTGCTAGCGACTTATCGGCTATGGCCGGTAAATGGGTGGCTATGACGTCATGCAATACATTAAAAAGATTGATCCGTTGTTTATTTAATCGAGTCAAACTATTCAAGCCACGGGTTAATTCCAATAAGTCGTCTAAAATCTTACTTTGCCGTTTTACTGAATGTTCAATAGTGCTAATGGCAGTAGCCATGAGCTCAGGCGCTATGTCTGGCGTTTGCAATAGTGCTGTCCACATTAGCACAGAGTTAAGCGGGCCTCGTAATTCATGCGAAACCATAGCTAAAAAGTCATCCTTGCTCTTGTTGGCAGCTTCTGCATGCAGGCGGGCATCTAATGCTAGAGCCAGCTCTAAGCGTTCTTGTTCATGCTGCTTTATCGACCGGACATAGCGGATAGCCCTATCTAAATTTGTACTGTTAATTTCTGATTTAACCAAAAAATCGCTGGCACCTTCTTGCATAGCGGATAAATCGATTTGTCTATCCGTATGTTGGGTCAGTAATATCATAGGCACCGCTACGCCTTCCAAGGTTGCTTTGCGGAGGATATCTACACCGGTTTCATTACCTAAGCGATAATCAAGTAGGCAAACATCATATTTGGGGTCCAGTAATTGTAGTTTGACCAAGGCATCCGTACTATTATTTACCCAATCAACGGTATATTCGGTGTGTTCTACATCGGACAGTAAATCGCGGGTTATGACAAAGTCATCTTCATCGTCTTCAACTAATAAAACCAACACTTTTTCCAAAATTTAGCCTAAGTCAGTGGTTAGGTTAAGCATGCGATATCCAGCCAATAGTGTTTTACAGTTTGCATAATCTTAACTAAATCATCAAAGTTTGCTGGTTTTGAGATATAAGTATTTGCGCCAAGGTCATACGAGGATTTGATATCATCTGAACCACCAGACGTGGTTAAAATAACCACAGGGATTTGGCGTAAATTAGGGTCAGTTTTAATTTCCTGTAGCGCTTGCTTACCGTCTTTTTTAGGCATATTTAAATCGAGTAAAATTAAGGTAGGCAAGATACGGTCATTATTACCTAGGTATTGCCCGCGTTTATTTAGATAATCCATCAAATCATTGCCGTCTTCAACAAAGGTTATGTTTGTATTAGGAAATTTCGCATCGATCAGCGCTTCCTGCACTAGTAAACGGTCATCAGCATCGTCATCAGCAATAAGTATGGATGTTTCAAGTATTTGGTTGCCTTTATTTGTCATACTGATTTATCCACATAAAAAATGTGCCTGAGAAGTTAATCTAAAATTAGTAGTTTGTCCTGATGTTTTAGGTGTTGATTATACCTGTTACCCTATAAATATCTGTTTTAACTGGTAGCTGAACTGGTAATCCAATTATTAGCATAGTGCCTATACCTGATGGTGAGGGTATGACATGGATATAGCCGTTATGGCGTTCAATTATTTTACGGCAGATAGCTAAACCTATGCCAGTGCCTTCATATTCACTTCTACCATGTAAACGTTGGAAAGGTACAAAAATTTTGTCCACATATTGTGGGTCTATTCCAATGCCATTATCGATAATGCAGATCTCATAAAATTGCTCAGCCTTATCCTCACCGTCCAATACTGTTTGATTTTTCCAAATAACAGACACTTCTGGCGCTTGATTAGGACGATGAAACTTTAAGGCGTTGCTGATAATGTTTTGAAAAAGTTGCCGCATGTGATGGGGATCCGCTTCTACGATGGGTAACACTTGATAAGCTACGTGGCCTTGGTAATATTCGATGCTGCCTTCCAAATCATCCAAAATATCTTTAACGATAATATTAAGGTCTACGGTCTCGAATGTGCCTTGTTTGCTAGACACTTGGGAGAATAATAACAGATCGTTAATTAGCCTATGCATGCGGCTTGCGGCATTTTGCATACGGTTAAGGTAATCTTGGGCAGAGTCATCTAAGTGGCCAGAACTTTTTTGTTTTAGCCGATCCCCAAATATTTGGATTTTGCGTAAAGGTTCCTGTAAATCATGGGATGCAATAAAGGCAAATTCTTGCAATTCCCGATTACTTAGTTCAAGTTCCATTGTCCGTTCTTTAACCTTGATTTCTAAATTATCGCGGGCTTCTTTTAGCTCAATGGCGGTTTGTTTGCTTCGAATTAAGCTTTGGATAATTAAATAATAGGAAAAACATACTAAAGAGATTGAAAAAATAGCACCTATGATCAGACTGTTCTCGGCATTTTTTTTACTATTTGTGGAAGTAATTGAGCGGGAGTCGAGCAGTTTTTTTTCTTGAGCGTACATTTTTTCAATCAAGGTCATAAAGTCGTTCATTTTTTGTTGGCCAGCATTGGCTAAAAATGCGTTTTCACCGGCTTTTGCCCCATTCCTTTGGTAGCTTTCCAAAACCTGTTGCATAGCATTAACCCGCTCAGCTTTTAACATGACCAGTTGTTGTAAATTGGCTTGTTGAACAGGGTTGTCGGCTATAAGTGTAATTAACTCCCGTAAATTTAGTTCAGCTTGTTGCAAGGCCTGATTATAATTTTCAAGGAATTGTATATCGCCACTTAAAAGATATCCGCGTTGTCTGCTTTCAGCAGTTTGTAAGTAGGATGCCAGTTTTAACGTCCGTTCTATTACTTCTTGTGTGTGTACTACCCAAGCATTATCTTCAATTAAGCTTATAGTGGCCTTGTAAGATGCTGTTGCAGTCAGTAAGAGGCAGAAGAAAATGAAAATAGGTGTCCAAAATGCCCCAGGTTCTATGATAGGGTTGATGGGGAAATTATTTTTTTTGGTTATATATATTTCCGCTAATGCGGACAACTTGCGATAAATTTGCGTCATCGAAATTTCTCCCATGTGACAAAAAATGAAAGCCATTGATAAGGCAAGCTATAGATTTGGCTTTAAAGCCAAGATTTTTGTCATGGTGCTAGGAAAGAGGTTAGTAGTTGGGACACTTGTGGTGTCATTCCTGACGCTAAGCCTAAACTATCCGTCTGATAAAGTGGTGGGATTTTTGCAAAATTTTAAAGCTAAACCAATGGTGCCCAGGGGCGGAATCGAACCGTCGACACGAGGATTTTCAGTCCTCTGCTCTACCGACTGAGCTACCTGGGCAAAGAGATGTGCTAGGGGGTATTGAATGTGGTGCCCAGGGGCGGAATCGAACCGTCGACACGAGGATTTTCAGTCCTCTGCTCTACCGACTGAGCTACCTGGGCAGGCCTACAAAAGAGTGCTATTAGACTCGATATTTGATTTGCCGTCAACTGCATTTATTTGGGTGGGTCTAAGCGTATAGTCGATTCATTTTTGCTAAATAGGTTAATTAGGAAGCTGAAAACCTTTTTAACGCCTAGCCATAGTTTAGGTAGCAGCCAAATCATCAGCAAGATAAACAAGCCTAATAGCAATAAGAATAGAGTAGGGTGGTTGATACAAGTCCAAACCCCCGTGACCACCGCAACGTCTTCACTGATAGAGGCCGCCCAATTGCTGAAAGGTTCTGGCGAGGTATTGATTAATACCCGGCTGCCAGCTTTACTGGCATGAGTAGTTGCAGTCAAGCCTGCACCTACGATAGCGGCAGCTAATTCAACAGCAGGATTCAAATCACCTACTGCCCCAGCGGCCAACATGGCCCCAGCAGGAATACGGATAAACGTGTGTAAGGTATCCCAAGCTGTATCTATGCCTGGGGTTTTATCCGCAAAAAACTCGATGCAATACATGAAACCCGCTGCGGCCATGACCATAGGGTCAGCTACTATTTGTAAATTTTCCGGTAAAGTGATGTTACCGGTATTAGCTAAATAGCCCAGGGTAAATAAAGTTGCATATAAATTGATTCCACTAGCCCATGCTAAACCCATGGATAATGCTAAAATTGTTGATATATCATTAAGCGCGTGCATACTGGCATCCTATTCTGGCTTGCGTAGGTTTAGCCTAGCATAAATAACTGAATTTCAGCTAAATGGCCAAGTCAAGTTTATTAATGGCTAGCAACTAGATTTTTCCCACAATTTTACTAGACCATGTAAAATCACGGTCACAATTAGTTATTATTTTAGGGTTTTATTGTGAATTTAAGAGGGACAACGATACTATCCGTTCGACGTGGCAACAAAGTTGTCATTGGCGGAGACGGCCAAGTTACTATGGGCAATACCGTCATGAAAGGAAATGCCCGCAAGGTACGCCGGTTATATCATGATAAAGTGATCGCAGGGTTTGCCGGTGCCACAGCAGATGCTTTCACTTTATTTGAACATTTTGAAGGCAAGCTTGAAAAGCACCGTGGCAATTTGACCCGGGCTGCCGTTGAAATGGCAAAAGATTGGCGCACTGACAGAGCCTTACGCAAATTAGAAGCATTATTGGTAATAGCCGATGCTAAAAATTCATTAATTCTTTCAGGTACAGGGGATGTAATTGAGCCTGAATATGATCTTATGGCCATCGGCTCTGGCGGTGCATTTGCGCAAGCCGCAGCACGGGCGCTGCTGGAGGGCACTGACTTATCAGCCCGTGAAATTGTGGAGAGATCTCTCAATATAGCCGCGGATATTTGTATATATACCAACCATAATTTACGTATTGAAGAGCTGGATGCCGAGCCCAACGAGTAAACTGATGACCCAAATGACACCAAAAGAGATTGTAAGTGAACTGGATAAACATATTGTTGGCCAAAATAATGCCAAGCGTGCGGTGGCAATTGCCCTGCGTAACCGTTGGCGTCGACAACAATTGGACGCTGGCTTACGTGAAGAAGTAACGCCAAAAAATATTTTAATGATAGGTCCCACCGGTGTCGGCAAAACCGAAATTGCACGCCGCTTAGCACGCTTAGCAAATGCCCCCTTTATTAAAGTCGAGGCGACTAAATTTACTGAAGTTGGCTATGTGGGGCGTGATGTAGAATCAATTATCCGGGATTTAGTCGATTCAGCGGTAAAAATGACACGCTATTCAGAAATGGAAAAAGTCCGCCATCATGCTTTTGATACGGCGGAGGAAAAGATTTTAGATATTTTATTGCCTAGGGCTGGCATGGGCATGTTGTCTGACACCGAGGAATCGACACGTCAAAAAATGCGCAAAAAATTACGTGAAGGTGATTTAGACAATAAGGAAATTGAGGTAGAGGTACAAGTTGCGCCGCTAGGCGTTGAAATTATGGCGCCGCCTGGCATGGAAGAAATGACCAGCCAGCTGCAAGGTATGTTCCAAAACATGAATACGGGGAAAAAGAAATCTCGGAAAATGCCGGTTAACATGGCCTTAAAAATCTTGCAGGAAGAAGAGGCGGCTAGACTTGTTAACGAAGATGACATAAAACTACGTGCGCTCGAAGCAGTTGAGCAAAATGGTATTGTGTTTTTGGATGAAATAGACAAAATTTGTAAACGCTCCGAACATGGCGGCAGTGGTGGCGAAATATCAAGGGAAGGCGTGCAGCGTGATTTGTTGCCCTTAGTGGAGGGCAGCTCGGTAAGCACTAAATTTGGTACGATTAAAACAGACCACATTTTGTTTATTGCCTCTGGTGCCTTCCATTTGACTAAGCCATCTGATTTAATTCCGGAATTACAAGGACGGTTCCCCATTAGGGTTGAGTTGGAGGCCTTAACTGCGGAAGATTTCATCCGCATTTTAACGGAGCCGAATGCTTCCTTAACTGAGCAATATAAAGCCTTAATGGCCACGGAAGGTGTGCTTTTAGAATTTACCAGTGATGGTATCAAAAGGATTGCTGAACTGGGTTGGCAAGTTAATGAAACGACTGAAAATATTGGCGCTAGACGGTTGCACACCATATTAGAACGCTTGTTAGAAGAGATTTCTTATCATGCCCCTGATTTAATAGAAAAAAACATTATTATCAATGCCGCTTATGTCGATAATCATTTAACTGAATTTGTCGAAGATGAAGATTTAAGCCGTTACATACTTTAGTAGATAAAAATTATGCGTCTCACTATAAAACCTTGCAATGCGTTACCGACCGAAATTAAATTACACCAAGCCTCAGGCGTGCTAGAAATCAGTTTTGATGACGGTAGCCTATTTAATTTACCTTGTGAATATCTGCGCGTTTATACCCCATCTGCTGAGGCTGTAGGCCATGGGCCGGGTCAAGAAGTGCTACAAGTTGGCAAAGAAAATGTCAGCATTACGGAAATTAAAGCGGTAGGTAGTTATGGTATCTCACCTTTATTTAGTGATGGCCATAATACCGGGATTTACACCTGGGATTTATTATACCGTTTAGGTGCGGATTATCCGACGCTGTGGGCGGATTATTTACAATGCTTAAAACAGGCTGGATATGCCCGTAATGATGAGGCGCCTACTAGCGTTTCTAGTGACCAAAAAGACCAATAATTGGGTTAAGTGATGACTAAACAACAAACGACCCATTTTGGTTTTAAACAGGTAGCTATGGATGAAAAAGCTAGCTTAGTCCGTGGTGTGTTTGATTCCGTAGCAAATCAGTATGACCTTATGAACGATTTGATGTCATTGGGCATACATCGTCTCTGGAAAAGGGCTGCGGTGCAATTGGCAAATGTCAGGGCAAATGAAAAGGTACTTGATTTGGCTGGTGGCACGGGTGATCTTAGCTTGCTATTTGAAAAGCGCGTAGGTGCCGGCGGACAAGTTGTTTTAGCTGACATTAATGCGGAAATGTTACGTAATGGCCGCAATCGCCTAATTGATAGAGGTTTATTCGGCCATGTGCAATATGCTCAAGTCAATGCCGAGTGTTTACCCTTTGCTGATAATAGTTTTGATTGCGTGTGTATAGGCTTTGGCTTGCGTAACGTTACCGATAAAGCCGCGGCCTTACGTTCTATGCTAAGGGTGCTAAAGCCTGGTGGGAGGGTTGTCGTACTTGAGTTTTCGCATCCAATAGACAAAGTCACAGAGAAAGTCTATGACTTTTACTCGTTTCAGTTATTGCCGAAGATTGGTCAAATTGTTGCTAAAGATGAGCAAAGTTACCGTTATTTGGCAGAATCAATTCGTATGCATCCCAAACAAGATGAGCTTTTAGCTATGATGCAAGAGGCGGGCTTTGAACGCTGCGAATATTTTAATATGAGCCAAGGCATAGTCGCCGTCCATCGGGGTTATAAATTCTAAGATGGTGGTCAAGCTGATAGTGGTTAATGCGCTAGAAGCCGTGCTTCAGCAATATTTAGCCTTAGATGAAAATAGTAGTGCTTTTCTGCAGCCTATGGCAGGCAAAGTGATTGCGGTAACGCTAGAGCCATTCAATGAAACCTTGTATTTATGCCCAAATTCGCAAACGATTCAAATCCTACCAGACTTTCAAGGGCAAACTGATACCCAACTTACTGGCTCATTATGGGCGTTTGGCTTGATGGGATTAAACAAAAATCCTATGCAATCGATTTTTTCTGGTGAAGTTAAAATTACCGGGGATATGAGCACAGGAAGAAAGTTTCAAGAGTTGTTTGCCAAGCTAGATATCAATTTAGAAGAAAAGCTATCTCATTACACAGGTGATGTGGTTGCGCATCAATTAGGGCAGTTTTTTCGCGGCGGTAAAAGTTGGGGTACAGATACTTTAAGCACTTTTATCGCCAATACTAAAGAGTTTTTACAAGAAGAAACCAGACAATTACCTGCTACAGCCGAAATAGACATCTTTTATCGACATATCGATGAGTTACGGATTGAGTTTGATCGCTTACAAAAAAAAGTTGAACGCCTAGACCAAAACCTGGGCACTCACACTAATGAGCCAGAAATAAATCTTAAATAAAAGCTTACCGCATTTTTTAGCTAAACAGGCAACTACGTGATTCGTCCCAAAATATTGCTACGCCTGATCCATATTAATTGGGTCATGATTTTTCATGGCCTAGATGAAATTCTCTTAAACACCCCTTTATTTCGATCAATTCGGTATTTAGCGTTACTTTCACCTAACTATTGGTTTCGACGTAAGCAAGAAAGCCGTGGTATTAGAATACGGCGAAGCTTGGAAGATTTAGGGCCAATCTATGTTAAATTTGGACAAGCACTATCCACTCGAAAAGATCTTTTGCCTGAAGATATTGCCGACGAGCTGATTAAGTTACAAGATCGTGTGCCACCTTTCGACAGTGAAGTCGCCCGTGCAATCATTGAAGAGCAATTGGGGATGCCGGTAGCTGAAGCCTTTGCTGAGTTTAGCCTTGAGCCTATGGCTTCAGCATCTATTGCGCAAGTCCATAGTGCTGTTTTAAAGGATGGTAGGCCGGTTATTATTAAAGTTTTACGGCCAGATATCCAAGAACGTATCCATGCCGATGTGGCTTTACTCTATGAGCTAGCCAAAATGGCAGAGCGGGTCTGGCCTGACGCTAAACGATTACGTCCTGTTGAGGTGGTTGCGGAATTTGAAAAAACGACTCTTGATGAGCTGGATTTAATTCGTGAAGCAGCCAATGCCAGTAAGCTGCGGCGTAATTTTGAAGGCTCAGATAGCCTTTATATTCCAGAAGTCCACTGGCCTTTAACGCGCCAGAAAGTGATGGTTATGGAAAAAATTCAAGGTATTCCAATCGGTAACATTAAGTCGTTGCAAGAAGGCCAAGCCGATCTAAAATTATTGGCTGAACGCGGTGTTGAGATATTTTTTACCCAAGTGTTCCGGGATAATTTTTTTCATGCTGATATGCACCCCGGCAATATTTTTGTCGAATTGCCGGCTAAATATATTGCGATCGATTTTGGTATTGTGGGTACTTTATCGTTATCTGACCAACATTACTTAGCCGAAAACTTTCTGGCGTTCTTTAATAGGGACTATCGGCGTGTAGCGCAAATGCACGTGGAATCCGGCTGGGTTCCCAGTTCAACACGAATTGAAGAGTTTGAATCAGCCATCCGTAGTGTCTGTGAACCTATTTTTGAAAAGCCGCTTAAAGAAATTTCATTTGGATTATTTTTGTTACGTTTATTTCAAACCGCGCGGCGCTTTGATATGCAAGTTCAGCCCCAGCTGGTTTTGCTACAAAAAACGTTGCTCAACATCGAAGGCTTGGGCCGCGAGCTTTATCCTGAATTAGACTTATGGCAAACCGCCAAGCCCTTTTTAGAAAAATGGTTCCATGAGCGCATGGGGCCTAAAGCTAAACTGGAAAAATTGCTTAAGCAATTGCCGTTAATGCTAGACCAATTTCCTGAAATGCCTGGACTAATCTACAAAGCCTTAGAAAACTCGTCCCATAGTCAACAAATGGCAGAACAGCAGCAGCAAATGTTGAAGCAATTAAATCAACAGATGCAAACGTTTTATCAGAAAATGCTGATTACTGTGGTAATGAGTGCGTTGATGGTCAGTTTGGCTATTATTTTTCGTTAATTCCTAAACTAGTGCTAAGCAACTTGTTAGCAAAGGAAATAATATGGTTGCGTTAACCTCACCAGATTGCGATTTTGGTAAAACAGCACCTGATTTTAACTTACCCGGCATAGATGGCCGTGATTGGACTTTGGCGCAATGTGCTGGTGAGTATGGGCTTTTAGTGATGTTTATTTGTAATCATTGCCCTTATGTAAAAGCTGTTATTAACCGAATTGTCCGTGATGCTGCCGAGCTTAAGCCTATGGGTATCAATTCGGTAGCAATTATGTCAAATGATATACAGGACTATCCCGAAGATTCATTTAGTAATATGCAGCAAGTGGCAGCACATTTTAATTTTTGCTTCCCTTATTTATGGGATGAGAGGCAAGATGTCGCTAAAGCCTATGGCGCGGTTTGCACGCCGGACTTTTTTGGCTATAACGCCAAGCTTGAACTACAGTATAGGGGAAGGTTAGATGCCAGTAATAAACAAACTGCGCCGGATAACACCGAACGTGAGTTATTTAAGGCGATGCAATTAATTAGGCAAACGGGTAAGGCGCCTGTACAACAAATTGCCAGTATAGGCTGTTCCATTAAATGGAAACATGAGTAATTTATAATAAAAAGTAAGGGGCGAGAATGCCGATAAAAAAAATGGTCGATTTAGACTTGTCAGGTAAACGGGTATTGATTCGTGAAGACCTTAATGTGCCAGTGAAAAATGGAAAAATCACGAGTGATTTACGCATTAAAGCTAGCTTGCCCACTATAAAACTTGCTTTAGACGCTGGTGCCGCTGTGATGTTGATGTCGCACCTTGGGCGACCCGATGAAGGTGTCTATGATGAAGAGTCATCGCTTAAACCAGTGGCTGAATGTTTATCCCAATTGCTAGGAAAACCGGTACGGTTGGAAAAAAATTGGCTAGGCGGGATAACTATCAGCCCGGGTGAAGTGGTACTTTGTGAAAATGTACGCTTTAATGTAGGTGAAGGAAAAAATAGTGACGATCTAGGCAAAAAAATGGCGGCACTTTGTGATGTGTTTGTCATGGATGCCTTTGGTACCGCCCATAGGGCACAGGCGTCTACGCATAGCGTAGCCAAATTTGCTGCTATTGCTTGTGCAGGGCCATTGCTGGCCAGCGAGCTTGAAGCCTTAGGCAAAGCCTTGGAAACACCTACAAAACCACTAGTTGCAGTCGTAGGGGGGTCTAAAGTGTCAACTAAATTAACGGTTTTAGAGTCGTTATCAGCAAAAGTTGACCAACTTATTGTTGGTGGCGGCATTGCAAATACGTTTATAGCTGCGGCTGGTTTCCCGGTCGGTAAATCGCTATACGAAGCGGACTTAATTGAGCAAGCTAAAAAACTAATGGCGGCGGCAAAATTAAACGGATCAGATATACCCATCCCAATAGATGTGGTTGTTGCTAAGACGTTTTCTGAAACAGCCACGGCAACAATAAAAAATGTCGCTGATGTGGAGGCGGATGATTTAATTATGGATATAGGCCCCAAGACTGCAGAACGCTATACTGAGATTTTAAGGTCTGCGGGTACAATAGTTTGGAATGGCCCTGTCGGTGTGTTTGAATTTGACCAGTTTGGTGAAGGTACTAAGGCTTTATCTGCGGCAATAGCTGAGAGTAAAGCCTTTTCAATTGCTGGCGGCGGTGATACTTTAGCGGCTATTGATAAATATGGCATTAACGAAAAAGTTTCGTATACTTCAACAGGGGGCGGAGCTTTTCTTGAGTTTTTGGAAGGCAAAGACTTGCCAGCTGTTAGCATTTTGAATACGGACTGTTAAACAGTTTAATGGTTAAAAATTTGATATGATATTAATACAATATTAAGACAGCTTTTGTTTTGGCAGAACTCGTCAGGCGAGTTAGTGTCTAATAGATAAATTTACCTTTGGAATTTAAAATGGCTAGAGTTACCGTAGAAGATTGTTTGGAACATGTAGAAAATCGATTTAAATTGGTTTTGTTGTCTAGTGCCAGGGCCAGACAGCTCTATAAAGGTGCTGATCCTTTTGTAACGCGCGGTAAGGACAAAGATACTGTCGTTGCGTTAAGGGAAATTGCCGCAGGCCATGTCACCACGGACAACATTGGTTTATTGCATCATGTGGGCGAGCCACAACCTGAGCCTATGCCCCCTCAGATTTTCTAAATTATGCCATGTTAAATTTAGCTGACCCCATAGAATTAGAACGGCCGCAAGACAAACTGATCAGGCGGCTGTGTGATACGTTGGGCGGTTATTTAGATGAAAAACAAATAAATGATTGTGTTAGGGCTTATGAATTTGGCGCAAAAGCCCATACCGGGCAGTTTCGTAAATCCGGTGAAGCCTATATTTGCCATCCCATCTCGGTAGCGATTAGTCTTGCAGAAATGCGCATGGATGCCAGAGGCATCATGGCGGCTATATTGCACGATGTTATCGAAGACACTTCAGTAAGTAAAGTTGAGCTGTCCAAACAGTTTAGCCCGGAAGTAGCTGAACTTGTTGACGGCGTTACAAAACTTACCAAAATAGATACAAAATCACACGCTGAAGCCCAAGCTGAAAACGTCCGTAAAATGTTTTTGGCTATGGCAAATGATCTGCGGGTGATCATGGTTAAACTAGCCGACCGCTTACATAATATGGAAACGCTAGGCGCCATGCCACCAGACAAAAAACGCCGAATTGCCCGTGAAACGTTAGATATTTATGCGCCCATAGCTAACCGATTGGGTATGAATAACATCCGCCATAAATTGGAAGCTTTAGGCTTCCAGGCCATGTATCCAGTGCGTTATAAGGTATTGAACAATGCGGTAAAAAAAGCCAGGGGCAATCGTCGAAAGATTATTGATACCATTGAAAGCGCCATAAAAAACCGCATGGCACAGGTTGATTTAGGCTGTGATATTGCTGGCCGGGAAAAAAACTTATATAGCATCTATCAAAAAATGGCGCATAAAAAAATATCGTTTACCGATGTTTTTGATGTTTATGCCTTTCGTATCTATTGCGATAATGTTGATACCTGCTATCGCTCATTAGGCGTAGTGCATAACCTCTATAAGCCAATACCTGGGCGCTTTAAGGATTATATTGCCCTCCCTAAAGCGAATGGTTATCAATCATTACATACTGTTTTGATGGGGCCATATGGTGTGCCGATTGAAATTCAAATCCGGACCCATGAGATGCACCGCATGTCTGAATCGGGGATTGCAGCGCATTGGCTATATAAATCGGAAGACGATAAATCCGAAAAATTTCAAGCAAGGGCTAATGAATGGCTACGTGATTTACTTGAAATCCAAAAATCGGCTGGGGATTCGCTAGAGTTTATAGACAATCTTAAAGTTGATTTGTTTCCTCAGGAAGTTTTTGTATTTACGCCACAAGGCGATATTATCAAACTACCGCGCGGAGCCACAATTGTGGATTTTGCTTATGCGGTACATACCGATATTGGTAATGCTTGCGTATCAGCGCGTATTGACAAGCAGTTGGTGCCGTTACAAACCAAGTTAGAGAATGGTTATACCATAGAAGTCATTACCGCCTCTTGGGCAAGGCCAAACCCACTGTGGCTGAATTATGTCACTACAGCCAAAGCACGATCTAGTATACGCAACTATCTAAAGCATTTTAAACAGCAAGAAGCCATAAATTTAGGACGCAGGCTTTTGGAAAAAGAATTACAAGCGATGCAGTTGGCGTTAGAAGATATTGAGCAAACTAAAATTAGCGCTTTGTTGGAAGCCTTGTCTATGCCTACGCTAGATCAATTATTGGAAGATATTGGTTTAGGTAACAAAATGCCTTTTTTAATAGCCAAACGTATTGCACAAGACGATATAAATGCCGTTGTTAAGTTGGATATTAGCGACCGCCGTGATAACACGCCGTTAATCATCAAGGGCACTGAGGGCATGGTGATTACCTTGGCTAAGTGCTGTAGACCCATACCTGGGGATGCTATTATAGGGTTTTTTAACCCTGGCAAGGGTATTGTCGTGCATCACTTCAGCTGCCGGAATAAAGATACACGAAAAAAACAGGCCAGTTGGTTAGATGTCGAGTGGAGTGGCGATGCCAAAGGGGATTTCCCTACCGATTTACGAATTGAAATACTTAATCAACGTGGTTCATTAGCCACAATTGCGGCGGCCATTTCCGCACAAGATTCTAATATTGAAAATGTTACAGTCGTTGATCAGGACGATAAGGTGTCGGTAGACTTGATCACCTTAACGGCGAAAGATCGCGTACATTTAGCAAAAATTATGCGACATCTTAAAGACTTACCGGTTGTCCTTAAAATAACCCGAGTAAAAGCATAAGCGATCTTATTAGCCTTAGAATTAGTAAATGCAACGGATAGAAAACAATGATCAAAGAAGTTATTCACACAGATAACGCCCCGCAAGCAATCGGCACTTATTCCCAAGCGATTCGAGTAAAAGGTACCGTGTATCTTTCTGGGCAAATTCCACTAGACCCTAAAACCATGGCTTTAGTTGATGGTGATATAAGTGCACAAATTAGACAGGTGTTTGAAAATCTAATGGCAGTTGCAGAAGCGGCAGGTGGGGATTTTGATAATTTTGTTAAACTGAATGTTTATTTAACAGATTTATCTAATTTTCCTCTGGTAAATGAAATAATGGGCACTTATTTTTCTGAACCTTATCCAGCCCGCGCTGCTGTTGGCGTAGCTGCATTACCAAAAGGTGCGCAGGTGGAAATGGATGGTATTTTGGAGCTAAGTCCACAAACTTACCCTTCCTAAGATACGCCACCCAATAAAGGCCGACGTTTATCTTTCGGTTCTGGTCAACGCGGGTTTTAGTGATCATCAAGTGGGTAACATGGCTGAGCAGATAGATTTAAGCCAGCCAGTCACTCAACTTGTAGGTATTGGTAGGCAAACATCCGAACACTTGGCAAAGTTGGGCATACATTCAATACTAGACCTGCTATTTCATTTGCCACATCGTTATCAAGACCGTACACGCATATATCCTATTAAAAGTTTAATAGCCGGTATGTCAGTGTTGATTTGCGGTACGGTCATTTTAACTGATGTTTTGTCAAAAGGCAGGAAGCGCTTAGTCTGTCAAATCAGTGATGGAACAGGTTCAATTTTCTTAAGATTTTTTCATTTTAGCGCAAGCCAATTTAATGCCTTAAAACCCGGTGCTGTGGTCAGCTGTTATGCGGATGTCCGTCAGGGCTTTTCGGGTTTGGAAATGGTGCATCCCGATTATCACATAATTGACAACCCCGGCAACTGTGTAACTGAAGCACGCTTGACGCCAGTTTACCCCTTAACCGAAGGGCTAAGGCAAAGTACGGTAAGAAAAGCGGTTAAGCAAGCTTTGTCACTGTCTAGCCAAGATCAAGGCGGGCTACAAGATTGGATACCGGTTAGCATACTCGAACAATATCAATTTCCTAATCTTAAGCAAGCGTTGGAAATGATGCACGCCCCTGATGAAAGTGTTTCTGTGGATGCATTGGCTGCAGGTAATGTACCGGCATTAAAACGGTTGGCTTTTGAGGAATTATTAAGCCACTACCTGAGTATGCGGCAAGCTAGGGAAGCTAATAGCACCTGGGATGCACCAGTGTTTCATAGTATCAATGGCATATCCCAAGCATTTATTGCCCAGTTAAGCTTTAGCTTAACCGGGGCACAGCAAAGAGTCATGCAGGAAATTGAGTGTGACTGCCGACAGCCGCAAGCGATGATGCGTCTTGTGCAAGGTGATGTCGGTTCAGGTAAAACCGTTGTTGCCGCCTATGCGGCTTTGTTAGCTTTAAGCAATACTTACCAAGTTGCCGTAATGGCGCCGACTGAACTTTTGGCCGAACAACATTTTCGCAGTTTTAGCCATTGGCTGGGTGGTTTTCAGACACAAGTATTTTATTTAAGCGGCCAGCTTAAAGGCAATTCCAGAAAAGCGGTTTTAGCTGCATTAGCAGATGGAAGTGCGGGGGTGGTTATTGGTACCCATGCTTTATTTCAGGAGCAAGTTAGTTTCCATAAGTTAGGTTTAATCATTATTGATGAGCAACACCGATTTGGTGTGCATCAGCGTATGGCTTTACGGGCAAAAGGTCAAAAATCAGGATTAAGGCCACATCAGTTAGTGATGACTGCAACACCTATTCCTAGGACTTTAGCCATGTTGCAGTATGCCGATTTGGATATCTCTATTATTGATGAATTGCCGCCAGGTAGAAAACCAGTGCTGACTAGCGTTATTCCCGGGGAGCGCCGTGAAGAAATCATTGCGAGAATTACAGAATGGGCTGAAAAAAAACGTCAAACCTATTGGGTGTGCACGTTAATTGAAGAATCCCAGATACTTGAGTGTGAAGCGGCTGAAAAAACGGCAGAAAAACTAAGATTAGCGTTACCTAATCTGCGCATAGGTTTAGTACATGGGCGCATGAAAGCGACCGAAAAAGAGCAAGTCATGTTAGCGTTTAAACAACATCAATTAGATTTGTTGGTGGCAACTACGGTGATTGAGGTAGGCGTGGATGTGCCGAATGCAGGTTTGATGATTATTGAGAATGCTGAGCGCTTAGGGCTTTCACAATTACATCAATTAAGAGGCCGGGTTGGCCGTGGCGATAATGCCAGCTTTTGTGTGTTGATGTATCAAGCACCGTTATCAGATACTGCTAAACATAGGTTAGGTATTATACGGGATAGTAATGATGGCTTTGAAATTGCTGAAAAAGATCTGCAGTTACGTGGTGCAGGTGAAGTGATGGGAACCCGTCAAACTGGGGCGGTGCAATTTAAGATAGCTAATTTAAGCAGGGATGAAGATTTGTTAGATGCCGTACAACAAGCCGGAGAGCATGTCCTGAAGGACGCGCCAGAGGCAATTAGGCCATTAATGCATCGTTGGTTAGGAAGTGATGTACAAAAATACGCGGAGGTCTAAGTTTTGGCAATTAAAAGTTTTTTGTTTCATAATGAGCCAAAGTGGCTGGAAAATCGTCTGGGTAGCCGGTATTTTTTGCCAAAAAATGTGCAGTCATGGGTTTATGAGGCTGGTTCATTGACTAGTCGCTTACGCAGTTTTTATAGTCATCGTGTTGCTGTCAATATATTATTCCAGCAACGCTGCAAACCGTTTTTAAGTGAATTTAGATTACTCAACTTACCTGACTTTTCCCATCAGTTAGTTCGGGAGGTACTGTTACATGCCGATGGAAAGCCGCTGATCTTAGCCAGGACTATTATCCCTGAACAGACTATAAACGCAGCCCGTCGGAGCTTGTCCCGATTAGATGAGCGGCCATTAGGGGAAGTGATATTTTCTTATCCAAACTTACAGCGCCAACAATTGGATATTAGCTTGATACAGCCGAAGCAATGGACGCAAAATGCCCGTGCTATAGCCCACATTGGACATGCTCTTTGGGCGCGCAGAACGGTTTATAGCATAGCACAGGGGCAACCGTTGTTGGTCAGTGAGTTTTTTTTACCGGCAGCGTTAGCCATTGCTTAAAGCTAAGTTTTGCTATCAGGTTAACCTGATTCAGTGAATTTTTGCATCAAAATGCCACGGTTATAATAATCAAGTAAGTTAATGCCATAGGTCTCTGGACGAACCACATTTCTTACTGCATATCGTTGGCCACTGGCATCCAAATCGATTTTAGTCAGGTCGATGATGCGTTCTTTTCTGGGCTTTTTATCTTCATCCAAGAGCAGTAGAACCTTAGGCCTGATTTTTGCCCGGCGATTGATTTCTAGCACCAATGCCACTTCCCCATTACTCATTTCGACAATGCAGCCAGCTGGATAAATGCCAATGCATTCAATAAAGCGTATCGTCAATGTTGAATCAAGATGGGTGCCAGAAATGTCATTGAGTATCTTAATGGCTTCAAGATGGGTACGTCCTTTTTGATAAACACGATCGCTACTTATGGCATCATAAGTGTCCGAAATAGCCACAATTCGGGTAAAAAAACTCAGTTGTTCATCTTTTAATTGTCTAGGGTAGCCAGTTCCATCAAGCCGTTCATGATGGGTATAAGCGACATCAATTGCATTACCGGCCATATTAGGGGTAGATAGCAGTAATTTCCAGCCGCGTGTGGCATGGCTTTGCATTAAGGTCAATTCTTCGGGCGTTAATTTGCCTGGTTTGTTTAAAACCTCTAACGGCACAAACATTTTGCCCATGTCGTGCATCATTCCGCATAAGCCTAAGTTTTTTAATTCTTCAATTGAAAGGTTGAGGTGGCGACCCAAGGCGATTGAATAAATACATACATTCATACTGTGTTGGGCAGTATATTCATCCTTGTTTTTTAATTGCCCCATCAGCAACAAAGCATCAGGTGAGTTAATCACACTATCAACACATTCTGCGACTGCTTGTTTTGCCACTTCCACACTTATTGGCCGCCCCAATTGTACTTCTTGCATAAAACTTTTGACTATTGTGCTAGTTTTGTTATGGACATATTCGGCATGTTTGATTTCCTTTGCAAACGATGAGCGCTTACTTGGAGGAGGGATTTTATTTAAGGTGGCTTTTGAATATGCCGTGTTACGCGAAAAGATGACAGGGACTTTAATTTCCCTGCTGACATCAACATAGACGTAATTACATTGCGCTTTAACAGCAGCAATATCATCATCGTTACGAATTTCAAACCCTTGAAACAAAAAAGAACTTTCTAACCAGGGCCGGTCTAGCTTTGATACATACATGCCGACCCTCAAATCTTCTACAGCGACTTGTACCAGCTCAGAAGAAATGTGGGTATGAAAATATTTTTCGGCCATAACAACACCTGTTTGGGTAGCCGAACTACAAATTTGTGCCTGCTTATTGTTTATGTTCCAAGTTTTTTGAATCTTCAATTAATCGGTTGCCTTTTTCGACTTTAGCCTTGCCCTGATCAACCATAACAGAGCCTTCTTTCCAAAGCTTATTGCCTTCATCTACTAATTGCTGACCATGTGCGGCCATTTGCTCGCTTAGGGTTGGTGCAGTGGAGCACGCGCTAGATAACATAACAGCAGCTAATAGAAGAGTTTTTTGTAATGCGTTCATGGTTTTCCTGTTTTAGTTGGGGGATAGTTGACGGAGTTTTCTAAGCAGATTGGATTAAATAAGCTTTACCTTATTTTAAGCGCTAAAGCTAAAGCTTACCTGAAATTTAATTTAAGAATTGTCCAATAATACAAAAAAAAGAAATAAAGGTTTACTTTTTTTATTTACCCTAACTTTACCCTTGCAAAATTTAGACTAGACTTACTGGAAAGTGATGGATGCATTGTGTTATGCAGCTATATAAGGTTTTAACAAAGCAATAACCGGAGATAACAATGGCAAGTATTCTTGCAGTTGATGATTCAGCATCAATGAGAAAAATGGTATCACTGACCTTAAAAGGTGCAGGATACGATGTGGAAGAAGCGGAAGATGGCGTTGATGCTTTAAACAAAGCCCAATTAAGACAATTTGATTGCATTGTTACTGACGTGAATATGCCTAATAAAGACGGCATTACCTTAATCAAGGAACTACGGGAGTTGCCTAATTACAAATTTGTACCCATGTTGATGTTGACTACCGAATCCGGTATAGAAAAAAAACAGGCGGGCAAGGATGCTGGCGCTACGGGATGGATGGTGAAACCATTTAATCCAGATCAATTATTGAAGACACTAACCAAAGTATTGGGTTAATCCGTTGCCCATTTTCCATTTTAATGCAGCGATCAAAGGTATAAGTCTATGTCTATAGATATGGCGCAATTTCATCAAGTCTTTTTCGAAGAATGCTTCGAAGGGCTGGAAGCAATGGAGTCCGGATTGCTAAATTTGGATATGGGCGATATTGATTCTGAAATTATCAACGTCATTTTTAGAGGCGCCCATTCTATCAAGGGGGGGAGCGGTACTTTTGGTTTTACCAGTGTGTCTGAGTTTACTCATATCATGGAAACCTTATTGGATGAAATGCGTGATGGTCGTCGGAAAGTCACCCAATCCGCGGTTAATGTCTTATTAGGTTCGGTTGATTGTTTACGGGAAATGGTAACCGCCATTCAAGGTGATAGTGCTGTCGATGAATCCCGTGTGTCAGAGCATAAGAAAGCTTTAGAAATTGAATTAAATGGCAGTGCGTCAACTGCTGAAAGTACACAAGCACCAGCACCTGTAAAGGCAGCTGTGGTAGCTAAACCCGCAGCACCAGAATTTGAAACAATTTCAGAAGGTTGGTCGATTGCTTTTACCCCTTATCTAGATATTTTAAAAACAGGAAATGATCCTGTCAGGTTATTTAGGGAACTAGCTGAACTGGGCGAATTGACGACGACGGCCAATATTCATGACATCCCCGATTTTTACGAACTGGATCCTGAAGAATGCCATATCGCGTGGGATTTAAAACTGTTGGGTACCGCTACAGAGGAAGAAGTTAGCGAAATATTTGATTGGGTGAAAGGCGATTGTGAACTTGAATTTAGCGAAATATTGCTAAAAATACTTAAACCGCAAGAAGCATTGCCAGATACCTCAGAACAAATTCCAGAACCTGAAATTGTACTTGCACAATTAGCACCGGCTACAGTGGCCGCTATAAGTGCTAGCGAGCCTGTTGCACGGCAAACCGAAGAATCTAAAGTGGCTGGTGTGAAACCATCTAGTTCAATTCGGGTAGATACTTCAAAAATTGATACCTTAATTAATATGGTGGGTGAATTAGTGATTACCCAGTCTATGTTAAGTCTAATTGGCGAACATTTTACGATGAATAAGCTTGGGCAGTTAAAGTCAGGGCTTAGCCAACTGGAAAGGCATACCCGCGAATTGCAACAAAGCGTTATGAATATACGAATGTTGCCGATTAGCTTCGTATTTAGCCGGTTTCCCCGTTTAGTGCATGATATTAGTACTAAATTAGAAAAAAAAATAGAACTTAAGCTGGTTGGCGAAAATACTGAAGTTGATAAGGCTGTGGTTGAATTGATCAATGACCCTTTGGTGCATTTGATCAGGAATAGCTTGGACCATGGTATAGAAATGCCTGACATCAGGCGCGCCGCTGGTAAATCAGAAACAGGCTTGATTGAACTTAAGGCCTATCATCGTGGCGGACATATCGTCATTGAAATTACAGATGATGGTCATGGCTTAAACCGGGATAAGTTGGTTAAAAAAGCCATAGAAAAAGGTTTGGTTGATGCCAATGCCAATCTTTCCGATAAACAAGCGTATGAACTGATTTTTATGCCCGGGTTTTCAACGGCCGAACAATTGACGGATATTTCAGGTCGTGGCGTAGGCATGGATGTAGTAAGAAAAAATATCCAGGCCTTAGGTGGCAATATTGAAATTATCTCTGAGTTGGGCAAAGGCACTACCTTTGCTATTCATTTGCCTTTAACTTTGGCCATTTTGGATGGCCAGTCGGTAGCCGTTGGCGATGAGACTTATATAGTCCCTTTGGTTTCAATTATTGAATCCATCAATATCTCCGAAAAAATGCTTAACCGGATAGTCGGTAAAGGTGAAACCTTTCGCCTCAGAAGTGAATATTTACCGATCATCAGAATGCATGAAATATTTAATGTTAAATCAGTGAAAGCTTCAAAAATGGCAGAAGGCACTATCGTGGTTGTTGAAGGGCAGGGTGTGCGGTGCGGCCTGTTTGTTGATGAGTTACGCGGGCAACAGCAAGTCGTCATTAAGTCATTAGAAGCCAATTATCGGCGCGTTGAAGGTATTTCTGGTGCAACCATTCTCGGTGATGGTTCTGTAGCATTAATTTTGGATATACCTGGATTAGTGCGGTTATCAAATCGATAAATAGAAGACACCTATGCTAAAAGAATTTGAAAGTCATGACAATAACACTGATGAAAAAGTGGATATGGGCAATCTGGTGCAGTTTTTAAGTTTTGCCTTAGGTAAAGAAGAATATGGCGTAGCGATACTTCGTGTCCAGGAAATTAGGAGTTGGGAGCCGGTCTCCCGTATTCCTAACGTTCCAGAATATGAAAAAGGCGTGGTTAATTTACGGGGGGCAATCGTACCGATTATTGACCTGCGCGAGCGCTTTAATTTAGGCCGGATTGAATACACACCATTAACTGTGGTTGTGGTGTTACAAACTGGTACAGGCAACAAAATGCGTATTATGGGGGTTGTCGTAGATTCCGTATCCGATGTTGTCAACGTGGATAAAACTAAAATACAAAAAGCGCCAGATTTTGGCACAAAAGTTAGCACTGAATTCATTAGTGGCTTGGTATCGCTCAACGACCGCATGGTTATGTTACTAGATGTGGATAAATTGTTGGATATAGACGAAGAAAAAGCCGATGAAAATTAAAAAGTGGCTATTAGTGGGTCATTTTATGAGGAAATATAGGTCATGATTGCAACTGCAAGCGTACTACAAATTGAACAAATCTTAACCTTCCAGTTGGCGGAAGAAGCTTATGGGCTTGAAATATTAAAAGTTCAAGAAATCCGAGGTTGGGAAAGTGTACGGGTGTTGCCGAACACACCAGGATTCATTAAAGGGGCTTTAAATTTACGAGGGGTTATTGTACCTATTATTGATTTAAGGGAACGTTTTGGTATGCAAACGGTTGAATACTCCCCAAGTACCGTTGTCATTGTCTTATATATTAATGATGGAAAACATGCCCGTGTTATGGGTATCGTCGCTGATTCTGTTTCAGACGTATTAGATATTAAAACAGACGATATTAAATCGCCGCCTAAATTAGGCACGAATATAGATACACGCTATATGCGTGGAATTTACGTTCATAAAAACAATATGGTGATGCTTTTGGACGTTGATAAATTGCTTAAATTGGATGAGTTTGAGGCCATTGCTGATATAGGTGGAGAAATTTAATGAAAACGAATAGGCCATTGATTAATAAGGAAGTTATCTTAGAAAAAGGGACTTTTCTAGTGACTAAAACTGATTTGAAAGGTAATTTTACTTATGTAAATGATGCCTATGTAAAAATTAGCGGTTATAGCCGTGACGAGCTATTGGATATAAACCAAGACATGCTTTTGCATCCAGATATGCCAGCTTTAGTCTTTGACGATTTTTGGCAAACTTTAAAGAAAGGTCAACCTTGGCGCGGTTTGGTAAAAAATCAGACTAAGAATGGTGAATATTTTTGGGTAGAAGCTAACGCTACGCCCATTTATACCAATGGCGAAGTTAAAGAATATTTGGCTGTGCGCTATAAAGCTAAACCTGAAGTAATTGAAGAGACCATCGAATTTTATAAACAGCTTAATAGCAAAAAAGCGCATTTGCATCCTGTCGGTTTCGCGGCAACGCTGAAATGGTTAAGTGAAGTGACCATTTGGAAAAAAAGCATCGCCGCTGCTGTCTGTTTTTTGTTACCAATCATTTATTTGGTGTACCAATTAGTTATGCTGCACGAATTTATCGGCTTAGCATTAGTGTTGGCCTCAGCGGCTATTGGTAGTGTTATAAGTTTTACGTCGATTAAGCAATTTTCACAATTCCCCGAAAGTTTAATTGGGGTTATTTATCGTTATTTAAATGATAATTTTAAATGTGCGTTAGTGCTGGACAGAAATGATCAAATTGGTGATTGTTATCGGGCAATCTATACCTTAGGCGTTAAATTTGCTTCGGATTTGGCCTTCTTAAAAGAAAAGGAACAAAAAGATCAGATCATAATTGAGCAAAATCAGGATTATATCGGGCAGATTGCGGCTATAGAAAAATCTCAAGCAGTAATACAGTTCAATCTGGATGGCTCCATAATCTCAGCCAATCAAATATTCCTAGATACTATGGGCTACTCTGCTGATGAAATAAAAGGCCAGCATCATAGGTTATTTGTTGACCCTAAAGAAGCTGCAAGCCAAAGCTATCGTCAGTTTTGGGAAAAATTAAGCCGTGGTGAATTTGATGCCGGTGAATATAAACGCATCAATAAACAAGGCAAAGAAATTTGGCTTAAAGCAACCTATAACCCAATTTTTAATAAATCTGGCAAGCCTTATAAAGTAGTTAAATACGCTAGTGATATTACCCAACAAACGTTTAACAACCAAAATCTCGAGCTTATATTTGCCGATATAGATTTCATGATGAAGAATTTGTCAAAAGGTGATTTGACCAAGCATATCGTGCATGAATACGAAGGGGTTTATGGTGAGTGTAAGGACAATATTAATGAGGTTGTTAATCAGTTTAGCGAAATGGTTACTAAAATTAGAGATGCGGCCGACTTTATAGAAAGTTCATCGCAAGAAATAGCAAGTGGTAACCATAACCTTTCACAACGGGCCGAGCAACAAGCAGCTAGCCTTGAACAAACGGCAGCCAGTATGGAAGAGTTGACCAGTACTGTAAAAGCAAATGCCGATAACGCCAAACAGGCGAATGAAGTAACTAATCAGGCTAGACAGCTGGCTGAAAAAGGCGGCGAAGTAGTCAATTCTGCCGTTGATGCTATGCAGGAAATTAATGAGAGTAGTAATAAAATCGCAGAAATTATCGGTGTTATCGATGAAATCGCTTTCCAAACCAATTTGTTAGCCTTAAATGCGTCAGTCGAAGCAGCTAGAGCAGGTGAGCATGGCCGTGGCTTCTCAGTGGTGGCAACGGAAGTGCGGAATTTGGCACAACGTAGCGCTAACGCGGCTAAACAAAGCAAAGAATTAATTCAAAATAGCGTCCAAAAAGTACGCGCAGGCACGGCTTATGTTAATGAAACTGGCGTAGCCTTAAACGAAATTGTTGATAGCGTTAAAAAAGTGGGCAGTATTGTCGCGCAAATAGCATCAGCCAGCGCCGAACAATCAGCTGGGATTGGCCAAGTTAACCAAGCGGTTGCGCAACTCGATGATATTACCCAACAAAATGCAGCTTTAGCAGAACAAGCTTCTGCTGCGAGTATGGCAATGAGTGAACAAACCAGCACTATGGCGAAATTGCTGGAATTTTTTAAAATTGCAGCGGGCAATAGCAGAGTTTCACATGAGATCCAATCACCTTCGATAACTTTAAGACCCGCAATAAATAAACCAGCAGTCGTAAAAAAACCTGCAAAAGTCATGGCCGATGAAGACAACGATTGGGAAGATTTTTAACGATTAAAGGTGCTTAACTAAAGATAGCCCAAGTTAGCTCTCTTTAATGCTTAAGATAAAAGCCAATCCGATAAATGAGTAGGTGAGTATGGCTAGAAATAAAAAAAATTTGACGGTAGAACCTGAACCTTCCGAAGTGTTATCAGATGGTCAAGCAGCAGAAATTGATGATATGGAATTTAGTGAAGGCTTTATGGCTGAAGCTTTTGATGATGAAGAATCGTCACTAGAGCAATTCTCTTCTAGTTTATTGGATGATATAGAGGATGAAGATGGAATTACTGCAGAACTAATGGATCAATTAGATTTTCCAGAGGTTGGTTCCAATGAGTTATCCACTGAACAGACAATAGAAGCTTATGCAGACGGGTTAGGTCAAATGGAAACAGAACTTGAAGTGGCGCCTTTAATTGATTTACCCGCGGTATTAAATATCCAACATGTAAGGGAATTTCATGAGCAGCTAAAAAAAGCTTTGGATGCTAATCCCTATATTGAACTTAATGCGGCAGAAGTGACGTCTATAGACGCCTCAACATTGCAATTGTTAGTTGCATTAAAACAAATGACAGAAAAACAAGGCAAGGCTCTTTTACTGACAGAACCGTCAGGGCGATTTATAGAGTCGGTTAAATTATTGGGATTATCAGAATTCTTTGAGTTAGTAGATTAATTAAAATTTTAAGTTGCCATCAAAGGAAAGCGTCGGGAGAACGGCAGTGTTAGAAAAAACACGTGAATTCGAATTCACATTTGAAGATTTTAATCATTTAAGAAAGCTTTCTAATGAACACTCTGGGATCTTAGTTCCAGATGGTAAGTTTGACATGTTTTATTCCAGGCTTTCTAAACGCCTAAGAGTATTAGGCATTAAAAACTTTAAAGCTTATTGCCAGTATCTTAATAGCCATCATGATGAGGAGTTTACCCATTTTATTAATGCGGTAACGACGAACTTAACGGCTTTTTTCAGGGAAAATCATCATTTTGATTATTTGCGGGATACGGTCATCCCTGAAGTGCTAAAACGTAACCGGGAAAGCCGCCAGATAAAGGTGTGGTCCGCGGGATGTTCTACAGGTGAAGAACCTTATTCGTTAGCAATTTTATTATCAGAGAATGTACCGTCCGACTGGTCAATTAAAATTTTAGCGACGGATTTGGACACTAATGTGTTAGCGACGGCTTCCGCTGGAATCTACACCTCAGACCGTATTAGAGGGTTATCTGAACAGCGTATAAAACAATGGTTTATGAAAGGTAATGGGCGAATAAAGGCAAAGCCAGAATTGCAAAATTTAGTGCATTTTAAGCAGTTAAATTTAATGAAAGATTGGCCTATGAAAGGCCCATTCGATTTTATCTTTTGTCGAAATGTTTTGATTTATTTTGATAGGGAGACCAAAGAAATGTTAGCGATACGCTATGCCAAATTATTGGCATCAAAGGCTTGGTTATTTATAGGCCATTCGGAATCACTTAATCAATTGACCAGTGATTTTTCGTTGGTCGGAAACACAATCTATAAAAAGTTAAATTAACTAGATGAACGCTAAGATTACCCATGAAAAACCATCGGTGGATGGTTTTGAAAATGTTAACCGTTATTGGGATAAAGACCACAATGTTATTGCGGCCAAAATTTTGCCTGGTGAATATTACGTTACCAAAGAAGATGAGTTAATCACCACCGTATTAGGATCGTGTATCTCGGCTTGCGTGCGTGATAGGGAAAACGGTATTGGTGGCATGAACCATTTTATGCTGCCGGAAACAAGTGCCAGCAAATTAAAAAATGGCAATGAGGCTATTGTAGGTAATGCTACACGCTATGGAAATTTTGCGATGGAGCATCTAATCAATACTATACTCAGTAATGGTGGCAAACGTAAAAACTTAGAAGTCAAAGTGTTTGGCGGTGGGAAAATTGTACCTACGTTATCCGATGTTGGCCGTAAAAATATTGAATTCATTTTGGAATATATAGATACCGAAGCCTTACCTTTATTATCCCAAGACCTGGGCGATATTTATCCTAGAAAAGTGATCTATTTTCCTAGAACCGGTAAGGTTAAAATGAAAAAAATACAAGATTTACATAATGATACGATTGCGGTAAGGGAAACTAACTATTTTAATGCAATCAAAAATGCACCTGTTGAAGGTGACATTGAACTATTTTAAAGGATCTTCATGGCTAAAATACGAGTTTTGATTGTTGACGATTCGGCATTAATCAGAAAGGTGTTAACGGAAATTTTCAATTCATCACCCGATATTGAAGTTGTTGGAGTTGCCGCTGACCCTTTTATTGCTAGGGATTTAATTAAGCAGCTTAATCCTGATTTAATCACGCTCGATGTTGAAATGCCACGCATGGACGGGATAACTTTTCTGCGTAATTTAATGCGTCTTCGGCCCATGCCTGTGGTAATGATCTCAACATTAACTGAAAAAAATGCTGAAGTCACTTTAAATGCCCTAGCGTTGGGTGCTGTTGATTATATGCCTAAACCAACGGTTAATGTGACCAAAACCTTGAATGATTATGCGGATGAGTTAATCAATAAAGTCAAAATGGCGGCAAAAGCACGTATCAATTACGCTGAAAAACCCGCAGCAGAAACACCTAAGACAATCAGTACTTTTGACCCTGGTCAAAAACACAGTGTCGATGCCATTTTAAAAGCAGATGCCAGTAATCGGCCAATTAAAACAGCAGAAAAAATAATTGCTATCGGTGCGTCAACAGGAGGCACTGAAGCAATAAAAACGGTTACTAAATCTTTGCCATCCGATACTCCTGCGATTTTGATTACGCAACATTTGCCAGTAGCATTTAGCCGGTCTTTTGCGTTGCATGTGGATATGGCCTCAAATATGCGGGCTTGTATACCTGAGCATGGCCAGCTTGTAGAAGCAGGTCATATCTACATTGCGCCAGGGGACAAGCATATGTTGTTGATTAGGGAGGGCAGCCGTTATGTTATACAACTTAATGATGGTGTACCTGTCAACCGTCATAAACCAGCCGTAGACGTATTGTTTCGTTCCGTTGCCCAGTGTGCAGGTGCTAATGCAATCGGTGTGATGTTAACCGGCATGGGAGCGGATGGCGCCATTGGTATGAAGGAAATGCATGATGCCGGCGCGAAAACGGTTATTCAGGATGAACAAACAAGCGTGGTCTGGGGAATGCCTGGAGAGGCGTTTAAATTGGGTTGTGTGGATCATGTCAAGCCTTTAAAAGATGTCGCCAATCAAATATTAGCATTGGTGAAGTGATGATACAGTTAAGGATTTGAACATTATGAAAAGCAAAAGACATAAAGCCCCATCACAATTTGTGGCGGTCGCATCTATCGCTTCAGAACTCAGTGCTGTTATGGAAGTGGCTAAAGAAATCTCATTAGCTGCGGCTAATGCGAAAGCCATTGCGTTTAGGGCAGGGGAAAAAGCACGTGGTTTCCAACCGATTACTGATTTCATCAATGAATTGGCTAAAGAAACGATTGAATTGATAAATGATTTTAATGGCCACGCCTTAACTTTTTATCAATTAACAGTAAATGAACATAAAATTTCCGAAGCACATAGCCAGCTTGAAAAAGCAAATAAATTAGCTTTTGGTGCGCAATATGCCAGTTCTTTAATCGTGCCCATGGATGGGGTAAAGCTTAGGATGCAAGATTGTCGCAGGCAGTTTAAAGGCCATGTCATAAAGTTATTGGATCAACTGGAAACTGTTATGCACCCTGCACGAGCGGCTCGAGTCATCGCAGCCAATTCACGTATAGAAGCCTCACAAGCGGGTGAATACCTGCAAAGCTTGCAAGCGGTCGCGGAAAGTGTGGATAAGGCAGCGCAAGTTATCCATGACAATGTGCAGCGTTGCCGTAGTCTACTTTCTATCATTGTAACCGTTTAATTAAAAAAATTAGTCTAGGGAATTCATCATGAAAATGACCAAAATTTACGAAGGACCGTACCAATGGATAATGTTCGGTCGGGATGAAAATAAACCAGGAAATATTATTGATTCAAATCAGTATATGGTGCGTACGGCAAATAGATGTTTAATTATGGATCCAGGTGGTATTGAATTATTTGCCCCTATGTTGGCCGCAGTTATGCATCATGCACCTGTTGATCAAATTACCGATTTGTTTGCGTCACATCAAGACCCTGATATTATTTCTTCTTTAGGTCTTTGGGATCAAGCTGTACCAAACGCAAAACTACATGCGGCAGCATTATGGGAAGGCTTTATACGACATTTTGGCTGTAATTCTATCGAGTATGTTGGCATTCCTGATAGTGGCGGCACTATCAAACTAGATAATGCTGAATTACAAATTATCCCAGCGCATTATTTACATTCGTCGGTGAATTTCCATATTTATGATCCGCAGGCAAAAATTCTTATGTCTGGTGATGTCGGTGCAGCCCTAGAAGGGCCAGGTGTACCCATGTTTGTAGATAAGTTTGATAGCCATGTTGAGAAAATGCGCTTTTTCCACCAGCGCTGGATGCCGTCCAACCAAGCGAAACGGGTCTGGATCGACCGTGTAAGAATGCTGGATATTGATATTTTAGCGCCTCAACATGGCAGGATGTTTAAAGGCGACGACGTCAAACGCTTTTTAGATTGGTTTGAATCATTACAAGTAGGCATAGCTGTTTAAAGGCCTATCCCATACGTAATTCTAGTTAGCCAACTACTTGACTTAAGGGTTTTGCTGGGCTTCGGCCATGCGTTTTATGCTATTTGATAATGCAAAGCGCATAATTAAAAGCGTTACTAAGGTTGGATAAATTAAATAATGGTCTTCAAAATAAAGGCTAACTAAGATGCCTAGCATAATTAGCCATGGTTTCAAACGTTGTCTATGCACTAGTTTTTGCATTTGCTGTAGGCTTTTTTCGTCCATATGCTGGCTTTGGTTAACCAATACAAATGATACAAACGCTGTGATTAGGGCAAAGTACAGCGGAAAAAAAAAGAAAATAGGCGCATCCTCATTAAACTCTGGTTTCCAATAGGCAAACCACACTAACAAGCTGCTACTGGCAAAACCATCAATACAGATTGTTTCTGACAATAACCGGGTTAGCAAACCAAAGAGGCTGATTATCGCAACACCCAAACCTACATAAATGACTATTGGTGATACTAATAGATTGAGTTGGGGGTTTTGTGTTTCAACCAAAAAACTGATGCCTAAGCAAAGGCAGATAAAAATTGGCATAGGTATTATTAGTCAGTGATGAACTGGGTGACTATATCCTACGAGATTTATCATTAACCGTCATACGTTTATTGCCAAAAATAGGCTTTTTTATTACCCGACTAGCCAGTTAAGTTGAAAATTAGTAATTAAAAGTGAAATTGGTGTAGAACTTTAACGTTGAGTGGCCATTTTCGACAGTTAAGCTAGTGAAAATTATTCCGCTTGTCATTATTGGGCTTGTAAGCATTATAATTACAGAATAGGGCAGGTGTTTATAATTTTCTACTCATAACTTAAAGGTTTAGTAACATGTTTTTGAGACATTTATGGCCAGCCATTTTATGTGCACTAGTCATTTTAATTTTGTGTGTTACCCCAGGACAAACATTACCAGAAGTAGGTATTATCAATTTTGATAAGTTTGTCCATTCCGCAATGTTCGCTGGTTTAACCTTTTTAGTGGCTAGAGGATTTTATAAGCAAACCCGTTTTGCTTTTTTACAGCAGCATTTTTTATTAAATGCTTTTTTTCTCTGCACGTTTTATGGTGGCTTATTAGAAATATTGCAAGCTACTGTCTGCATCAACCGCTCTGGTGATTGGTTAGATTTTTTCTTTGACGGTCTTGGCGCACTGGCTACAATTGGTTTGTTTAAATTCAATCGCAGCCTGCTCTTAGGTTAGGCAACAACAATTTTATTCGACCACAATTTCACCGCTCATTTGTTCATGTCCAGAACCACAAAATACGTCGCAAAAATAAGTTAGAGTACCGGTTTTCTCGGGCTTAATTGCTACACGAGTCATTTGCCCGGGTCTGGCATCTGAGCGTAAGCCTAAACCAGGGATAGCAAAGCCGTGCAACCTATCCGATGACTGGATTTCTAAAATTACTGCCTGGCCTTTTTTTACTACGATTTTAGCGGGTTCAAAACGATAGCGGCTAGCTAAAATTTGAATCACTGGCATTTGGTGATCTGTTGGTGCTAGGGTATCGGCATATAAACAGTTAATCCCAACAGCAGTTAGCAAAAATAACAGCAGGGAGCATCTTGTGCTTAAAGCGAGGCTCATAACGCCTCACCAGAAACTAAAGGTATATCTTCTATTTCATAGCGCTTGGATTTTGGATAGGCTTCTACGTTTTTATAGCCTAAACCTTGATAAGGCATAGCCGCATTCCAAGGAATAGGTGCACGTTTCGGTACTGAACCAGGTGCTGGCAACGGAAAAATTAACGATTGCGCAGCATAATGTTGAATATGTCCTGTCTCATGTTGATGTACTTGGTGTATATGCCCATAAAAGACAGCTACATTTTTAAAAGGCATCAATAAATCTATCGCAGCCTGGCCATCCCGGGTAAACCAATCCCATTGCTGATACAAATCAAATAATGGCCGATGGGTAAAGATCACGATGGGGGCATGCCGTTTATGATGTTGTAAGTCAGCTTTTAACCAGTTAAGTTGTGCTTCACCCAAATTGAGTTCAGGATTAGAAACATTATCTAAAACGATAAAATGGATACCTTTATGGTCAAAACTGTAATGTAAAGAGCCAAAAAACTCTTGATAGGCCTCTCCTTTATCGAGTGCGGCATCATGTTCACCCGGTAAAAACTTAACGTTCTTGACTTTAAGGGTTTCAGATATAGCCTTAAATTCTGCCATGCGTCGCCGCCGTTCATTCGGGTCGTCGGTGCTATGCGTTAAATCGCCTGTGAAAATAACAAAATCAGGCTGTTGTTCCAAATTATTAACGGCTGTTATGGCCTTAGTTAGCGTATTCGTTGCCTCTGGGTTAACTGCTGCGCCATTAAAACCCCAATGGGTATCAGAAAGTTGAACAAAATAAAAATCCAAAGCGGCTACCGTTTTGGCATTGTGTTTATTAGCAGCGTAGGCATCAAAGCCTAATCCAGAAGCAAATGCGACGCCCCCGATACCCGCAAGTTTTAAAAATTGTCGTCTATCAACTTGGCTCATTTCTGTATCCTTTAGTTAGTTTCAGTATTGCTATTGAATACTGGATTACCACATAAAATATTCCTTAAATTGCCAAATTAAATATTCGCCGATCCCAATTAATTTTAATTGCAGTTATTTGGAATAAATGGCTTGTTTGCTCGGTATGATATTAAGTAAACCTTGGGAGTGCTTTTGTCTGAATTAAACCAACACCAGTATTTTGAGCAAGCTATGCTGCCGCATTTGCAAGCGGCCTTTAATTTAGCATTATGGTTGTTACATAATCATGCAGACGCTGAAGATGCCATTCAAGAAGCGTATTTACGGGCTTTTAGACACTTTGATAGTTTTCGGGGTGGTGATGCCAGGGTTTGGTTATTGGCAATAGTGCGCAATGTTTGTTATACGCATTTGCAAAGCAAAAAGGTGCGGGTTATGGAAGAATTTAACGAAGAACTACATGGCGCGGATTGCCATAGCAATCCTATGCAAGCTTATCATCATGGTGATCCTGCGTTAGCCTCATTACAAAATGCGGATAAGCAGTCAATCAATTTGGCAATTGCACAATTGCCAACGGACTTTCGTGAGGTTATTGTGTTGCGGGAGCTAGAAGAATTGTCCTATAAAGAGATTGCCAAAATTATTGGCGTACCCATTGGAACTGTAATGTCTAGATTAGCAAGGGCGCGCGGTTTACTAAAAGATGCGCTAACCAAAGAATTTGCACCGGGGTCTAGTTGATGGAATGTTCAGACATCACTAAACTACTGCACGCATATATTGATAGCGAGTTGGACTATACCGCGTTAATTACGGTTGAAAATCATCTTGAGGGCTGTCCTGCTTGCCAGTATGAATTGCAAATGCTAAGCACATTACAGATTAGCCTGCGCAGTAATGCTGATTATTATCCAATGCCACTGGCTACCCTGCAACGCTTGCAGCTTAGCATACAGCCCCAAGTGGCAAAAACAAGGTCGCAGGTAAGCTTGTTTAAACAATTTATACCCGGCCTAGTTACCGCTTTTGCTTCAGTTATACTTGCCTTTGGCATTTCCCATGTTGTGTTATTTAACCACCAACAAGAACAATTAGCTGAAGATGTGGTTGCTAGCCATATACGATCTTTGCAAGCGGAACATATTACCGACGTGGCCTCTTCGGATCAACATACAGTAAAGCCGTGGTTTACGGGAAAACTGAATTACTCACCCCACGTAGTCGATTTGACCGAGCAGGGTTTTCCGTTGGTGGGTGGTCGTCTTGATTACCTAAAAGAACAGCCAGTAACAGCATTAGTGTATCGCCGACGCCAACATTTGATTAATGTTTTTATTTGGCCTTATGCCACAAAAGCAGCAATTTCGGAAACTGAACAAACGATCAACGGTTATCATTTGTATTCTTTTATACAGACTGGGATGGTTTATTGGGTGATTTCAGATTTAAATGCAAAAGAGTTAAAAACCTTGGTAGACATTTTACGCAGACCTGCGTAAATTTTGTTTCCTGCCTGTCTAAGTCCCTGGCAAAAGTAAGTCAGCTGCATTGATGGCTCGTCTTTTACGCTTTTTTTCATTAAGTTGCACAAAATAAAAATCCAAGCCAGCAGTTTTTTGTGTATTCAAGGCGTTATGCTTAAAAACATTAATTCCTAATTCCGAAGCAAAGAGTGTACAACTCGAACCTGTTAGTTTTAAATAACAAGGTTTATCTAAAGTCATCATAATCGTTTTATCACAAATTAAGTAATACACGAATTAGATACTTTCAAAGTAATATAAATATTCCTAGTATTAACAAAAATTATTAGTTTTTTGTTTTACCGTCTTTTCAAGCATTTTTAGTCTAAAAAAATAATAGCCAACTGATTAATCACTGAGTTGTTTAAGGTGGCTAAATTTTTTGAAGTAACTTATTATATTTAGAGGTTATGGTAGCATTATTTTTGATTTTATATTGAAAATAGGGTGGCTGTTTTATAGTTACGATGATTGATAAAGGTAGTGAAAAGGGTAATTTATGCTTGATAATGACCAATCCGTACGTCTTAATCTTTTACGGTTTCCACTAATAGTCGGTGTTGTGTTTATACATGCAAATGCAAATGCAGTGTTTTTTTCTGGCAAGCAAATAGGTGTGGAACAAAATGACTTTATGTCTGATTTCATTAGAAATATTATTTCTAATGGTATTGCCCAAATCGCAGTGCCAACTTTTTTTTTGTTGTCTGGCTATTTATTCTTTTATGGATTTGAGTGGTCTAAAGAAAGATATTTTTTAAAGCTTAAAAGTAGAATAAAAACACTGTTAATACCCTTTCTTTTTTGGAATATATGTAGCCTATTAATTATTTTTTTAGCGCAGTATTTTCCTGCTACGAAAATTTATTTTTCTGGAAATAGCCCACTTATTGCAGAATTTAGTTTTTTTGACTTCTTTAATGCCATATTTGGTTTTAATCGTTTTCCTATATCCTATCAGTTTTGGTTTATCAGGGATTTAATGATATTAGTTTTATTTGTACCATTAATACAAATCATCCTTAAATATAGGCCTTTACTATTTCTTGCTATAGTTTTTATTAGTTGGTTTTTAAATTATTGGCCAATTTTTGCGCCTTCATCAAATACAGTATTATTTTTCTGTAGTGGGGCCTATATTGCTACTATTGATAAAAGCCTATTTGCGGGTGATAAGTATGGAGGAGTTTTTGTTTTATTATTTATAGTTATTTTAACACTGAATGCGCTAAATATTAATGTAGTGTTTCATAACTATTTACATAAGGCAGGAATAATTATTGGCATTTATGCAGCATTATTCAGCACCAAATTTCTGCTTAAAACAGATAATGTAAAACCTGCTCTTTTATGGTTAGGTCGTTCAAGTTTTTTTGTGTTTGCTATTCACGAACCACTACTTACTATTTTAAGAAAAGTTTCTTATAAGCTATTTGTCCCAGATACCTCTGCATTAATACTTTTATTATATTTTATGATACCTATTGTGATTATAGTATTTTCGGTCTTACTTTATCGTGTACTTGTTGGAATCGCACCAAATTTTACCTATATCATAACGGGTGGACGGTAAGATGTTTATAGTGTTTTTAACAAAGAATTAAAAAAGCTTAATTTATGCTTTATAACCTTAGTGCTTTAAGGTTTTTAAGTATCTAGCCTATATCATAAAATATAAGGAACGTTTAATGACTGATCCAAACCTACAAAATCAATCGCAGTCCCAATCACTAGTGCTTAATATTCAGAACTCTTCTGACTTAGCTTTAGAACAGAAAATATTTTCCCAAATAGCCAGTGCAGGGCATCAATTAGGTGTAATTTCCGATGTGCTTGACATTTTGGTCACAGCGTACCGACAAAACTCTAAGACAACCCTTACACTTGATATTGAAAGTACTTTAAACAGATTCAAGGAAATGCAAGTGCAGATAGACCAAGAAAAAAAAGCGCGTGCACCCGAGCGGGTTATAGAAGTATTAGAAGCTATGCGTAGTGAAGATCAAGAGGCTTATTTGAGAATGGCTACAAGTTTACGTTCATGGTTAAACAAGCAGGCAGATCTATAAAAATTAATAAGGTGATGTCTTGATCGACAGCTTAAATATTAACGTACTTATGGTTTAGGCCATAAAATATGGACTTTTTTTTGTGGCAACGTTTAATTTATCGCGATTATGATTAAATGACTCGTAAACATTATTGGTAGTCTCCCTAAGGTTTGGGTAAGAATGAAAAAATTGTTGTTAATTGCTCTGATATTGTTGCTTGGGTTTAGCTATCTCAAAACCCATAATATCCCATTAACCAATGACATAAGTTTCCAAGAGGCTAACCCAACTGAGGTTGGTTCTGATGAAATTATCGCTCAGGCGTTTGCAAATCAGGTTAGTGATGTCCAGGTTGCTGGGCAAGGCATCGTCGTTAAGATGTTGTCAGATGATCTTAAGGGCAGGCAGCATCAAAGATTTATTATCAAATTAGGGACAGGGCAAACTTTATTAGTTGCCCACAATATTGATTTGGCCCCTAGACTTGATAATCTACAAATAGGCGACACAGTTCAATTTAACGGTGTATATGAATGGGGTGAAAAAGGCGGTCTTATACATTGGACCCATCGCGATCCGAATGGGTCACATCCAGCGGGTTGGCTAAAATTTCAAGGAAAAACCTATCAATAGGCATAGCCTAGGAAGTTTGTTTTAATGGTAAGCAGCGCCTGTAACAGCATGACAAACTTTATCGTTTAGTGGGGCAAAAGTTGTCGACAAGTACTGAGTTTAAAGAATACGTCATAGAGCAATTAGCGCCTGTAGGGCCAATTCGGCTAGCGCGGTTTTTTGGCGGAATTTGGATCTCTTATGAATCGGTGCAGTTTGCTATGATAGTCCACAACAGCTTGTATTTTGTTGTGGATGACAAGACACGGGATAAATATGAGCAAGCGGGTATGCAGCCATTTTCCTATCAGACTAAAAAGGGGACTGTTAATGTGCGTAGATACTATGAGCTGCCAGAAGAAGTGCTAACCGATGCCGAACTGTTAGTGGTTTGGGTAGGAGAGTCTATTAAAATAGCCCAGATGACTAAGCAGGCTAAAAAAGCGCTAAGAAATTCACTTAAATAAGCATTTAAATAGTAGCTTATGCTTAAGTTTTTAGGCGCAGTTATTTTGCTGTTACCTGCACCATGCTTGAGTGTTTCAGACTATGGGAATCTTGTTGTCTTAATACAATTTACTAAAACATGGGGTGAGTTTTAAGTTTCCTTAATCTTTACACAGTTGCTGCGAAATATTTAGCAAATTTGCCGTTAAACTATTCCTAAAATTAACTTGGTACACTAAGTGAAGGGTGCTAGGCCATAACCTTAAGCTTAACGACTCCCCTTAATAAAAAGCTAACGAAAAATCACCCCGATTGCAAACCTAACGCACTTTAGTTAATGACATCTGAAGATATTCAAACATCCGCTGTAACCCGTCAAAAGCATACCTATCGCTGGTTATTTTTGAGCGTAATAGTAGCTTTAGTTTTATTGACGTTATATTTTGGCAAGGCTCTTTTTTCAAAAGAGGATGTCGGAAAGGAAGCTATCCAGAGCGAGAAAAACGCAGGCAATTCGCGTAAACGTGGTTTCGGAAAAGATGCTGGAGTGGTTGCGGTGGTGGCTAAAGAAGTTAGTGTTGGTGATATGCCAGTCTATTTAAATGCCTTAGGGACGGTTACTGGCGTAACAGCCACCATAAAACCGCGGGTAGACGGTGAACTAATACGGATTTTATATAAAGAAGGCAGCTATGTACATGAAGGCGATGTGCTTGCGGAAATTGATCCAAGGCCCTATCAAATTCAGTTAATACAGGTTGAGGGGCAATTGTTACGTGATCAAGCCCTATTAAAAAATGCCCAATTGGACTTGGAACGCTATAACACTTTGTTGCAGCAAGATTCAATCGCTGCACAGCAAACGGCAACGCAAGCTTTTTTAGTTAAACAATATGAAGGCACTGTGGCTACAGATAAGGCTTTGGTAGCGAATGCAAAACTACAGCTTACCTATACCAAAATTATTGCCCCAATTAGTGGCCGTTTAGGGCTGCGGGTAGTAGACCAAGGCAATATTGTGAAGGCTACGGACACAAACGGCATTGCCGTCATCACCCAAACCCAACCGATAGCCGTGGTGTTTACCTTACCTGAAGATCAATTACCTGCGCTGATTAAGCAAACTGGAGGTAATAATCTTCTAGTTGAAGCGTATGATCGTAGTGGTAAGCAAAAATTAGCCGTAGGACGTTTATCGGCTATAGACAATCAGATTGATATCAATACAGGAACTGTTAAATTAAAAGCCCAATTTATCAATGATGACAATGCGCTGTTTGCCAATCAATTTGTCAATATTAAGTTAAAGGTTGATGTCTTACGCAATGTGACCATAGTACCTAGTATGGTGGTCCAAACCGGTAATTCAGGCACTTTTGCTTATATCATAAATGATGGTAAGAAGGTCTCGGTACAGCCTATTAAATTAGGGCCAACAGAAGGTGAGCAAGTGGTAATTTTGGAGGGTTTGGAAGCCCATCAAATGGTAGTTGCAGAAGGTGCAGACAAACTACGTGAGGGCTCAGAGATTAAACTGATTGAACGCAATGTCGCTGCCGATAGCCATCCTAATAACGCAAATGAGCTCAATGATGGGCGTAAAAAACAGCCAGGTAAGTCGCATAAGCCCAAGGGTTAAGTGATGAACCCTTCGCGTTTATTTATTTTACGTCCTGTCGCCACATCGTTACTGATGTTGGCAGTTCTACTAGTGGGTATAGTCGCCTATCGGCAGCTACCGGTGTCTGCCTTACCACAGGTTGAATATCCCACTATCCAAGTGACCACTTTATATCCTGGCGCTAGTCAAGAGGTGATGGCTTCTTTAATTACTGCTCCGTTGGAACGCCAATTGGGGCAATTGCCCAGCTTAAGCCAAATTTCATCCAGCAGCTCATCAGGCGCTTCTGTGCTTGTCTTACAGTTTGATTTAAACCTTAATATCGATATAGCTGAACAGCAAGTGCAAGCCGCTATTAATGCGGCGGCTAGCTTTTTGCCTAATGATTTACCGTTGCCGCCAGTGTACAGTAAGGTTAATCCAGCGGATGCGCCGGTAATGACCTTAGCGATAAGTTCTGACACTTTGCCGCTAACGCAAGTTGAAGACTTGGTGGATACCCGCTTGGCGCAAAAATTATCCCAATTGGCAGGGGTAGGCTTAGTGAGTATCAGTGGTGGGCAACGGCCCGCTATTCGCATACAGGCTAATCCTAAGGCATTAGCTGCTTATGGGCTGGGGCTTGAAGATCTACGGACTGCCATCACAAATGCCAATGCCAGCCAGCCGAAAGGCTCATTTGACGGCTTATCCCGTTCCGTGACTATCAATGCAAACGATCAACTAAAATCAGCTGCAGAGTACGAAGCCCTAGTTGTAGCCTACCGAAATAGCCGGCCCGTGCTGCTAGCTGATGTGGCGGATGTAAAAAATTCGGCTGAAAATATCCGGCTGGCCGCTTGGGCCAACCAAACCTCGGCTGTTATTGTCAATATCCAACGCCAGCCCGGTACTAATGTTATTGAAGTGGTAGACCGCATTAAACAATTGCTACCGCAGTTGCAAGAAGGATTACCCAAGAGTCTAGATTTATCGGTTATGGCTGACCGAACCACCACCATTCGCGCATCGGTGGCAGCCGTTAAGCAAGAATTATTACTGGCAGTGATGCTGGTGGTTTTGGTGATTTTTATCTTTTTGCGTAATGTTTCGGCGACCGTGATCCCAAGCATAGTAGTGCCGTTGTCGTTAGTTGGTACGTTTGGTTTTATGTATTTGGCGGGTTTTAGCATCAACAACCTAACGTTGATGGCCTTAACTATAGCCGTGGGTTTTGTTGTCGATGACGCCATTGTCGTGATCGAAAATATTTCCCGTTATTTAGAAGAAGGTGATACGCCTATGCAAGCGGCTTTAAAAGGGTCGGCACAAATTGGTTTCACCATCATCTCATTAACTTTTTCATTAGTGGCGGTGTTGATACCGTTGTTATTCATGGGTGATGTGGTTGGACGGTTATTTCGGGAATTTGCTATTACACTGGCGGTGACAATACTTATTTCGGCGGTGATTTCCTTAACCTTAACGCCGATGATGTGCGCAAAAATGCTTAAGCATGTTGATCCAAACCAGCAAAATTATGGCTATAAGGTCATCGGTAGAGTTTTAGATAAACTGATTTCAGTGTATGCGCTTATGCTGCGCTGGGTTTTACGTCACCAAAACGTTACCTTATTAGTCGCAGTAGCTACCCTAGTGTTGACTATATTCTTGTATATCATTATTCCAAAAGGTTTTTTTCCAGTCCAAGATACCGGTACGATACAAGGCATAACGGAAGCCCCGCAAGACATCTCATTTGCCAGTATGGCGGAACGACAGCAAGTACTAGCGGCTATGATCCTACAAGATCCTGCGGTAGCCAGTTTATCCTCTTTAGTTGGGGTGGATGGTAACAACCCAACGCTAAATACCGGCCGCTTGCAAATCAATTTAAAACCGCTGGCAGAACGCAAAGTTGGTGTGGAGGCGGTCATGCACAGGCTATTGGCCAAATGGGGCACGGATCACGCGCTGACACTTTATTTGCAACCGGTGCAAGACTTAACTATAGAAACCCGTAGCAGCCGTATGCAATACCAATTTTCACTGGATTCGGCGGATGCTGATGAACTTAATCATTGGACTGCCGTCATGCTGGACAAACTAAGGCAAATGCCAGTATTTGCCGATATTGACAGTGATGTCCAAGACCAAGGCTTACAGGCTTATGTGCTTGTGGACCGCAGTAGTGCAAGCCGGATGGGGGTGTCAATTTCGGCTATTGATAACGCCTTGTATAATGCTTTTGGGCAACGCCAAGTGTCGACAGTTTATACCCAAACCAACCAATACAGGGTGGTATTGGAGGTAAAGCCCGAGTTTCGTAATAATGTGTCTGCGCTTAATGACATCAGAATTAGTTCAACTAATGGTACGCAAGTGCCATTAACCGCCATCGCTAGCGTTTCAGAGCGTTTTACACCGTTAGTGGTTAATCATTTAGGGCAATTTCCGGCAGCTACTATTACTTTTAACTTAGTCCCTGGGGTATTTTTAAGCGACGCCATTGCCGCCATTGAACAAGCTAAGCAAGAACTAAAACTTCCGATTAGCATAAAGGCTAGTTACCAAGGCGCTACCCGCGCATTTAGCGCCTCTTTAACAAATACTGTCTGGTTGATTATTGCCGCCATTATTACTGTTTATATTGTGTTAGGGATATTGTATGAAAGCTATATCCATCCCATCACTATTTTGTCTACCTTGCCATCGGCGGGTGTAGGCGCTTTATTGGCGTTAATGCTATCAGGCACTGATTTAAGTATTATCGCGATTATTGGCATTATTTTGTTGATCGGCATTGTCAAAAAAAATGCCATTATGATGATCGACTTTGCTTTGGAAGCTGAACGTAAGCAAGGTAAATCAGCCTATGAAGCTATTAATCAAGCTTGTTTGTTACGCTTTCGTCCAATTATGATGACCACTTTAGCCTCATTGCTTAGTGCTTTGCCTCTCATGTTAGGCAGCGGCGTTGGTGCGGAGCTGCGTCATCCCTTAGGCATTACCATGGTTGGTGGGCTTATTTTTAGCCAGCTGTTAACGCTATTTACCACGCCAGTCATTTACTTGGCATTTGACCGCTTATTACAAAATGTTAAAAGCCAAATGCAAACCACAGCTACACCTGAAGCTAGTAGTAACGACTAATTATGTCATTATCTGCGCAATTTATAGCCCGTCCCATTGCAACTAGCCTACTAACCTTAGGTGTTGCTATGGCGGGGGTATTGGCTTATTTCCAGCTTCCCGTGGCTGCCTTGCCACAAGTGGATTTTCCATTTATCTCAGTTCAAGCCTCGCTGCCAGGCGCTAGCCCAGAAACCATGGCGGCAACGGTGGCAACGCCATTAGAGCGGGCTTTAGGGCATATTGCTGGGGTTAATGAAATGACCTCTACAAGTGGTTTGGGCAATACCAACATAAATTTGCAGTTTGACTTAGATCGGGATTTTGATGCCGCAGCACGAGATGTCCAAGCTGCGATCAATGCATCTTCCAGTTTATTGCCCGCTAATATGCCATCACGCCCCAGTTATCGCCGCAATAATCCAAATGATACGCCCTTAATGCTGTTGGCCTTAACATCGGATATTTTATCCCGTGAGCAATTGTTTGATATGGCTTCCACGAATTTAGCGCAAAAAATTTCCCAGGTAGAAGGTGTGGGGCAGGTGAATGTGCGGGGTAGTTCGTTGCCAGCAGTTAGGGTGGAATTAAATCCAAATGCCTTGGCTAAATACGGGGTGAGTTTTGATGAAGTGCGTAGTGCGATTGTCTCGACTAATGTTAATCGCCCGAAGGGGTTTCTTGAAGATCATCAGCGTTCTTGGCAAATTTTTGTTAACGATCAGGCTAAAACAGCTCAAGATTATTCGCCATTGATTATTACTTACCGCAATGGTGCTGCGGTACGCTTATCAGATTTAGGCAGGGTTGTTGATTCGGTAGAAAGTTTAGGTAATTCTGGGTTTTTAAACGATAAACCGGCCATCATTTTAAGCGTGCAGAAGCAGGACAATGCCAATGTTATTGCTACGGTGGATAAAATTAAAAACTTATTACCGCAATTACAGGCATCTATTCCCAATGCCGCAGATTTAAGCGTGCCGATGGACCGCTCCAGTTTTATTCGGGCGTCTTTGTTTGAAGTTAAGCTGTCTTTGTGTATCGCTGTAGTTTTGGTGATTTTAGTCGTATCCCTATTTTTGCGTAATTGGCGTTCATCATTGATTCCTATCGTGACCGTCCCCGTGTCTTTATTAGGTACTTTAGGCGTGATGTATTTATGTGGATTTAGTCTGGATATTTTATCGTTGATGGCATTAACCGTTGCCACTGGTTTTGTGGTTGATGACACTATTGTTGTTGTAGAAAATACCATCCGATATTTAGAACAAGGTTTAGTCCCTAAACAAGCTGCTTTAAAAAGCATTAAAGAAGTCAGTTTTACCTTATTATCCATGAGTTTATCTTTGGTGGCGGTTTTTATACCTATACTCTTAATGGGCGGTATTGTCGGCCGATTATTTAGGGAATTTGGCGTTACCTTGTCTATCGCTGTGCTGGTTTCACTCGCTTTGTCGTATACCACGACACCGGTGTTGTGCTCGTTGTGGTTAAAAATAAAGCCTAGTGTTAACACCGAAACAAGGTCTGACCCAGGCAGCCATTGGCAAAACCATTTACTGGCCTGGTATGACGCTAGTTTAATTTGGACATTAAAGCGTAGTCAGTGGGTGCTATTACTTTTAGGATTTATTATTAGCTTAAATTTTTATCTTTACAGCATTATCCCGAAAGGTTTTTTTCCTATTCAAGATACTGGCCGGTTAATCGGTGGCGTTTGGGGTGACCAGACCATTTCATCACAAGCCATGCAGGAAAAACTGACCCAGCTCATACAACTCATTAAGCGCGAACCCGCTGTACAAGCCGTCATAGGCAATACCGGTGGCGACCGTTCAAACACCAACAGTGGACGTCTATATGTCATCTTAAAAGCCTTAGAAGAAAGATCGGTCAGTGCTGACCAATTGATGGCAAAATTACGTACTGGCCTCGCTAACGTGGCTGGCACCAGCTTATATTTGCGGCCTGCCCAAGAACTTAGGATTGGTGGCCGGCCGTCGCCAGCAGCGTATGAATATGCCTTTCAATCTGAAGAACTAGAGGAACTTAAGGTATGGGCACCGCGTATATTAGCGGCCTTACAAAAACTGCCTGAACTGACCGATGTGAATACTGACCAGCAAGACAAAGGTCAACAAGTTAGCTTACAGATTGATAGGGCGGCGGCGTCTAGGCTTGGTGTTAGCCAAAATTTGATCGATTCCACCTTAAATGATGCTTTTGGGCAACGCCAAATTTCGGTAATTTACGCCGAATTAAACCAATATCATGTGGTGATGGAGGTTGCACCGGAATATGCCCAAAATCCAGAGGCTTTAAAATCCATTTATGTGAGCGTACCTGCTAGTGTTGATTTCCCCAATGGTGCGCAAGTGCCACTCTCGGCATTTACCCATTTAGTACCTACTAACACGGCGTTATCGGTAAATCACCAAGGCCAGTTTCCAACTACCACCATTTCATTCAATTTGGCAGCCGGAGTCGCATTATCAGCAGCACGGCAGGCAGTGAATGAAGCAGTCAATAATTTAGCGGTACCCATATCGGTTCATGGTAGTTTCCAAGGTTCTGCTAAAGAATTTGAAAAATCACTCAAAAACCAACCTTGGTTGATATTATCAGCGTTGATAGCCATCTACATCGTGCTAGGGGTGTTATACGAGAGTTATATACACCCCTTGACCATCTTATCCACCCTGCCTTCCGCAGGTGTGGGAGCTATTTTGGCGTTGTTGGCTTTCAACACTGAATTTAGCATTATTGCTTTGATAGGGTTAATTTTATTAATAGGGATAGTTAAAAAAAATGCCATTATGATGATCGATTTTGCCATTAATGCAGAACGCAAAGATGGCTTAACCGCAGAGGCAGCCATACGCAAAGCTTGTCATTTGCGTTTTAGGCCAATTTTAATGACATCTTGCGGCGCTTTGCTAGCAGCAGTACCTCTGGCTTTTGGTTCAGGTTATGGTTCAGAGCTACTTAAGCCTTTAGGGATTAGCATTATTGGCGGGCTAGTCTTTAGCCAAATTCTTACGCTCTACACTACACCGGTAATTTACCTGTATTTGGACGGCTTCGAACGGCGCTGTAAACATAGGTTTGCTGCGCCGTTAACATTTTCCGTTGCTGCTTTTTTTCAATCCAAAGGAAAATATAAATCATGAGGTATCCGCTGTTACTTAAGCTATTGGCTGTATGCCTATTAGTAGGCACTAGCGCTTGTAGCGTTGGTCCGGATTATATAAAACCTAGTTTTAATGAGATACCTGTAGACTTTAAAGAAGTTAAGGATTGGACGTTAGCAAAACCTCGCGACCATGAGCTAACGGGTAATTGGTGGGAGATGTTTAATGATGCGTATCTTAATGCTTTAGAACAGCAGGTGGTTATTGGTAACCAATCGATTGCTCAGGCCGAAGCCCAGTTTCATCAAGCGCAAACCTTGGTACAAAGCGCAAAAGCGGCTTATTTTCCAACTTTGACGACAACCACTTCGGCTAACCGTTTTCGCGCGGCGAGTGGGCAAAGTGTGGCCGTTGCTGGCGTAAGAAATTTATTTAGTTTTGTCGCCAGTTTTGCCTGGGAACCCGATATTTGGGGGCAAGTGCGTCGACAAGTGGAAGCGAACCAAGCGAATGCCCAAGCCAGTGCGGCTAATTTACAAGCATTAATCTTATTAACACAAGCAACTTTAGCACAAGATTATTTTCAAATACGCGCGTTGGATGCTCAAAAAAGCTTACTGCTTGAAACAACCAACGCGTTTGTTAAAACGCTAAACATCACCCAAAACCAATATGCGGTTGGCGTGGTATCTAAGGCTGATGTAGTCCAGGCAGAAACCCAATTGCAATCGGCAAAAGCACAAGCCATTAATACAGGTATTTTAAGATCCCAATTGGAACATGCAGTTGCTGTATTAATAGGTAAAACGCCAGCTGAGTTAAGTATTCCAGTCGCCAACTTAAATGCCGCAATTCCACCTATTCCGGTTAATCTGCCATCACAATTATTAGAGCGGCGACCCGATATTGCAGCTGCGGAACGATTAACCGCTGCAGCTAATGCACAAATAGGCGTGGCTAAATCGGCGTATTATCCTAGCCTAAATTTAGCGGCACAAAATGGCTATCAAGCTACGAAATTTAACAGTTTTTTGAATAATGCAGTGCGCTTTTGGGCATTAGGCCCAGCAGCTCTCGCAATTCCAATATTTGACGGTGGTGCCCGTGGTTCCCAGTTGGAAAACACCTTACAAAGCTATGATGCGAGTGTCGCCGCATATCGACAAACTGTGCTGACAGGTTTTCAAGAAGTGGAAGATAGCTTGGCCAGTTTACGAATATTGCAAGAGCAAATGCTAGCACAGGAGCAAGCGGCACAAGCTGCGCGTACTGCCGTAGAGCTAGTCACCAACCAGTATAAAGCCGGCACAGTGAGTTACCTTAATGTCATGGTCGCGCAAACTAATGCACTCAGCAATCAAAAAACGGTTGTGGATCTGCAAAGCCAGCGTTTAACAGCTGCAGTGCAATTAATCAAAGCTTTGGGCGGTGGTTGGGATATAGCGCAATTGCCTAAATCTAGCGAGGTAGGCGGTAAAATCAAATGGTCGCAGTTTTTGCCCGTGCCAATAAAATAGGCCTATTAAATTAAGTAAAAAAACCTAATAGGAACTGTTGTTTAGCTTTTAATAGATTACACTGGCGATAGCCTATTGGCGTTGAATTATCCAATCTTTATAAACCGCGACAATTTTAAAAACTATCGCGGTTACTATTTGTTATGCCTAGGGCTAATTTTATAGCCTGTAGAGTTTTTATTTTGTACTAGGCGGGTCAAGTTTTTTGACCGCATCCCTAACTAACTCATGAAGTTGGCTACCGTCATTTTGGCAATAGGTAATGATGGTTTTGCGCATTCTGGGATCCCAAAATTTGGCTAGATGGTTTTTTACACTTTCAACAGCGAGTACTTTATCGCTTTCTGAGTTAAAAAAGTCGCCAATATCATTGGCCATTTTTATGATTCTTTCTGTATTCATTGCGGCTAATTCTATTTTTTATTAAAGAGGGTAAATATGATGGGTGATACGCTGACCGTGGCTATAGACAACATGTTGATCTTCTCTGGCAAAACCGATTAAGGTTAACCCAGTTTCATTGGCCAAACGGATAGCCAAACCCGTCGGTGCAGAAATAGCTGCCAAAATGCTAACACCGACAGAGGCAGTTTTTTGTACCATTTCATAACTGGCCCGGCTTGTCACCAAAACAAAGCCTAAGCTAAGATCGCTGCCAGTACGTAATAACAAGCCTAATAGCTTATCAAGCGCATTATGTCGGCCAACATCTTCGCGTACATGTTGTATGCCTTGGCCGATTTTAACCCAAGCCGCGGCATGGACAGCGCCAGTTAATTGATTGAGTTTTTGCTGTTGTTTAAGATTTGCCAACGCTGTATGTAACTCTAAACTGGATAAGCTTAGGCTGCCTGCGACCGGATTAGTATGGCGTATGGCTTGTTCCAATGTACTGGCGCCACATAAGCCACAACCAGTCCGGCCAGTTAAATTACGGCCTTTGTCAGCTAAACAGCTAAACCGATGTTCTGGTATTTGTAAGCGGACTTCTATGCCTGTTGATCGGTTATAAACGTGGCTGGAGAGTAATTCTGCTGGTTTTTCAATTATGCCTTCGGTGATACTAAAGCCGAGGGCAAAATCTTCTAAATCGGTAGGCGATGCCAACATAACAACATGCGGTGTACCGTTATAAATAAGCGAAACCGGCACTTCTTCAGCAATAAAATCTTGCTGAAGAGTGAGGTTATTGTCTTGCCAGCGCTCTACTTCACTTTGTTGGTAGGTAGGCCAACCCAGTTCAAGGGGTAAAGGCTGTAAGACAATGTTTCCGTTAGACATTACTCAAACCTTGCTCCAACAATTCCAATTGTTGGTCGGAAAAAGCTTGATATTTTTGTTGCCATTCTGAAGTTTGGCTAACTTTACTGACTTGAACTGCCGTTACTTTGTATTCAGGGCAATTCGTCGCCCAATCCGAGTTATCCGTGGTGATCACATTGGCGCCGGATTCTGGGAAGTGGAAGGTGGTGTAAACCACGCCAGGTTGCACACGTGAGCTGATTAATGCCCGCAAGACAGTTTCGCCAGAACGGCTCTTAATCCCTACCCAATCATTATCCTTCAAGCCACGGTCTTCAGCGTCATGTGGATGAATTTCTAGGCGGTCTTCAGCATGCCAGGCAACATTCTCGGTACGGCGGGTTTGCGCGCCTACGTTATATTGCGAGAGTATCCGGCCAGTGGTTAAGATTAATGGGTATTCACGGCTTACACGTTCTTGTGTGGCGACATATTCTGTATTCATGAATAAGCCTTTACCATTACTACGCATAAAGGTTTCGGCATGCATAGTTGGTGTGCCTTCCGGTGATTCGTCAGTACAAGGCCATTGAATGCTGCCAAGTTGGTCAATTCTTGCATAGCTGACACCGGAAAAACTGGGTGTTAATTGCGCAATTTCAGCCATGATTTCAGAAGGGTGGCTATAGTTCATAGCATAACCCATAGCGTTGGCCAACATTTGGGTAACTTCCCAATCTTCATAGGTTGCTAACGGTTTCATTACCCGTCGTACAGGCGAGATACGGCGTTCTGCGTTAGTGAAAGTACCGTTTTTTTCTAAGAAAGAAGCTCCCGGTAAAAAAACATGGGCAAATTTGGCGGTTTCATTTAAGAACAGGTCTTGGACTATGACACATTCCATTGAGCGTAAAGCGTGGTGGACATGAGTGATATCGGGATCTGATTGGGCAATGTCTTCCCCCTCAACATATAAGCCTAGGAAACTGCCTTCTGACGCGGCATCAAACATGTTTGGAATGCGTAGGCCAGGTTCTGACTCAAGTTTAACATGCCAAGCGTCTTCAAATAATTTACGGGTCTCCAAGTCTGATACATGGCGGTAGCCAGGAAATTCATGTGGGAATGAACCCATGTCACATGAGCCTTGTACATTATTTTGCCCACGTAGTGGATTAACACCAACACCTTCGCGACCTATATTACCCGTGGCCATTGCTAAATTGGCGATACCTATCACCATGGTTGAACCTTGGCTATGCTCAGTAACGCCCAAACCATAATATATGGCACCATTTTTAGCGTTGGCGTACAGTCTTGCAGCATCACGGACACTGTTAGCGGCTATGCCAGTCACTACTTCTGTAGCTTCAGGTGAATGGCGTGCATCAGCAACAAATGTTTTCCATTTGTTGAATGATTCAACATCGCAACGCGCATTAGCAAATTGCTCATCAACTAAGTTTTCAGTAACAACGACATGTGCTAAAGCGTTAATTAAGGCGACATTAGTGCCAGGACGTAACTTAAGGTGTTGCTCAGCTTTAACATGTGGTGTTTTGACTAAATCAATTTCGCGGGGGTCAGCAACAATTAATTTTGCGCCTTGACGTAAGCGTTTTTTCATTTGCGAACCAAACACTGGATGGCCATCTGTTGGGTTAGCGCCAATGACCATAATGACATCTGCCTGCATAACTGAGTCAAAGTTTTGGGTGCCGGATGATTCACCAAAGGTTTGCTTTAAGCCATAACCTGTAGGTGAATGGCAAACCCGCGCACACGTGTCAACGTTGTTGTTACCGAAACCAGCGCGGATTAATTTTTGTACGAGATAGGTTTCTTCATTTGTACAGCGCGAAGAGGTAATCCCACCAATCGAGTCCTTACCATATTTAGCTTGTATACGTTTGAGTTCAGAAGCGGCGTAATTGATGGCTTCTTCCCAACTGACTTCTTGCCAGGCATCAGTAATTTTTTTCCGGATCATGGGTTTAGTGATGCGGTCTTTATGCGTGGCATAACCAAATGCAAAACGGCCTTTAACACAGGAATGGCCATGGTTAGCCTTACCGTCTTTATCGGGAACCATGCGGATAACTTGTTCACCCTTCATTTCCGCATTGAAGGAACAGCCAACACCGCAATAAGCACAGGTAGTGGTAATGGCGTGTTCGGGTTGGCCACTCGCTATGACAGCTTTTTCCATCAATGTAGCTGTTGGGCAAGCTTGTACACAAGCGCCGCAAGAGACACATTCGGAATCCATAAAACTTTGGTTTTGGCTGGGTGAGACTTTAGAGCTGAAGCCGCGGCCATCAATGGTTAAAGCAAACGTGCCTTGGGTTTCTTCACAGGCCCTAACGCAACGTGAACAGACTATGCATTTGCTAGGGTCAAAAGTGAAATATGGGTTGCTCTCATCTTTGCTGGAATTTAAATGGTTTTTACCAGCAGGGTTATAACGTACTTCACGCAAGCCAACTGCACCTGCCATGTCCTGTAGCTCACAATCACCATTGGCAGAGCAGGTCAGGCAGTCTAACGGATGATCGGAGATATAAAGTTCCATAATGCCACGGCGGACATCAGCTAAGCGTGGGTTTTGTGTGGCCACTTTCATACCGGCCCCAACAGGCGTGGTACACGAGGCTGGCATACCACGGCCGCCTTCAATTTGAACTAAGCATAAGCGGCATGAACCAAACGGTTCTATGCTGTCAGTGGCGCATAACTTAGGTATTTCAATGCCAATACTGGCCGCTGCCCGCATGATCGATGTCCCCACTGGCGCTGTGACTTCAAAACCGTCAATATGTAATGTTACGGTTTCTTCAGCTTGGCTGGCTGGAGTGCCAAAATCTTGTTTAATGATCGACATAATTTTAATCCTCTTAATCAATATTAGGCAGCATGCGCTTTGTTTTCAATTCCAAAGTCTTCTGGAAAATGGTTTAAAGCACTCAAGACTGGGTATGGCGTCATACCACCTAAAGCACACAGTGAGCCGTTAAGCAAAGTGTCGCAAAGATCACGTAACAGCGGTACATTTTTACTCAGGTCGCGACCGTTCATAATGTCATCCATAACCTCATAACCGCGTGTTGAGCCAATACGGCAGGGTGTGCATTTGCCGCAGGATTCAATCGCACAAAACTCCATGCTGTAGCGTGCCATTTCAGCCATATCTACAGTCTCATCAAAAACGACTATGCCACCGTGACCCACGACAGTCCAAATTTGGGCGAAAGCTTCGTAGTCTAAAGGCGTGTCAAATTGCGATTCGGGCATATAAGCCCCCAAAGGTCCCCCAACTTGAACTGCTTTAATCGGTTTGCCAGTTGCTGAACCACCACCAAAATCATAAAGTATTTCGCGTAATGTCAAGCCAAATGCCAGTTCAACTAATCCTGGATGTTTAATGTTGCCCGCTAACTGCACAGGTAAAGTGCCACGTGAACGACCCATACCAAAGTCACGGTAAAAATCGCCGCCTTTATCTAAAATAATGGGTACAGAGGCTAATGAAATGACGTTATTGATAATAGTGGGTTGGCCAAATAAACCGCTGATTGCGGGTAACGGTGGCTTAAAGCGGACAAGCCCGCGTTTACCCTCTAAACTTTCCATTAACGAAGTTTCTTCACCGCAAACATAGGCGCCTGCACCTAAACGTACTTCAAGATGGAAGGCTTTGCCACTGCCTTGTATGTTGTCACCAAGATAGCCTGCCTGATACGCGCTAGCTATGGCGCTATTTAGTGCGGCATGGGCATGGGGATATTCACAACGTAAATAGATGTAACCTTGGTTAGCACCCACGGCTATACCTGCTATGGTCATGCCTTCTATCAAGACGTAAGGGTCACCTTCCATGATCATGCGATCAGAAAAAGTACCTGAATCACCTTCATCGGCGTTACAAATAATATATTTTTGTGCGGATGGGGTGTTAAGTACGGTGTTCCATTTAATGCCGGTAGGGAAAGCCGCACCACCACGGCCTCTTAGGCCAGAATCCGTGACGTGTTTGACGATGTCGGCACCGGCTAAGGCTAAGGCATTTTTTAAACCACGGTAACCGTCATGGTCTAGGTAATCTTGTAGTTTGATGGGGTCAGTTACGCCAACGCGGGCAAAAGTTAAACGTTGTTGATTTTTAAAATAAGCTAATTCTTCGGTTAAGCCTAGTGCTAATGCATGTGCGCCACCACTTAAAAAATTGGCTTCAAAAAGCCCGGCCACATCACTGGCTTGAACAGGCCCATAAGCAATTCTGCCATGGTCAGTTGCAACTTCAACTAAAGTTTCTAGCCAAAACATGCCACGTGAACCATTGCGGATTAAATTAATTGCAATGCCTCGGCTTTCAGCCTCTTTTACAATGCCTGCAGCGACTTGGTTTGCACCGAGTGAAATGGCGCTGGAATCACATGAAACATAGACATTGATTGTCATGCGCCTTCTCCTAGGTTGCTAATAATGGCATCAAAAGATTGTTCGGAGACGCGGCCATAAATATCATGGCCAATTTGCATGGCTGGTGAACAAGCGCAATTACCTAGGCAATAAACAGGCTCTAATGAAAAAGAGCCATCAGCCGTGGTTTCATGGAAGTTGATACCTAATTTATTTTTTACATGTGCTTCAAGGTGCTTAGAGCCCATAGCTTGGCAAGATTCAGCGCGGCATAGATGGATCGTGTTTTTTCCTGGTGGTGTATCACGAAAATAGTGATAAAAACTGATGACGCCATGGATCTCAGCGCGGGACAAATTCAAGGCCGAAGCAATCTCCGGGATGCATGAGCTAGGGATATAACCCATAGCATCCTGTATACCGTGCAAGATAGGCAATAGAGCACCTGGTTTATGCTTTAAAGAAGCAATGATGTCGGTAATGTTTGGTTCGGTAACGCTTGGTTCAGTCATAATTCTCTCAATACGGCAATTCCATTTTGATTAAACAACGTTTCCATATCGTTGGGTAATAAAAAATTGCCGGAATCATAGCATAGGAAATCGATCGAGTAAAAACACACACTAGTTAAACTCTTTACTGGTGTAGTAATAGAGTTCATGCACTGACTCATTGACGTGGACAGCTAGGGCTTATTATAGTTCATTCCTTACTTAAACAGTAGGTAATAAATTGTGTATTTTTATGACACACTTTGGTGAATATAGCGATACAAAATAATTGTTTAAAATTGGTTTTTTTGATCATTTAAGGTGACCTTTGCGTACTTAATCAAACAAGTCAAAATTCATAGGGATATTGACTGGTTTGCGGAATAAATCTGTGCGTAGGCTAGGAAGAGGCTGGTTTAGACCTAATTGCTTGGCAATCAGACGAAAACGTTGGTTGAGTAAGTCTGCATAACTACCTGTTCCTCGAAAGCGTTGGTGAAAACTGGGATCATACGTTTTTCCACCGCGGCATTGTTTTATGAGGTTTAGGATATGATCTGCTTTTAATGGATAATATTGTCGTAGCCACTCTTCAAAAAGGCTGGCAACTTCTAGAGGTAAGCGTAGTAAAATGTACTCAGCGCTACTTGCGCCAGCTTTTTTGGCGACTTTAGCAATATCTTCAAGTTCATGATCGTTTAAAAATGGAATCATTGGGGCCAGCATAACCCCAGTTGGTATGTTGGCTAGATTTAATGCGCTGATACTTTGTAAGCGTCTTTTGGGTGACGCGGCACGAGGTTCTAAGGTGCGCGCCAAGTGTTCATCTAACGTTGTAATGGATAAATAGACCGAAACTAAACCTTGTTTTGCCATGGCTGATAATACATCAATATCACGCTCAATCAACGCCGATTTTGTTACTATGCAAACTGGATGGCGGGCTTCTAGCAACACTTCCAAAATCTGCCGCATTAATTGGTATTTCTGCTCTAAAGGTTGGTAAGGGTCTGTATTGGTGCCAAGTGCCAGTGGTGCGCAACGATAATTTGCATGGCTGATTTCGGTGCGCAGCAACTTTACCACCTCAGGTTTAAGCAAAATTCGACTTTCAAAATCAAGGCCTGGAGACAGCCCTAAATAAGCATGGCTGGGTCTTGCAAAGCAATAAGTGCAGCCATGTTCACAGCCACGGTAAGGGTTGATTGAACGGTCAAAAGGCAGGTCGGGAGAATCGTTGTAGGTGATTAGCGATTTGCTATTATCAATAATGACTTCAGTTTTTAACGGCGGTAAATCCTCTTCCAAGTTATTCCAGCCATTGTCTACCCTTTGTTTTTGCTGCTTTTCATAGCGGCCGGCAAGATTGCTGATGCTGCCGCGACCTTTGTAGAGTAATGATTTTTTCATAGCGATAATAGTATTGGCTAAGACATAAAATTGCCATGAACTTAATTTATAAAGCTATTAATTGAATTATTAGCTAGTCTTGTGTGTCCATAATTATGGTATGCGGTTTTTATAAAAAACTGTAACAACTAACTTACCATGTTACTAATTTTTGCGGCTAGCCTTAATTAGCTAGTTTTAGCCTTTCTAATAAAACAAGGTCTTGCAAGAAGACCGGAAAATCCAACATCCAGCAGGTTAAAAATGAATAATATTATTACAGAACAAAAGGATACTGAGGCGTTAAAGAAACTAACTGCAGCAGTTTACATCTGCCAAGCACTGACTTTCATGCTTGCTGGTTTGCCATTATTGATCGGTGTAGGTATCAATTTTTTTAAGCGTAATGAGGTTGAAGGCACTTGGTTAGCATCACATTTTGACTGGCAAATAAAAACAGTTTGGGTAACATTGGCCGGATTCGCATTAGCAGGCCTTACTTTTGAGGTGGGCATTGGTTTTTTCATTTTAATACCAACGGTGGTATTGCTGATATACCGTATAGTATTGGGCTGGAATGCCTTGAATGATAATAAGGCGATAGATACGAAAAAGTTTTGGTAAGGTAAGTTAGCCAAAAGACTACATTCAATTAAACAGTTACGGCTTAGAAAAAGTAGCTGTTCAATTGATGATTAGTCGGTTTTTAATTTGATAGTACTTGTTTAGTTAACTGCAGGCTACCAAGATTTATAAGGTAAAAACTTACCATTCATGGTAATAATAACACGGTCTCCGAGAGGGTTTTCCTCTTTATCTATGGTCATGCTGTAATCTATAGCGCTCATGATGCCGTCACCAAATTTCTCATGGATGATTTCCTTTATGGATTCTCCGTAGACGCCAACTACTTCATATAAGCGATAAATTAAAGGGTCTTGCGGGATGTCATAAGCCCATTTTTTATTGGGAAAACGCTCTAAGGCGCGTTGGACATTTTCTGGCAGTTCTAAAAATTGGCAGAGTTTTTCGGCAATATCGGGTTTCATGCTATTGGCACCCAAACAAGCAGAAGCTAGCCATAATTCATCAACACCAATGTGTTTGGCGATAATTTCCCAAGTTAACTGTTTGGCGACTTTTGCTGAAATAATGACATCGGTCATTTGCTCTTTACTAAGCAAAGTCTCAGCGTGGCTAGAAGAGGGTGTTTGATAGGGCGCAGCCGGTGTTGTATTCATTTTTTCCTCTTTAATATGCGTAGGCGAGGGTCTAATCTAATTAAAAAGCGCTAAGGCTTTCTTGATAGTGGACCAAACCCCCCAGGCTAGGGGTAATGTGACATAAAGCCAGAAAATAATTAGGCTGATAAGACTTGTGGGCCGTGAGGTTTTTAAATCGTTCATAGTGGGGGCTAAAATGCTAAGTTAAGTGGTTTGCTCAGAATTTATTGAAGACAGCAAGTCATCTTTTGGGGAAAAAATTCCGTCGAATTCATCTAATTCATCGTGCTTCATATGATGCTTTTCATGCACAGGTTTTATCAATAAATTACTGATAAAGCCTATTGATAAAAGACCAGCCATAATATACATCGTTACGTTATAGGCTTCGGCTTTAGCGACACCTTGTTCAATTTGGAACTCGCGGATATAGTTCACTAATACTGGCCCTAAGACGCCGGCTGTTGCCCAAGCGGTCAATAAACGGCCATGAATGCCACCAACAAATTTAGTGCCGAAAATATCTGCCAAATAGGCCGGTATCGTGGCAAACCCACCACCGTACATGCTTAGGATGACCGCGTATAACAAGATGAATAGGCCAATTTTTCCGGCAGCACCGATGCTAGGGATGGATGAATAAAGTAAAATTCCAAGAGCGAAAAAAATGAAATAAGTGTTTTTTCGGCCTATAAAGTCAGATGCAGATGACCAGAAAAACCGCCCACCCATATTGAATAAGCTAAGCAAGCCGACAAAGCCGGCAGCAGCAGCAGCACTGACACTGCCTTTAAACATTTCTTGGATCATGACTGACGCTTGTCCTAAAACACCGATACCTGCGGTAACATTCATACATAACACTAGCCATAGCAAATAAAATTGCGGCGTTTTTAAGGCTTGGTCAATATGTACCTGGTTTTTCGTGATCATCTTATTTTCCACGACTGCAGGGACCCAACCTTCCGGTTTCCAGTTTTCTGGTGGAATACGAATGCTCAATGAGCCAATCAGCATGGAGATAAAATATAGGCTGCCCATCACTAAAAAGGCTTCCATGATACCTACAGACGTGGCTGATTTGAAATGCTCCATTAATAAGACAGATAACGGGGCACCTATCATGGCGCCGCCACCGAAGCCCATAATCGCCATGCCGGTTGCCATGCCGCGGCGGTCGGGGAACCATTTAATCAAGGTTGACACTGGCGATACGTAGCCTAAGCCTAAACCGATGCCTCCAACAACGCCATATCCCAAATAAATCAAACTAATTTGATGGAGGTAGATTCCAAGAGCTGATATAAAAAAACCGCCACCAAAACAGCAAGCTGCGACAAACATGGTCAAGCGCGGGCCGACTTTTTCTAACCATTTACCGCCAAAAGCTGCGGAAAGGCCTAAAAACACAATAGCTAAACTAAAAATCCAACCTAATGTCGTTAATTTCCAATCATCTGGGGCAGATTCAGTGATGCCAATAATGCGAGTTAATGGATTATTAAATACACTAAAGGCATAAGCTTGCCCTATGCATAAATGTACAGACAGTGCAGCAGGAGGAACCATCCATCGGCTATAGCCCGGCTGAGCAATTGACCGTTGTTTTGAGAGAAAATGCGACATTAAATTTATCCTCGCTTAAGATTGGCTAGCATTCGCCGTATTATTGTTAGAGCCACAAATTTCTAAATTATGATAATTTATGCTTAAACAAACAACTGATTTTCGGTATTACTCAGGTATTGGGCTGTATCGCTATCAGATGAAAACTATACAAGTGCACTTAAGCAGTGGTGGTTTTATAGTGAGTTGCATAAATTGTAAGGCCGGTAAGGCCTAAACCCCCCACTAAATTCCCTAAAATTACGGGGATTTCATTCCAGATCAGATATTCCATAATACTGACCTTAGCGCCCATCATCATACCTAATGGGAATAAATACATGTTGACGACAGCATGTTCGAAGACTAAGCCAAAGAAGATCAAAATGGGCATCCACATCGCGATCACTTTGCCGCTAACGGTATTTGAGATCATTGCACCGACCACACCTAACGATACCATCCAGTTACACAGCACACCTTTTACAAAGACTGTCAGCATACCGGCTGCGCCATGTTCTTGGAAGCCTAATGTCCTTAAATCGGCAGCTTTAGCAATGGCTTTACCTTCAGCGCTTGGCTCTGCCGTGAAGCCGTATGTCCAAGCGATACCTATAAGTACGGCTGTTGTTAAAGCACCTAAATAATTGCCCAGAAAAACCAGTGCCCAATTTTTTAACACGCCAGTTACCGTCACGCCAGGGCGCTTGGCAAGCAGTGCTAACGGTACTAAAGCAAATACGCCAGTTAAAAGATCAAACCCCATTAAGTTTAAAATGCTAAAGCCTACTGGAAATATTATCGCGCCAACGATGGGATAGCCGGTTTGGACGGCTGCAGTCACGGCTAAAGCAACTGCTACGGCCAAAATTGCCCCAGCCATGTAGGCCCTAATTAAGACATCACGTGGTGACATAAAAATTTTGGACTCGCCGGCGTCAATCATTTTTGTGACAAATTCAGAAGGTTTCAAATAGGACATAACTCACCATTGTTATAAACAAAATTAAATTGCCTGATCAAATGCAGATCTAAGCGCTATGAAAGTTGCCGTGAATGAAAGCATGGAAGTTCGGTGTAAAAAAATTTTAGGTATAGATTATTTACACGAGATGTTCCAAAAAATTTAGGCAACAGTAATCGACAGCCAGTTAAACGCTAGCTGCTTCAACTTCGTTGTTGAGGGGATGCCGCGACGTTGCAGCATTTGGTTGTGCTTAAGCATAGCCTATGCCAATTATTAAAAAGCGTATATTTAATGGGTGAAACAGGTTGTTTATGCAGATGGCGCCGTGTATTTGCACTAATAAAGTGCTTGGCGCTCTCTTTTTGGACAAACCCAAAAGGGCAATGCTGCAAGTAAAGGTAATGCTGGGTTTACTTAAGTGGGCTGATAATGACTATTTACGCTATCAATTCATGGTAAGGACAGGGTTTGTTGCAGAGGCCGTGGTTTGAAATGCAAAAACTTTAGGGTACTAAGCAGTTCAAACCACAGGTTACTTATTTAGGGTTGTACACGTTCCCAATTAAATGGGCCAAAAGCGCTATCACTGTCGTCATTTTTAGCACGTGGATTAATAGTTAGACGTAAATATTCCAGTGGGAATGTGCTGCCATGTACGACAAGGCGGTGAAAATTCGAGACATCAAAAGGCGGTTTGCCTAAATTACTGCGGTTTTGTGCTTGGCTATCATAAGCATCATCGCTACACCCGCCAGCTTCAGTAAAACAAGGGGCGTTGTCAGTAAGTGGGTTATCCGAACGATATACGTGAGAGTCACCATTGATTAGCAACACGGGTTTTCCAAAAGCGATTGTGTGGGCCGCAATACTGTCAATAAAGGCCTGGTAATTTGCAATGTGGCTGGCTGCTTTGCCATCTAAATCCCACATATCGGCTTGCTCAGCAATGACTACCGCTTGATAGCCTTGGCTTTGAGCCTTGGTAAATGCGGCATCTAACCAGCGTAAATCAGCAGCAGTGCGTTGGGCGGCTTCTTGGATTTGGGTGTTAGTCTTATCAGCACCATACCATTTATCATCGTCATTATTTGAGCCGCCTGGAATATTGACGGTCACAAACAACACGCCAGATTGTTCCCACATGACATTTTCGACATATTCCGCGTCTTTTGGGAATGACGTGTCATAAGCGATTGCTTGAGAAATCACTTTTTGTTTATGCTCGCCTAGCGTTTCCCCAGTTTTTGGGAAAAACATGGCGCGGATAAGCGCAAGATTAGCCACTGGATCACCGTTTGCATAGTTAACGAAGTTGCCGGTAGAGTCTTGGATGTTGCCACCCTCACCAGATTTGTGGCAATCAGTCCATTCGTTATCACCGGGTGTATAAACCAGCGGGTCTTTAAAGTTTGACCAAAGACTGGCAATTGTCCTGTTATAAGATAAAGTGCAATATTGGCTACCTGAATGAATATCGCCGACATGCATGACCAAATCAATTTTAGGGTCATGGTTTATGGCGTTGATAAACTCAGGGCTCGCTTCTATTTGTCGTGGATCGCTAGGGTTTGGGCCATCGGGCTTATCAGAGCTTAAACCAGCAGGGCATTCACTGGTTTTACATCCGTAAGGAGAATCACCATAAACGGCTAATGTTGATACTTGAGTGCGGCCTGGGTGTTTGTCTTTGTCAAAATCACTGTCAGCGAATGTGCTTGTACAACCGATTAAGCCTGCGGCTACTAGTACGGTTGTGGTAAGGTTTTTGTGCATGGGATGTCCTAAGCTTTAAAATTGAATTCTTATTTTGAGTTTGGTTTTGAGAAGTAAACGGTAAACTGCGGTCATGCTAGGCCATTAATGTTTCAATTTCATGACATGGTCTGGTATAGGTCTGCGAGGAATTTAAAAATAATGCGGAATCAAGGCAGAAACTTAAGCCATGAAGTGGGAAAGCTAAAGGATGAGGGAAAGCGGGTAGTGCACCTTCAGGTAATTACAGCCAAAATGGCTGTTGTTAAACTGTCAGCAGGTTGCCGGCATGGCAAGGCAGTAGGTTTACGAAGGTTATCTTTGAGGGTATCAGCCTACAGCGATTGGTGACCTGTCTATAGGCTGATGGGGAATGTTAAATTGGTATCGTTTGATTTTTAGCAACAGAATCTAAGACCGCCATTATTGTTCGGCAGTTGCTTTTGGCATCTGCAAAGGTGAGCAATGGTGTTTTGTTGTTAAGTACGCAATCGCTGAAATGTTCAATTTCCAAGCGAAAATGGTTGGCTTGCGGTAAACGTTCTTCACATTGTTGGCCAGCTTCTGTCCACCATGAAATTACCGGTACATCATTTGGAAGTTGCCAAACAACATGGCATTTAAGTCCGCCTTTGGTACCAATAATTTCATATTCGCTACGTCTTGCACGTTCAAAACTGAAATCAAAATGGCCAAATTTGCCGTCACCAAAATCCAAAACGCCACTACAGGCAGTATCAGCACCGTTTTCTGTATGTTTAGCAAATGCGTTGACAGCGATCGGCTTGTGGTTAAAAAATTGTCGTATAGTATGGATGGCGTAGCAGCCTATATCCCACATAGCACCACCGCCGCGCTCGATAGGTTCGGCTAAACGATAAAGCCGGGCTGGCCGCAGCATAAAGGAGTAACTGGCGCGCACAGAGCATACATCACCTATAATACCAGAAGCTAAAAGTTCTTGAACCCTAGCAAATTGGGGGTGGAAGCGGTACATAAAGCCTTCCATGACTTTAACTTTTTGTTTGCTAGCGGCAGATTCTATCGCTTCTATATCACTGACTGTAAGCGCCATTGGTTTTTCGCAGAGTACATGTTTGCCTTGTTCTATTGCGCGTAATGCCCATACCGCATGTTCCTGGTTAGCCATGGGTAAGTAAACGGCGTCAATATTGGTATCCTCTAATAAGGCTTCCATTTTATCGTAAGCGATTGCCTCGGTATTTTCTGGGGCATATTGTCCTAGTGTTTGTGCAGCGGCGCCAGGTCTTCTGCTAGCAATCGCGATTAGTTCTGCATTTTGGGCTTCAACAATGGCTGGCAACAAGCGTTCATTAATGCGGGCTGCGCCTAAAATGCCCCAGCGTAATGTTAATGGTTTGTTCATATTTTTGCCTTAAAGTGAAGTTGTAAGCGATTTATTAAAATATTGAAAAAGCTAGTGCTTTTTCGTTGCGCTCAATTATTCATCAACATTTGAAAACATCCCAATCATTTTGAGCATTTCATCACTGCCATTTTGGTGTTGTTTTAGTCCTTTAATCACCCCATCGCGGTTATTTTGGGGCTGGTTTTGGCTTACTTTCCATTTACCATGTAAACGGGTTATCTGCATTTCAATACCAATGATGTGATTAATCAACTTTTCAGTAAATTCTTGTGGTGCATCTGATAACGCCCAAGGGGTGGAAAAAGCGGCTTCATTTTGTGCAGTAAATTGTTCTAAATGACGGTGCAGCCATTTACTATCGTCTACCGTCTTTAAAATTCCATAAGCATGTACCACGCTATAATTCCAGGTCGGAACCACTTTGCCCGTTTCTTTTTGGGTTGCATACCAAGAGGGTGAAATATAGCTTTGTGCGCCATGAAATATAGCTAATACTTCGGAGCCTGAGGCAATGTCAGTTAGCATGGTGTTCGCTCGGGCAATATGCCCTTGTAGTGTACCCAAGGGTTGGGGAAACGGTTGAAGGCTCAGCGGGATATGATTGGCATTAAGGCCATTTGAAGACATCGTCACTAAGGTGGCAAGCGGATGTGTATGTATCAACTGGTGTAAGACATCAATTCTTAATTCTTCAAAATGTTTAGGTATATACATAAACGGCTCTAAGGTAGTGACTTACAAAGTGGGCTAGCGTAAGAATGTAAAAGTTAGTTTGGCGTAATTTAAACATATCCGCTTAAATACAACGTTTACGGCTTTCTTTGTGGCTATAAGGTTTTGTTTTTTGTTTTACATCGGGCAAGTAAATAGATGCTAGCGCTAGCATTTTGGCAAACTGCCAATCCAAACATATACAATCATTCATTCAGTTTTGTTTAAAACACTGTGTTGGTAGGAATAAGTAAAGTAAATAATCAAGCCTATAACTAACCAAATTAGAAAACGTAACCAAGTTATATAAGGTAAAAACAACATTAATGCACCACACGACAATATGCCTAGTACCGGTAAAAGTGAACCGAAAGGTATTTTAAACGGCCGCGGCATTTCCGGTTTGGTGATTCTTAGTGCTAGCACACCTAGGCAAACCAATACAAAGGCAGCAAGTGTTCCTATATTGACGAGCTCAGCCAAATCACCTAAGGGGATAAAGCCTGCAATTACCGACATTGCTACACCGCATAGCGCAATCACGCGTGTTGGTGTTTGCGTTTTTGGGTTGATATCGTTAAAAAAAGCTGAAACTAAGCCATCACGGGACATGGCGAAAAGGATACGGGTTAACGCATAATACAGCACGAGCATAACCGTGGTTAAACCAGCAATAACCCCTGTTGAAACCAGTGCTGAAGCCCAATTAATACCAAGTAATTGTAAGGCGTGGGCAACAGGTGATGAGACATTAAGTTCTGTATAAGGTACAACACCAGTTAGCAACCCCGAGACAATAATATAGATTACCGTGCAAAATGCCAGTGAAGCGACGATGCCAAAGGGCAAGTCCCGCTGGGGGTCGTTCGCTTCCTCACCCGCAGTTGAAACCGCATCAAAACCTACATAAGCAAAAAATACTAATGACGCACCTGCTAACACGCCAGTTGTTTTGCCATCGGGTAAAGTTTGAAACCAACCAAACGGCATAAAAGGGTGCCAGTTATCAGGATTAACATGAAAACAGGCGACAGCAATAAATACACTGATTGTGATCAGTTTAATAAAAACCATCGCTGTGTTGGTTTTTGAACTATGTTGGGTACCCATCATCAATACCAGCATCAGTAGCAGGATTATGCCAGAAGCAGGTAAATTAATGATGCCCCCCAATTTTGGGGCTTTTGTTAAAGCTTCGGGTAGGGATATGCCAATGGCAGTTAACGCATTATTGAAATAACCGGACCAACCATTGGCCACTGTAGCAACTGCCACACTATATTCAAGCAATAAATCCCAACCAATGATAAAGGCTATTAACTCACCAAAGGCCACATAACTATAACCGTAAGCACTACCACAACCACCCACAGAGGCGGCCAATTCAGCGTAAGATAAAGCCGCAAATGCACAGGCAAGTCCCGCTAAAATAAACGATAGAATTACTGCAGGCCCCGATTGGGTTGCAGCAGCAACACCCGTTAATACAAAAATGCCGGTGCCAATAATGGCGCCTATCCCCAAGAAGGCAAGATCCCAAGCTGATAAGCAGCGCTTAAGGCCACTATTTTCAAGATCATTTGGGGTTGTGTGTTTGGTGCGGAATAGTTGTGATGCCATGTGGGGTCTCAAATTAAAATAGTAAGGCATACTGTTGATTATTATGTATGCTTCTGCCTCTATAGGTCATGCTTGCATAGTACCTATTTACCACGTGTGCGTAAATGGCTAGTGCAAGTTAAGGAAATAGTTAAATTCTGTAGGCTGCTTAGTTTTAGGGCTATGCGGGTGTGGCTCAGGCATGCTAGAATTTGTTGTTTTAATGGCACAATTTGTTGTATTCACTAGAATAGTAATCTTAAATAAAGCTATGCGTAACTTTTTTATGAGGCTAGGTCATTAGTATATTGTGCTAACTTTTTTCTTTAGGAAGAAATTGATGAATATTTTTATTTTGCTGGCTTTGTTATTAGTGAACATCACTTTAACCGATAATGCTATGGCAACTACCTATCAATGGCCAGAAAACCCTAGCGATACGGTGGTTACAGAGTATCCCGATGGCATGCCTTTAACCCGTGCAGACCAGAATGAGACCTTGCTGGATGTCGCACGCCGGTTTAGTTTGGGGCAAGAAGAAATTGTCCGGTTAAATCCTGATGTTGACCGTTGGGATGTTAAAAAAGGCGAGATAGTCCGAATTTCTAACCAACGTATATTGCCCGATTCACCACATAGGGGCATAACCTTAAATATTTCAGAATATCGCATGTATTACTACCCGGCTACTGAGCCTGGGCAGCGTCAAATAGTCATGTCTTTTGCCCATGGGGTTGGCCGGCAAGATTGGAAAACACCTTTAGGTGAGACTAAAGTTATAAAAAAAGTTAAAGACCCATCTTGGCATCCACCCGAATCAATTCGTGAGGAGCATGCCGCCCAAGGTGATCCGTTACCTGAAGTTGTCCCACCTGGCCCACATAACCCATTAGGTGCTTTTGCGTTATATTTAAATTTGCCAGGAGATTACCGCATCCATGGTACTGATATAGATAAAATATTTGGTATAGGGATGCAGATTACCCATGGTTGCGTCAGAATGTATCCTGAAGATATTGAACAGTTATACAACCTAGTTTCTGTCGGAACACCTGTGTTTATTGTTAAACAACCTATAAAAGTAGGCTGGTTAAATAATACCCTTTATGTTGAAGCGCATCCCGATTTAGAAGGTGAAGAAATGACCTTGGATCAACGTTTTGATGTGGCTTTAAACTTAATCCAAAAAGCAAATAATGGCGAAATGCCAGAGTTTGACCAGCAAGCGCTCAATAACGCGCTAAATAGATTGAGTGGTGATCCTGTTGCTGTCTATGAGCGCTTGCCGCCATTACCCGGTGAAGCGGTTGCCAATGCGCCACCGCCAGTAATGCCTAAGCCAGCTGTTAAAGTGGTGACTAAAAGCAATGCCGCTATAAAAGCGAACTTAACTAAATATTATCGTGGCCCACAAAAACCACCAACGCCTTTAGCGCGAGTAAAATAACTGGCTTATTTTGTTATTTTAGAAAATGGGGAGGTTACCTTCCCCATTAAAAATGAGTAAAGCAAAAGTTGAAATCATTTCTTCAGGGTTAAAGGATTAACCTCCAAAGTTGTCTCTCCTAAATGGTTTTGAGATTTTACCCAAAGTTAAGCAGCCGCCAAGTTGTTGCGCGGTTGAAAACTTATAATTTAAAACAGCTACTGGGTATAAATGACAGCCTGCCTGATTCGAAAAACACCGCTGTTTAGTCACCTTAGCTAAAAACTGTTTAGGCTATAACACGCTTTTTGGTGCCTAAGGCTGGGTTTTTAGCATTAAAATTAGTTTACCGCACGGACTTAAAAATTTGACAAGATAAGTTTTTCTGTTAAATTGATTACCGAACGTTCGTTAGGTAAAAGGTGCCCATTGAGTTCCAAAGAAATCATTCTAAGTAAAGCGATTATCTTATTTGCTGAAAAAGGCTATTCCGCACTTTCTATGCGTGCCTTGGCTAAGGAAGTGAATATGAGTGTTGCCGGAATTTATCATTATTTTCCAGATAAAAATACCTTGTATCTGGAGACTGTCCGTTTTGCTTTTTCGGGTAAAGCGTTAGCTACCAGTAAAATTTTGGAGTCTGACTTAACAGTCCAAGAAAAATTGGAAAATTATGTTCGGCTTTTACTCAATATGATGTCGCACGACCCTATCTTTCATCAGTTGATGCAGCGTGAAATTATGGAAGCAAATACTGAACGTATGCAATTGTTAGCACAGGGTGTTTTTAAAAATCATTTTGATGAGTTATTAGCCTTTGCCAGAGAACTGGCCCCTCATTTGGATGCTTATCTGGTGGCTACATCGATAATCGGATTAGTAAAATATTATCTTGATAATCAGCCGATATTACCTCATCTGCCGGGTTGGGATGTTAAATACCAAGACGTGGAAGTACTCGCCAAGCATATTACCCAATTGTTGTTGTTTGGCATATTCTCCCCACAAGGTGCATTAGTATGAGAACTAAACGGATCCTAGCTAGCTTTAGGCCAATTAGCTTGGGATGCAAAAATGCGCTTAAACTTAAACTTGCCGTGTTATCCAGTAGTTTTTTACTGATCTTGTCCAGTTGCACAGTGGGTCCTGATTTTACCCGCCCCGATAGCCCTAAAGCAGACAATTTAACTAATGCCCAGCAAACTAAGCAGATTGCAGCTGATTCTGCTTCAGCTAAAGGTCAAGCCTTACTTATTAATCAAGACATTCCGGGTCAGTGGTGGCAGTTATTTCAATCGCCGTCATTAAATGAGTTGGTAATCCAAGCCTATAAACGCAATGTAAGTTTACAGTCAGCATTGGCAGCACTAACAGCAGCACGGGAAGACCGTTTAGCTAAGGCGGGGGAGTTGTTTCCTAAGCTAGATGCATCGTTTGCGACTACACAACAAAAAGTATCAGGTGCACAATTTGGCAACCCCAACTTTGGCGGCTCTGTTTTTACCTTGTATAACGCATCAGTGAAAGTGTCATATACCTTGGATGTGTTTGGCGGGATTCAAAGGCAAATAGAGGGGTTGGAAGCGCAAGCTGAATACGAGCGTTTTCAATTGGAAGGGGCAGTTTTAACACTCACCGCTAATATCGTCACAACCGCTATCCAAGAGGCATCCTTACGTAAACAAATTGCTGCGACTGAAGTGATAATCCAAGCGTACAGTGATCAACTAAACATTATTAAACAACAGTTTGATATAGGTAGCCTCTCAAAAATTGAAGTGTTAAGTCAGCAAACCTTGCTGGAACAAACCCGTTCGACGCTACCGCCTTTACAAAAACAGCTTGCACAACTGCGCCATCAATTAAGCGTTTTAGTTGGTGATGTCCCAGAGGGCACGGCATTGCTTGCGAAATTTAGTCTAGATGACTTGCATTTACCGGAGCAGTTGCCGTTAAGTTTACCTGCCAAATTGGTTCAGCAGCGGCCTGATATTCGCGCCCAAGAGGCTCAATTACACGCGGCAAGCGCTAAAATTGGCGTAATTACCGCCAGTGCCTTTCCGGATTTTACGATTAGCGCCAATATCAGCAGCATAGCGACGTTGGCGGGTAATTTATTTGCCCCCGGCACTGGTGTTTGGTCGGTAGGCGGGACTTTGTTACAACCCTTGTTTCGTGGCGGCCAGTTAACCCACCAAAAACGTGCTGCCGTTGCACTTTATGAACAAGCACAAGCTGAATACCATAATACTGTTCTTAACGCCTTACAGAATGTAGCGGATACCTTAAGTGCCTTGGAATTTGACAATGCTGAATTACAGGCGCAGGACGCAGCAACCCAAACGGCGTTAGCTAATTTGGAGCTAGTGCGTAACCAATTACAAATTGGCGCGGCCAGCCATTTGGAATTGTTAAACGCAGAACGGGCTTATCAACAATCCCGGATCAGCCAAGTTAAGGTTGAAGCCTTGCGTTATGCCGATACTGCGGCGCTATTCCAGTCACTGGGTGGTGGTTGGTGGAACCGTGATGACGCCTCTAAGGCAATATCAAATCTCCAAAACATAAATAAAAAGCCAGTTTCTCTTTTTGAAATGCCTAGATTAAGGAAGTAGCAATGATTAAGCGTATGCTCCTCATGCTCATCACGGTTGGAATAGTGTTGGGCGGGGTATTTTGGTTTATTAATTTTAAAGGCCAGATCATCAAGCAAGTGATGACGGCGCAAGGTGAGCCTGTGCAAACGGTATCCACCATCCCGGCAAGTTTTCAGGAATGGTTACCAAAATTGGAAGCGGTAGGTACTTTACAAGCCGTACAGGGGGTTGATTTAACACCAGAAGTGCCAGGGATAGTCAGTGAAATTTATTTTCAACAAGGTGATAACGTAGCCTTAAACGCGCCTTTGTTACAGCTACGCGTTGGTGATGAAAAGGCTAAATTGGCGGCTTTAAAGGCGACAGCAGAATTGTCGCGTATTACTTACCGACGTGCCCAAGAGCAATATGAAGTTAAAGCCATTAGCCGACAAAATGTTGATGTAGAGCAAGCCAATATGCAAGTGGCCTTAGCCAATGTGGAACAACAACTTGCCATAGTCAATAAAAAGACAGTTAAGGCGCCTTTTGCCGGCAGAATAGGCATACGGCAGATTGATTTGGGGCAAAATTTGCAGGATAGTACGGTGATTGCAACGCTCCAGGCATTAGATCCAATATTTGTTGATTTTTTTATGCCGCAACAGAGTTTAGCGCAATTAAAAATTGGCCAAACGGTTACCTTGACCCTGGATATTTATCCTACGGAAAAGTTTACCGGTAAGATCAGCGTGATTAACCCAAGAGTTGATGTTAATACCCGTAATGTGCAAATCCGTGCCAGCTTAAAAAACTCTGAACATAAATTATTACCCGGCATGTATGCCAACGTTAATGTTGGTACAGGTGCGGCGCAACATTTTATTACCGTGCCGCGCTCGGCGATAACCTTTAATCCGTTTGGTGCCGCTGTATTTTTGGTGCAAAGCGGCGAAAACCAACAATTGTTAGCCAAGCAAAGTTTTGTTGTAACAGGGGAGGCTAGGGGAGATCAAATCGCTATTTTGGAAGGTGTTAAAGAAGCAGACACTGTTGTGACTTCAGGACAAATTAAATTGCACAACGGTTCACCGATTCAAGTAAACAACAGTGTGCAACCCAGTAACGATCCAGCGCCACAACTTAAAGACCAATAACGCTTATGAACATGACTGATATTTTTATACGTCGGCCGGTATTGGCAACAGTGGTTAGCACGTTGTTGTTAGTGTTAGGTTTACGCGCTGTAACTAGTTTGCCTGTTTTACAATACCCGCGTACCGAAAATGCCGTGGTTACCGTGACAACGGCTTATTATGGTGCGGATCCGGATATTATTGCAGGCTTTATTACCACGCCTTTAGAAAATATTATTTCCCAAGCCAATGGTATAGATTACATCACTTCAACTAGCCAAAGTGGTTTGAGTACCATTACAGCCAATTTACGCTTAAATTTTGATCCGGATAAAGCACTCACCGAAATTAATTCAAAAATTAATTCAATCCTTAATCAACTGCCGCCAGAATCCCAGCGTCCTGTCATCAACATTTCCATTGGACAAACCATAGACGCTATGTATATAGGCTTTTCCAGCGATGTGATGCCAGCCAATAATATTACCGATTACTTAATCCGTACAGTGCAGCCGAAATTGCAATCCGTGGAAGGTATCCAATTAGCGGAATTATTGGGCAGTAAAAACTTTTCTCTGCGTGCGTGGTTAGACCCTAATAAGCTTAAAATTTATGGTATGACAGCTAGTGATGTTAGCTTGGCATTAACCCGTAACGATTTTATTGCCGGTTTAGGCCGCACTAAAGGGCAAATGGTGCAGGTAAATTTAACAGCATCTACCGGTTTGCATTCGGTTGCGGAGTTTGAAGAGTTAATTCTTAAACAGCAAGATGGCGCTTTAATCCGGCTTAAGGATGTGGCACATGTAACTTTGGGTGCTGATGATTATGAATCCAGTGTTTCATTTGATGGTGATAAAGCAGTATATATAGGCTTGCAAGTTGCGCCTAGTGCCAATTTGCTAGATGTGATTAGCCGGGTACGTGCTATTTTTCCAGATATTCAAAAACAGTTGCCAGATGGTATGACGGCAAAAATTGTGTATGACTCGACCAAGTTTGTCGACAGCTCAATTGATGAAGTTATCCATACTTTGGTAGAGGCTTTAATCATTGTCACGTTTGTAGTTTTTGCCTTTTTGGGATCGCCACGTTCAGTGTTAATTCCGGTGATTGCCATACCGCTTTCATTAATCGGTACTTTCACCTTAATGGTGGCCTTTGGTTTTTCGATAAATTTGCTGACCTTATTAGCCTTAGTGCTGTCTATCGGTTTAGTGGTGGACGATGCCATTATTGTTGTCGAAAATATTAACCGACATTTGGAAGAGGGCATGCAGCCTATCCCTGCAGCCATTAAAGCTGCACGGGAATTAACCGGACCTATTATAGCCATGACCATAGTGCTGGTGGCTGTCTATATACCTGTTGGCTTTCAAGGTGGACTGACAGGGGCGTTATTTTCCGAGTTTGCCTTTACTGTGGTAGCTGCTGTTACGGTATCAGCCATTGTGGCGCTGACCTTATCACCAATGATGTGTTCGCGTTTGTTGAAGGCGCATGCGCCAGACCGAAGTGGTTGGGAAGAGCGTGTTGTTGATTTTGTTGATAGGCAGTTTAATCGGCTTAGTGTACGTTACCGTAACACTTTACAAGGCTCTTTAAATTTTTTACCGGTGACCGGCGTTTTTGCTTTAATAATACTGGGGAGCATCTATTTTTTATATAAAAGTGCGAACAGCGAGTTAGCACCGCAAGAAGACCAAGGCATCATTATTACCTCATCCACTTCCGCGCCAGACGCTACTTTACAGCAACGGCAATTGTATTCCCGTCAAGTTTATGAGCAATTTATAACGCATAATGAAGTTGATCATGTCTTCCAATTGGATGTCCCAGGACAATCTATTTCCGGCATGGTACTTAAGCCTTGGGATCAGCGCCAACAAACCAGCAACCAATTACAGCCGCTGCTGCAAAATGAACTCAATCATATTGCCGGTGTGCGGGTGGCTGCTTTTCAACCACCACCTTTACCAGGAAGCAGTGGCTTACCAGTGCAATTTGTCATTGGTTCCACGGAGTCCTTTGAACAATTAAATGAATTAAGCCTGCAGTTTCTTCAAGAAGTACGCAAAAGCGGTATGTTTATTTTTATAGACAGTGACTTAAAATACGATCAGCCGCAGTCTGAAATTAATATTGATCGTAACAAAGCGGCTTTATTGGGTTTGACTATGCAGGATGTGGGGTCTGCATTGGCCTCCATGTTAGGCGGTGGCTATGTTAATTATTTCAGTTTATCTGGGCGTTCTTACAAAGTAATACCGCAAGTCCAACAAGGTTTTCGGTTAAATGCTGAACAATTAAAAGATTATCCGATTAGGGCCGCGACCGGAGAAACTGTACCACTTTCGACCATTATTAGTATTAGCACTAAAACCGTTCCACAATCATTAAATCATTTCCAACAACTTAATGCGGCCACCATTTCGGGTGTGCCTTTTCCTGGCGTGACACTAGGTGATGCCTTGGCAGAATTGCAAGCGATTGCCAAACGGGTTTTACCAGCGAGTTCGTCAATTGATTATGGTGGGCAGTCCAGACAATTGGTAAAAGAATCCAGTGGTTTTGTATTTACTTTTGCATTTGCGCTAATCATCATCTTTTTGGCGTTGGCGGCACAATTTGAAAGTTTTAGGGATCCTCTGATTATTTTGGTTTCTGTGCCTATGTCGATTGCGGGCGCTTTAATATTTATTGCTATAGGCGTGGGCCAAGCATCGTTGAATATTTATACGGAAGTGGGTTTGGTTACCTTAATGGGGTTGATCAGTAAGCACGGTATATTAATTGTGGAGTTTGCCAATAATTTACAAAAATCAGGGCTCAGTAAGCGCAGTGCGATTGAACAAGCTGCAAGTATCCGCTTAAGGCCAATTTTAATGACCACTGCCGCTATGGTTTTAGGGGTGTTGCCTTTAATTTTAGCAACGGGTGCGGGCGCTGTATCCCGTTTTAATATGGGCTTGGTTATTGCCACAGGAATAGCTATCGGTACCTTGTTTACGTTGTTTGTGATTCCTGCGGTTTATTTAATGCTGGCGCAAAATCATGCTGCGCATGAAGACAGTGGCATTGCCGCTGAAGTTTAAAATACTATGCTTTTTGTTGATGGCGGCTAAATACCAGCTCCGCCATCAAAACATTCACTACGGACTTGCGCTTGGCTGATGATGCTCCCAGCTGGGATGCTATGGGTTAGCCAAACATTGCCACCGATGGTGGAAGCTCGGCCTATGGTTATACGCCCTAGGATTGTTGCCCCTGCATAAATCACAACATCATCTTCTACAATGGGATGTCGTTCATTGCCTTTTATCAAATGTCCAGCCTCATCTTTAGCAAAGCGTTTTGCACCCAATGTTACCGCTTGATAAAGTCTGACCCGATTACCAATGATTGCGGTTTCTCCGATGACAACGCCAGTGCCATGATCAATAAAAAAGCTTTCACCAATTTGTGCGCCAGGATGAATATCGATGCCGGTGATTGAATGGGCAACTTCTGAAATAATACGTGCAACCAGCGTTAAACCTTGTTGATAGAGAACGTGGGCAATGCGGTGGTGAATAATGGCGGCAATGCCAGGATAACAAATTAGGACTTCATCGGGGTTTCTGGCAGCTGGGTCACCTTCGTATGCAGCCTGTATATCAGTTTCAATCAGCGTTCTAATATTTGGCAATTGGGTCGCAAAACTGCGGGTATAAGTTAAGGCTTGCTGATGGATTTGTTGGCTATCGGCAAGTTTTTCATCACGGTATTGCAATTCACGGCGGATTTGCTTGTAGAGTTCCCGTAACTGGCTATCCAGGGTATGGCCAACAAAATAATCAGTGCCTTCTACAGTTAAATCGAGTAACCCTAAGCGGTTTGGAAATAAAACCGCGGCTAAATTATCGATAATGCTGCCCAATATTTTTTTTGAGGGTAGCTTAGGCGGTGGATTACGGCGCTGACGGATTTGTAAAGACTGGGCACGTAACTGGCTTAGCTGTTCAACTAGCCCCGTTATTCCCCAGTCTTGTTTGTCATTTGGGCATAGGTCTTCAGTCATAGGTAACGTTTAGGAGGCTAAGATGTTTTCAAATAAAACGCTACTCAGATAGCGCTCGCCAGAGTCTGGTAAAATGACAACTATGGTTTTACCGTTATGTTCTGGCCGTTTTGCCAGACGCACGGCAACCGCAACGGCAGCTCCACACGAAATTCCAGAAATAATTCCTTCTTCACGGGCAAGTCGGCGCGCATAGTCTATTGCCTCTTCATTGCTAACCTGTTCGATTTCATCGACTAAAGACAAATCGAGTACATCGGGAATAAAACCAGCGCCAATGCCTTGGATTTTATGCGGTGATGGGGTCAGTTGCAGGCCTAGGCGTGTTTGGCTAAGTACTGGGCTTGCTGAAGGTTCAACTGCTACCGAGAGTATCGCTTTACCACAGTATTGCTTAATATAGCGGGAAACGCCGGTTATTGTCCCACCGGTGCCAACGCCAGACACTAAAATATCAATTTTACCTTCGGTATCTTGCCAGATTTCAGGGCCTGTGCTGTGTTCATGGATTTGAGGGTTAGCCGGGTTTTTAAATTGTTGCAGTAAAACATAGCGGTTTGGTTCAGAAGCCTTAATTTCTTCGGCTTTTGCAATTGCCCCAGCCATGCCTTTAGCGCCTTCTGTTAGTATCAATTTAGCACCATAAGCCATGAGTAGTTTTCGCCGTTCTAAACTCATGGTTTCCGGCATAGTTAAAGTGATAGGGATACCGCGCGCGGCAGCAACAAAAGCTAAAGCTATACCGGTGTTACCGCTAGTGGCTTCGAGCAATTCTGTTCCGGGTGTCAGCAAACCACGGTTTTCGGCATCATCCACCATGGCAACACCTATGCGGCATTTAACAGAATAGGCCGGATTTCTACCCTCTATTTTGGCCAGCAAGGTGACCGGAGTGTTATCAGCAATCCGATTTAATTGAACGAGAGGGGTTTTACCGATCGTTTGTGAATTATTAGGGTACCAGTTGGGCATAAGATATGACTAAAGCCAGTATTTTGTTTAAAGCGATGCGTTATTTGGGACGGTTTATCTATCTATCCAGCGGATTAGAAGTACTTAATGGTTAGTAAGTTCCCAAAATTGGCGACAGGAAGAACAAATCTGGGTTATTTTATAATAGCGGGCTAGAATTTTAAATGACCAAGATTTTTGCGGGCGTGATATCACTTAATAGTGATAATGTGCTAGGGATGTGACAGTTTGGCCATTACAGGTGGTGCATCTAAGGTTTTAAAGTTCACGGACTCTATTTAAGATCGGGGTGATTTTATATTCGTCTAAGGGTTTTACCAAATAACCGAAATGTTTTATTTTTTTTGCTTGTTCTTCGTATTGGTCATAGCCAGTTGTAAACACGATCCAAGGTGGGTTAGCCAAGCCTAGGCGATTAATTTTGCCCGCCATATCCAAACCCGCTGTATCTGATTCGGTTGCGATATTGATATCTAAAAAGACACCATCAATTGTTCCCGAGGCAAGGATGGGCCAAGCAGTTTCGGTATTTTCAAACTCACCAACTACAGAAATATCAGCATGTTGTGATAATAAATATTTTAATTCGTCTCGAGCCATAGGACGGTCTTCTATGATAACAACGTTTATTATTTTCATGGAATTATCCATTTTGGCTGTGTTAGGGTAGCGACGGTATATTTTTCAATAATACTTTCGTAATTTAATTTAGCACGTTCACCAAACACTAGATGTAAGCTTTGCACCAAATGATATAAGGCCACGCCACCGCCTTTGCTTTGCGATAATACCGGATGCTTACCTAATGAGTTGATGAGGTCACTGGGTATGCCATGACCGTTGTCATGCACTTGTAAAATTAAATTTTGGGCATCCTCCTTAACCATTATCTTTAAGCAATATGGCGCTGGCCGACCCTTAAAACCATGTTTTAAGGAATTCTCAACTAATGCTAAAAGGCTACCAGGGAGTACTTGGCATGGTAATAGCGCTTCATCTATTTCAAAACTGTCTTGTAGCTTATCATCCAAACCCAAACGCTGAAGCTCAAGGAAGCGTTTAAGTTGGGCTAACTCTTGGTGCAAACTAATAGAGGTGAGTTGTGAAAATTCACGGGTGTATTTAAAAAAATCTGCCAATTTAATGATGTATTCCCTAGCCCGATCAGGATCTCGCCTAATTAATGAATTTAGGTCATTTAAGGTATTGTTTAAAAAGTGGGGATCAACTTGGGCGCGGAAAGTTCGTAGCTCGGCTTGCAATAACATTAAATGGGCTTCATGCGCTGCGTTTTCTAGGTATTCACGATCTAAATCGCGCATAATCCAAAAAAATAACACACAGCCGAGACTGTTGACGATGCCGATGGGAACTATTACCACCGAGGCGTAGAGTAGTGTGTCCTGGGAAAGTTTTGTGGCCAGTAATAAAATACAAAAATGCAGCAACGTGCCAGAGGCACCGACTAAAAGCACCCCTTTTTCTGTGAGTATCCATGCCGCACGGGTATATCGGATAATGCCGGCAAACACACCTAAAGCAAGACTACTAATGCTATTACTTAAGTCGCCATGGTCGGTTAGAAAACTTTCCAAACCTGTAATAAAGCCAACGCAAGTACCTACAAAAGGCCCACCAATTAGCCCCGCTGTCAGGGTGATGGTATCTGAAAAGTTGATAAGCGCAGGGGGTTGGCCTACTTTTTCAGGGTAGTTTTCAAGTAAACCTAAAGTCTCTAATCTTTCGTAAATATCGATAGATAGGCCATTATGGCTACCGAAAATAGCTAAGGTACTAAATACTAACGTGGTAATAAAACGATATTGCCATGATAGGTCAGCGTTTCTTAAGGCTAATCTTAGCCATTCTATTCGTATTAGGGCAAAAGCTGCGACCACAACAATAAAAAATTGCTGCGAAAGTTTAGTGCTATTTTCTAGCCAAAGGCAGACTATAGAATGTTCAAAAAAATCCATAAGCTTGTCCGCGCAATCAATTGCTAGTCAGATTGAATGATATAAAAACATCTGTGTTATTTTGGAATTTTCCAAAATGCTTAAATGCTTATTAAGTTTAAAATTCTGTAATTAGATAGCTAATGAATTTAAAGCTAAGCGTAAAAGAACATACACATTCTGCTTACAGGTGAGCTTTAGCTTTAAAGTAATGAACCTATAAAAAATAATAAATTTTGGTGGCTTAAAGCGATCGATTTGGCCTTTCTCTGGTAAAGGCCAAATCTTCAACTCATGGAACTTAAGACAGATTAAGCCGCTAATGCTGATTTACGGCGTGCTGCGCCCAAAAAGCCTATAACAGCCGAACCAAATAACCAAATTGCTCCAGGTACAGGTACTGAACTTACACCACCAGCGGAAATAACATTCGATGCTGAAGCATAAATAGTGCTTTTTAAATCAATAATTTCACCATTAAACACAGGGATGAACACTTGTAAGATACCGTGTTCGTCAGTCACGCTTGGATCAGATAATGGCAAGCTTGCCTCATCAGAAAATAAAACACTGCCGCCAGAAGATAAGCTTAAGCTTGCTTTTGAGCTTGCAGTGCTAACACTTGAAGGATCCAAACCTGCACCAGCTAAGGCGGTTAAATAATAATCTGCTGAAATAGCTAAAATACCGGTACCACTAATAATAAAGCGGGTGATCTGTTCGGCATGGGCAGCGCCAGCGCCTACATCATTGCCAGAGGTGTTTGCAAAAAAATTGCTTAGGCTTCTTGATGATTCACTGGTAAATGCGCCACTTTCATCAGCTGATTTAGAGGAGCCGAATAAGCTTGAGGTATAAGTAGCGCCAGAAATACCTATGGTTAATCTAGATAAATCTATACTTGCGCTAGCTTCGATGGTAGAGCTGAATGCTGTACCTAGGTTTAAAAATAATGCTAAGCCACCGATAGTGGCTAAAGCACGTTTTTGCAAACGGCTAAAATTTTTCATGTTTAAACTCCTAATTTGTGATGGTGATAAAGATTTCAGTTCGCTTAATTTCATAGTGCTTTGTGGGCACAGAGTTGTTTAATCCATTTTAATTAGGTGTTTAAAAGCCTAAGACAAACATTTTTTTTAGATTTCCTTAGTTGAATTTGTGGCGACAAAATTTGATGCAGTTCACAAATTCAAAATTATTATGCGGGTTAGTGCTGGATTTGACTTAAAGGTATGGCAAATGGCCGGTAATCTCAGTCAAAAGGCCTTTTTTGCAGGATGAAAATATTATTTAACAGTTGTAGCGGCTAAATCACATCGCAAATTTAAAATAGCGCAAGAACATTGATGATTACACCAATGGCGTTAAGTAGGGTGTGATTCGTGGGAACTACTTAGCTAAACGCGGGAAGGCTGGTGAATTTACACTAAAGTAAAGCCGATTTTAAACAAGGATTTTAATGACACCCTTTTTAAATCCTTTAAAAAGGGTGTCTTAATACGACTACGACAAAAAACAACACTACGACGATGAAAAAAGCAACTACGTTTAAAGATCATTGCTTGAACCAGACAGGCCTAGATTAGGCCTAATTCACAAATTCGTAATTATTCTATAAGCAAATGCACGTCTGCTGTTGATTTTATGGCGAAATACCGGTTATTCGGGGTGAAAGGTGGTTTTTTCGTGATGAAAATAATGACGCTACAAAAATCATCTAAGGAAAGTTCAGTTTTAATAGCTATAGTTTATTACAGACTAAACGCGCAATCATTTGATTTTGTAATGTAAGTCAATTCTTAACAAAACAGTGCGTCAGTTGTGAGTTTTTTAGCCCCCTATTTACATTATATTGGTTAGACTTCATGATACATTTAAGCCATTGATGCTAGGTGCTGTCTATTAACCAAGCCTTAACTAGTTTATTGTAAAATTTACTAGCAACTTGAAATTTAAAATTAGGGAACCAGCGTGTATAAAAATTATAAAGTTATGTTTGTGTCAGTCATGTTTTTGCTGTCTATTTTGGGTATATCTTGTTTTTCTAATTCAGCATGGGCAAATATTTGGCCAGCTTCAGAGCCTATGGCTTTAATCCAATCGGCCTGTCCGGCAGGACAAAGGCAATATCCAGAGCTAGTTCAGCTAAAGGCTGAGATCAGCTCGGCTAATTCTTTGGAGCAAGCTAGGCAATTGGCATTAGCGCCCACGGATAGCGCTCTGAGTGCATTAGAAAATGCACGGTTTATTGCCCCCTTCAGCCGAGATTTATTAACGGCTAGCACTAAACTCAGCAACGCGCGTGCCCGAATTTTACAGGCTGCTACACCTGTACAAGTGGCGAATGAATTTGAGGGGATGATGTTGGCGGGTTTGGATAATGACAAAGCGGCGCATGTTAATATAGGTAGTGGCGGTTGCGATTATTCTTCCGGTGAGCTTATTGGCATAGTTGTTGGTTTAATATTAGGTATTATTCCTGGCTTAATATTATTAGTCGTGTTGTGTTAATCAGGTGCCTACTGAATTAGTCATTTGTCCGTCAATACCGATAAGCAATAAAATGATCTGTCCTTGTTTATGAGTGCGATACATAAATGTCCGTGGGCAATGTCCACTAAATTAGAAGAGCATTATCACGATTTTGAATGGGGAGTGCCTGTTCATGATGACTATTTGCTTTTTGAGTTTCTGATTTTAGAAGGTGCTCAAGCAGGTTTAAGTTGGTCTACAGTGTTACAGAAGCGGGAGACTTACCGGGCTGCTTTTGATTATTTTCAAGTAGCTAGAGTCGCGGCTTATGATGACGAAAAAATTGTACAATTGTTGGTTAACCCAGGCATTATTCGAAACCGCTTAAAGATTTCTTCAGCAATAACGAATGCCCAAGCTTTTTTACAAGTACAACATGAATTTGGCAGTTTTGAGCACTATCTTTGGCGCTATGTCGAAGGTAAACCTATACAAAATGCCTGGCTTACATCGCAACAAGTACCTGCACAAACCCCACTCTCGGATTTAATCAGCAAAGATTTAAAAAAGCGGGGGTTTAAATTTGTTGGCAGCACCATCTGCTATGCCTATATGCAAGCGGTGGGTATGGTAAACGACCATCTGACGGATTGTTTTAGATATAAGGCCATATCAGACCATTAATCAACAGGGCAAGGACTATGCGATATTTACATACTATGGTGCGGGTAAAAAATCTTGAGGCATCGTTAACTTTTTATTGTCACCACTTAGGCTTACATGAGTGCCGTAGGCTGGAAAGCGAAGCAGGCAGGTTTACCTTAGTTTATCTTAATGCCCCGGATGACTCTGCTAAAGCTAAGGCTGATGATGCGCCACTGCTTGAATTGACCTATAACTGGGATACCGAATATTACACGGGCGGCCGTAATTTTGGCCATTTGGCATTTGAAGTCGACAATATTTACCAACATTGCGAAAGATTAATGGATGCAGGTGTGTTAATTAATCGCCCGCCTCGAGATGGTTATATGGCGTTTGTGCGATCGCCAGATAACATATCGATAGAGCTCTTACAAAAGGGCCAGCCACTTGCGCCAGCTGAGCCTTGGTTATCTATGGCAAATTCCGGTAGCTGGTAAATAGCGGGAAGTTACCCTGCTACCTTCTATTTTCTTAAATAGCTTGTTTGATCCGCTCCATGGCCATTTCCAGATTGGCCATGCTGGTGGCTATGGAAATGCGGATGTGGCCTGGATTGCCAAAGGCAGAACCGGGAACCAGCGCCACGCCAGCTTTCTCTATTAAATATTCAGCAAATTCAAGGTCATCATTGATATTGTCGAGCTTTGCGATGAGCTTTTCTACATTGGGGAAGACATAAAAAGTACCATCGGTGTCTAAACAATCTATGCCATCGATGCTGTTGAATTGTTCAACTACATAATCATGGCGCTTTTTAAATTCAGTGCACATCTGGTCTATAAAGCCTTGATCACCCGTTAAGGCCGCTTCTGCGGCTACTTGCGATATGGATGTAGGGTTAGACGTACTTTGTGACTGTATGGTGCACATAGCCTCAATTAAATTTAATGGCCCTGCAGCATAACCTATACGCCAACCGGTCATAGAATAGGCTTTGGACACGCCGTTCATAACGACAGTACGCTCATATAAGTCAGGATGTGCATTTAAGATATTGTTGAAACTACCTTTATGCCAAAGGATATGTTCATACATATCATCGGTTGCAATAATAATATTTGGGTAGTCTTTTAACACATCCCCTATGGCTTTTAATTCTTCTAGTGTATAGGCGATACCGGATGGGTTGGACGGGCTGTTGATAAACATCAGCTTGGTTTTATCGGTAATCGCCGCGCGTAATTGCGCGGGTGAAATTTTAAAACGCTGGGCTTGGGTGGTCTCAATAATAACCGGGACACCTTCAGCCAATAACACCATATCGGGGTAGGATACCCAATAAGGCGCCGGGATAATAACTTCATCACCAGCATTGATCAAGGCTTGGATTAGGTTATAAGAACTTTGTTTGCCACCACATGACACTAAGATTTGCTTAGGCACATAGACCAAACCATTCTCAGTTTTAAATTTGTGGATTATGGCTTTTTTTAGGCTAGGCATGCCATCAACTGCGGTATATTTGGTAAAGCCATTGGCTATAGCTTGATTAGCGGCGGCTTTGATATGTTCTGGCGTGTCAAAGTCTGGCTCGCCTGCACCTAGTCCAATAATATCCCGGCCTGCCGCACGCATTTCAGCTGCTCTTGCAGTCACTGCTAACGTTGGGGAGGGTTTAACGGCTTGGACTCTGTTAGAAAGTTTGATGCTCATGTTCCTTAAGAAAAAGTGGGATGTCTAAGATGATAGATAATTATACGCTAAGTCAGAATGCTTGCTAAGGCAGGTCTTAAAAAATGTTTATAGCAAGAATAATGAGGGCTAGGTTAAGGTGATGAATCCGTTACAGCGTTGCTGCATCAGCTTAAGCATTGGCTGATGCAACCCTCTTGTCTAGGAAAAACGATGCTCAAAGGACAACTTTTTGAATGAACTTTTAGGTATTAACTGCAGATTTTACGGGTGACAGCTTGTAATATTTCCCCACTATGGCGGTTTTGTATTAAGGCCACAACCCCTAAATCGGTTTTTTTCCATTCTGGGTTCAGGTTGATGCTTTGGGTAGTCCCTTCAAGGCTATAAGGTCCTAACCACTCGCGTACCACATAGTCGTGATGTAGTTTTTCTCCCCGGTTTTCACCGGCACGCACGGCTGAGTTAAGATCGTTTTCATAAACAGCCAAATAAAGTTCGGCTTCTTTTTGGGTTGGGACTGTCGCTGTGACCGCAGCCTTAATAGTAATGGCATTGGCGTTGGCTGCTAAATTTAGCTGAATGTTAGCTATGGCAGGACGTTTGTTGATTAGCACAAGGTCGCGGGCAAATGTGGCATCACTTAACCAGCCACGGTAATTTTTGCCATTCAGCATAATTTGTGGCGTAAAAGCCGTATCGCGTCCCCCTAATATAACTTGGTCACGTTGACGCTCGGAATACGCGGGTTTAGCAAAGCGGTCTTTCCAACCGATGTAATCCCAATAATCGACATGAAAAGCCAATGGGATAACTTGGTCAGGGTTAAAACCGGCGGCGGCTATGCTGCTTAACCAGCGGTCCGCGGGAGGACAGCTGCTACAGCCTTCTGAGGTGTAAAGTTCAAGCACAGCCACGGAATGGGCAGGGCTGCTGGATGTGCATTCGGCGTTAACTGAGGCTGCAAAAAGGGTAGAAAGTAGCATTAAAATCCAGGTCGGTTTAACAAAAATACGGCTGCGCATGAAAAATTCCTTAAATATTACGGTAGCGGGTAAAAAGTCAAAACCTGATTTTATGATAGGTTAAGACTGAAAGCAGTGGCTTAATAACATTGCTCTGACAACAAACTTGTGGTTTTGTTTAATGGGCGATGTGTTGAGGACTCGCCATAGAGTTCATCTTTAAAAATAGCGGTTGGTCATTGGGTTGCCAAGGTGGGTGTTTTGCCATAATGTTATGAAATGCTTGGGATGCTAAAAATTGGCCTAGCCAATTGTTTAAAGCCACATAGGTCGTTTCAAACCAAACCCTATCAACGTTGGCAAATTGGCGGATGAAAGGCGCAATAGCGGCATCGGCCACGGTAAATGTATCAGCACATAAATAGCGCTTAGCGTTTAAGCGCTGTTCCAAATCACTAAGAAATAAGCTGGCTTGTTGCCTATAATAAACTTTGGGGTGCTCAGGATAACGTTCTGCGTATTTATAACGATCCAGATAAAATTTAAAATCACCATCATTGCTTTGGATTAAGTGCTGGGCATCGTCAAGCCAACGGCTATCCAACCATACGCCTGGATCATTTTGAGCCAAGGCCCACAACATAATATCTAGACTTTCATCCAGCACTAGGCGATCACTGAGCTGCAACACAGGCACGGTGGCTTTAGCTGAAATAGCCAGCAGTGCCTGTGGTTTATTGCGTAATTCAATTTCCCTAAATTCGACAACTAGGCTTGCTGTGGCTAGTGCCAACCGTGCCCTCATAGCATAAGGGCAACGGCGGAAGCTATAGAGCACAGGTTTGCTGTTGATGGCCACGCTCAGACTAGGTGGTGTCTTACCATTGTGACTCGCCAGTTTCAGGGTCGTACATTTCATGGGCAATTTTGTGGCGGTTAGCTATTAGTTCATCAATGCTTGGTGAGTTGCTTAATGCCCGGGAGATGGCTAACTTCATGGCTTCGTAATTAGTGCGGTATAAATCTTTACGGTCTAAGTCAGGGTTGGCCGCACATTCTGGTGCAATCCAAACCATAGCGATTATGCATAAATCATTGGCAAGTTGTTTAGGGATTACACCATCGATTACGCTATCCAACACCGCATCAGCAATGGCAGATTGCACCGGGCCGCCAAATAAATTAACGTAAGCACTCGATTTAATGGTGACTTTTGGCACAATAATAGTGGCAGGTCGGACTTGTTGGTTACATGCACGGATGGCAAACATGCGGGTATGGCCCTCAGTTTGCCCCATTAGCGTGGCGAATGCTTGGCCAGCAGGGCCTTTAACATCACCTATCAAGATTTCTGGCATTGCATCGGTGCCTTGGCCGTCACTTGAAAAAACGGTAGCTTCACCGGTCCGGAACCAAATTGTATCTGACATGTTTAAATCCTAAAATGATGACAAAATGGCATTCTAAGCTGGATAAAGTCAGTGAGGCAAGCAATGTGGGTGTTGCCTACCTGCTTAAGCCGATAGGAAGCAGATATTAAAATTTTGGGAGTACGATAGGATATGAAAATTAGTTTAAAATTAACGAGTTTGCTGGTTTGCTTATTGATGGTGATTAGTCCAGCACAATCTGCCCAATTAAGTATTCCTTTGCTAATCGATTACAGCCTCATCAAAAAAGCGCTGTTGACTCAAGTATACAAAACATCAGGTAACTCGGTTGAGGTTTGGAATAGTGGTAAAGGCTGTAGTTTTTTAAAATTATCTAATCCTGATATTAGCGGAAAAAATGGTCAAATTAGGTTATTAAATGAGGTGCATGCCCGTTACGGCACTCAATTGGGAAACCAGTGTTTACCCGTGTTGGAATGGGTTGGGGTATTGGAGAGCTTTCAACAACCAAGCTTAGATGCCAGTGGCGCCGTAGTCAGTTTTCCAATTACCAAAGCTAATGCTTATGATAGGGATGGTCATTATTTACAAATTGGCAAATTGCAAGAATTAATCAAACAAGTGGCTGAGCCTAAATTGGCAGAGATGAAGTTGGATTTAAACGAAGCCCGCGGTAGTATTGCCCAAACGCTTAATCAAATTGTACCTGAATCAAACTCGGCGCAAGCTAAAGCCATGTTAGATTCGCTGAAATTTGCCAATATTAATGCTGGCGACAAAGGTGTAGGCTTTAAGTTAGTATTTAATGCGCCAGAACAGATTACTCAGGTAAAACCAAAGCCTGCGCCTGCTTTTAGTGCGGAAGAACAAAAACAATGGCAATCCGCTTGGGCACACTGGGATGAGTTTTTAACCTCAGCGATACAACAAGCTTCAGATGATACGGATTCTGTGGAATTACGCGAAGCCTTGATGGAAATTTTGCTTGATTCCAGAACCTCTTTACAAGCAGGTTTACAGGAACATGATGTTAATGGGGTAGATCCTGTACGGTCATTTTTTACTAAAACTTGGCAGCGTCTAGCGCCAGTATTAAAGACTATTGCCAATGATGTTCCGGGTATGCAAGGCTTACGCTATTTAACGTTTATTGCGGCCACCGATGCCATTTATGAACTAGAGAATATCGGTGCGCCATTTGGTCTAGATATTTCATCCGATGGTTTAAGGCGTTTAGCCCGTATTTTAGTCATTAACAAAGCAACACAGCTTCAGTAATATGATCTGGAAAACCTAGCCTTTAGTTAAATATAGCTTTATCCAGATTTTTACTGCTGTCTAAGCCACGTAAGGTCGCTTTATCCTTAATGCCAGTAAAGCGGGTGCCGTTTAGATTTGCGCCGGCAAAATTAGCATCTTCAAGCAAGGCATTGGACAAGTCGGCACCGCTTAAATCGGCCTGGCTAAGGTCAGCTTTAACCAAATCCACACCCGTTAAATTAGCGTTTGTTAAGTTTGCACCACTGAGGTTGGCTAGGCGCATAAGTGCCCGGCTAAGATTGGCCCCGCTTAAATTGGCCTTGGATAAATTTACGCTGTTTAAACTAACCCGCATCAGCCCCATGGGTTGGTTTTTCATATCAACACCCCAATTGGCATGGCTTAAATTGGCCAAGCTTAGGTTGGATTTATCTAGATTAGCTATAAATCGGCTACCGCTCAAATTAGCGCCGCTTAAATCTGAGCCGACCATGTGCACACCAAAAATACTGCTGTTAGAAAGGTCTGCGCCCGCCAGATTAATTTTGGTCATCACGGTTAAATCTAAAACTAAACCGGATAATTTGCTGTGCTTAAAATTAGCATAACGTAGATCTGCGCCCCATAAATCGGCTAAACGAAAGTCTAAGTTTGATAAATCGACGCCCTTTAAGTCTTTGCGGCGTAGATCCGCAGGTTGGTCTTTACTAGCGGTTGCCAATAAGCTTTCTATTTGGGCGCGGGTAAGGTCAGCGGCTATGCTTGGGCAACTAAACAAAGTGCTTAGTAAGGTTAATCCATAAAAAATATAAATTCGGCTTAAGGTCATGGCAGGCTCCGTTAAAACGTATGGTATAGGCGAGCCAACTCTAACCCCAGATTCGGTTGAATGCAATCAGCCCTTGCAAGAAATGAATTATGGGTTGAAAAACAAGACATAACAGCCTATTCTGCGCCTCGGGGTTAAAACATCCTGAAAGTACTTCAAATAGAGCTGTCCGTACCATCTGCCAACTAAATAATAAAAAAGGTGATTGTAATGAAGATAGGTGTTCCAAAAGAAATTCATGAAGGCGAAAAACGAGTGGCGGCAACGCCGGAAGCTGCCGAAAAAATTATCAAATTAGGTTTTGATATCAGTATAGAAAGTGGTGCGGGTGATGCCGCTGATATTTCTGATGCAGCTTATAAAGCGGTGGGTTGCAAGATAGTAAAATCAGCGAAAACGCTTTGGAGTCAAGCCGATATTGTTATGAAGGTACGGCCACCCGCACAGCACCCTAAACTCGCTGTGGAAGAGGTTGAGTTATTATCCAAAGGCGCTACATTAATCAGTTTTATTTGGCCTGCACAAAATGAGGGGTTAATGCAGCAGTTGGCTGCCAAAAACGCAACGGTGCTCGCTATGGATAGTGTGCCGCGCATGTCACGTGCGCAAAAACTGGATGCTTTAAGTTCCATGGCTAATATTGCAGGCTACCGGGCAATTATAGAAGCAGCCCAGCATTTTGGCCGCTTTTTTACCGGACAGATTACCGCTGCGGGAAAAATACCACCCGCTAAAGTACTGGTAATTGGCGCCGGCGTAGCAGGTTTGGCAGCGATTGGTACGGCCAAAGGCATGGGCGCTATTGTTAGGGCGTTTGATACCCGGCCTGAAGTTAAGGAACAAATTGAAAGCATGGACGCTGAGTTTTTAATGCTGGATTTTAAAGAAGAAGGCTCCGGCACTGGCGGTTATGCCAAAACTATGTCCAAGGAGTTTATAGAAGCAGAAATGGCTTTGTTTGCCCAACAAGCGCAAGAAGTAGACATTATTGTCACAACTGCGCTAATTCCTGGTAAACCGGCACCTAAACTTATCACTAAAGCCATGGTGCAATCGATGAAGCCGGGTAGTGTGGTCGTCGACTTGGCTGCTGAACAAGGCGGTAATTGCGAACTCACAGAAAAAGACCAAGTGGTTGTAAAACACGGTGTTACCATAATAGGCTACACCAACTTGCCCAGCCGTTTAGCCAACCAATCTAGCCAATTGTATGCTACCAACTTACGGCATTTACTGACTGATCTTTGTCCCGAAAAAAATGGCGTGATTAACGTTAATATGGAAGATGAAGTCATCCGTGGGGCAACAGTCATTAAAGAAGGTAAAATCACTTGGCCGCCGCCACCGCCAAAATTATCGGCGGCAACACCTACCCAAACTGCGGCGGCGACGGCGAATGCCCCTATAAAAGTAAAAAAATCCTATATCCCTGCCGTCGTTAAACCATTTATGCCTTTAGTTTTAGGTGGTTTAGCCCTTTATTTTGTGGGGTCAGGTGCACCAGCCTCATTTATGTCGCACTTTACCGTGTTTGTATTGGCTTGTTTTATAGGCTACCAAGTAATTTGGAATGTTAGTCCTTCCTTACACACACCATTAATGAGTGTCACTAATGCGATTAGTGGCATTATCGTTATCGGCGCGTTGGTGCAGGTCTCCGGCAAAGGTTTTATGATCACCGTGTTGGCTGGGCTGGCGATACTGATTGCATCCATTAACATCGCCGGGGGCTTTTTAGTAACCCGCCGTATGTTAGAAATGTTTAGAAAATAAGGGGCTACGATGACAAACAGTTTAGTTACGATGTCTTACATCGCTGCCACCGTATTATTTATTTTAAGTTTAAGCGGGCTTAGCCACCAGGAGACTGCCAGAAAAGGCAATTATTACGGTATGTTAGGTATGGCGATAGCTATTATCGCCACGACCTTAAGCCCATCGGTCAATTCTTATATCGTGTTAATCCTGGCGCTGCTAATAGGCGGTTTTATCGGTTCTAAAGCCGCTATAAAAGTTGAAATGACACAAATGCCAGAACTAGTCGCGATCATGCACAGTTTAGTGGGTATGGCAGCTGTGTTAGTCGGTTATGCCAATTTTATGGATGGCTCATCGACTTTATCCGGTGCGGAAAAGTCCATACATGAGGGCGAGATTTATATTGGTGTTTTAATAGGCGCCATTACTTTTTCTGGCTCAGTTATCGCCTTTGGCAAACTTAGTGGCAAAATTGATGGTAAGCCCTTGCTTTTGCCGGCGCGACATTGGCTGAATTTAGCTTTATTAATCCTTACCGTTTTACTGGGCCGCTGGTTCTTACATCAAGCAGAAGCTGATGGTGGGACTTTTCCCTTATTACTCATGACGATTATTGCCTTAGCCTTTGGCGTCCACATGGTAATGGCTATTGGCGGCGCTGACATGCCGGTCGTGGTGTCCATGCTCAACAGTTATTCTGGTTGGGCAGCGGCAGCTACAGGTTTTATGTTAAGTAATGATTTACTGATAGTCACCGGCGCTTTGGTTGGTAGTAGCGGGGCCATATTAAGCTATATTATGTGCCGGGCGATGAACCGTAACTTTATCAGTGTTATCGCTGGCGGTTTTGGCACGGGCTCATCGGGTGAAGCGGCGGTGGTGGAAGGTGATGTTACCCCTATCAGTGCTGAAGAAACTGCACAACTTTTGCATGCATCCAAAAATATCATGATTATTCCTGGTTATGGCATGGCGGTGGCACAAGCCCAACATACTGTTAATGAGATTACCAAGCTGCTGCGTGAGAAAGGTAAAAAAGTGCGTTTTGGCATTCATCCTGTTGCAGGTCGTATGCCTGGGCACATGAATGTGTTATTGGCCGAAGCTAAAGTACCTTACGACATTGTTTTTGAAATGGAAGAAATCAACGAGGATTTTCCCAATGTGGATGTGACCTTGGTGATAGGTGCCAATGATATTGTCAACCCATCCGCGCTATCAGACCCCAACAGCCCTATCGCCGGTATGCCAGTGCTGGAATGTTGGAAAGGTGAAACGACCATCGCTATGAAACGTAGCATGGCATCAGGTTATGCTGGTGTTGGTAATCCTTTATTTGTCTTGGAAAACACTAGGATGTTGTTTGGCGATGCTAATGATACTTTGCAAGCGGTGTTGAAGGCGTTGAAAGGCTAAGCGTAAACTTGAAGAACTTAACTGGTCGTTCCTAAAAAAGCGACTAGTTAAAAACTATGTAGGTTTTTTGCACCCATATCGTGAAATTATCGTTTTATATCAAACACTAGTGTTTTTTTTGAAATGGGTAGTTTACGATACACCTATTAACTTCCCTACGGGTCCAGAAATTTAATTTTGGTAAATATCAAAAACGTCACAATTTAGCCTTATTTAAGCGAGTATGATGGTAGGTGGAAAATAGCCGTGGCTAGCTTCCAAAACCATTTGATAATTACAGCAAAGGCAAATCATACTTATGAATATCATTAAAACAACGGCGCTTTCATTTTTTATGGCGATCTCTTTAGGCGCTAGCGCTATAGCTTTTGCCGAAGAAACAACCAGTGTGGCCACTTCAAGTGCTAGTGCCACTATAGAACATTTAGAAAAAGCATTAGAAGAAGTTAATAAAAGTGATTTCTCAACTGCACGTTTACATTTTAAAGCTGCACGTTCAGCAGCAGAAAACCTTTCTGGCGATGAAGCTATCTTAAAGCAAGCTAGTGCTTTGGTTATTCAAGGCCAAGTTCAAGCCAATGGTGGCAATAGACAACAATCTGCTGACAAATTAAGTAAAGCAATAGAGCTTTATAAGTCTCTCTAAGACTTTAAAACTAGGTAGTTTGGACGGTGGTGTTACTGGCAACAGCTTAATTGGTTGCATAAGCCATGACTAAGCGCCCTGAATAATGTTTCGGCAGGCAAAATCTGTTGCCTGCCTATGTGATGCCTAAGTTTAAACCGGCTTTACTGTCAACTGATTGGTCTCTACCTTAGGAAAAACTGCACTAAAAATATTAAGCCTAAGTTTTGATAGCTTCATTCTGTATTTTGATAGCTAAAATTAAGCCACATTTTAAAAAAACCGTCCGTTAATCAGAAAGTGCGCCACAATGCTACCAAAATAGCCCAGTAAAATGATTGGCGTCCATTTTAAGTGGGTGCTGAACGTGTATACGCCTTTGGCTTGTCCCATTAAGCCTACGCCTGCCGCTGAACCAATTGCTAGCAAACTACCGCCGACACCAGCGGTTAAGGTAACCAACAACCATTGGCCTTGAGTAATCTCAGGGTGCATAGTGAGTACGGCATACATGATAGTGCCGTTATCGACGAAAGCAGAAAAAATACCGACTAAAATATTAGCATAGGTTGGGTTAATTTCACCGTATAAAAAATGCGAAGACAATTCTAAATAGCCAATAAAGCTTAAGCCCGCGACACTCATCATCACGCCATAAAAAAACAACAGGGTATCCCACTCGAGATGAGCTACTTTTTCAAAAACGTCAAAGCTTTGGTTATCGTTAAATTGAGGTATTTCAGAGCCATTAGTATAGAGATGGTCATCGTTACCATTGGATTTTTGTGGGGTCATTTGCATGTAATAGCTAAAAAACTTAAGGTAAGTCAAGCCCATTAACATGCCGCCGACGGGTGGTAAATCGAGGAAGTTTTCAAAGCAGATTGCGGTGATAATGGTTAATAAAAACAAGACTATGATCGTTCTGGCGCCGCGCTTAATAATAGGTTTCTCTGCGGATTTGACGGGTTGGCTAGTCGGAATGCAAAAATGCATAATGCTTGCGGGTAATGCAAAATTGACAATGGCAGGGATGAGTAGGGCATAAAAGCTGGTAAACGGCACCACGCCTTTTTGCCAGACTAACAAAGTTGTTATGTCGCCAAATGGGCTAAATGAGCCGCCTGCATTGGTTGCCACGACTACATTGACGCAAGCGACCGTAATAAAGCGTTTATTATCTTTACCGACTGCCAGCAAAACCGCACCCATCAATAATGCTGTGGTCAGGTTGTTGCAGATAGAGGAAAGCACAAAAGACATCAGTCCTGTAATCCAAAATAATTGCCGATAACTAAAGCTTTTGCTTAATAACCATACCCTAAGGTTTTCAAATACGCCGCGATCTTCCATGGCATTGAGATAAGCCATGGATACCATAATAAATAAAAATAATTCAGCAAAGCTTTCAAGGCTACTGCGGAAGGTTTTGCCAACAAATTCGCCCATACCTTGTTTAACATAAACAACGGCGATAAAAGCCCATATTAAGCTTGCCGCCAGTACCATAGGCTTTGATTTTCTCAGCTCAGTGACTTCTTCAAACATGGCTAAAACATAAGCCATAACAAAAATGGCGATCGCAAGGTAGCCTACCCCGCGTTTAGTTAAGTCTAAAGCTTTAGGTTCTTGGGTAAGTTCCGTCAGTTCTGTTGATATGCCTAAAGTAGGGAAGCTTATGAGTAATAAAACCAGTAAGAAAGACGGAAATGTTTTGCGCATGTAAGAAAAAATCCTAGGGCTACATAAATACTATCGGTGTAACAATATTCGCGGTACTGTTAAACCGGGTTTATGCAACATAGTATGCCTAGAAATTTATAATAAAGTTGCTAGTAATATGAAGCTAATAGGAAATAATTAATTATTCATTTATTAACTGCTCAATACGGAAAAAACCTTGACCTTGTGGACCTAGAGTTTGCGCCAGCCAAGGTAAGGTAGTTTCCATTTCAGCTTTTAATGTCCAGGGTGGGTTGATGACTATCATGCCGCTAGCCGCCATACCCTGTGTACTTAGACGGTTTTCTAGGCCTAATTCAAATAATTGCACATTGCTTAGAGCGCTGTCTTTTAAGCGCTTCTCCAGGTCATTGTTATAGCTGCGATCAACTACCGGATACCATAGTGCAAAAAGACCTTGGCTAAAGCGTTTATGCATGGCAGTTAATGTGCTGACAACAGTCTTATAGTCAGTTTTGATTTCATAAGAAGGGTCTATCAGTACAAAACCTCGATGCTGTATGGGAGGTAATAAACTAAGGGCTTCTTTTAAGCCGTCATTCTGGGCTATCTTAATGCGTTTATCGGCACGCAATAAGTTGTTTAAGTGTTTATTTTCAGTAGTGTGTAACTCAAACAGAAATAATCTGTCTTTTGGCCTTAAAATTTGTTGGGCTAGAACTGCAGAGCCGGGGTATTTGCTCAAATTTCCTGAAGGATTTACCAGTTTAATGCATTCAAGGTAACGGCTAACGCTGGTGGGTAAGTTATCCCTTAGCCATAATTTAGCAATACCTTGCTCAAATTCACAATTCTTTTGGGCTTCCGGGCTATTCAAAGGGTAGAGGCCGGAACCTGCATGGGTATCGATATAGCACAGCGCTTTGTCTTTTTGGAGCAGATAATCCAAGCTGTGTATCAACACCAAATGTTTTAAGACATCGGCAAAGTTACCAGCATGGTAAGCGTGTAGATAACTTAGCATGGGCTAGGGCTGTTAAAAAATCTTATCAAACAAGGTTAGGCTGATTTCTAGGGTTATTAACCAGATGATGATCCATTCAAGGCGCGACGATTGGCGGTGGCGTTGCTCATCAGCCAACATTTCAAAAAGCTCATGGATGGTTTCTAGTTTTTTGGACAAAACCTCTATGCGTTGGGAAATTTCCAAATATTTGGCGGCTATACTGTAATAGCTTTCATATTCTGGGTATTCCCAAAAAAAATCAGGTGTGTCCAGCAAATCGTAATTAAGGATAATATCACTTTTGGTCAAAAACAATTGGCCGCGGATTTTAGCCAAAGCGTTTCGCTCGAGGATAATCTTGCCATTTTCTGCGAGAGATTTAGGTAGGTAGTTAGTTTTGTTTATAGTGGTAATGGCATTGGTTTCAAAGGTGGCCAGTTTAATCGATTGGGCCATGCCGTGGGACAAGGAAAAAATTAAAATAGGATCAGCTGATTCAATTTCAATATGATCTTCAATAATGCGTGTATTGCTGCAGCCTAAGGTGTAAGTAAAATGGTCTTCTTCGATGCTTTCCAAAGGATGCTCAGCATGATTTAACAGCAACTGATGTAGCTTATTTTGTTGGATTTGATTGACATTCCAATGTACTACGGCACCATAGGGGAAAATTACCGATAAAGTTTCATGGTCTTCAGCAACTAAAGAACCTTTAATAATACGGACTTGTGTAGTTTCAGAGATTAGTTTGGATAATGTGGCTATATCAAAACGCTGTGCTAAACAGTAAGCAACACATTGCCGAGTGGCTTGGTTTTCTAACATGGCATAATTCAGCTATTAGCAAGACTTTATTATACACCTTGCTAATAGCATTCTTGACGACAAATTAGTTAATGGGAAATTTTAACTAACCAGCCATCTTCCGCATCGCAACGTGAAGCTTTGGTTTTAACTTTTATGTTTATGCGTGCAGCAGTATCTTGTAATTCAGCAGGGACTTTACCTTTAACCAGCATAAAACTGTCATTTTCTTCAGTGCTAAGGGCAATAGGGATATTTTTTACGGTTACTTGAATTTGTTCTGGGTCTTGTACATTAACCGCATAAAAAGAAATCTCCGCGCCAGGTACTACCGTTGCTAAACGTTCAGGTTGAAATTTTGATAACCTGACTTTAACACAGCTGCCAGCTGAACCTGAGCCGCTGCCGGCTTCATGGCCTGCATGGCCGCTAGCCCCTGCGCTGGCGTCTGAAATACAGATCACCCAGGCAAACAAAACACAAAAGAATATTTCTTTTTTCATGATGTTCTCCTCATTATTATTTTTTTTATGTTGAATTAAATAAAACCATAAATAAAAGCCTTGGTGTAGCTAAACCTCCTTAGCTGCCAGGAATGGCGATTATTTATTTGTTGCTAAAGCATAGCCTGTCCAGTTTTGGGTCAAGATTTAGCAGAATAATGATATATAAACCCTGAGTATTAGTCAGGATTTTTTTATGGGCGAGCGGTAATTTTTATTATATTGGAGGGATTAAACAAACCAATAGGCAGCCGTTAAATTACCCTAAAGGGATTGGGCTTGGGATTGGCAATAATACTTAAGATTTTTTCAATATCAGTGTCCAAATTTTCTATGGCCATGTATAAATCTTCATTATCGTATTGTTCATCAAACCGGAATGTTTCTAACAGCGGTTTAATTTCCAGCAATTTAATTTTTAAGGTATTTCTATCCATGGTGCCCTTGAAAAACGAGGTGTAACTTAGCCATTACGTATTTTATCAATAAGAACGGAATGCCGGGTAAATCCATCAAGTTGAGTCTCCATTAAAAGTACTAATATTTCAGAATCCTCTAACTTTAAAAATTCTGAAAAGAGTGCTTTTTCCGATGCTTCAGCTTGCTGGTAATGATTATCTAGATAGCGTTTAAGCATCAAATCAAGCTCTAACATGCCACGGCGGCATTGCCAATTTAATTTAACCCAGTCCCCCATTAGCCTTGTTGCCGTTGCACTAATAACTTTTTGGTCTCCGCGATCGCTTTAGCCGGGTTTAAGCCTTTTGGGCAGGTGTCAGTACAGTTCATAATGGTATGGCAACGGTACAGTTTAAAGGGGTCTTCCAATTCATCTAGGCGCTCACCGGTATGCTCATCGCGGCTATCCACTAGCCAACGGTAGGCTTGTAAAAGGACAGCGGGCCCCAGATAGCGCTCACTATTCCACCAATAACTAGGGCAACTGGTAGAACAACAGGCACATAACACGCATTCAAATAAGCCATCCAATTTAGCCCGGTCCGTCTTGCTTTGTAGGCGTTCTGTGTCTGCTGGGGCAGGGGATTGAGTGGCTATCCACGGTTTTATGGAGGCATATTGGGCATAAAAATGGGTCATATCCGGCACTAAATCTTTAATGACGGCCATATGCGGCAAGGGGAATAACTTAATCGTGCCTGGGTATTCAGAAATGGCTTTAGTGCAAGCTAAGGTATTTTTGCCATTGACATTCATGGCGCATGAGCCACAAACACCTTCACGGCATGAGCGCCGAAACGTCAATGTACTGTCGATTTCGTTTTTTATCTTAATTATAGCATCCAGCACCATGGGGCCGCAGCTTGCCATATCAACTTCATAGCTATCAATACGGGGATTTTCACCGCTTTCAGGGTTCCATCGATATACTTCAAAAGTGCGCGTATTTGTTGCCGTTGAAGATGCGGGGTAGGTAATGCCTTTTACCCACTGTGAATTTTTTGGCAATGCGAATTCAACCATTTAATATACCCTCTCTTTAGGTGGGATCATTTCAACTTCATTGGTTAAGGTGTATAGGTGCACAGGTCGGTAATCAATTTTTACTTCGGCATCATTTAACCAAGTTAAACTGTGCTTTAACCAGTTAACATCATCACGGTTTGGAAAATCTTCTCTGGCATGGCCACCGCGGCTTTCTGTGCGGTTGGCTGCGGAACTCATGGTAACAGTCGCTTGTGCCAACAGGTTATCAAGTTCTAGTGTTTCAACCAAGTCAGTATTCCAGATCAGGGCTTTATCTTTAACGGAAACTTCCGCAAAAGAGGCGCTAATTTCTTCTAGGGCACGTACGCCTTCAGTTAAGGTGGTGCTGGTCCTAAAGACTGCGGCTTTCGTTTGCATGGTTTTCTGCATGGCCAAGCGGACTTCTGAGGTTTTAAGGTTGCCGCTGTTATAACGGATACGGTCAAAGCGCTCTATCGCTTCAGTACAAGCCCCATTTGCCAAGGGTTTTTGTGCACTACCGGGTTTAATGATCTCAGCACAGCGAATGGCCGCTGAACGGCCAAAAACAACTAAATCTAAGAGTGAATTTGAGCCCAAGCGGTTTGCTCCATGGACAGAGACACAGGCGGCTTCACCTATGGCCATAAGGCCAGGGACTATACTGTCTGGATTTTGATCTTTTAAAGTAACAACTTCAGCTTTGTAGTTGGTTGGGATACCGCCCATGTTGTAATGCACAGTCGGTAAAATGGGTATAGGTTGCTTAGTGACATCTACCCCAGCAAAAATTCGCGCCGATTCTGCTATTCCGGGTAAGCGTTCATGAATAATAGCCGGGTCCAAGTGTTCAATATGCAAATACGCATGGTCTTTAAGAGGCCCTACCCCGCGGCCTTCGTTAATTTCAATGGTAATGGCGCGGCTGACCACATCACGCGAAGCCAAATCCTTAGCGGAAGGTGCATAACGCTCCATGAAGCGCTCACCTTCGGAATTAGTTAAATAGCCACCTTCGCCGCGCACCCCTTCTGTGATCAAGCAACCAGCACCATAAATGCCAGTTGGATGAAATTGTACAAACTCCATGTCTTGTAAGGGTAAACCTGCGCGCAGCACCATGGCATTACCATCGCCCGTTACGGTATGGGCTGAGGTGCAAGAAAAGTAACTACGACCATAGCCGCCTGTCGCTAATACAGTCATATGGGCTTTAAATAAATGCAATGAACCGTCGTCTAGGCACCAAGCTAAAATTCCGCGGCATTCGCCATCTTGCATGATTAAATCTAAGGCGATGTATTCAACAAAAAACTCCGCATTATGTTTTAGGGATTGTTGATACAGCGTATGCAGGATGGCATGGCCAGTCACATCAGCTGCAGCGCAAGTGCGTTGGGCTAGGCCTTTACCGTAGTGGGTGGTCATGCCGCCAAAAGCACGCTGGTAGATTTTGCCTTCCGGTGTCCTGGAAAATGGCACACCATAGTGTTCAAGTTCAATAATGGCAGGAATGGCTTCGCGGCACATATATTCAATGGCATCTTGGTCGCCCAGCCAATCTGAACCCTTAACCGTGTCGTACATATGAAAGCGCCAGTCATCTTCACCCATGTTGCCCAATGCTGCACTGATCCCTCCTTGGGCGGCGACGGTATGGCTACGGGTAGGAAAGACTTTGGAAATACAGGCGGTTTTCAAACCTTTTTCAACCATGCCAAAAGTGGCCCTTAAACCTGCACCACCGGCACCTACCACCACCACATCGTAATTATGTTCGATAACGTTGTAAGCTCCAGACATGTTTTTAGCCTGCCAATAAGATACGGAACACTGCTAAAATAGCAGCGAGCCCAAGGAAAAGAAAAACCAAATTGGCGCTCCAGATGAGAATGATTTTTTGGCCTTCTTTCGGCACATAATCCTCGAAAACAACCTGTACACCCAAGGCGGCATGGTAAAACACCAGAATTATCCAGGCAAAGATTGCCACTGTATTAACCGGTGTAGTTAACCAAGCGACAGTTTGTTGGTAAGTGTTATGTTGGCAGTAGCCTAAAAAAACCACTAACCAATAAGAGAGTGGTATTAATGCGACGGCACTAACCCGCTGCAACCACCAATGTCCGGTACCTGATTTTGCTGAGCCCAAACCGCGGGCTTTCGATAATGGCGATCTATAGTCCATATAATACCTAGCCTAAGCAATAAATAAGGCGGTCAGGGTTAATAAAACAGAGGCGCACAGTTCATAAAGCGCATATTGATCCATTTTGGATTTTTGAAAACTTTCACCAGCATCCCAAATTAAATGTCTTATGCCATGACACAAATGAAAGCAAAGGGCATATAAAAAACCCCAATAGATGAGTTTTATTAGCCACAGATTAAACAGCATTTGCATATCATCGTAAGCTGTATAGCCATTGGCTAGCGACGAAATAATCCCCACAAACAGGATAAGGCCTAAGCAAAGCAAAACGCCAGTAATCCTGTGGCTAATAGAAATCAGTCCGGTTAAAGGTAGTTTGTAAATTTGTAAGTGAGGTGAAAGTGGTCTTTTCGAAAGGTTAGCCATCGCATTATCCTGTAAAGAATCGTCTGAGTAGTTTTTGTAGGCCGTAGATTTTAATTGTCATTCAGCCTAGTGCTTTTGCGCCAGCGGCAGCAATTTGGCCATCTTCACATGATTTTACGCCGCTAACGCCAATAGCACCGACAATTTCATCCCCAACAATTAACGGTACGCCTCCTTCAATGGCAACAACACCTGGAAGACTAAGGCAACCACTATGCCCGTCAACAACTTTATCTTCCCAGACCTTGGTTGGGCGTTTGAATAATAAAGCGGCTTTCGCTTTTGCGATGGCAACTTCTATACTGCCGATTAATGCTTCTTCGCGTTGGAAATACTTTAGGTTGCCACCTTCATCGACTATGGCAATTACCACATCCCATTGGTTGCGGTTCGCTTCAGTTTGTGCCGCTGCAGCTACTCGTTTGGCATCATCCAAAGTTATAACCTGTCTTGTTTTCATAGTGTTACCCTAAGTGGCTAAATATTAATGGTCATGCCAATTAATGGAATTGTTTTTCTTCGGTTGACCCTGTCAGCGCAGTTACCGAAGAATTACCGCCTTGGATTACGGTGGTGACTTCATCAAAATAGCCTGTACCCACTTCTTGTTGGTGGGCAACAAAGGTATAGCCTTGCTTAGCCGCAGCAAATTCTGGCTCTTGTACCATCTCTACATAATGTTGCATGCCGTTACCACGGGCATAATGATATGCAAGTTGGAACATGTTGTACCACATGTTATGGATACCAGCCAGAGTGATGAACTGAAATTTATAACCCATGGCGCCCAATTCGGTTTGAAATTTGGTGATCGTGGCGTTATCTAGATTTTTTTTCCAATTAAACGATGGTGAGCAATTATAGGCGAGCAGTTGCTTGGGGTATTTATCTTGGATGGCTTCGGCAAATTTTTTGGCTTCAGCTAATGATGGGGTGGCGGTTTCGCACCAGAGCATATCAGCATATGGTGCGTAAGCTAGGCCACGTGAAATGGCTTGTTCTATACCCGCCTTAACACGGTAAAAGCCTTCTTTAGTACGCTCACCAGTTAAAAATGCTTGGTCGTTTTCGTCGATGTCTGCGGTTAATAAATCTGCCGCATTGGCATCAGTGCGTGCCAAAATTACAGTAGGTACATCGGCAATATCGGCCGCTAAGCGGGCGGCGATGAGTTTTTGTACTGCTTCTGTTGTGGGTACTAAAACTTTGCCCCCCATATGGCCGCATTTTTTAACCGAGGCTAATTGGTCTTCCCAGTGTACGCCAGCAGCACCGGCATTAATCATCGCTTTCATTAATTCGAAGGCATTAAGTACCCCACCAAAGCCAGCTTCGGCATCGGCTACTATAGGTAAAAAATAGTCTATATAATCTGCCTCATCCGGGTTTAAGCCTTTGCTCCATTGAATTTCATCAGCGCGCTGAAACGAATTATTAATACGGCTTATGACGGCGGGTACTGAATCTACGGGGTATAGCGATTGATCTGGATACATGACAGATTGGCTATTATTATCCGCGGCCACTTGCCAACCGGAGACATAGATGGCTTCCATGCCGGCCTTGGCTTGTTGTATGGCCTGACCACCCGTTAAGGTGCCCAAGGCATTGACATAGCCTTTTTTAGCGCTGCCATTAATTAATTGCCAAAGTTTATCCGCACCTAATTTTGCGATGGTGTTTGGGTATTTTATTGAACCACGTAGGCGTACAACATCTTCAGCAGTGTAATCCCGTTGTATTCCTTGCCAGCGCGGGTTGTTACGCCATTCGATGGTTAATCGGTTAATTTCTTCGTTACGGTCATAATTTGCCATGCTTTACCTTTATTGTTTGGGCCAAAACGTCTGGCAACATGAGGTTGGTTATTGTAGAATCGATTATCACAATAGCGTGTTACTGAGTCAAGCGATTGCACGAGGCTTAAATCTACAGATTTTAGAAGCCTAATCAGCACATACTTTGTGTAAAGTTATCAAACATATAAACTTGCTTAGTGTCGTCGCTGGGTGAATTAAACTAGCTTTTGATAGCGCTTCAAATCGTTTTTCGTCTGTCTTCAGTAGCAACTCCTTTTGTCATTTCCTAATCAATGCTTAGGAAGTATTGGCAATCTTGTTTTCAATCATTCATAAATAATGTGCGTTTTATGAAAAAAAGAATAAGTATGTTGCCTTGTGGTTTGGCTATAACGTGGTTTTTTTACTGCAAAACTTTATATTTAAGTTGCTGTGGGCAAAATATTTGGTTTGCCATACGGCTACACTATACTGATTTTTCCGCATCCGACAACCAGACTCTGGTCAGTTCTACCGCCTTTTGTTTTACGCCTAAGAAAGACTTTAGTCCAGAATTGCAAATTGGTGGTGGATTCATAGGCTGCTCTGGGCTAAAGGGGTTTAATGTTCCCAGCGCACAAACTGTGGCGCAAAACTCGCCATCCCAACATTCGGAGCGAATAATCAGTGACTCAACAAATGCCTATAGGCTGATTTGGAATAATACCCGCCAGGTTTAATTTTACCCTGTCGGCAATTTTCAGCCGGTAAATGCGACCTTGAGTTTTTTTGCAGCGGTCTATGGTCTCGGGAGAGAAAACATTATTGTTCTTTTAGGCAGGCAATGTGCTTACTTAGGCAGTCTTACTATGGACTTAGTGGCAGGTTTTGACGATTTAGCAAATTTGCTAGATTTGAATAAATCACAGGCTACCGATTTGGAGAAATTATCATGATAAGAGTTTACATCGCCTTAACTTTATTGCTGGTGGCTACAGTAACTTGGGGCAATCAATCGCCTTCAACCGTGAAATCCTCGCCAAGCTTAATGGCGTTAATAAAAATTATCGAAATTGGCCAAGCACAAGTGCACGATTCATTACGTTTGCCGGCACGGATAGAATTAGATCAACAGCTAGTGGCACGTATAGGGACAACGGTAACAGGACGTGTCACGGATATTAAAGCCATTTTAGGCCAAGAAGTTAAAAAAGGTGAGCAACTGGCAACACTCAACAGTACTGAGCTAAGTTTAGCGCAGTCCGCGTATTTAAAAACAAGTTCACAACTTAACTTGCGTCAATTGGCGGTTAATAGGGCGAAACGCCTATTAGCCTACGATGTGATTGCAGCCGCCGAACTGCAGGAAAGGGAAGCCATGTTGACCGAGGCTGATGTCGATTTACGAACGGCTACGGATCAATTGCGTGTATTTGGTATGTCCGATAAGGATTTGGCAAGATTATCGAAGGAAAGGAAAATCCATTCTTTTTTACCGATCACAACAAGCTTACAAGGGACTATCGTTGAGCGTAAAGTTACGGTTGGCCAAGTTGTCCAACCTTCGGACGCTTTATTTACGGTTGCTGATTTATCGCATGTCTGGGTGGTTGCAGAACTGCCAGAGCAAGATTCGAGTTGGGCGCATAAAGGTGATGAGGCCGTTGCCACTGTTGCGGCCTTACCTGATCAAGAATTGCATGGTCGCTTAATTTATGTTGCCGATGTGGTTGATCCCAATACCCGTACAGTAACACTACGAATGGCATTACCTAATCCGGAGCATATATTTAAGCCACAAATGCTGGCTACGCTCATCGTCCGTAACAAAGGCCAAAAACAATTGGTGTTACCGGATTCTGCGGTATTGCATATTGGTGATGAAGATTTTACGTTTGTTCAGAACTCAGCCGATGAGTTTGAGCTTCGACCAGTCAAGTTAGGTGCGCGGGACGGTAATATGCGCCCAATAATAGGGGGTTTACAGCTTGGTGAAAAAGTTGTCGTGGAAGGTGGCTTTCATCTTAATAGCGAACGCTTACGTAAAGAACTGGAGTAAGCCATGATTGAAGCCGTCATCCGCACTAGCCTAAATAACCGTATTTTAATCGTGGTGATAGCCATTGCTTTGGCTTTATTTGGCGTAAGGGCCATACAAACCCTATCCGTAGATGCTTTTCCAGATGTTACCAACGTGCAAGTGCAAATAGCCACAGATGCGCAAGGCCGCTCGCCGGAAGAAGTTGAACGCTTTATTACCGTGCCGTTGGAAATTGCCATGACCGGTTTGCCTGGCCTAACTGAAATGCGTTCGCTTAACAAAAATGGCTTGTCCTTAATTACTTTAGTGTTTACTGATGACACCGAAGTATATTTTGCCCGTCAACTAGTGATGGAACGTATGCTGGATGTCACCAGTAGTATGCCGGAAGGCATTAGGCCAACATTAGGCCCGGTATCTACTGGTCTAGGGGAGGTTTACCAATATACCTTAGACCGGGATGATGATCAGGCTAAGGCACTAACGCCAGATGAACTGATGCGCCGCCGGGAAGTGCAGGATTGGGTGGTCCGGCCACTGTTACGGGGCATATCTGGAGTTGCTGAAATTAATTCACAAGGTGGCTATAACAAGCAATACCAAGTCTTAGTTAATCCAGACCGTATGTACCATTACCATATTACTTTGCGGGAAGTATTTGCTGCTTTGGCGAATAACAATGCCAATAGTGGCGGCGGCGTGTTGCCGCATTATGCGGAACAATATTTAATCCGTGGTGTCGGATTAATCCGTGATGTCGAAGATATTGGCAATATCGTCTTAAAGGAAGAAAACAGTGTGCCCATCTATATACACGATGTGGCGGAAGTAAAAATTGGCCATGAAACACGGGTAGGCGCAGTCATTAAAAATAGTTATACCGAATCAGTAGGCGGCGTTATTATGATGTTGCGTGGTGGTAATGCCAAAGAAGTTGTCAATCGTATTAAAGAACGGGTACAAGAAATCAATGACAAAAACATGTTGCCCGACAATCTTAAGATTGTGCCTTATTATGACCGTAGCGTGCTTGTTGATGCTGCATTACATACGGTAACCAAAGTATTACTTGAAGGTGTTGCCTTGGTTGTTGTCATCTTATTACTATTTTTAGGTGACATCCGTTCGAGTTTGATCGTGGTAAGTACACTGGTGATCACCCCGTTGGCTACTTTTATCATTATGAATCAACTTGGCCTATCTGCCAATCTGATGTCATTAGGGGGATTGTCGATTGCAATTGGTCTTATTGTCGATGGTTCTGTGGTGGTGGTTGAAAATGCCTTTACTCTGTTGAGCGCCCGTAAAGGGGGTACAACTAGCCGTGTTAAAATTGTCATGGCGGCAACGAATGAAGTGGCAACACCGGTTCTATTTGGTGTTGGTATCATTATCTTAGTATTTTTGCCTTTGATGACTTTAGAAGGGATGGAGGGCAAAATGTTTTCGCCATTGGCCTATACCATAGCTATCGCTTTATTAATATCGTTGGTGCTATCACTTACCTTAACGCCAGTTTTGTGTTCATACTTGCTCAAGGGCCAGCAAGGGGAGGAGCACGATACCCGGATTATTGCTTTTTTGAAGCGGCCATATCTAAAGTTATTGGATTTAGCATTGCAACAAGGCAAATTGGTGGTGGCTTTGGCAGGTGTTTTATTTGCCCTTACCCTAATTATATTGCCTTTTTTAGGTAGTGCTTTTATTCCGGAAATGAAAGAAGGCTCCATTGTGCCGGGGATTACCAGAGCACCTAATATTTCTTTGGAAGAAGGCATAAAAATGGAAATGGAAGCAATGCGTTTGGTTAATGAAATACCGGGCGTAGCCATGGTAGTGACCAATATCGGCCGGGGTGAAAGTCCAGCTGATCCGCAAAGCCAAAATGAATCAACCCCCATTGTGACCTTAAAACCACGTGACCAATGGCCGGAAGGTTGGGATCAAGATGACATTGGTGATGCTATGCAAGAAAAATTGGCGACCAATTTACCCGGGGTACAGATTGTCATGGCACAGCCTATATCCGACAGGGTGGATGAAATGTTAACAGGTGTGCGTTCAGATTTGGCAGTAAAAATTTTTGGTGACGATCTGGAACAGCTCAAAGCCATAGCCAATGAGGTTGCAAGAGTTGCAGGTACAGTGCCTGGCTCACATGACATCCGCGTGGAGCGCTTAACTGGTCAGCAATATTTATCTGTTAATGTTGACCGTGAAGCTATTGCCAGACAGGGTATTAATGTTGCCGATATCCATGATGTGATCGAAACCGCTATAGCAGGTAAAACGGCAACTGAAATTTACGAAGGGGAACGCCGTTTTTCTGCCGCTGTAAGGTTACCCGAGAATTTTCGTAATAGTATTGAAGCCATAGAAAGTATTTTGTTGACTTCTGCTAATGGCGCCCGGGTTCCGTTGGATAATCTGGCAAAAATTACCCTGAATGATGGGCCATCACAAATTAGCCGGGAAATGGGCAAACGTCGCATAGTGGTGGGTATTAATGTCAGGAATAGGGATTTAGGTAGTTTTGTCACCGAACTTAAAGCCGCTGTTGCACAGCAAGTTAAGTTGCCTGATGCCTATTATTTAGAATGGGGTGGGCAATTTCAAAATATGGAGCGCGCAATAGGGCATTTAAAAATTATCATTCCGATCACTATAGGTGCCATATTCTTTTTACTTTTTATGTTATTCCACTCACTTCGATTTGCTATGTTGATCATTTTAGTGCTGCCGTTTGCATCGATTGGTGGTGTAGTCGCCTTATTCATAACAGGTGAGTATTTATCGGTGCCAGCTTCAGTGGGCTTTATTGCTTTGTGGGGCATAGCTGTGCTCAATGGTGTTGTATTAATCTCTTATATCCGTAACTTACGCGATAGTGGCCTTAGCCAAATTCATGCGATCAGATTGGGTTGTGCACAACGCTTTCGTCCTGTCATGATGACAGCGACAGTTGCACTATTGGGATTGATTCCTTTTTTATTTGCAACCGGGCCTGGCTCCGAGGTTCAACGCCCTTTAGCCATAGTGGTGATAGGTGGTTTAATTACTTCGACTTTATTGACTTTAGTCATGTTGCCTACGCTTTATCGTTGGTTTGAAGGGAAATCCGCTGAAGAAGTAGCGCAAACAATTAAGTTTTCGTGAAGGAGTTTTATAAAATGTTACTTAAGCGCTATTTGTGTATCGATTGATAACCTAATGCTAAGCGTTAAGTTCGATAGTGGCAGCTTTTGCTAAATTTTACTGTTGGGCAGGGTATTTAAATTGTCTAGGTAATAATTCACAGAAATCTACTTGATTGCGGATTAAGCTAACAAGCAGATTTCTTAGAAAATAGGCAAGGTTTAAGTTGTTTTAAACTGCACAGCGTTGGGTTGTTCCGCAGCAATCAGCCATATTGCCGCCGTGTTTGGCGCAGTGTTCAGTATCGCAGCTATGCGCAGCTTTACCTTCATGTAAAGCACAGCCGACAGCGTTGCAATGCTTAGCAGCAACGGCTAAATGCAGGTCGCAATGTTCAGTATTACAGGCGTGCGCTTTGACATTGGCGCCAGGTGCACAATGTTTGGCACAAGCTTCATCTTTTTGGCCAGGGTGGACGGCACAATGTTTGGCACAATCATGGCCGGATGCAGCTTTATGAGTATCGCAATGAGGCAAGCTATGCTCAGCTGACCAAGCATTGCTGGAAATTAACGAAACCCCAATGATTAACGTCATTAATAAACGGTTCAGTGTCATAGTTTTATCCTAAATTTGAAATATGAGTTCTGAGTATAAGGCTAAACTAAATTTTTGACGAATAAATTGTGTTAAATAACATAGTTTAATTAATCTTCCATTCATAACAGCAGGTTATTTCTGTAATAAAGTCATTATGTTTTTTTGGGTTAAAAAAGACGCGGGGGTATTTTTGCTGAGTCAGCGTCTTGGGATGGATTTCTTAAAGACGGCTAAAGTGTCGCGTAAGAATTCAGTCTTATTATCAAATCCGGTCTATTCTTATTTTGTTTTTATGGCCTACTAGCACACATGGATAATCGACGTAACTTTTACCGCATCCTACATGTCCAGCCTGAAGCGCCTATGGAGGTGATTAAGGCGAGTTACCGTAGTTTAATGAGTAAATTAAAGGCGCATCCAGATTTAGGCGGGGATCATGAGTTGGCAATTTTAATCAACCAAGCATATGCTGTGCTTAGTGATCCTAAAAAACGCAAACAATATGACGAGACGATATTATCGAATACCAACCAGCGGTCTGCAGATAGTTTGTTTAATGTAAATGCCTATTCCTCTAACGGTTTTTTCAATGAACGTGAGAGTAACAAAGCTTATGCGGCAAAAGCGCAGCATAGTTGCTTATTTTGCGGCACCGAACTAAAGTTTCTAGCCCAACGGATGCGGCATTGTAGCAATTGCGGGAGTCCGTTAAACCAAATGCTCATTCCTGACCGTCAGCGTGAATTGATTGGCCGGCGGCGAGTACCTCGAGTTGCTAAAACAGGTGATCTCATTATCTACCCTAGTTGGCCGCATGCCGGTTATACGGCACTATTGCGTGATTTATCGCCGTCCGGTATCAGCTTGCTAACTGAATACAATGCCTGTCCTGGGCAAACCTTAAAGGTTTCCTCAAGTTCCCTTAATGCTGTAACCCGCGTTATTTCCGTACATTCAAATGGTAAGCTGTTATTTATACGGGGTGCATTTTTAACTTCGGAGTTTACTAATAAAACGGGGGTGTTTGTTGCTGAGAAAATTTAGTTTTAAATTAGCATCGCCTGGTTTTTGAGGTATTTCCACCTGTCTTTTGTTATTTAACAGGCTTAAGGCCTCGTCCAACGCTAAAATTTGCCAATTCCTTTGCCTAACTAACCAACAAGATAAGTTTATAAAGTCAATACTTAACTTAAGCATTGTTGACGTCTGGTAGGTTTATCTAAGCGCAATATAATTCATAAGTTTGACCTAAATCCTATTTCCTTATATTATTGTTTGGTTATGATAGATCAAATGTCAGAATATATAGATCCTATAAGCTTGGCCGAAAGGCGGGGTGAGTTAAAGGGGCGGTTAAGCTTGGATAGTTTTGACAGGCTATCTGAATTATTGTTTTGCAATAATGGCCGTGTCGAGGTTGAACTTGTTTTTAGTAAAGAAGACAAGATTGCTAAAATTGAAGGTAAAATTAAAACGAATTTGGCACTTAAATGCCAAAATTGTTTGGAAGCATTAGATTGGCCAGTTAATATTGCGATCAAATTGGGTATCGTAAGCACATTGGAACAAGCCGATAGGTTGCCTGATGAATTTGAACCTTTTTTGATAGATGAAGATAGGGTGCTCGTAAAAGACTTAATTGAAGACGAACTGCTGCTTATCTTACCTCCTTTTCCTAAACACCAGCATAATTGCCTAAATCAAGTTTTAAGTGTGGTGAATTTGGCGCCTTTAGTAACTGCCAAAAAACAAGTCACCCATAACCCTTTTTCTATTTTATCAAAACTCAAAAAAACTGGAGATACAAATGGCAGTACAGAAGAGTAAAGTGTCCCGTGCAAGAAGGGGTCAACGTCGTTCACATGACGCTTTAACTAGCAAAACCTTATCGCAAGACCCATTGACTGGTGAAACTCATTTGCGCCATCATGTTAGCCCTGATGGTTTTTTTAAAGGCCGTAAAATTGTTTCGTTGGTTGATGACGAGTAAAGCTCCGTTAAAAACAATGCAATACTAAGCCGGATCAGTTCTGATCCGGCATCCTTATAATACTTCCGGAGTCATTCGTAAGCGTGGGTCTAACAATTTCGATTGATGCTATGGGTGGGGATTATGGCCCAAAAGTTACCATCCCTGCGTCCCTGGACTGTTTAAAAAACAATCCAGACTTAAACTTGATTTTAGTAGGTGACGAAGCCATTCTTCAGCCTCTATTAGCGAAAGCGCTACAGGAATATTCAGGTCGATTGTCCATTTGTCATGCCTCTGAGCAGGTTATGATGGATGAATCGCCTTCTAAAGCCTTAAAAAACAAAAAAGACTCATCCATGCGTGTTGCGATTAATTTGATACGTGATGGCCATGCCGACGCCTGTGTCAGTGCTGGCAATACTGGCGCACTAATGGCAACAGCACGGTTTGTATTAAAAATGATTCCCGGCATAGATCGTCCTGCGATCATTTCAACGCTACCTTCAGTTTTTGGCCATACCCACGCCTTAGATTTAGGCGCCAATGTTGATTGCACAGCTGAGCATCTGTTCCAATTTGCGGTGATGGGGACAGAATTGGTTAAAGCTGTGGAAAATATTGATTCACCTAAAGTAGGGCTGCTGAATATTGGGGAAGAGGATGTCAAAGGTAATGAGCAGGTAAAAGCCGCCGCCAAATTACTTGAAAATTCGACACTAAATTATATCGGTTATGTCGAAGGCAATTCCCTTAATGCAGGCTCAATCAAAGTAGACCTAATCGTGGCAGATGGTTTTGTTGGCAATATCGCGCTTAAATCAATTGAGGGTGCTGCTAAAATGATAGGTTCTGCCTTGAGGGAAGCCTTTGGCCAAAATTTATTGACTAAATTTGCGGGTATATTGGCTTATCCCGTGCTTAAGTCATTTAAAAAACGTATTGATCCCCGGTTATACAATGGTGCTAGTTTTTTAGGCCTTCGAGGGCTTGTTATTAAAAGCCATGGGGGCGCCGATAGGTTAGCCTTTAAAACAGCGATTCATCTGGCTGAAATAGAAATTAAGCAAGATGTGATAAAAAAAATTAGCGCTCAAGTTGAACAGACGCTAGCTAAAAGAGAAATCGCATGACTTATAATTCAAGTGTGATTGGAACGGGCGGCTATTTGCCTGATGAAATACGCAGCAATGAACAAATCTCGCAATTTGTGGACACATCAGATAGTTGGATTTTTGAGCGTACAGGGATTAAAAACCGACATATTGCAGGACCTGAAGAAACTACATCAAGTATGGCTGAAATTGCTGCCAGACAAGCTATCGAAGCGGCTCAAATTAATGCCGATGAAATTGATCTTATTATTGTGGCAACTGGTACCCCAGAACGGATATATCCAAGTACAGGTTGTTTGGTACAACATCGTTTAGGTATAAAACAATGCGTCGCGTTTGATATCCAAGCCGCTTGTTCAGGTTCAATTTTCGCGTTAAGCGTCGCGGACCAATATATCAAATCTGGTGCAGCAAAAACGGTTCTAGTGATAGGGACTGAAATTTGCTCCCGAATCGTGGATTGGAGCGACAGGGGTACATGTGTTTTATTCGGTGATGGTGCTGGTGCAGTCATTTTGCGTCGCGGCGAAACCGGTATTCTTTCGACACATATTCACTCTGACGGCTCTTACGAGGATATGCTGTATTGCCCGAATCCATTGGCAGCTGCTGAATCCAATAGATCGGAGCCCGGCTATATAAAAATGCGTGGCAATGAAGTCTTTAAAATTGCCGTCAATACATTAGGGCGTATCGTAGATGAGACTTTATTGGCAAACAATATGGAACAAACCAAAGTGGATTGGTTAGTTCCTCATCAAGCCAATACCCGCATTATTGAGGCTACCGCAAAAAAATTAAAAATGTCTATGGACAGTGTTATTTTAACCTTGGTAAATCAAGGTAATACCTCTTCAGCATCGGTATTATTAGCTTTCAATGAAGGTATCCGTGATGGTCGTATTCAACGTGGCCAAATTGTTTTGCTTGAAGCTTTTGGGGCGGGATTTACCTGGGGCTCTGCATTAATTAAATACTAATTGGCCATTAATAAAATGAACCAAAAAAAATCTAATTTAGCTTTTGTTTTTCCAGGGCAAGGTTCGCAAGCCGTTGGTATGCTGGCGGAGCTGGCTAGCGAAAATCCGATAGTAAAAAGTTTATTCGGGCAAGCTTCTGAAGTTTTGGGCTATGATCTTTGGCAACTTGTCAGTGAAGGGCCTGAGGCTGAGCTTAATCAAACCCAGCGCACCCAGCCTGCAATGCTTGCTGCGGGCGTGGCCATGTGGGAGCTGTGGTGCCATAAAAGCAATTGCCGCCCATTTTGGATGGCCGGGCATAGTTTGGGTGAATACACGGCGCTAGTCTGCGCGAATGCCATCACTTTTGAAGATGGCATCCGCTTAGTTGCCGCACGAGGGCATTTTATGCAAGCAGCCGTGCCTACAGGTGTTGGGGCAATGGCGGCAGTTTTGGGTTTGGAAGACGATGTCGTTAGCCAAGTCTGTGATGAAGTGGCTGGTGATGAAGTGGTATCCCCCGTTAATTTTAATGCGCCAGGGCAGGTTGTCATTGCGGGACACGTTGCTGCCGTTGACCGCGCTATTGTCGCTTTAAAACTTGCCGGTGCCAAAAAGGTTGTGGTGTTGCCGGTTAGTGTGCCGTCACATTGCGCGTTGATGCGGTCTGCAGCTGAACAATTTGCAATTGAATTAGAGAATGTCCCGATTAAAGAACCTGAATTTGCTTTAGTGCATAACGTTGATGCGCAGTCACATAGCTCGCCAGAAGCTATACGCAAGGTTTTGAAGGAACAACTCTATAAACCCGTGCGCTGGGTTGAATGTATTAACTATATGCAGGCACAAGGTGTGACAAACCTAGTTGAATGTGGTCCTGGTAAAGTACTGGTTGGGCTTAATAAACGGATTGCTAAAGCAGCAGGGCATTTATCAATCTATGATTCCGCAACTTTAAATATCGCATGGGAACAATTAAATGGATAAAAAAATTGCTTTAGTGACAGGCGCAAGCCGTGGTATTGGCAAAGCAATTGCTGAAAGGTTGGCTAAGGATGGTTTTTATGTAATAGGAACAGCAACCACTGAGGCAGGCTCAGAGTCGATTTCATCTTATTTGAATGAATCGGGTAAAGGTTGTCAGTTAAATGTTGCTGATGCGCAATCAGTAGAAACAGTCATTAAAAAGATATCAGAAGATTTTGGTGTGCCTAGCGTACTGGTAAACAATGCTGGTATAACTAAAGATAATCTTTTAATGCGTATGAAAGATGAAGAATGGGATGACATCATAAATACTAATCTCACTTCGATTTTTCGGATGTGCAAGGCCGTATTGCGTGGCATGATGAAAGCCAAAACGGGCCGAATTATCAATATTTCTTCCATTGTAGGTGCCACAGGTAATGCAGGGCAAAGCAATTATGCAGCCGCTAAAGCCGGCATAATTGGTTTTACCAAGTCTTTGGCTAAAGAAGTGGGCTCCCGAAATATTACCATTAACACGGTTGCGCCAGGTTTTATCGATACCGATATGACTAAACACTTAGGGGAAGAGTTAAAAAATAACGTATTGGCATCAATTCCTTTGGCCCGTCTTGGCCAAGCGGATGAGATAGCCCACGCGGTTTCGTTTTTAGCTTCAGACGGTGCTGGTTATATCACCGGAGAAACATTACATGTAAATGGCGGCATGTTTATGCCTTAATATTGTGACTTCGTTGTATTTTCAAGTATAATTTGCACGCCGTCTGGAATGTCAGAAGACTGGATTCCAATAACTAATAAAAATACTTTTGCAACTATCAAATACATTACCTGATAATTTGCATTGTTTGAGGATAATAATTATGAGTAACATTGAAGAACGAGTTAAAAAAATTGTGGCAGAGCAGTTGGGCGTTAAAGAAGATATTGCTAACGAGGCATCATTTGTAGATGATCTTGGCGCAGATTCTCTGGATACAGTTGAACTCGTTATGGCTCTAGAAGAAGAATTTGAATGCGAAATCCCAGACGATGAAGCTGAAAAAATTACTACAGTTCAGCAAGCTATTGACTATGTAGAAAAAAATGCATAATTAATGTGTTTTAAGGTGGATGGGCTAAACTGCTCATCCACACCGTTTACCCTCTGATTAAACCTATTCCTCCCTTTTTGTTGGTAAATCACATTGAGCAAACGTCGAGTTGTAATAACTGGATTAGGGGCGATAACGCCTTTAGCGAACACCGTCACAGAAACCTGGGATGGTATTGTTAATGGTAAAAGTGGCATTAGTCCAATTGATTCTTTTGATATTTCAAATTTTGCCACTACTTTTGGTGGCGTCATCCGAAATCTAGATATCAGTTTATATATTCCAGAAAAAGATGCCAAACGTATGGATGGTTTCATCCATTATGGGATTGCTGCAGGCTGCCAAGCAATTGATGACTCAGGTATTGAAGTCACATCTGCCAATGCAGAGCGTATTGGTGTTGCAATCGGCTCTGGTATAGGTGGCGTAACCGGTATCGAAGAATGTTATGCGACTTATAAGGCGGGTGGGCCTAGGCGCATATCGCCATTCTTTGTGCCAGGCAATATCACAAATATGATATCGGGTAATTTGTCCATTAAATATGGCTTGAAAGGCCCTAACTACAGTATTGTAACGGCCTGTGCGACAGGTACGCATAATATTGGGGATGCTGCCCGCTTAATCCAATATGGCGATGCTGATGTGATGGTTGCTGGCGGCGCGGAACGTTGCACAACTTCGGCAACTGCCATGGGTGGTTTCGCCTCAGCTAAAGCTTTGTCTAGACGGAATGATAACCCTCAGGCAGCTAGCCGGCCATGGGATAAAGACCGCGATGGTTTTGTCTTGAGTGATGGGGCTGGTGTTGTTGTGTTAGAAGAGCTTGAACATGCCAAAGCGAGGGGTGCAAAAATTTATGCAGAAGTGATTGGTTTTGGTATGACCGCCGATGCCTACCATATGACCACGCCATCTGTAGGTGGTGAAGGTGCAGCGCGTTGCATGCGCAATGCGATGCGGGATGCTGGTGTGAATACTGCAGAAGTTGATTATATTAATGCACATGGGACCTCTACGCCTGCAGGGGATTTGGGAGAAACTTTAGCCATGAAGACCGCATTGGGTGAACATGCTTATAAAGTTGCCATTAGTTCTACTAAATCGATGATTGGTCATCTATTAGGCGCTGCAGGTGGTATAGAAGCGGTATTGACTGCTTTAAGCCTTAAATATCAAATTGCCCCGCCAACAATTAATTTAGAGACACCTGATCCTGAATGTGATTTGGATTATGTGCCTAATATTGCAAGGGAAATGAAGATTGACATTGCTATTTCTAATTCATTTGGTTTTGGCGGGACTAATGGAACTTTGGTTTTTAAGCGCTACCTCTAAATGAACTATTAAAATGCGGTAAAACTGCTTGCGGATGATTCTAGTCAACGGTTTATATCAGCAGCAGATAGACATCACAGATCGGGGCTTTCAATACGGCGATGGTTTGTTTGAAACTATCGAAGTTTTAAACAGTACCCCTCTTTTTTTTAGCCAGCATTTAGCTAGGCTAGAGCTTGGTTGTCATAAATTGGGTTTGCATTTTCCAGGCGTCCAGCTACTCACAGAAGAAGCTGAGTTACTAATGGTAAATCAATCCCATGCGGTCTTGAAAATCATAGTTACGCGTGGCTCAGGTGGGCGTGGGTATAAATTACCGGAACAGGCACAACCGAGCCGGGTACTGAGCCTACATCCATTTCCTGTATACCGGGAAAATTATCAAAATCAAGGTATCGTTGCCAGATTTTGTCAGATACGGCTAGGATTAAACCCCTTTTTGGCCGGTATAAAGCATCTTAACCGCTTAGAGCAGGTCATGGCTAGGGCGGAATGGAGTGATCCCGATATTCAAGAAGGCCTTATGCTTGATATAAATGATCATGTTATTGAAGGCACTCACTCCAATCTTTTTTATGTCAAAAATGGACAATTTTACACCGCAGAATTGATTGGCACAGGCATTGCGGGTGTCGTGCGAAAGATAATCATACAATTGTTGGCAATTCATCATAAACCCGTTATAGAACACCAATTCAATAGAGCAGCCTTATTGGCAGCTGATGAGCTATTTGTTTGTAACTCTATTATTGGTATATGGCCTATTATTGTCTTAGCTGAGAAAAAATTTTCGGTTGGTGTTTTTACCCGACAAATCCAAGCTTGGTATGCAGATTTTAAGCATCAGGAATTGTAACGTGAACACTAAGATTCTGGGCATTACCGTCATAGCGCTTAGTTTTACTATAGGTTGGTTGCTGATGGATTACCATGCGGCCCGTTACCATTCAATCGCATTGGCAAAACCAGTGCTTATTGAAATTATAAAAGGCGATTCGCTTAGCCAAATTTGCCACAAATTAAAAAACCAGCAAGTGGACTTCAAGCCGTTTTGGTTTAAATTTCTCGCTTATTATGACAATGTTGCAGGTCAATTAAAAACGGGTGAGTATGAACTTCCTTCAGGGCTAACCTTACCGCAAATTATTACTTTATTTGCACAAGGTAAAACTAAACATTATTCGATTACTTTTCCTGAAGGTTGGCAATTTAAGGATTATTTACGGGCTTTAGAAAATATACCTCAACTCGAACACCGTATAGACTACTCAAACAACCTCAAAGATGTATTGCAACAATTAGCTATCGAGCAACCACATCCAGAAGGCTTATTTTTTCCAGATACTTATTATTTTGAAAAAAGCACCACAGATATAGCATTGCTAAAGAGGGCGTTTGGCAAAATGCAGGAAGTTTTGCAACAAGAATGGTCTCAGAAAGCGGAAGGTCTTCCGTTAAAGGATCCTTATGAGGCCTTGATTTTAGCCTCAATTATCGAAAAAGAAACGGCTTTGCCCAGTGAGCGGGCACTGATTGCCAGTGTTTTTCTACATAGGCTTAAAGCGAAAATGCTGCTGCAAACAGATCCTGCAGTAATTTACGGTATGGGGGAAAATTTTAAAGGCAATATTAAGGCGCAAGATTTAAAAACAGTGACACCATACAATACCTATATGGTAAAAGGTTTGCCACCGTCACCGATTGCTATGCCTGGTCGAGACGCGATTCATGCCGCCTTACATCCTGATGCCTCCAATAAACTTTATTTTGTCGCCCGCGGAGACGGTAGCCATGTGTTTTCAGCTACCTTAAAAGAACATAATATAGCGGTCTATCAATTCCAAAAAAAGAAAAAATAATGCGTGGTAAGTTTATTACACTTGAAGGTGGCGAAGGCGTAGGTAAAAGCACTAATTTATTATTCATTAAAAATTATTTGCAGCACTACCAATTGCCTGTAGTGGTCACCCGAGAACCGGGTGGAACCCAGTTAGCTGAAAAAATTCGTTTGTTACTCTTAGATAAGCAATCAGAGGCGTTATCCGACCATGCGGAATTATTATTGATTTTTGCGGCGAGAGCCCAACATATCAAAGAGGTTATTGAACCGGCATTGTCGCAAGGGCTATGGGTGGTTTGCGACCGCTTTACGGATGCGACCTATGCTTATCAGGGTGGCGGTCGGAACATAAGCATCAGTGCCATTGAAATATTAGAAAATCTAGTTCAGGGCAATTTGCGACCAGACCTTACTTTACTATTTGATGCCCCTGTCGAGGTTGGTATGGAAAGGGCAAAACACCGCCATGAACTGGACCGATTTGAATCAGAAAAAATCAGTTTTTTTGAGCAAGTCCGACGTGCTTATTTGATACAAGCTGAACTCAATCCTGAGCGGATCAAACTGATTAAAGCCAACCTTCCATTAGCGGATGTACAACAAAATATTATTGATGTGCTTAAACCATGGTTGCGTTGAATTTAGCTATACCACTATTGCCATGGTTACAACCCTATTGGGAAGAGCTTGCTCAGTATTTACAGCAACAGCGGGTACCTCAAGCGTTGTTAATCCATGGTCAAAAAGGTCTGGGCAAGCATTATTTAGCCCAACAATTTGCCCAAGCCTTACTGTGCAGCCAACTTCAGCATGATGGGCTAGCTTGTGGTGCTTGCCGAAGCTGCCAATTATTCCAGTCTGAAACCCATCCAGATTTGATTCAAGTAGAACCTGAAGAAACGGGCAAGCCTATATCGGTTGCACAAATTAGACAGCTGATTGGACAACTGTCCTTAAAGCCGCAATATGACAGTTTTCGTGTCATTATAGTAGCTCCAGCAGAGCAGATGAATAAAGCTGCGGCAAATGCCTTCTTAAAATATTTGGAGGAGCCTACAGAGCGCACGATCCTTATCTTAATTACTGATAAACTGGCAAAATTGCCAGCAACAGTAATTAGCCGCTGTCAAAAACTGTTTATAGCAACGCCACTTGCTGACGTTAGTTTAGACTGGCTTAAGTTACAATCCGAACAGGACGCGCAGGTACTTTTGGCATTAGCAAATGGTTCGCCGTTGATAGCTAAAACGCTAAGTATGGATGGTAGTGTGGCGTTACGGGTACAATGTTTTGAAAGTTGGTGTGCAGTAGGCAAAAAGGCAACTGATCCCGTAAAAATTGCTGAAAGCTGGCTTAACTTACCAGAGGAAACTCTGTTGTTTTGGATAACTTCTTGGCTTGCGGATATGATAAAGTGCCATTTTGATATCGATGTCCGTTATTTGTACAATCCTGATTTACAGCCGACCTTGAAAGAATTGTCACAGCAGCTAGAATTGGTAAATATCTTCAAGCTTTACGATTTGTTGTTAGTGTGCTCTGATAGAATTAATAGCCAATTAAATAAACAACTCATGTATGAAGAAATATTAATTCAGTGGTCGGAGTTTAAGAGAGGTAAATAAGGTTATGGCGGAAGCACCACCTAGACAAGGGATTTTATCTTTATCCATTAAAGAAAAAACGGCATTATATGCGGCCTATATGCCATTTGTGACCAACGGCGGCCTGTTCATACCGACAAACCGTAATTATGAGATGGGGCAAGAGGTCTTTATGCTGCTAAACTTAATGGATGAAACTGAACGATTACCCATCGCCGGTAAAATAATTTGGAAAACACCGCCTGGATCTGAAGGTTATCGGGCTGCAGGCATAGGTGTGCAGTTTGGTGAACAAGATGGGGGCTTGGTGCGTAATAAAATAGAAACTTACTTAGCTGGGGCTTTGGAATCCGACCGCTCAACCCATACCATGTGATATGTTTATAGACTCCCATTGTCATCTTGACCGTCTTGACCTTAAACCGTACCAAAGCGATTTTGCCAGTTTTATGCAGGCCGCTAAAAGTCAGCAAATTCAGCATATGTTATGCATAGCTATTGATTTGGAATCTTACCCAGCAATGTGTGAATTGGTCAAAGATTATCCGCATATATCGCTGTCTGTAGGTGTGCATCCAAATGTTACCGAAGGTCATGACCCAAGTACTGAAGAGCTGGTGGAATTGGCGCAGGCAGAAAAAGTCATCGCAATTGGGGAAACTGGGCTAGATTATTTCCGGACTGAGGGGAGTTTGGAATGGCAACACGAACGCTTTAGGCGGCATATTTCCGCGGCTAAAATAACTAGAAAACCACTAATTATCCATACCCGTGAAGCCAAGGAAAATACTTTGGCAATATTAAAAGAACAAGCTGCTGAGCAAGTCGGTGGTGTCATCCACTGTTTTACTGAGGATTGGGAATTTGCCCAGAAAGCCTTGGATTTGAATTTTTATATCTCATTCTCAGGGATAGTCACTTTTAACAACGCTAAAGCCATTAAAGAAGTTGCCAAAAAAGTTCCCATGGACAGGTTTTTAATAGAAACTGACTCACCTTATTTAGCGCCGGCTCCCTTTCGTGGAAAACCTAACTATCCGCTATATGTCCGTCAAGTTGCTGAATACATTGCTGAATTACGTCATGTATCGGTTAATCAAATAGCTGAAAGCTCAGCAGAAAACTTTTATCGATTGTTCAATCTTAAGCCTTTACATTAATCGTATTAGTCCATTCTTCTCCAAGTCACAATTTTATGTGGCAAAAGCTGTGAAATTTTGGCATAGCGCCTATTTTAAGCTGCACTATATCGTAAATTAGCTATAGGACTTTAAGTAGGCAATATTCCAGTTAATTATTTCATATTAGTAAACGCTGTATTTATTTCTTAAGTGAAACAGCACTAGGCTATTATCTTCAATAATCTATAGCGATGTAAGCGGATGTACTCGGGGAGTACCATGTTGAGAAGTAATCTTTTTTATGGTGTAATGCCAATGTTTTACGTTATTTAAGGCATCATTATAATTAGTTTGCTAATTAAAATAATTGCTTTCGCCGCAACTTGCTGGAGAGTGGGCTTCAACTATGCAATTTACAATTAAAAAAGGCTTGGATATTCCTATAACTGGGGAGCCAAGGCAAGAGATTGAGGATGGCAATCAAGTTAAATCTGTTGCTATATTGGGTTCTGATTATGTAGGTATGAAGCCTACAATGTTGGTTAGTGAGGGTGACAAAGTTAAACTAGGGCAGGCGCTCTTTGAAGACAAAAAAAATCCAGGCTGCTTGTTTACAGCCCCTGGTGCTGGCACTATAAAAGCGATAAATCGAGGTGCAAAAAGAGTTTTGCAATCCGTCGTTATAGAATTAAAGGGTAACGAGGCCGAGGCATTTGCGAAATATGCAGCTTCCGAACTGGTTAATTTGTCATCGGAACAAGTTTGCGAAAATTTGCTTAGGTCTGGTTTATGGAGCACTTTAAGAGCCAGACCATATGGAAAAATTCCCGCTGTTGGCAGCAAGCCGAGTTCAATTTTTGTAACTGCCATTGATACAAATCCTCTGGCAGCCGATCCTGCCGTTATTATTAAAGCCAAAATAGATGACTTTACTAATGGCTTAAGTGTGATCACCAAATTAACAGATGGCAAAGTCCATGTCTGTAAGGCCACTGGTGCAGATATACCGCTTGGCGTTGGTGGTGCCATTGATATAGCGGAATTTTCAGGCCCTCACCCAGCAGGTTTGCCGGGTACGCATATCCATTTTATTGACCCCGTCAACATTGAAAAGTTTGTTTGGTATTTAGATTACCAAGCAGTCATTTCAATCGGTGCATTATTTACCACAGGTAAACTAAGCGTTGAAAAAGTTGTCGCTTTAGCCGGCCCTACCGTTAAAAACCCTCGATTAATCAAAACTAGAATTGGTGCTAATGTTGATGATTTAGTGGCTGGTGAATTAGAAGATGTTGAAAGCAGGGTGATTTCAGGTTCTATTCTTTATGGCCACCAGGCGTCAGATTGGGCTGCCTATTTAGGTTGTTATAGCAATCAACTTTCTGTGTTGGAAGAAGGTCGTACTCGTGAATTATTTGGCTGGATAGTCCCCGGTAAAGATAAGTATTCCGCCCTGGATGTGTATTTATCAAGTCGTGAACGTAATACTGACCGCAAATTTCCGCTTACAACCAATAGAAATGGCAGTAACCGCGCTATTGTGCCTGTTGGTATCTATGAGGCCATTATGCCGATGGATATTTTACCTACACCATTATTAAAGTCATTGGTTGTGGGTGATACAGATCAGGCCCAGTTGTTAGGATGCCTTGAACTTGAAGAGGAAGATGTTGCTTTGTTTACTTTTGTAGATCCGGGCAAACACGATTTCGGACCGGTACTCAGAGCTAATTTAACAAAAATTGAGAAGGAAGGATAATGTCGGCTAGAGATTTGTTAGATAGCATAGAGCCACATTTTACAAAAGGCGGACGTTTAGAGAAGTATTACGGTCTTTATGAGATGGTTGATACTTTTATTTATACACCCGCTGATGTAACTCGCGGAAAAACCCATATTCGTGATGGCAATGACCTGAAGCGAACTATGACATTTGTAGTTATTGCCACTTTTTTCTGCATAATAATGGCATGGCTAAATACTGGGTACCAAGCCAATTTGGCCATGGCCAGCTTGGGCCTTGAAAAAGTGGATAACTGGCGCAGCCTACCAATGATGCTTTTTGGTTATAACCCGTATAACCCACTTTCATGCTTGGTTCATGGTGCCCTTTATTTTTTCCCTATATATATTGTTACCTTGGCCGTCGGCGGGGTATGGGAAGTCTTATTTGCAACAGTGCGTGGACACGAAGTTAACGAAGGCTTTTTAGTCTCCTCAATGTTGTATACCTTAATTATGCCGCCCGACATGCCGTTATGGCAGGTTGCACTGGGGATTTCATTTGGCATTGTTATCGGTAAGGAAGTGTTTGGCGGGACAGGTAAAAACTTCCTCAATCCAGCCTTAACAGGCCGGGCATTTTTATTTTTTGCTTATCCGGCCTCAATTTCCGGTGACTCAGCATGGGTCGCGGTCGATGGGTTTACTGCTGCAACACCATTAAGCCTTGCCTCTGCAGGTGGTGTAGAAGCCATTAAAGGCGGTTACAGTTGGATACAAACCTTTTTAGGGTTTATTCCAGGATCAATGGGTGAAACCTCCACGCTGGCAATTATGTTAGGTGCAGCATTTTTACTTTATACCCGGGTGGCATCTTACCGAATCATGGCCGGGGTTGTCATCGGCATGCTGATTACTTCAACTTTATTAAACTTTATTGGTAGTGATACTAATGCGATGTTTTCACTGCCTTGGTATTGGCATTTAACACTAGGTGGCTTTGCTTTTGGTACCGTCTATATGGCTACTGACCCCGTTTCTGCGGCTATTACAGATACCGGGCGTTGGTTATACGGTGGTTTGATTGGCTTTATGGTGGTGATTATCCGTGTCGTCAATCCTGCGTTTCCTGAAGGTATGATGTTGGCGATTTTGTTTTCCAACATGTTTGCGCCAATTATTGATTACTTTGTCGTTCAGGCAAACATTAAAAGAAGGATGAAACGTCATGCTGCCTAATGCCATAAAAAACTCAGAACAATATGAAAAGTTTATTGCCTATCGGGACAAAGTACTTGCTTTAGGTAACGATAGCCTTGAAAAAACCATAGCTATAGCCTTATCACTTTGCTTGTTGTGCGCCGTATTAGTCTCGATAGCAGCAGTTGCCTTAAAGCCCTTACAGGTGGATAACAAAGCTTTTGACATGAAAAAAAATATTCTTGATGTCGCAGGTTTGTTACAAGAAGACACGGATATAGACCAAGCATTTTCTGAGCAAATAGAAGAAAAACTGGTTGATATAGAAACGGGCGAATATGTTGAAGGCATAGATGCTAGCAGTTATGACCAACGTAAGGCGGCAAAAGATCCCGCTCAGAATGTTTTGATTCCTAGTGCTAAAGACATTGCTCATATACGGGTTAAAGCCAAAATTGCCAAGGTCTATTTAGTTAAGAAAGACAACGAAATTAAATCAATTATTTTGCCCATTAGTGGTTATGGCCTATGGTCCACGTTATATGGTTTTTTAGCGTTAGCAAATGATGGACAAACAGTCCAAAGTATTAACTTTTATGATCAGCAAGAAACACCAGGTTTAGGGGGCGAGGTAGTCAACCCTAAATGGCGTGCTTTATGGGATGGAAAAAAGGTCTATAACCAAACTGGGGAGCCTGTATTGGCCTTAGTAAAAGGTGTAGTCGATAATTCTAAGACGGGTTCAGAATACCAAGTAGATGGCTTAGCTGGTGCAACACTCACAAGCGTTGGGGTAACAAACCTAGTTAAATACTGGATGAGTGATGAAGGTTTTGCACCCTATTTGAAGAAAATCCGATCTGGCAAAGAGGGCTAATAATATGAGTGCAATATTTAATGACGATTTAAAAAACGCAGTTTTTAACGAAGAAACCAAAAAGGTTATCACCACACCGCTAGTTAACAACAACCCGATCACTTTACAGGTCTTAGGGATATGCTCTGCTTTAGCGGTGACTTCGCAAATGTCAACATCGCTAATCATGGCAGTCGCCTTAACTTCTGTGACCGCCTGTTCTAGTGCAGCTATCAGTGCGATAAGAAACCATATACCAGGAAGCATTAGGATTATTGTTCAAATGATCATCATTGCGTCTTTGGTTATCGTTGTAGATCAGATTCTTAAAGCTTTTGCCTATGATGTCAGTAAAAAATTATCAGTTTTCGTAGGTTTGATTATTACCAATTGCATAGTGATGGGTCGGGCTGAAGCTTATGCCATGAAGAATCCGCCTTTGGCGAGTTTCATGGATGGCATAGGTAACGGTTTAGGCTATAGCTTAATTCTTGTCATTGTCGCATTTTTTAGGGAAACCCTAGGTTCTGGTAAATTGCTGGGTTTTGAAGTGTTTCCCTTAGCAAAAGACGGCGGCTGGTATGAACCTAACGGTTTAATGTTGTTACCACCAAGTGCATTTTTTATTATAGGTTTAATTATTTGGGTGTTTCGCCAAATAAAGCCTAATCAGCGCGAAAAGGCGGATTTTAAAATCATGCCAATTGCGCACGGTGAAGGAGGGCATCACTAATGCAAGCTTACTTAAGTTTATTCATAAAAGCTGTCTTTATTGAAAATTTGGCATTAGCCTTCTTTTTGGGCATGTGTACATTTTTAGCGGTTTCAAAAAAAATCTCAACCGCGATGGGTTTAGGTATAGCGGTAATGGTTGTTCAGACGATTACCGTACCTGCCAATAATATTGTTTATCACGCCTTACTAAAAGAAGACGCTTTATCGTGGTTAGGCATTACAGGTGTTGATTTAAGTTTTTTAGCGTTGTTAAGTTGTATCGGCATGATTGCCGCGTTGGTACAAATTTTGGAAATGATTTTAGATAAGTTTTTTCCTGCATTGTATTCAGCTCTCGGTATATTTTTACCTTTAATTACAGTTAATTGTGCAATCTTAGGCGGTAGTTTGTTTATGATAGAACGCGATTATAATTTGGGTGAAAGTGTAACTTATGGTGTTGGCAGTGGCTTAGGATGGGCATTGGCCATCACAGTTATTGCGGGTGTCCGTGAAAAATTGAAATACAGCGATATTCCCGATGGTTTGCAAGGCTTAGGGATAACATTCATCACAGCGGGTCTGATGTCTCTTGGCTTCATGGCGTTTTCTGGAATTCAACTTTAGGAAGGGATCGTAATGCTGGAAATTATCTTAGGCATTATTATTTTTACGGCATTCGTGATTGCACTCGTGTTTGTGATTATTGGTGCAAAAAGCAAATTAGTTGCTGCGGGTGACGTTGAAATAATAATCAACCATGAAAAGAAAATACATGTGCCTGTGGGTTCAAAGTTATTGACTGCTTTGGCCGATAATGGGCTGTTTGTGTCGTCTGCTTGTGGTGGCGGTGGAACTTGTGCCCAATGCAAAGTCAAAGTTCACTCTGGTGGTGGCGAAATTTTACCAACAGAGACCTCCCATATTACCAAACGTGAAGCAGCAGAAGGCGAGCGCCTGTCTTGCCAAGTCACTGTCCGTAACAATATGGATATTGAGGTTGAGGATAGTGTTTTTGGGGTGAAAAAATGGGAATGTACTGTCCGTTCCAACCACAATGTTGCAACTTTTATTAAAGAATTGGTTCTTGATCTTCCCTCAGGGGAAGCGATCAACTACCGTGCAGGTGGTTATATTCAAATTGAATGTCCTCAACATATCGCAAAATATAGCGATTTTTTAATAGAAGACCGCTTCCATGAAGATTGGAATAAATATAATCTTTGGCGTTATGTTTCTGATGTAAAAGAGCCTGCTTTACGTGCTTATTCTATGGCCTCTTACCCAGAAGAAAAAGAAATCATGCTAAATGTGCGTATAGCAACCCCACCTCCAGGTGCTGCTGACAGCGTACCTCCTGGGATTATGTCATCCTATATATTTAGCTTGAAACCAGGTGATAAATGCATCGTATCAGGGCCTTACGGTGAGTTTTTCGCTAAAGAAACTGATGCGGAAATGGTCTTTATTGGTGGTGGTGCAGGTATGGCTCCTATGCGTTCACATATTTTTGACCAATTACGCCGGTTAAAATCAAAACGTAAAATTACTTTCTGGTATGGCGCACGTAGTAAACGAGAAATGTTTTACGTTGAAGATTTTGATATGTTAGCCCGTGAAAATGATAATTTTGAGTGGCATGTTGCCTTATCAGATCCTTTACCTGAGGATAACTGGGAAGGTTATACTGGTTTTATCCATAATGTAGTTTACGAACAATACTTAAAAAATCATTCAGCGCCAGAAGACTGTGAGTTTTATATGTGCGGCCCTCCAATCATGAACTCCTCTGTCATTAATATGTTGCTGGAAAACGGTGTCGAGCCTGAGAATATTATGCTTGATGACTTTGGTGGCTAATTAAACTTAAAACTTACCCTTAAGAGAACTCTTAAGGGTAAGTAAACGACGGAATAACATGAAAATTATACCCATTAGACGGGGAGTATGCTTAAGCCTACTCCTCGTTTTTTTATTGTGTGGATGTACTTCTGACGATAATCAAGAAGTCTATCCTTTTATCCATTCTGGCATGACTGAGGGTACAACATTCCATATCAAGGTAAGTAAGTTGCCTGATTCTTTTAATCAAATCCAGCTCAAGAAAGATATAGACAATGTACTCTTTCAAGTTGATCATGAAATGTCGACATATATAAAAGATTCCGAATTGTCGCTAATTAACCAAAGCGCAAAAACGGATTGGATTGCCATTTCTGAAGGCCTTTATTCAGTGATAAAAGAGGCTGAAAAAACCAGTAAACTGTCTGGTGGCGCTTTCGATGTGACTGTAGGGCCTTTAGTCAATTTATGGGGCTTTGGACCTGAGCCTGTAAAATCTGCTGCGCCAACAGATCAACAAATTCAAGAGCGGATGCAAAAAGTGGGTTACCAGAATATCTCTATAAAAGAACAGCCGTATTCCATAAAAAAATTAATTCCAGATTTATACATTGATTTGTCAGCTATCGCTAAAGGCTATACGGTAGATCAAGTTGGAATTTTATTGGAAAAAAATGGTCTTCAAGATTATATGGTTGAAATAGGGGGTGAGGTTAGGGTAAAAGGAAAAAATATTAAGTTAGAACCTTGGCGTATTGCGGTTGAAAAACCAACTGCCAATGAACGCTCGATAGAAAAAATAATTTTGCTATCTGATATCGCCATGGCGACTTCAGGTGACTACCGGAATTTTTTTGAAGTGGATGGTGTGCGTTTTTCACATACTATTAATCCCAAAACCGGACGCCCCATTACCCATAAATTGGCTTCTGTTAGTGTATTAAGCGATACTACAATGAAAGCTGATGCTATGGCTACCGCACTTAATGTTTTAGGGCCTGAATTGGGTTTTGAGCTTGCTGAAAAAAATAAACTGGCGGCGTTTTTTATTATTAAGACAGATAGTGGTTTTCAAGAAAAAACAACTTCTGCATTTGCAGAATTAACCAATTCCACAAGGTAATAGTGATGACTATATTTTTCGTAACATTCGTATTTATGTTAATTATTATAGCTATTATGGCTATTGGTGTGATCTTTGGCAGAAATGCCATCAAAGGTTCCTGTGGTGGGAATGGTGATGGTAATTGTATTTGTACAGAGAAATGTGATAAAAGAAAAAAACTGGAGGCAGAAGGCCAGGTTTAAAATATAACGGCTTTCTGTAATGGGATTATTCCAGTGTTAAACCGGACAATTATAATAAGCATTACCGGGAGAGTCGATTATGTTAGCAAAAGTAACTGTTGCAGATTATATGACTACAAAATTAGTCACTTTAGCCAAAGATACGCATATATTTGAGGCCATAAAAAAATTATTGGATCACCATATCACTAGCGCACCTGTAATTGATAAACAAGGCCGATTAATTGGTATGTTTTCAGAAAAAGACGGTATGCGGGTTGTTTTAGAATCTGTCTATAATCAAAGTATGAGTGGTAAAGTTGGCGAGTTTATGAATGCTGAAGTGCTAAGCATAGATGCAAGTTCCAGTATTGTTGATTTAGCAGAAAAATTTCAAAGTTCTGCAATCAGAAGTTTTCCCGTTTTTGAACAAGGTAATTTAGTTGGCATAGTCAGCCGTACTGATGTTTTGAGGGCACTAACCAATTGCAAAGCCTAGTGATTGCCATTCATCATAGCAAATGACAGCACCAACAATTTATTGGCATGATTATGAAACTTTCGGAACGGATCCTCGACGCGATAGGCCAGCACAATTTGCCGGGATCCGGACTGATCTAGACTTTAATATCATTGGCGAGCCTTTAAACATTTATTGTAAGCTTAGCCCTGATTATTTACCAAATCCTGATGCCTGCCTTTTAACCGGCATCACGCCTATAAAAGCACAAAAACTTGGCTTTTGTGAAGCTGAATTTACAGCGCAAATCTATCAACAACTTGTCCAGGCTAATACCTGCACCATAGGTTACAACAGTTTAAGGTTTGATGATGAATTTACGCGTAATTGTTTATATCGTAACTTTTATGATCCTTATGTAAGAGAATGGCAACAAGGTAATTCCCGGTGGGATATTATCGATGTCGTTAGGGCGGCTGCGGCGTTACGTCCAGATGGGATAGTATGGCCTGTTGATGAAGAAAATAAGTCCTGTTTTAAATTAGAAGCCCTTACGGAAGCTAATAGTTTACAGCACGAAGCAGCCCATGATGCCTTATCCGATGTTTATGCCACTATTGCTATCGCAAAACTCATTAAAAACAAACAGCCTAAACTTTTTCAGTTTCTATTTGCGCATCGGTCTAAGACTGAAGTTTCTGAGTTATTGCAATTGGGGAGTTTTAAGCCGGTTGTCCATGTTTCCGGAAAGTATGCGGCTATTCGGCATTGTTTGGCAATTGTTCTACCCATCTGTAAACACCCAGTTAATGCAAACGGTGTTATCGTTTATGACTTATCCCAAGATCCAGAGCCTTTGCTGCAACTGTCTGCTGCCGAAATTAAACAAAGAGTATTTACTGCAAGCCATCAGTTGCCAGAAGGTGTAGAGCGAATAGCGTTAAAAACAGTGCACCTGAATAAATGTCCAATTATCGCGCCTATTACGGTGATACGGGCTGAAGATGAAATCCGCTTAGCTCTAGACTTAAGTTTAATTAATAAACATGTGGCAATCATTAAAAATAGCCAAGGTCTAGCTGATAAATTAGCCGAGGTTTTCAGTTTAGTTGATTTTGAAACCGAACAAGATCCAGATTTAGCAATCTATAGTGGTGGTTTTTTTTCGGCTGCAGATAAACAAAAAATGGCTAAAATTCGCTCTGCTGGATCCGCTGAATTGAGCAACTTAAGCTTTAATTTTACAGATAAAAGACTATCAGAAATGTTTTTTAGATATAAAGCTAGAAATTATCCAGAAATTTTGGACACGGCTGAGCTATTGCGTTGGAAGCAATATTGCAAATCTCGACTATTGGGCATAGAAAAGAGCTTGCCTCTGTCTATTACAGAATATGAAAGTCGGCTTCAAGCGCTTAAAAACCAAACGAATTCAAATGGCCAAGTTATTAAAGAGCTGGAATGCTATTTATTGGAGCTTACCAGACAATTAGAGTTATCAATTAAGACTGAGCAGATAGTGGCTATATAATGCTAGGTTAATTCTCTCTAGTAAACGCCAATAATGCGGCTATGGTCAAGTTGGCTTATAATGGTAAATTCAGTTTTTATGATTTTAAAGTTAGGATTTATTATGAAAAAAATACCTTTTATTATTTCTGCCCTGTTTTTAGTTTTAACAACTACTGTAAATGCGCATGGCCCAGTTCGGCAAAAAGCAGAGCAAGACATTACAATTAACGCACCTGCTGATAAAGTTTGGGGAATCATTAAGGACTTTGGGGATATGTCTTGGCATCCCGGAATAAAAAATATAACAAATAGTAAAGCTAATGAGAAAGGCTCGGTTCGGGTTTTAACATTAAAAAGTGGTGGCACCATTACTGAAGAATTAAAGAAATATGATGAAAAAAATATGAGTTACGCTTATAAAATTACCGAGATGAGCACGCTAAAAACAATTACACACGCGGGTGCTGAAGAACATGTTCCAGTACTTCCGGTCGATAATTATGCAGCCAGCATTGATGTCACTGCCGAAGGAAATAGCTCAGTCGTAGCCTGGAAAGCAGGATATTACCGTGCTTATACTAACAATAATCCGCCTGACGAAATGAATGAAGAAGCCGCAAATACCGCAGTGAATGAAGTCCTGAAAACTGGTTTGGAAAATTTAAAAGCCTTAGCTGAAAAATAAAGTTATCAGCATCATGGGTTTTCATATTCTAAAAGCTGTAGCGCTCAGCGTTACGGCTTTTCTTTCGCCTATAGCGTTAGCGCAGCCATTTGCTTATATCACTAACCAGCTTGACGATTCAGTTTCAGTTATTGATACTGCCAGCAACAAAGTTGTAGAAACCATTAAGGTTAGCGGTAAACCCGCTGGGGTAGCGCTTTCACCAAATGCTGATAAGGTTTATGTCAGCACACCAGAAACTGGTGGTTTTAGTGTTATAGACACGAAAACTGGTCAACTTATTAATAAAGTAGCCCTTAGTGCGGGTTCTTTGGGCATAGCCGCGTCACCAGATGGCAAAACCATATTTGTGGCAGATTGGTATAAAAACCAGGTGTCGGTAGTTGATGCCGAAACACTAAAAATTAGCACGCAGCTAGTTGTAGGCCAATCTCCTTCTGGGCTTGTAGTCAGCCCCGATAATCGATGGCTTTATGTGGCTAATCGGTTGAGCAATTCGGTTTCTCAAATTGATCTTACAAAAATGTCAATTAGAAATACGACAATTGTCGGGATGCATCCTTTTGGCATTGCTGTGGATAAAAAAGGTGAACGCATTTACGTCGCGAATGTTCAAAGTGACGATATTACTGTCTTAACGACAGTAAACCTTAAAAACATAGCGACTATAAAAGTGAATATGTTGCCCTATGCAGCTACCTTAGCGCTAAATGACACACGTTTGTTTGTTACTAACCAAGAGGATGGTTCTGTATCTGTTATTGATACAGTCACGTTAAAAGAAATGGCTTTAATTCCGGTTGGTGATAAACCAGAAGGTATTTCTACGCATTCGGACGATCAGCATGTATATGTCGCTAATTGGTTTGATGGTACTGTTTCAGTGATTGATGCAAACACATTAAAGGTGACTGAAACGATTAAAACCGGTGAAGGTAGTCGGGCATTTGGACAATTCATCTCTAAATAATAATGGCAATTTGAAACTTGCCCAGTTTAAATAATTGATTGGAACCTATCATGGCCGAAAATGTTGACGAATTAACTGTAACTTACGAGGATGGGGGCATAGAGACTGTTAAAGAATTGGACAAGAAAATTTTAACAAAAGGTGCGTGGGCCACTGTTATTTTTCGCTACCAAGATTGGGATAAGGCTAAACAAATCTATGGCCCTGATAAATATACAATTCGGCGTTATCAAAAACGCAATGGTGAATACCAACAAAAATCTAAATTTAATATTTCGAGTAAAGATCAAGCCCTAAGTATAATTGCTGCCCTGCAAGAATGGGTTGAGTGATAGTAGCGTAAGGCCTGATTCCGCATGTAAATTGTTGGTTGTGTTATCCCATAGAGCTAATACAAGTGGCTATACCTTTATGAGGATTGCTAATAAAGCAAAATTTTTGTGAGTAAAACAATAAGGCCTATTCATGGTGTAAAGGCCCAATAATGTAGTCTTCTAGATCATCGTCGGCATCAGCCTGATTAATGGCATATTGGCCGACGGTAAAGCCAGCAAGTTTGACGCTGTTAGGATCCCCTGTGATTAAAGGGTGCCAAGTTGGTAAGTCTTTTCCATCATTTAACAACCGATAAGCACAAGAATCAGGCAGCCAGTAATATTCCACAAAATCGTGATGCTTTAAATTAATACAATCGGGGACTAGGGAGCTACGCTCTTGGTAATTTGAACAGCGACAGGTTTTTAAATCCAGTAAATCGCAAGCCACGCGGGTAACAAAGGTTTCGCCAGTATCTTCATCTTCGAGTTTGTTTAAGCAACATTGGCCACAATTATCGCAGAGTGACTCCCATTCTTCAGTCGTCATCTGTGCCAATGTTTTGGATTTCCAAAAACTCATGCCAGACACTCTTAGGCTAATTAAACAAATCCCAAACCGGCTGGATGCCAGCAGGCAAAGAAGCTAATCGGCCGAGTTCCACCCACTGGTTTGGGGTATGAAAATCAGAACCTGCAGAACCAGCTAAATAAAATCGTTTTGCATAGCCTGCTAAGCGTCGACTTTCGTCAATATTGCCATGTCCTGTGACAACTTCTATGCCTTTGCCGCCAGCTTCTTTAAACGCACTAAGCAATTTTCCCATCCAGTTCGTAGTTAGTTTATAGCGTAGTGGGTGCGCTAATACAGCAATACCACCAGCATCTGTTATCCATTGGACAGCCTCTTCAAGGCTGGCCCAGACGGTAGAAACATAGGCAGGCTTGCCTTTAGCCAAATATTTGTCAAAAGCCATTTGTTTATTATTTGCATAATTTTGTGAAACTAGGAATTCTGCAAAATGATTGCGGGTGACCATGCCATCCCCAGCTTCTTTAACAACAGCATCTAATGCGCCAAATATTTTGTTTTGTTCGAGTTTATAAGCGATTTTTTCTGCCCTGTTTAAACGTAGACTTTGTAAGTTTTTCGTGGCATCTAACAAAATCGGATAATTTGGATCTATCGCTAAACCGATGATATGGAAACATTGGTTTTGCCAGGTTGCGGATATCTCTATGCCGGGTATTAAAGTAATATTGTTTTCTAGCGCACAAGCTTTGGCTTCTGCAAGCCCGCTAACGGTGTCATGGTCAGTTAGGGCTAACGCTGTTACGCCCTGTTGGGCAGCACGCAGCACTAACTCTTTAGGGGTAAGGCTGCCATCTGAAGCTTTGGAATGGCAATGTAAATCATAAACATGAGTTGCTATCACTGATACTCCCCATAGAGCTTGGCGTATAGGCCATTTTGGGTCAGTAAGGTATCGTGCGAACCATGTTCGCAAATTTTGCCACCTTCAAAGACATAAACGTGGTCAGCTTGTTTTACGGCGCTTAACCGGTGGGCTATGATAATTGTAGTCCGTCCTGATAAAAAGGTCGATAATGCTTGGTGTAAAGTATGTTCGGTTTCCGTGTCCAGCGCTGAGGTAGCTTCATCAAGGATTACAACTTTTGGCTTGGATACTATCATTCGGGCAATAGCCATGCGTTGGCGCTGCCCACCTGATAATTTCATACCATGTCTGCCTAGTATGGTGTCCAAACCTTCGGGATAGCTATCTACAATAGGTTTTAGTTGGGCAATTTCCAGAGCATCCCAAAGCTCTTGGTCACTAACTGTACGGCCCAATGTCAGATTGGATCTTATCGTATCATTAAATAAAACAGGGTGTTGTAAAACCGTAGCCACATTTTCGCGAACAACATCTAAGCCAATTTGGCTGATGGGTATGCCGCCAAAGCAAATTTCACCGGCCTGCGGTACATAAAGGCCAATGAGTGTTTGGGTTAAGGTTGATTTGCCGCCACCACTGGCACCGACTAGGGCAACTTTTTCACTTGCGTTAATATGTAAGTTAATGCCGTTTAAGATAGTTTCTTCGCCATAACTAAATTGTAAATTTTTAACTTGAATAGATACGGTTTTTTTATTGGCAAAAGGATTGGCAACATGCGGATAGTGTGGTTCTTGCTTTAAAGCGACTAGCTTATTGATGCGAGTGAGTGCCGCTTTAGCTGAATAATAAGCATATTGGATACTAAGCACTTCTTGTACTGGTGCCATCATAAACCAAAGATAACCAAATACCGCTAACATTTGTCCCATACTCAGATTGGAATAAAAGACCATCAACATGGCTGATGCCCGGAAAACGTCAAAGCCAAATAAAAATACCAGAAAACTTACCCGGTTCGCGGCATCACTTTTCCAGGTATACGCCGATGACGAATCCTTTATAGTGGCGGCACTTTTAATCAACAGATTGCAATAATGCTGCTCACGGTTACTGGCACGAATTTGATGGATAGCTTCCAAGGTTTCAGTTAGTGCTTGTTGGAATATTCCAAATGCATTGTTTTCCTTGCTTTTTAGATCCTTAACTTTGGCACCGACAACCCGGGTAAAATAAATCACGACAGGGTTAAGTAGCAGGATAAACAAACCTAATTGCCAGTGCATCCAAAGTAAAATGGCGGCAGTACCGGCAATAGTGAGTATGGCAACTAATAGTTTACTGACCGTATTACCAATAAAGTTATCAATGGTTTCAAGGTCTGTAACTAAATGGGTCACTACAGTGCCTGTACCTAAACTTTCATATTCCGCCATAGAAATAGTTTGTAAATGGCGGATCAGATCGGCTCGGATGCGAAAAACAATATCTTTAGAAATCAGTGAAAATTGCTGTGTTTGAATAATATTGAAAATGGCCGCGACTAAGCGTAATAACAAACTGCCAAACAAAACCAATGTAATATATGCGATAGGGGTTTGCCATTCAGTTGGCAGGATAAGATTTGATAAGCCAATTATTTCGCCGGGTTTATTTAATAAAACCTCATCCACAATCAAAGGCATCAGCAACGGTACAGGAACACTGGCTAAAGTGGCTAATAGTGCAACAAGATGGGCACGGATTAATTGTTTTTTGTGCTGCACCGCTGTTTTATAAATAAAATTCCAAGTATAAATCCGCGGGCTAAAATCTGCCGTTTTAATGGACACCGTTGATAACCTAAATATGCCTATAAAGAATAAGAGTTTATTTTGAAATTATAATAACAATTCCGCGACCCAAACATCTTTGTTTTGTAACAACAATAATTTGTTGGATAATCTAAAATAATAGCTAAGCAAAACCGTAGTTTTAATTAGATGAGACTTAAACATATTACCAAAATAACGTTGGCCATTGTGTGTTATCTGCTTGTAGGCAATCCTGCCAAGGCGGATATTGAACAGCAGCGTACCGCGTTTTTAACAGCAGAAAGCCAGTTACTCGCAAGACAAGATAGCACGCCTCCAGAATTGCCTGCTATTTTAACCGAATACCCATTGTATCCGTATTTGCAATATTTATGGTTGAAGGAGCATTTGCAAGAGAACGATAAGATTTTAAATTATTTGTCGTCCTACCAAGGCTACCGTTATGCCAATTTATTAAGGGGTAAGTGGTTAAGTTATTTGGCTAGTTTGGAATTATGGCAAGATTTTATATTAAATTACCAAGCCTTCGACAATATAACACTGGAATGTCAATATTATTGGGCAAATTACCAAACAGGTCAGCACCAATTAGCTTTAACTGCTGCCAAACGGCTTTGGTTAGTGGGGTCTTCACAGCCACATGAATGTGAGCTGCTATTTTCAGCTTTAATGGCGTCGACTAGTGACCCACAGGCGTTAATTTGGCAACGTTTTGAATTAGCTTTAAGGGCGGACAATGAGGCGGTAGCGGATTATTTAAAGCGCTTAATGGACAAGCCTAACCAAACTAAAGCAGACGTTTGGTTAAAAGTTCATAGAAAACCCAGTTTAATCGAAACGGATTTTAGTGTTGGGCAGGATCAGCAAACAGCAGCTTTATTTGCCCATGGCATAGAAAAGATGGCTAAAACTGATTTATACCGTGCATTAGTCATTTGGGATAAAAAACTATCACAACAACTTTTGGATAAAGCTTTAGTAGGACAAATTGAACGTCAATTTGCTATGGCATTAGCGTATAGAAAAGACAAAACGGCCTATAGCCGCTTTAGCCCTTTGGATTTAACTTCGGATGACACCAAAGAATGGCGGTTAAGGGCGGCATTAAATGAACAAAATTGGCAGCATGTCAATGACGCCTTTACGGGTTTAACGGAACACCAGCAACAATTGCCAGAATGGCAATATTGGCAGGCCCGGGCTTTGGAAAAAATGGGCGATACGGCGGCGGCGCAAACAATTTTTCAAAAGGTGGCAAATGACCGGAGCTATTATGGGTTTTTAGCTGCTGATAGTGTTAATGAACCTTATCAGCTAACTAATAAACCCGTTGAATTGGCAGATAATGCGTTAGAAATAATGGCTACAACACCAGAAATCAGTGCTGTTAAGGAATGGCGGTCACTAGGCCGTGATATTGAAGCACGGCGGCAATGGTGGTATAGCGTGGGTAAAATGGATAAAAACCAAATCAAAATTGCCGCTAAACTTGCCCAGCAATGGCAATGGGATCAAGTAGCCATTTTTACTTTAGCTAAAGCGGATTATTGGGATGATTTAAGCTTGCGCTTTCCCATGTATTATACTAATACCATTCAACAACAAGCGGGGTTACAAAATCTAGATCCGGCTTTTGTGTTAGGTTTAATCCGGCAAGAGAGTATTTTTGATAGTAATGCACAATCAAGCGCTGGCGCTAAAGGTTTGATGCAAATTATGCCAAAAACGGGTCAACAAATCGCCCGTCAGTTAGCGGATAACGGGCATTCTGCAGCCAGCTTATTTGATCCAGACACCAATATCCGTTATGGCACTTATTATTATAAACAATTGTTAGAACGCTTTAATGGGCATTTTGCCTTGGCGACAGCGGCTTATAATGCTGGCCCTGGACGGGTTAAACAATGGTTGCCCGAGGATGCGTTAATGCCAGCTGATGTTTGGGTAGCGACTATACCCTTTAAGGAAACCCGTAAATATGTTTCTGCTGTGCTTTCATATGCGGTTATTTATCAAAATAGATTAAAAACGAATGCGATCAAGATCAAAAATTTAATGCTGGATATACAGCCTAAGTAAAATTTGAGCTGATTTTTTTTTTATGCTAATGGATAATGTACCGTTTTATATAAAATTAATAATTAGATAGGTACATATAGAAAGATGGAGAGACAGCACAGTTTTACGCGTGAAGAACTTTTAAAGTCCGGAAGAGGGGAATTGTACGGGCCAGAAAACGCGCAATTGCCATTGCCCAACATGCTGATGATGGATCGGATTACACATATTTCTGATCAAGGTGGTATTTTTGGTAAGGGTGAAATTATTGCTGAACTCGACATTAAGCCTGAGTTGTGGTTTTTTGATTGCCATTTCTTGGGTGATCCGGTCATGCCAGGGTGCCTGGGCTTAGATGCGATGTGGCAATTGGTTGGTTTTTATCTGTGTTGGATGGGTGGTTTAGGCAAAGGTCGTGCCTTGGGTGTGGGTGAAGTAAAATTTACGGGCCAAGTTTTACCAACGGCAAAAAAAGTAGTCTACATGGTCAACTTAAAAAGAGTAATCCTACGCAAGTTAGTGATGGGGATTGCTGATGCGACTATGGAAGTCGATGGCAAGATGATTTATGAGGCACGCGATTTAAGAGTGGGATTGTTTACTTCAACAAAAGATTTCTAGAGGGGGAGCGATGAAAAGGGTTGTAATTAGCGGCTTGGGTATCGTTTCCAGCATAGGGAATAACCGGCAAGAAGTGATTGATTCATTAAAAACTGGGCGCTCAGGTATTGTTTTTGCTGATATTTATAAAGAATTAGGCTTCCGTTGCCATATACACGGTGCCATCAATATCGATTTAGAACAATTTATAGACCGAAAAATCAAACGTTTCATGGGTGATGGTGCCGCTTTTAATTACATCGCGATGCAACAAGCTATTGATGACTCAGGTTTGGAAGCCGACGAAATATCTAATATAAGAACCGGACTGGTCATGGGTTCTGGTGGGCCATCAACGTCCAACTTAGTTGAGGCCTCCGATATACTGCGCGAAAAAGGTATTAAAAAAGTAGGCCCCTATATGGTGCCACGGGCAATGTCCAGCACTAACACTGCTTGCCTGGCGACACCGTTTAAAATTAAAGGTGTCAATTATTCAATTACTTCTGCCTGTGCCACCAGTGCCCATTGTATTGGCCATGCTATGGAATTGATCCAAATGGGTAAACAAGATGTGGTTTTCGCGGGTGGTGGTGAAGAAGTACACTGGACCATGTCGGTGTTATTCGACGCTATGGGAGCCCTGTCTTCCAAATATAATGACACCCCGACTACCGCTTCTAGGCCTTACGATGAAACTCGGGATGGTTTTGTTATATCAGGGGGCGGTGGTGTTTTAGTGATTGAGGAACTCGAGCATGCAAAAGCGCGGGGTGCTAAAATTTATGCTGAGCTAGTTGGCTATGGCGCTACATCAGATGGTTATGACATGGTACAACCCTCCGGCGAAGGTGCGGTGCGTTGTATGCAACAAGCTATGGCGACGGTTACTGGTAAAGTTGATTATATTAACGCCCACGGTACTAGTACAGCCGTTGGCGACACCAAGGAATTGGAAGCATTACGTAACGTTTTTGTTAACGGCGAAATTCCTAAAGTGAGTTCCACCAAATCCTTAACAGGGCACGCCTTAGGCGCGGCGGGTGTTAATGAAGCTATTTATAGTTTGTTGATGATGGAAGAGAATTTTTTAAGTGCATCAGCTAATATCAACCAGCTAGATCCTGGGGCAGAAGGCATTCCTATTGTACGTGAGCGGGAAGACAACATCACTTTAAACACTATTATGTCGAATAGTTTTGGGTTTGGTGGTACCAATGCTACCTTAATTTTTCAGCGCTACAATGGTTAATCACATAAAGCTACCTGTGCTTTCTTTTTGTAACAGCGTTTTATGAACATGCCAGAATTTAATCAAAAATCTAGAACCCAATTTAACAAGCTGCAAAAACGCTTGCGACATTGGGTGGGTGACGCCATTGCCGATTATAATATGATTGAAAATGGCGATAAGATTATGGTTTGTCTCTCAGGCGGCAAAGACTCATTCACCATGCTGGACATCTTGTTAAATCTACAAAAAACTGCGCCAGTTAGTTTTGAATTGATTGCGGTTAATTTAGACCAAAAGCAACCCGGTTTTCCTGAGCATGTCTTACCCGAATATTTGCGGTCAATAAATGTCCCTTATCATATTATTGAAAAAGACACTTATAGTGTCGTTAAAAGGGTAATTCCTGAGGGCCAAACTACTTGTGGCTTATGCTCAAGGTTGCGGCGCGGTACGTTATATGGCTATGCTGAAGCCAACGGAATCACCAAAATTGCCTTAGGTCATCATCGGGACGATATTTTAGAAACCTTTTTCCTGAATATATTTTATGGCGGTAAACTCAAAGCCATGCCGCCAAAATTATTAAGTGACGATAAAAAAAATATTGTTATCAGGCCATTGGCGTATTGTCGTGAAAAAGATATAACACGTTTCGCACGCTTTAGAAATTACCCAATTATTCCTTGCAATCTTTGCGGATCGCAAGAAAATTTACAACGGCAAGCCATGAAGTCCATGCTTTCATCATGGGATAAACAATTTCCAGGACGATTGGAAACCATCTTTACCAGTTTAAAAAATGTCTCCCCATCGCAATTAGCGGATACCGAATTGTTTAACTTTGCTAAATTAAAGCAAGAATGCCAAGCTGACACAGGGACTAGCTTTGAGCAAGCGGGACTTGATATGTTAATGTTATAAACAATTAACAGCAGATTAGAAAACCTTGGACGCGGAGCAACTTTCAGGATTTGGCTGGCTCAGCAAGAACAGAATGCACTGTTATTGTCTCCGCCTGACAGTCTGTGCAGGACTAGGCTAATTCAAGCACTAGTTGCAAGGCAGCTGTGATAGTTAATATTATCTATTTTTTCTGCTGACGGTACTTATAGGTGGCCAGCAATTTCGCTTAAATTACCAACTTTGGTCGGCTGATATTGTGGGCCAAAAATATTTTGGAAACCCGGGTGACGACATCGGTTTGGAAGTCTTTTTCATAACGGACATCAAACACATAAGCTTTTGCAGTGAGTTTAAGAACCGGAATTGGGCCAATCAATACTTCTGAAACAACTACTTTAACGGGTTTAGCCAAATAGGCATATCGACTAGTGACCACCGTTTCGTAAATCAGCTTTTGGGCGCAATCAATATCGGCGTCAATAGCAATATGAAAGGGCATTACTATCATCATATCTAGGGCTCCGGCATTACCCGATGATACGACATCATTGATAAAACGAGCATTCGGAATGGTGACTAAACTATCGTCCAACGTTATTAATTTGACTGAACGTAAACCAATACTTTTAATTTCCCCGTAAACATCGCCAAATTGCACGCGATCGCCAACAAGAAAAGGCCGATCAAAAAGTAATGTTAAACCAGCCACTAGAGAAGCGACTAAATCTTTTAGTGACAAACCGATTGCTACTGCAGCACCACCGCCTAAAGCAATTAACAGTTCTTTGGCAGGACTGAGCGCCATATAAATAAAAAATGCGCCGCCAAAAATATAAATACAGAAATCAAGGGTTGTTACAATTTGCAGCAGCAATAAACGACGTGAGGGTAAGCGATCCGAAATGCTTTTTGCCAAACGGCTTAAACCGCTAGCTATAGATGCTAAAAAGGCAATACCACCTAACAATAAGGCAATACGCCAAACTTCAAAAAGTTTTGCAGCGCCTAGCATTTGGCTTATATCTTGTTCATTCATAGAGGCAATGTTTAGCTTGCAGATAATTGATTAAAGGGTATTGATATAAAATAGCTATCCGGTAGACATGATCGTTGTCGTAATCTAATAACTTTAGACGCATGCCTAGTGCAAGCATATTTTTAATGACCGCTTCAGATAGTTGGGACGCTTGTACAATTTGAGCTAAAGTTAAATTTTCATGGCGGGCAATACAGGCAAAAACGAATAAGGCATCTTCGGGTAAATTGGATAAATTAGCAATTTCAGATTCGTCAGGTAAACCCACATGTAATGATAAATTACCGAGTAAACGTAATGAAGTTAGCCACAAATAAACGGCAAGTCGGGGATTACCTTTGGATTGTTGCCTTAATAAAATAAAAAATCGGTTCTCTATATCAGACACGTGTTCTAAATTGTTCTGGCTGCCGACAGCTTGCAAGATTTCATCATAAGAGAGTTGAAAGCCCGTTTTGTTATGGGCAGACAGGATAAGTTCCTTGATGGCTAACTCAGACCATGGCGGCAAGATAAATTGGCTGCCAAAACAATGTTGTTTAGCATAAATATTGTTGAGATATTTCCAAGCAAAATAATCAAAGGTGACACACCAGAAATAGTGGTTTGGTGATATGTTGATCAGTTCCAGTAACACCTCATAAGCTTTGAATCCGTCTTGACAAGATAGGAAACAATTATGGACATCATCAAGCAAAATTACAGTTTTACGTTCAGTGGTTACGGCTGGTTTGTCCAAAGACAATGGCAGGGCTGCGTTAAAAAATTGCAAGGTTTGTTCTTTTGAGAGTAGCTTCTCAGTGATTGCAAGTCGCCTAGTTTGACAATCTATAAGGGATTGTCCTAGAAAATCCAATAAACAGCTTTTGCCGCCACCTTTATGAGATACCACTGCTAAAGAATTTGCGGTGTTACTACCTTGTTGCCAATTGCTTAGCAAATTTTGTATTTCTGCAAGGTTTATACCCGTTGGTGATAATAGGTTATCTGGCGTTGTTATCCCAGATAATGCGAAAGCATCAAAATAGACCTTGGGCGGTGGCGTGAATGTTGCAGTGACAGTTTTATTGATTGCGGTTTCCAAACGGTAACGGAAAACTTCTGCGGCTAAACGTTGTGTTAGTTCAAAATGGCTACCCCAATTGCCTAGTTGCCTTATCAAGAATAATGCACATAAAAAAACTAAGCCAGGTGTGCAAAGTAGCAGACCCCATTGACTGTCGCATAATATCAGTAAACGTTGGCCTATCCGACCAGGAATCATTTTAGCAAGACCACCACCTATGACTTTGCGCCATTGATAGGCAAAACCCATAGCCACTAATAGCGCGCAATAAAGCATGGCCTTTGTTGCTATATGGTAGATTAAGCCACGCCTGATTAAGCTTTCAATGATTGCCAATAAAGAAAACATCATAAATGCTGATAAGCCTAATAGCCTGGCGGTAAAATCAACGCGACGGCGCAAACCCCATAGTTTTGCACTTCTAATTTGTTGGTTTACCCACATAAAGTCGCATTGCATGGCTTGTCGGAATAAGCGGTAATAAATGTAATAGCGCAAATAAGGCAGCAATAAAGTCAATTCTGAAAACACCGTATTGCTAAGCAGAAGTTGTGCTATTGACACAGCGAGTAATGCCAAAAACCAGCTGACGTAGGGCTGGATTTTTTGGATGGCTAAGGCAAAATAATTAGCTAATGTTTTTGTCCTACTTAAACGGACTAATTCAATTTGTAACTGGTTTAATTCAGCGGATAAATGTTTGTTAGCCATCGATAACGCGAAGGGGATGAGCAAAAATAGCAGCAGCAACGAGATATTAATCGCGGTTTCAGCTAATCCTTGCCAGCCATGGTTAATGTTTTTGCGGATATCTAAGAGCCGTAAATAAAACGTTGCAGACCATCGATAAGGAACGATTGCAAATTCCCGACGGATATCGCTAAGTAAATCCGTTGAAATAGCTAGCGGCGTAAAGTCACCTTTATCTAGCAGCTGATTGAGCAACTGCGAGCGTATTTCACCGCTTTGTAATAACACACGATAATGTAGGTCAACACTGGCCTGTAAGCGAGCAGTAATTTTTTCCAGCAATGCTTGCTGGAAATTTTTAGTTGCTGTATAGCCGGTAATATATAGCTGTGCCTCTGGGGTATTGCTAAAGTCGTTGAGAATTTTTTCCGGATATTCGGGCAGGTTGGGTAATGCCACTGTATGACGGTTGGAAATCGTTTTTTGAGTTTTATCTACCAGAGTACGCCAAATTTCAACGGTTTTGTGATACTGATTTGCAAGTGCAGTAGTTGAGGTTTCGGATTGTATAAGAAATCGGCTAACTTCTGCTAGTTGTTCGGTAATACGCTGGTAAAAGCCTGCTTCTTGTTCTAGGTCGGCTAGCCAAGTAACTTGTAATCTAGCCAAATGGCTATTGGTGCGTTCCAAATCGGCTTGTGCGGATACTAATTCACTTTTATGACCGGTTTCCTCTGTGAGTTCTTGTTGTTCAATATGTGCCAAGGCCTTATCAGCAAGTATTTGTTCTTCTAACGCCGAACTATGTTCTTCCTGTAATTGTTTGACGGTAATTGCCTGGGTATCTGCTTCAAGTTGAGGGTGTAGAATAGCGGCTGTTTTTCCAGGCGGTAATGTTAAAAATTGCAGCCTAATATCAGCGATAGCGCGTTGTAAAGCTAAAACTTCAACAGCGTCAGCGTATAAACTTTGTTTAGACCGTGCACAATCAATATAAAAATCTTGGGGCCTTTCTACATTAGCTTCGGCTAGCTCATTGCGTAATTCTTGTATTCTTTGTGAGATAACAGTTTTATCGGATAGATCGATTTTGAATAAAGCGGTTAATGGAAGAGAGCCTACTGCTTTGCCCGTAATAAAGTTTTCTAGACCTGATTTTAATTTAACTAACTTGTCTTTACGCAGAGCCAGTTCTAAGCGAAGTTCAGTCTCGCTAGGGCAGTTTATGGTTGTATCGGCACCAGCCTTAGCCAAATGTGGCAGGCTAAAACAAAAAATCAGTAGTGGGATAAGATAAAAGTTATGGCGGAAGTTGAAACTAAAAATGACTGGTAAAATCATAAATAATTAAAGAGTTTGAGAAGTGGTACGAACACTTAACGGCTTTAGGTTAACTCGATTAAATGTGGTGTATTGCAATTATAATGTTACCGATATGTTTGTACTGAAGATCGTGTTATATAGCTAACAGCTCATTGAGGTGTTTAACTAAATGATGGCTGTTTTATTAATTTATATTTAGAAAGTTAACAGTGTTTTTCGTGATTTAAGCTAATCATATAGCGGGCGGTTCCATAAGCTAATTCTGGAATAGACAGTGTATTTAAATTCCTAGGCTTAGCCCAATAGGTTTATGTAATCATCTGATTATATATAAAATAATGTGGTACTGCTGGGATTAAAATTGAATTGTTTTATCAAGGATGGCTTATCATTGATAGCTAAGGCTGAATATTTATAACGCATGCCCAAATTTATGATGCCGTATAAGCTTGTTGGGCTAATAGAAAAGCGATGTTTAGCAGGCGATAATAATGTACTATTTTAATAAAGATTTATCATTAAGCGATTGAAAAGACCAAACAAGAACCTTACACCCAGTCATGAAAACACCAAAAAGACTTGAACCATTAATTGAAAGTGGACTAATCGATGAAGTATTGCGTCCCCTAAAAAGCGGTAAGGAAGCGGCAGTTTATGTTGTAAGCTGCGCTTCAGAAATTTTTTGTGCCAAGGTATATAAGGAAGCGGAAAAACGTAGTTTCCGGCAAAGCGTGTTGTATCAAGAGGGCCGTAAAGTCCGCAATAGCCGACGCGCACGCGCCATGGAGAAAAAAACCACTTATGGCCGCAAGGAACAAGAATCCGCTTGGCAAACTGCCGAAGTTGATGCCTTATTCCGGCTTTCAAATGCAGGCGTCCGGGTACCTAAACCCTACAACTTTGTTGATGGCGTATTATTAATGGAGTTGGTCACTGATGCAGATGGCAACCCGGCGCCGCGGTTAAATGATTTGGAGATGACCGAAGAGGAAGCAAAAACTTATCATAGTTTCCTTATTTCCCAAATTGTCCTGATGTTATGCGATGGATTAATACATGGCGATTTGTCCGAGTACAACGTACTGGTTGGGAGTGCTGGCCCTGTAATTATTGATTTGCCGCAAGCCGTTGATGCTGCAGGCAATAATAACGCGCAAAAAATGCTGGAGCGCGATGTTGGTAATATGGCCAGTTATTTTGGCCGCTATGCACCAGCTTTACTGACTACGCGTTACGCTAAAGAAATGTGGAAGCTTTACCAAAGTGGTGAGCTTAGCCCGGATACTAAATTAACAGGGTATTTTAAAGAAACCGCAAAGCCGGCAGATGTGCGTAGTGTAATCAGGGAAATTGACGCAGCCCGAGAAGAAAATGAAGCAAAACTAAACTTTAAAGGCTCCATGCCACGAAGATGATGTTAAATTGAAGGCAAAGAAGTATGAATAGGCGCTGCTGAAAAATTGCCATAAAACGAGTAGTTTAGGGTGTGAGCTGGGTGCAGGATAGCATCATGATGGCGTTCCAATGGTAATAAAATTGGCGCTTTAATGGGCAACTACCTGTTGTTGTTTATACTGTCAGAAATTGCAAGTATTTTCGTGCAATGTCATCGCCCCCTGCTTAAATCATTAATTTCCACTAAAATACTGTTTTCAAATATTAACAATTGTTTAAAGCGCCTGGGGCCAAAATTATATGTCCATTCTTCAATGACAATTTGCTCGCTTTGATCTAATTGTAAGACGCCTGCAGGATGTCTTAAAGTTGACCCAACTGCCGCTAAACGTTCATCGACAAAATCGGGGCGGCCACATTTTTGAAAAACATCGGCTTTGTGGTCACCTAGTTCAACGATCAAATGCCCGCAACGTAAGGCAAAGCTATCTTGGCTAAGCCATAACATATACAAACATCCAAACAATAGAAAAAACTTTTTTTTCATCATATATCCCGTAATGGCGTTCGCTATGTGATCTAACAAGAGGTTGCTGATAGCTAGCTGAAATTAAGCATTTGTATCCTATTATTTAGCAACAGCGTTTTATGCCGTGCCATTTTTTTTCTTGCCAACCTTTAAAAAAAGCACTGCGCGACAGTAATGGCTCATCGCTATGGCATAGGCTATGGTGGTTCACATAGCGCTCGTACGCGTCATCACCAGATAGTTGGCGCAATATAGCCCAAGCATATTTAGTTTTGCTCAGAATTTTTTCTAATAATAGGGGCATTAAGTTTAATCCCGGACATAATCCTCAACAAGACGGCTAGGCATATGTGGTGATTCGGAGAGGGGCAATACTGGTTTGCCCGACCAGTGCCAATAACACACTCTTAGCATATCAAACACAATAATCCACAATAGCGCTATAAAAAACAAAGTAATGCAGGCATCTAAGCGTTGATTGAATATCAGTGTAGGGGCTGCCATGGCTTTTTCAGGTGGTAAAAGGCCTAAAGATAGCTTTTGCGCTAAATCGTCAGCGGCAGCCAAAAAGCCTAACCTAACATCAGCACTGGTAACTTTTTGCCAGGCAGCAGTGCTGGTAATAATTAATAACCATAACAAGGGGGCTGCGGTAATCCAGGCCTGTTTAAGTTTGCCGGATTTAACTAAAATACCGGTGGCTACCGATAGTGCAATAGCCGCTAACATTTGGTTGGCGATGCCAAATAAAGGCCATAAAATATTGACGCCACCATTAGGGTCAATAACACCTATATATAAAAAATAACCCCAGCCACTCACCACTAAGGCGCTGCTTAATAAAACAGAGGGCGTCCATGAGGTTTCGCCTAATTTAGGCCAAAGGTTGCCTAACATATCCTGTAACATAAAACGGCCGACACGGGTACCGGCATCTAAAGTAGTCAGGATAAACACGGCTTCAAACATAATGGCAAAATGGTACCAAAGTGCCAATAAGCTATTGCCAAATACACTCGCAAATAGACTTGCCATACCAACAGCCAGTGATGGCGCACCACCGGTGCGGGCAAATAAAGTAGATTCGCCCATTTGCTGGGCTAACTGTTGCATCTGTTCGACTGTGACAGGAAAACCCCAACTGGATATTTTAGCAACTGCAACTGCCGCTTCTTTACCCACAATGCCGGCAGGGCTGTTAATGGCAAAATATACGCCAGGCTCAAGTACCGTTGCTGCTATCATGGCCATGATGGCAACAAAGGATTCCAAGGCCATACCGCCGTAACCTATCATACGGATGTCCCTTTCATTGGCGAGTAATTTTGGCGTGGTGCCCGATGCCACTAAGGCATGAAAACCTGAAATTGCCCCGCAAGCGATGGTAATAAACACAAATGGGAATAATGCGCCACCGAAAATTGGCCCGCTACCATCTATAAACGGCGTTAAAGCCGGCATTTTTATGTCAGGCCGCAACCACACAATGGTAATGGCTAGCAGCGTTATGGTACCCAGTTTTAAAAAAGTAGAAAGATAATCCCTAGGCGCAAGCAACAACCAGACTGGTAAGATGGCCGCGGCAAAACCGTAGCCAATGACCAACCAAGCTAAACTTAGTCCATCATGATCAAAATATGGCCGCAATATGGCGTTGTCATCAATCCAACCGCCAGCGAATACCGCAAACAATAGTAAACTAACACCGATGATGCTGCCTTCTAAGACGCGGCCCGGTCGTATTAAACGCATATATAAACCGACCAGCATGGCAATAGGAATCGTGGCCATAACCGTCGAGGTTGCCCATGGGCTATGTTTCATGGCATTTACCACGACTAACCCCAAGACCGCGATGAGGATAATCATAATGGTCATGGTGCCTATTAAGGCGGCAATTCCGCCTATAGGCCCTAATTCATCACGCGCCATTTGGCCTAAACTGCGGCCATCTCGGCGAGTCGAAAAAAACAGCGTGACCATGTCTTGTACGCAACCGCCTAATACACCTCCGATTAAAATCCATAAGGTACCGGGTAAATAGCCAAATTGTGCGGCTAAGGTCGGGCCTACTAGCGGACCTGGTCCTGCAATAGCAGCAAAATGATGGCCAAAAACGATCCATTTATTAGTCGGTATAAAATCATGGCCATTATTTAGCCGTTCAGCTGGTGTTGCCCGTGTAGGGTCTAATACTAGAACTTTAGCGGTAATCCAAGCGGCATAAAAACGATAAGCTAAACTATAGCAACACACTGCTGCCGTGATGATCCACAAAGCGTTAATTGATTCGCCACGGCTTAAGGCTATGATGCCCATTGCCGTGGCACCTATAATTGCAATACCAGACCATAACAGTTTATTAAGCATAGGATAGTGTGTAAGACGTTTACTGAAGAAATAAATGATATTTAATAATTGTAATTACAGCGTACCCGGTGCTGTTGGGCAAGTTATTTTAGAAAACAAATAGGGCCGTAATTGATTACAATATAAAAACAAGGGTGCATGCAAGTATCTCATTTTGATACCCGTGGGTTTTATAACCTTTAATTTATTTTTGCGATATTCATGATAGATTCTAAAATTTATGCCTTCGATTTTGATGGTGTTATCTGCGACAGTGTACTAGAAACCGCAATTTCCGGTTGGAAAGCCGCAGGTATAATTTGGGGGGATATGCCTAAAACAGCAGCGCCACAAAATTTGCTTGATCAGTTCCGTTTAGTTCGGCCAATTATTGAAACCGGCTATGAGTCGATCTTGGGTATGCGCTTGCTTTATTTGGGCGAATCAATTGAAGCCATATACAGTGGCTATCAAGATAAAACCCAGTTTTTAATAAGCCAAGCCGGAACCTCAACAGATGAACTTAAAAAATTGTTTGAACAGACCAGGGACACTTGGATAGCTGAAGATTTGGCGGCATGGGTAGCCATGAATCCACTATATCCGGGTGTGGTGGCGTTATTGAACAAACTCTCCAAGCAAAGCGAGTGGGTAGTGGTCACTACAAAACAAGAACGTTTTGTTAACTACATCCTAAAAGCTAATGCTATTGATTTGGAAGCTGGGCGTATTTTTGGCCTAGATAGACAAATGCTGAAAGCCGAAGTTTTAAAAAGTTTACTCAACGGTTTTCCGGATAAAACGGTTTATTTTATTGAAGACCGATTGGCGACATTATTAAATATTTTAAAAGAAAAAGAATTGGCTAAGGTAAAGTTAATGTTTGCACTCTGGGGCTATAGTACTGAAAGTGATCGAATAGACGTTGGGCAAAAAGCCATTACAGCATTAACTTTTGATGAGTTTTTAGGCTTGTCGGCATAAAACAGTCCTTCTAGACTTAACTTTTTAGCTTAACCTTTTACCGCCATATGGATTCGTTGTTCGACTATGCACAGGCTTGCTTACATTCGACTGATATAGAGGACAAATTATGTTGGACCCACGAGGCCTATGCTCGAGCTAAGCAAAAACAATTAAGAATTTCTGGGGAAGCACCTGTTTACCCCATAGCGCTGGTTAAATTTCCAGATCGGCCCATTTTATTGGCACCACGGAATATGGCTAAACGTAATATAAAGACACAGGAAGGACGAGCTGCCTTTTTCCATGCCATTGCCCATGTGGAATTTGTCGCTATTTATCTGGCTTGGGATATTATTTATCGGTTTAGGGGGTTGCCTGAAAGTTTTTATCTGGATTGGCTGCGCGTGGCCGATGAGGAAGCCCAGCATTTCAGCCTACTTAGCCAACATTTACTAGCATTAGGCGTTAGTTATGGGGATTTACCTGCCCATAGTGGCTTATGGGAACATGCGACCGATACAGCTGATAATTTACTGGCCAGGTTAGCTATGGTGCCGCGGTGTATGGAAGCTCGTGGGCTTGATGTTACGCCGGCACTGATCAATAAATTTATACAGTTAAATGATGGCCATAGTGCCGCCATATTAACGCGGATTTTAGCGGATGAGGTTGGCCATGTTGAACGCGGCTCTTATTGGTTTAAAGCCATTTGCCAACAACAAGGCCAAGATTCGGAAGCGACTTTTCAACATCTCATTCGGCAATATTATCGCGGTGGTAAACCTAAAGGCCCTTTTAACCGAGAAATGCGTATAATTGCTGGATTCTCAAATGCAGAATTAGACTGGCTGGAAATTGAATAACATGAAAGTGCATACTATTTTTGATTATCCACTCTTTGCCTTAGGTTTCCGGGCATTTTTTGGTTTGGCGGGTTTTGCGGCATTGCTATTAATTGTGCTTTGGAACGCTATTTTTAAAGGTAACTTAGGCATAAGCAATTATTTTACGGGTAGCCTTTGGCATGCCCATGAAATGTTATTGGGTTATGCGGTAGCTGTGATAGCTGGTTTTTTGTTAACAGCAGTAAAAAATTGGACCGACAAAGCAACCTTAGCAAATGGTCAATTGTTTGGTTTATGCTTACTCTGGCTATACGGTCGAATCTTGCCATTTTATGCTGGTTTGTTACCGAATGAGTTAATTGCCTTGGTTGATTTTTTATTTCTGCCAGTTTTGATTTACCACATTGCTAAACCCATTTTGCAGGCTAAAAAGTACACGCATTTAGTGTTTGTGGGCCTATTGTTACTGATGGCGTTAGCAAATGCCTTAATCCATGCGGAAATGCTAGGCAAGCTGCCGCAAAGTGCTTGGTTAGGCGTTCAACTCGTTATCGCAACAATGGTGGTCACCATTTTAATTGTGGCAGGGCGGGTGTTTCCCTTTTTTACTGAACGAGCATTACCTGGAACGCTTGCGTTAAGGAATCCAATGCTGGATGGCTTGTCGATTGCCAGCGCGGTGCTTGTTTTTACCTTGCAAATGGCCGGGATTACAGGGTTTTTTTTAGCGGTTGCGGCTTTATTGGCCGTTGCGGCCAATACGGCTAGAATCTCAGGCTGGTATGTCCGGCGAGTTTGGTATGTGCCCTTACTTTGGGTGTTGTACGCGGGCTATGCTTGGATAATTTTAGGCTTTCTGCTGCAAGGTTTTTATGCGGCTTCCTTGGTTAATCCTAGCTTAGCGCAACATGCCTTTACCGTAGGCGGAATCGGCGTGTTAACACTAGGGATGATGGCCCGCGTCTCGTTAGGCCACACCGGCCGGGCTTTAAAAGCTTGCAATGCAATGGCACTGGCGTTTGTACTAATCAACTTTGCGGCCCTCGCCCGCGTGATATTGCCTGTGTTTTGTCCAAAATGGTATAACTTATTTATCTATATGGCGACATTGTCTTGGCTTGCCGCCTTTGCCTTATTTATATTTGTTTATTTGCCCATGTTGACCAGTGCTCGGGTAGATGGTCAAGAAGGTTAGGCAAATAGCCTAGGGATAGTTCAGCACTTACCACTATCCCCATGAGGCTAAAATTAATACAATTTAGGCTGTAGCGTAATGGCTTTCGATATAACGCTGCACAATTGCTTGAAACTCCTCTGCAATGTGTTCACCTTTTAGCGTGACGGTTTTTTCACCATCTTCATAAACCGGTGCCACAGGCGATTCGCCTGTACCCGGTAAACTAATGCCGATATTGGCATTTTTGCTTTCCCCAGGACCATTTACCACGCAGCCCATAACTGCAACTTCCATGCTTTCCACGCCGGGAAATTGATCGCGCCAAACTGGCATATTTTCACGTAGATAGGTTTGGATTTCCAAGGCTAATTTTTGAAAATAATCGCTGGTGGTGCGGCCACAGCCAGGACATGAGATAACCATAGGCACAAAGGAACGAAAGCCCATGGTTTGTAAAATTTCTTGCCCAACGATGACTTCTTGGGTTCGCGCCGTGCCTGGTTCAGGTGTTAGGGAAATGCGGATGGTATCGCCTATCCCTTGTTGCATGAGTACCGATAGTGCTGCTGCTGAAGAAACGATACCTTTTGAACCCATGCCAGCCTCGGTTAATCCAAGGTGCAAAGCATAGTCGCAACGCTCGGATAAGGCTTTATAAATACTAATTAATTCTTGGACATTGCTAATTTTGCAGGATAAGATAATTTTATCTTTAGCCAAGCCAATTTCCTGGGCCTTTGCGGCGCTTTCCAAGGCCGAAATGATAATGGCTTCACGGGTAATGGCAGGTAATCCTTCAGGATTGGCTTTAGTGCGGTTTTCATCCAGTAAGCGTGTTAATACTGATTGGTCTAGACTGCCACCATTAACGCCTATGCGTACAGGCTTGTCATAATGGCAAGCAAATTCGATCATTTGCTGGAATTGTGGATCGCGGTTTTTACCACGGCCTACATTACCAGGGTTAATTCTATATTTGCTTAAGGCTGCCGCGCAATCAGGGAATTTTTCTAGCAATTTATGGCCATTAAAGTGAAAATCGCCTACTAGTGGCACAGTGCAGCCTTTTTTATCCAATTGGTTACGGATATCGGCAACCGCCTTGGCGGCTTCTTCGGAATTCACAGTGATACGGACAATTTCAGAGCCAGCGGTGGCCAGTTCTATGACTTGGTTAACAGTGGCAAGAATGTTAGCTGTGTCAGTGTTGGTCATCGATTGCACAACGATGGGTGCACCGCCGCCAACTTTAACGTCACCGACCAAAACTTGTTGGGTAATTTTTCTTGGGCTGATAGACATAGGTTAAATGATTCTGGAAAAGGTTAGGGTTATCTGAAAAAATACTGCAAATTATACTCTTATACAATTTTTTAGGCAGTGGTAAAACGTGCGGATCAATTATTTTTCTGATATTCATTTAGAGTTTGGTGAACTTAGCGCACCCGAAACCGATGCTGATCTTATCATCGCGGCAGGTGATATTGGGATATATCTACAAGGCGCTGAATGGCTGAAATCATTCAATAAACCAGTCATTTATGTAGCAGGTAACCATGAGTTTTATAACCGCAATTATCAAGATGTGTTGTTAGACATACGTCAGCTTTGTAAAGGCAGTAATGTGCAGTTTTTAGAGAATAACCGCTATATCTACCAAGGTGTACGTTTTTTGGGCTGCACACTATGGACAGATTTGTTTGTAGATGGTGAAGAGAAAGCACAAGAACTAGGGCTCAGCTTAAATGATTTTAGAAAAATTAAGTACGATGGTGCGGCTTTTGCCACTAATCAGTTTAGCCAACTTTTTCAAAAATCAAAAACTTGGCTGGAAAAAGAATTATCCAAACCTTTTTCCGGAAAAACCATAGTCATCACCCATCATGCACCCTCGCAATGGAGTTGGAATGATAGTCCCAATGCGCTAAAAAAATTAGCCTATTGTAATGATTTAAAACCGTTATTACATGAGTATGAGGTTTCTGCCTGGTTTCATGGTCATGTCCACAGCCCGGGTGATTACCGTATAGCTGATGCCCGGATCTTATGTAACCCACGCGGTTATCAAGGTAAAAAAATGGTCGCGGGCTTTGATCAAAACCGTATTGTTGTGATTTGACTTAAGCTATAAGCAAGACATTTAAAAGCTACAAGTTATCGTATAATAGCTTTATTTATTATCGTTTTTTGATGTCTAACCTAGATTTAATTAAACAACTCTCAACCGAGCTTGCTAACTGCTTAAATTTGGATAGGCATGCTCTAAAGCGTCAACTAGACCGTCTACGTAGTGAATATCAAAAAGGCAAGCAGCCGGGAGAACAATTTAACCAGTTAAAAAATCGGATTGAACGCTCTGTCGCATTATATCAAAAGCGCTTAGCCAGCATACCTGCACTAAATTTCCCTGATTTACCTGTTACCGGTAAAAAAGACGATATTGCAGCGTTAATCAAAAACCATCAAGTGGTGATAGTTTGTGGCGAAACCGGCTCCGGAAAAACCACGCAATTGCCTAAAATTTGCTTATCAATAGGCCGTGGGGCAGCGGGTTTTATTGGCCATACCCAACCTCGACGGATAGCCGCCCGCACTGTAGCTGACCGGATTGCCGAAGAATTAGGCGAGCCGATCGGTAAGTCGGTAGGCTATAAAATCCGCTTTAATGACAAAACCCATAGTGAGTCTTTAGTTAAGCTGATGACGGATGGTATTTTACTGGCCGAATCGCAAAATGATCCCTATTTGAACCAATACGATACGATTATTATCGATGAGGCGCATGAGCGCAGTTTAAATATTGATTTTCTGTTGGGCTATATGAAATGGTTGTTGCCCAAGCGGCCGGATTTAAAATTAGTGATTACCTCGGCAACTATTGATACCCAACGGTTTTCCACACATTTTAATAACGCCCCTATCATTGAAGTTTCTGGGCGGACGTATCCGGTAGACATTCGTTATCGGCCCATAGAACGTGAAACAGATGCTGAAGACGACCAAGCGGATGATGAAACTAGCGATGATTTACAATATGCCATTTTAGAAGCTGTTGATGAGCTATATCGTGATTTACGTGGCGATATCCTAATATTTTTAAGTGGTGAGCGGGAAATTAGGGAAACTACCGATTCACTTAAAAAACATCATCCTAATCTCTATGAAGTGCTGCCGTTATATTCCAAACTAAGCGTTAGTGAGCAAGAACGCGTGTTTAATCCCAAAGGTGGTAAACCCCGTATAGTGTTGGCAACCAATGTGGCCGAGACTTCACTGACCGTACCTGGCATACGTGGCGTGATTGATACCGGTCATGCCCGCATCAGCCGCTATAGCCATCGTAGCAAAATTCAGCGTTTACCTATCGAACGAATTTCCCAATCCAGTGCAAATCAACGCGCGGGCCGCTGTGGACGGGTTGCTGAAGGTATTTGTATCCGCTTGTATTCGGCCGAGGATTATGTGGCGAGACCACAGTTTACAGAGCCAGAAATCATGCGCACCAATTTGTCGGCAGTCATCTTACAGATGGCAACCTTGAATTTAGGTGATATTGAAGACTTCCCCTTCATCGAGCCGCCGGATGAAAAAATGATCCGTGATGGCAAAACCATGTTGCAAGAAGTTAATGCCTTGGATAAATCCGGGAAGCTAACGGAAACCGGGAAACAGCTGGCAAAATTCCCGACGGACCCTAAATTAGCACGAATGCTGATTGCTGCCCATGAAGAAGGTTGCTTGCACGATGTTGCCATTATTGTCGCGGCTTTGAGTGTACAAGACCCGCGAGATAAACCTGCCGATAAAATGCCGCAAGCAGATGCCAAACATGCTGCTTTCCGTCACCCTGAGTCGGATTTTTTAACCCTATTAAACCTTTGGAACAATTACGAAGCGCAAAAAAAGCACCTGTCTAACAGCAAGCTTCGTAAGTATTGCCAAGAGAATTTTCTCTCGTATTTGCGTATGCGTGAATGGTTTGATATACATGCCCAAATTATTCAGGTGGTAAAAGGTGATTTAAAAATGCACCTGAATACACCTGTGGTTTCACCTGTTAACGCTAGCACTGCTGAGGCTGAGCTTACACCGATAACAAGCCAAGCCTATGAGAATATACATCGCGCCTTATTGACGGGTTTGTTATCGAATATCGGTTTTCGTCATGAGCAACATGAATATATGGGCGCGCGCGGCCTAAAGTTTTTTATTTTCCCAGGTTCAGGTTTACATAAACTCAAACCTAAATGGATTATGGCTGCTGAACAAGTGGAAACCAGTAAAGTATATGCCCGTACAGTTGCCAGAATTGAACCGGAATGGATAGAGCACTGCGCAGGACACTTAGTTAAACGTAACTATTTTGATCCGCATTGGGAAAAGAAAGCCGCACGTAGTGCAGTTTCTGAACGCACTTTATTGTATGGCTTAACCTTACAAGCTGGCCGCAAAATTCCGTATGAACGTATCGATGCTAAGGCGGCTCGGGAGATTTTTATTCGCTCCGCCCTGGTAGACCATGATTATTACAGTAACGCACCATTTTATGTGGCGAATCAAAAGCTTTTAGAAGAAGTGGGTTACATCCAGCATAAAGGCCGCCGGGTTGATTTAATTGAAGATGAAGAATGGTTATATCAGTTTTATGACAAAAAGCTGCCGGTAGAAATTGTTAGTGGCATAGAATTGGATAAATGGCGTAAAACCGTAGAACGTGAAACCCCAAAAATCTTATTTTTAACAAAACAAGATTTAACACGCGAACAAGAAACACACGTCAATGAATGGGATTTTCCCGATAGCAAAAAAATCGGTAATTTAACTATCCATTTACAGTATCGATTTGAACCCGGCCATGATGAAGATGGCGTAACGGCGATCATTCCTGTGCATCAATTAAACCAAGTTTCACAAGCACCGTTTGATTGGTTAGTGCCCGGTATGCTGGAGGAAAAACTGGTTGCCTTGGTTAAGTCGCTGCCTAAGCCTATCCGTAAACATTTTGTACCGGTACCCGAAACCATTAAGCAATGCTTGGCCATTGAGCCTGATTTTAAAGGTGCCCTATACGAATGGCTTAGCAACCGTCTTAGAAAAATAACGGGCGAAGCGGTGCCGCTAAATGCCTATAGCTTGGATAGCTTAAACGATCATTTAAAAATGAATTTCCGCGTGGTTGATGAGCAAGGTAAGCTCTTAGACTACGGCCGCGATTTAAAAAAATTGCAAAATAAATACGCCATAGAAGCGGGTGACAGTTTTGACCAACTGGCGGCGGATGAGCTTAACCATACCGGTTGTATACAATGGGCGTTTGACGATTTACCAGAAACCTACCAATTTATGCAGAAAGGCCAGGCGTTTATCGGCTATCCTGCGATAATTGATGAAGGTGATAGTGTGGGTGTGCGCATATTTGATACGCAAGCGAAAGCAAACCATCAGCATCAAACGGGTCTAATGCGTTTATATCAGTTGCAATTACGTAAAGATTGTACTTATTTAATCAAAAACCTGCCTAAATCTGCGAGTGCTGAACTCAGCTATAACCAGCTGCATAAACACCCTTACTTAAGTTTTTCTTTTACTCCAGTGTATAAAGATGACTTGCTTTATTATGTACTCAGCAGTGTTTTCATAGCAGGCAGAAGCATCCGTAGCCAGCAGGTATTTGAAGAAAATCTGCAGCAACATAAAAGTGAATTACTTAGTTTTGCAAGTACCGCGGGTCAATTAAGCTTAGAGATTATGACGCTGTATCAGCAAATTAAAGTTCAGCTTAAAGCATTTAATCCAAATGATCCCTTAGCTCAAGATATCAATGAACAACTAAACTGCCTGATTTATGCAGGGTTTCTGCGTAATACACCCGCAGTGCAACTTAAAGCCATGCCCCGTTATTTGAAAGCGATAGTTTATCGGCTAGATAAACGCGACAATAATGCTCAAAAAACTCAGGAAATGCAGCGTTATTGGAAACGTTTTTGGTTAGATTTGGAAAAAAAAGCCAAAAAAGAAATCATCGTGCCAGAGCAAGATGATTACCGCTGGGCATTAGAAGAGTTTCGCGTATCTTTGTTTGCCCAACAATTGAAAACGGCTTATCCCATTTCAAGCAAACGCATGGAAAAAGCCTGGGATGAGCGAGGATGAGAGTAGTGGTGCTGGATTTGTTTACATTAAACGGCTATGACAATGTTGATAGCGCCTTTATAGATTAATCAATTAGCGTTATGAGGCCGTTTTTTAACGGGCTGTCGATATAACCAACTTATTTGATAGAGTAAAATATCGCTGCGTGTTATTAAACGCAGCCTTAGAGTTTTACGCTTTTTTCAGCACTGTTTTTGCTATGAATTTCATAAGGTTTTTAAATCGCATGAAAATCCCTTGTTTTTTAACCTTGCTAAATTTTTTGATCTAATTCATGCCGCCAGCATTTGTCCATTTAAGATTACATACTGAGTTCTCACTAGTTGACGGTATCGTTAAGATCAAGCCCTTGGTCAAACGCTTGGCCGAGCTAAACCAGCCGGCGATTGCGATTACGGAACATACCAATCTTTTTTCATTGGTTAAATTTTATCGTGCGGCGATGGCTCAAGGCATTAAGCCGCTGGTTGGTGCAGATGTTTTAATTTTTAATCCAGAAGAGCCGGCAACGCCGTTTCGGATGACTTTATTAGTCAAGAATCATAGCGGTTACATTAGCTTAATGGAGTTGGTTTCAAAAGCTTATCAAGAAGGCCAACATCAAGGTACCCCAATGCTGCAAAAAGACTGGCTGGAGCATAACCACGCCGGTTTAATCGCGTTGTCAGGCGCTATGGAAGGTGATATAGGCCGCGCTTTGTTAGCAGAAAATACCGTATTGGCCAAACACTTAGCCAAACATTGGGCAGCCTTGTTTCAAGAGGGTTTTTATCTGGAGTTGCAAAGGGTTAGCAAGCCCAATGAAGAACGTTATATTACCGCTGCGGTAGAATTGGCATTAACGGAAGCGTTGCCTGTGGTAGCGACCAATGATGTGCGCTTTCTTAAAGCCAGCGATTTTGAAGCACACGAAGTGAGGGTGTGCATTCATCAAGGCCGGGTTTTGGATGATACTCGTCGGCCCAAAGATTATACCCCCCAACAATATTTGCGCAGTGTCGAAGAAATGCAGTCGCTATTTTCTGATATACCTGAAGCGCTAGAAAACAGTGTGGAAATTGCCAAGCGTTGTAACCTTAAACTTACCCTAGGCGAAAACTTTTTACCTGATTTTCCGGTACCTGCGCAGATGACCTTGGGGGATTATCTGGCGGCAGAAGCAAGAACGGGGTTACAGCAACGCTTGTTGCAGTACCCTGCAGTTGGCCAAGCTTCAGATGTGGAAAACCGTAAAGTTTATTATCAGCGCTTAGAGCTGGAGTTGGATGTCATCATCCAAATGGGATTTCCAGGTTATTTCATGATAGTCGCAGACTTTATCCAATGGGCAAAAAATAATTTGATCCCTGTTGGCCCAGGCCGCGGCTCAGGTGCGGGATCTCTAGTGGCTTATGCACTAAAAATCACCGATTTGGACCCAATTGAATTTGATCTGTTATTTGAGCGCTTCCTTAACCCGGAGCGCGTGTCCATGCCCGATTTTGACGTTGATTTTTGCATGGATAGGCGTGATGAAGTCATTGATTACGTCGCAGAACATTATGGCCGAGACCATGTTGCGCAAATTATTACCTATGGCTCTATGGCGGCTAAGGCAGTGATACGGGATGTCGGGCGTGTGCTGGGTTTTGCTTATGGTTTTGTTGATCGATTAGCGAAATTAGTGCCTTTTGAAATCGGCATGACCTTAGACAAAGCCTTGAGTGATAGTGCCGAACTAAAACAGCTGTACGACACTGAAGAAGAAGTTAAAACCTTGATCGATATGGCAAGGTCGTTGGAAGGTATTTCCAGGAATGCGGGCAAACATGCCGGCGGCGTGGTTATTTCACCAACCAAACTCACCGATTTTACGCCATTGTATTGTGAACAAGGTGGTGGCAATTTAGTCACGCAGTTTGATAAGGATGATGTTGAAGCCATTGGGTTGGTCAAGTTTGACTTTTTAGGCCTACGCACCTTAACCATTATCGATTGGGCTTTACAAACCATTAATCAGAAACGCCAAGTTGCAGGTGAGGCGCCAGTTGATATCACGACCATACCTCGGGATGATCCGGCACCCTATGAATTACTAAAAAAAGCCCAAACTACCGCAGTCTTTCAACTTGAATCACGCGGTATGAAAGAATTGATCAAAAAGCTTAAACCTGATTGTTTTGATGACATTATAGCTTTGGTGGCCTTATTCCGGCCAGGACCTTTGGAATCGGGTATGGTTGATGATTATATAAATGTTAAGCATGGTGCCAAAGCGGAATATGCCCATCCCTTATTGATCCCTATTTTAAAGCCAACCAACGGAGTTATCTTATATCAAGAACAAGTGATGCAAATTGCCCGTGAACTCGCGCAATACACCTTAGGTGGTGCGGACATGTTACGCCGCGCCATGGGTAAGAAAAAGCCGGAAGAAATGGCCAAGCAACGCGAAATATTTACCCAAGGTGCCGTGGCTAATCAAGTTGATGAGGGCATTGCGACTTATATATTTGACTTGATGGAAAAGTTTGCAGGCTACGGTTTTAACAAATCCCATTCAGCGGCTTATGCTCTGGTGGCATACCAAACCGCTTGGCTAAAAGCATATTATCCAGCAGCATTTATGGCCGCAGTGCTGTCATCAGATATGGATAACACCGATAAAGTCGTGGTGTTAATTGAAGAATGTCGCCAGATGCGACTGAAAATTTGTCCCCCAGCGATCAATACCTCTAACTTTAGGTTTACGGTAAATCAAGCCGAGCACATTATTTATGGCCTTGGTGCCATTAAAGGAGTGGGCGAGGCCGCCATTGAAGAAATGTTGACTGACCGGTGTGACTATGGGCCATACCATAGCTTATATGATTTATGCAAACGGGTAGATTTACGCAAGTTTAACCGCCGGGTTTTAGAGGCATTGATCCGTGCGGGTGCATTTGATGAGTTTGGGGAAAACCGCGCCGGGCATTTGGCTGAATTGCCAACCGTGCTGCGTATTGCTGAGCAACATGGAAAAATGGCGGCAGCGGGGCAAAATGATTTGTTTGGCCTAGCCGTTAATGCCGAACAAACAGTTGATGATTATGACGCTTATTCAGCAAATATTGAACCGTGGTCGGAAAATGAAAAACTAGCTGCTGAAAAGTTAACCCTGGGCTTGTTTTTAAGTGGCCATCCAATTGACCAATATGAGGCTGAATTAGAACAGTTTACCCACGGTAAAATAGCTAGTTTGTTGGCAGATGCCGAGCGCTCGCGTGGGCGTATGGAAGCCCGTGTCGCAGGTTTGGTCATTGAAGTTAGGACGCGGCAGACCAAACAGGGTAAAACCATGGCTTTTGCTATTATTGATGATCGCAGCGGACGCTTGGAAGTCGCCGCGTTTGGCGATATTTATGAAAAGTATCGAGATATATTTACCCGGGATACCTTGTTGATTGCTGAAGGTGCTGTCGGTATAGATGATTTTTCAGGAAGTTTGCGCTTAACTGCAGAAAAACTCTACAGCATAGAGCAAGCGAGGGATAGTTTTGCGCGGGGCTTACAGCTCAATTGGGATGCGCAGACAGCAAATCCAAATTTCATCCAGGCTTTACATGCAGTGTTAAAACCTTTTAAAGGTGGTGCTTGCCCAGTGCTAATAAATTATAAGTCAGACCAAGCGCAAGCGTTACTCAGACTAGGTGATGATTGGCGTGTGCAAGCAACAGACGAATTAGTTATTCGATTAAGGCGCCTAATAGGTGGTATGTCTAAAGTTGAAATAAAATATCGCTAAAGTCGTTAAATTGCATTCTGATACGCTGGCTCAGTGGTTTGACAAAAACAGGGTTAACACTGGGCAATCATTTGGTTTATTGACTTTTTGGCTATAGCTCTAATCAACCTAGTCAAGCTTTTCTTGGCTTAAAAGCTAACAGCAACAGCCTCATTTAAATGACTTGTGCCAATGCAAAGGCGCCACCATAAACACAAATAATATAAAGCATTGCTAAGGCTATAGCGGCAGCAATATTAATGCGTAACATTTGTTTGATAATGTGCGTGATAATTGCAAAATTCCACATTGCTAAGGCACCTAAGACATAATAGCTTTGTGTATTATCCGTGGCAGTTAACCAAATTAATACCGGCACGCATAGCAAGGAAATGAAGTTTTCAGCAAATATCATGGCACATGCAATCGGTATAAAGTGAAATAACGATTTGCTGGATGCCAAGGCAATGGCTAAAAATACTAGCGATAAGAAAGTTTCAAAGCAGATTTCTAAAAAAGATTCGAAAGGATCGTCAACAATGTTAGTTTGTATTAAAAACTCTACAATAAAATAAAAAATTAAATTTTGTTTAAAGAAGCTTATCGATCTTGGTAAATCTAGTGGCTTAGATTTTAGCCAACAGACCGACAAGTAGGCTTTAAAAATATCCATAGCTAGCCCTCAAGCAAGGCTTTGCAGTATGCCGTTATTCTTTTTTATCTAATGGATTGCCAGGATAACTATCGCTAGTCTGGTCGTAATAGCTGCCAAAGCTGTCATTGAGTAACTGGACTAAGTCTTTAACTTTATTAGATAAAACAGATAACTTTGCTTTAGTTTTTTTATTCCATCCATAAGGTTCTTTAATGGGAAGGAGTATTCGTCCGAAGGTTAGGCCTTTTTCAAAGTGTTCTGCCAAATTTTCAATAATGTGTAATTCTTTTTGACGTTTGCCCAGTTTATAGATGACTAGTTTGGACTGTACTTTACTGATGATTAAATGTACCGGCATCATGATGGCTATTAACACCAATAAAACAGCAGGCCCAATAATAGGGTCGATTAATATGTCTAAAATACCAGTCTCAATTTCGGCGAAGATTGCTAAAGTTGCAAAAAAACTTAAAATTAATAAAGAGGAAAAATTGGAGCGGTCTTTCCAGACACTGATACCATTTTTTACTTCTGGAATAATGCTATTTTCAACTTCGCGGATATTATGTTCCAAGGCGTTTAGCACCCGGTAACTGCGGTCATAGCTAATATTCATTAAACGTTGGTCGATAATGGCCGCTACAGCTTGGTTCTGGCTACCTATGGTTTTATTGGGTAGTACAATAAATTGTCCCGTATTTAAGCCCAACTGGGATAAGCGGGTCTGCCAAGAAGCGATCAAGTCATGGGAAGCAGAAGGATAAAAAGAGGCACTTGTTTCATTGATAAGGTAGACAAATTTATTGGTGTCTTGTTGTTGCCGTATCGCAGTGAGCAAGTCTTCAAGTTGGGGAGTGGGGGCTTCAAATATATCAGTAAAAACTAAAACTAAGTCAGATGTGTCTATACTTTGTTTGGCCAAAAGCAATACGACGGGACTAACGGTTTCTACACCAAAGTTGGGCATATCAATTAATAATTTCCCTTTGATGCGGGCGCTGGCTATAGTTTTTAATTCCAAATAAGAATTTAACCGATCCCCTTCGCCTTTCTGTAATTGTTCAATTTTTTGGCTGATTTGAAAAAAAGGGTAGCGGTGGTCAACGTCTAGGGCGGTTCCTGGCAAAGTTGTGTTCGCTGCTTGATTATTATGTAACAAGACAGTAAATTTATGGCTGGAAGTTTGGATGCCTGTAATTGAATTTTCACTGCCAAGATATTGGTTCATGAAGCTTGGTTTTGCCGCAGAGCTACCGGAAATCAGACTAACAATTGGCCACCATGAGCATTTACTGGCCGTTGTTTCATCGGCATCCAATAAGCCAAGATCATATTCTATTTGGTCTAGCTCATGAAAAACTTTAGTGGCTTTGAGTAGCACTGCATTATCATTGGCAAATTGTTTTTCTATATTTAGCAAATATTTGCTTACCGTTTTTTCAGTCATGAGCTTAACACCCTGGATGTTGTTTAATCGTTATTATTTTTTATGCCGAAGTATACACCTAGAACCATAGGATAAACAAAAACAGTGAGATCGGACGGGGTTATAATTGGCTAATGGAGATGTAGATTATGCGACAGGTTAATTTTCAATATGTAATTCTAAATTTTGCCCTAATATTTGGTTTGTCAGCGTGCAGTTTGCCATATTTAGCAGATTCAGGTTCTGGGGAGCAATCGCATGAGGCATTTGCAGATTATGTCGAATCCGTTTTTAGACTTCAAAACCAGTTGACTAGCGAAGTTATGACGTTAACTGAAAGTGGCAGCCCCGAAGATCCAAAACTAATAACTGCAGAAAAAGCTATGCAGGGGGCTTGTCTACCACTGAATGAATATGTTTCGCGTGAAACTGACGGATTAAGTATCGGCTTTTTTTTGCGTCGTCGTGTGCAAAAGTCTGCGGCAAGCTGTGAGCATTCCGCGCGCGAAGTTGAGGTGTTATTAAGGCATTAGTCGAAAACGTTGACGCCTAATTTTAGGTCTAGGCGGCGTTAATATAGTGTTTTGTGCAGGCTTGCTGTCATCCATTTCTGGATAGTCAGCGGTATAATGAAGCCCTCGGCTTTCTTTACGCTGCTGTGCACAAAGTACGATTAATTCGGCTACGGTGACTAAGTTGCGCAACTCCAGCAAGTCGCTGGTAATCCTAAAGTTGCTATAGTATTCACCGATTTCACTTTTAAGCAATTCTATGCGGTGCATAGCCCGGCTTAAACGTTTGTCTGTCCGCACAATGCCCACATAATCCCACATAAAATGCCTTAACTCATTCCAGTTATGCGCAACAACCACTTCTTCATCTGAATCATTAACTAACGATTCATCCCAGGGTAGTAACTTGGGTGGTGCAGGAATATTGGCTAACTTTGACAAAATATCTTCACTGGCCCGGTCTGCAAAGACTAAGCATTCCAGCAATGAATTGCTGGCCATGCGATTAGCGCCGTGCAAGCCGGTACAGGCAACTTCACCAATCGCGTATAAATTAATAATATCCGTACGGGCGTGGTTATCAATTAACACACCACCACAGGTATAGTGCGCGGCCGGAACCACGGGTATAGGCTGTTTGGTAATATCGATGCCAAATTCAAGGCAGCATTGGTAGATGGTTGGAAAGTGTTCTTTTATAAAGGCTTCAGGCCGGTGATGAATAGCTAAATAGACACATTCTAAGCCTCTTTTTTTCATTTCATGGTCTATGGCCCGGGCGACAATGTCACGGGGTGCCAAATCTCCCCGGGCATCAAAGTTTTGCATAAACGGAGAGCCATCTGGCAAGGTTAAATAACCACCTTCACCTCTAAGTGCCTCACTGATAAGAAATGAACGGGCTTCTGGATGATAAAGGCAGGTCGGGTGAAACTGCATAAACTCCATATTGCTGACTCGGCAGCCGGCACGCCAGGCTAACGCAATGCCATCTCCAGTTGAGCTTTGTGGATTGGTGCTGTATAAATAAACTTTATTGGCGCCCCCAGTCGCGAGGACAACTATACGGGCAGATATGGCATTGATTTGGTTTTTCTCGGTATCTAGCACATAAGCGCCGACCACTTGTTTGCCTTGGTTTTTAGGCCGGGTTTGGGTAATGAGTTCAACAACATTTTGATGTTCAAACAATTCGATGTTGGAACAGGATTTGGCCTGATCGATTAGGCTTAAGGAAACAGCTTTTCCAGTGGCGTCAGCTGTATGGACAACTCGACGATGGGAATGGCCACCTTCTTGGTTTAAATGTAATTTGTGTTCACCAATTTGTGATTGTTCTTCCGTAAAAATGACGCCTTGTTGCCTAAGCCAATTTATGGAATTTTTACCCTGGTTCACAACCAGCCGCACAATGTCAGGGTCGCACAAGCCAGCACCTGCCGCTATCGTGTCTTCAAAGTGGGAATCAACTGAATCATTGGCATCAAATACGGCAGAAATGCCGCCTTGCGCGTGATAAGTACTGCCCGAAGTTAAGGCAAGTTTTGATAATACGGCGATACGGGTAGGGTGGGCGGCGAGTTTGATGGCTAAGCTAAGACCAGCGCAGCCGCTGCCTATAATAAGGACGTCAAAATAAGGATCAGGCATACTTTAAATTCTAAACTATTCTAAGGGTAAAAATTTAATCGTCAAAACGACAGTAAATTTGGCATAAAGCCTCTTGTTTATGGATAATAAAGCTTTTTAAGCCGATAGCAATTTTTTTATAACCATAGAACTTATACGTCTTAATTCTGTCAATAATCGTTAAAGAGAACTAGTGAATAACCAAACAAGGACTGGCGAACAACTTGATCATGAACTCGTTTTGCGGGTACAGCAAGGCGATAAGAGAGCTTACGACCTTCTTGTGCTTAAATACCAGCACAAAATTATTCAGTTGGTAAATCGATATGTTAAAGATCCTAGTGAAGCTCAGGATGTGGCTCAGGAAACTTTCATCAAGGCATACCGGGCACTGGGCAGTTTTAGAGGGGAAAGTGCTTTTTTCACATGGCTGTACCGTATTGCCATTAATACGGCAAAAAATTATCTGGTTTCCAGATCGAGAAGGAATGTAGATTCACAAGTTGACATCCTTGATGCTGAACAAATTGAACAGGCACCTCAATTACGGGGCTTAGAAACACCTGAAAACTTGTTGCTCAATGATGAAATAGCTGAAGTGATTCAAACGGCAATAGAACAGCTTCCTGAAGAAATGCGTATCGCAATAACCTTAAGGGAATTTGAAGGTCTAAGCTATGAGGAAATTGCCCAGGCTATGGATTGTCCGGTAGGTACGGTGCGGTCGCGCATTTTTAGGGCGCGTGAAGCTATCGATAGTAAATTAAACCCATTACTCGCAAACGGTGATCTTTGATGCACGACGAGCTAAAGCAAAAAATTTCTGTATTATTGGATAACGAGCTTCCATCTAAGGACGCATTGGAGTTATTAGAACAAATCTGTGCGCAGCCAGGGCTACAAAAGCAAATGGAGCGCTATCAGGCAATTGGATCCGTGCTGAAAAAAGAGCCCATCATATTGCCGGATATAGATTTTTCAGCGCGTATCCGTGAACAGCTTGAGCATGAACCCAATTATTTGTTACGCCAAACTAAACCCAAGCTATTTAAACAGCACTATAAATGGATGGCGCTGGCGGCTTCAATCGCCTTTTTGGCAGTGTTGGCATTACCAAACCGTTTATTGGTAGAGAATAACCCAACGGGTTCCTTACCCTTGGCGGATGCACAAAAAGTCATAGACCCTATCCAGCCTGAAAACCCGCAATCAGGCCGGGATCATGCCAACCAACGTTTTAATGACTATCTTCAAGCTCACGATAACAGTGTCTATACAAATGGGGAAGCCCATTTTCAGCCCTATGCCAGAGTTGCAACGTTTGAACGGGAATGATAGTGATAAAACGGATTGTTTTTACCTTTTTACTGACTTTTTACCTTGTTTCTAAGGCTGATACTGAACAGCAAGCTAAAGATATTTTAATGAAAACGGTACATTCTATGGCAACCTTAAACTATCAAGGTACGGTTGCCTTTTTGAGGAATGGGAAACTCGAAACCATGAAATATTTCCATGTCTATGATCATGGTGTCGAGCAAGAACGTTTATTGTCATTAAACTCTCCTTTGCGGGAAATAGTTAGGGATGCTGACAAAGTAAGTTGTTTGTTTAAAGCAACAAAGCAAATGGTTGTTGATCACAGACCTTCACCGCGGTCTTTTTTACTGGATTTACCTAAAAACTTAGATGGCTTGAATGAAGCTTACAGTTTTGAAATAGTTGGCCAAGAAGATATCGCTATGCTGCCGGCTTTTGTCATTAAAATAGAGCCAAAAGATGAGTTTCGATATGCTCGAAAAATTTGGATAGAGCAAAAACAATATTTGCCTTTAAAAGTTGAAGTTTATGATGTCCAAAATATGACCTTAGAACAAGTGGTATTTACCGATATTGAGGTTAAAGATAAGCTCGCCTTAGTCGATATGGATCGTGAACAGACATTGTCTGATGATACAGCTACAGGCTATGTCTCAGCTGCCCCCAAGCAATCACCAGCAGAAATTGCAGCGTTAACGATAGGGAATTTACCTATCATGGGATTTAGGGAAATATTTTTTACACGCAGACCTTTGCATCGTTCAGATCAACTGGCAGATCATTTGCTGCTAAGTGATGGGTTTGCCTCTGTTTCTGTATATGTAGAAATAAAAAATACCGGCGTTAAATCTGAACAAGAGAAATTTGATGGCATGCAATCGGTGGGAGCCGTCAATTTTTTTAGCCGCACTATCAATGATGCGCAAGTAACTGTTTTGGGGGATGTGCCAGCTAAGACCGTAAAAGCGATAGCCCAAGCGGTAAAAATTAAACAAAGTAGTCCCTAAATAAATCCAATCCCCTAATTTTTATTAACTAAAGAATTTTTTGGCTACATTTCTCTTTTAATGTAGCTGCTTTCGTTTACTTATCTTGTCATGTTTAAATTTGGGGAATCCCATTTTTGAAAAAGTTTAACCATTTTTATTCCTTAATGAATGGAGTTTTTATGCTCAACAAGTTTGTTTGGCAGTTTGTCGTCATTTTTATAATCAGTCAAAATGCTTGGGCGCAATTGCCGGATTTCACCTCAATGGTAAAAGAAAATGGCCCTGCTGTTGTTAATATTAGTACCTCACAAAAAGCGCCTGCCACCGAAGCGCCAATGCAAGACCAGCAGTTACCGCAAGATCTACCACCTGAAATGGAAGAATTGTTTAAACATTTTTTTAATGGTCAAGGTGAGGGCAATGTCCCAAAAGAAACCCGATCACTCGGCTCAGGCTTTATAATTTCAAAAGATGGCTACATATTGACCAACCATCATGTCGTCAAAAATGCCGACGAAATCGTGGTTAAATTCAGTGATCGGCGAGAATTATTGGCTAAATTAATTGGCTCTGATGCCAGAACGGATGTTGCCTTGCTTAAGGTTGATGCTAATGACCTGCCTGTGATTAATGTAGGCTCACCCGAAAACCTTCAAGTCGGTGAATGGGTATTAGCGATCGGTTCTCCGTTTGGTTTTGAACAATCGGTCACTGCAGGTATTGTTAGTGCGAAAGGCCGTAGTTTACCTGGCGGTAATTATGTGCCATTTATTCAAACAGATGTTGCTATAAACCCTGGTAACTCCGGCGGGCCGCTATTTAATATGGAAGGTAAGGTTATCGGCATTAATTCCCAAATTTATAGCCGCACAGGTGGGTTTATGGGATTATCATTTGCGATTCCCATTGATGTTGTTATGAATGTAGTCGATCAGATCAAGGCCAATGGTAAAGTTTCTCGAGGTTGGTTGGGCGTACAAATTCAAGATGTCACCCGCGAACTTGCAGAATCTTTTGGTATGAAAAAACCGCAAGGTGCATTGGTTTCTAAAGTTATACCAGGTGGCCCTTCCGAAAAAGCAGGTTTGCAAATTGGTGATATTATTACGGAGTTCAATGGCAAACCAGTAGAAACATCGAGTGAGTTACCGCCGATGGTGGGATTAACCCCAATCAATCAAAAATCCTCGGTAAAAATTATCCGCCAAGGCGAAGAAAAAACTATTTCGGTAAACGTTGGCTTGCTGCCTGAGGAAGATGAAAAAATTGCGGATGTTAAACCTGATGTTAAACCGACTAACCGCATTGGCGTCACGGTAAGTGAAATAACCCCAGAACAAAGACAACGCTTACAAATTGCAAAAAATGGTGTCCTTGTCCAATCCGTTGGTAAAGGTCCTGCAGCCGATGCAGGTGTTGTCCGTGGCGATGTTATTTTACGGATCCAAAATAATGTCGTCAGTGATGTTGCCGATTTTGATAAAATAATCAAAGAACTTCCTGCGGGCAAATCAGTCGCTGTACTTATTCAGCGCCAAGGTAGTCCAGTTTTCTTGGCACTTAAAATAGATAAATGACACGTGGATTTAAAACATATAAGAAATTTTTCCATAATTGCACACATAGATCATGGCAAATCGACGTTAGCTGACCGTTTTATCCAAATTTGTGGCGGCCTTAGTGTCCGGGAGATGTCGGCGCAAGTGCTAGACTCTATGGATATTGAAAAGGAGCGTGGAATCACTATCAAAGCCCAAAGCGTTACACTGGATTTTAAGGCTAAAGATGGTGAGACTTACCAGCTTAATTTTATTGATACGCCTGGGCATGTTGATTTTTCTTATGAAGTGTCTAGATCGTTAGCCGCTTGCGAAGGCGCTTTATTAGTGGTTGATGCCGCTCAAGGTGTGGAAGCGCAGTCGGTTGCTAATTGCTACACGGCCATAGAACAAGGCTTGGAAGTATTGCCTGTGCTAAATAAGATTGATTTACCTTCGGCTGAGCCAGATCGTGTGGTAGAAGAAATTGAAGATGTGATAGGAATACCTGCGGACGATGCCATCCGTATTAGCGCTAAAACAGGACTTGGTGTGGAAGATGTCTTGGAACAATTGGTCATTAAAATTCCACCGCCAGTTGGCAATATCGATGGCCCATTACAAGCCTTAATTATTGATTCATGGTTTGATAGTTATCTTGGCGTAGTTTCGTTAGTCCGCATTGTCCATGGTAGTATTCGAAAAAAACAAAAAGTTACTATTATGTCGACAGGAAAATCTTTTCTTGTTGAAAAAGTGGGGGTGTTTACCCCTAAGCGATTAGAAAAAGAATTATTGAATACCGGCGAGGTAGGTTTTGTTGTTGCAGGCATAAAGGATATTTTTGGGGCGCCAGTCGGTGATACCATAACCTGGACAGATAAGCCTGCAACTGCGCAGCTGACCGGCTTTCAAAAAGTCCAACCACGTGTTTTTGCTGGCTTATATCCAATTAGCTCAGATGACTATGAAGGCCTGCGCGAGGCCTTGAATAAATTAAACCTTAATGATGCGGCATTACAGTTTGAACCAGAAACATCACAAGCCTTAGGTTTTGGTTTTCGATGTGGTTTTTTAGGTATGTTGCATATGGAAATTGTTCAAGAGCGCCTTGAGCGGGAATATGATGTAGATTTAATTACAACGGCACCCACTGTAGTTTATGAGGTAATCACCCAAACTGATGAAGTAGTTATGGTTGATAATCCCGCTAAGTTGCCTGATGTCAATAATATTAAACAAATTAGAGAACCTATTATTCGCGCCAATATTCTGGTACCCCAAGATTACTTGGGTAGTGTCATAAATTTATGCATAGAAAAACGTGGTATCCAAAAAGATATGCAATATGCTGGCAGACAAGTTTCTTTACATTACGAAATGCCCTTAAGTGAAGTTGTATTGGATTTTTTCGATCGCTTAAAGTCGGTAAGCAGAGGCTTTGCCTCATTTGATTATGAGTTTTTACGTTTTCAAGAAGCCGCCTTAGTAAAGCTTGATGTGTTAATCAACGGCGATAAAGTTGATGCACTTTCTATCATTGTGCACCGAGATTTAAGCCAGAACCGCGGGCGCGATCTAGTCGAAAAAATGCAGGAATTAATTCCTAAGCAAATGTATGAAGTTGCGATACAAGCCGCCATAGGGGCAAAAATTATCGCCCGTTCGACGGTTAAGGCTATGCGGAAAAATGTAACAGCAAAATGCTATGGCGGAGATATTAGCCGTAAGAAAAAATTATTAGAAAAACAAAAAGCTGGGAAAAAACGTATGAAACAAGTCGGCAATATTGAAATTCCACAAGAAGCGTTTCTGGCAGTACTGCAGATGAATAAGGAATAACCCGCATTTTTTAAACTACAATAAAGCAAATTATATGGACTTTGATTTTTCTTTTTATCTTTTTATTGGCGCCTTAGTTACTGGGTTAATCTGGGGTGGCTATCTTTTATACAACAAATTAACAGATCGCGACGTAACCGATATAAAAGAGCCATTTTTGGTGGAATATGCCCATTCTTTTTTTCCCATAATACTCATTGTTTTATTATTGCGGTCATTTTTAGCTGAGCCTTTCCGTATCCCATCAGGTTCAATGATGCCGACCTTATTAATTGGTGATTTTATTTTGGTTAATAAATTTACTTACGGCATAAGATTGCCCGTAATTAATAAAAAAATAATTTCAATCAATGAGCCTAAGCATGGTGATATAGTTGTTTTTCGTTTCCCAAAAGATCCAAGTGTGGACTATATAAAACGTGTCATAGGTCTACCTGGCGATAAAATTTCTTACTTTAATAAAAAGCTGACTGTCAATGGTGAATCCGTTGAGCAAGTCGATATTGGCAGTTACCAGGGTGTAGGGCAGGGTCAAGAGATGACCGGTGCTGAACATTTGATAGAAAATCTGACTGGTGTTGAGCATAGCATTTTGATCAGAAACGGCGTGCCTTCTGTTGAAGGTGTGTTTGTTGTCCCTGAAGGCAACTATTTTGTTATGGGTGATAATAGGGATAATAGCAACGACAGTCGTTATTGGGGAACCGTGCCTGAAGAAAATTTATTAGGCAAAGCATTTTTTATATGGATGAATTGGGATTGGCAAAATAAAGGTTTAGGGTTTAATCGCATTGGCACTATCTTGCAATAGTCTACACTTAAATTTAAATTGACAAGATGGGAGAGCGTAATGAATGCATCGCCAATGCGGCAACAAGGTTTAACCTTTATTTCTATAGTTTTTATATTATTTTTAATAGGTTTTTTTGTTTTATTGACATTAAAAATTGTGCCCATCTATTTGGATCACAGCAAAGTTATGAATGCTTTGGAAGCTGTAAAAAAAACTGAAAATATACAATCAAAAAGTGAATTTGAAATCAGGGATATGCTCAGTAAGCGTTTTGATTTGAATTATGTGACTAATATAAAAAAAGAAGATATTAAAATTACTAAGCATGCCAGTTATGTAAAAGTTCAAATCCAATATGAGACTGTGGTCAATTTAGTCGGCAATTTAAGTGCTCTGGCTGAGTTTGATGATTCATTTGAGGCAGGCCAGGAGTGATAAAAAAACCAGAAGAGCTGTGTAAAAAACTAGGTTTAAAGTTTAATGAGCCGCAACTGTTTTTAATGGCAATTACGCATCGTAGTGCAGGTTCCAATAATAATGAGCGCCTGGAATTTTTAGGTGATTCAATTTTAGGTTTTGTTATTACACAAAAACTCTATGAAATGTTTCCTGAGGCCAGTGAAGGTGTACTAAGCCGTCTAAGGGCGAATTTGGTTAATCAAATTTCCTTGGCTGGTTTAGCGAGAGAATTGCAGCTTGGCGATTATCTGGTACTCGGTTCGGGTGAGCTAAAAAGTGGTGGATTCCGCAGGGACTCAATTTTGTCCGATGCCTTGGAAGCAATTATGGGGGCATTAGTAAAAGATCAAGGTATAGTAATTTGTCAGCAATGGATATTGCGTTTATTTGATGAAAAACTAAATGGTTTATCATTAAATAATTGGCAAAAAGATCCAAAAACACAATTACAGGAAATGATGCAAGCAAAAAAACTAGAATTGCCGGAATATACTTTAATCACTATGTCTGGGCAACCACATCAACAATCGTTCAAAGTTAAATGTTCCATCTCATTAACAGATCAAAGCTGTATAGGTGTTGGGGTTTCACGAAAAAAAGCCGAGCAGTCGGCAGCCGAACAAATGCTGGCTTTATTAGCCAAGGATAATAAATGAATTGTGGTTATGTAGCCCTAATTGGGCGGCCTAACGTTGGTAAATCAACGTTAATGAACCATATATTGAAACAAAAAATTAGCATTACATCACGAAAACCACAGACTACCCGTCATCGCATCATTGGTATTAACACGACAGATTTAGGGCAAGCTATTTACATAGACACACCAGGCATGCATGGCAATGGTACAAAAGCCTTAAATCGTTATTTAAACCATACCGCTGATACCACGTTAACAGGTGTTGATGTTATCGTCTGGCTTATTGATGGTTTATCATTTCATGAATATGATGAAATCATCTTTAAAAAGCTGGAACAAGCTGGTCTGCCTGTAATTTTAGCCGTTAATAAAGTGGATAAGGTTAAAGATAAGGACCTAATATTTGCTTTTTTTGATAAAGCGCAACATCGCTACGATTTTAAGCATATGATTCCTATATCTGCTTTAAAGACTATCAATTTGCTTGAGTTAGAAGGGTTGGTTTTTAATCTGCTACCAGAAGCTAGTCTTATCTTTCCTGAGGATCAAGTAACCGATCGCTCAGAACGGTTCTTATGTGCTGAAATTGTAAGGGAAAAATTAACCCGCCGATTAGGTGACGAATTACCTTATGCGCTTACCGTAGAAATAGAGCGTTATGAAGAAAATGTTGAACTCACAAAGATTTACGCAATCATTTGGGTAGAACGGTCTAGCCAGAAAACCATAGTGATAGGAAAACAAGGTGAAATGCTTAAGAAAATCGGCATAGATGCGCGTCTTGATATAGAAAAATTATTAGCGCAAAAAGTTTATCTTGAACTTTGGGTAAAAGTTAAAAAAGGTTGGTCTGATAATGAACGGGCATTGCAAAATTTAGGTTTTAATGAGTGAAACGGTTTATTTACAAGCCGGATTTATCTTGCAATCAACCCAATATCGGGAAACTAGCCTACTCCTTGAGGTTTTGACGCAAGATTTTGGAAAAGTTAAGTTGCTGGCAAAAGGCGTTAGGAAGTTAAAATCAAAAACCGCTGGAGTGCTCAGGCCTTTCATACCGTTATACTTTACCTTTACCGGTAAAACTGAACTCAAATTGCTAACGCACACAGAGATTGCAACAACTTTTACTGAGCTTAACGGCTGGCAATTGTATTGTGGATTTTATATCAATGAATTAGTCATTCATTTATTACATCTTTATGATCCCTATCCAGAGGTTTTTGCTGCGTATCAGCAATGCTTATTGGATTTAACCCTTAACGCAAATTTACAAGTGCCATTGCGGGATTTCGAGTTAATTCTTTTAGAAAGTATAGGTTATGGTATTCAGTTTGATTATGATAATACTAAAAATAAACCTGTCGAAACTGATAAGTATTATCAGTTTTTCGCTGAAAAAGGGGTAATAGAAGTAGAAAACGGCAGATATCCAGGGTGGGCATTATTAGCAATATCAGCCCGTAATTTTTCTGATGATCGTGTGCTTTTTTTTGCTAAATCTTTAATGCGGCTGGTCATAGATAGTTGTTTACAAGGTAAACCATTAAAAAGCCGTGCGGTGATGAATCAAATTATTAAGCGACAATAAGGCATGATAGGAAAAGACATTTTACTTGGTGTAAATATTGACCACGTAGCGACGATAAGACAAGCCAGGGGTACACGCTATCCTGAACCAGTGCAAGCTGCACTCGTTGCTGAGCAAGCAGGTGCTGATGGTATCACAGCGCATTTACGTGAGGATAGGCGCCACATCCAAGATAGGGACATTATTCTATTAAAAGAGTTGTTGCATACAAAATTAAATTTAGAAATGGCAGTCACAGATGAAATGGTAAAAATTGCGGTGCAATTAAAACCTTATGCCTGTTGCTTGGTGCCAGAAAAACGAGAAGAATTGACCACCGAAGGTGGCTTAGATGTGATAAGTAATTTTCAGCGTATACAATCTGCCTGTGGTCAATTAGCAGATGCAGGTATTGAGGTTTCACTTTTTATTGATCCTGAGATTGCTCAAATAGAGGCGGCTATTAAGACTGGGGCCCCCGTTATAGAATTGCATACGGGTCAATTTGCCGATGCAAAGACAAAATTAGAAAAGCTAGAAGAGTTTTCCCGAATTCAATCAGCTGCAAGATTTGCCAATGAAATCGGCTTACAGGTAAATGCAGGACACGGGCTAAATTTTCATAATGTTGAGGCAATTTGTAAGATACCGGAGCTGGTAGAATTAAACATTGGGCATGCTATCATTGCACAGTCCCTGTTTTTTGGCTTAGGGGAAACGGTTAAAGACCTCAAACGTCTTATGATAGACGCACGTTTAAGAAAAATTGCTGAAAAATAAGTGAAGCTTGAGTTTTATCAATTAACCGCGTTAGGCGACCGTGAGATTAATCAAGATTACATGGCCTATGTTATCAAAGATAACTTTGCAATTTTTGTCGTTGCTGATGGTCTAGGTGGACATTACGCAGGAGAGAAAGCATCGCGTTTTTTTTGCCATGCTTTGCTGAAGTTAGCGCCGGTTTATACCGTTATGATCGAGGCTAATGCCATAGAGGCATTGTCAGGGTGGTTAGAAGATACTGTAGACGAGATGAGCCGTCTATTTGCTAATGATCAAGATGCGAGTGCTGCGCATACAACTTGCGCAATCCTATATATGGATACTCATCGTGTTGTAACAGCACATTGCGGTGATTCAAGAATATATAGATTGAACCCAAAACAACTGCTTTGGCGTACTTTGGATCATTCCATACCGCAGCAATTATTCAATGAGGGCAAGATTTCTGATGCTGAGTATGCGCATCATCCAGATTTGAATCAATTGACCCGGAGCATTAATGTACAGAAACTTTATAAGGCAGATATAAAGGTTTATCCACCTTTGGCTAGGGGTGAAACGTTTATAGTCTGTAGTGATGGGTTTTGGGGGAATGTGAAAGATCAGGAATTATTAAACTTAGCACAACCTGTTAGTGGAAAGGCTGAACTAAATAAACTTGCGAGGTTGTTAATATTTAGAGCCCAAGGCCACAGTGACAATTTGACAGTGCAATGGATTCGCGGGGTATGAGAGCAGGGTGCTATAAGTATAGATTAAATTTAATGTGGCGCTAGCTTATGTTTTTGCATGCGATAAAGTAAAGTATCTCGTGAAATTCCCAATAGTTTAGCGGATTTGCTGCGGTTGCCATTGGTTCTGCTTAGTGCTTGAAGTATAAGATCTGCTTCTAAACTATCGAGTTGTAAACCAGTTTCCGGTAAAGTAAAGTTTATCTGTTTAGTGCTATGACTATACGCGCTGAATTCACGAGGTAAATTTTCAGGTTCAATTACTTTCCCTGCCAATAAAATACTTAAACGTTCACACAAGTTTCTAAGTTCACGAATATTACCTGGCCAGGTATATGATTTAAGAATTTTAAGGGATTGTTTACTGAATTTTGGTGAATTTATCGAGTGTATACCGGCAAAATAGTTTAAAAAATAAGTAATTAGATGCTCAATGTCTTCAGTGCGTTGTGTCAGCGGTGGTAATTCCAAGGGGATGACATTAAGCCGAAAAAATAAATCTTGCCTAAATTCACCTACTTCAATTTGTGCTTTTATATCGGTATTTGTAGCGGAAATAATACGTACATTGACATGGTATGGTTTGGTGTCACCAATGGCCAAACACTCACCTGATTCTAAGAAGCGTAATAGTTTTGCTTGGATAGAAAGGGGTAACGAATTGATTTCATCCAGGAATATCGTGCCACCGTCTGCGGCTTGGAAAAGACCCTGTTTATCATGATTAGCGCCAGTAAAAGAGCCTTTTTTATGGCCAAAAAGCTCTGATTCAACAAGACTTTCTGGTAAAGCTGCGCAGTTGAGTGTAATAAACGTTTTATTTGCCCGCGGGCTAGCTTTTTGTATAGCGGAAGCAAGAATTTCTTTCCCAGTACCGGTTTCGCCTTTAATCAACACGGTTACATCGGTTGCGGCAACAATTTTAGCGTTACGTATTAATGATTCAAGGGCGGGAGATTGCCCTATAATAGAATTGAATTGGTCCATTAATACCTCTTTGCTTATTGACTAAATATGTTGCATTCTCATGGGATTGAGCCAGGGTAGTGCTGCTAGCAATGCAATTAAAATCATAATTATTCCAATAGCTTGTTTAAATTCTTTGGAGTGGGATAACTTTGCCAGCATTCCTGTCATTATACCCATACCTACCACTGCAGGTAAAGTACCTAAACCAAATGAAAGCATAGTAAAAGCGGCTTTACCCACATTACCGGTTGTGGCGGCAAGAGTTAGGGCAGCATACACTAATCCACAGGGTAACCACCCCCAAATCATACCAAATAACAAGGCTTGGGTCCGGCTTTTAACAGGTACTAATGTTCTGCCGTAGGGCTCTATACGTTTCCAGGCAACAGCACCAAGTTTTTCAATATAGGCAAAGCGTGGAAACCAACCAGCAATATAAAGCCCAGCGCCTAACATAATAGCGGCTGAAAACAACTGTAACAAACGATGGCCGTGGCCGTGGCCCAGTGGCATGCTTAAAATGGCTTCAACCGCACCGGCTAACGCACCTACTATGGTGTAACTTAATATTCTGCCTACGTTATAATTTATGACAAAAGGGAGTAATAATGATTTTTTATTACGTATCTCTTCGCTGAGGCTTAATGTGAGTGTTCCTATTATTGAGCCGCACATGCCAATACAATGCAAGCTTGTTGATAGTCCCATGACAAAGGCAACAAAATAGGAGGCTTGAAACGCGCTACTAATATCCATAAGGGTTAAACATTATCATATTGTTTGAGATTATACATTGTCTACTACGGATTAAATGGATTGATGTAGAAGCTAATTGACAAAATCATGGTTTGGCATTAGCAATATTAAATACTATCTTAAGTTGGGGTGCGGTTCTATGATAAATTCATGTCAATGTATGGCTGAATTAAAAAATAAAAATGACTCCCATAGTCCAGACAAATTTGTGCATTTTGAGGGGGTGCTTTAAGCATTTATTCTCATGCCCGCAGCTGGAAAAGCAAATATTGATTGCAGGCTGCAGGAAATTTAAAAACGCAGGAGTATTGTGTTTTAGACAATCTGGGCCATTTTTAACACTGCTTTAATTTCAAGTAGCTGTCAAAAACAAGCAAAAAAAAGCGCCTTATTATATAACATAAGACGCTATAGGTTTGACACCTAACATGGAAAAAGACTAACAAAATAAATATAATATTTATTAAGCAGTTTTCATGCCGTTATAAAAGATAAAGGGATAAGCATTAATGAGGGTTAAGCATCAATCTCACATTTTATATTGCACCAAGTTGATATGTTTGGCAGTTGCTAAATACAAATTTGGTGCGTTAGATGGTCTTGTTGCTTAGCTTGGCTTCAAATCTAAAAACAAAGCTCAGCTAAAGGGCTGTGATAAAAGAAAAATAGGCTATAGAAATGCCGAGTGTTTGAAGATTTTAGAAAAAGAAATTTGTGGCTACTAACACGATAATGAAAAATGGATCTCAATAATCTCTATGATTTGTTCTAGGGTCTTATTTTCATTTTGACCGACGATATCGTGAGTAGTAATAGGATACTTTAAATCAATACCATAACGGCCTTTATCTTGGCCAAAAGTAAATATATACGCAGTAAGGTTTGGCTCATTGAGCAAACATAACTCAATGGCTTGAAAGTGTTGTTCAAAGTTGCTTAATGCCAAAGTGTTCTCGCCGTAACGATGAACTAACTCTAGCAATAGCAATTTTAGGGGGGCATCTTTATCAATGGCCCAGACATTCATATTCGCACTCAAATTAAATCAATATAGTGAAGTGATGAATAAAAGCTATAAGTTTAGTTTCGAAAATTAATAAGCGTATTTAAGTATCCGAATACGGTTTTGTCCATATTTTGTTACCCGACTTTTAATGAATTATATCAAACAATTTCGCACCATTAATTTGCTTAAGGCTGTACTATACTGGACAGCCTTTAATTACCATGGGTTGTTAAACTAAAGTTTTATTATTCAATGTTATATTTTTCAATAAATTGCAATCAAAAATAACCTGTTTACTTTTCTTTATTTCAGTTTTTTTGGATTAAAACAAATCAGCTAAGAAAGCAAATTATTGGGTTATTGTTAGCCAGTTTGTTGTTTAAGCTGATTTTCTTGTTTTTTTGTTAGTTTAATTTCACCTTGGCCTTTGACAGCCTCAGCATCCACTATACATTCTTCTATATCATCAACTGATGGGATATCGAACATGGTTTTACGTAATATTTGTTCCATAATGCTACGCAAGCCACGGGCACCAGTTTCTCTTTCAATAGCTTTATTGGCAATTTCAACAAGGGCCTCTTGTTCAAAGCTAAGTTTTACACCTTCGTAAGCAAATAATTGTTGATACTGCCTTACCAACGCATTTTTGGGTTCAGTTAGCACTTGAATTAGGGCGTCCACATCAAGGGCTTCCAAAGGTGCCAAAACAGGGAATCGACCAATAAATTCAGGTATTAAACCAAATTTACGTAGATCACTGGGTTGGGTAGCATTTAACATATCATCAAGACTGGGTTTTTCAGAGGGCTTGTTAACTTCTGCATGGAACCCTATAGCTGAATTTAAAGGGATCAAACGTTTTTCAACATGTTTTTCTAATCCAGGGAAAGAGCCACCAGCTATAAATAGGATATTACGGGTATCGATCATCGATTCACCGTCTTTATTGCGTTGGCCTTTAGAAGGAATTTTGACCTGAGATCCTTCAACTAACCGCAACAGGGCTTGTTGCACGCCTTCACCTGAAACATCGCGGGTGCCAGTTTGCTGTTCTGGACTGCGGGCAATTTTATCGATCTCATCAATGTAAACAATGCCCCATTCCGCGTTGGTCACATTGCCTTCTGCAACATCTAGCAAGCGCACAAGAATATTTTCAACATCATCACCGACATAACCTGCTTGGGTTAAGGTGGTCGCATCAGCGACAACAAAGGGTACCCCAACAATTTTTGCTAAGGTGCTGGCTAATAAGGTCTTACCTGTGCCAGAGGGGCCAATTAGTAAAATGTTGGATTTTCCTATTTCCACTTCGGTATCAAACTCACCTAAACCGGCATCACCACTTTCATGTTTTAAGCGTTTGTAGTGGTTATAAACGGCAACTGATAAAATTTCTTTCGCCAAATGTTGGCCAATCACGTACTGGTCTAAATGTTCCTTTATTTTTGCAGGAATTGGCAAGGTGCCTTGCATTTCAGATAATTCTTTTTTGCGGCTCCAATTCGTCACCACTTGAGTAGCGAGTAAAACACAGGCGCCGCAAATATGACCTTCAGCACCTGCGATAAGAGGTACAGAGGCAGATTGGCTAATGCCGCAAAAAGAGCAGTGTTTCATTTCTTTATTATTCATAATAGCTTCCTCCAGATTCGGGGATAGGTAAGCTAGCTAGCCAGGCGCGTTGACAGGTTCGTTTGGCACGGCCTTGCATAAGCTGGCGTATTTTAGGTGTTGCTTTAGCTAAGGAAATGGCTTCAGGTTTTAGTATGTTTTTACAAAATAAGACATGAAAGCCAATTTCCGATTTTACTACGGGACTGACTTCGCCTTGTTTAAGTTGAAAGAGGACATCTTCTAACTCGGGATATAATTTGCCACGTGTAACCAAGCCTAAAGATCCACCTTTTAAGGCCGTAGGGCATTCGGAAAACTTACTTGCCAAATCGGCAAATTTATAAGGTTTTTTTTGTAATTTATCCGCTAATTCTTGGGCTCTTGCTAATGCAATAAGCTGATTGTTTTCAGGATAATTTGGATTGGTACGGATAAAAAGGTGACTGGCTTCTCTGCGTTCAGGTATGTTAAATTGATCAGGATGCAAGTGGTAATAGATGCCTATTTCAATTTCGCTGATACCTGGGGAGTCTTTGGCAATTAAATCGAGTACAGTATTAACTTTGCAGCGCCGGCGTAGGGCTGATATAAGATTTTCTTTATCAAGTTGGTTTTTTTCCAAATCAATTAAAAAACTTTCTTCATCCTGATATCGTCCGCGGATTTCTTGGAAAGCAATTTCCAACTCTTGATCGCTAATGATAATTCCAGCGGCTTCTGTAGAATCCAGTACTTGTGATTCTATTTTATATTCATTATTGGCTTGAATTTTAGCGCGTTGCAATTCTTCCTCAGTTAATTCAGAGGGTGGTTTTTGGAATAAAAGTAAAGCCGCTCTCAATAGGTTATAGGTGGTTTGGGGCGGATTTATTTCAAGTGTGGCCATATCATTTCTCTGGTTCAGTAAATGACTTCGGGGTTGTCGGCTTTAGCGCATGCGGAGCGATGACCAATAGTTTCCTTATATATATTAGGAAGATTGACCAGCTCATTATCCCGGATTTGTTTATAAACCATGTTAGCTGCCAAAACATGGGTAAATTCTTTTTGTAGGCAAATATCAATTTTACAGATCACGTTATCCCTAATATAAAAGGCTAGGGTCGCCAAAATTTGATTTCAAGGGCAGAAACCACAACCGGGTTAAAGTTCCACCTTGAGAAATATAGCCGTGAAGAAGCATGCTATGCGTTTTTGCCGCTTCATAAGTGCAATATGTGTGGATATTCATCTAAATAATCCCATTTAGCATTCCTTTACGACTGGTCTTGCTTATAACTTAGACACTTCTGCGACATTAAAAAAAACACGCAAGTGTCATTATGTTTAAATTTTGTGGCAACTAGCATAGGTAAGAGCCCGATTTATTCCCACACTTCTATGCGATAACACTAGGGTTGAAATACATGAATAATTAAGAAAAGCGCGTAGTCCAGTAAAAACGCCTGAAATTCGCGTCCTTAAATCGTCCATGGGATTGCCTTAACGTAATTAACTAATGCTCCAAGTGGTATTATTAGTGATTGGTGAACCTGGAATTCTAAAGAAAGATCCTGGGTAACGGTCATCTTGCTCAGGTTTTTCTATGCTTTCATTGGTAACTTCAGATTCAAAAACCGGTTGTTCGCCTTGTTCATTCATGATGCATCTCCTACAAATTTAAGTTGTTACGGTTAAGCGCCATCCTATATGGAACTGGCATTTTTAAATCAAACTGCTAACTAAAAATTGTTTTATTCCAGTTTTCAATTGCTAATATTAAGTGGTTAAACGGTTTGTTTTTGCCAGCTGTCATATGAAGCAACTTGTCCATCATCAAAAATTGTAACGCTAGGTTTTTAGTCACCGTGCTAAAGCCAGGCAATGACGTCAACTAATGGGATTGTTGTTTTTATAACAAAACCAATATTCAAAATTTATGCTGTCTTGAACTCGTCATACTTTCCTAATCTTTAAGCAAAACACTTGCCAAAATAAATATATATATATTTCAAAGACTTATAAAAATAAAAAAATTACTACGACAAAGAATGGGTACAAATTAAAACTTTATGTCACGAAACTGACAAATACAAATTAAGCAGCATATTTATATTGTTAGAGTTTTAGGTGAGTTTATTTTTCGGATAGGTGTGTCTATTACTTTTTAGTTGGGAAAAGGCTCATGCTAATTTGATGCAGATGTAACTGTATTCATACGGAATAGAATCCTTATTTAACATTAGTGCTATAGCACATGCTGATAACGCTAAATTTTGTTAAGTGTTAACTAACTCCCCTCTGTATATATGTAAGTGTTTGCACTTATAGACGTTTTAGTTTTATCAACTTTACTTATTAAAAGCATATTTGGTTGCAAGATGTTGCTAGATCAATATGGTGAGTAAGCGAGTGCTATTTTGTACCTTACCAGAAAGCTGGGTCGAACATTATTTGTTAACGTTGTTTGGGTTGCTAAATATGATAAGTAAACGCGTGTTTTTTAACACTTTGCAGATTACCGGCCAAAAATATAACGTAATTTCGCCTATATTTTATTTTTCTTTTAGCGAAATCAAGTTTTGTACTATTAAGTCGATCTGCCTTTTAAGTTGGGCATAACCAAATGTAGAGATTTTCTATTGAAACAGGAAACCATGATGAATAATCTAAAAGTAAGAGAACGTGTTGGATTGGGGTTTACGGTTGTATTGATTTTTTTTCTAGGGACAGCCTTGCAAAATATTTTGACTTTAAAAGTTTTAAATAACGGTGTGGATGAAATTTATTTAGAACGTGTTGTGCCTTTAAAAAGTCTTAAACTGATAGCTGATGCTTATGCAATCAATATGATAGATGCTGTGAATAAAACCAACGCAGGTCTTATGTCGGCAGAAGATGCGTTGGAGCAAATAAAATTAGCTAAAACATTGATTAAGCAGGAATGGGAAAACTATCTGAAGTCGGACTTATCTGATGAAGAAAAGGCCTTGGCCAATGACGCCAAATTAAGGACAGAAGCGGCAAATCTGAATATTGCCCGTTTGGAGGATAAGCTAAAAACACAATCGGGTATTATAACGGGACGATTGTCTGAATTTGATGGTGCTTTATATCAAACTATTGATCCTATCAGTAGCAAAATAACAGAATTAGTTGACCTGCAACTTAAGTTGGTCAAAAAAATATATGAATCTTCAGAAGCTAAATACAATCATACCTTACAAATTACTATTGCTTCAATTGTCATGTCCGTGGCTATGTCGCTCTGGATCAGTCTTGTTGTTACCCGTTCAATATTACGAAAAATTGGTGGTGAACCTGCTACGTTAGCTGAGCTTTGCTGGAAAGTGTCTGGCGGTGACCTAAGTACACCCATTAGCTTGAAAGCAGGTGATGAAACCAGTGCCATGGCAGGATTAAAGCGAATGTGCGACAGCCTAAGGACTTTAGTTGTTGAAATTGGCCATATGCGGGAAGAACATGATAAAGGTGATATTGATGTTGCTATTATGAGTAAGCAATTCCAAGGCGATTTTAAAAAAATGGCCATCAATATAAATGAGTTGGTTGCTAGTCATGTCGACGTTAAGAAAAAGTCCATGGCTTGCATGAAAGAATTGTGTGAAGGTAATTTTGATGCCCCTATGCAACAACTACCGGGTAAAAAAGTATTCATTAACAATATGATTGAAATCGCCCGCGAGCACCTAAAAGAGGCTTCCGAAATGGCAACGGTTGCCATTAATTTAAAATGTACCTTAGATAATGCCTCCGCCTGCGTTATGTTTGCGGATAATGAGGGTATTATCCGCTATATGAATACATCAATGGCCGCATTATTGCGTCGTTCAGAAATGAGTATACGTAAAGCATTGCCACATTTTAGCGCCGAAAAAGTTATCGGCTCAAATTATGATACTTTCCATAAAAATCCAAACCATCAACGCAATATCATCGGTAACTTGCGCTATTTGCTCGTTTTTGAAGTTCCTATAGGCGATATGCTATTTAGAATGTCAGCCAACCCAATAATAACGCCAGACGGCGAACGGATAGGCACTTCTTTTGAATGGTTGGATAGGACAGAGGAGTCTTTAGCAGAAAAAGAGATTTCTCAGTTAGTTGACGAAGCTGCCGTGGGGAACTTTGCAGGCCGCATTAAAATAGAGGGTAAATCAGGTTTTTACAAACAAGCAGCAGAAGGCCTTAACCAAATAGTAGGGGAAACAGATTCCGCGATGATTGATGTATCACGTGTTTTAGAAGCTATGGAAAAAGGTGACCTTAATCAGACAATCAGCAAAAATTATGAGGGTGTCTTTAAAAAACTTAAAAATAATGTCAATTCGACAGTTAACCGGCTATCGCAAACGATTTCCGAAGTGATAAATGCTACTGAACAATTAAGTGTTGCCACTGAACAAATTAGCAGTACCTCTCAAGCATTGTCACAAGCAACTAGCGAACAAGCTGCAGGCGTAGAAGAAACCAGCGCGAGTATTGAACAAATGGCTGCTAGTATTAACCAAAATGCAGATAATGCAAAAATTACCGATGGTATGGCTACTAAGGCGGCTAAAGAAGCCGTGGAAGGTGGTGAGGCTGTAAAACATACGGTAGAAGCAATGAAGGATATCGCCGCTAGAATAAGCATCATTGACGATATTGCTTATCAGACAAATATGCTAGCATTAAATGCGGCCATTGAAGCGGCTCGGGCTGGCGACCATGGCAAGGGATTTACTGTGGTGGCTGCAGAGGTAAGAAAACTTGCCGAACGTAGTCAAGTGGCATCACAAGAAATTGGCAATCTAGCAATAGGTAGTGTAAAAGCAGCCGAGCGGGCTGGCGAGTTGATCAATACTATTGTTCAAGAAATTCTTAAAACTTCAGACTTGGTACAAGAGATTTCGGCCGCATCACTGGAACAATCATCAGGCGCTAACCAAATCAATAGCGCGATGAGCCAAATGAGCCAAATCACCATACAAAATGCGTCTTCGAGTGAAGAACTGGCATCAACTGCCGAAAGAATGACGGCGCAAGCTGAGCAGCTTAAAGAGCTTATGGCATTTTTTAATATCAGTGATGAGCAGATGGAGCGGCGTGGGCCTAACCGTAAATTAACCGGAACGCCACAAGCAAAAAAAGTTAAAACGCCTGATTCTGCAAAACATATGCAAATCGCAAGTTCAGGTTTAGATGAAACTAAGTTTGAACGCTTCTAAACGATAATGGCTTAACACGACTTTTGTTGATAGTCGCTACAAGGCAGTGCGACTATCTAACAAAAAGCCCTTAATGAAATAATTTAATCAAATTATTTGGCAAGTTATTTGAATTGTGTTGATAGCTGACTAATAAGTCTTCTATGGCGATGGCTGTTAATGGTTTACTAAACAAATAGCCTTGGTACTGATCGCAACCATATTCGCATAACAACGCCAATTGCTGTTTGGTTTCTAAACCTTCGGCTAATACATCTAGCTTTAAGCTTCTAGCCATCGCGATAATAGCCGAAGCTATTTTACTATTATTGTTATTTTCAGTCACATCTCTTACAAAGCTACGGTCGATTTTAAGTTTGTCAATGGGAAAACGGGAAAGATAGGCTAATGAAGAATAACCCGTGCCAAAATCATCAATTGATAAGCGTACACCTAGGGCTTTAAGTTCGTTTAAGGTATTAATGGATTGCTCAGCTTGATCCATAACGATGCTCTCCGTTAATTCCAGTTCTAATTGCCTGGCGGGCAAACCCGTTTCTTTAAGTATAGAGTCGACCAAGGATACAATTTTACCCGATTGGAATTGCCGGCCAGATAAATTAACCGCCATAATCAGTGGTGGCAAGCCTGCTTTTGTCCACGTGCATGCTTGTGTACAAGCTGTGCGCAGTACCCATTCACCGATAGGGACGATAAGCCCCGTATCTTCTGCAATAGGTATAAACTTGCTGGGAAGTTCTAAATGATGTTCGGAAATTTGCCAGCGTAATAAGGCTTCAACACCGATTAACGTACCTGTTTGTGCATTAATCAAAGGTTGGTATAAAAGTACAAACTGATTGCGTTCTAGCGCATAGCGTAGGTTAGTTTCTAGCGCTAAGCGCTCACTAGCGGCATAGCTTAGGGCTTCAGTGTGAAATTGATAAGTGTTACGGCCCATTTGCTTAGCTTGATACATGGCCAGATCAGCATATTGGATCAATTCTGTTACGCTGGAGCAATCATCGGGGTATAGGCTGATGCCTATGCTAATACCTATAAATACTTCATGGCCAGAAGGTAGTTTGAAGGGGGTGGACAATAATTCAATTAAGGATAAGGCAAGCGTTGCGGTATCTTCAGGTTGAGGAACAAATTCCATGACTAAGAGAAATTCATCGCCGCCTAAACGGGCCAAAATATCATCTTGACGTAATCGTGTACTCAAACGTGCAGAGAGGGCAATTAATAGTTCATCACCAACAGGATGGCCTAAGCTATCGTTAACAGTTTTAAAACGGTCTAAATCGATGTATAACACTGCAATGCGATAATCATGGCGTTTAGCGCGCTCAATAGCTTGTTCAATACGCGCTTGAATCAGTAACCGATTTGGCAGGCGGGTGAGTGGGTCATAGTGGGCTAAATATTCCAGCCGCGCTTCAGATTGTTTGACTTGGCTAATGTCTGTAAACACACCAACATAATTCTTAACATTACCTAATTCTCCCACAACAGTGCTTATGGTTAACCACTGAGGGTAAATCTCGCCATTTTTGCGCCGGTTCCAAACCTCACCTTGCCAATGGCCTGTTTGTTCAATAGCTAGCCATTGTAATTTGAAAAAATTAGCGTCGTGTCGACCAGATTGAAGAAGGCTAGGATTACAATCTAAAACCTCCTCCTCTGAATACCCGGTAATTTCTGTGAAGGCATGGTTAATGGCTATAATATTAGGCTCTAGGTCGGTAATCATGACGCCATCTCGAATAGACTTAAAGACCTCGGCTAATAATCTTAGCTCATCGGTTGCCTGTACTTTTTGTACGGCCAAGGCAGTAATACGGGCAAATTCTTCAATTAACTCAAGATCCGCAACAGAGGGTGCGCGTTTAGTGGCGTAATATATCCCAAAAGAACCCAAAACGTGTCCTTTTTCATCTTTAAACGGCAATGACCAACAAGCATGCAAATTTGCCTTTTTGGTAAGTTCCAAATAAGTTTGCCAATACGGATGACTGTCAATATCAGTGACTATGACAGGTTCACCTAACCAAACCGCTGTTCCACAGGAGCCATGACCTAATCCAGGCATTAATCCGTCTACCGCATCATTATAGTAGGCGGGTAAGCTTGGGGCTGCGCCATTAAATAACCGGCCTTTACGGCGATCCAGTAAGAGTATGGACACGCGCATATCGGGGTTGATTTGTTCTAAGCGTAGGGCGATATCCTCTAAAATAGCATGTAATTTAGAATGCCCAACAATTTGGTCCAGCACGGCATTACGCGCCATTTGGACACTTTCACGGCGCTTAATATCACTTTGGTCTAACCAAGTGCCAATAACTTCTATGGCATGGCCTTGTTCGTCCTTAACCAAACGCAGAGCCTCCCGTACCCAAATCGTATGTCCATCGCGATGTTGGATACGATAATCATGGGTCAGGTTGCCTTCATTAATAATGCGCCGTGCGGCTGCTTGTGTTTGTATGAGGTCATCAGGATGGGTTTGTTGCCACCAATTGTCAAAGGTTAAAGCCTCAGCTTGGCTATAACCTAATAAACCTTTAATATTTTCACTGACCCATGCTGGGGATAATGTTTCACCTTTTACACTTAAACAAAAAAGTAGGCTTGGACTAGTGGCAATGAGATGATTTAAACGTTGGTTAATTTCTCGTAACGAAGCTCGTTCATGACGTAAGTCGGCCTGACGTTTAACTTTATCTAAAGTGACAGCCAGCTCATATAAATAGCCAGTGCGTTTGGTTAAATAATCTTCTACTCCCAATTGCAAGGCGTTGACTGCTAGTTCTTCATTGTCTTGGCTAGTAAGCAGCACGACAGGGATATCAAGTTTTAACTCTTGATGGACAATTTTAGAAAATTCTAGGCCATCCATACCGGGTAAATGGTAATTGACTAGTAATAAGTCAAAGCGAGGAAGATCTGCACCAGTATTCAACAGTTTAGATATGGCCTCTTCAGCGGTACAGACCATCGATAATTTAATATGCGGGGCATGTTGGCATAAATATTGGCTGATTATAGCTTGATCAGATAATGTGTTTTCTATGAACAACACACGTAACATTTGATTACGAAGTCCTGAGAGATCACGGTAACGTGCCAATGCACTTCGTAGGGTGGAGGGTAAAATGTCTAAATAAGCACAACGTTTTACCAAATAATCGTCGGCCCCGGATTTAATGGCGGCAATCGCAGACTCTTGGTCACCCGAGCCAGTAAGAATTATGACGGCCAACGGTAGCGTATTTTCACGGATATAGCTAAGAATATCAAAACCCAAACCATCGGGAAGATGAAGATCAATTAAAACTACATCATAGTTAGCAGATACCTTAAGTTTCAAGATGGCAGCATCTATGGTATCTGCCACGTCCATATTTATATCAGGTGCCAAACGGGCAAGTGCTTGTTTGGTTAATTCCACATCGCTGGTGGAGTCTTCAACATAAAGCAGTTTCATAAATTCGTTTTAGGTAATTCATTGAATACACACCAGTACAATTCAATTTGTTGTGCTACTTCCATAAATTTTTCAAAATCGACTGGTTTAACAATATAGGAGTTAACGCCTAAGCCGTAAGCTTTTGTGATGTCCCTGTCTTCCTTGGAAGTGGTTAAAACGACTATTGGTATATCCCTTAAATCACTGTGACTTTTTAAAGCTTGTAAAACAGTCAAGCCATCAATCCGAGGCATATTAAGATCCAGCAGGATCACAGCAGGTTTAGTCTCGCCAGACTCCCAGCGCGGTATCCATTCTAGGGCTTCTTCACCGTCGCGGGCAATCAAAACGGGGTTACTTAATTTACGGCTAGCAAAAGCGCGTAGCGTTAGATCAATATCTACCGGATTATCTTCAATGAGCAAGATAGGTGGTGAAGTTTTTATAGAACTTTTGATCATCGGTTGCTCCAGGTAACGCCTGTAGTTGTCTGCCGAATTGTTAAAAACTTTAGGGCAGGGCCTTGATGTTTATTGATTAACTCTATTTGGGCAATTAAACCATAAATAAAACGTTGCCCCTTGGCCTGGTGAACTCTCTGTCCAGACCTTACCGTTCATGCGTTGCATAGCAGTTTTGACTAGTGCCAAACCTATACCAGTGCCCGGATAATCTTCAAGCCGATGCAAACGTTGAAAAATTTCAAAAATGCGTTCACTGTATTTCATATCAAATCCAATGCCATTGTCTTTGATACTAAGCGTTAAGCTATGTAGTTCTTGTTTGGCGCTGATTATTATATGAGGCTCAGGCTGTTGGCTAGTAAATTTTAATGCATTTTCTATCAAGTTCCGCAGTATCAGGGCTAAGCCTTCGGCATCTGCATAAAGCGTTATCTCAGGCAGTTCGATATCAATCTGCACAGCAAAATGATTGATTTGCTCTGCCCGTTCCGCCAACACTTTTTCAAGCAATTTTCGTAGGTCGATAAGCGAATCTTCTAACTTACGTCGTCCCATGCGCGAATAAGCCAACAAATCATCAATTAATTCGTTCATGCGTTTAACGCCTTCACAGATATTGTGGAGGAATAGCTGTCCTTCTTTATCCAGTTTTTCAAGGTGAGATTTTTGTAGTAGCCGACTGTAACCTTCAATGCCACGTAATGGGGTTTTTAAATCATGGGAGACTGAATAGACAAAGGCCTCTAAAGAGTTGTTCAATGAGGCTAATTCATCGGTACGCTCCGTAACACGCTGTTCTAATTCGTCATTAAGCTGTTGTAATTGCGCTCGTGAACGGTTGCGTTCGGTAATATTTTGAGCTGTAGCCACCCGATATAAAATTTTATTATCCTGACTTTTAACACTTACCAATTCAACTTGGGCTTCTACGCAAGTATCGTCCTTACAACGATAAACTGATTCAAAACGCGTTTTACCTTCCCGGTCAGCAGCATTGATATGATTTTGGATGAGTGCCCTACGCTCTTCATGGTATAGGGATAAAATCGGCATACCTTCCATTTCTTTAGGACTATCATATCCCAGTAACTGGGCAAAAGCGGGGTTGCAGGTAATAATTTGCTGGCTACTAGGATCACCGATAACTATGCCGTGTGCACAATGCGTGAAGGCATCAGTCCAGCGCTGTTTTTCGACCATTAAATTTTGATTTTCTGTAATGTCTAAATCAACTCCGATAATAGACAACGGCAAACCTTGGCTATCATAACGGCATAAACCGTGGGCAAATACCCAGCGTATGCTTTGGTCAGGTAAAATAATACGGAATTCGGCTTTATAAGGTTTACCTAGAACAATACAATTATGCAATTTTTCTTCAGTTTGTTGCCTGTCATCGGGGTGTAGCAGGCTAATAAACTGGTTTTTATTTTTTGGCGTGATGTCTTCAGGAAGGCCAGAAATGGGGCCACCGCCCTGAATAGTTGTCACCAAATCCTGTTTTAAGTCGACTTGCCACACACCCATCTTGGAAATTTGCAAAGCAATTTGCAGTTGTTGGGTAAGTTCAGCAAGGACAATTTTACTTTTGTAATTGCTAGTGACATCACGGGCAACACCCAAAATGCCAATGCGTTGGCCATTTTGATTATTTAACGGCGTTTTAATGGTTTCCATTAAAAATTGCCCAGTATTTTCGCCTAAGGCAACCCATTCTTCACCGACACTAGTTTGGTTTGATGTTAATACTTTGTGGTCAAAAGCGACAAAATAATCCGCCATAGCCGGTGGAAATAAGTCATAGTCTGTTTTACCCAAAACATCTGCGGTAGGTATTCCGGCCACTCGTTCGCAGGCGGCATTGCAAAATTGATATACGCCTTGGGTATCTTTAAAAAAAACAACATCGGGAATAGTCTGTAAGATGGAATTTAATAACGTAATTTGTTCCCTTAAAGCGTTTTCTTGATAGAGCCTATCGGCAATATTCCGTGCAATAAGGATATAGAATCGTTGTGCCTGATCAATAATTATTCCGGTATGGGTTTCTACAGGCAATTGCGTGCCGTTTTTATGACAAAATTGGCTAGTATTAGTTGGTTTTTCTCCAGTTTGAATTTGCTGCCATTTGCGTTGTGCTATTTTTAGATTAAGGCTCAAGTCTAGTTCTTGTAGGTTCATATTCAGTAACTTATCTTTGGTATAGCCTACAAGTTCGCATGCAGTTTGGTTGGCTTCGATAAAGTTTCCCTTATGATCGTGGATAAATAACGCGTCTGGAACCGAGTCCACAACTAAGGCCAGATTTTGTAATATTGAATGGCTGAACATTGTCTTGATCATAGGCTGCACATTTTGTATATACCCAGCGTTGATAATTACTATATGTTGAAGACAAGCTTTAAAACTAGACTAGAAGCAAAGTTATGTTTTTTCTGTTGTTAAGAATATAAGTCGTCTACTTTAAAACTGCTAGTCATTTCTTTAAAAATGCATAACCCTCACTGATACGGGACAACTCCAAAAAATTGGCCGTATTAGTTTTTTTTAAAATTCTAGCTCTATGGGTCTCCACTGTACGATGGCTGATGCCTAGCTTTTGAGCAATTTCTTTATTCGCGTGGCCTGCTATGACCAACGGTAAAACTTGCATTTCACGCAAGGTTAAGTTTTTGATACGGCTGCGGAAATCAAGGTTTTGGGTATGTTGTACTTGCTGCTGTGAATAGTCTAAGAGTATGCTCTCGATGCGTTCAATCAATAATTTACTGGGTACTGGCTTAGTTAAAAAATCGGCAGCACCTGACTTGATTGCCCTTACTGTCATCGGTATATTGGCATAGGCACTAAGGAATATTATGGGTAAATTAATTCCTCTGTGGCTGAGCTCCGCCTGTAATTCGTGGCCATTAATGCCAGGCAAATTGACATCTAAGAGCAAACAGCACCATTCAACAGGCTTGTATAAGCTCAGAAATTCCTCTGCACTGTTAAAAGCTTGGCAATTAAACCCAGCATTTTCGATGATTAGGCAAAGGGCTTCCCGTACAGCTAAATCATCATCGATTATGTAGATGCTAGCTCGTCTGGTCATACTATAAAAGGCAGGGTAAAGTGTATGCTTAAGCCCTCATTAGCGTTTTGTTCAGCCCACATTTTACCGCCATGTGTTTCAACTAAAGCTCGGCTGATCGCAAGTCCCATACCTAATCCTGTAGATTTTGTGGAATAAAATGGCAGAAACATTTTTTTCAAGAGACTAGGCTCAGTGACGCCAGGGCCACTATCTGTTACACTAATTTGTGCCATTTTAGGATCAGGACGATAATAGCCTGTGCGTATCGTTATGCTATTGTTTTCCTTTTGTTGTAGGGCATCTAAGCTGTTTTGTAAGAGTATCAGTATAATTTTTTGGATATGCAGCGCATTAGCGGCTACTTTTGGGAGAAGGGGATCAAACATTAGATTAATCTTTGGTTTGGGCTGCTGATCGCTAAATTGCATAAAATTAAGGGTCGCTGTTATTATTTTATTAATGGCTAACGCCTCAATTTTAATTTCAACTTTATGTAACACTTCTAATAATTCACGCATCACTTGACCAGCGCGTAGCGCCTGTTGGGAACAGCTTTCTAAAACTCGGCTGAGCTTAGTGACATTGATGTCACTGTTATGCAACATATCTTTTGCGGCATCGGCAAAATGCGAAATCGCCATTAGTGGCTGGTTTAATTCGTGGGCAATGGCGGCCGCCGTTTGGCTAGCTACCGATATTCGAAATGATTCTTCAACTTGTTTGCGTTGTAGCTCTAATTCATTAAGCTTCTTAAACTCAGTAATATCTAAATGGATACCTAGCATGCGCAGAGGGAGGTTGCTGGCATCCCGTAACAAAGCAGCTCGGCTGTGTATCCAACGATAGCTGCCATCTTTATGTAATAAACGGAATTCTAATTCAAACTGCGGACTATGGTTATTTAAGTGGTTTTCAACGGTATCTAAGAAATAACCTAAATCATCGGGATGCAATCGATTTTCCAATTCGCAATATTGGTTAGGCAGTTCATCGTCTTCAAAGCCTAGCTGCATTTTCCAGACTTTGGAAAAATAGACCTCATTGGTTTTTAAGTCCCAATCCCAATAACCGGCGCTTAATGCTTCCAAGGTAAGTGTAAGGCGTGCTTCTGTTTCCTGTAACTGTATCTCAGCTAGTTTACGTTCACTGATATCTTGAATAAATCCGATGATGCGGATAGGCCGGGTGTGGTCAAAAGTTACAGTACCAAAAGCAGCCACAGTCACTGTTTTTTTGTCTATAGGCCGGATAATCCGATATTCGGTATAGTAATCCTTACTATTTTTTGCATTGAGTGATTGATTAATTGCAGCCTTAACAGCCGGATAATCGTCTGGGTGTAAGCCAGCCATAAAAGTGCTTAAGGTGATGGGCTCATTTTCTGTTAACCCCCAAATTTCGCGAAGTTTTGTATCCCATTGTATGGCACCAGTCACCAGATTGTGATCAAATATGCCAAAAGCACCGGCTTTAATAGCTAAGCGCAAACGTTCTTCGCTACCTCGTAATGCCAGCTCGGTTTGTTTGAGTTCGGTAACATCCAAAAATGTCCCGACCGCGCCCCGTACAACGTTGTCCTCATTAATTAATGGCACAGCGTTACTGAGTACAGAGACGGTTTGACCGTCTACACGCTGTATATCTAACTGTTGGTTGTTGACTTTATTGCCTTTGAGTGCTTCCTGTAGCGGTGCAAGGCTAACGGGTAATTCAGGGCCATTATGGAAGATTTGGTATTGCTGCGTCGGTTTTTGCTCGTTGTTTGCGATTTGTTGCTCTGAAACGCCTAGCATTTGCCTGATAACTGAATTGCCAAATACTTGCTTTGCTCCTGCTTCAAAAGAAATCAACATGCCTATAGGCGTAGTATCAAAGATCGCTTGCATCTCTTCTAAGCGATTTTGCAAGGATTTATTTAATAAGGCAATTTTTTGCCGGTCTTGTATTCTTTCATTAATATTAACAATATGGGCTATGATACCTTCAACTTTTCCAGTGTAATCAATATCCGGTATCAACGTTACCTGTACCCAACGTGGAATTGCCTGATTATCCAGCAATTCTTGGTCAAAAGTACTAATTTCTCCTGAAAGCGCGCTTTCAAGATGAGGTTTTACAGAATGCCAAACCGATTCACCAACTACAACCCTAACATTGTGGCCTATAATTTGTTTTGAGTCTTTATGGAACCATATTTCATAGGCTTTATTGACTAGCTTATAGTTGAAGTCGGTATCTAAATACGAAATAAGAGCGGGGGCTGAATTAAAAGCGAGCTTTAACAAGTGATCTAGCTGTTCTTGATAAGCAAGCGTTTGATTGAGTCCTGATAAATCCATCATGTAACCATGGTATAGCAAATTGCCATCAGCGCCAGTTTGGGGTATAAAATGGCCTTCAAAGCTTCGAACACCCAGTATAGGATGGCAATAGCGAAATACCATTTGCCAGGGTTTAAAGACAGTTGTTGATTGGGAAATTGCGCTTTGAACCCGCACCTTATCTTCTGGATGGAGATGATTATAAAACAGGCTAAAATTGCTGTTTAAGCAAACCGGGTTAAGCCCAGTTAAACTTTCAAAGCTAGGGCTTGCTGAAACCAAAGCTATACCGCTTTCCGGGTTAACCTGATAACAAAGAATTGCGCTCGCGGCAGGCGGATAATGTTTAAGTGCAGGTTTGTCTATGCTGTGTCGTGTAGTTACAAATTTATTAGTTGATTTACCCCTTCTTATCCACCATCGCAGATTATTGCGTGAATAATTGTATTTTTTACACATTACCTTCCCCCCCTCAGGAGCAAGAATTCTTCCTACTTGTCGTTCAATGGGTTGGTAAAAACACCAAATAGTCTAATCAACAGGATCAGTTTTGATTTTACCCCATATTCTTAAAGTTGTATTAAATTTATGCGGTAAATGCCTTATGCTTATTTTAGCGTTTTGATTAAATTAGTAAAAATAATCAGCTAATGGGACAAGTTTATACAACTTATTAGGTAATTTTAAAGCCATCAAGATTAGCTGATTTATACTTAAGCAAGGGGAAGTTACTGTAAAATATCCGTAATATAGAAAGTATTCTAGATGAGGTTAATAACTTCTGGATATTCTTTTTGGCTCGCCATGGGCAATTTGCTTTTTAAATAAGGCAGTTAATTTTTTTAGGTGGTGGATGAAACTAGGTGGCTTGATACGTTGACAGGCTTAGGCGTTAAATCCGTAGCTAAAAAGATGGGTTAGTTGGCCTTTAACGTAGATGAGGCAGACTCGGTGTTCTTATTAACCACTGTTATAGGCATTATTTTTCTTTTAATGCACCGGATCTACCTACCCATTGGGTTGCGCCTTCCTTAAGCCAGCGTTTGGCAACCTCATCAGATTTGATGATAGCGTCTAAAAAAGCGAGGCTAACACATTGTATGGTGGCTATTTGTTTGTAGTCATTTTGTCGGTTTGGTCGTGTCGGTGGGGGCTGGTTGCCACCGACTAAGTTATCAAAAAAACCAGGGGTAATTTTAAAGTCTTCCTCGTCAATATCGTTATCGGCTTTAGTCTTATTTTGCGCCTTGTTGAGGTTTGCACCAGCCAGTAATCGATGGTTGGCAGATTTTAGCAGTAACAGATATTGGTTGCCACCCGATAAATACTGCCAAAATGCTAGCCTGACAGTTGGTGAACTAATACCATAAGGGTCTTCATCCGTTTTGCTAGCCACTAAAAGTATAGGTTGCTTAATATTTTTAAAGCGCTTGGGGTCATCACCTTCCGATAAATCGACAAATGGACTGATAATTATGGCCGCTGCTGGCTTTAAACCAGCAAATTTTGGTGGTTCAAATCCGATGTGCTCACCCATAATCGCGGCAGTTGTTTGGGAGCCGAGGTCGTAACCAGCAAAGCTTAAACGGGATAAATCCGCAATTGCGTACGGGCTGGTTTTTGTGAGCGTCCGTTGCTTAAGCTCTGCAAGGGCTACAGCTATTTGTTGTAAACGTTTGTTTAGGGCTGGGGTTGAAAACTTTTCTCGTCCGATATAGTGTAAGTCACTTTGTCTTAAGGCACGTACACGATCCAGCAGTTCTTGTTTTTGTTCTGATTTTTCTAGTTCTTCGCGGTTAACTTGTTCTAAATCTCTAGTGGCTACACGAAGTTCGGCCAACTGTAAGGAAATTACTGCGTAACCCGCATGCGCCCAAACTTGTCGCCATAATTCACCTGCATCAACGCTTTCACCCAGACCTGGAAAATAAATAATGGTAGGGAAAACACCTGGGCTATCTGGTGTTGTCAAGCTGATGTCAACAGTTATATTGTCTAAATGCCAAGTGTCGTGTGAGGTTTTCAGGGCATGGAATTGACGGCTTTGATAACCCCCTTGTGCGGTAAATTCTGTGACTTTGGCCGTTTGTTCTTGATCCGATACTTCAGGCGGTGTTAAAGAGCAAGCATATAATTGCCATAGCAGTCCGGCGATAGGAATTAGGCCTAGGCGAAATGAATTGAACTGTTTAGATATATGGTTTTTTTGCTTGATAGGTCTCATAGACTTGAGTTATTGGTGTTTTACTCACTGGAAAACAAAATAGCGTGGTTTTTGCTAAAGGCTTAAACCCTAATAGGAGTGACTATGCGGCGATCGGATGAAAGATAAGCTTGGAAGTCGGCTAAGACTAAACTGTGGTCGAATGCCAATGGATCAGGTAAGTTATCAAAATTAAATATACCACAGAGCTTGGCATCATCGGCTGCTTGCGGCATGCCGTGTGCGTGTGCGATATAAACGGCAGTGACGGTATGGTTGCGTGGGTCGCGTTCAGGTTTAGAATAAAGCCCAAGCAAAGCGGATAGGGTTACCTCTAAACTGGTTTCTTCTTTTGCTTCCCTTATGGCGGCATGCTCTACCGTTTCACCAATATCAACAAAGCCGCCTGGCACAGCCCAGCCATAGGGGGGGTAAGCGCGTTCTATAAGCACAAATGGTCGTCCTGGTAAATCAATCAGCTCAATTAAAATGTCAGCAGCTAGAAGGGGGGTGACTGGTTTTGGCATAGAGGGTCAGTAATGGCTAAATTTGTTTGATTTTACTGCCTGTTACTAAAAACGTGAACATATAATTATTGATAGACACAAAATGCGTTGTTTAATACTTCTTGCTTGAACATACTTGTCTGATGGTTTATTGTTAATTTATTGTGTATTTTCACATTGGGTGGTGTTGTGATTGAAGAAGTGGCGGTGGTGGCAAAAGTTGAAAATGGGCAAGTATGGGTGCAAGCGGCACAAAATTCAGGTTGTGGTGGTTGCCAGCAAAAAACCACCTGTGCAACATCTGCCTTAAGTGGCATCATCAAAAAAAAACCAGTTGTTGCAAGTAGCGCTTTTGAGCTTAAAGCCGGTGATGAAGTGTTAGTGGCTGTCGATGAAAGTGTCTTGTTGGGTGCTTCTTTTTTGCTGTATTTTATGCCTTTACTGGGTTTGTTTTTGGGGGGTGGGTTGGCAAATTGGTTGTTGCCCGATTCCGTTGATATAAAAGATCTATGGGTGGCAATCTGTGCTCTATCTACGCTATTTTTAGCACTCGGTTTAATCAATAGGGTACAAACAAAATATTTGATTGGTGGGGCAAACCTAATGGTTGTTAAGGTACTCAAAGTGAGTATTTAAAGCCTTTGCAGTATGCCACTGGCTTGCCCGACCTCAAAAACTGTTTAATCTAACGCTGGGCCGTCGCTAAACTCATATTGAAACGCATGCTACTCTATGCATAAGCATAGCCCTTATGCGCTAACCTGGGCTATCCAATCCTGTAAATTATAATAGTTTGTTATGCGGGCGACTTTGCCGTTTTGAATCGCAAAAAAAGCGCCCGCTGGCAAACGGTAGGTCTGGCCTTTGGCTTCTGGTAAGCCATCATCACTCTTCAAATATTGCCCCAAAACTACAAATTCAGCGGCTGCGCGTTTACCATCGGCGCTAGCCATAATCACCATATCGACCAATTGCTCTTGATAATTATTGTTCATGCAAGCCATAAACTGGGTAAAAGCTGCTTTGCCAATTTCACGTTTACCTTGGTTGATGTCATGGATTACATCTTCAGTCAGCAAACTTAAAAATTCGTCCATATCCCCGCTATTGAAGGCGGCATAATATTTTTCTATAAGGGCAATGCTGTCTTGATTCATAATGTTTCTGGTTATTCTGTTTAAAAGGTATTTATTTTAATCTAAGTCCGAGATTAAGTGCGTTAGTCTTTTTCCCAGTTGTCGCGTAATGTCACGGTGCGGTTAAAAACTAATTTACCGTTGTTACTTTCAATAGCATCTAAGCAAAAATAGCCTGTACGTTCAAATTGATACCGATTTTCAGCAGTTGCCTGCATTAAGCTGGCTTCCACGCGACAGTCGGTTAAAATTTCCAATGAATTTGGATTGATCGCGGTTAAAAAATTGCTCTCGCTATCGGGGTTGGGCACGCTAAATAAGCGGTTATACAAACGGATTTCTGCAGGCTGTGAATAGGATTCTGCTACCCAATGGATAACGCCTTTTACTTTACGGCCCTCAGGGTTTTTGCCTAAGGTTTCTGCATCATAGCTACAACGTAGCTCTATAATTTTGCCTGTGCTGTCTTTTATCACTTGTTGGCATTTAATCACATAAGACCCTCTAAGACGCACTTCACCACCTTCAACTAAGCGTTTGTATTTAGGGGGTGGGTTCTCGGCAAAATCATCTTGTTCTATCAAAATTACTTTGCTGAAGGGAACTTGGCGTTTTCCTAATTCTGGACGTTGCGGATGATTGCTAAGCTCTAAGTTTTCTATTTTGTCATCCGGATAATTTTCGATGACTAGCCGTAATGGTTGTAAGACTGCCATAGCCCGAAGGGCATTTTCATTGAGATCTTCGCGTATGCAATATTCTAAGACCCCCATTTCGATCCAAGAGTTTTGTTTAGTTATACCGATGCGCTCGCAAAAGTCCCGAATGGATTTAGGCGTGAAACCTGCACGGCGTAATCCTGCAAGTGTAGGCATGCGTGGATCATCCCAGCCGCTAACATGGTTTTCAGTAACTAACTGATTAAGCTTGCGTTTACTGACTATAGTGTATTCCAACTGTAACCTGGCAAATTCAATTTGCTGGGGATGGTGGGGCGTTTGCAAAGTGTCTAACACCCAATCGTAAAGCGGCCTATGATCTTCAAATTCTAAAGTACATAAAGAGTGGGTGATAGCTTCTAAAGCATCCGATATGCAATGGGTGTAATCATACATAGGATAAATACACCATTGTTCACCCGTACGTTGGTGGTGGATACGGCGAATTCTATACAGTGTTGGGTCACGCAAATTAATGTTTGAGGATGCCATGTCTATTTTAGCGCGTAACACATATTGGCCATCAGCAAACTCTCCGGCACGCATGCGCAAGAAAAGTTGTAAGTTTTCTTCTATTGGGCGGTTACGATCCGGGCTTTCTTTACCGGCTTCAGTTAAAGTACCACGATAAGCCCTGATTTCTTCTGCACTAAGGCTATCTACATAGGCTTTACCGGCGTTAATAAGTTGTACAGCATAGTCAAATAGCTGTTCAAAATAATCTGAGGCATGCCGTAATTGGTTCCATTCAAAGCCCAGCCACTGTACATCCCGTTTGATCGATTCTACATATTCGTCACTTTCTTTTTCGGGATTAGTGTCATCAAAACGTAAATTACAGGTACCACTGTACTGGGCAGCAGTACCAAAATTTAGGCAAATTGATTTAGCATGACCAATATGAAGATAACCATTAGGCTCCGGTGGAAAACGGGTGGCGACGCGGCCAGCATTTTTATTTTGTTCTAGGTCATTATCAATGATATGGCGGATAAAATTGGCTGAAGGTTGTGTGTCGCTGGTGCTCATTGGATTTTTGTTAGCGCTTTAGTAGTAATAGATATCGGCTTAGTAAGCCTAGCCGGATATAACAATTGGTATGCAGCAGGCATACTACTGCAATTGGTTGACCGCGTAAAGCTAGGCCGGTGATAGGTTAAGATTGGGCTAATGGAGGCTGGGGCTTGCCAGTGAGATGGATAGTGACAGGATCACCAAGCTGTAAAACACCTGACTGGTTATGGAGGGCATTTTGGCCAAAATAAACTTGGTTTTGCCATTTACGGTGTAGGTTGAGTGTCTTTAATGGTTCTTTACCTAAGCTTGCGTTGCTTGGGTCTATGTTGGGAATAGAACAGCGGGAGCATGGTTTGGGTAACCTAAAACCTATCTCTCCGATACTAATTTCGCGCCAATAATCTTCGGCATAGCTTGCACAGCCAGCAAGGACAAGATTAGGTCTAAAGCGAATCATGGGTAAATCCAGTTGCATGGCCTGGTTGAGTGCTGACAACGAGCCTTCAGAGATAATCAGGAATGGGAAGCCATCGGCAAACGCGGTTTGATCGTGGGGTTTGGCGTAATTGACGTCCACTTGCCGAACAGCATCATCAGGTTTGTAAACTAATTGACAAGGATGCTGTAGGAAGTCACTAAACCAAAGGTCCGCTGCATAGGAAATATGTTGGGCGGCACATTGATCTTGCCAAATGGTGCTATTGATACGTTCGCCAGCGGCAGGTTGTAACAACAACAGTAAGGGTTCCATCTGGGGGGCGGTAATCACTAAATAAGGGGGGCTTATTCGGGTTGTGATTAAGGCCATTTTGGGCAGTTTACGCTGGCTTAAAAAATGCTGGTTATGGTCTATTAACATCCATTTTCGATCATATTCCAAGCCAGTCTCTGTTACATTCCAGCGGTCAGCCTGAAAACCTGCTAAGGACTTGATAGGGTAGATATATATGCCAGTTAGGGAAGTGCTAGTCATGCAGATAAATGCTCTAAGCGCGCTGAGTTGTTGCAGTTAAGCTTAATGCTATAGTGTGTTTAGCTAATTTAAAAGCTTATTTAAAAATTAAGTCTTTTTGTGTTTCGAATAAATAGTCGCCTAATTTATTATTATAGCGTTCAAATTTCAAACCATATTGAAGTAAATGATGGCTGTCTGTCTTACGAATAACCATGGCTTTAATTTGAAATACTTTTCCGTTCTTAAAACGTAGCGCTAAAATAATTTTTTTTCTGAGTATCAGTTTTTTGGGGCTTTCAATTAACGCACCTTTACAACTAATATCATGTAGCTGGACTGGGATTTTTTCTTTAAAACCAAAAAAGTTGGCCGTGTAAACAACCGCACGTAAGTCTGTCCTAATATAACGGGTTATGCTGCGTTTATTATTGAGTTGGCTTTCGGTAAGCTTAAGTTCAAAAAAATCATCACAAGTTTCGGTTTTTTTAGATTGGTTCATTTTAAGCAGCTTGATCTGGATTTGAATTAAGTATTGACCTGAAGTTGATAAATTTCAACGGGAGCTTTTCTGTTAAACTGCTATAAATGCATATACAACAAGCTTTATAAATATTATTGCTTCCTTTATTAATCTGATATTAGCTTATTTTAAATGATAGGTATGTTCCGTTATCTGGCATCCAAATTTTTACGATCTATTTTTGTGATGCAGTTTTTAATTTATTTTTGTATTGGTGTTTCACATGCGGCAGCCAAACAAAAAACACTTAATCAGCAAGTGATTAATATCGCTTATCTAGCTCAGCAGCAAGTGCCTACTCCAGCGCTTTTACTCATCGATTCATTGCTTAAGGAGCAGGGCGTATTAGGGGCAGAATTGGCCATCATCGATAACAATACGACGGGTAAATTTACGGGCCAGCAATTTAACTTAAAAAAAATAATAGTACCGGTGGAGACTAATCTGCTAGATGTGTTCAAATCAAGCGTTTTGGGACAGTTTGAGTTCGTTATTGCAGATTTGCCGGCCGAGCAAGTCAAACAAATAGCTGATATGGCAGCCACAAAAGCCTTGTTATTTGATGTACAGACTACTGACGATGCGCAGCGCAATGCCGATTGCCGGCATAATGTCCTGCATATTTTACCTAGTCGGGCAATGCGGGCGGACGCTTTAGCGCAATATATGATGAAAAAGCGCTGGACTAAATGGTTTTTATTAATAGGTAAAAATCCTGAGGATAGTTTATACGCCGATGCCATTAAGCGTTCGGCAAAACGTTTAAATATTAAATTAGTTGCTGAAAAAAAGTGGCAGCATAATTTTGATAGCCGTGGTACTGAGGAAGCCGAAATTCCTGTATTTACCCAAGTCGATGATTATGATGTTCTAGTGATAGCTGATGAGCAAGGCCAAATAGGCGACTCTCTTGAATACCGTACTTGGAAGCCTAGGCCGGTTATAGGCACCCAGGGTTTAGTCGCCACTGCTTGGCACCCAACGCATGAACAATGGGGGGCTATCCAAATCCAAAATCGTTTTAGGGAAAAAGCGGGTCGCTGGATGAATGAGCGTGATTACGCGGCTTATTTGGCCGTAAGGGCTATAGGCGAGGCCGCAACCAGGGTAAAATCCAACAGCATAAGCGCTATCTCGGCATTTATACTGAGTGACCAGTTTTCTTTACAAGGTTATAAAGGGAGCCCTTTATCGTTTAGAAAATGGGACGGGCAACTAAGGCAGCCAATTCTACTGGCGGCACCACGGTCATTAGTTGCCGTGGCGCCAATTGATGGTTTTTTGCACCCTAAAACGGAACTTGATAGCCTTGGGTATGATCAACCCGAATCAACTTGTCAATGAGACCATGCTTATGTGTATAAAGAATTCGTTCGGTTTACTTTTTTTAATAGCAATAATCAACCCAGTTTATGCAGAAACCGTTTTTGTTACTTTAGAAAAAGATAATGCTTTGGCAATAGTTGATGCAGCAAGCGGCAAGCTGGTAAAAACAGTAAACATCGGCCAACGTCCGCGTGGTATTTCAATTACCCCGGATCATAAGTTTCTTTTGGTTGCTACTAGTGATGATAACACTATTAAGATAATAGACACGGACACCTTAAAAGAAGTGGGGCGCTTACCCTCAGGCGAAGATCCTGAAACTTTTGCAGTTAGTCCTGCGGGTGACCGTATTTATGTGTCTAATGAAGATGATAGCCAAGTTACTGTAATCGATGTCGCCAAGCAAAAAGCCATCAAACAAATACAAGTCGGGCTTGAACCTGAAGGTATTAATGTAAGCCCAGATAACCAATGGGTGGTCAGTGCTTCCGAAACTACCAATATGTTGCATTGGATCGATGTCAAATCGTTAGAGATCAAGGACAATACCCTTGTTGATCCTAGGCCTAGGTCATTAAGCTTTACAGACGATAGCCAACAGCTGTGGGTGACATCTGAAATTGCTGGCACGATTATGGTAATTGATAGCAAATCCAAGCAAATTATTAAAACAATTAAGCTTGAGGTTCCAGGTATCAGTGCCGATAAAATTCAACCAGTAGGTGTCTTAATTGATAACCAGCGCCGTAGGGCTTATGTTGCCTTGGGGCCTGCTAACCGTGTTGTTGTCATCAATGCCCAGACATTTGAGGTAGAAAAATATTTATTAGTGGGACAAAGAGTCTGGAACTTGGCATTTTCACCTGATCAGAAAAAACTCTATACCACAAATGGCGTTAGCAATGATATTTCCATCATCGATTTGGATAATCAAAAAGTGCTGAAATCTGTGGCTGTTGGGGCCTATCCGTGGGGAGTGGTTGTTAAGCCATGAATGTAAATTCAGCATTAAGTGTTGAGAACTTAAGTTTTTCTTATGGCAGTAAAAAAGCCTTGGTTAATATTGCTTTTTCGATACAACCCGGTGAATGTACGGTACTTTTAGGGCCAAATGGCGCTGGCAAAAGTACGTTGTTTTCATTAATTACACGCTTATACGATACCAAAGCTGGTGGCATTGCGTTATGTGGCTTTGATATTAAACGCCAAACACAACACGCCTTAGCCAAGTTGGGTGTTGTTTTTCAGCAGAGTACATTGGATATGGATTTAACTGTGCTGCAAAACTTACGCTACCACGCTGCTTTGCAAGGAATGGGTAGGAAATATGCCAATTTGCGTATCCAAGAGGAACTGGAACGCTTGAATATGTATGCCCGCCGCTTTGAGCCAGTACGCCAACTAAATGGTGGCCACCGGCGCCGTGTTGAAATTGCTAGGGCTTTATTACACAAACCAGCTGTTTTATTATTGGACGAGCCTACGGTAGGGCTGGACGTCCCTAGTCGACAAGACATTGTTGAGCATGTCCATAAATTGACTAGCGAAGAAAACTTAGCCGTGCTTTGGGCTAGTCATCTTATTGATGAAATTTATGCAACTGATCGATTAATTATTTTGCATCAGGGAGAAATTAAAGCCTATGGCAGCGTTGATGAAGTTTTGGAACATACCCAGGCAGCGTCTATTAAAGACGCATTTTATAGGTTGACGCAAACCAGGGGCACCTCATGAAAGCGCTGCATTATGGGCGCGCGATGTTTGGCATAATAGGGCGGGAACTACTCCGTTTTGTTAAACAACATGAGCGCTTTGTGTCTGCTTTAGTGCGACCTTTAGTTTGGCTGTTTGTTTTTGCAGCCGGCTTTAGGGCGGCATTAGGCATTGCAATTATGCCACCTTATGAAACCTATATATTGTACGAAGTTTATATTACGCCAGGCCTATTGGGTATGATCCAGCTTTTTAATGGCATGCAAAGCTCATTTTCCATGGTGTATGACCGTGAAATGGGTAGTATGCGGATGTTAATGGTCAGTCCGCTACCTAGATGGTTTTTATTATTTAGTAAATTGTTGGCCGGTACTGCGGTCTCGGTATTACAAGCTTATGTATTTTTAGTGGTGGCTTGGTTTTATGATATTCAAGCGCCATGGTTAGGTTATGCGTGGGTATTGCCAGCCTTGGTTTTATCTGGATTAATGTTAGGGGCTTTGGGATTGTTGTTATCTTCTTTTATTAAGCAGCTGGAAAATTTTGCTGGCGTCATGAATTTTGTGATATTCCCAATGTTTTTTATGTCGACGGCTTTATATCCCCTATGGAAACTGCAAGAATCCAGTATTTTGTTGCAGAAACTAGCGCAATACAATCCATTTTCTCAAGCGGTTGAGTTGATACGCTTCGCCCTGTATGGCCAGTTTAATCAACCGGCTTTTATTTATACTGCCTTAGCATTTGTAATTTTTATGATTGCGGCCATCATTGGCTATAATCCCTCGCAAGGCATGATGACCAGAAAAGGCGGGGCTTAATGCCGATTAACCTTGCTAAGGCCAGTGCGCAACATTATTTTTTACTATGCAAAGAAGAATTTATACTGGGTAAGTAGTTGAAGAACTCTTTTTATTTGATTATACCAGCCCAGCAAAGCAATCCTACACGGTTGAAGCAATTCGAAGAGAAGGCGTTACAACAGTGGCTTAATCATTTTCCAGTAGCCAATCTAAGTTTAGCTTCGCGTCTATTGCATGACCTGATCATTGATGCCAATACCATAGAAATGGATGTGCAAATTCGGTTGGATGCCTTGGAAATGCTAAGGCCCAATGTCAGCATGATTGAAGAATATCTGCGTTCAAAATTTATTGGTACGGGCTACCCTAAAGAGGACAATGAGAAAAAAGTATTTGACGTATTAATTGCCATTGAGCGTCAATTTACTATTGGTTATTGGATGGTGTTAAAGCAATTAAGCCAACGTCAAAGCAGTTGGTTTCAGGGCAAGACTATAACTTTAGCCATACATCGTTGTATTAAGGGGTTAAGCAGTGTTATCGCCAGCCATTTTATGATGGGAAATTCTGTACCTGATTGGGTATGGATAGATCTGCATTCCTTGTATCGGCTTAGTACAAAATTAAAAAAAGAGGCAGCCCGGGTTGCGGAAAGTACGGAGCAGCATGCTAAGGCTAGCAGTGCAGAAGAATGCTATCTGCAGATACTTTTATTAAGTTTAGCTGATCCAACAGGTTTAATGCAGAAAGAAGTTGGCTTAGTGTATCGCTTTATTGAAACCATTGTGACGCTGTTAAGTTTAAAAAATAAGCCTGTCAGTGGCCAAAAAAATCAGTGTTTAGTATTAACTGATGAAGACAGCCCACCTTCTTTTCAATTAATAAACAAACCTAATCTTGATGCATCCGCACTTTATATTGATTTTAGCCGTTTGTCTAAAGCGTTTGAGCAAAAAGCTAAATACATTAACCCCATCGAAGCACGCTTTAGCTCAATGCATGTCCCTGGCCCACAGGCGTTGCCTTCAGCAGAATTATTAGAGTATTTGGAACAACGTTGGTCAGCAACGAGCGTCCAAAGCGCCCCTATTTTTAGCGACCGTTTAAATCGCTATATTGCTATTGGATTTGAAGCCACCCATGATTTGCAAAGCACGTTGGAAGGTGGCGCCAGCAATTGCGTGGAAGTTTTAGCGCAATCAGCTTCAGAGCGTTTATTATCTTGTGAGTTTGAAAAGTCTGGGGCAATTTCTGTTGGAAGTTTACTTAGTTTTAGAAAAACTGATGCGCCAGAGCATCGCCGAATGCTGGGAATAGTCAATAAAATTATAGTTGCTAAACAATATAGCATCAGTTTTGGTTTGCAAATGCTGACTCAGTTTTCTTTGGCGGTGACCTATTATCAACTTAATGGTAATGATGCAGAAATTCAGCAAAAGGGCTTGCTTTATAGTTTAAAAGAACAAAATGTCGAAAAAAGCTATTTAATCGTAGATACCTTTCTGCTTAAAGATGACGATATATTACGCATGTATATGCCACATGATAATTTTCCTATCATCTTAGGTAATAAAAAAAATATCGGTTTAGGTTATTGGCAATTTGAGTGCAGACGTTTGGCAGAAAAGAACAGGTTAGAACCCGAAAAAAAGGGATATGATTTTATTTAACCCGCTATTTATCTGATAGTACATCGGCAATGTGGATATTGCGCTTGAAAAGTTTTTTCATCGTGGTAAGTTGATACGCTAAGTAGGTAATAATCAATTAATAAAACAGCAAAATTTGATAAATTGTCTGCTTAAAAAAGTTACATTTTCTTTATTGTCAAGTTGATGTAAACATAAAAAATAACTAAAACAGCTATGAGGAGAGATAATGAGTTACCAAGAGAATACAACTAAAGCGGTCAGCCTAATCAAAAACAAATTGGAAGATCTAGTTGCTGCCGCACTTAGTCTAAAAGAAAAAGACCCAAAAATATTCTATGGTGCAATTGCAGGGATTGTTCTCCTATTATTAATTATATAGTACGCTATTTACCTGCATTTTAAGGAATTTAGTTGTAAAAACTAAACAGGTTGTGTAATTGAGAGGAAGAAAATGAGTAACGAGGAAAATACTACAAAAATTGAAGACACTGCTAAAAATAAAATTGGTGAATTGGTTTCTAAAGCTTTAGCGCTAAAAGAAAGTAATCCAAAATTATTTTTTGGCGTAATTGGGGGCTTAGTTCTGCTAATTATCATTGTTATGTTTAGTGGCGGCGGCAGTAAACCGGCATTACCTAAAATGGCAATGAAGAGTATTGTTATTGGTCAGAAATATGTGTTAAAAAGTGCCAATGCTTATGATGAAAATTCTACTGTACGCTTAGTTGCTGTTCCTGGCACTATTGCGGCTTATGATGACACTGAAGAAGAAGAAAGGAATTCTCCTTGTAAGCATATGCCACAAGGGACTCCTGTTACAGCATTAGAGACACAAGATGCTTATGGTAAAAAAGATTCGCAAGTGCGTGTGCAAATTCTTGAGGGGCAATGTAAAGATCAATCTGGATGGGTTTTGGCAATTGATCTTCAGTAATTAAACGTTGACAGCTTTATTTTAAACATCTATAATAACCAGATAATTTAGTGCGGGAATAGCTCAGTGGTAGAGCACAACCTTGCCAAGGTTGGGGTCGCGAGTTCGAATCTCGTTTCCCGCTCCAATAAATTTATTAAGCCGCGCATTTCGCGGCTTTTTTATTTAAAGTTTGGCTGCGTAGCAAAATGGTTATGCAGTGGCCTGCAAAGCCATCTACGGCGGTTCGATTCCGCCCGCAGCCTCCACTTGTATATCGAAGAATTTCACCTAAATTTTACCCGCTAAGCTTTTAAAGCCGCGGGTTTTTTATGTCTAAAATTTGTATAATCGGCTAATTGTTGATCCTTGGTTTATTCATAAACCAAGCATTGCTTATTGCGCAAGCGGTTTTGTCTCATCCGGTAAACTGACACCTAAAGTATGGTTCAATTCACCCATGCTGGCTAATATACGATAGGCGGCAAAGCGATCATCGAACTCAGCGTTAATATAAGCACTTTGCGCAGTAAACATTTCATTGGCGGAATCGAGCAAATCAAGCAGGGTACGTTGACCAATATTAAATTGTAATTGGTATGCTTCTAATGCTTTTTTACTCGATTCTTGGTGTGCTTTAAAAAACTCTAACTGATTGTTTATGGTCAGCCGAGAAACCCAAGATAAACGCATGCTTTCCACAACTTGCCGATAAGTATTATCGCGTATGTCTTTGGCTTGGTTTATTAAATGGGCTGTTTCCTCCCTTCTAGCGGTATCTTTGCCGCCGTTGTATATATTATAACGGACTCTTAAAATGGCTGTCAGGTCGTCGTTTCTGCCTGGGTTGCCGTTTAAGTTATTTAGGTGTGTCACCCCGCCTTCTAAGTCAAAGCGTGGAAAATAGGCCGCTTTAGCCGTTTCATGTTGAGAGAAAGCGGACTCTACATCTGCATTTGCTGATTTTAAGATAGGGTGGTTAGAGACTGCCTTTTCTACGGCTGAATCTAGGGATTCAGGAAGGGCTACACGAGGTTCAGAATCCATAGGCTGAAGCTGGCTAGGTAACGTACCAACTATACGTTGAAAAGAGGTTTTGGCATCTTTTAGGTTGCCTTCTGCGGAGCGTACATTCCTTTCAGCCAATGATAAACGGCCGCTGGATTGGTCGATATCTGCTTTTTTGCCTATCCCTTGCTCGCTGCGTAATTTGATCTGGTCATTTACTTTTGCATGGTAACTCAGGTTGTCTTGCGTTACTTTTAACAGGGATTCCCGACGGAGCACATTTAAATAGGCTTCAACTGCGTTTAAAGCGGTAATTTCAGCACGGCCAAACAAGGTATATGCCCGTGAATTGGTGATGGCTTGATGTCTTTCCACTTCATTGATAGAGCCAAAGCCATCAAATATTAACTGCCGAAATTGAATGGATCCTTCCTCACGGCCAAATTGGACGGTACCACGTGGTTCGGTAATACGGCCACGTGTCGTTGGGTTGGTGGTCTGTTCGAAACCATATCCTGCCGCAGCGTCAATAACAGGAAAAAAACTAGCCCGTGCTTGGTCAATTTGTTTTTCAGAGGCCAAACGATCATCCTTAGCGGCTTGCACCTCAGGATTTTCATTAATAGTCTTTTGGACTATATCTTGTAAACTTTGAGGAAAAGAAGCGGGGCTCAGTAAAATCATACCAATCGTGCTGGCCTTGACTAACGTTTGTTTCATTTATAGCTCCTTATTAGATGACCAAATTAAAAATTGCTTTAAAACGTTCAAAGATAATAGATTTGAGTGTAAATTTCGATGCTTTTTTTAAAATATTATGAATAAAAATTTACACTACAAAGGTATTAATTGCTTTCTTTAACAATTAAAGCAAGATGTAGACGATCTTGGATATTGAGCTTCTGAAAAATGGAAGTTAAATGTGCTTTTACGGTACGCTCAGAAATATTAAGGGTATGGGCAATGGCTTTGTTATTTTTTCCGGCGCCGATTAAGTGGGCAACATCTAATTCACGGTTAGTTAAATTGCCTAAAGAAATAGGGTGGTTTGGTTTAAATGTCGGTAGGGAAATTTGTTGATGTTGGTTAAATTTAATTAAGGCACCGATAACTTGGGGCACAAGGTGCCGCTGTATCCAAATATCCCCTTTTAGAATACTTTTACTGGCTTTAAGCAATAATTCTAAGGCAGCTTCATTCTCGCAATAACCGGAAACGCCCGCTATTAAGGCATTAATTTGTTTTTGTTCACTCCAGTTGTGGCCGATCAGTAATAATTTTAGGCCTGTTTCTTTCAGTAGAGATAGTGTATTAGCATCAAAATCAATCAAGTTTGTGTCAACAACGATAAGATGGGCGGGCTGGTTTTTTAGAAAATCAATGATATCGGTTACACAATTGAATAAATAGGCATGGTATTCACATGAAAGCATAGTTTTCCATGTCTGTGCCTGTTCTGTGTGGTGTGATAGGATTAACACATTCTTCATGATCGTCTAGAAATGTTCAGCGTTCACGCAAAGCACGTCCTTTTGCTTTCAGTACTGGTTTAAGCAGATATTCCAAAACAGTTTTCTTTCCTGTCAAAATATCCACGTCAGCATTCATTCCAGCAATAATATTTAGGTGTTCACCATGATAGTCAAGATAGTTTTTATGGGTTCTTAAACGGATTTGATAGTAACTTTTTTTATCTTCTTCATTAATTATAGTATCGGCACTAATATGTTCAAGCTTAGCTTCCAAGCCGCCATAAATTGAAAAGTCGTAAGCTGTGAGTTTAACAATAGAGTCTTGTCCTGGCCTTAAAAAAGCAATATCTGCAGGACTGATTTCAGCTTGGACTAATAGTTGATCTTCAATTGGGACAATCTCCAATAAATCCATGCCTGGCTGTATAACACCACCGATGGTGGTAATCTTAAGCTGCTTAACAGTACCTTTGACTGGTGAAATAATACGGGTTCTCGTTACCCTGTCTTTTAATGCAAGTACAGATGCGCTAGTCCTGTCGAGCTCTGATTTTGTTTCATTAAGTTCTTTTCCGGCATCTGACTGAAAGTGGGTTTTTTGTTCCAGCAATTTATTTTTTGCTTCGCTCAATGCCGCTTGCACTCGCGGTATTGCTAAATGGGCTGCATTTAACTCACCGCTTAAGTCATTGGCACTGCGTCTTAATCTTAACATTTCAACTTCAGACATAGCCCCTTGGGCAACTAGTGGCTCAGATAAGTCCAGTTCACGTTTCAATAAATCATAGCTACGTGATATTTGCTCTTGTTTAGCTTTAAGCTCAACTAGTTCCTGCTCTTTTTGGACAATTTGTTGTTGTAGAATTTTTGCATTGGCATCCAGTTCAGATATGCGTGAGTTATAGAGTTGGCGGGTGTGTTCTGCATAACTGGGATATTTGTCTATGATCTCTTTGGGCAAGATTAAGGCTGTACCATTAGTTTCTGCAGTTAGACGTGCCGTATTGGCTAATAGTTCATAATATTTAAGCTGGGTCTCGGTAAAAGAAGAGGCAAAGCGGACATCGTCTAGTTGCATCAAGGCTTGGCCTTTTTCTACTATATCGCCTTCTTGTACTAAAATTTCGGACAATATGCCACCCTCAAGATTTTGGATTACTTGAATATGGCTGGAAGGTATAATTTTACCAGAGCCACGGGTTACCTCATCTAGGCTAGCAAAGTTAGCCCAAATTAGAGCAATCAGGAAAAAGCTAAAGGTAACCCATAAAATGAGATGGCTATTTAAGTTAGCACCATAAAGGGTCGCTTCATTAATATCCGATATAAAACCTTTATTTATGGATAAGTCATCGTTTTTGGTTTTATAGTCCAAGATTTTTTTTAGTAACATACCGTTATGTAATGTTAAGTTGAAACTTTAATTTGCCCTTGTTTCAAAGCCTCTAAGACCTGTTCTTTTTCCCCATCGGCTACAATATGACCATTGTCGATAACTATCAGGCGGTCAACGAGGCTTAGTAATGAGGCCCGATGGGTAATCATGATTAACGTGCGGTTGCCCAGTTTATTGACAAAGCGTTGTTTAAAAGCCTCCTCGGTACTGTTGTCCATCGCGTTAGTTGGTTCATCCATAACATAAATCGGAGGGGCTAACAACAAAGCCCTGGCAACAACTAGGCTTTGGCGCTGACCACCAGATAATGCACTGCCATTTTCACCGACAGGCATATTAAAACCGGCTGGATGTTTATCGACAAAATGAGTGACGCCGGCAACATCAGCGGCGGCTAGAATTGTGGCGTCATCAGCATACCGTGAGCCAAAGGTAATATTATCTTTAATGCTGCCAAACATAAGGTTTAGGTCTTGCGGCACATATCCTATTTGCTTGCGTAATTGTGCCGGATCAAGCTGCCGTATATCGGTGCCATCAATTAAGATAGCCCCCTCTTGTGGCTCGTAGAGTGCCATGATGAGTTTTTCTAAGGTACTTTTACCAGAGCCAATACGTCCGATGATGCCAACACGTTCACCTGCATTTATTTTGAAGGATATTTTTTCCAAGGCTTTTACAGGTTGCTCAGGATAGCTAAAAGTAACATTCTTAAATTCGATATAGCCTTTAAAGGTTGGCCGGCTTAAGTATTTTTTTCCCGTTTCACGTTCTACAGGTAGTGCCATTATCTTGTTTAAGGCATCTAATGATGCCCGTGCTTGATGGTAACGGGTAAGTAAGGCCGCAACTTGGCTAACTGGGGCAAGGGCTCGGCTAGTCAATAATGTACAGGCAATCAAACCTCCCGTAGTTAAAGTACCATCTGAAATTTGATAAACACCGGCTATAACAACACCGGTGGTGGCAATTTGTTGAATGAAACTACTTAAGTTGATAGCTGCTGATGCATAAAAACGCGACAATAAGCCTAATCGGGCAATTTGCCCAATGTTCTCTTCCCATTGCTTTTGCAGCTGGCCTTCGGCACCTAACGTTTTTAAGGTCTCAAGGTGTGAAACAGCTTCAAACAAAGTAGCACTTTTTTGCGAAGAAAACTTAAACAGTTCTAAGATGGTTTTTTTCAAGGGCTGCTGGACTAATATCCCACCCAAAATTGCTAGCGGTAATGCAGCCGTAGGAATTAAAGCCAAATATCCACCTATACTGGCAATTAAGACTAAAAAAATAATTACAAACGGTAAGTCAATTAAGGTCGCTAAGGTCGCTGAAGTAAAAAAATCACGGAAAGATTCAAATTCGTGCAAATTATTGGCAAAAGCACCTACTGAATTAGGCTTTGCTGACATTTTAACCGCCATTACTTTCTCAAATATGGCAGCTGATAGCAAAATATCAGAACGTTTGCCTGCACAGTCGATGAAATAACTGCGTAGGGTTTTCATCAAAAAATCAAAGCTAAACACGATGCCAACACCAATGGCCAATACCCAAAGCGTTTCAATAGCGTAATTTGGAACAACCCGGTCATACACATTCATAACAAAAAATGGCGATGCCAAGGCAAACAAATTAATCAGCAATGAGGCTAGTAACACTTCGGTATAAATCGGCCATGATTTATATATGACATCCCAAAACCAATGGTTTATTTTAGGCATGGTAGATGCTTCCACGCGGGCATCAAATTGATGTTTACGCTGGATTAAGAATACAAAACCGATATAGTCTTGCTGTAGCTCTGTTAAAGGTAGGGTTTTTTCACCGTCACTTGTTTCCGGTAGCACGATAGTACAATCTTGCTCATTATGTTTAATAAGCACACAAGCTTTTGAGTTTTTTAATAAAACAACGGCAGGTAATAGGAGATTAGAAATTTCTTTTAATGGCCGTTTTACTAAGCCTGCAGACAAGCCTGCGCGGTCAGCAGCCCGCACAAATAATTCCGGGGTAAGTTTATTATCTTCTAAGGGTAATCCGGCACTCAATGCTTCCGCTGACGACGGGATCAGCAATAACTTGCAGATCGAAAGTAATGCCATGAGCAACACATCATCAGCAAGTGAAGTTTGACTTGGGCTATCGGAAAAACGTTGGCTTTGTGGGACTGGGATTTCCATAAATCTATTGCTGTTGGGTTATTTTGTTGCAGATTCAACTGCATTAACTAGAATAGCATAAGATAACAACCTTGGAGAGGATGATGCCTTATGTTAACCGCGGTCCGAATAATCGAATTATTGGCATTAACTCAACCCCTTTAACGGAAAATTCAACCTGGTTGGAAGACACCGATTTAGAAGTCATCCAATTTATATTAGATAATAGTAACGCCGATTCACTTAGGCGGGCATTATTACATTCTGATAGTCAAATGGGTCGTGTGGTTGAGGATCTGATTGATTTATTAATTGAAAAACAAGCTATCATTTTTACGGAATTACCTGAGCCAGTCCAATTTAAGTTAGGCGCAAGAAAACAATTACGCGAACATATGCAATCTTTAACGGATTTAATTAAGGATAATGATACTATTTTTTAACAAGACTACGGCTAAGGATTAGGCCAATTATGGCAAAAAAAATTAAAACAGCCTTTGTCTGCGATCAATGTGGTGCTGATTATTCGCGGTGGAATGGCCAATGTACTAGCTGTGGTGAGTGGAATTGTATTAAAGAAGTTAAATTACCGTCGAGCACACAGGATAGGCATAGCCATCATGGGGGTTATGCAGGTAGTTTGTCAGCAGTACATTGGCTCTCTGAATTAGATTTAACGCTAGCCGAAAGGGTCTCTACAGGGATTAACGAATTTGACCGTGTGCTCGGTGGCGGGCTTGTGGCTGGCAGCGTCGTTTTAATAGGTGGGGCACCTGGCGCTGGTAAAAGCACGCTTTTGTTACAAGTGATTGCTAATTTGGCAACTCAGCAAATCCCAGTGCTATATGTCTCTGGAGAAGAATCCTTGCAACAAATCGCTGAGCGTGCGCATCGGCTTAAATTGGCAACCAATAACATTCGAATGCTTGCCGAAACCGCCGTACAACGGATTTGTGATGTTATGGATGAGCTACAGCCTAAGGTGCTGGTGATTGATTCCATACAAGTTATGTTGGCACCAGATAGTGAGTCCGCTCCAGGTTCCGTGTCGCAAGTGCGCGAGTCCGCCAGTTACCTAACCCAATATGCCAAAAAAAATCAAGTATCTATTTTTTTAGTCGGCCACGTCACCAAAGACCAATCATTGGCAGGCCCCATGACTTTAAGCCATATTGTCGATACACAGGTTATTTTGTCTGCTACGGATGATGCGAGATATCGTGTACTGAGAGCAGATAAAAACCGTTTTGGCAGTGTTGGTGAGTTAGGTTTTTTTGCTATGGATAGCCAGGGGCTTAAAGAAGTGAAAAACCCGTCGGCTATGTTTTTAAACCGAACCGAAACACCGAGCTCCGGTAGTGTTGTGACCGTGTTATGGGAAGGGACTAGGCCATTGCTAGTTGAAATTCAAGCGTTAGTTACAGATTGTCAATATGGTAATCCAAGACGTCTTGCTGTTGGTTTTGACCAAAACCGTTTAGCGATGTTATTAGCCGTGCTATCTAGACATGGTGGCATTATGACTGCGAATGATGAGATTTACGCGAATGTTGTTGGTGGTATAAAGGTATCCGAAACCAGTTCAGACTTAGCAATCTTAATCAGTATTGTCTCAAGCTTACGCAATAAAGTGATTGCCCATGACGCCTTCTTTTTTGGTGAAATTGGTTTAAATGGTGAAATTAGGCCAGTTGCCAATGGTCATGCCAGAATTAATGATGCGGCTAAACATGGTTTTAAAAAGGCCGTAATACCAAAAGCTAATGCCCCCAAAAAAGCACTAGAAGGTTTAAGCATATATCCAGTGTCAAGTTTGTCCGAGGCATTAGATGTTTTGACAGAAATTTAAATAGTTGCTAATTACTGGGCATGTGATAAAGCCATTAAATCCCGCTCTAATAAGAGGCTATCACCTATGTTCAGCTCAACTAAACGACGCAATTCAGAAATACTGTCAATATCTATGTGTTCGCATTTAAAACCGACGCAATCATCGTGCGCATGAGAAATAGTGATATGCATCTCAATTTTAATAGTCTCAGATAATTGCCAGGTCAAGATATAAACTTTCTCAAGTTCACCTTCCCAAGGCAATTCTAAGCGTAATAGGCAGCCTTTTAAGGATAAGTCGATTATTTCACAACGGCTAATATTATTGCCATCAGACAATGCGGCATCCGCTTTATATAATATTCGGTGATAATTACGCTTGTCGATATTTTCCATAAAATTAATTCATAAAAAATTGTAAGGACGTGTTGTCGATAATGATCATATCGTTGTTTTGCAGTCTACGCGAAGCACCATTTATCGGTTGATTGTTTACCGAAATAGTCTCGCTTTCTTCCAATGCCGAAATGAAAAAACCTTCTTTACGTTTGGCAATGGCGACAATGCCACTACCGGTGTGACCTAACCGAGTCATTGCTTTTTTTAAGGGCAAAATCTTTCCGATATTGTTGCCATTCATAATTTGTAAGTTAGCGGCGGGGCCTGTTTGTAAGCTGTTGTTTATCTCTAAATTGAGTAATTCTACATCTTTATTAACTAGCGAATCGGTCGCACTAGCCGTAAAGTTGGCTTCCGCCGTATAAAATAAAATATCATGTTTGCCTAGTGATATTTTATCGTTATTATTCAGTGCACATTCTTTCGTTTTAGCGCCATTAATAATCAATGGGTAATCATCATTGAGTTGCTTTATCGTGCTGCCAATATCCCTGAGTATAATGGCAGCATGCGCCTTGGCCACGGCTAGGCTGTCGATGGTAATATCATTACTCTCATCGCGGCCAATATGAACCACACCACTCTCAAACTGGTAGGAGTGGATTGCCCTGCCTTTAAAAAAAACACTAAGTCTAGTCATGCGAATTGGAAATTGCCTTATACCAACCTGATTATAGTTGGTAATTTGGCTTCTACAAGGGCAATACTAGTTACAAACTGGAAACATTTTCAGGTAAAAACTTTACTAATTTTACTGCGCTGCCATCGCGTTTTAAAATTTCTAAAGGGTAGCCATGTAATTTAATACTAGTGCCAGATTCTGGAATGGTTTCCATAAACTCGACTATCAAACCATTTAGTGTTTTAGGGCCTTCAGTGGGTAGTGCCCATTGGGTAAGGCGATTTAATTCGCGCACAGTGATATTGGCATCAACTAAATAACTGCCGTCATTTTGTCGCCTAACAGTATCGTCATCGGTAATGAGCTCACCGACAATTTCCTGTAATAAATCGTCTAAGGTCACTAAACCGAGTACGTCGCCATATTCGTCAACTACCAATCCTATACGAATTTTTTCCGTCTTAAACCGATGGATTTGATTATGCACGGGTGTGCTATCGGGAATAAACGAAGGTTTGGTCAATAAATTTAGGATGGTGTCCTTGCTAAAGTCTTTATGTTCCAGCAGTGTCAAAACGCTTCTTATATGCAAAAAACCTTCAACATTATCGATACTTTTTTTATAGACAGGTAAACGGGTATGGGGGCTTCGTTTAATTTGTACCAGCACGTCCGGTAATGATGCATCTAGATCTATACCGACTATTTCATGCCTAGGGGTCATAATATCTTCAACCGTAGCGGATTCTAAATCTAAAATGCCCAATAACATTTTTTGATAACGCACAGGAATCAAGCTCCCGGGTTCGGTTACAATGTTTTTTAACTCTTCTTTATTAAAAGTATCCTGACTTTTCTTTTTTGGATTAAAGCCAAATAAGCGCAGGAAAAAATAGGCCACTCCGTTAACAAGCCAAATCACCGGGAAAAACACTTTGAGCAAAGGCAAAATAATCCAACTGGCAGGAAAGGCTAAAAGCTCAGGTCTAAGCGAAGCCAGTTTTTTAGGGATAATCTCAGAAAATATTAAAACACCCAAGGTGAGCAAAAGGATTGCAATAGCTAAACTTTCTTCTTTTTGCTGATAAAAGTGTGTGGCAATAAAGGTGGTGAGCGCGGCGGCAAGAATGTTAACAAAATTATTACCTAACAAGATAAAGCTATTCAATAAATCTTGTTTGTTCAATAGCTGCAAAGTATTGATGGCGCTACGTTGCTTTAATTTGACCAAGTGCCTTAATCGATAACGGTTAAGCGTCATCAGCGCTGTTTCAGCACCCGAAAAAAAAGCCGACAGTAACAGCATTAGCGCTAGTATGCCTAGTAGCATACTAAGGGGAATATCGTTCAAAAAACTTTCTCACGTAGTTAGTAAGTTTCTAGTCTCTACCATGGGAAATTTTTGTCAAGCCATTTTTAAATAATTTGTAAGGGCTAATCTCACCCGACTTTATTGGATATGGACTAAACTATAGTTATTGCAGTCGCTCGCGCTGTCTGCGGAATAAACCATAATCGTAGTTTGAAGAAATAACATTATGTTTTTAGGTTGGATAAACTGCACCAAGCTGTGCTTAGCAGTCTTCTTTTTTGTTTAAGGTGACGAGTATTAGGATATGGCTTTGCCGAAGATTTTGTTAATAGATGATAACAAGTCAAGAATTCAACAATTGGAGATTATTCTCCTATTTATGGAATATGAAGTTGAAATTGCAAGTTCGTCCAGTTATCGTGGGCTCATGCAGTATAGCCAAGCCTATTTTGGCATTTTCATTGGTGATGGTTTAGAAAAACAAGCTTTATTAGTGAAAGATGTCGTAGGGCTAGCCCAAAATAAACCCGTGGTGCTAGTTGTTAGTAAAGGTATGGGGCTGCAAGTGCCTAGTATGATAAATGAGGTTGTTTTTCAGGTCATGGAATGGCCTGCAAGTTATTCTAGTTTTAAACTAATTGCCGATAAAATAGCCGAAGCAAACGGGCAATTTGGTGCCAGGGCAGCGACAGACCGACGCGTTTATGACCGCAGGTCACCCTCGATTGACCGATTAAAAGGCAATAGCACGGCCATGGTCGAGATCAGGAAGTTAATATTTCAAGTTGCCGAATCGGATGCCACTGTGTTGATTTTGGGCGAGTCTGGGACGGGCAAAGAAGTGGTGGCCAGATCCTTACACGATGCATCATTACGCTCTGCAAAACCCTTTGTACCGATAAATTGTGGCGCAATACCCGGAGAATTGTTGGAAAGTGAGCTGTTCGGCCATGAGAAGGGGGCGTTTACTGGTGCGTTAAGCTCAAGGCAAGGGCGTTTTGAATTGGCTGAAGGTGGCACTTTATTTTTGGATGAAATCGGCGATATGCCTATGTCCATGCAAGTTAAATTATTGCGGGTTTTACAAGAACGTAGTTTTGAGCGGGTAGGGAGCAATAAAACCATACACTGTGATGTTAGGGTGATCGCTGCAACTCATCGTTCATTGGAAAAAGAAATAAAAGAAAGCCGTTTTCGTGAAGATTTATTCTATCGCTTAAACGTCTTCCCTATTGAAATGCCGGCGTTAAGGCAACGGGCAGAAGATATTCCGGCTTTAGTTAAAGATTTAATCAACCGCCTAGAAATCGCTAACCGAGGTTCAGTACGCCTGACAAAAGCAGCTCTCTCGGTTTTAATGCAGCATACTTGGCCTGGGAATGTTAGGGAGTTAGCTAATTTAGTAGAACGTTTAGCGATTATTTATCCTAAAGGTTTAGTTGATGTTGCAGATTTACCCGAAAAATTTCAACATTATGAAGTGTTAGAAGCCTTGGTAACTGAGTATGAAGATGTACAAGGAGCAGAGCCTGAAGTAGCAACAGTATTATCCACAGATGAGCCGGTGGAAGAAGACTTGTCAGCAACCTTCTCGTTACCAGCTAATGCCTCAGAATCATTGGCAAAATTACCGGAAACTGGCATAGATTTAAAAGAGTATCTTAACGTCCTAGAGTTAGATCTAATCCGTCAGGCGCTAGATGAATCCCATGGTGTTGTGGCGCACGCTGCTAAACGCTTAAATATGCGTAGGACTACCCTCGTTGAAAAGCTAAGAAAATACGATTTATCGCGGTAACGGGTGTCAAAATAACGACGCGTTAAGTTAAGCTATTGATAACAATTATAAAATATTAATGGCGTAATTTTTGCTCATACCAAGCTGATAACTATTAAAGATCAGCTATGAATACAAATTACGTTTTACAAGCCCAAAAAACCCAGCAGCTCACTGATGCTTTTCGCCTCTTTAATGAGCTTTCAGAGCATTTGACTGCTTCTTATCAAGCTTTAGAAGAGCAAGTTGCAAAATTACATGATGAACTTGCTTTTGCCCACAGTGAACGTTTAAAAACGCTGGAAGAGAAGGAAAAGCTTGCCGATTGGTTGGAAAAAATACTTGCGGCCTTACCAGCCGGTGTGATTGTCATTGACGATAGTGGGATTATTGTAGATTGCAACCAATTAGCCTACGAATTTTTAGGTAAACCGCTTAAAAGTAAAGCCTGGGTTGATGTTTTTAACAACTGTTTATTGGCTATAGCAGGTAATCCTCATGAATATCAATTAGCCAATGGCCAACGTATAAGCCTTACCCATAAATCAGCTGGCAAACAAGCAGGGCAAATCATTCTATTGTCCGATATCAGCCAAATGCGTGAACTTGAAGATATTATCCACCAACAACAGAAACTTTCTGCGATGGGGGAAATGGTGGCCAGTTTGGCACACCAAGTCAGGACACCTTTAGCAACCGCTATTATTTATGCTTCCCAACTCAATAATGTGGCGTTAGATGTTGATAAACGGCAACGTTTTTCAACGAAAATTTTAGAACGCTTGCATTATTTAGAAAGGCAAATCAACGATATGTTGATATTTGCTAAAGACGGTAAATTGGCGATGGGCTGTTTTTCACTCAATAGCCTGTTAGCCCATTTAGCGGATGCGCTCAAGGATTATGCCGGTGAATCTGACATTACCTGTGAAATTCTCAACCAGGCGCATGATGATGAAATGTTAGGCAATGAAAATGCCTTACGTGGCGCATTAATGAATTTATTAAATAATGCTGTTGATGCCTTAGGCCAAACAGGCAAGATTACCGTCTTGGTTACCCAGATCGGTAATGGCCAAATCCAGATTGATATCAAAGATACCGGGCCAGGTATGTCAAGTCATCTTCAACAACGTGTGTTTGAGCCGTTTTTTACCACCAAATCTAATGGTACAGGATTAGGGTTGGCCGTAGTAGACAGTGTCGTTAAAGCGCATGGCGGCCACGTGAAGCTTAAAACAAAATTCGGCTCGGGTACGACATTTTCCCTATTCTTGCCTTGTTTAAAACCATCAAACTCAGTATTGCCGAGTGGTTTTTCGAGTAAAAACCACCCTAAAGAGCTTAAAACGGAGAACCAATATGCAACCTTATGATGTCTTAATAGTTGAGGACGATATCGCCTTATGTGAAGCTTTAAGTGATACTTTAGAAATCCAAGGCTATCGGGTTATAACAGCAAGCAACGGTATTGAAGCCCTTAAACACTTGGTGAGCAAGACTGTCCGTTTAGTGCTGAGCGATGTGCAAATGCCAGTAATGGATGGCTTTGCCCTTTTACATAACATACAGCTTAAACACCCTGGACTTCCGGTTTTGTTAATGACAGCTTACGGCACTATCCCGAAAGCGGTTGAAGCTATGCAAACGGGCGCGGTGGATTATTTAATCAAGCCATTTGAAGCAGATACTTTAATCAATAAGGTGTCCGCTTATGTGTTATCCGCCGCTTTAACTGTGCAAGAATTTGCTGTGCAAGACCCTAACATGCAAAAGCTTTATGCACTAACCAGTAAGGTTGCCAAATCGACAGTCACTGTTTTGCTCCAAGGTGAAAGCGGAAGTGGCAAGGAAGTTATTGCCCAATACATCCATCAATCTTCGAGTTATAGCAATGGCCCATTTGTTGCGATTAATTGCGCGGCGATTCCAGAAAATATGTTGGAAGCCACTTTGTTTGGTTATGAAAAAGGTGCTTTTACTGGGGCGATACAAGCTATGCCTGGTAAATTTGAACAAGCCCAAGGTGGCACCTTGCTGTTAGATGAAATTTCAGAGATGGATTTGAACTTGCAGGCAAAACTATTAAGGGTACTGCAAGAAAAAGAAATCGAACGCTTGGGTAGTACTAAAAAAATACATCTAGATGTCAGAATTTTGGCAGCTACCAATTGCAAGTTAAAAGAATTAGTTGAACAAAACCTATTTAGGGAAGATTTATATTATCGTTTGAGTGTATTTCCAATCAGCATTCCACCATTACGGGCAAGGCCCGGCGATATTTTGCCGCTGGCCAAAGAATTACTGCTAAGACATTGGCCAAAAGCTAAAAAAATGCCTGAATTCACAGCGGCTGCAATCGCTAAAATGCTTGCTTACCCTTGGCCTGGCAATGTGAGGGAGCTTGATAATGTTGTACAGCGTGCATTGATTTTAAAAGCCAGTGACTGGATACAAGCAGATGATTTAATTTTTGAGGAGTTGGGCACAAATTTCGATATCGCCGCATGTGCTGTCCCCCTAGATTCAGTTAAAGTTGGCGAGGAACGGTCGTCTGCAGAGCATGATAGTGAATGCCATGATTTGGACGAAGGGGTGCGCTCAGCCGAAGAGCGGATTATTTTACAGACCTTACAAATGGAAAATGGCAGCCGTAAAACCACTGCGCAAAAATTGGGGATTAGTGCAAGAACCTTACGCTATAAAATGGCGCGCATGAAGGAGTCAGGTGTCAGAATTCCGTGCTAAATACTGGCATTGAAAATGCTTATCTTTGTGCAATAGATAAAAGGAATCCGTTATGAATGATATCAACGTTAACCAAGTTCTTGCACAAATGCGGGCGATGTCCCTTGAAGCCAGCAATAAAACTACAGAATCCTCATCAGAAGGTGGTACCGACTTTGCCGTCTTATTAAAACAATCCATAAACGCTGTCAATGACAATCAAAAAGCAGCCGGTAAATTGTCAGAAGCTTTCGAAACAGGCGAAGCAAATGTCAGTTTAGCTGAAGTCATGATAGCCTCACAAAAAGCTAGCGTGTCATTTGAAGCTATGTTGCAAGTTAGGAATAAGTTAGTCGATGCCTACAAAGACATCATGAACACCCCGCTATAACCTATTAAGTGGCCGCAATGAGCGAAGAAAGCACAAATACTTTAACTTCTACGCACATCGGACAAGCCTTGTCTGAGCCACGTGAGTCGCATCCAGCCTTAAAAGGTTTGGCAGGACTAACGATAGGTCGTCAACTTGGCTTAATGTTAGGCTTAGCTTTCAGTGTGGCGATCGGCGTAGCTGTCGTTTTATGGTCACAAACACCGTCCTATGGCTTGTTATTTACGGAAATGACAGAAAAAGACTCTGCTGAGATAGCACAAGTTTTAGAGAGCCAAGGGGTAAAGTACAAAATTGAAGCTGGTTCAGGGGCTATCCGAGTCCCTATGAGCCAAATTAATGACATTAAACTAAAATTAGCTGCGCAAGGTTTACCTAAATCAACCAGTATAGGGTATGAAATCCTCGATAAGGAGCAAGGTTTTGGCAGTAGTAAAAATGTTGAACTCCTACGCTTCCAACGGGCACTGGAAGGTGAAATTGCGCAAACCATCATGGCTATACAAAATGTAAAATCCGCGCGCGTTTTACTGGCCTTACCACAGCAATCCGTGTTTGTGCGGGAACGCAAAAAACCCAGTGCTTCGGTAATGGTTAACTTATATCAAGGCCGGTCTTTAGATAAAGGCCAGATTGAATCAATCGTACATTTGGTTGCTTCTAGTGTCCCTCAGCTAGATTCGGATCAAGTCACCGTGGTTGACCAACGGGGACAATTACTAAACAGCAAAGATTCATCTTCAGATAGTTACTTAACCTCAAAACAGTTTGAGTATAAAAAGAATATAGAAGAGCATTTAATGGCTAGGATAGAAAATATCTTGTCCCCTTTAGTTGGTGATGGCATGCGCGCCCAAGTTTCCGCCGATGTCGATTTTAGCCAAACTGACCGTACCCAGGAATTGTTTAACCCTGACTTACCAGCCTTAAGAAGCGAGCAAACCACGGAGGAGAAAAGCTCGTTGTCAGCCGTACAAGGTGTTCCTGGGGCCTTATCTAACCAGCCCACACCAGCGGGTACCGCCCCTGAAACGTTACCGAATACAGGCGCAGCGGCCAACCCAAACAATACAGGGGCTGCAGCTAACAACGCAGCGCCACCAGAAAACCCCGGTTCTGCGACCAAAAGCGCAACCCGTAATTTTGAACTGGATAAAACGATTACTCATACCCGACTTGCGACGGGCAATTTACGTAGGCTATCAGTTGCCGTGGTTGTGGATGATAAGCATTTGCCATCTACGGATAGTGGTAGCAAAACTCAACCTTATGCGCAAGAAGACATTAACCGCTTTACTGACCTTGTAAAGCAAGCCGTTGGTTTCGATAGTAGCCGTGGAGATCAAGTCACTGTAACTAATGTCGCTTTCAGATTGCCATCAGAAATAGAAGCCATACCCAGTTTGCCAATATGGGAACAAAGCTGGTTTATTGATCTAATCAAACAAATCGCGGCTGCTTTAGTGGTAGTGTTCTTATTATTGGGTGTTTTAAGGCCAACCATGCGCTTATTAGTTGGCCGTGACTTAGAAGAAAAACGTCAGTTGGCACAAGCTGAAGCTGAAAAAATGGCGGCAGCAAAAGCTGGCACCATGGGCTACGATGAAAAAGGTGTACCCATAGCTGTACCTGCAGGCTCAATGCCTCAGCAACCTAGCCTTGAAAAATTTCAATTGGATGACCTCTTATTATTAGAAGCACCACAAAGTTATGAAAGACGTCTTGAATATGTCCAGCGTTTAGTGGACGAGGATGCCAAATTGGTCGCACAAGTCATCAAAACCTGGTCTAAATAAATGGCAGACGATGCTAAGTTAAATCAAACAGAACGCGCAGCAATCGTGTTGTTTGCCTTGGGGCAAGAACGTGCAGCTGCGGTGCTTAAACATCTAGGGCCTAGAGAAGTCCAAGTGCTCGGTATAAACATGGCTAATCTGGGTGATATTTCACCTGACATGGTCGATACCGTTTTGGAAGAATTTATCACTTCAATTAGAAACCAAACCGCCTTAGGCATAGACTCTGACGAATATATCCGATCCGTGTTAACCAAAGCTTTAGGCCCCGATAAGGCTGGCAATATTATTGACCGGATATTATTAGGTGGCCGTAGCAAGGGTATTGAGCAATTAAAATGGATGGATACCCGGGCAATTGCCGATTTGGTACGCTCAGAGCATCCTCAGATTGTCGCCATCATCTTGTCTTTACTCGACGCAGACCAAGCTGCCGATGTCATGATGTTGTTGCCACAAAACAAACGTCCAGACCTATTAATGCGCATCGCATCAATGGAAGGTGTACAACCATCGGCCCTGCGGGAGCTGGATGAAATTATGGAAAAACAGCTCACTGGTGGGGAAAATATCAAGTCTTCCACGATTGGTGGCATCAATTCCGCAGCCAATATCCTCAATCTTATGGAAGGTGCGGTCAGTGATGCAATCATTCATGAAATTGCGGAAAACAAAGCCGATTTGGCCAGTAAAATTCAAGATAAAATGTTTGTCTTCGGTGACTTGGTTACCCTGGATGAAAGAGGTATGCAAACCTTATTGCGCGAAGTCTCTACAGACCAGTTATTACTAGCTATGCGTGGTGTAGACGATGCCCTTAAAAATAAAATATTTAACAATATGTCTAGACGCGCTGCAGAAATGCTGCGTGATGATTTGGCTGCAGCGCCACCATCAAAACTTAGTGAAGTTGAATTGGCCCAAAAAGACATTTTATCCATTGCTAAAAAGCTGTCCGATTCAGGTGAGATTGTTCTAGGTGGTAGTGATGAACTTATCTAATTACCAAGAGTTTTCAGAGGAGGACTTAGCTCAAGTAAAGCGTTGGCAAGCACCCAATGTAGGCAATAAAACCAAATCAGAAAGCCTGGAAACGGATGAATTACCATCGGTGTTAACCGTTCAAGATATCGAGGCCATGCAAAAACAGGCGTATGACGAAGCCTTTGCACAAGGCCATAAAGAAGGCTTTTCACAGGGCTATGTACTAGGGCATGAAACCAAGGAACTTGAGCTTCAACAGCAAGCCATCCAATTTACCCAACTCATGGAAACCTTTACCGAGCCGTTTAAAACGCTAGATGAAGAAGTTGAAAAGGAGTTGATTACCTTAGCTATTACGATAGCTAACCAGATTATCCGCCGTGAAATAAAAATGGATCCAGGACAAGTTGTTGCTGCCGTTCGGGAAGCCTTAAATGTATTGCCATTATCATCGCAAAAAATAAGTCTGTATTTACATCCTGAAGATGCTGAACTGGTGCGCTCTGCCTTATCGCTTGATGAGATGCAACCGGCTTGGAACCTTGTCGATGATCCGTTAATTACCCGCGGTGGGTGTAAATTAGACACTGAATTTTCGCGCGTCGATGCCACTGTAGAAAACCGTTTGGCGGCTGTGGTTGCCACACTATTTGGCGGAGAACGTGGACAGGATAAAAACCGATGATCCCTGAATCCAAACGCGCACAAATTTGGTTAAACCGGCTTAAGCCTTATAGCGCGCGCTTAGACGAAGCCACGGAGTTAATTGTGGAAGGCAAATTATCACGTATGGTTGGCCTGACTTTAGAAGCCGTGGGTTGTCGGGCAGCCATAGGATCACGCTGCCAGATTGAGACTAAAAATGGCAAAATGATAGAAGCGGAAGTGGTCGGTTTTGCGGGCACCCGAATCTACTTGATGCCGACAGGAGAATTACATGGTTTAGAGCCTGATTGCCGAGTGATCCCTATGGGTAAAAATAGTTTGGCACGCGTGGGTTTTAGCCTATTAGGCCGGGTGTTAGACGGTGCCGGTAAACCACTGGATACAAAAGGGCCTTTAAAAACAGATGCTCAAGTGTCGCTTAATGGTACCCCCATCAATCCCCTGTCTAGGACGCCCATAAGAGAACCACTTGATGTTGGCGTACGGGCTATCAATGCCATTTTAAGTGTCGGCCGGGGACAACGCATGGGCTTGTTTGCCGGTACCGGTGTTGGTAAAAGTATTTTATTAGGCATGATGACTAAATTTACGAATGCCGATGTTGTCGTCGTTGGTTTAATTGGTGAACGGGGTCGTGAGGTTAATGAGTTTGTTCAAAAAATACTAGGCGAAGAGGGGCTTAAGCGTGCCGTGGTGGTGGCGACACCGGCAGATGATCCGCCATTAATGCGGGCGCACGGCGCCTATTTGGCCACCAGCATTGCTGAATACTTCCGTGATCAAGGTTTAAACGTGCTGTTATTAATGGATTCATTAACCCGTTTTGCCCAAGCCCATCGCGAAATTGCTTTAGCTATTGGAGAGCCACCGGCAACTAAAGGCTACCCGCCTTCGGTGTTTGCAAAACTGCCACATCTGGTAGAACGGGCAGGTAATGCCAACGCCGGTGAAGGTTCAATTACAGCCTTTTATACGGTATTAACAGAAGGTGATGATACCAATGATCCCATAGCTGACGCAGCACGTGGCGTGTTAGATGGCCATATTGTGTTGTCGCGAAGTTTAGCGGAAGCTGGACATTTTCCGGCAATTGATATTGAAGCCTCGGTCAGTCGGGTAATGCCCGATATAGCAGCCGTAGAACATATACACAAAGCCCGTGAACTTAGACGGTTATATTCGTTATATCAGCAAAACCGGGACTTAATTAGTGTGGGTGCTTATCAGCCTGGGGCTGACCCGCGCATTGACAAGGCAATAGAGCGGAATCCTGCAATCGTTGATTTTTTACAACAAGACATGGATGAGCAAGTGACAATAGAACAGAGTTTGCAAGAACTGGAGCTTTTGTTGGATAAACCCGGAGCCGTTCGATGACAAAACGTTCAAAACGCATTGAAACTATCGTTAACCTCAAAGCCTTACAAGAAAAAAATGCCTTGGAAGTGCTTGGGATATCCCAACGTAAGCTACAAGAAATGCACGTGCAAATTGAGAGCTTAAAAAATTACCGTATTGAATACCAAAAAAAATTAGCGCAACTTAATTTTGAAGGAAACTACATTAGTAGGCTACTTGAGTTCCGGTCATTTTTGGATAAGTTGGACAAGGCAATTGCGGGTCAAGAACAAGCTGCGGGTAATCTCAAGGCAGAATGTGATAAACGCAAGCAAGAATGGGAAATCAAGCTGCAGGATTGCAAAAGTTTACAGAAAGTTTATTTGGCAGCAGCCAAAATTGAACTTAAACACGAAGAAAAACGGGAACAACGCTTACAAGATGAGAGTTCGGCCAGAATAGGGGGCGGCGCTGGCTTTGGCATAAAAAATGATTAAAATTAATTCAAGTAGCATTATTTAATGCTTAACGGTTCTTAGAGGAATCATCATGACAGTAGAAAATATAAATACAGCGCCAACCAGCACCTTACAAAGTGGTTTAACTCAGCCAACAAATGGCCAAAGCACCGATGATATAAGCGCATCATCAAGCTTCTCAGCAGCGCTTGGCGTGCAGCTGGATGCGTTGGCTGAAACAAGCGCAAAGCCTATTGCACCCGTAGCGTTACCGGTCGGCGCCGTAGCTTTAAGTCTTGACGGTCAACAGCAGCAAGCGATAGCGACACCACCAGTGGCAGACATAACGCCTGCGCCACCGCTAATAAATCCTGCCATTGTTGAAGTGACTCAGGGTGTTGAAAGCGGCAAGAATTTGCCACCGCAAACGGCACAAAAAAATATTGATCAAGCGGCACAGGCGGCCTTAGATGATGTCCTGCAATATTTTAAGCCTAGCGCAGCCGTCTCTAACGATAAGAAAATAAGTGACAAACTTAGCAGTCAACTAGACAGTCTTGAGCAAAAGGGCGATGAGAACAATGACCTTACAGCACAGCTTGCTGGCGCTGACATTCCTCTCCCACCGCAAGTACTGGCGCAAGTGTTACCCCAAACGATTGTGTCGTTTGAAGCGCCAAAGATAAAACTGGGAGCTTCAGGCTTGCCTGAGGCAAACACGCCGATAGCAACATCAATAGCAACGACAGCCGATGGCGATGCTGACGCGGGTAAAATAGCTCAAGCCTTGTTAAATCCTTCTGCCAATGGTGACAATTCAAATTTAGCAGATAACCAAGATAAAACAACGGGCGCCCCGGTCTTTAAAACACTGTTAACGCAAGTGAGTACTGATGACAACAAGGTAGATAACACTGTAGTGCCAACAAATAACGTCACCGTCGATCAGGCAAGCTTTCCTACGCTTAAGGCAAATATAAGCCCAGCTGAGCTAGGTGTGGTGGATAAACCTGTTATTGCAAAAGAATTGGGGCATCCAGAATGGGGTTCTGAATTAGGCGAGCGTATTTTGTGGTTACATGGCAAATCCATATCTTCGGCTGAAATACAGCTCAACCCTGAGCATTTAGGGCCTATAACAATTAAGATTGACGTTGATCAAGACCAAACCAACATTGCCTTTACAGCCCAACATGCTAATGTTAGGGAAGCTTTGGAAGCCTCAATACCTAAGTTAAGGGAGTTATTCAACAACCAGCAGCTCAACTTGACGAATGTGAATGTCTCGCAACATAATTCGCCAGATCCAGGTCGGCAACAAAACTTTAATCAGCATGGCAAAGGCCAAGCAGGTACTGCCGCGGCTATAATTAACGCAACTGCCGACATAACAGAAGACACCAGTTCGGTAAGAGCATATACCAGCAAAGGCGTACTGAGCCTTTATGCCTAAGACAACATAACAAGCCTACGCTTAAGACAATTTGGCTTTTCAATAAAGGTCTTGTTTCTTAAGCCATAATTGCAACTATTTTTTAAAGCTAGTATAATTCCTGGTTCTTTGGGGCTTGGTTGCCCCTCCTTGCTTTACTACCAGCTAATTGGTGGGAGGCTTTTTTAACCATAAGGAAAACTATGCGACATTACGAAATTGTTTTTTTAGTCCATCCGGATCAAAGTGCCCAAGTGCCGGCAATGATAGAACGCTATAAAGCCACTATTGAAGCAGCCTCTGGCGTGATGCACCGGCTGGAAGATTGGGGGCGTCGACATTTGGCCTATCCCATCAATAAAATTCACAAAGCCCATTACGTGTTAATGAATATCGAGTGTGACCAAGCGACTTTGGCCGAATTGGAAAGCGGTTTTCGCTTTAACGATGCCATTTTACGCAGCATGACATTGTTGCAAAAAACAGCCATCACCACACCTTCACCTATAGCCATAGCAACTGCTGAAGAAGGCAAGGCCGCAGAATCTAAAAACAAGGAAGCCGCCGCTGCTAAAGGGGCTAAAGTAAAAGGTGATGAGGAAGTTGCTACGGATGATGCAGAAGAGACTGATGAAGAATTTGATGCTGATGAAGTCGCTCCCGAGTAAATTTATTAACTGATTGGATATTATTATGGCCCGTAACATAAAACGTAAAAAGTTTAGCCGTTTCAGTTCAGAAAACGGTTCTCTTATCGATTATAAAGACCTGGAATTATTGGGTGATTACATCACTGAGACTGGAAAAATTGTGCCTAGCCGTATTACCGGAACTAGCGCAAAACATCAGCGTCAACTGTGTGTTGCGATTAAACGTGCGCGTTTTATCGCATTATTACCATTTTGTGATGCACACGAATAAAAGGCAATAAATTAAGACAGGCGGCACGGTGAAGTTTTTAGCGGGCTATATTATGCAGGGGCGGATACAAGCAATGCTTGTGGCCTCTACTTTAGCTGTGTTATCACTAATTGTGCCCCCGATCAGTATTGTCAGCTCTGCAACAGTGGCTTTGGTAACGTTAAGGGCAGGGGCCTTAGAAGGGTTGCTGGTCTTAGTTAGCTCTTGTTTGGCAGCTGCTATATTAGGCAGTATCGTTATCAATAATTTTCAGTTTGCCGCTGTGTACGGTGTGGTGCTTTGGTTGCCAGTATGGTTAATCTCAATTGTGCTCAGGGAAGGCCGGCACCTATCGTTAGCGGTAGAGATATCGGTTTTATTGGGTATTTTGGGTATTATTGCTTTTTATCAGCTAAACAGTGAGCCCGCTGATATTTGGATCAATATACTGTCTAAAATTAAGCCGTTAGCCGATATGCAGGATAAAATTCCGCTTTATGCGCATTTTACGACTGGCGTTGTGGCAGCGGGCACCGTGTTCACTTTACTTTTTGGGCTTTTTTTGGGTCGATGGTGGCAAGCCTTACTCTACAATCCAGGGGGCTTTAGCCGCGAATACAAAGCGCTAAGCACAAAACCAAGAATGGCAATAGGCAGTTTGCTGGTTATTTTAGTTGCTGTATACGGCAATGTGGGCTCAGAAACCGCCTGGAATATTATTGTTGCACTTTTTGTTTTCTATGCCTTCATTGGCACTGCTGTTGCGCATTGTATATTGGCGACTAAGAAACGAAGCCGTCTTTATATTGGCCTTTTGTATGGTGCCTTGTTTTTGATTCCTCAGGCAATGCTAATTACGGCTGTCATAGGGTTAATCGATCCTTGGCTGCATTTTCGAAACAATATTTCAAGTTAAACTGACGCATTAATCGCGTAAATGACCGGCTTAGACCGGAAGGGTATTAAAATGGAAGTCATTCTTCTAGAAAAAATTACTAACCTCGGCAACTTAGGGGATAAGGTTTCTATTAAGGCCGGTTATGGCAGAAACTATTTAATTCCAACAGGCAAAGCTGTTAGTGCTACAGCCAGTAAAATTGCTGAATTTGAAAGCCGTCGCGCAGAGTTAGAAAAATTGGCGGCAGAAAAACTAACTGCAGCACAGGCACGGGCAACCGCACTGGGTAAATTAGAAGTAGTGATTGCCCATAAAGCTGGTGATGAAGGCAAGTTATTTGGCTCTATTGGCACTTCCCATATAGCTGATGCTATTACTGCAGCTGGTGTAGGCGTAGAAAAACAAGAAGTCCGTATGCCAACTGGCGCTATCCGCCAAATTGGTGATTATGCGATAGATATTTATTTACATACTGATGTTACTGCAACAATCAATATCAAAGTAACTGTAGAAGCTTAATTAGTCTGTTTAAGATTGCCTGGCTGGCCTAGCTTAGGGTCACCAGGCAATTTCTATTACCCATTACTGGGTACCATTATTTTATGAGATACACGAAGTTGCGTATTTTATACACCTGTGTATTTTATCTGTTAACACCATTATTGCTACTTAGGCTTTATTGGAAAAGTTTAAAAGCACCTGCATACCGAAAGCGTTGGCTAGAACGTTTTGGTTTCTATAGGCAAAAATATCAGCAAGATGTTATTTGGTTACATGCGGTCTCTGTTGGTGAGGCGGAAGCGTTATTTCCATTAATCCAATACATTCAAAATCTGCATCCCCATACGCCGCTGTTAGTTACCTGTACCACTACAACGGGTTCTAAACGCATTAATACCGTATTGCAAGACACAGTTGCCCATGTTTACTTACCCTATGATATGCCAGATGCTGTTTTTCGCTTTATGCATTGCTTCAGGCCGAGAATGGCAGTTTTTGTAGAAACTGAAATTTGGCCCAATGTGTATGCTTATTGCGGTGCGCATAATATTCCTTTGTATTTGATTAATGCACGCTTATCGTCAAAGTCCTGCCGTAATTATCAAAAAATAGCGAGTTTAATTGCGCCCGCTTTGCACTCGATCAAATTAATAGCCTGTCAAACTGTAGACGATGCAAACCGCTTTATGGCCATTGGTGCCCATAAAAAGCAGATTCAAGCTGTAGGTAACATTAAATTTGATATCGTTGTCCCACAACAATTAATAGAGCGCGGCATAGCCATAAAATTGGATTTGTTGCTAAACCGGCCTGTTTGGCTTATTGCCAGTACCCATAAAGGTGAAGAAGTTCAGCTCATCAAAATCTATCTGGCGCTTAAAGCTAAAATGCCACAACTTTTATTAGTTATTGCGCCGCGGCATCCAGAACGTTTTGGGGATGTTAACAAGCTTTGTGTACAGCATAATCTTGCGGTAATAAGTTACACATCAGGCTTGGCTTGTCAGGCGGGGACAGAAGTTTTTTTGGTGGATACCATAGGCGAGTTAAAACAGTTTTATGTTGCCGCTGATGTTGCTTTTGTCGGCGGCAGTTTAGTGGACATCGGTGGGCATAATATTCTGGAACCTGCAGCGCTAGGCACGCCGATTTTATTTGGCCCATACATGTCAAACTTTAAACAAATAGCGGATGATTTGACTGGCAAGCGTGCTGCCATACAGTGCCTTAGTTCAGCAGAAATTGCGGAGGCCGTAACTTTAATGCTCAATCACCCTGGGCAAAAAGCAGCGTTGGTGGCCAACGCAAAAGACTATGTGGCCAAAAATTTAGGTGCAATTGAACGTACTTATCAAATTTTGCTTGCTGATATCAAATAATACTTTATGCGTTAACCTTTTTATGCCCGTGCGCATACCCAAGCATCAACCCTATCTACGCCATGATTTTTTAAAAGGGCGGCTAATTCATGGATAGTTGAGCCTGTGGTCATTACATCATCAATTATGGCAACATGCTTGGCATCTAGTTTTTGGCACATTTTAAAGGCATTTTTTAAATTTTTCTGCCGTTGTTTAGCAGTCTGTCCCGTTTGATGCGGGGTATCCCTTTGCCGGACACAAGCCTTTAAATTAAGGGGCCTATCCACGCGTTTAGCAACGATTTTTGCGATTTCTATAGCTTGATTAAAGCCGCGCTGATAATAGCGCTTATTGTGTAAGGGTACGGAAATTATACAATCAGGCAGCTCCGCGGTATTAATAAGATGTTCGGCGAGTAAATTGCCTAATATTCGAGCATTTTTATATTGCTTGTTAAACTTAAACGTAGTTACTAAGTGGCGTATGCCGTCCACATATAAATAAGGTGCGTAAACTTTATCAAACGCGGGTTGTTTGTGCAGGCAACGGCCACACAATAAATCTGCTTGAGTTCCTGAAAAGGGCTGCGCACATTGGACACAACAGTAATTATTTTGCTGTAACTGCTTATAACAATCAGCACAAAGATCAAGATCCCGCCAGCCATCATTTCCGCATAAGATACAAGTTGGCGGCAATAGGTATTGCTGTATAATATTCATCCAGTTGTATACCATAAGCTTCACTAAAAGTTAACAAGTGTTGTTTAGCCAATAATTTTTTATAATCTTAAGTGTAAACCGGAGCTGACAAAATGTCTGTTAATCCTAAACTTAATTCGCTAGGAATTCCTGCTTTGGTACGCCATAACTGGCAGTTAGAAGAAGTGCTATCGCTATTCAAGCTGGCTTTTAATGATCTTGTATTCAAAGCGCAGACTATCCACAGGGCATATTTTGACCCCAATGAGATTCAGATTAGCAGCTTACTGAGTATTAAAACCGGTGCATGTTCTGAAGATTGTGGCTATTGTCCACAAAGCGCCCGTTATGACTCTGGCTTAACGCCTGAAGCTTTAATGCCAATAGCGCAAGTATTAGAAGCTGCTAAACAAGCTAAAAACCAAGGCGCATCGCGTTTTTGTATGGGGGCGGCCTGGCGGCAACCAAAAGACCGCGATATTGAAAGAGTTGTCGAGATGGTTCAAGGGGTCAAAGCCTTAGGTTTGGAAACCTGTGTCACCTTAGGTATGCTGACTGACAGTCAAACGGCGCGGCTAAAACAAAGTGGCTTAGATTATTACAACCACAATTTAGATACGTCAGAAGACTACTATTCTGAAGTGATTACTACCCGCACTTATCAAGACCGTTTGGATACCTTGTCCAGGGTTAGGGATGCTGGAATTAATGTGTGCTGCGGCGGCATTATTGGCATGGGCGAGACGCTAGATGACCGTGCTCAATTACTGATTGAATTGGCCAATATGCCAAAACATCCTGAGAGCGTGCCGATTAATTTGTTAGTTCAAGTTGAAGGCACACCACTCATGGGCACTGAAGCATTAGATAATTTTAGTTTTATCCGTACTATTGCCGTGGCTCGGATTTTAATGCCTACGTCAAGAGTACGCTTGTCGGCAGGGCGCAATGATATGAATGATGAAATGCAAGCGTTATGCTTTTTAGCGGGTGCAAATTCAATTTTTTACGGGGATAAATTATTAACGACGGATAACCCCATGACGAATCATGATAAAAGCTTATTTGAGCGTTTGGGCTTGCATGCTGGCGGCTCTAGCCATACGATTTAAGCGGGGTATGATGCCCTAAGTTAGGCCATAAAAAATTTGCTTTTATAATTTAAGTTTGCCTTAGACATGTCATTTTCAGAATTAGCAGCAAATTTGGCCACCCAGCAAAATCTTGGTCTTTATCGCTATCGTCGAATAATTGATTCCCCTCAAGGCACTGTTTTACAAAGCTCCGGGCAAATCCTATTAAATTTTTGCAGCAATGATTATCTAGGGCTTGCCAACCATCCTGCGGTGATCAAGGCATTTAAAAATGCCGTAGAACGATATGGCGTTGGGAGTGGTTCAGCGCATCTTATCTGTGGGCATAGTTCAGCGCATCATGCTCTAGAGGAAGAACTAGCGGATTTTACTGGACGCGAACGGGCACTGATATTTTCCACTGGCTATATGGCAAATCTAGGGGCTATTAATAGCTTGCTTCAGAAAAACGATCTTGTTTTAGAAGACCGCTTAAACCATGCCTCTTTATTAGATGGTGGTTTATCCTCCGGCGCAGCATTCAAACGTTATGGTCATGTTGATATGGCGCAGTTGGGAAAATTGCTAGAAAAACCTGCAGCAAATAAATTAATTGTTACTGATGGCGTGTTTAGCATGGATGGCGATTTTGCACCTTTGGACCAATTAGCCCGTTTGGCAAAAAAGCATGATGCATGGTTAATGGTAGATGACGCCCATGGTTTTGGTGTTTTTGGCAAGCAAGGCCGGGGCATGACAGATTATTTTCAGCTCGGCCAAAATGAAGTTCCCGTGTTAATGGGGACTCTGGGTAAAAGCTTTGGTACTTTTGGTGCTTTTATCGCCGGGTCGGAAACATTGATTGAAACACTAATCCAAAAAGCCCGCAGCTATATTTATACCACAGCGTTACCGCCAGCTATAGCGCAAGCCACCCGGACCAGTCTCAAGTTATTGATGGCCGAAGATTGGCGCCGGGAAAAATTACTGGCCTTAATCAAACAATTTCAACTAGGTGCAGGGCAATTAGGCTTAAAGCTCATGCCTAGCCCATCGGCAATTCAACCCATCATTATGGGGGATAGCCAGGCTGCTGTTAAGCTAAGTGACAGTTTGCTACAGCATGGTATTTTAGTTAGTGCGATCAGGCCACCCACGGTACCTCAGGGCAGTGCTAGGCTGCGTATTACATTTTCGGCAAATCATGAGCCTCAGCATATAGATCGGCTTTTGTCGGCATTAGAAAACCGATAATAATGGGTAAAATTCATGTCTGCGCTTTGGGTCATGGCAAACCCATTGTTCTTGTCCATGGTTGGGCAATGCACAGTGGTGTTTGGGGTGATTTTGCCAAACATTTAAGCCGATCATACCGGGTTATTTGTATTGATTTACCTGGGCATGGACAAAGTGTAGGCGAGCATGAGTATACCTTAGCTAACATATGCAAAGCTCTGGTTGATGCTATAGATGAACCTGCGTGCTGCTGGTTAGGTTGGTCTTTGGGCGCCACGATAGTTCTTGAGGTGGCAAGACGGTATCCAAGTCGCGTGAATGCGTTACTACTACTTGCGGGTAACCCTTGTTTTATAAACAATGCAGACTGGCCTGGTGTGTCTAAGGTGGTTTTATCAGCTTTTACCCATGACCTAGAGCATAATCAAGACCGCACCATTTTGCGATTTTTGAGCCTACAAAGCAATGGCTCTAAACCTATTTTAAAGCAGTTAAAGCTTGCGCTGAGTATGCATGAGCCACCACAAGCTAAAGCCTTGCTCGCAGGTTTATCTATCCTTCAAAACTCTGATTTGCGCGCCTGGTTGCCGGCAATATCTTGTCCGATGGCTGTAATTTTAGGTGCCTTGGATCCATTGGTGCCAAGTCATGTTGGCTTAGCCTTAAAAAAAATAGCTCCGGACATTAAGCTGACCAGCATAGGGCAGGGGGGGCACTTGCCATTCTTATCCCATGAGCAAGAAGTCATAACCGCGATTAATAACTTTTTGGACGCTTAATGGACAGCCCGATAGAAATCGATAAAAACAAAGTGCGCAAGTCATTTTCGAATGCTTCCCAAACTTATGATCAAGCAGCACTCTTACAGCAGCTAATTGGCAAGCAGTTGTTAAAGACTGTTAAAGGCAAAACTGGCCACGTTTTAGACTTAGGTTGCGGCACCGGCTTTTTTACCCAACTTCTGATTGCTTCTTTAAATCCTGAAAGCATTATTGCTATGGATATTGCAGAAAAAATGGTACAGGCAAGTGTTGTGAAATTATCCTATTGCCCGAGCTTTAAAGTTATCTGTGCCGATATAGAGCACTTGCCATTTGCTGATCATTGTTTTGATATCGTGTGTTCAAATCTTGCGCTACAGTGGGTTATTTATCTTGAACGCACATTTTCCGATATAAAACGCGTTTTAAAGCCCGGCTCGCAACTGGTTTTTTCTACTTTTGGGCCTAAAACATTAAACGAATTAAAAACAGCTTGGGCTAAAGTGGATCACTATAGCCATGTTAATGAATTCTACAATCAAGATCAGATTAAGCAGTATCTGCAAGATAGTGGCTTTAAGCAAATTGAAATTAACAGCTTAACCTATAGTTTAGAATATCTAAGTGTTTTGGATTTAATGCAAAAACTAAAATTGATTGGTGCCCACAATGTCACCTCAAAGCGCAATAAAAATTTTACAACGGCAAAACAAATACAAGCCATGATGATGGCTTATGAGCAGGCTAATATGCAGGACGGCCATGTATTGGCGACTTATGAAATCTATATGGTATCAGCCATAGCCTAATTTAGGATTGATGATGGAAAAAGGTTATTTTGTTACCGGCACTGATACAAATGTTGGTAAAACTTGGGCAACTATTGCATTAATGCAATATTTCACACAACAAGGTCACTCAGTAATTGGCATGAAACCCGTCGCATCAGGTTGTGCCCAAAAAGAGGGTGGTCTAAAAAATGAGGATGCCTTGCTGATTCAAGCCAATACCACTGTCAAAGTAAGCTATGATTGTATTAATCCTTACGCCTATGAATTAGCGGTATCACCGCATATTGCCGGGCGTCATAATCCCGTTAACCTAGATTATGTTGAACAGCGTTTTCTAGAAACCTCAACGCTGGCTGAAATTGTGATAGTAGAAGGTGTAGGTGGCTGGTTAAGCCCGCTAAATGCCATAGATAATGTCGAAGATATGGCTAAGCGCCTTAAATTACCCATAATTTTAGTCGTGGCAATTAAATTAGGTTGTATTAGCCACGCTAGTTTAACTTATCGGGCTATAATCGCTTCCGGCTTAACCTGTACGGGCTGGATTGCAAGTTGCTGCGATCTTACTATGCTAGAAGAGGAAAGCAATATACAAACGCTACAAGAAAAAATCGATGCGCCACTGTTAGGCGTTTTTCCTTTTTTAGCGACGGCCGATTTTAACTATTTTTCAAAGCGTTTAAAATTTTAAGGCAATTTGATCAGGCCTTCTTAGCCCTTATTTTATTTATTTAAAGATTTTCTGCATATATCTGCATATATTTGATGTGCCAAAGATGCCGAAATGAAAAAGGCCATTACTAATATGTTATATACAGTTTAATTGACTAGCGGTTTAATTGAATAGACTCCTAGCTTCATGGGTTACGATAGGATAAAATTACCCAATTTTAATTGTGACAATTATTTTAAAAATAGAATAAGTATGTTTTTAACAAATAAGTTAAAAACTATGAAGGGTTTATAACAACTATTTAGGAGGCTTCTCCGTGAAGAAAACAACGCAACTGTTTGCAGGTCTGATCTTGGTTCTCCTCGGTCTTCCGACGGTGCAGGCAGATTACACACTAAATCTAATGAAAGGGGTCACTAAACTCAGTAATGATGTCTATGACCTGCACATGCTTATTTTATGGATTTGTGTATTCATTGGTTTAGGTGTATTTGGCACTATGTTTTATTCGATTTACCATCACCGTAAATCAAAAGGACATAAAGCTGAACAATTTCATGAAAATACCACTGTTGAAATTATTTGGACAATTATCCCAACCTTAATATTGGTCGGGATGGCTATTCCTGCTACCAAAGCCATGATAGAACTTGATGATGTCCAAGATTCTGAAATGACTATTAAAGTAACAGGGTGGCAATGGAAATGGGAATATGAATACTTAGACACAGGTATCCATTTTTTTAGCAGCCTAGATGAAGCCAGTAATAAAGCTCGCCAAGTTAACTCTGGCATTGATCCCCGAACGGTTCCGCATTATTTATTAAATGTAGATAAACCGTTAGTAATACCCACCAAAAAGAAAATCCGTTTTGTGTTTACTGCAGCTGACGTGCTCCACTCTTGGTGGGTGCCAGATTTAGGCTGGAAAAAAGACACCATTCCAGGTTTCATTAATGAATCGTGGACTAGCGTAGATAAACCCGGTACTTATCGCGGCCAATGTACAGAGTTATGCGGCAAAGACCATGGATTTATGCCAATAGTTGTGATTGCCATGGATCAACCGGATTATGATGCCTGGGTTAAGAAAACCCAAGAAGCCGAAGCGAAAGGTGCTGACTTGGCTGACCAAAGCAGAGCTGATTTAATCGCTAAAGGTGCTGGTGTCTATAACAAAAACTGTGCCTCTTGCCATTTAGAAAACGGTGCAGGTGTACCGGGTGCTTTTCCTGCGATTACTGGTAGCCCGGTTGTACTAGGTGATATTCAAACGCAAACTAACATTGTGCTAAATGGCAAAGGGATGATGCCAGCATTTGCTAAAATGCTTAACGCCGCCGAACTAGCCGAAGTAATCACCTATACAAGAAACGCCTTAGGTAATACGGTCGGGGATGAAATTCAACCAAAAGCATTACAAGAGTTATTGCCTAAACCCGCTAAGTCGTCTGAATCAGCCAGCATTACAAAGCAGCCTAGTAAAGCTATTGCATTGGCAGATGTCACTTTAGATGAACTGATAACGCAAGGTGAGGGTGTTTACAATAAAAGCTGTGCGTCTTGTCACATGCCTGATGGAGCTGGATTACCCGGCACATTTCCGGCCATTAAAGCCAGTGCAGTCGTCCTAGGCGACATAAATTCACAAATTGGTTTAATGGTTAACGGTAAAGGCATGATGCCGGCATTTGGAAAAACCTTAAATGCAACTGATTTTGCTGCCGTAGTTACCTACACGCGGAATAGATTAGGCAATTCTGTTGGCGACTCAATTCAACCATCAAAAGTGCAGCCATTGCTTGCAACAAGCTCAGATGATGACGAGTAGGCTTTGATTTCCAATTTTTAATATTTTAATGAGGTGAAGATATGTCTGCTGTAGTAGCTGAACATGATGAGCATGACCACCATGACCATGGTCCCGCAAAAGGTCTTTTAAGATGGATAATTACAACTAACCACAAAGATATTGGAACACTTTATCTATTATTCTCGCTAATCATGTTTTTTGTTGGCGGAGCCATGGCAATGGTTATCCGTGCAGAGTTATTTGAACCGGGTATGCAATTTGTAGAGCCCCAGTTTTTTAACTCAATGACAACTATGCACGCCTTGGTGATGGTGTTCGGGGCAGTGATGCCTGCCTTTGTAGGCTTAGCCAATTGGATGATCCCACTCATGATAGGCGCTCCCGATATGGCATTGCCTAGAATGAATAACATGAGCTTTTGGTTATTGGTAGCGGGTATCCTGTTATTGGCCAGTACCTTATTTATGGAAGGTGGTGCGCCTGCAGGTGGTTGGACTTTGTATCCACCATTAATATTACAAACAGGCAAAGCGTTTCCTTTTGCAATATTTTCCGTGCATTTATTAGGTATTTCATCAATTATGGGGGCTATCAACATAATAGCAACTATCTTTAACATGCGCGCGCCCGCCATGACTTTAATGAAAATGCCATTATTTGTTTGGACCTGGCTAATCACTGCCTTTTTACTAATTGCCATCATGCCGGTGTTTGCTGGTGCGGTGACAATGTTGTTAACGGACCGTTTTTTTGACACCAGTTTCTTTGATGCTGCTGGTGGTGGTGATCCTGTCTTGTACCAACATATTTTCTGGTTTTTTGGGCATCCTGAAGTTTATGTCATGATCTTGCCAACTTTTGGTGTTGCCTCGACTATTATTCCAGTATTTGCCCGTAAACCGCTGTTTGGTTACAGTTCAATGGTCTATGCAACTGCATCTATTGCATTCTTGTCATTTATCGTTTGGGCGCATCATATGTTTACTGTCGGTATGCCTATCGCTGGTGAACTCTATTTTATGTATGCAACAATGTTAATTGCCATACCGACTGGCGTTAAAGTTTTTAACTGGACCGCTACAATGTGGAAAGGCTCAATGACTTTTGAAACACCTATGTTATTTTCCATTGCATTTGTAGTGCTTTTTACCATGGGTGGCTTCACGGGTTTAATGATGTCAGTAGCCCCTGTTGACTTCCAATATCATGATACCTATTTTATTGTTGCGCATTTTCATTACACCTTAGTTCCGGCATCGATCTTTATCTTAATGGCAGCTGGCTATTATTGGTTGCCTAAATGGACTGGCCATATGTATAACGAACGGATAGGCCAATTACATTTTTGGTTGTCAGCCATTTCAGTTAATGTCTTATTTTTTCCTCAACACTTTCTGGGTCTTGCAGGTATGCCAAGAAGAATTCCAGATTATGCTGTGCAATTTGCTGATTGGAATATGATTTCCAGTATTGGTGGATTTATTTTCGGTGCTAGCCAATTATTGTTTTTATACATAGTAATTGACACCATCAAAGGTGGTACAGGTGAGAAAGTCAGTAATGAAGTTTGGGAAGATGCGAGTAAACATAGTCTCGAGTGGACTTTGCCATCACCACCACCTTACCATACCTTTACAACACCACCAGCAACGGTACCTAGCGAACACTTTTAACTAGAAACTTAAACTGCCTACTTTTCAGTAGGCAGTCAACTAGTAATTGTTGAAAACTTAAAGTGTTTTAGTAATTTTGAGGACATCCTTATTTAATGGACGTTAAAAAAAAGAATATATTAACGGCAATTATCTTAGTGATAATTGCCGGAACTATTTACGTTTTTGCTGTGATTAAGGCGCTATCCCAATAACAATGAATAACGATAAATCTAACCAAAAACTTATTCGGATTTTGGTTTTTGTTGCTATCGGTATGTTTGGCTTTGGTTATGCTTTAGTACCGCTATATGATGTCTTATGTGATATCACCGGCCTAAATGGCAAAACTGAAAATGGTGCTGTTAAGGAAGTTAATTATCAAATTGATAAGAATAGGGAAATTCAAATTGAATTTATTGCTTCCGTAAACGTTGCTACACAAATGTTATTTCGGCCAGAAACGAAAACCTTAAAAGTTTTTCCAGGCCAGTACTACACGGTTAATTTTTACGCCGAAAATACAACAGATAGGGATATGGTAGCACAAGCGATTCCTAGTATTTCACCAGGTGCCGCTGCTGAATTTTTTAAAAAAACGGAATGTTTTTGTTTTACTGAACAAAAATTTAAAGCCCACGAGGGTAAAACCATGCCGGTTCGTTTTGTTGTCGTACCAGATTTACCGCAAAAATATAAAACCATAACCTTAGCTTACACATTTTTTGATAATACTGAGCGATCAGTGAAATAATTTAGAGGAAGAACGTATGTCCACAAATGACAGTTATTACATTCCAAGTAAAGCGACTTGGCCGGTAATTGGCACCTTAGGCCTGGTTTTACTATTGGCGGGCTTTGCAAATTACTTAAACGGCTCGTCGATAGGCAGCATAATGATGATCATGGGATTCGTCATTTTTCTTATTATGTTGACGGGTTGGTTTACTTTACAAGCCGTAGAAAGTGAATCAGGTATGTATAATTCCCAAGTTGGGATTTCATATCGCATGGGCATGATGTGGTTTATATTTTCAGAAATCATGTTTTTTGCGGTATTTTTCGGTACTTTATGGTACACACGTAACTTATCTGTGCCCTGGTTAGGTGGTGAAGGCACTGGGGCAGCCACTAAAGAGTTACTATGGCCAGCTTATGAAGCAATCTGGCCAACTAATGGCCCCGGTCATGTGGGTGGTGAATTCGAGCCTATGGGAGCTTGGGGGTTGCCATTTCTTAATACATTAATTCTTTTAACTAGCGGTGTTACTTGTACTTGGGCACATCATGGCTTATTAGCAAACAACCGTGAGCAACTTATTAAAGGCCTCATCGCAACAGTCGCTTTAGGGTTTCTTTTTGTTTCCTTCCAAGCCTTTGAATATCATGAAGCATATACAGAAATGGGGTTAACCTTGGGTTCTGGTATTTATGGCTCAACTTTTTTTATGTTGACTGGTTTCCATGGTTTTCATGTTTGTGTTGGCGCTATTATTTTATCTGTAGTCTTGTTCCGTAGTTGGAAAGGCCACTTTAAGCCAGAAAACCATTTTGCTTTTGAAGCAGCCGCTTGGTATTGGCATTTTGTCGATGTGGTCTGGTTAGGTTTGTTCGTGTTTGTTTATTTGATGTAAATTTTTAAAAGAAGCGTTGTTTATGGCATAAGTAAACAGCGCTTTTTTGTCAAATCAGTGCTATCCGCTGGGCAAATCAATTATTATGCTCAACTGTACTAGGCACTTTCATATGCAGCTTAGATCCGATGCCATGGGGTTGAATCCAACCTAAGGCTATAGCAATAAACACAAAAACAAATAAGATTACTGACAAGGTAATTCTAAAAGTAAGTGCCTTTACTATTTTAGGTGAGGGGTCTTTAGCTTTGTTTGTGATCAGATACAACAAAGCTGAACCCAGGCTACCTATTATTATGATAAATGCGATAATTACGAGAATTTTAATCATGTATTTAATTTTAAATGAGTAATGTAATTCGTATTCTCGACCATCCCAAATCAAATGCCAATAGTTAAATTTTACCTATGAAGCTTAATCTGGGACGATATGTCGTGATTATCAAGCCTGCAATAATGCTTGCATATGTTTTTGTGTTGGTTGTTTTGCTTGGCTTAGGCAATTGGCAATTGGCAAGATCTGAACAAAAACGCGTATTTCTAGATATAGAAACTCAACGTAGCAATTCCAAATCCTTGGATTTATCTGAGCTTCTAACGGAAAACTTAACGGATCTAAAATATAAAACCATTACTTTAGAAGGGCATTACGATCAAGCCCATCAATTTTTTTTGGATAATCAAATTAGTGATGCAAAAGCGGGATATTTTGTTTTGACCCCCTTTATAATCGAAGGGCTAAATATTGCCATTTTAGTTAACCGTGGTTGGCTGCCACTAAACCTTGACCGTACAAAACTGCCAGAAATAGGGATGGTTAATCTAAATCAATCAATTTCCGGCCGCATTAATAGTTTTCCGAGTGTCGGGATGAAATTAGCCAATGTAGAAATTCCTACGGATAACTGGCCATCAGTCGTTCAAGTGGTTAATACCGGGATTTTATCGAAAAAATTAGGTTACACCCTATTCCAATACCAATTGGAATTGGATCCAGAACTGCCAAATGGATTTAAACGGGTATGGCTTAAGTCTCGGATTATGTCGCCAGAGCAACATTTAGCCTATGCTATACAGTGGTTTGGCTTAGCATTAACACTCACAATAATTTTCTTGGTATTGAACACCAAAAAACAATGAATCAACAACAAAAAAACAGGCGTTTAATTATTATTATTTTTGCCATGACCATCGTGCCTTTTATGATAGCTTGGCTACTAAAAGAAAATCCGATGTATGTTACCGGTAGGACAAATAATGGCGAGTTAATATTGCCGCCGATTGTAACGACGCATGAAGATTACCAAGGCTTTGATGATTTTTCTGACAAAAATCTTAATGAGCTTAAAGGCCACTGGTTAATTGTCAACGTTATACCGCAAGACAATTGCAATGCAATTTGCCAAGAGGCGCTGCATAAATCCAAACAATTGCAGCTTATGTTAAGTAAGGAGCTGACTCGAGCCCGCCGCATTGCCATCGTTTTACAACCGGTAGGGTCTGAGCTGGCTAACACCTGGTGGGAGGACGATACGCGCTTATTAAAGATAAAACCAAGCCTTAATTTAATTGATAAGTTACATAAAATTCGCCATGGCGATATACCTGACGGAATGATTTTTTTTATTGATCCATTAGGCAACATTATGATGCAGTACGAACCTGGGTTTGATCCTTATAAAGCCAAAAATGATTTAATGCATCTTTTAAAAATTTCTCAGATTGGTTAACTAGAAAAATGTTTAGAAAAATAACTTTTTTGGCTGCATTCATAGCTTTTATAGCTATTTTGGCGGGGACTTATTTACGCTTATCGGGCATAGATCATTGCTCAGATTGGTCGAGTTGTTTAGGTCAACAAAGTTTATCTGATAAAAATTATTTTGAATTGACACATGCCTATTTAACGGGGTCATTTGAATATACCTATCATAATTACCTAGCCGGTATCTTATGTGTTTTGATTTTATTGCTTGCGGTTATGGCATGTTGGCAAAAACAGCAACGCTTGCTAGCAGTAACAATGTCATCAAGCATAATTTTATTGATTACACTACAAACTATCATTGGTATGTGGTCTTTAAAAATGCACAACTTACCGATCGTCACAACGGTGCATTTGCTGTTTGGGTTAATAATTTTTTGGGCATTGTTCTGGCTTTACCTTCGTGTAAATTTTGAAGATTCGACAGCCCCCCCCTTAAAAAAATTAATGTTTTTAAGTCGGAGTAGCGCGTTTATTTTACTGATCCAAATTTGTCTTGGGGTTTGGGTAAGCACAAATTTCGCTGCTACCGCTTGTCATGGTTTTCCGCAATGTAATGGACAATGGTTGCCAACTTTTGATTATCAAGGCGCTTTTGATGTCTTTAATGGCATTCTCAATACGTACACAAAGTTAACGTATGAGAATCGGGTCGCTATACACATTGCCCACAGATTAATGGCTATCTTGTGTTTTTTGATGCTAGCTTGGGTATCTCTCGAAGCAGTTTTTGTCAAACAGAGTACCACCATAAAAAGCTATGGCATGGTGTTATTTATTTTACTAGTTACGCAATTCAGCTTAGGTATTTTGGGTGCTGTCGCCAGCATGCCGATATGGATTAGCCTTACCCATACCGGAGTAGCCTCGCTTTTGATGTTACCTTTAATTGCTATTTCGCTACATACAAGGCTTAGTAATAAAGCTGAAATAGCAAAGGCTTTGGCCACTGAAAACATTCCAAGCTCAGATAATGTCATTCCAAAGCGGGACGCTGAAAAAGAAATTTATGTTGAACCTGCACCTGAGTCGCTATATTTACGTCTTAAAAGTCAGTTAAGGCATACTCGAAATAACCTAGGCAGTGTACTAAACCAAATCGCAATTGGAAAAAATGCGGTCAACGCTGATTTATTTGAAGATATCGAAGCTAATCTATTAATGGCAGATGTCGGTATCGAAGCAACAACAGATATTATTAGACGCTTAAGCAATAATTTAGCACGCCAACAACAAAACGACAGCAATGCTTTAACTAGTGCATTAAAACAGGAATTGTTGGAGATGTTACGTCCTTGTAGCAAACCCTTAGTCATTCCTAAGCAAGATATGCCCTTTGTTATTTTAGTCGTTGGTGTTAATGGTGCTGGTAAAACCACAACGATCGGAAAGCTTGCAAAAAGGTTACAGGCCCAAGGTCATAGTGTCATGTTAGCGGCGGGCGATACTTTTAGGGCGGCTGCTGTGGAACAGCTACAAACCTGGGGGGAACGTAATAATATAGCGGTAGTCGCCCAGCATACCGGTGCTGATTCTGCGTCCGTCATATTTGATGCAGTTCAATCAGCGCAGGCTAAAAAAATAGATGTCTTGATTGCGGATACTGCGGGTCGGTTACATACCAAATCTAATTTAATGGAGGAATTAAAAAAAGTTAAACGGATTATTGGAAAGTTGGATGAAACAGCCCCACATGAAGTCTTATTAGTTTTGGACGCAGGTACCGGACAAAATGCCTTATCCCAAGCTAAACTATTTAATGAAACGGTCGCTTTATCAGGTTTGGTATTAACAAAACTTGATGGTACTGCAAAAGGCGGGGTGATTTTTGCTTTGGCTAAGCAAATGAATCTCCCTATCCGTTATATAGGTATTGGTGAAGGTATCGATGATTTACAAGATTTTAACGCTGAAAACTTCGTAGATGCGTTGTTTTTTAAAGATTAACTGCCATGTTAAAGTTTGATAATGTCTGTAAACGCTATCCTGAAACAGGTGACGTTTTACGTCAAATCAGTTTTACTTTAGATTACGGCGAAATGGCATTTTTAACCGGTCATTCAGGTGCTGGAAAAAGTACCTTGCTAAAGCTTATTGCCATTATTGAAACTTGCAACCGTGGACAAATCTGGTTGGACGGCCATAATTTAAATACTGCCAAAGAAAGCCAAATCCCTTTTTTGCGCCGAAAAATCGGCTTAATTTTTCAAGATTATAAATTATTACAAGACCGTACTGTTTTTGACAATGTCGCGTTGCCGTTAATTATTGCGGGCTACGGCCATCATGAAGTAGCGCGTCGGGTAAGAGCGGCATTAGATAAAGTCAACTTGTTAGATAAAGAAAAAAAATACCCGCTGACTTTATCAGGCGGAGAACAGCAACGTGTTGGTATTGCCCGTGCTGTGGTTAACAAACCCCCAATGATTTTAGCTGACGAACCTACTGGTAATTTAGATCCTGAGCTGTCAGCTGAAATTATGGTTTTATTTGAACAATTCCAACAAGTTGGTGTAAGCATTTTAATTGCAACTCATGATATATCATTAATTACCCAGATGAATCACCGAGTTCTAAAATTAGCACATGGTCAACTGGCTACAGATTGATTCAAATATGAAGAAAATTAAGCAAAAAAAAAGCATTATTAATGCGGCTCTTTTTAGAGGTAAAAACTTATTACAAGTTAAAAAGAAGCCTGCGTTTAGTCATAACACCGCGACTAACACGCATAAAAGCCACCCTGGCCGGCATGATTTACCTCAAACCCGTGTAGCTGGCGGCCATTGGACAGATAAACTAAAAGCCTATTTTGCCTTGCACCGGCATGACATGTTTTCAAGTTTAGCAAGGCTAGTCGATGCACCTTTTACCTCATTATTGACCATAGCTGTGCTGGCTACCGCGATAGCTTTTGCCAGTGGCTTTTATATCGTCGTGGCAAATTTTAAGCAATTAACTGGCAGCCTTGAAGCAACTAACCAAATTTCATTATTCTTGCGGGATGATGTGTCTGAGAGCAGGGCGAATAAACTCGTTGAAAGCATTAAACAAAATGAAGATATTGCAGCTGTCCAGCTTATTACCAAAGCACAGGCGTTAAAAGAATTCCAAAATTTTAGTGGTTTTGGCGCAGCTATTAATGCCCTTGAGTCTAATCCTTTGCCTATCGTAATCCAAGTCCAACCAAAAAATGCGTCGGACAGCGCACAAAAAATTGACGGCTTATTAGATAAACTAGGTAAAACTATCGAAGTAGACCAAGTTCAGGTTGATATGAATTGGGTGAAGCGCTTGCAAACTTTATTTGAATTGATTAGCCAAGCTGCGCTACTGATTAGTATATTTTTAGGCCTAGCGGTAGTTTTGATAACAGCAAACACTATCCGTTTGGAATTACATAATCGTCAAGAAGAAATTAGCATTATCAAATTGATTGGGGCTACAAATAGTTTTATACGGCGGCCTTATTTATATACCGGTTTATGGTTTGGTTTTTTTTCTGGGGTATTGGCATGGTTTATTGTAGCCATTGCATTATTATTCATAAAATATCCCATCGAAAAACTTTCTTTCTTATATGACAGTGATTTCCATATTTTATTTTTAAGTTATAGTGAATCTTTATTAATGTTAATTTTGTCAAGTTTAATGGGTATATTGGGTGCTTGGATAGTGTTAAGCTATCAACTCAAGCAATTAAATCCTAAATAATAAGTTTGAACCTTAAAAAACTTTAGCACTCTTAAAAAAGAGTGCTAAAATTTACCTAAATCTGTTTAGGGGGGATTATGAACAACGTAATGGCTTTACCGATAAACTTATCATTAGGCACCTTTGATGCCTATCTAAATATCGTTAGGCAAATGCCTAAGCTAACCCATGATGAAGAAAGTGAGTTAGCCATAAAATTTAGGGATCATGGCGATTTGGAAGCGGCACGCCAATTAGTTATGGCCAATCTGCGTTTTGTTGTGCATGTTGCCCGTGGCTATAGTGGTTATGGTTTACCTATGCCAGACATTATCCAAGAAGGCAATGTCGGTTTAATGAAAGCTGTCAAACGTTTTGATCCTGAAATTGGCGTACGTTTGGTGTCGTTTGCTGTACATTGGATCAAGGCGGAAATTCATGAATATGTCATCAAAAACTGGCGTATTGTTAAAATTGCCACAACTAAGGCACAACGTAAATTATTTTTCAATTTGCGTAAATCAAAAGCTAAGTTAGGTTGGTTATCGCATGATGAAGCTACCGCTATTGCTAAAGATCTAAATGTTGATATAGGAACTGTTTATGAAATGGAAAAACGCCTAGATAGTAGTGATATGGCGTTTGATATGCCATTAGACGAATCAGAAAACGACAGTTATGTTGCACCTGCATCTTATTTACAGCAGCATAATGCTGACCCTTCAGATTTACTAGAAAATGCTGATTGGGAAGGCCATGAAAACTCACGTTTGTCAGCAGCATTAACGTCCTTGGATCAACGTAGCCAGGATATTCTTGCCAGCCGGTGGCTGTCAGAAGAAAAGGCCACGTTACAAGAATTAGCGAACCGCTACAGCGTTTCTGCAGAAAGGATTAGGCAATTGGAACAAAATGCAATGAAAAAATTAAAAGCGGCTGTGGTATTAGAAGCATAAATCTAAAATCAAATCACGCGTAGTGTAAGCTATTCTGAATCAGGCAATTGGCAGTTCTGGTTGCCTTTTTTTACACAAAGTTGATACCTTAATTGGGCGGCCCAGTATATATATGCTTGCTCAACATCATCCCACTCATTAAAGGTGCCAGCTAGTGTTTTACCACCGGCCCTGCAATCTGCCGACGCCATTAATACTTCTCCCGTCATAGAGTTGCTGATTTTTCTTTCTATACTGGCTTTCCCCACATAAGACTCGGTACCTGTTGCCAGTTTTTGTATAAATGAAAGCGTACGCGCCGAGGGATAGACTGTTGAAAACTGGTCTAATATCATTGTTGAGGATTGCGCATCGGTGATAGCTATTTCAAGCCTTAGTGTGTCTAAACCTGGTTTATTGACGAGTTTAAAATTATTTTTTAGTGCATCCCGTGTTAACAATTCAACAAATTCCTTGAGATGATGATTTTGCGCATGTGTCATCTGATTAAGCTCGGAATCCGCATTTTTTCGAATCACGACTGGCGCTAATATAATTTTTTTATATTCAGCCCAATTGACTTCTTTTTTCCAATAACTCAATAAGGCATCGCCGTCCTTGCCTTTAGTCAGCATTGAATAGTCGTCTAAAAAACCAGAGGGCTCAACATGTCGGGCCTGATATGTTCTAGCGCATCCTGAAATTAGCAGTAAGATGACAACAACAAAAATTGCAGGTCGCATAATACAAAAAACCTATACTTAAAAAATTTATTACTTTAAGTGTAATTGAACTTTCTAGAATAGATAGTAGGTTACGACGATGTCTTAGAAGGTTTTATGCCCCATTTAAGTAACAGGGCATAGATAGATGGGGCTAATTATCGGCCAGAACCGACTTTGTTTCCGAGATATGCACCTGCAGCCGCACCTAATCCTGATGCAACAGGGTCTCCATTACCTATTTGATAACCTAAGGCACTGCCGACTGCACCACCTAACAAACCTTCAGTACTCCGCTGGTCACTAGGGGCTGAACGATGTTGCTCAGGATAATAATGGTTAGGTTGGCTTGGTGCATAATATTCTTGCTCATGTTCGCCATGATTTTTATGGTGCCCATAAGCGTGGCCGTGGCCATGTTTGCCTTCAGCATAAGCTACATTAGACAACAGCAAGGTTGCTGTTAACACACTAATAAAACTAACTAATTTTCGCATTTAAATTCCTCAATAAACTCTTCGTGAACATTATGTCCATACTGACTTAATGCAAACTTAATGGTATATCAAGATTTTAAAAAAATCTGTGTTATTGAACGCAAGATGAAAAATAACTATTAATGCCTATGATTATTGATTTGTCGGTAAGCCAAAAGAGTACCTTTTTAGACTAACCAAGCCTTATATATGGAGTAAACAGGGAAAATGGAAATAGTACGCTAAGGCTTTTTATCGGGTTGTAATGGCCGAAATAGGCCATACTTTGGTGGCTGGCACATAGAGCAACTCGGCCGCCTTATCGATAAACCGTTCGATCAGCAAAAGACAAGCGATACGGTCGATCTTGGGCGTTCACGGGTAATCCATTTCATCGCGTATTGCCTGCCAGCCATAGTGAACGCGACTTAACGGCGTTGTCCAAGCGTGTAGTTACCGTTTCCCAGTGTATGTTTTTGAAAAAAGCATCCAGATAAGCCGGGGCTTTTGCGCCATAATCCATCTGGTATGAATGCTCATACATATCCAGCACCAGGATTGGCAATGTCGCATTGGGCGCATGCAGATGATCCCACTGCCAGTAATTTTCCAACAGGCCGCTGTGCAGATTGTAGCCGAGCGTCACCCAGCCGGAACCGCCGCCTAAGCCTGCGCCTATGCGTCTGAATTCCTTCTCCCAGGTGTTGGCCGAGCCGAACGCCTCCGACAACAGTTTACTGAAAGCGGCATCCGGCTTGCCGTGGCCGCCCAAATTTCCGAAATACAATTCATGCAAGACGACCGAACCGGTTCGCATCAGGTGTTCCCGCTTAAGATCGTTATAGATGAAGGGCGGCGTGTCGTCATCGTCCAATAGACCGGCCAAGCGCTGTTTTACGGTATTCAGTGCTTTGACTGAACCGCCGTAATTGTTCTCCCAGTGTGATTTGATCAATTTTTCGGAAAGTCCGTCGAGTTTAGCCGGGTCGAAAGGCAATGCTTTCAGTTCGTGGTTAGCGGCAAATGCGCTAGGAAGGGTTAGAGGCATTATGGTCGACTCGTTACCTGCTTCGGCAAAAATTGTTTGTGGATTTAGCGCTGCTACGGTAACACCTGTAGCTGCAGAAGCGAGAAACTCACGGCGGGTATAAGGTTGGTTCATAAGAAAACTCCTACTTGTTCAAGCCAGGGCTTGACGAAAGTGAATAAAAACCCCGTAGTACCACACACAGCGATGACGGGGATAACACCGGCCTTGTATTGCAATAAAGCCAGTAATGCACAAAGACCGATCAATGCGGCAACTACATCAAAACGGCCTTGGAAACCTTGTGGCCAGAAGACGTGATAGGCAAAAAATGCCGCCAAGTTCAAAATAACGCCGACCACTGCGGCGGTGATGCTTGTCAGCGGTGCGGTAAACTTTAAAATACCGTGGGTTGATTCAATCAAAGGGCCGCCAGCCAAGATAAATAAAAAACTGGGTAGGAAGGTAAAATAAGTTACTACGCAAGCGGCAATGGCACCAGCCAGAAAAAGTTGGCCGTCACCAAACAATTCTTTAGTCCAACCGGCAACGAAACCGACATAGGTGACGACCATGACTAAGGGGCCTGGCGTGGTTTCGCCTAAAGCAAGGCCGTCAATCATTTGATGGGCAGTCAGCCAATGATAATGTTCCACGGCACCTTGATAGACATAAGGCAACACTGCGTATGCACCACCAAACGTCAGCAAGGCTGCCTTGGTGAAAAACCAGCCCATCTGTGTCAGCACACCGTCCCAACCATAACAGCCACACAATAAACCCATTACGCCCCCCCATGACACCAATCCAGCCACTATCAATTTTATTAAGCGGTTACCACTGAATTTGGCATGGTCTGGGATCGGTGTGTCGTCATCGATCAGTGCTTTGCCATAACTTTGTTTGGCGGCACCATGCCCACCGCCGATGGTGAATTTCTGTGGCGCATACTTACCACCTAGTGCACCGAGTAGTGCCGCAACGAGAACGATCAAGGGAAAAGGGGTATCGAATACGAAAATGGCGACAAACGCCAAGGCCGCCATGGTCAACAGCAGCCAATTTTTCAATGCCCTTGAACCGATGCGGTAAGCAGCGAACAGGACAATCGCTGTCACTGCGGGTTTGATGCCGTACAGCACCCCTGCAACAGCGGGTAAATGCCCGAAAGCTAGATAAATCCAAGTTAAGCCAATCAGGATGATAAGCGACGGCAACACGAACAGGCCTCCGGCTATCACCCCACCCCAGGTTCGGTGCATCAGCCAACCGATGTAAATTGCCAACTGTTGGGCTTCTGGGCCAGGCAGCAACATACAGTAATTGAGGGCATGCAGATAGCGCTGTTCGGAAATCCAGCGTTTCTTCTCGACTAAATCCTGGTGCATGATGGCAATTTGCCCAGCCGGGCCGCCGAAACTAATGAAGCCCAATTTTAACCAATACCAAAAGGCTTGGCTTAATGTTACGGGTTGCGGGGGTATTTTGGAGGGATCGGGTTGGCTCATGAATTGATTCCTAAAAAAGCCTGATAATAGGCGTCGAAAACTTTGTTCGTTTCGGCCAGTAAATCATCATCGGAAGGCCAGCGTTGGCTCATACCGCGGAGCAGTGTTTCCAAACCGGCTGCTTCCACTACAGGAATACCTCCCACATCCAGGTAACGTACTAAGGCACCGAGTCGATTTAAAGCGATATCTGTTGCCAACCCGAAGCTCGCCAGCAACACTTCAAAAGTTACCTTTGCACCGATATGGGTAAACAAAGCACCATCGAAATCAAAGCCTAAGGCATCGGCAGGACACTCGCCTAGTTCGGCCAGCCAAATGAAATGTGCCGAGGGATCGATAAAACGTTGAATTAGCCAGGCACTGGCAAGCCGGTCGATCCACGGACGTTGGCGGGTCGCCCAAGCCCGGCCTTGATAACCTTCAAGCCGAAGCGGTTTAATCCGGCGGTTGACGGCATGGGGTTCATCCGGCATCAGTTGCTCATTGACGGTATACTCCAAATCTTCCAAGGCTACTGCCGCTTGTCCGCGTGTGGCACCGGGGAAAAAATCTTGCAAGATGATGGTTTCAAACGCTTTGCGCAACCGCTGGATTTGTTTTTGCAGTTTATCTACGCCTTCCGATTGAAAATCGAGCTGGCTCACTTGAGTAATGGATTCAACCAGTTTTGTGTATTCACTAGATCGGTCGAACAAGTTCACGAAAGTGTGTTGTTGATCCGGATTCTCGCTTTCCAGAACTAAAATATGGGCACTCCCGCCACCAGAAATCACATCTTCGGCGTGGTTTTGAAGTGTTTGCCGGAATTCCTTGCGATTCGGCAATAAATAAACGCCATCACGCAATACACCGCTACCCAAGGCTTTGATGGCTCGCCAGACACGCATACGACCGGTGGCATTTTGGGTTGGCAGACTGACAATAAAAATTAACCAGGAACAATCCATTAAAGTGTTTTATCATTACAAATATGTAATAAATTCTACATCAACATATCTAAAGTGGTTAACAGAAATTTTTATAAACCAGGTTGCACGAACAAACATTTACGTAATAGATAAAGCCTAGCACCTCAAATTAAAGCATTGCTCGTTGCAAAAATATATTGCAGAATGAAGATAAACAGTAATCATGATATGCATCCATGCGACTCGGTTATGCACGTGTTTCTACTCAGGAACAAGATAATCAATTACAAATCACGGCGCTTAAAGAAAATGGGTACGAATTGATATTTCAGAAGAAAGTTTCTGGTGGCCGCTGGGATCGTCCAGAATTACATCGACTTCTAGGGCAGTTAGGTAAAGGCGATATAGTCACCGTCTGGAAACTGGATCGACTATCGAGATCAGTGAAGGACTTATTCGTAACACTGGACAAGATTGAAGAAGCAGGGGCGAACTTACAGAGCCTAACAGAAGCAATTGATACATCCACGCCTACTGGTCGCATGATGATGCAGATTGTTGGTTCATTTGCTGAGTTTGAACGCGCCCTGTTACGTGAACGTACTAAGAATGGATTAGAGGCAGCACGCCAGGAAGGCCGAATTGAGGGGCGGCGACCTAAACTTACTCCGCTACAACAGAAACAGATTATCTCACTGGTTACCTCTGGCCAAAAAAAGGCGCCAATGCTGCTCGGTTATTTCAGGTTCATCCTTCGACCGTAGTACGTTTACTCGCCCGTACTCAATAAAGAATCATGGGTAAGGATCAGCATTAATGAACTGGACGCAAATTATACGCAACTCCGGTGTGCAAGCAGCATTGGGTGCCGCAATATTGTTTGGCGCCAGTACACCTTTGGCAAAGGTGCTATTAAATAATGTTGACCCTTGGATATTAGCAGGGCTCCTTTATATAGGTTCTGGATTCGGGCTAATGCTATTCCGAATATTCAAACAGACTGACGCAGTGGCTTTTTCACGCCAAGAGTTACCATGGTTGATCGGAGCTGTTATTGCTGGTGGTGTCATCGCCCCTGTGTTGTTAATGTTTGGGTTAACAGGTATGCCAGCATCTGGGGCCTCTTTACTGCTCAATGCTGAGAGTGTGTTCACGGCATTGTTGGCATGGTTTGTCTTTAAAGAAAATTTCGACAGGCGTATCGCATTAGGTATGTTGGCCATTGTCACGGGAGCGATGATCTTGAGTTGGCCAAGTGAAGCACATTATGCTGGCGTTGTGCCAGGTCTGGCAATATTTGGCGCATGTTTAGCCTGGGGTGTCGACAATAATTTGACACGTAAAGTTTCATTGTCTGATGCAACATGGATAGCTTGCGTTAAAGGCTTGGTGGCTGGGTCTGTGAATCTCATTCTCGCATTTACTCTAGGGGCAACGTTGCCAACGCCATTAAATATACTCTACGCTATGTTTGTGGGATTTTTCGCCTTCGGTGTGAGTTTAACGCTGTTTATTCTCGCCCTTCGTCATCTTGGTACTGCCCGAACCGGGGCTTATTTTTCTATAGCCCCTTTTTGTGGGGCGCTCATCGCAGTGATTATGGGTGAGCCTGTGACAATGCCATTATTGGTTGCAGGTTTACTGATGGCATTAGGCCTCTGGCTGCACCTAACTGAACGCCATGAACATGCACATACGCATGAGCCAGTTGAACATGAGCACACGCATGCTCACGATGAGCATCACTTACATAGTCATGATGAGCTTATTGGCGTTAATCTAAAACATAGCCACATGCACCATCATGATCCTATTACACATAACCATGCTCACTTCCCTGATGCGCACCATCGGCATAGCCACTGAAACAATAAACTGGATTTACAGGCTTTATAACCCCATTCTCTATGTATACTTCCACTTGGCCAATCGCTATCAATCTTAAAGGATTTGGCTTAGCGACTATTATTTCCGTTTTCTTCGTTCGCCCCTATATGCCGTAAGACCTGAGTAAAATTGAAAAATTAAATATAAAGAACGTTAACTATAGACATGCAAATACCAACCCTTAATAACACAATAAAACCTGTACATACCTTTTGCATAGCACCGATGCTGGATTGGACTGATCGCCATTGTCGCTTTTTTCATCGTTTGCTGTCTAAGCAAACGATGCTGTACACCGAAATGCTGACAACTGGCGCCTTAATCCATGGCAACCATCAGGAATTTTTGGCCTTTAATCAGGAAGAACATCCGCTAGCCCTACAATTAGGGGGCAGTAATCCAAGAGAATTGGCTATTTGTGCAAAAATGGCTGAAGATTACGGGTATGATGAAGTAAACTTAAATGTTGGTTGTCCAAGTGATCGTGTGCAAAATGGCCGTTTTGGCGCTTGTTTGATGGCTGAACCCGAGTTAGTTGCAGCTTGTGTTGCAGCGATGCAAGCTGTAGTTTCAGTGCCAGTGACAGTAAAAACTCGGATTGGTATAGACCATCAAGACTCTTATGAAGAACTGGTTAATTTTGTTGAAATTGTGAGTGCTGCCGGTTGCCAAACCTTTATTGTGCATGCCCGTAAAGCCTGGTTAAGTGGTTTGTCACCTAAACAAAATCGGGAAATCCCCCCCTTACGCTATGATGTGGTTTACCAATTAAAACAAGACTTTCCTAAACTAAACATAATTTTAAATGGTGGAATTTCGACGTTGGATCAAGTTAAGTCTACTTTAACACAGGTAGATGGCGTTATGATGGGAAGAGAAGCGTATCAAAACCCGTATCTACTTGCAGAAGTTGACCAGAAAATTTTTGGTTGTAACGAGCTTACTAATTCCAGGCAACAGATCATTGAATCTTTATTGCCTTATATCAGTAACCAACTGGCCATGGGAATACGGCTGCATAGTGTGACACGCCATATACTGGGCTTATTTCATGGCCAATACGGCGCGCGAAATTGGCGCCGTTATTTGAGTGAGCATGCGAACTTGCGGGGTGTAGATGAAGCAGTGGTGTTGGAGGCATTAAAATTAACCTACCATTAAGGTATACTTACAGGTTATTTTTTAAAATAGGATTTTTAAACCATGGAAACTCATTTTTCTAAAATTATTCAAGCGGTAGGCGAAGACATAAATCGTGAAGGTTTGATCGATACCCCTAAACGTGCCGCTAAAGCGTTTAAGTTTTTAACCAACGGTTATGAAAAATCGTTGGATGAGGTACTCAATGGCGCCATATTTACGGCTGATACTGAGGATATGGTTATCGTTAAAAATATTGAGTTATATTCATTATGCGAACATCATTTACTGCCATTTATTGGTAAATGCCATGTTGGCTATCTACCCCGAGGTAAAGTACTAGGCCTTTCTAAAGTAGCACGCGTAATTGATATGTATGCCAGACGCTTACAAATTCAAGAAAAACTCACTAAACAGATCGCTGACGCTATAGAAACGGCAACCGGTGCCAGAGGCGTAGCTGTTGTCATCGAAGCCAAACATTTATGTATGATGATGCGCGGGGTAGAAAAACAGAATTCCGTGATGACCACATCTGTGATGACAGGTATTTTCCGTAAAGAAATCAGTACCCGTTCAGAATTTTTAAATTTAATCAATCGAGCCTGATATTTTATATGGCAGTTAAAACACTGGGGAGTGAAAAAAAAACCGGTATTTTGCTAGTCAACTTAGGGTCACCTAGTGCGCCAACAGTTTCTGCCGTGCGGAAATTTTTACGGCAATTTTTAGGGGATCCTAGAGTTGTAAACCTACCTCGTTTTATATGGTGGATAATCCTTAATGCCTTTGTTTTGCCGTTCCGCCCTAAAAAATCGGCAAAAGCTTACCAAAAAGTTTGGACAGACCAGGGTTCACCGCTTACTTTTTTTACGCGTCAGTTGACAGAAAATGTCAGGAGCCAACTAACTGACAAAACGATTTTAATAGAATTTGCCATGCGCTATGGTGAGCCTTCTATTGCCCAGCGTCTGGCCTCTTTTAAAGAACAAGGCATGGATGCGTTAATAGTTTTACCGTTGTATCCGCAATATTCATCGACCACTAGCGCATCTATTTATGATGACTTGATTAAGGAACTTAACCAATGGCGTCATTTACCCAGTTTTAAATTCATCAGTGATTACCATCAAGATGTCCATTATATCGCCGCAGTTGCAGCTTCAATTAGCCAAAAATGGCAAACACAGGGTAAAAACGCCTTACTTGTCATGTCATTTCATGGCTTACCTAAACAATTAACTGCTTGGGGCGACCCTTATTTTTATCATTGCCAAAATACCGCCCAACTCATTGCCAATAAACTTAATTTAGAAGCAGGGCAGTGGCAGCTGGTATTCCAATCGCGTTTTGGCAAAGCAGAATGGCTACAACCGTATTGTCTTGAGACGTTAGAAAATTTGCCCAAACAAGGCATAAAGTCTGTAGATGTCGTGTGTCCAGGTTTTGCCGTTGATTGCTTAGAAACCTTAGAAGAGATAGCCATTGCAAACAAAGCTGCATTCATAGCCGCTGGCGGGGAAACCTATCACTATATACCCGCATTAAATGATACGGATACGCATGTGGGTGTTATGCTTAACCTACTGGCACAAAACACTTAATAAATGGTATTCTGACGGCTTTGTAGCTAATTCCATTAGTGGGTTAAGGCAATGAAGCAAACAATTTTACAAAGTTGGCAAGATCAATGGCCTGTAATAAAAATCAATAAGTCACTGCCCACAGGGGAGGGTGTAATTGATGAACGCGCTTTTAATACAATTGAAATTGATGAACTTTTTGATAGTGTTAACCATGGCCAAACCATCATCGGCCAAACCATACTTTATCGGTCATTAACAGCGCCTTTAGATAGTATTGAAAGCATTAAAGCCAAACAAGATGCCGTTGAAGAACTCAATAATAATGCCGACTTAAGGCAGTCGATAGAAAACATTGTACAAACCGCAGCCGAACAGGAAAAAGACTTTTATTTATTATTATACGGCGAGTTTTTAGGTGCTTTTGGAAGCGCAAAGGACGAGCACGAAATTGAAGGTTTTGGCTATCTGCAATACAAACGTGGAACCCGTCTTCTGCTGAACTTGGTTGAACACATAAAGACCGTTCAAACCCCTAGCCAGCCTTATTTACAGGCTATATTTTCTAAAATAACAGCTTTTGCAGACAGCCGCGCGTATTCTTTAATGCAAGGGCCTGCTTATATTTCAGAACAAGGCATACAATCTAAAGAAGATCGGAAAAACTCGTTTTCACCAGCCATTATTTTTACACCGCGCTTGTTTAAGCCCTTATTAATTGCATTACTTTGTGGCTTATTGTGGTTAACGGGAGAGTTTTTTCCGGCTACATTTTTTAAAATTTCAGCCCAATCGATTTCAACAGCGTCGATTTTTTTCGTCCCCTTGTTACTAATTTATTTCCCCATCGTGGGCGGCTTTGACCGGGACAATTGCATTATTCCGCTACGAAATATCTATAAAAATGCCACAGAAGTTGGCGATGCATTAGAAGCCTTAGGCCAGCTTGATGAATTACTTGCATTTTTAGGCTTTGCCCAAAACTTTGGCAGCGTTACTGTTATGCCAGAACTTGAGATGGCTAAGCAGCACCAGATACATCTTGTGGCCGTTAAAAATCCAGTACTTGGCAAGCAAAATAGCAATTATGTCGGTAATGATTTTAACATGACAAGTGAACGTCTTGTTTTTATTACAGGCCCCAACAGCGGCGGCAAAACTGCATTTTGTAAAACAATTACACAAATACAAGTGTTAGCTCAAATTGGTTGTTATGTGCCGGCACAAACTGCAAAACTAAGCGTAGCCGATAAAATATTTTACCAAGCCCCTGAAATTAGTCATTTGGATGATGGGGAAGGTCGTTTTGGAACAGAACTAAAACGCACCAGGGATATTTTTTTAGCCACCACCGCGCAGAGTCTGGTGGTGCTTGATGAATTATCTGAAGGTACAACGTTTGAAGAAAAAATGGAATCATCCACCAATGTATTAGACGGCTTTTACCGTAAAGCTAGTAGTACAATATTGATCACCCACAACCACCAATTAGTTGATCATTTTGTTAAGCAAGGGATAGGTTCAGCTAAACAAGTTGAATTTGCCAATGATGCGCCAACTTATAAATTGATCCCGGGTATTTCCCGTGTCAGTCATGCCGATCGTGTCGCTAAAAAAATCGGTTTTTCTAAAGAGGATATAGATAATTATCTTTCCCATTCAAAATGATAGTTTATTGAACTTTATTTCATTACAGCTACACTTAAATCAAAAACTTCTGATAGTGAATCGATTGGAACACATAAATGTTACGGCTAATCCTATTCTCAATGTGCTTTGTAGCCAACCATGTATGGGCGGATGTCTATAAATATGTAGACTCAGGTGGAAGGGTCTATTACACCGATGAGCCTAAAAGCAACCTCTACAAACGTATCATCAGGACTCGTCCGAAAAGTTATGAAAAAGCCTTGCCTTATGCCAGTTTGAACAAGCAAAAATACCTCGAATTAGTTTCTAAGGCTGCCAATCGTCATCAAGTTGATGAAAAGTTGCTGCATGCTGTAATTCAAGCTGAATCAGCTTATGACGCAACCGCCATTTCCTCAGCAGGGGCGGTAGGTCTAATGCAATTGATGCCGGGTACAGCTAAACGTTATGGCGTTATAGATAGACGAGACCCTGACCAAAATATTAATGGTGGGACCCGTTACCTAAAAGATTTACTGACCTTGTTTAATTCTAACTTGCATTTAGCGGTAGCTGCCTACAACGCAGGCGAGAATGCTGTCATCAAATACGGTAATACTATTCCGCCATATCCGGAAACCCAAAACTACGTTAAACAAGTGCTGTCTTTGTATCACAAAAGTTAGGCGTATCAGGACTAAAGTAACTTGTCTTAATGGTATTTCCCTACCTTGGTTAGCCAAACTAGGGGGAACGGCTATACTGCTGATACCCTGTTAACAACAGTTAGCCTTAAGAGCACTTACTATCGCCACAATTCAAACAAGTCATACAACCATCCATTAACACCATGGCTTTAGTACTGCATTTATTGCAAAGCAAGGCTTTTTCAGGGAAGGCTTGGGCTTCTGAACTGCCGTGTTGGGCTTCAAATTCCCGGCGTTTTTCCGCTAAAAACTGTTTTTGGTGGTCAGTCATCGCTTCTGGTTTGATCATGCCGATGTGCTTTAAATGCGATTCTATGGCATAGCCAATTTCAGCAACTAAAGAAGGCATGAAGACACCGCCTTTTTTAAAATAGCCACCGCGCGGATCGAATACAGCTTTCATCTCTTCAACCAAAAAACAGGCGTCACCACCCTTGCGGAATACCGCTGAAATCACTCGGGTGAGCGCTAAAACCCATTGGAAATGCTCCATATTTTTGGAGTTTATAAAAATTTCGTAGGGGCGGCGCTCTTCATGCGTAGTGCCTTCATTCAGGATCATGTCGTTAATGGTAATGTACAGGGCATGTTCCGATTGCGGGGTTTTGATTTTGTAAGTAGAGCCTAACAACACTTCCGGACGCTCGACTTTTTCATGCATGCTTTCCAAATCACGTAGCTTAGCATCGTTAAGTGCTTGCTCATTAGCGGCTTTATCTTCGCTGCTGAGCACTTTATAGCCCATGATTTTCTTTTCAATTTTATGTGTCATTGCGGTGCTCCTTAAAACTTTCCGTAATAGCCTTCTTTCAGGGCATCAAACAAATTGGCGGCAGTATGGATTTCACCATCGTATTCAATTTCCTCATTGCCTTTAAACTCAACAATTTGGCCATCGTCCAAGGTAAATTGATAAATGGTGTTTTCAAGATCAGACTCCTTGACCAAAACACCTTGAAAAACTTCAGGGTTAAAACGGAAAGTGGTGCAACCTTTTAAGCCTTTATCGTAAGCATATTCGTAAATCGATTTAAAATCTTCATAAGGGTAGTCGGTTGGCACATTGGCGGTTTTGGAGATCGATGAATCTATCCATTTTTGTGCAGCAGCTTGTATATCAACATGTTGTTTGGGGGTAATGTCGTCCGCCGCAACAAAATAATCCGGCAATTGATGGTTTACATCATCACTATAAGGCATAGCCTGGGGATTAACTAAATGCCGATAGGCGAGCAGTTCAAAAGAAAACACATCGACTTTTTCTTTAGATTTTTTACCAGCACGGATAACATTACGCGAATAATGATGGGCAAAACTGGGCTCTATACCGTTACTGGCATTATTGGCTAAAGACAAAGAAATAGTACCCGTTGGTGCAATTGAACTATGGTGGGTAAAGCGTGCGCCAACTTGGCTTAGCTGTTCAATCAGGTCGGGTTCTATAGTGGCCAGTTGTTGCATATAACGGCTGTATTTGGCATGTAATACTTTTCCGGCAATTTTATCACCGAGTTGATAACCGTCGTTTTGCATTTCTGGGCGTTTATGTAGCATTTCACCCGTTACGGTAAAGCTTTGCTCCATAATCGGCGCCGCACCTTTTTCTTTAGCCAAGTCTAACCCGGCTTTCCAACCTTCCACCGCTAAAACCCGAGTGACTTGCTCAGTAAATTCTAACGAGGCACTGTCTCCATAACGCAAACCCAACATCGTTACGGTGGAGCCCAAGCCTAAATAGCCCATGCCATGACGGCGTTTGCTAGTAATTTCATCACGTTGCTGTGATAGCGGTAAACCATTAATCTCAACTACGTTATCTAGCATACGAGTAAAAATTTGTACGGTTTTACCATAGTTTTCCCAATCAAAATAAGCCTCAGTGGTAAACGGCTTTTTAACAAAACGGGTTAGGTTAATTGAGCCTAATAAACAACTGCCATAAGGGGGCAGGGGTTGTTCTCCACAAGGGTTAGTAGCCCGGATTTTCTCGCAGAACCAGTTATTGTTCATCTCGTTGACTTTATCAATGAGTATGAAGCCAGGTTCCGCGTAATCATAAGTAGAACTCATGATGATGTCCCACAATCTGCGGGCAGGTAAGGTTTTACTAATGCGGCAAGCAACTAAGCCATCCGCATTGACTATATAATTTTCCGTACATGGAAATTCCCGCCAAACTATTTGACTGCTGTCATTTAAATCCGTTTGCTCAAGTTGGGCTTCTTTTTCTGAAATAGGAAAAGATAAATGCCAAGGCTGGTCATTTTTAACGGCTTCCACAAATTCAGCAGTGATCAATAAGGACAAATTAAACTGGCGTAAGCGGCCATCTTCACGCTTAGCGCGGATAAACTCAATAACATCAGGATGGCCTACATCAAATGTGCCCATTTGTGCGCCACGCCTGCCGCCAGCTGAAGAAACCGTAAAGCACATTTTGTCATATATATCCATAAACGATAGCGGCCCTGAGGTATAAGCGCCAGCACCAGAAACATATGCATTTTTAGGCCGTAAAGTAGAAAACTCATAACCAATACCACAGCCCGCTTTTAAAGTTAGCCCCGCTTCATGCACTTTGCCTAAAATATCATCCATTGAATCGGCTACCGTGCCAGAAACAGTACAATTAATAGTGGACGTTGCCGGTTTATGTTCCAATGCACCCGCGTTGGAGATAATCCGGCCTGCTGGTATAGCACCTTGGCGCAATGCCCACAAAAACTCTTTATAATATTTTTCTTGCTTGGCTTTACCTTTTTCCACTTCCGACAAGGCTTTGGCAACGCGCTGATAAGTATCGTCAATGGCCACATCAATAGCTATGCCATCTTTAGTTTTTAAACGATATTTGGTATCCCAAATATCCACGGAGGCATCTTGAAAGGGGATTTCAGTGACTGCTTGGGTAACGATATGAAGTTTGGCTGTCATGGGCTTATCTCGGATAATAGTATTCAAAAATACAGCAGGCTACTGTGGCTTTAAATCGATATATAGTTATTTTTTGAAATATTAACACAATATATTGTGTTATGCGACTCAAAAAAATATTATTTGCAAGTGCTTAAAATACTAGGATTTTTCATTCATTTTCCATTTTAAAGGCCGACCTAACAAATTTTATGATACCTATAATAACCATAGAGACAGCTAGGCTGATGTTAAGGCAATGGCAACCCCAAGACCGCGCAAGCTTTGCCACTATGAATGCAGATCCCCGGGTGATGCAATTTATGCCTAGTGTTTTAAGCACACAACAAAGCGATGCCATGGCCGAGCGTTGTGCAGGCCTGATAGCAGAGCGAGGCTGGGGTTTTTGGGCCGTTGAATTAAAAACGCAATCAGCTTTTATTGGCTACGTGGGCTTACACATCCCCAGTGCGGATTTGCCGTTTAAACCCTGCGTGGAAATTGGTTGGCGGCTAGGCTATCAATATTGGGGCTTGGGTTTAGCGACTGAAGCGGCTAGGGCAGCACTCAAGGTTGGCTTTGAAGACTTAAGGTTACCGGAAATCATAGCCTTTACAGCATTAAGCAACAACAAATCCCAAGCCGTCATGCAGCGTTTGGCAATGCAGCAAGACTCACTGATTTTTGCACATCCTAGAGTGCCAGCAGATCATCCCTTAAGCCTGCATTGTTTGTATCGTTTATCACGGCAGCGATGGCAGCAGCAAAGTGTCAATTAAATTAAATGAATTCTAAAGGTGCCGATTTTGCATAGCATTAAGAACTAGTGGCGATATATTATAGCTGGCAGAGTAATGTTCAGTTTTTTACACATCCCGCAGGGCTGAAACATTTATAAAAAAACGACACACTGACGCCAAAAACACCTAACCCCCAGAAGCCAATACAGCCAGCCAACGCAGTGGCCGCCGGAGGCATTAGTAAAACCTAAAGTAAATTTTATTAAGGTTTGAAAATTATTTTTTGGATGACAATAAATTTGTTATGTGTTTAAAAGTTTATTTTCTAGTGCTTTTTCATGCCTTATATTAGCCAATGAAGTTTTATCAGTTATTAGTAAAGTGTTTATTAATATATTTTGTACGGCTCTATTTTGTTGTGACTACTGGTGATGAGAAATTTTTCTAAAATGTTAATGAGGTTTAAATGCAAGATTCTTTTTTTGTTCCAATTTTGACTTTAATTATTACATCGGTGGTCTCTGTTATAACTATTACATTGGCAAAGGAATCCAAAATATCTGAATTTCGTAAGGCTTGGATAGATTCTTTTGTAGAAGAACTTTCTCATATTTTAGCCGCTGTTAAGGCATTATCGGTTTTTATTGATACTATTAGAAAATACGGTAAAAATTATTTAGAACAAACTTGTTTAAACATGGATGAGAAATTAGTATCTGAACTTCGCTATAAAGCTTCTGAGAATTTATATAAAATTAAACTTAAGTTAAATCCTGCAGATGCTGATCAATCTAATCTGAAATGCTCATTAGATGAGTTAGCTCAAGCAGTAAATTTTTTGATTGAATTTAATGGCGAATTGCTTGATGTTCAAAGAGCCATAGATGACGTTACTATTAAAGGCAATAAAGTCCTAGATAATGAATGGGAAAAAGTAAAAAAGGGTGAGACTTGGTTTTGCTTTATTCGTTATGCGGCGATTTCCATTTTTTTCTTAGCAATAGTTTTTCTCCTTCTTCATTTTTTACTTAGATCTTTATAAATTGATTAGTTATTTTAGTCACTATTGCCCACGCAGAGGCCGCCGAACGTAAACATTAGGTGTTTAACTGCACCTTTAACAGTTGATAAACGTTATCAAATTTTTCAAGTGTTGTTTGGTCGATGTCTAAAATGTTTTTCGCTGTTTCATCAGAGATAATCAGTTTTCTTCTTAGCCATTGTTTTGACACCCCAGTTAAAAAAGTGGCTACAGCAATTACGATGCTTATTTTAGATAATGTTATAATTTAACATAATATACATTATGCGAAGTTTGTTATTGCAATAGCACAGCTTCAATTATTTGGCTATTGTCTATGCTGCTTATTTTGGGGTTTGAAAATACTGGAAAACAAAAAAGCCCTAGTGGACGCGTAAATTATCCATCAGGGCTTCCTACATAAGGTCACCCACCTAATGCGCAGTTCATGGTTGTATTTGTAGGCGTTCCTGTAGACTAGGAAAATCTTTTAACAATTGTTTAATGCCATGTAAATCAAATGTGTCGATGCATTCGGTTAACTGTTGTGTATAAACAGCTAATGGATTGAAAGTAAACTCTTGGGCAATTGCAGTGAGCTGGTTAACCAATTGTTGGATGCTGGAAATATTATTACTATCTAAAGCGGCTTGCCATTGTGGGATTAGTTGTTGGAGTTTTTTTAATACTAAGGGTAACACTTGCTGTTCCGCTTGGGTGAGTTGAATGCTATTGCTTACTGGGGCTTCAACATTGATAACCTGATGATCAAGAAACTTTGCCATGCTGGCAATTAATTCATTCCGTAATACTGGTTTACGCAAATAATCGTCAAAATGCTTGCTTTTGATGCGCTCAAACTCGTCCTGCATAACTGAAGCCGTTAAGGCAATAATCGGAACTTTCTTAAACGATTTTATTTGTTTTGCCGCTTCATAGCCGTCCATTACAGGCATTTTAATGTCCATTAAGATTAGGTCTATAGGCTGTTGCCTTGCCGCTTCTACTGCAAGTTGGCCATTTTCGGCTTCTAATATCGTCAATGTGGTATTCATAAAGTTTTCAGCAATTAATTTACGATTATTGCTGACATCATCAACTACCAAAATCAATGCGGGTGCAAACTGAATGCTTGTCGTTTGATCTGGCTTAGTTTGTCCAGCAAAAGTTTCTGCTTTGACCGCCGCCACATCAACTCGTTTTAGATGTAAGCTAAACGTGGAGCCTTTACTCAGTTTGCTGCTTACGGATAATGTGCCGTCCATTAATTCTGATAAGCGGCGGCTTATCGATAGACCTAGTCCTGTGCCGCCATATTTATGCGGGCTTTGCGCAGCCGATTGCTCAAACTCGGCAAAAATTTTATCTTGTTCATCTTCAGAAATGCCTATGCCAGAATCCTCAACTTCTATCAGCAACTCTAGCTGGCTGCGGATTATATTGTTGTTTGTAGCTTTTGCCCTTAAGCAGATATGGCCTTGTTCGGTAAATTTAACAGCATTTCCGAGTAGGTTTAGCAATATTTGCCGTAGCCTTGTGGCATCTAGCATTAAACTTTGAGGAATCTTAGGGTCGATTTCTAATATTAACGCCAGGTTTTTTTGCCTGATAGTTATCATGAATATATTGCTAAGCTCAGTAAACAGCTCATGTGGATTGGTTGCAGTTTTTTCTATGATTAACTTTCCGGCCTCAATTTTGGATATATCCAAAATATCATTAATTAAGGTTAATAGCGCTTGCCCAGCAGATTGGATAGTTTTTGCATAAGCTTTATGTTGTGGTTTTTCGACTTGTTCACTGAGCAATTCTGTAAAACCAATTATTGCATTCATCGGTGTGCGGATTTCATGGCTCATGTTTGCCAGAAAAACTGATTTTGCTTTATTAGCTTGTTCGGCTTGTTCTTTTGCCTCGGCCAAATCTTTCTCTATTTTTATCCGTTCCGTTATGTTCATAATGACGGCTAGCCAAACAGCTTGGCCATGGTAGGTAATGGGAATTATTGAAAGTAAACCTTCGACTTCTTTATTGGCAGCTACTTTATAACGGACTTGGCGTTGACTAATGCCACCATCTCTTTTTAGGATTTCTAAGATATGCCCTCTTTCATTTGGATCTGCATAAAACTCAGCCGTGTTATGACCCACCAAGCTGTTTTCACCATTGATTTCTTTAATGGCCTGTGGGTTATCTAACAAGATCTGGCCTGTGCTATTTGCAATTAAAACAGCTAGTGGTAAGGCATCTATGATGGACTTAAATTGGGCTTCAGCTTGCTTGCGTTCTGTGATATCCCAATTAACACCATATAATTTAACGTTGGCATTATATTCATCTCGAATTATGGTGGCACCGGCATAGATATCCCTAACCCGCCCATCTGGGCGAATTATCCGAAATTCAATATGCTGCTGACCGCCTTCGTGAGTTATATTTTCCAGCGCCAGCTCAACAATGGTGTGGTCCTCTGGGTGGACTAGAGCGATCCAATCGGTAAAAGCTATGCTATGTTGTTTATTGATGCCGTAGATTTCAAACATCCTGTCATCAAATATCAGGCTGTTTGTGGTGCTTAAATCCCATTGCCAAACGCCTAAAGATACGACTTCTGCGGCTAATGTAAAGCGTTGGTTGAGTAGGCGGATTTCCTGCTCGCTGGCTTTACGCTTGCTAACTTCCGTTTTAAGTTTTCTATTCCAATAGAAAAAAAGTAAGTTAATGCCTATTAAACCACTAGCGATTATAGCCAATAAGGTATAGTCAGTTTTGGCGACAAACTTTTCTTTTTCCCCCCATTTATTGAAGATTTGTTGTTTTTCTACTGGGGTAATATCATTTAATGCCCGATTAAACAAATCGACCAAGGGTAGATATTCTGGACTGATACCAAAAGCCAGCTGTGTATTAAATTCGGTTTTGCCGACAATACGGACATTATTAATGCCCCGCTCGGCCATATTGTAGGTTGCTTGTGCCAAGGTTTCCAATAAGGCGTCTACTTCGCCTGTTGAAACTTTAGCCATGCCTTCTTGGATATTATTAACAGAATAAAACTGAATGTTAGGGTATTGCTTTAAAATTGTAGGCACATAGCCATAACTTTTAACGATGGCTATCTTTTTTTGTCTGATTTGATCTATGTTTTCAACAAATGCTTGATCATCCCGCATAATGATAACGATGGGGCTAGATAAATAAGGCTGCGTAAATTTAAGTTGCTTATTTAAATCTGAATCGGCTGTCTCTGAAAGCACGTCCACCTGCCCTTGCTTTACCATTTCCAATGCGTCTAACCAAGTTTTTGGCTGTACGATTTGTAACTTTATATCTAAGCGTTGTTCGATGAGTTTTAAGTGTTCCGCTACAATTCCTATATAATGCCCCTTATAGTCAAACGCTTCATAAGGCAGCCAATTCGGATCACCGGTAAAGCGTATAGTGTTATGTTGGTCTAGCCATTGGCGTTCGCTACTACTCAAATCTAGTTTTTTTGGGGCCAGGTTGGCACCTAACCATTTACGGCGCATGGCCAAATGTTCGTCAGCTGAGATGGATTTAAGTGCTTTATTTACAATACTAAGAAAAATAGGCCAATCTTTACGTATGGCAAAACTAAGTGCTGCGTCACCTAAATCGGTTGCTTGGTTAATTTTAAGATTGCTAAGGGCATGCTGCTCTATTAACCAATTAGCTACGCCTTGATTACCCACATAAGCATCTACTTTGCCGTCAGAAAGTGCGGTTAAAGCCGATAGGGTATTTTTGACAAGGTATAATTTAATGTCAGGATACTCCCTGACCAGGCGTTCATGCAGATAAAAATTTTCTTCTATGGCTACGGTTTTGCCATTTAATTCTTCAAAACCATTAATGGCGTTTTGCTCTTTGCGTGTATAAATAACGCTAGGTGGGAAAATATAAGGTTCGGTAAAATTAAGATATTGTTCCCGATCGGGGGTTTTCACAATGCCGCTGAGCATGTCTATGTCATGCACACGGGCCTTCGCTAACGTATTAGACCAACTAGCTTCAGAGCTGGCCACAAAATTTATGCCTAAGCGTTGACTAATTATTTTTATGACATCCGCGCTTAAGCCTTTGGCTACGCCCGCCTGATCTATAAAGTCAAAAGGTGGCCAATTTTGATCAAAACCTAAACGGATAACGGGATGCAACTCTAGCCAATGTTCTTCTTCAGCTGTTAAATCAATAGCCTGCCTATAGCTCTTAAAACGAGTGCCTAGCCAATGATTATATATGTCCTGTTTTTCTTGGTCGGTAATTGCGTCCAAGGCTTTTTGTAAAATCGAGCCTAATTCTGGTTGGTCTTTTCTGCTGACCATATGAATAGTATGGCGACCTAATTCCCGCGTGGATTTTAATGGTATTATGGTATTGATACCTTCGCGCTTTAAGGCATAGGTTATGGTCGCGTAAGCGTCATAAAGCACATCGGCTCGGTTTTCCAGTACGGCATCGATCGCCGCGTCAAAGCTGTCAACAGTGACTATTTTTAGATTAGGAAAATATTTTTTTAGCGGTTCTGTGTAAGCATAATTTTCTGGTATAGCCACTCTTTTGCCAGCTAAATCATCAATATTATTGACATTTAAGTCATCACGAATAAAAAAATAATCTAAAACTTCAAAATAAGCCGTTGTATAATTTAGATATCTGGCTCGATCTTGGGTGTAATAAACTGCGGGTAAAAGATCGATTTTTTTGTCTTGAATTTTTTCTAGTAGCTTCGTCCATGTGGCTATGTTTATAGTAAATTTGAGGCCTGTTTTTTGCGAAATTAAGTCCAAGTAATCCTTGGTTATTCCAGTATATTGACCGCTCTCGTCTACAAAATCAAAAGGTGCCCAATCGGGTTCCCCGCCTACTCGTAATTCTGGGTGTTGCTTAAGCCAATCCTGTTCGGCTTTTGTTAAGGCAATTTCTTGCTTAAGTTTAGCCGCATTATTATCAGGTGTTTTGCTGGCTAAGGGCGTTGTGACACTTAATGGCTCTGACGTTGAATTTTGTGCATAGCTTATGGCTTGCCAAAAAAACAATATAAAAGACCAAAAAAATAGTTGGCCATAGGCTAGTGTCGTGTTCAAACGGTTAGCGATCATCAAATTTTTGTTAACTGATTTGACTGTAACCGGCTTTCAGGAAGGTCAACCTCAACTTTATCAGGTGTTCTGACACTGCTTTATGTTCCATAATCTAACCGAATAAGCCACTTAATATCTCCCTAACTATAGCATTTTGGCTAGGAATGTCTTAAGTAAACGTAGATAAGGTATTGGCTAGCTGTGATCAATACCACGTAAAGTATTATTGTGAGAAAAGATCCTTAGCTTAGAGGGCAAAATTAAAATCTTTAACCAATGCTCCGGGTAGATGCATGGAGTTAGTACTACGTTGGCCGTAAGATTCATTATCAAGTAACAGTTCACGCTCACGGGTTAAACCCAGCAAATTATCGCCCAATAAACGGAACAAGGAATCATCAAAGCGCATCACGTTGATGGGGGCTATAATTTCACCATTCTCGACCCAAAATGATGCAAACCGTGTCATTCCCGTGACTCTGCAATTTGCGCGATCAGAGTAATTTAGATACCAAAGGTTGCTGATGTAAATACCCGTATCCAGTTTGTCTAAAATTTCGGCGCTAGTCAAATCACCCGCTTTCACATCGATTGAAGCCATGCTTTCACGACTATCCGCACCATTGGTTGCTATGGCATGCTCTTTGGCTGTGCGTGGTGACACCATGCTGCCAATTAAACAGCCTTTGTCAATTAAGGTGAGGCAGCCAGGTTTGATAAAACCTTCGCTTTGAAAGCCTGGTGACATACCTTCATTGGTGTTTTCAGTTAAGCTTATGGCTGGATTGAATCGTAGGTCTTCATCACGCATCCGGCGTAATGAACTTTGTTTGGTACATAAGGACTTTTCAGAAACGCCGTCCCAATTTAGCATGCTAATAATTTCACCAAATGCTGTTGGCGTCATATAGGCGCGGTAAGCGCCTAACTTAAGATTAATCGGTTTAAGTTTAAGCTTATCTAACTGTAAAACCCCACGCATAAACTTATCCTTAAAAGCCGCACTATCCCATTCGAATCCGGCATAGGCCACTTTTACGGCTTGGCCATGTTCAAGGTATAAGCTCCAATCGAGATTAAAACTAGTAATTTCATGCCAATTGCGCTGGCCGTAAGAATTTGCAAAGCCACGATAAATTGTTCCTGCGGCTAGAATACCAACAAAATCATAGCTAGATGCGACTGATAAGATTTCATCAACAATATGGTCAATTGCTGGCAAGCAAGAGGCAATACGGTGTTCACTGGACATAACTTCTGTTGAAATCAGTAAATGTGGGTCTTCTGGTAAATCCTCCAATTGCTCACGCAAGTTGCTGACTAATTGGGTGATGAGCCCGTAGTCAGACTCAAGATTTCCAACTAGCGTGGTCGTGCTTTTCGCGTGGCGTAGGCCATTAATTAACTGTAGTTGAAGGTAGAGTTGCTTGACATGGCCAGGCTGGCGAATGGCGCCCCGATTAAAGCGTACAAAATCGGAATCCTCGGCTGAAAACCAGCAAGTACAGTGTTCATTGCCTTGAGTTTGCTTTTGCAGGAACTCAGCAAGCGCATAAAAATAGTTTTGCACTAGTCCTGCCCTCCGAAAACCTCAATATTACTAAACAAACAGGCTGGCGAGGCGTGGCCAACGTGGATAACTTGGGACGGCTCAGCCTTACCACAGAATGGCGTGCCCATCACTTGAAAAGATGCCATATCCCCTACCGCTTTTAAGCTACGCCAAAAGTTGGCAGAAATGCCCCGGTAATTCGGGTTTTTTAAACTGCCTTTAAGCTCACCGTTCTCAATCAGCTGGCCATATTCACAACCAAATTGAAACTTATTACGGGCGTCATCAATAGACCAGGAAGTATTCGTATCCATTAACACGCCATATTCAACGGATGCGATCATGTCTTTTAAGGTACTGGTTCCAGGTTCTATATTAAGATTGGCCATGCGGTCCACTGGAGGCCTGTTCCAATTACATGCCCTGGAATTAGCAACACCGGGCATGCCAGCACGAGCTTGTGAAATTACCCCACCTAGCGGTCGCTCCAGAATGCCATGACGTATTAAGTAGTGTTTTTCAGCAAAACTGCCATCATCATCCCACTGGTAACTGGCAAACTCGGCTTGCAAGGTCGGGTCAAAGCTAACGTTAAGCAAATTTGAGCCGTATTGGTATTGACCAAACATATCAAGACTAACGAAGCTAGTGCCAGCAAAATTGCGCTCATCTCCCAAAATGCGGTCAAGTTCTAGCGGGTGGCCAATAGACTCATGAATTTGCAGCAACATTTGGCTGGGCATCAGTAATAAGTCCATATTGCCACTTGGGCAGTTGGGTGCCGCCAGCAATTCAAGCGCATCTTCCGCCAATTGCCGTCCACTTCCCAATAGGCCAGACGTTAAGAAAACTGAGAGGTCGCCTTGTTGGCATAAACAGCCACCACTAAATGAACGCGTTTGGGTGTCGGAACCCGCATTAGCTGTCACATATAGATTAGGTACTACATAGCGGAACTGTTGTTCGATATCGCCACCATGTGATGTTAAAAACAATTGGTCAGTATGGGTAGTCCATAATGAAGCTTCCCAGTCGATGATACGGTCATCAATTCGGCAAGTGGCCGCTTCAGCTTGCAATAAATCAATGATTTCTCGGCGTGATGGCTGGGTTAATATTGCCGCCGCAGGGCTATGGTATTTGCCTGTGTTTGAAGGTAATGCAAGGGTAGAAAAATCCATAATTGAATGTCTAGCGCAGGTTTCCGCCCAGGTTTTAGCCTCGGATAATGCCTTTTTTAAACCTGCCTCAGTCAAATCGCAGGTTGCGGCATAACCATAACCTCCACGGTGGATGACAGTAACCATTGCACCACGCTCAAGGCGGCTAGATAAGGGCTGTAAAACATCTTGCCTAACCACGATCTTCTCGCTGGTTTCTTCGACCACTCGTATGGAACAAAAGTCGACCGCCGGAGTAAAATTATTAAATAGTACGCGTATAGCATCAAACACGGATAGTCTCGATAAAGGTTATGTAACATTCTAAATAAATAGTGAAACTAAGTTTATCTGTTCATGATAGCAAGGCAAAGAAAATAGTACCCCCAATTTAAGTTTTCTGTAATGCTTTATAAGCCTGCCCCTGTCGGTACTGGTTTTATGCCGCCCGGGTCTAAATCTTTCGGGTATTATTAGCCCTGGGCAATGGTTTAGTGATGGCTGATTACAGGCAAGCGTATTTATTACGCGTTGCTAAAGCATTATTTTATAATTTATCACCATATCAAATTGGGTTTTTGCTTCACTTTTTTGGAAATTCACTATGCCGATTTCAACTGCTGTACTGGAAAATGTTATACGCCAAGCTGGGGCGATTGCGCTTAATCATTTTAAGGATTTAAAACACGCTGGCATAACCCAGAAAAGCCCACGCGATTTTGTCACTGATGCAGATATCGCTGTAGAAGCTTTTTTAAAACAATCGTTAAGTGAACATTATCCTGAATTTGGTTTTTGGGGTGAAGAAAGCGGCCAAAGTGCTAACCAAACCCAACGCTGGATAGTTGATCCCATTGATGGCACCCATTCTTTTGCTAGAGGCCAGTATTTTTGGGGTATCAGCGTGGCTTTGGAAATTGATCAGTTGTTGGTGGCTGGTGCGGTGTATGCGCCTGCGCTAAATGATTATTATTGTGCTGAAAAAGGCAAAGGGGCCAGTAAAAATGGTAACCCTATTACAGTGGCACCAACGACACAATTGGCTGATGCGATGGTTTCTACAGGATTTGCTTGTTTAAGATCGTATTTAAAAGACAATAATTTGCAGCGATTTTGCCGCATTGCCGAAGCCACTACAGGTCAGCGGCGGTTTGGTTCGGCAGCATTGGATTTATGCTTGGTAGCCGATGGTCAAGTGGATGCGTACTGGGAGCAGGAGCTGAATTTATATGACGTGGCCGCTGGCGCTTTAATTGCGGAAGAAGCAGGAGCCAGCATTACTGATTTTAGCGGAAATACAGGTGTATTTCCTAAGCAGATATTAGCTACTAACCGTCATATTTTAGGGCAGTTGCTTGCCCTAATGTAATGTTAAGTTTGACTATGTTTTCTTGCGCAAACAGTTATAAATCTTAAAGCCTAAAATTAACGCCGATAAGAAAAAAGTGACCGCATTAGCGGCAATGACGGCAGTATTTTTTAGGTATATACCATAGATTAACCACAATAAAACCCCTAAGGTAAACAAGCTATACATGCTCAAAGACAATGAATCTGTGTCTTTTGTTTTAATAGTCAACAGGGCTTGCGGTAAAAAAGACAAAGTGGTTAATGCTGCTGCCGCATAACCAATAAGATCAAAACTCATATATGTTTAACTTTCTTGATTAAATTTTGGGTTATTGCCGTTAATTTTATCAGCCTTCGCCTTTTTGTAGTAGTTCAGCATAGTTTTCAGGGCTAATGGGTTCACCTAGTGCCGCCACGCTAAGCTTATCCTTTTCAGGTAAGCAATCTTGGATAGCATCAATGCGCTTCCACTGCGGTACTGGTGTTACCCTGCCCGCTTGAGGTACATATTTTGATGTGGCTATACGTTGATATTGGTGGATATATCGTGGACAGTTAACAAAGGCTTCGGTCACACTAACCCGAACAATTAATTCAGCCTCAAAACTTTCCGCCAGTAAGCCGCTATTTTTTTCAATTGTTGCTGTGCCATGGACACGAACCCGATGCGGGGTTTCAAAATCTATAAATAATAAGCCTACTTTATTATTTTCGTTTATATTTCCCATCGATAGAAACATACCGTTGCCGTCATAGCTAGGAAACAATAAGGTTTTATTGTCCAGTACTTTAACAAAACCTGGGTTGCCGCCTTTGTATGAACAGGTTGGGTAGCCACGATGATCGACAGTCGTTAAAAAAAATAGCTCACGGCTTGCTATAAAATTTTGGTGCTGTTCATTTAACTCTGTCACTACAATAGCTTCTGCAACGCGTTCGGCTAGCTTTTCTGTACCTAATGCTTTTTGCAGTTTTTGTTGTTCCGGACCATAAAGCATATTTATATAACCAACTTTTTCTTATTGTTTTTGAGGTAAAGGCTAATCAACCTTGTCAGTAGCGTTATTTATAATAATTTCTAACATAGCCTGGGCATGACCTTCAGGATTTACACCATAAATGACTTCTTTTAATATCCCAGATTTATCGATTAGAAATGTTGACCTGATAATTTTGAATTTTTTAACACCTTCTTTTTCAACTTCCTGCCAGACATTGTAGCTTTCGCATATTGCACCGCTAGTATCGGCTAAGAGTTGGACATTAAGGTTAAATTTATCAATAAAGGCCCGGTGGCTTTCACATGTATCCTTACTGACACCTATCACTTCAGTCTCCAAATCAGCAAAAGCAGAGGCCAAAGTTGTAAACTCATTGGCTTCTATGGTACAGCCAGGGGTATCGTCTTTAGGATAAAAATACAATAAGACATTTTTTTTATCTTGGTAATCAGATAAATAAATGAGTTGGTTATTTTGGTTTAGTGACCGAAAAAATGGGGCTTCCTGATTGGCGACTAACATGATTTTCCTCCACTTATAATAATATTTTGGTGTGTATGCCGCTGTTTTTCTTACTACATTAATAATACACCTACACAAGTAAGTGTCTTATACTTTTTATAGCACTGTCAGTTGAGTTTGTATGCATTCTTAATAACTCAACTAAACAAGCATTCCCGATTAGCATAAGTATCACTTATACTCTGGTGCTTAGGATTTATCTATCGCTATAACAGCGTTGGTTTGCTAAAAGTGCGTTTTTTAGTGATGTGTCCAGTACACAGAAACATTGGGCCAGTGAGACGCTAAAAATACTGGCCCCATCTTATATTTCTTTTTAGCCAATTAAACACTGCGCAATGGATGCACGCTAAGGCTACCCCGGCCATTTTCGGTAATCTCATCGTCACTGATCTTAAAATTACCCAACTTCATTGTTAAATAACGATCAAAATAATCCTTTAGGCCTTTTTCAACCGACACATCATACTCAGGTTTTACAATGTGGGTAGTCCCCCATTTGGTATGCACTACCTTACCATCAACAACTACCAGTTCACCGTCCTTAAACACATAATCCGGTTTTTCGAACATTTGTTCACGGTTAGGCATATCGGTATATACGGTAATGTCAGCCCAATTTCCTGCACTCAAGCCACCGCGGTCTTTTAGGCCGATAAGTTTTGCGGCACCTGCACGGGTCATAATGGCAATTTCTTGTAGACTATATTCGCGGTCTATAGACGCCAGCGTAGTCATTTTTTGAGCTTCAGGATGGATAGTGGACAACATTTCATTCCTGAACGTTTTATCCATTAACAACCGGATTAAATGCGGGTAACTCGTAAACGGCGCACCGTTTGGATGGTCTGTTGTTAAAAATATGCGCCATGGATCATCAACCAATAAAAATGTTTCTAAACCAATGGCCCATTGCAAGGCGTTAACAAAATTTTGATCTTGATATTTAAATGGCACCACCCCACAGCCGGCATCGCATTCAATATCCATACACACCCATTTATTTGGATTGGCGTATTTATGGTTGGCATGCTGGCGCATACTGTCGCCTGATGCAGTAACGGTTTGGCCAAATAAAATTTGCCCTACATCGATAGTGATATTTTTATTTTTATTGATGGCTTCAGCTATTTGTGCGGCGCCAGAAGAAAATTTAAAATCGCCTTCCCGACCATAACTATGGAATTGGATATGGGTTAAATGCATCGGTAAACCACCAATGCCTTGGATGGTGTCTAGGGTCGTTTGCACGTTTCCAGGCACACCTAAGTTGCAACCATGCACGTGTAATGGATGGCTAATACCCAGTTGTTTAACGGCTGTTGCCAACACTTGCAAAATATCCCTCGGTGTTACGCCATAATGGCTGTTTTGCTCATCCAAATCCAATTTGCGTTGGTTAAATTTAAAAGCATTAATACCGCCTGGATTAACAACTTTTACCCCAATGGCTTTCGCAGAGTTAATCGTCCAAGCCACATAGTCATTGATCGCTTTTTGATCCTTTTTAGCTGTCAACATGCGCAGCAGATAATCATCGCTGCCCAGCATGACATATCCACCTTTATCTAAGATCGGTATATCACCCATCTCCATATGGGCTTGGCGAGAATTAATCGGTAACACAGCGGGCTCAAAACCTGCGGTATAGCCCATTTCGGCATAACGATAGCCCGTGACAAAGGTACTCGGCATCGCATGCCCACAACCTGAACGTGTGACATCTGTACGGGAAACAGGGTCTTTTCGGTGATCTTCGGGTAATAAGGTGCGGGCAATATTGCCTTTACCGCCACCAATATGGGTATGCATATCAATTGCGCCGGACATTACCACTTTGCCCTTTAAGTCATATACTTTATCAATTGCAACGTCACCAGCAGGCGGACTGATTATGCGGCCGTCTTGGATGTAAATATCCTGTTGCTGCCCAGCTGTGGCGCTGGCGGGATCATATACCATACCACCACTTAATTTAATTAACATATTGAATCCTTAAGTTTTTATAATGTGGCCTTGCCTGCTGACTAGCGAAATAGGCGATTCAAATAGCAAGCAGATCGGCGCTTGTTAACTAATCGTGCGATCTTGTTTAAGCCAGGGCATGATCTATCGCCTGTAACACTTCGCTGGTGCTGGGCAAACCAGAATCCCGTAATTTTTTAAGCCGGATAGCAACCACATTATCCAGCCTAAAGGCATGGCCAGCATGGTCGATGCCGGGTGTGCCCACCGGAATAAAGACATCAGGTTCTTGACCAAATACCATGCCAGAACGGCCTATCACGATAGTTGGTAATGCCGTTGCTGGTGGTGTCGCAGAGCTATTAAAAGCATGTACCCAAAGTAAGGCATCTGCTTCACCATTATCAAGCATTGCATTGATATCATTCAAAAATGGGTCATATTCCGGATAGCCGCGTGTAAAACGCGTGCGTGCCGGATAGCCTGTCGTCCAGCCACAGACTTGATTCGCGGTCTGGTCGCCTTCTTTACCACCCAAGGGAAACCCCGAGCAACGGGTATTAAGGCTGTTCAAATCTTTTATCATCTCAGATAATGTTTGTACGGTTAACTCCGCTTGGCTATAAGCCAAAGCGCCAGCAGCCCACGTGACCACACCATAACGTGCAGATTTAAGTTGCTCAGCTAGGGCATTTAATTCAGTAATGGCTATACCAGCAACAGATTCTGCAGAAATTGGCCGGCCTTTCACTAAAGCCCTTAACACAGCAACGACTTCTGGTAGATCGGCATCGTCACAGACATAGACTTGGGCTTTTTGGCCTTTTGGTGATGTTGATGCATTACCAGATGGTGCTTTGCCCAAATAAATAATTTGCCGTTGGGCCGTATCATCCAAGAACATTGATTCTTGATTCCACAAATAGCGCTCAAAAAAGCGCGGTGCGAAGGTTTCTAAATCAGTTCCTACCACAAGTAATACATCACAGCGGTTTTTCAATTCTGCCAGAGTTGTATTCATCCAGCCAGAATCTTGCATGGCCAAGAAATTACGTCGTGCACCGGTAAAATTAATATTATCAATAACCGCACCACAGCGATCTGCCAAGGCAAGCAGAGCCCGCATCCCATTAACATCAGTTGCACAGCCGCCAATAATGGGTTGACGGGTGGGTTTTAATAGTTCAGCGGCTTTGGCCACCGCTATGTCTAGCGATACTTCCTGGCCATTGACTCTTGGGGTTTTGTCGGTTATTGCTTGCTCAAATGCGGGTGTGTTAACCGCACAGCCATTGGCGATGACTTTGAGTGATACGCCATCGACGTCTATGGTCAAGTCATCGGTACCAATACCGCAAAAAGGACTAGGCACTTCAGTTATTTCAGCCACACGCTATTCCTCTGGTTATTATTTTTGAAGAAAAATAGTTTTGCCTTGTCTAAAACTTAGTTCGAGACATTTGCATACCATACTATTCTAACTCGAAATAATAAAGACGTGGCAATAAAGCAAAAGTCTTGTGCCTTTTAACAGCATAATTCTCTTATACACAATTGATTAGCCTTTAATTATTAACGGCTTCCTGTTAAAGTTCTGAAAATAAACCTAATGACAGTTTTTGGTAATAATTATGATTTTTAGAAAATTTTCCTTAATGCTCTGGCTGGTTTTTTCTATGCCCTTCAGTAATGCCGCTGACGGCCAGGAAATTCAGTTACAGCCTTTTAATGCCAGCAGCTACCAAGAAATCCTTGCCGCTAACAAGGAGCAAGCTTTTGTTTTAGTGCTATGGTCAACTACCTGCTCTTCTTGCTTAAAGGATATGGATTTATTAAAAAATATCCATCAAGAACAACCCAGTTTTAAAATCATTACCTTGTCAACTGATGACTTATCGGAAACTGACGAGATAAAAACCATTTTGTCCCAGCATGAGCTCGGCAATCTTGAGAATTGGGTTTTTGCCGACCCGAATAGCCAAAAACTACGTTTTCAAATAGATCCTAAATGGTATGGCGAACTGCCTAGAACCTATTTTTTTGATGCCCAGCATCAACGTACGGGTGTTAGCGGCGCTTTTTCAAGAGATAAATTTCTAGCTATGCTACAAAAAATTGTTAAATGAATGTCGATATAACAACGACTTTTTTAGGCTTGAATTAAAAACTTAAGATAAAATACACAGCCTAATGCCATTGCTGAATTTTATATGTTAAAAAAAATCCTTTATTTATTAGCTTGCGCTAGTGTGATTAATGCTTGTGCCGTTAGCCCAACGGGTCGGCAGCAATTTATTTTTATGAGCGATACGCAAATGAATCAATTGGGATTACAGGCCTTTGACAACTTAAAACGTGAAAAAACGATTAGTACTAATCAACGTTACTTACAGGTTTCACAATGCATAGCCCAAAATTTAACTGCTAGCCTTGGCGGCACGTGGGAAGTGGTGGTGTTTGAAGACCAAACCCCAAATGCATTTGCCCTACCTGGTAATAAAATTGGTGTGCATACTGGTATGCTGCAAGTCGTGGACAATCAAGACCAATTGGCAGCGGTAATAGGCCATGAAATAGGTCATGTCATGGCTAAACACAGCAATGAGCGGGCATCACAAGAACTGGCGGTAAACCAAGGCGTAGCTTTAGTACAAGCCATTAGTACACCACAAACGGCATTAGGCCAAACTGCAGTAGGCTTACTCGGTTTAGGTGCACAGTATGGCGTGTTAATGCCATACAGCCGTATACACGAAAGTGAAGCCGACATTATCGGCGTAGATTTAATGGCCAAGGCCGGCTTTGATCCTAATCAAAGCGTTGCCTTATGGCAAAAAATGTCAACGTTAAGCCAAGGCGCCCAGCCTATTGAGTTCTTATCTACCCACCCGTCCAACAGTACCCGAATTAATCAATTAGAACAGCATATGCCGCAAGCTTTACAACTTTATCAACAAGCACAAGCGCTGGGTAAACAACCTCATTGCAGTTAAGAATGACGCCAAACCTGCAAACACTCCAGCCCTACCCTTTTGAAAAACTCGCTAAGCTTAAACAGGGTATTACACCTGCTGATAAGCCTGCCATTGTTTTATCAATTGGTGAGCCTAGCCATGCCACACCGGCCATCATTCAAGAAGCCTTATTAGCGCATATAAACGGATTATCAAAATACCCTACAACTAAAGGCATTGTAGAACTGCGGGAAACTATCGCAACTTGGTTAGCACAACGCTATCAGATCCCAATCTCGGCAATTAATCCTGATAGCCATATCCTGCCAGTAAGTGGCACACGTGAAGCTTTGTTTTCAATTGCCCAATGCCTGATTGACACAACAGACACGCTAGCAGGTAAGCCTGTCGTGATCATGCCCAACCCGTTTTACCAAATTTATGAAGGCGCGGCTTTGTTGGCTGGGGCTGAACCGTATTTTTTAAACACAACGGAAACAACAGGCTATCTGCCTGACTTTGATGCCGTGCCTGTAAGCATTTGGCAACGCTGCCAGTTGATCTATATCTGCTCACCCGGCAATCCGAGTGGTGCCGTACTAAGCCGTGAAAGCCACCTTAAATTGCTGGAGCTAGCACAAACCTATGATTTTATAATTGCATCAGACGAATGTTATTCCGAGCTTTATGACGATGAAAACAATCCGCCGCCGGGTTTGTTGGAATCCGCCTTCGCCGCTGGCAATACCAGTTTTAAAAATTGTTTGATCTTTCATAGCTTATCGAAAAGGTCAAACGCGCCAGGTTTACGCTCCGGATTTGTTGCAGGCGATGCTGATATTCTGCAGAGCTATTTTAAATACCGTACATATCAAGGATGCGCCTTACCGATACCCACGCAATATGCCAGTATTAGCGCTTGGCAGGACGAGCAACATGTGCTTGAAAATAGACGGTTATACCGGGAAAAGTTTAGCGCCTTTATTGAGGTCCTGGCAGACACGATAGCTATCAACAAACCTCCCGCCAGCTTTTATATTTGGCTAAAAACACCGATTAACGATAGTGATTTTGCACAACAGCTATATGCCCAAGAAAACCTTACGGTCTTGCCCGGCAGCTATTTATCCCGCGAATCCCACGGTATTAATCCGGGTTTATCCCATGTCAGAATAGCGTTAGTTGCGCCTTTATCAGATTGCATTGAAGCCGCTTATCGTATTAAAAATTTTATTAAACAACTCTAATAAGAAACTCATGTCATCACTAGAAACCATCATTAACAATGCTTTTGAACAACGTAACGACATTACACATCAAAAAGTCTCCGACGAAATCCGTTCGGCAGTCAGCGAAACCCTAAATTTATTGGATACTGGCAAATTACGGGTTGCTGAAAAAATAAATGGTGATTGGGTTACTCACCAATGGTTAAAAAAAGCCGTGTTATTATCCTTTAAAATTAATGAAAACCACTTAATGGATGGGGGTAACACACGTTATTACGATAAAGTTGAGTGTAAGTTTTCCAACTATAGCGAGCAGGATTTTGCTGCTGCGGGTGTACGTGTAGTGCCTAATGCTGTCGCCAGACACGGTTCCTATATTGCCCCTGGCGCTATTTTGATGCCCTCTTATGTCAATATTGGTGCTTATGTGGATAGCGGCACCATGGTTGATACTTGGGTTACTGTTGGTTCCTGCGCACAAATTGGCAAAAACGTCCATCTTTCAGGTGGTGTTGGTATTGGTGGCGTGTTAGAACCGTTACAAGCCAATCCAACGATTATAGGTGACAATTGCTTTATCGGTGCACGTTCAGAAATAGTTGAAGGGGTTATTGTAGAAGACGGTTGTGTGATATCCATGGGTGTATATATTGGGCAAAGCACCAAAATTTATAACCGCACGACAGGGGAAGTCAGTTATGGCCGCATACCTGCGGGTTCTGTGGTAGTATCAGGTAACCTACCCTCTGCTGATGGCCGTTATAGCTTATATTGCGCGGTAATTATCAAACAAGTTGATGAAAAAACCCGTAGTAAGACAGGCATTAATGAATTGTTACGCGATTAAGAACATTTTATGGGCAGTATGCCTTACCGCTGCCCAATCCTCCCTACTGAGAGAACAGCCATGACCCAGAACTTAACCAGTAATGCCATTATTTATGCGACTCTTGCTTTAAACAGTGAGATTACCCTACAAAAAGAATATTTAGAATCATCCGATGTACCTGATGATGAACGCGAAAATGAAGAAGAAATTTTATCTGACTTGGAACAAGCGTTTATGGAGTTTGTTGACCTTTATAAAGCGCACTGCAAACTAGATAAAGAACTCCCAAGTTTAGACGAACTGCTCAATAGCCAACTCTAAAATTGCCCTATGTATACGCTTTATGGCATAAAAAACTGCGATACAGTTAAAAAAGCCCGCAAATGGTTGGAAAATAATAATGTTAGCTATGAGTTTCATGATTTTAGGGTGGATGGCCTTAGTCAAGAGCAATTAACCCTATTTATTGAACACTTAAGCTGGGAAAAATTGCTTAACCGTAGCAGCACAAGTTGGCGGCAATTGAGTTCTGAACAACAAAGCCAATTAAATACAGAGAAAGCGCTAACTTTAATGCTGGCAACGCCAACATTAATAAAACGGCCTATATTGGTCGCGGACGACAAGTATTTATTGGGATTTAAAGCCGAGCAATACCAAAAACTCTTATGAGTAAGACCTTAGAAGTCCTTAAATCGCTTATTTCTAGGCCATCAGTAACCCCAGAAGATGCCGGATGCCAAGACTTTATTGCCCAATATTTAACCCCGCTAGGATTCATTGACGAGCGCCTTAATTTTGGCGACACTCAAAACTTATGGCTTAGACGCGGTCATGCTGCGCCGTTATTTGTTTTTTTGGGACACACCGATGTCGTGCCAACTGGGCCGTTAGACGCTTGGGACTCGCCCCCGTTTGAACCTAGCTTGCGTGAAGGCAAACTGTTTGGCCGCGGCGCGGCGGATATGAAAAGTGGGATCGCGGCTTTTATGACGGCTGTCGAGCGCTTTTTAGCACGTTATCCAGAACCCCAAGGCTCCATAGCCATCTTAATGACTAGTGATGAAGAAGGCATTGCCAGCCATGGTGTTGTAAAAGTAATCGAGGTCTTGGAACAACGTCAGGAAAAAATTGCTTGGTGTTTAGTCGGCGAGCCGTCTAGCCATCAAAAAATTGCTGATGTTATCCGTGTTGGCCGTCGTGGTTCTTTGTGTGCAAAGCTAACTATCAATGGCATACAAGGCCATGTTGCTTATCCTGAGTTAGCTGAAAACCCTATCCACACAGTAGCCCCAGCATTGGCAGAGCTTACCGAAGTGGTTTGGGATAACGGTAACGCGTTTTTCCCACCCACTAGCTTACAAATTTCAAACATTCATGCCGGTACAGGCGCTGAAAACATCATCCCAGGTTCCGTAGAGATACAGTTTAATCTACGATTTTGTTCAGAACTTGATGAAAACACCATTAAACAACGCACATTAGCCCTACTCGACAAACACCAGCTCAACTACGCAATACAATGGCGGTTGTCGGGCCAGCCTTTTTTAACGGCTCAAGGTAAATTGCTCGAGGCCACGCACGCGGCCATTAACACGGTAACCGGTTACGAAACCCATGATGACACTGGCGGCGGTACTTCGGATGGCCGTTTTATCGCCCCCACAGGTGCCCAAGTAATTGAGCTTGGACCTGTGAACGCCAGTATCCATAAAGTAAATGAGCATGTCGACATTGCTGACGTAGAGGTGTTGTCGGATATTTATGAACAAATTTTGGTTAACTTGCTGGTATAAAAAGTTGCCTTATTTTCAATTAACCAATTTGATTTTATCTTTTTCTATAATTATGGTTTGATTTTTATACAACGCGCCTATGGCTTGTTTAAAAACTTTTTTGCTAACGCCAAACAAACGATAAATTTCTTCGGGTGGGCTTTTATCACTTAATTTTAATTCGCCACCATTCAATGACAGTTGTTGCAAAATCGTAGCCGTAAGGGGGTCAACCTTGGCGTAACCAGGCTCATTTATACTTAAATCGATCTTATTGTCTGGCCTGATCTGCTTGATGTAGCCTTCAATGTGTTGGCCTGTTCTGATAATTTGATAAAGTTCGTTTTTGTATAACAAACCCCAATAACGGTTGTTAACAATCGCTTTAAAACCCAACTCTGTTTTGTCCGCTATTATTAGCGAAACTTTTTTTCCGGCGACTAAATTGGCCTCTGCATCGACTTCATCCAGCAGATATTTTTCAATTTTTGTGGTAGCAATAATTCGCTCTTTTTCATCAAGAAATAAACGGACTAAACAGGATTTTCCAACTTCCAACTCGTAATATTGCTCGCTAAATGGCAGTAATAAGTCTTTTTGTAATCCCCAATCTAAAAAAGCACCGTAATAATTCACGGCAATGACTTTTAACCAAGCAAACTCATCCACTTGTGCCTTGGGCATTTGTATAGATGCAACCGGATGCCCTGCCATATCTACATAGACAAACGCATTAACTTCGGTTCCAGCTGGCGTGTCTTTTGGTAAGGGTTTGCCAACAAGCAAGAGTTTTTTACCACCTAGCGCTTCAAGGTAGATGTCACGGCCTTTAGGCTCAACTAGCTTTAAGGTATTGATTTTTCCTATCGTTATCATAAAAACTAAATCCTAATCATTAGCTAGTGATCACAAAGCGTATTGCGTCTAAACGTAATCGGGTGGATTCCAATTGCTCATGACATAACATAGCCCTATCTTTAAGCTGTTCAATTTCTTCAGCTTTAATACTAGGATTCAGTTTTTTTAGCCTAACTAAGCGTTTAATCTCCTTGCTGAGCGCATCCAACATGGTTTGCGTAGCAGCTTTAACTAATGCCTGCATATCTGCTGTTGCGCGTTGTTCTGCCTGCAAGATCATATTGACTAAATGCGGCCGTTGCTTTGCGATAAAGTTGGTAATTTTAAACTTATCAAAACCTGTACCTGTTTCGATTAATTCTGCATGTAAAATACTATCTGACATGTCTTTTTTATTTTGATCGATCAACACCCGTAACGGCGTGTGGGGTAAAAACCGGCTAATTTGAAATTCCGTAGGGGCACTACATTCCACAATAAAGAGACATTCCAATAAAAACTGTCCTGCTTTCAGCGCTTGATGTCGGATGACACTAACGCAGGCATTGCCAGTTTCACTTGATAATACCAGATCCATCGCTGCCATCACCATAGGATGCTCCCAGGTAAAAAACTGCATATCTTCCCTAGCCAAAGCAATATGGCGTTCTACCGTTAATGTCAAACCATCTTCCGATAGCCCAGGAAAGTGCGAAAGCCGTAGATGGTCACTAGGTCTGATGATAAAACAATCAGGGCTATGAAATTCAGTATCTACACCATAACATTCAAAAACATCTTCCATATAAGGCCATAAGCCACCTTCATGCTCATAACTATTGAGCTGGTCGATAATGTCTTTGGCTTGCTGGCTACGACAAGAATTCAATTCTAACAATTGATCCCGACCATGATGTAATTCGGCCTCAATTTCATCTCGCAAGCGTTGTGTATTGCTGATGAGAGTGTCTATTTCAGCTTCAGCACGGTTAGTTAATACATGCCCCAACTCGTCATGCAATAAGTCGGCTACGCGTTGTGCAGCGGAACAATTACGCCTGAAAGCATCTAAACCCTCATCGTACCAACGGAATAACACCTCGTGTGTACTGCCTTTGATATAGGGCACATGAATTTGAATAACTTGCTTTTGACCAATCCTATCTAGCCTACCGATGCGTTGTTGTAATAAATCTGGATTTGCCGGCAAATCAAATAAGATTAAATGATGCACAAATTGAAAGTTTCGACCTTCGCTACCAATTTCTGAACAAATTAGTAGACGCGCAGAGCTTTCTGGATCAGCAAAATAAGCTGCAGCCCGATCACGCTCAATGATGCTCATGCCTTCATGGAATACAGCGGCAGCAATACCTGCCTTATTTTTTAGGGTGTGTTCCAATAAGATAGCTAGCTGCGCTGAGCTACAAATGAGTAGTGCTTTTTGTCCAGATAAAGCTTTAAGCTGAGTAAGTAACCAATGATAGCGCGCATCATCCAACAAGTTTGTTTGCTCTTCACCGTCTAAAGCATAACCATAACGTTCACGGTTTGGAAAGCCCTGTACTGTTTGCCTTGAGTTTCTAAACAAAATACGTCCTGTACCGTGATGGTCCAGCAAAATATTAATCAATTCTGCCCTGGCGACTGTACCTAATTCAGGATTGTTAACATTATTCAGCAAGCTATCGACATTATCTTGTTTAAGCAATCGGCTTAAATTGTCTTTTGCACTTACATCCAATGGCTCACCAGCTAATAACAGGTTAGCTGCGGCAGCAACAGGTTCAAATAAGGCTTCTTCGTTTAAAAATGCGCTAAAACTATAAAAACGGTCGGGGTCAAGTAATCTTAGCCGGGCAAAATGACTGGCTTTACCCAATTGTTCTGGCGTTGCTGTTAATAATATAAGGCTAGGTGACACCTGCCCTAACATTTCAATAAAGAGATATTCCAAGCTCGGGGATTGTTCATCCCAAACTAAATGATGCGCTTCGTCAACGACCACCATATCCCAGCCAGCATCTAGCGCTTGCATTTGGCGTTCAGGGTATTCTGAAAAAAATTGTTGGCTGCACAACACTAATTGTTCAGTTAAAAAAGGATTTTCAACTTTGTCGTGTCTATCTGGCTTGTCTTCCATATCGTCACTGCCATAATCTTCGTGGCAGCGCTCTTCATCAAAAATACTAAAATGCAAGTTAAAACGCCTAAGCATTTCAACTAACCATTGATGCAATAACGACTCAGGCACAATAATTAAAATTCGGTTGCTCAAATTGTTGATCAAACGATGATGAACTATCAAACCCGCTTCAATGGTTTTTCCTAAGCCCACCTCATCCGCCAGCATAATCCTAGGTGCGGCACGATTTGCTGCTTCTTGCGCGATAAATAATTGATGCGGGATCAGGGCTGCCCGTCCACCCAATAATCCTTTAACAGGCAATTGCTGATGTTGCTGTACCCGTCGCCAAGTTTCAAAGCGTAATAAGAACCATGAACTAGGGTCAATTTGGCCATTAAACAGCCGGTCTTGCGGTTTATTAAATTGGATATGGTGGTTAAGTTCCATTTCCTCGATGCTTTCTTCATGACCGGTATCTGTAGTCCCTATATAGGTAATTAAGCCATTATTTTCCTGTATTTGGGTAATACTAATCTTTACCTCATTGGTTGATTCAATGACATCACCTATGGAAAACTTAACTCGGGTTAACGGGGCATTATCTCGGGCGTAAGTTCTTCGTGCATCACTTGCTAAATAGAGTACGGTCACACGGTTATAAATTACTTCAAGCACTAGCCCCAAGCCTAATTCGGATTCTGTATTACTAATCCAACGCTGACCAGGTATAAAATTTTCCATCAATGCAGCCATTTCCAATATTTTAAAACACCTATTATATGCTTTAGCCTAAACAGGGTGATATGAATTAAATAATAACGCTAACTTAATCAGAAAATCTAACGTAAAAAACTTACTGATTAGTTTATCACCCAGCTGATTATGTCTAGTTTTTTAATGAATCTTTAAAAAAAGCCTAATTTATTACAGAAATAATAGCGTATGGCCTAACACTTCCTGGCAAATTATCTATACTTTTCACAAAATAATCCGCTTTCTGGCCTGTTGATACGGACGCTAAGTCCTCTTTCAATCACCTTAAGCAAACAAAACTCCAAAAAGTATGCGCTTTTAATATAGGATTCACCATGATTCAGAATTTTTGCCTAGCCGTGATTTTACTAAGCTATTTTTCTAACGTTTTGGCTACGCCTAAACATTCAAAGTCATCAGCGGCTGATGTTACGGAACTTGATATTTCTGATTTGTTAAACGTACAAGTCACTTCGGTATCAAAAAAAGCTAAACCACTGTCTGATTCCCCTTCGGCAATTTTTGTAATTAGTAATGAAGATATTAAGCGCAGCGGTGTTACCAGTATTCCTGAGGCTTTACGTATGGCACCAGGCATTGATGTAGCCCGTATCAGCTCAAATAAATGGGCAGTAACAGCTAGGGGGTTTAATGGTAACTTTGCCAATAAATTGTTGGTTTTAGTTGATGGCCGTACCGTTTATTCACCCTCGTTCTCCGGTGTGTTTTGGGATGCCCAAGATGTCATGATGGAAGATGTGGATAGGATAGAAGTGATCCGTGGTCCAGGTGCCACGCTCTGGGGAGCCAATGCGGTTAATGGCGTTATCAACATTATTACTAAGCGTACCGAAGATACCCAAGGCGGCTTATTGACTGCGGGTGGTGGTAATCTTGAATCAGGTTTTGGGGCTTTACGCTATGGCCTAAAACTGGGTGAAGATAGCCATGCTAGAGCTTATGTAAAAGGCTTTCAGCGGGACAATTTTTCAGGTGCCCCAGACCCTGCCCAAGGCCTGGATGCTTCAAATGCCCATGACGCCTGGGAAAAACAGCAAGGTGGCTTCCGTATAGATTCCCGTTTAACCGATCAAGACGACTTTACTTTTCAAGGTGATATTTACCAAAGCCATGTTAACCAAGCATTATTGCAACCTACTTTAAGTTCACCTCGGTTTATTAATAGAGTAGATAGTACAGCCCAGCTAGCCGGTTGGAATATTACTTCGCGCTTGAAACACACGACATCATTGACATCAGAATACTCGTTACAATTTTATTATGACCACACCGAACGTAGGGAAAACCTTATCGGTCAAAGTCTCGATACACTCGATCTGGATTTTCAACATAACTTTGAGCTGTCGTCTGCACAAAATGTCATCTGGGGTTTAGGCTATCGCTCCAATTTGGACAATTTTACCAACTCTGTGCTTTTACAAGCCAATCCACGCAGCAGAAATACCCAACTATTTAGCGCATTTGTGCAAGACGAGATCCAACTTATTGATGACAAGCTATGGCTTACACTGGGATCAAAGTTTGAGCATAACGACTACACCGGATTTGAAGGTCAGCCCTCTATTAAATTACTATGGGCTGTAAATACCCAACATAGATTTTGGAGTTCTATTTCAAGAGCGGTAAGAACCCCATCCCGGGCTGAAAATGACATCACTTTATTAGAAGGCATCTTTCCTGTACAGTTGGCTGCCAATGTTAGCGCGCCTGTTCCGTTTACCTTAGTCGGTAGCCGTGATTTTAAAGCGGAGGAATTGTTGGCTTATGAATTAGGCTATCGCTTTGCAATAGGCAACCAACTTTCCGTTGACCTTACTGCTTTTTATAATGACTACAAAAGTTTACGCACTATTGCTACAGACTTTAGCCAATTGCCGTTTAGATTACCCAGCAATTTTACCAATAATGGTACAACCCAAACCTATGGCCTTGAATCAGCTACCGTTTGGCAAATGACGGGTTGGTGGCGGTGGCATGCCAATTATAGCTACTTAAAAACCGACATTAACTCAACAGACAATGCCACACTTAATCCAATCAGCCCAAATCATAAAGTTTCATTAAGGGCAGAATTAACACCCAACAATAAAGTAAATTTAGATTTCTGGTTGCGCTATAACAGCTCCGCCAGGGCCGTTCAGGTTAGAACATTACAAACCGTCCCCATTAGCGAATATGTAACGCTAGATGCTAGGGTCGCCTGGAAACTTCATCCCGCAGTAGAGCTTTCAGTTACTGGGCAAAACCTGTTGGATAACCGTCATATAGAATATGTTGATGAATCTTATACCTTACCGACTGAAATTGTGCGAGGGGTCTATGGTAAATTAGCCTTTAATTTTTAAAGCAACTCGCTTAGTTACCTACTTTTTTTTGTTTTTTCTAAAGCTTAAGGCCATTACTTAAAGAAATGACCCCTTTCCGTATAATCGTGCCTTTAATGCTAAGCGCTTGTGTTTTTGTTATGACCGCTAGGTCTGAAAACGTTGAGGAATATCCCGTTAAAGCGGGCTTATCGTTAAACTTTGCCCGTTTTACTAAATGGCCTAATGGTCAGTCTGATGCCGATGCCAGTAATATAAAAATGTGCGTAATTGGCAATAATATTGTTCAAGAAGCTTTCACCTTAGTCGATAACAAACCCGTTGGGGATAAAACTTTAACCGTGGTTAACTCTTCTAGACTACACGATTTAGAGCGCTGCCAGCTGTTGTTTGTCACGGGCTTAGAAAAAAACAAAACCATACAGCTACTCGCAGAAGTCCATAAACTGCCTATTTTAACCATAGGTGATGAAATAGATTTCTTAAAATCGGGTGGTTTGGTCTGTTTACAGCTAATAGATGGGAAGATGGAAATCAAGGTTAATCATAGTGCTAGCGTACAAAAAGGCCTAGATATTAGTTCCCGTCTGTTACAGCATGCGACAATTGAAAACCAATAGTGCAAGGTTGATAAATGAAACATAATTTCCACAATGCACCTATCCGAGCAAAGTTAATCATTATCATTTGTGGGGTAGCCTTACTCGTGTTGTTATTCGTAGCGTCAGTTTTAACGTTAAATGAACGCTTAACTAGAGTACATCAAACTGAGCAGCAGCTTTCGTCTATTGCGGAGATTATTGCTTGGACTAGCGCATCAGCCATAGCCTTTATGGATCCAAAAGCAGCTACTGAAACCTTAAATGTGCTTAAAACACGTCCTAGTATCAATTCAGCTTTTCTATATAACGAGCTAGGCGTTATTTTTTCAAGTTACCATTCCACAGCTACGCAACACGCACCAAGTGACATTAATGCCATTTTGCAAGCCCAAGGGCAAGATGGTGAACACCCTTTAATGCATAAGTTAGCAGAGATTTTTACCGCTTTTGGTTTTCCTAAAAGCGAGTTGAAGACAAATGGTTATGCAGAGAAGTTTTTCTATGATAACCAAGGTAAATTACATTTGATACATGCCATCTATTTAGAAGGCCAAATGATAGGCGCCCTAGAACTGATTGATGATTTAAGCGGTTTAAAAGCCTTATTAAACCGCTATTACCGAATAATTGGCTTAGTATTTGTCTTTACGTTTGCTTTAATTTTATTTCTTTCGACCCGATTACAAAAGATCTTTTCTGACCCCTTGATTGATTTAATGAAGGCTATGGCATTAGTCACCCGTGATAAAAATTTTCGGGCACGTGTCACGAAAACAAGTCAAGACGAGTTTGGGCAGCTAGCTGAAGTTTATAATGCTATGCTGACTGAGATACAACAACGGGACGAATTGCTGGATACACACCGTAAAAATCTAGAGCAATTAGTGCATTTACGTACAGCAGAATTATCGGAAAAAAATATAGAATTGGAACATGCTATAAAAATTGCCATACAGGCAAAAGAACAAGCTGAACACGCGCAAGAGTATGCTGAGGCCGCCAATGCCGCTAAATCCCAATTTTTAGCTAATATGAGCCATGAAATCAGGACACCGATGAATGGTGTGCTGGGTATGACTGAGTTGTTATTAAGCACCTCTTTAACGGAAAAGCAACGCCGCTTTGCCAACACCGTACATAAATCCGGTGAATCATTATTAGCCATTATCAATGACATCCTGGATTTTTCAAAAATAGAGTCAGGTCGTTTTGAATTGGAACGACTAGATTTTAATTTACATAATACGGTCGGCGATATTATTGAGTTATTTGCTGAGCGGGCACACTCGAAAGGCCTTGAATTAAGCTATCAAATTACCTTAGATGTACCCCAATATGTGCAAGGCGACCCAACCCGGATTGGGCAAGTGTTAGGTAATTTAGTTGGCAATGCCATAAAATTTACCGCTGCTGGTGAAGTTTCAGTAAATATCAGTTTAGCTACCCAACCAGCAGCCTATCAAAACTCTGAAACACAGGCACAGCTCATTCAATTTACTGTACACGACACTGGAGTGGGTATCCATGAAAGTGTCCATGCCAATTTATTTCAAGCTTTTTCACAAGCAGATAGCTCGACCACTCGAAAATTTGGCGGCACGGGCTTAGGTTTAGCGATATCTAAACAATTAGTTGAAATGATGGGTGGAAAATTGACTTTTTCTAGCGCCGATAATGCAGGTTCGACATTTACCTTTGTCATACCACTACCTTCCGCGGCTATAGCATGTTCAGAAAAACCACTGCATGCCAATCAACTACAAGGTAAAAAATTATTAATTGTGGAAGATAATTTAACCAATCGGGATATTCTGCTTAACTACGCTACGGATTGGGGTATGCAGGTGGATTGCTGCGCAGATGGCTGGTCTGCCTTATCGTTGTTGGCTCAAGCTTACACGATTGAGCAGCCTTATGAACTCGCCTTAATCGATATGAAAATGGCCGGGATGAATGGCTTGGAACTAGGCCATTTGATTAAAACGCGCATGCCTACCGTAAATACAGCTTTGGTCATGTTGACCTCTACCTTGTTTAAAGATGAAGCCCAAGAAGCTAAAAAAGCTGGTTTTTCGGCTTATTTAATTAAGCCCATCCGTAAACAAGATTTATTCCGTAATCTAGTGCAAGCCTTGGATGAAGAAAGCAGTTTAGTGTCTACTGAAACGGCTAGGAAGACACCGATGAACACAGCAAGCGGGCAACTGTCGGCATTGATTTTGTTAACTGAAGATAACCCTGTCAACCAAGAAGTGGGTTTAAATATGCTACAGGGTTTGGGTTGTAAAGTTGATGTAGCAAATAATGGGTTTGAAGCGATAGAGGCAGTTGAGCATAAAAGCTATGACTTAGTACTGATGGACTGTATGATGCCAGAAATGGATGGTTATGCAGCCACAGCGGCTATTAGAAAATTACAAAATTCCGGAAAACTTGGCCAGTTTCCGATAATTGCACTTACCGCCAACGTTATAGAAGGTGATCGGGAAAAATGTCTGGCTGCTGGGATGGATGATTATTTGCCAAAACCATTTAAATCACAAAGCTTATATACTATTTTGAGCAAATGGCTCCCGGAGTTAGCTAAAACAAGCCTAGCAGAAGTTACCGAAGTGCCAGTGATTGACGCCGATGCCCTATCCGCAATACGAGCATTAGACGTTGACAATGGTGAACAACTAATTCAACGTGTTATTACAATTTACTTATCGAATACTGAATCGTTACTCTACACCTTAGCGCAAGCTTGGTCAGTTGGTGATATAGACAATATCAAGGCCGTCTCGCATTCGCTTAAATCCAGCAGCCATCAAATAGGCGCCCATACCTTGGCAAATTTATGCCGCGATGTAGAAAATGAAGCCCGTGACCAACGCTACGACACGACAGGAGAGATACTCAAAGACATACAATGCCAATTTAATTTGGCAAGTATTGAACTAAAAAAACAGCTTGGTTAAACCAATTTGTAGCCAAGCTAAGTATAGGATTACTATAAAATGCAACTCAACTCCTACGTCCTCGTTATAGATGACGACCCGCTAATCCGCTTAATTGCAAGCAAGGCTTTACAAGCTGTTGGATTAGGCGTGTATGAAGCTAGTAGCGGTGAACAAGGTCTAGCCTTATTTAGCACAAACTCGGTGAATGCTGTAATCCTAGATGTGTTGATGCCAGGCGGTATGGATGGTTACAGTACTTGTAAACAGCTAAGACAACTTAGCGAAGGTCAACACTTGCCTATATTAATGATGACCGGCCTTGAAGACTTTGAATCCATTAATCGGGCCTATGAAGCTGGTGCCACTGATTTTATAACCAAACCCATAAATGTCGCCTTATTAGGCCACCGTATCCGTTATATGCTAAGAGCTAGCCAAACTACCCAGAAATTAATGGATAGTGAACAACGTTTACATAGAATGGCCTATTTCGATGCTTTAACAGAATTACCTAACCGACATTTTTTTCGCGAAAACCTGCAACAGATGATTGCATTGGCGAAACGAAAAAATTTAAAACTTGGCGTTTTATTTCTTGATTTGGATGGCTTTAAACGTATCAATGATACCTTAGGCCACCATTTTGGTGATTTAGTCTTGCAAGCTACGGGCGAACGCTTGCGTAACAGCATAAGAGATAGTGACCTACTCTCACCCAGGCAATATATTAACAATGACCAAATTTTAGCCCGCTTAGGAGGGGATGAATTTACGGTACTGTTATCCATGATCGAACGCAATGAAGATGCGGCTGCTATAGCAGAGCGTATCCGCATTAACTTAGGCCAGGCTTTATCATTTGACCAACATGAATTAGTCACCACCACCAGCATTGGTATCGCCATTTATCCTGATGATGGCGAAAGTGCGGAAGAATTGTTAAAAAATGCAGATTTAGCTATGTACTATGCAAAACGGGGTGGCGGTAATATGTATTGTTATTTTTCTATGGAAATGACAAAAATTGCACTCCGGCGTTTAACGCTAGAAAATCAACTGCGTAAAGCAATTGAGCGTAATGAACTGGCATTGTTTTACCAACCCCAATTTGATATTGATGAAAGTAAATTTAACGGTTTAGAAGCTTTATTGCGCTGGAACAACCACGAGTTAGGCGCAATTGCACCTACTGAATTTATTCCGTTAGCGGAAGATACTGGTCTTATCGTCAGCATCGGGGAATGGGTCTTAAAGGAGGCCTGTAGCCAAGCCAAAAAATGGTTGAATAAAGGTATACAAATTAACCGCATTGCCGTTAATGTTTCAGCAAATCAATTTTTGCACCACAACTTTTCCCAGTTTGTGGCAAAAGTCCTCGCTGAAACAGGTTTGCCCGCACATATTTTAGAATTAGAATTAACTGAAAGCACATTGATTAATGAGGAGCATATAGTTTTAACGGTTTTACAGTCACTTAAGAAAATTGGTGTGCAGCTGGCTATTGATGATTTTGGTACGGGTTATTCAAGCTTAAGCCGATTAAAACATTTCCCTATAGACCGCTTAAAAATTGACCAAGTGTTTATCCGTAATTTAGAACACGATGCTGATAATGGCGCTATAGCAACCGCAGTCATCGCCATGGCTGAAAGCATGGCAATGAAGGTTACAGCTGAAGGCGTTGAGACTGACTGCCAACTGGCTTTCTTAAAACATAAACGCTGTAATGAGGTTCAAGGCTATTTTTTAAGCAAACCGCTACCTGCTCATCTCATGGAAGACTTTTTTAATAATCAGTGCAATAACAAATAGCTTCATCGTAATGTTATGCCTATAAGCGATAACGAAAACCAACCCAACCACCAAATGGCGGCGCAGGACTTAGGAAACGTGGATCCGAGAAATTCTGGAACGCAGATATATCATTTGCTTGGCCTAAAATGCCAAAAGTCTCATATTGCGTATCAAACAAATTTTCAATAGTGACAAAAGCAGTTAGGTGGTCGGTAACTTTATAATTTGCATGTACGTTCATTACAAAATAAGGACTGGTTTCAGATAAAAAGTTGCCCTCGTCACCGCGCAAGAACTGACCTGAACTAAAATTACCATCACCACCTAAGCTGAGTTTTTGCGTTACGGGGACTTCTAAACCCAGCTTAAAGGTGTGCTGCGGGATACCCGGGATTCGGTTACCTTTTGTAACCGGAATCACTGCGCTAAATTCATTATTAGCGCCTATTGTTTCAATACGGTTTGGATGGTTAGGGCTGCTGACAAAAAAATTGTTCTGAAAAGTGGCATCGACAAAACTATAGCGAAAAAACCATTTCCAATTTTCCAAAAAAATACCTTCAAGGCCCGCTTCCACACCTAAGCGACGGGTGTTACCAACATTAGAAAAAAAGCCTACGTTTGATGTGGCCCCGCCGGTTGATTGAAATATAATGTCATTTTGGTTGATGGTATGGAAAAACCCTAAATTCCATGATAAAGCCTGGCCAAATTTACCACGGCCACCAGCCTCAAAACTTTGTGCGACTACTTGTTTTAACTCAGGGTCAGCTAAAAAAGCATTGGGTAAACGGCAGCTGGCATTTGGATCAGCGCAGGCTAGTTCAACTATGGTTGGGGCTCGCGCGGATTCACTATAGCCACCATATAAACCAAGCTTTTCATTAATTTTCCAGGTTAAACCGGTGGAAGGATTAAAACGGCTAAAATTGTGCTGCCCATTTAATTCAGGTGCGTTACCCAAAGAATCACCCAAGGTGACATTAGTGGTATTGAAGCGCCCACCAATTGTCAACGTAATGGCATCGGTTAAATCTAAAGCATTATTAAAAAAGCCAGACCATGTCGTGGTTGAACCTTTTAAACCGTTAGCATCTTCAGGTATAAAAATTCCTGTGCGCGTCGTCGTACGGTTAGCCAATAATGTCGCAGCTTCAACTTGTGAATTGAAATTTACTAAACCACGGTTATAGCCAAAGCCCGCAATAAATTGGTTTTCTAAGCCAAACAGTTTTTGCTGAAAAGTAATTTGCCCAGTACTACCAAAACTCTCTTGTATACGTTTGCTGATGTTGTTGGTGGCATTGAGTGGGTTATTTTCATCGTTATAGCCCACTGGGTTGCCATTTTGATCTTTTACGATGAAGTTTGCCAATTGATCTGAATTGGCCAATGATGAAATATCATTAGGACATTCACTAGGTGCATCGGCTTCACGGGCTATCCCTTGGCTAGCCAAAAAAGCAAAAAAGGCATTGTTATTGGCGAATAACGGAAACGCTGGATTTCCCGAACCTGCATCGTATAGGGCACCTGCACCGGAACAATCTACATAGGATGAGGTGTCGCCATTAAAACTTTGCGTAGCCGTATTACGATAAAATGCATTACCCGATAACTGTGTGTTATCAGTAAGCCAATGCGTACCTTCCAGCGTAAACGATTTCGAGTTGTTTTCAGTGATATCAGGCGAAGTAAAAATAGCATCGCGGTTTTGGCTTAGTAATTCCACGGGTATGGTGCCATTGCCGACTAATTTGGTATCACCATACAAAGCGGTAAAATCAACGCTTGAATTATCACTACGCCAACTTAAAGCCCCATAAACATTGGTGGCATCAGACGGAGACAATGCCCTAAACCCGTCTTCGCCAAAATGGCGGATGTTGACAAAATAACCCAAACTGCCATTATTGCCCCCTGTCTCTAACGAGACTACATTTCGCCCATAAGCCCCACCATACACTTCTAGCTCATGCCCTGCTGCATTAAAGCCGTTTTTTGTCTGCACAGAGACTGCACCTCCTAAGGTATTTAAACCAAATAAGGGATTGGCGCCGCCTAATACATTAATGCTTTGGATAATCGACTCTGGAATTAAATCCCAATTGACCGTATCACCAAATGGGTCATTATTGCGTACACCATTAACAAAAACACTTAAACCTTGTGCTAGGCCTAATAATGGCGAAGCCGTAAAGCCTCTAAAATTAAAATCCGGTTGCAAGGGATTATTTTGTGCAGAATTTAAGTTTACACTGCCAAAATTGCGGTTAAAAAAACTGGTCACATCCAACACTTCTGCGCGGTCTATATCCTCGCTGGTGGCCGTTTGTACATTCGCTGGTATTTTATCTTTAGGTAAACCAACACCGTGTACGGGAGTTACAGATATGACTTCGACTGCATTTAGCTCAACGTCAGATATTTCCTCTGCTTGACTTGTAACTGATGCAGTTAACAAGGTAAAAATCATAGGCTGTATAAGACAAAACTTTGTCACTTCTGTATTTAAAGAAACACAGTTAGAGCGCATAAACTATCTCCAAGTTTTATTATATTTATAGTTTTTTGGCCACTTAACTCTTTGCTGAAGGCTAACCGATAACCTAACAACATTATAAAAACGACCTATATAATTGGCATCTAGCCTGAAGATAGTATTTTCAGTAAATATAAGCCCTAATGATAGGGAATAATTCCTAATCTTGTTAAGACTTGCCGTTACGCATTTTTATCTAGTTATTGCCTTAAAACCAGATCACATCGTGAGGGCAATGCTGGTGGGATAGAAGGTTTGCTAGGTTTACTAGGGGTTTTGGCCTCTTCTGAAAACCACCAGTCTAAAGATGCATCACAGCCATCGCCTTCAGGAATAACTTCTTGATGTTGGCAATCGCGGCTTTCTTCTGGGCATTTCAAACGGACATGGAAATGATCATCATGCTTGTACCAAGGCCGAATTTTTCGTAGCCATGAGCGCTTGGCAAAATGTTGGCATAGCTGACGTTTGACAGCTGCATGAACAAAAATTCGATCAACTTCTGGCATGCTTGCCGCCATTTCTAACATCCTTTCTTGCTTAGGTGACCATTGCTTGGGGTCAAGATTATCTGAAAGTGGACGTAATACCGATGGTGCAGCCCAGCTTTCACGTTCGTCCGCACTCAATTGCCGGTGTGTCGTTACCGGCGATAACAAATACCAAATATCCACATCCAGACCCGTCTGATGGCTGCGATGGCCACTTAATGTTGGGCCGCCCCGTGGCTGGCCCAGGTCTCCCACTAAAAACCCGCCCCAATCTTCGTTAACCGCAACTTGGCCCAATTTTTCAATAAAAAAAACTAAATTAGGATGCCCAAAGTTACGTTTGCGCGATAAGCGCATCACTTGATAACCATTGCCATTAATTGGCAGTGTGGCCGCACCACTAATACACCCAGCGGTATAAGTACCGATGCTCTCGGCCTTTACTGGGCTTGGCTGTTGTACGTGTGCCCAAGGATTAGAATCTGCCGTGGCCTGTAATGGATAGCTCAATAAAGCTAATGTAATCAAGAAAAATGAGGTCAAATAAGGCATCTTTTAAATTAAATAATAAGTAAACATGGATTTATTGCGGGAGGTAAGCTGCATCACCTGATATGTCTCGTGTAAACTATAACGCTAAGCGACAAAGCTTTACACTATCAGCGCTAACGTTAACTTAATTACAGGACGATAAGGCTTTAGTGTACTATTGCCATCTTTTGGCCTATTAATCTTTACTTTAGATGAGGACACCATGCGGAACTGGAAACTGTTGCCCGCTCTAATCGGCACCACTGTTTTAGCGCTTATTGTCGGCTATATTGCTCTTAATTTCATCTTTATTGATCTATTTGTCGACTTGTGGTGGTTTCGATCACTGAGTTTTGATAATTACTTCTGGTTACGCTTGCTATATCGGTTCTTCTTTTCCGGCGGTGTCACCATAAGTTTTTTCCTAATCTTTTTTTTGCATTTTTGGATTGCCTCCCGCTATCTTGGCATTAATACGGCTGAAGAACTCACACTCGATTCTGCTAAACGTAGGCGTATTCAACGTATCTCCGAAAGCTTTAAAAATGGTTCGATAAAATTTTTTACGCCTATTGCATTAATTTTAGCCGTTGTCATAGCCATCCCTTTTTATCAACAGTGGGAAACCGCTATTTTATATTTTTTTGGCCGATCTTCAGGCGTAGTTGATCCTGTTTATGGTAACGATGTCAGCTTTTACATGCTGACCCTACCAATTTATAAGTTGATACAAAAAGAATTGCTCACAACCGCAGGTTTGCTTTTTTTATTGGTTAGTTTTTTATATTGGGCGGAACATACATTTTTGCCTAACCAGCGGCAAGAATATTCTCGTGGTGCCAAAGTGCATTTAACCGTGTTGATCGGTTTTATCCTATTTTTTGTCATTTGGGGGTTTTTACTAGACCGCTTTTCCTTATTGCATATCGATACCCATGAACCGGTATTTTTTGGCCCCGGCTTTATTGATTTACGTTATCAATTACCACTGATTTGGTTAGGTATTGCCAGTTTTTTAAGTATGTCCATCTTTGGTATAGCCTATATTTTTAATCATGGCAAAACCAGCGCAAAATTGGCACAAATTTCTTTTGTATTCTTTTTGGCTTCTATAGGTCTTCGGGAATTAAGGTTAATCCCTGAAATGTTAAATAAGTTTTATGTGGAACCGAATCCCGTTAAAACTGAGAGCAAGTTTATGGAATACAACATAGACGCGACATTAAATGCCTATGACTTAAAAAAAATTCATATCGTTGACTACCCCATTACGCTAAACCCAGTCACCGATATCCAACAATGGGGTAACCAAAAACATTTTGAAAACATACCTGTTTGGGATAGGGAGTTTTTAAATGATGGTTACCACCAATTACAAGGCATACGACCCTACTATACCTTCCCTAATGTCGATGAAGACCGCTATTTTATCAACGGTCATCTGCAACAAGTTAACCTTGCCGCACGGGAAATAAATATCGACAAGTTACCTGCCGAAGCCCAAAACTGGGAAAATAAATACCTGCGCTTTACCCATGGCTATGGCGCCGTCATGACCCCAGCCGCACAAGATGCCGGAAAGCCTATTATTTGGTATTTACGTGACTTAAACTTACATTCAGATATTGGGCTTACCGTTAACCACCCTGATATTTATTATGGTTTGGAAAACTTTGGCTATGCGATAACACCAAACAAATTAAAGGTGGTGGGCATAGCCGCATCCGACCCTAGTAACGGTACCCTTTACGAGGGTGAAGGTGGTATTCCACTCTCATCATTATTACGAAAAGCGCTTTTTGCCTTTTATTTCCACGAAGAAAAAATATTTTTTTCCAGTAACATCACTAATGACAGCAAAATTTTAATACGCCGCAATATTGTTGATCGTATCAACATCCTTACGCCATTTCTGCATTTGGATAAAGACCCTTATTTGGTGCTAACCAACGACCGTTTTTATTGGATACAAGATGCTTATACCTTATCCAACGAATATCCGGTCTCCCAATATTCCGCAGAGCGTTTTCAAGATGGCATACAAAAATTTAATTACATCCGTAATTCCGTAAAGATAGTTGTTGATGCCTATAACGGCACTACCCATTTTTATATATCTGATCCTTCAGACCCATTAATACAGGCTTATGCGCTAGCTTACCCAAATGTTTTTGAAAATCTTGAACAAATGCCGGAGCCTTTACAAAACCATCTGCGTTACCCCAGGGATATGTATTATTTGCAGATGAAAGTGTATGCAAAATATCATCAAGACACGCCCGAACTCTTTTATGAACAAGCTGAAACTTGGGAATTTGCCTCCGAAAGTAAAAAAGAAGTCAAACCTTATTACATGACCATAGATTTTGGTCATTGTCAGGATCGCGAAGAATTTGTATTAATCAATCCTATGACCCCTATCAGCCGTGACAATCTTAGCATGTTAGGGCTTGCAGGCGTGGTAGATGACCAAACCTGCGCCACTAAATATCAACCTAACATAACTATCTTTAAATTTAAAAAAGACGTACAAGTCAACGGGCCTGCCCAAGTAGATGCCTTAATTGACCAAGACCCTAAAATTTCAGAACAATTTTCCCTCTGGGATCAAGGTGGCTCAAGAGTGTTGCGGGGCCGCATGATTGTACTGCCCATGATTAGCTCAATGCTCTATGTACAGCCCATCTATCTGGTCTCTACAACCACCCGGATTCCAGAATTGACGCGTGTCATTGTTTCTATTGGCAATCGAGTTGTAATGGATACCAGCATCCGAGAAGCATTTACACATTTACAAAACCTGTTTTTACAAAATGAATCTACATTTGAAAGTAAAACCAGTCCAGAACAACCACCTCAGCCGTAAAAAGTTGCCCAAACTATGGAAAAGGAAAGTCACTTAATCTGACTTTAAATCATTTGGCTATCTAGAAGTGTTAAAAATGGATTGTCGATGCTTTAACCTTTTCCTAAATCGGCTTTAAGCTATTTCTTCAAAGCACTTAACTTTTTAGTTCTGTTGTTAACGCTAAATCATAAAACAAATAGTTTCTTAATTCTGTTAACTAATTGACCGATAATTATTTTTATTTGCCTTATATTAAATAACTTATTTTGTATTTAAGCTTCTACTTGACGAATCATAAGCAATTGTTAACAATGTGATAGATTTGTTTTTGTTTCAAGTTAGCACAAATTGTAAAGATATATTAAGTTTTTAGTCTAAAGCTTTAAAAAATAAACTACTGAGTTAATTTAGGAATGATTCAAATGCTTATTAAGCCATTAATTTCGCGCGCCATAATTGACGTCTTAATAATTTTGCTTACCTTATTCCTCGTTTCAGGATACGTGTCTGCAGAACCTAAAGTGCCTGATAAATGGCGTGTGTCACCCCGTCTTGCAAGCACTGAAAATCCCATTGCCGCTGATGACGAATCAAGGTCTACGGGCAAAGAAATTTATCAACGGGAATGTTCCCAGTGCCATGGTGAAGCGGGTAAAGGTGATGGCGCTATTGCCCCATTTATGGATATTAAAGTAGCCGACCTCACCAGTAATGAGGTGATTAACCAACCAGATGGCGCTATTTATACAAAAATTAGGACCGGTAGATTGCCTATGCCCGGTTTTAAAAACGCTTTGGAAAAAGAAGATGTTTGGCATTTGGTCAACTATATCCGAGCTGACTTTGGCCTAGGCAAACAAGCTGCAGCGACTCCTTCAGCTATCAGTGCTAGCAAAGCGCTTAACAGTGATAAAGCTCATGATGACTTATTCAAAAAATCGTTATTCCCTTCAGCACAAGAATGTGGTGTTTGTCACCAACAAATTTATCGTGAATGGTCGGTATCCCGCCATGCCTTTGCTCAAATTAGCCCAACCTTTCTAGCTTACCAAGCGACACTCGTTAAATTAACCAAAGGTACCCTAGGGGATTTTTGTGAACGTTGCCATACACAAACAGGCATGTTTAGCGAAGAACCCATACTTACCAGCAACAGTAACCGTTCAAAAGTTGCCTTGGAAGGAATAACCTGCGTCGTTTGTCATCGTGTCCCTGAAGCCTATGGCAAGATTACCGGGCGTTTTCCTTTGGAACCGGGGCCAATTTTTGGCCCTATTTATGGCCCAAGAAGTGGTGATGAACTTAAACGGGTACAAGAAGAAAACGCGGATGATCCCTTAAACACCCATTTAGAAGCACGACTGCTTGAGCAAGTTTCACAGCCAGGATTTTGTGGGCGCTGTCATGATGTACGCTTAGTTAATGGTATCCGCTTTGAGGATTTATTCAGCGAATACAAACAAACCCCTGCGGCAAAAAGAGGCGATACTTGCCAAAGTTGCCATATGGGGCCAATACCGGGTAAGCCTTCTGACTATCCACATGCATCTGCGGCGATTGTGAGGGGAAAACCCACTAAACCTAACCGTCGTACCAATCACATGTTCCCAGGGCCAGACAGTTCTGTCGTGCATCCCGGTATATTCCCGATAAATTCTGAGGCACAAGAATTTGCTAAACCAGAAGAATGGGTCAGCTTTGATGTTGATGCCGGATGGGGAACTAAAGAGTTTGAAAGTAACGTACCCAAAGAAGCTAAATTTCCTGGCTTATGGTCAGATCCTGAAGAACGTAAAGCGGCTAGAGAAATAATTGATCAACAGCTCAAATTACTGGCCGAAAACCGATCCGCTGCGACCACATTAATGCGTAATGGCTATGGCTTGGGTGACATTAAAATTGTTGATACTTCAGATGGTCTTAAGTTTGATGTTGAAGTCAAAAACCTAACTGATGGCCATAGCGTTCCATCAGGACTGATTGCCGAAAGAAATGTATTTTTACAAGTTACCGTTACTGATGCGGAGGGCGCTGAAATTTTCCATTCTGGAGATTTAGATCCTAATGGCGATGTCCGTGATACCCATTCATTATATGTCCATGATGGTGTTATTCCTCGAGATGAACAACTTTTTAACTTACGCTCCCCTATTCTCATAGGTACCGTTTATGGCGGTGAACGGGAACAAGTTATCCCTGCCAATTATTCACTAAGTCCCTTGGTTTTTTTACGTCCATCAGACACCTCATCACTACTGTTTGGCGGTATTAGTGATCTACGCCTACAAAAGAAAAGTATTGAAGCTAATGGCACCCGTTGGGCTAGTTATACAGTGGAACCCAAATTATTAACTGGTCGGTCGCCTTACCATCTCAACGTAAAGTTAGTTGCAGGGCAACTTCCTCCACATTTGATTCATGACCTTTCTGGTGTGGGTTACGAATATGGCTTAAGCGCTAGGGATGTCGGCAATAAAATAGTTGATCTATATCGTGTATTGTGGGAGAAAAACGTTGACCTCAAATAGCAGACTATCCACGCCGCGTAGGTATTCTTTAACAAGCATTGGTTTAGCTATCACCCTGTTGAGTTTAGCTAACCCTGCCCAAACTAACCAGGAAGCCAAAGCGGCAACAAAAAAAACCGCTACTAACGAAAATGTCGCTGTGCCTGAGGGCCGCAAAGCCGTAAAGTTTTATCATGATAATACTTTGCCAGAGAAAACCGAAGATGAGCAACGGTTATCCAAAGATATACCCGTGTATCCGGTTGACCCCGTTGATCGCTTAAGGCCTTTATTAGAATTAGGCGATCCCTTTCTTGGCAATGGGCCAATAAAGCCGGGTATTAAAACGCCAACAGGGCAAGTTTTACAACCCACATTTTTGCTTTTCGGGTCTTTCCGTAGTGCCTTCCAAAGTTTTGATGATGACGGTAAGTCCACAGTAGAGTGGGCTAACCGTCTTAACTTAAACGGTAATTTAAACTTTTCCGGTACAGAACGCTTAGTATTTTCCTTACGCCCTCTCGATAGCCGAAATGGTGCGTATACAGGTTATAGCTTTGATTCGCCACCAGCAAATAAAAATGGCTGGCATGAAGGGTTTAATACAGCCCTAACACGCCTGTACTTTGAAGGTGAACTAGGCGAAATTTTTCCTGGTTTAGATCCTAGCGATTCCCATACTTACGATTTGGGCTTTTCTGTTGGCCGTCAATTGCTGCAAGCCCAAAATGGCACGCTCATCAATGATGTAGTTGATTCTGTTGGTATCACACGCAACTCTTTAGTCTTTAAGGGTATCTCCAATTTACGTATTACAGGTTTATATGGTTGGGACCATATAAACAGAGGTAATAATGACCAAAGTTTTAACAATAATACCCATTCTGCCGATTTGCTCGCCCTATTTACCGAAGCTGATACCGCTTTAAACAACACAGTAGATCTGGACTTAGTTTATATCCGCGATAAAAGGGATGAAAACGCATGGTATATTGGCGCAGCTTCAACCCAACGCTTAGCAGGCTGGCTAAACTCAACTTTTCGGATTAATGCATCCCATCCAGAAAACAAGGAATCTGCTGTGGTGGGTGATGGAGTGTTGTTATTTTCTCAATTATCAGCCACCTTACCCAGTACTGATAACCTAGCCTATTTTAATACCTTTTGGAATTTAGACCGCTATACTTCAGCATCCCGTAGCCCAGACCAAGGTACTCCTGTAGCTAATATTGGCCTATTATACGCGCCTGTTGGCTTAGGCCGTTATGGGGTACCCTTAGGCCAATCAATAGATAAAACAGTTGGGACAGCTATCGGTTATCAAATGTTTCTTGATGGCATAGATAAGCAATTAATCTTTGAACTTGGTGCCCGCACCAGTACTAGGAGCAGTGTTGATGCTAGCGCCATTGGTTTTGGTGCCCGTTATCAACAGACGATAGGTAAGCACCATGTTTTGCGTTTAGATTCCTTTGTCGTAGGACAGGAAAGAGAAAATGTTTCATATGGGGTGCGCACCGAATGGATGGTTAATTTTTAGGCTATAGTTTTTTAATAATCTAGTCATTATCAATGGAGAAAGGTCATGGGCGACTCAGCCGCAAATTATGGTTCAAGTTTTGAAAGAGGTAGTTTTGATCTAGACAGACGGTATACCCGTTTTAAAGATATCTCAATAAGTGAAAAAATTCTCAATACTTGTTTGCTTGTAGTTATTGGCATTGGCTATCTTGTCGCATTGGCCAATTTATATTACACCCATCAAGGTCATGACGGTAAACCAGGCATATCCGTACATGATGTTATGATCAATTATCATGGATCACCCGATCAAACCCGTTTAGGTTCGGCAATTAATGGTCCGATGGAAGCCAATTTAAAATACAAAAGTGATAAGCATGTTATTTTGAAATGGATACAAAACGGCGCTACTAAAGAAGAATACACCGATCACGTGGCAGCCATATTTAATCGGGATTGTGTTTTATGTCATACGCCGGAAATTAATCCTTCCTTACCTGATTTATCGAAATATGAGGGCGTATCTGAAGTCGCTCATGCCGGTGGCGTAACTTTCCCATTTTTAATAAGGGTTTCCCACATCCATTTATTTGGGATTGCTTTTATCTTATTTTTTATAGGCCGCATCTTTTTGCTTTGTGATATGAATATCATTGTAAAGCGTGTCGTCGTCGTCATTCCGTTTGCAGCCATGTTATTAGATGTTATGTCATGGTTTATCACAAAATCAGTTCCAGGATTTGCTTATGTCGTCGTCGCCAGTGGAGCTCTCATGGGAATATCTATGGGTATGCAGATATTAGTCAGTATCTATCAAATGTGGTTTTATCCCAATGAAGAAGCCTCGGTAACCAATAATAACACCGCCTCTTGATGTGTCGTATTTCATGCCAGAAACTGTAGCTTAGCCTCTAATCTTGAAAACTAAACTCTTTTTATGTAATTTAACTAGTTTAATAGTGGCTTATGTTATGTTGAAAATTCCATAAATATTCGAAATATGTTAAATTGCTAGCTGAGCTGTCAATAAAAACCTCGATCTCAACGCAACACCAACCGATTGCGTATGAAAAAAATGAATATTATCATTGTAGAAGACCGTTTAATGGCAAGGGATGAACTAAAATATCTTTTGTCATTACATCCTGATGTTAATGTAATAGGTGAATTCGAAACAACGGCAGCAGCATGGCCTATTATTGCATCTGGCAACGTTAATGGCGCTTTTTTAGATATCAACATCGCGACAGAACCAGGTGCGGCAGGTATGGATTTAGCTTTCCGTATTGATCGTTTACCGTTATCAAACCCGCCCTGGATAGTGTTTACTACCGGCTATGAAGAATACGCACTATCAGCCCATACCGTTACACCCTATGGCTACTTAGTTAAGCCATTAGATGACCATAAAGTGTCAGCGGTATTAGAAAAAGTTCGACGAACGGAGCAACGCAAGCACGTACTGAAAAGTGAACCCCGCATCGAACTTAAACACAAAATGATTGATAGCGGTGAAATAATTTGGTGTACAAAATATCTGCCAGCTGACGATATTTTGTTTGTCCAAAGCAGTAAAGGCGAAAATTCGGTTAAGGTACAGCTCGTGCCGGGTGATATAGTCCTCAAAGGTGTCAATCTCCCGCTTAGCCGGTGGAAAACTGAATACAATTTACCCGATTTTATACAAATTCATAAAAGCAGCTTGGTTAACCTAAAATATGTCAATGGCTACAAGCCTGACCCCTTTAAAGTTGATTCTTATAACGTCACCTTTAAAGGCAGCACGACCGAATTAGCCATAGGCAAGACCTACTTAACCCAGCTTATAGATGCACTAAAAAACTCCATTAATAAACGTACTATCCTTACCTAAGCAGAATAGGCTTAAGTTTTTGCGCTGTTATGTCTTTAAAATCGTGGCTTCTCACCAGCTAAAGAAATTGCAGTAAGCTTAGCAAATTAAAGTGTGAACATTTCACCTAGTAAGGCCAGCAATTTTTGTCCTACCCCTTTTACTTTTGCGAGCTTGTCAAAAGAGTCATAAGGTCTAGCGGCAACAATATTTTCAGCAGTTTTTCTCGGTAAGCCTTTAATAGTCACCAATTCGGCAAGCGGGACTTGATTTATTGAGGGTTGTGCTGAGATTTTAGCCACAGGTGCTTTTGACTTAGCGGCTGGCTCAAGCGTTTTTTTATTATCAGGAAAGCTTACGCTGATAATGTTATCGCCAGTTTTTATCGGATTTATAGACCTGTTTTTAACTGTATAAGGTACCGCAAAGTTGACACAATCGCGGGTTTCATAAGCCGAGCCATTCCATTCGCGTAATAAAAGCGTTAAATACCATGTCCCTGCTGGGGGAACCATAAAATCCAAATCATAGCTTGTTGAATAAAATGAATGCTGGCCCAAAAGCTGTCCAATTGCAACGCCAGCAATAGCAACACCAATTAGTTCGCCACCATTGTAGGCTTGCTCTAGCGCCCATATTTCAAGTGCAAGTGTTCCGCTGATGTTACCTAACAAACGCTGGTTGGCAATTTCACCAATATTTATTGTAATTCTACCGTCTTGCATAACATAGCCACAATTACCCAATAACAATAGCTCATTAGCTGCAGGCTTAGTCATATCAGACTGTATTGAATATTCATTTGTAATGAATTGGCCAGTTTCTTCATCAAATAACGTGGCCGTTTTATATTCAGTAAAGCTAACATTGACGAGATTGTTAATAGCATTTTGGGCGTAAAACGAATTACTGGCTACTATTAAAGGCGCGCTGAAGTTAATAAAATCACAGGTTTCATAGGCCATGCCATTCCATTCACGTAGCATTAGTGTTACGTACCAGCTACCCGCTGTAGGTTCCTGATAATTAAGTACGAGGTTAACTGGCGCAATGACATGTTGACCATTAATCTGGCCTAGGCTAGTACCAGTTAAAGGGTAGCCCGTAAAATCGCCCCCCCGGTAGGGTTGCTCTAGCGCCCAAAGTTCAATTGACAACGTGCCGCTGATATTGGCATCATCACGTTGATTGCTAATTTCACCAATATTTAGCGTGATTTGACCGTTTTGTAAGTTATAGCCACAGTTACCATTTAGAAAAAGTCCAACGTTAGTGTAGCGGTTAACATAGTTTTGTATAGCGTGCATTAATTAATCTCATTGTTTCTGTTTATAAATTATATATAAATTTCAATCAACTTAACACTCTTAGCAAGCTATATTCGCAATAAACCATTGAGTCTTTTCAACGCACAGGCAATTAAAACGTGATAGGCATGCTAAGTAAAACAGGCTAATCAACAAAGTCCCACCTGTCCAAGACTTGAATAAAGCAAATACAGAAATAAGACTTTTCAGCAAGCTGTAGTACTGATTCCTTAAGCTATTAATCCATATTCCCAAGCTACGGGCACACTGTCTCAGTCATCAACCACATAAATTAACATCAACACTTTGCTCTGCAGCTAAAAACAATACTTCTGTTAGCAGTATTCTTCGATACCATCTTGCTACAATAAAACCCTGTAAGCGAGATGCTATTAGCGCGTCCGGTACTACGCGAACGTAACAGATAACTTCAAAAATGAAAGAATTGATAGCGATACAACTCGCCATAGTGCATTAGCTAAATTTTTATGCTATTGAAATAAACGATTCTCATTTAAACTTTCACAATTAAGCCTAGCTAATGCGTTACATTATAAATACTAGTTATCTGCTGGATTTGGCTTAATGACAAGGTGGTTATAGTATGAACCGTTACAACATGATTTATTTAAGCTTAGGTAGAATCGCCAAAAGAATTGTTTAAGGTTATAAAGCGCTTATTAGCCTTATCTTTTTGTCTAATGCATTTTACCAAATAAATCAGAATAGATTTGCGTCATCTAATCCAGGGATTAGACATAAGACAAAGACCAATAATATAGTTCAGCTTAATCTGAACCTTAAGCTTTTTAATGAAACAAACTAATAAAAATATGCTGGAGCAGCAACACGATGAAGGTGGAATTCTTGATTAACGATACAATACAACTTTTAGGTGCAGGGGCGGCCTTTTATTTTGCTTATTTATCCTTCCAAAACCGCCGTATTCAGTTAAATGAAGAACCTACATTGCCACAATATTTTGTCCAAAGAAATATTTACTGGGCGGGTATTGTCCTTTATTGCAGCTTTATGGCATCGTTATATTGGCTGCTAACAGTACACGGTTTACCCTTGGAACCCCTAATATCTCTCACTGTTAAGAGTTTCCATAGCGGTGAATGGGTAAATTTACTACACGGCTTAGATGGTACAACCATCATGCCATTGATTGCTGCCGGCTTATTATTGTTTTCTATCTATTGGGAAAATAAATTTAACCCCATGCTGATTTTAAGAAACAGTATCCATGATAGCTTTGCTATCCCAAGAAAAGCTGTAGAAGTGTATAAAGCACTGTTAACATCCCGTTTGTCAGCAGTTGATGACACCCTAAAACAACAAATTGCTAACCGTCTGCTAGCTCCTAGTATCGATTTCGGCGATTTTGAAAAGTCGAATGCCACTGTCGAATATAAATGGGCACATAATTGTCTGCTGTTTGACCAGATGCAAAACTATGCTAACCAATCTTCATATCGTCGTTTTTTTAACGAACCTTCCCTAAAATGGGGGGAAATCTGCATTTCCTATAATGCCATGTCGGAAAAAATAACCGTCTGGAAAGAAGCCGAGCCGCACTACACGAAAACGGTTAATTTAATAAAAGAGCTAGATCATCTAACAGGTTTGTTATGCCGCTTACTGGCTTCCTTAGTAGTTTTCGGTAGCGCTAGCGATAGTGAAATTTGGGCTACCGTTAAACAACTTGGCGGTACCGTGCAAGAAATCCGCATGAACCATACGTATAAATACATATTATTATTTACCGCAGTCAGCTCTTTAGGCGTGATACTGGGGCGAGAAATTTCAGTTGCCTTACATAATGCCTTTTTATTTCCTGAGCAACCACTGGCGCATTTTGATTACACAACGTTACGCTGGATTGCCTATGTTATTCCAATGTATGTGCTGCCAATTACCTTGGTTTTTATTACACGCACGCTAATCCTGAGGCATCATAGTGAGGGAGACGAGTTAGATTACGGCTTTTACACCGCAATGATGATACTAGGCTTTTTTGTTAGTACAACAGCCTCTACCCTGATTTTGGAATTAACGTATTACAAAGATAACTTTAACTTTTTAGAGAGCTTTATTCAACACATGCGCTGGGGTATTTTACCCGCACTCATTTCGGGTTTTGTGGCTTACCGTATGGACACACCAGTAAGCAATACAGAAGCCTTTAGCAAACTTTTGCTATCGGCTATGTTGCGTTTTATGGTTTGGGGTTCAATTGCTGTAGTCATCATGCTGTATGCAACTGATGATTTGACCATTCAAGAATCTAACTTGCGATTTACCTTAGTGGGTACGGCATTTTTTGTCGTTGGCTTAATAGGGGCTTCGGCTTGCTTTAAAACTGCTAAGTTAGACGAATAGTCCACTCTCCATAAGCTGCTATTCTTACTAAATAAAACGGAATGATAATTATAATGGTGGCGATAGGTGGACTTGAACCACCGACCCCGGGGTTATGAATCCCGTGCTCTAACCAACTGAGCTATATCGCCAGAAGTGATGTTTAACAGATAGCCGAGCATTGTATTGCTTGATTAATTCTTTGTCAAACATTGAACCTAAAATGTACAACATCGCCATCTTTTACGATGTAGTCTTTACCTTCAAGCCGCCATTTTCCTGCATCTTTAGCGCCTTGTTCACCTTTGTAAACAACAAAGTCATCATATGCGATCACTTCAGCACGTATAAAACCGCGTTCAAAATCGGTATGAATAACGCCCGCTGCTTGTGGGGCTGTAGCGCCTACCGGTATCGTCCATGCCCTAACCTCTTTTACCCCGGCAGTAAAATAGGTAGATAAGTTTAGCAAGGAATAACCTGCCCGCACCACGCGATTTAAACCGGGTTCATCCAAACCTAAATCTTCCAAAAACTCTTTTTTTTCTTCATCATCTAACTGGGCTATTTCAGCTTCCATAGCTGCACATATGGGTACTACTGTGGCATTTTCTTTAGCTGCGAACTCCCTCACCTTATCGAGCAAGGGATTATTTTCAAAGCCATCATCTTGCACATTGGCAATGTACATAGTTGGTTTAATCGTCAATAAGCATAAATCTTTAATTAATGCTTGTTCGTCCTCGTGTAAACCCATAGAACGTACCGGTTCCCCTGAGCCTTCTAATTGTTTGGCGATGCGGTCAAGCACTTGTTTTTTGGCTAAATCATCTTTATTACCTGACTTGGCTAATTTACTTACCCGTAACAAAGCTTTTTCTACCGTTGCCATATCAGCAAGTGCAAGTTCAGTGTTAATTACTTCAATATCAGAAATCGGATCGATTTTACCGGCCACATGCACAACATTATCATCTTGAAAACAGCGCACGACATGGGCGATTGCATCTGTTTCACGGATATTAGCTAAAAATTTATTACCTAAACCCTCACCTTTTGAAGCACCTGCAACTAGGCCGGCTATATCGACAAACTCTATAGTTGTTGGCAAAATCCGCTCAGGATTTACGATTGCGGCTAGCTTATCCATTCGACCGTCAGGTACAGGCACCACACCGACATTGGGATCTATAGTACAAAAAGGGTAGTTTTCAGCGGCAATTTTTGCCCGCGTTAAGGCATTAAATAAAGTTGACTTGCCAACATTAGGCAAACCGACAATCCCGCAATACAGCGCCATAAGCTTCTCTTAAAAATTAAAACTGAGGTCGGCAATACTCACCGATACAAACAGCTAATTATAGCAAATCTAGCCTTTGTTCTGACAACTATGTATTCAATTACCGAAGTTAAGCATTTGTTTTTAATTTTACTAATAATCTACAGAAGTCACTTGTTGGCATTGCTCTTTTTAAAATTAAGAGGTTACGAATCCGCTTGCCATGCTTATAGGATAAAAAAATAGCATGGGCAGTTAACACGGTAGATGGCAATACGATTATTTTTTCAAAATCTTTATCATTGCAAACTTCCCACGATCTCAGCAAGCTGTAGCGAATTTTTTTAGGTCCATCGTGTAAGGTTCTGTAACTGAAAACAAAATATGTAACCGATAAACCAAACAGGGGGATTTTTAATGCCATAACTAAATTATTGGCAAACAGCGGCACCAAGGCTAATAAAGTTAACCCTATTAAAAAGCATTGGGGTAACTTAGTGATATTAATATCGAAGGTAAGCGGTAATTCATGGTTTGTTTGCATTAAGAGTAGCTTTAATTAGTGTGTCGCCTTATTATTGAAAAATTTAGCTTAGAAATCCTATGCCAATCAACCCACTTTGGAAAAATTTTTTATTTTCTAAACAAGCTGTCATTCACGCTGAAAACGGCGTTATCTCATTCCCGACAGCTACAATCAATGATCAAGTTATATGCCCTATTGTGCATTTAGGTGTACTGAAACTAACAGGGATAGACTCAGCCACATTTTTACAAGGCCAAATTACTTGCAACGTTAATGACTTAACAGAATCCCAAAGTTGTTTTGCAGCCCTCTGCAATCCTAAGGGACGTGTGATAACAACTTTTTTACTGATAAAGACAGGCAACGACTTTCTCATGGTTGTACCCATGGAGTTATTAGCACTGGTGCACAAAAAATTACAGCATTATCTTTTACGTGCCAAAGTAGTTATCACTGATGAATCCAATAATCTATGTTTATTCGGTGTACATCAAGCAAATACACCTGCAAATTTCTTAACGACAACACAGTCGCATTCTGTTATTACGGTTAATTTAGCCCAACAATCAAGTCACTTGTTATACCTAGCCCCCGTTGAACTAGCCATTTTTAGTTGGCAACAGGCCATAGAAACACAATCTTTATCGCCAGCTAACTCTGATCTTTGGCGCTACTACGATATTAGTGCCGGCATACCTTGGCTTAACCTTGCTACCACTGAAGAGTTCATCCCGCAGATGCTCAATATCGATAAATTAGGGGGGATTAGCTTTAAAAAAGGTTGTTATACTGGCCAAGAGATTGTTGCCAGAACCCATTATTTAGGCCAAGCCAAACGTGAAATGTTTCTGGCGGAATGTGACATAAATCAACCTATTCCGGCAGCCGCCAGTGTAATTATTGATGCTGGACAAGAATCTTTCCCAGTTGTTGGCAAAGTGTTATCAGCAGAAGCTGGACAGAATTCCTATCGCTTATTGATTATATTGGCATCAACTGGATACCACGCTGACAAACTCCAATTAAAAGACGGCCCGCAAAACAAAATTAAATTATTGCCACTATAATTACAAGTTAATTAAAACTAACTTTAACGCAGACTAGCCATGCAATTTACAACTGTCCAAGACTTCCTAGACCATGTCAAAAAAGAGCTGGATACTAACCGCTTGGTTCTACCAAGCCTTCCTGATATAGCTATTAAAGTACGTAATGCGGTTGCCAAAGAAGACATAACGGCAAAAGAATTAGCGGATCTTATCACTACCGATGCAGCGCTTTCCGCACAATTAATTCATGTCGCTAATAGCCCGCTTTATCGTGGTAATACAGCCATCAACAATATCCAATTGGCAGTCACGCGCTTAGGGATTAAAGCTATCCGGACTTTAGTGACTAATATTGCTATGCAGCAAATGTTCAGCCAACCGAGTAAATCAATGGAAGATCAGTTGAGAGGCATCTGGGAACAAAATATCAGTGTTGCTTCAATTAGCCATGCTTTAGCTCATTTTGCACCACATTTGGATGCTGATGAATGTATGTTAGCTGGATTAATCCACCAAATTGGCAAGTTACCCATTTTAGCTTTGGCAGAAAATATCCCAGAATTTAGGGATAATCCCGCACGTTTGGCAAAATTATTGGAGAAAGCGCACCCTGTTGTAGGTAGGCTGATTATGAGTTACTGGGAATTTCCTGAGAATTTAAAACCAGTGGCGTATGAGTACGTCAATTTACAATATGATTCAGGCTCAAAAGCCGATTATGTAGATGTAGTACAAGTCGCTTTTTTACAAAGCGTTGCCGGCACTAACCACCCCATAAATAAGGTAGACTATTCAAAAGCCCCTTCTTTTGTTAAGCTAGGCCTATTGCCAGAAATGGAAATCCTTGAAATTGAGGGTATTTCTGAAGATATTGAATTGGCCAAAAACACGTTTACTTAATTAAACCAACTATGCTTCAACCGCAGGCTGCTTGCCGATTTCGCCGACTTGGCACACTAACTATATTTGCTGTCTATTTTGTAATTCTAGTAGGTGGCATAGTGAGGGCGTCAGGTGCTGGCATGGGCTGCCCTGATTGGCCTACCTGTTTCGGCCAATGGATTCCGCCTACACATGAAGCCCAATTACCAGCCAATTACCATGAAATTTATGCGCAACGCGGCTATGAAAATACCCAATTCAATCCGGTTAAAACTTGGACCGAATATACTAACCGTTTAGTGGGTGTCACTATAGGAATTTTAATTTTATTGACAGCGTGGTCATCCCGCATCTACTTAAAAGCCGATAAAACTGTTTTTTATTTGGCCATTAGCGCATTTTTTCTTGTGGGATTCCAGGGTTGGCTGGGTTCAACAGTAGTCGCCAGCAATCTAAAACCTTTCATGATTACCTTGCATATGCTGCTCGCGCTGTTTATTGTTGCCCTGCTCATTTATACAATTGCCAGGTCCCAGCGTAACTATTTTATGCCGATAGATACGTACTTATTTCCCAATAAGTTTAAAACGGTTTTGCGTATTGCCATGTTAATGACGTTAATACAAATTGCCATGGGCACCCAAGTGCGGGAAGCCGTTGATTTTATCGCCCATGAACATGCTTATATAGAACGCCAATTTTGGCGGGACGATTTCCCGATCATTTTTTATGTGCATCGGTCATTCTCATCTATCATTCTATTTACTAATAGTTGGCTAGTGTGGAAAGTTTATCAATCCATTGCTAGCAATAAAGTAATGCTCTATACAGGTTATTGCTTAATGGCATTAATCATTGTTGCCATATTAGCGGGTGTCAGTTTGGACCGTCTAGGTATGCCGGCCATTGCCCAACCTGTCCATTTATTGATGGCTAATTTAATTTTTGGCACCCAGTTTTTTCTTTATATCCATTTTTATTATGCCACCCAATTGCGTCTTACCAGCAACTAATAGGCAAAATTTGCAAAGCTGGGCCTAAAGCAGTTTTAAGTTCATTGATAGTTTCTGCGTTAATTTTTATCTGTGCGTAAGGTTGTTTACCCGGTTTATATTTAGGCTTAACCTCCGCTGTTATACCTTGTGATAATAATTGATCCTTCATCGATTTCGCCCGCACTTCTGTTTTAAACATGCCTAAGGAAATTAAACCTTTATCTTCGCCATTTCGGATCAACCATAAATCCTTAATACCTTTATCCCTGAGTGCTTGAGCATGCTCCTGGCTCTGCTCTATCGAGCTTCCCGCAGGAAAAAAAACTAAATAGCCAGTGATCACATCACCATTTTTGTAGATGGGACGACTGTCTAAGACCTTTATAGCAACACCTTTAACCCATGCCTGATATTCGCCATTATTAGCAAAAGGCCCCACTTCATAACACGCTGGTGGTTTGGCGTTCTCTTGTTTGTCATTGGTATTTAACGTCGCTTGGTTTGTTGATGGCTCAGTAGCCAACTGAGTTTGTGAATTAAGATCATCTTGTGGCGTTTGAGGAATTTGCGGCTGGCCTTGAGCATCGACTGCATGGAGAGGTGAATTGTTTGCTACCACTTTATTCTTATCGATATTATGAGTGTCCGTAACATTTGATGCTTCATCTGTTGGAAGTGCAGTAGTTTCGTTATGCTTATTTTCCGCATTAGGCAACGGTTTATCAGATGCAGCTTGCTGCAGTTCCCCAAGCAAGGCAATTTGTTCGTAACCTGGCAAAGGTATTTGCCCATCCAATTCTGTATTGATAGCTGAAAATCCGCTTTTATATTCCCACATAAAGAACACAGCGTTAGCTAACAACATACTAAAAAAAATGGCTTTCATCATTAAATTTCCATTGTAATTGCCAATCCTTGCAAAACTAAATCATTATCAATTTTGGCGTCAAGATCAAGGTACTGTGCAATCAATAGCGCATCACCACCGGTTAAAATTAAAGTCATATGATGATCAGCATACTGTTGCATTACCTGTTTAATCAAGCCGATTGCTGCCATGATGGTTCCATTGTAAAGCGCAGCTTCCGTAAATTTTGCTAGGCCTATAGCATACTCAGCTGGTGTGTATTCAAGTTTAGCCGTACCTTGAGCTAATGCTTGCCGCATTAAGACTAAGCCTGGCGCAATCACCCCGCCTAAATGTTGGCCATTTTGATCCAGTAGATCAACCGTAATGGCTGTACCACAATCAACTATACACGCCGCACCACAAATACTTTGTCTAACAGCAAGCATAGCCAGCCAGCGATCTACGCCCAATTTTTCTGGTTGTAGATAGCTGTTTATTACGCCCCACCCCTCACTTTTCGCTTGTACTTGCGTAATTTCAGCCGTGGGCCAAGTTGTTTGTGTGATAGTAAGAATATCTTTAAGCACATTATTATTAGCGACATTAGCAATTGCGATTTTTTTAGGTGGTACTAAGTTTTCCCATCGCGCTTGCAAACATTTTTGCCAGCCTTCTTCCTTGTGTAACAGTGCATTAGTTTCTAATATTAAGCTTAGGCCATTCGCTATGGCCCACTTTAAACGGCTATTGCCGATATCAACTAGCAGATTCATGTGTTTCTGGATTAAAACTAACTTCGCCTGAAGCAAATCCTTGAACTCTTCCATCGGCATGTTGCAAAAGTAATAGCCCATTGTCATCTATGCCCTGTAAAACACCATTTATTTGCTGACTGCCTAACTGTAATGTTATGGGTTGGTATTTTAGGCAATCATAGCTACGCCATTCATCCAAATAAGGTTGTAAACCAGATTGTTCAAAATCGTTTAATATAATCAGCATATGATTTAACAAACTTGCTACTAATTTATTTCTAGCTATAAGGGATGCACCTACCACACTTTCAAGGTCTGTCCAGGGTTGCGTTATAGATTCCCCAACTTGGGCAGACAGGGCAAGGTTCAAACCCAACCCGATGACAGCACAACAAGGCCCGCTAGTTTCCCCTGACACTTCAATTAGTATGCCACCTAATTTTTTTGCTTGCCAGAAGATATCGTTAGGCCATTTTAAACCGATGTTTTCAATTCCGTATTCACGTAATGCCCGTATAACGGCAACACCCATCACTAAGCTAAGGCCAGAAATATGGGACGGCCCTTGTTGAAAACACCATAGCACAGATAAATAGATATTGCTGCCAAAGGGAGAAACCCATTGCCTTCCACGTCTGCCTTTGCCTAAAGTTTGGTGTTCAGCGAGGCAAATTAAACCTGATTGCGGATTTTTTTGAGCTTGTTCACTAAGATAAGTGTTTGTTGAAAGGAGTTGATCATAAATCTCTAAAGCCGTTATTAGGCTTTTTGCCGCCTCACTCAAATGACTATAAATAGCAGCAGAGCTTAAAAAATGGAGTGGTTTGTCAAGACGATAACCTTTGCCCTGAACAGCCTTATAGGAGAGGCCTAATTCACCAAGACTAGTTAAGTATTTCCAAATTGCCGAACGGCTAATACCTAAAACTTGTGCTAGCTCAGTACCGGAATGAAATTCGGCATCAGCTAGTATGCTAAGAATTTGTTTTTGTTTTTCTGTTATCAACGCATTAGGCCTTGAGAAATATGAAGCTATTTCACAATGCCTAGATTAAATTTGCAAGCCATCAAAGCTTATCTGAATTATCTTTAATTTCACGAATTTGCTGTAACTGTCTTTTTAAGACATGTTTTATCAGCACTTCACGATCTTGTTCTTTCATATTGACATAATCAATCCCGGCCATATAAGGAAAGTTACTGGTAGAAATTTGATTTTGTTTACAATAAACCACTTTTCCATAAGTGACTATAACGGCCATGCAGGAAACCAAAGTCATTTTAATTTCAAGAAAGCTACCTTCTTCAAGCGTCTCCTCACATTCAAATGCTAAGCCCGCAGCACTTAAATTCACATTCCGTGTTAGTTTTTCTTCAAACTGGCCGCCCTGCATCATAATGGCTTGTGATAACAAGTCTATTTTATTATTAATAACACGTAAATAATCCACGACATCTGGCTGGCTACGTTCCAAGCGTTGAAATAAAAGACTAGCATCCTGAGTTAGCATTTCCAACGCGACTGTTAAAGAACAATTATTTAAGATGTTATTACTGGTTCTACTAACCCCAGTTAAATCGCTTTCTTGAATTTTTGAATATGACAGATTGACTTCATCGTCAATTCTAAAATATCGTCGCCTTTCATGATCTTTTAATGGTTTGTCGTAATCTGCCATACGTCACCTAAAACTAAACTGAATATAAATGAATTAAAGAGCTAAATAGTAATTTGGCCATTTAGCAAATTATAGTCAAAAAAAAAATTTCGTTTTGTTATGCAGACAGAGGGGGTATGAGGTATACGAATGCTAGCGTTAAAGTAAATATTCTTAAGTTAAAACTTTAAGCTAGTTTAAGCGGTGTGGGTCTTGGATGGATAAAGACTATCCATCCAAGATTAATCAACTATTTATTCTTCAATCCAAATTAATTCAACACGGCGGTTTTGCTCTCTACCAGATTCAGTAGAATTGTCAGCAATCGGTGAACTTTCACCATAGCCTTTTGCATATAATTTGTCTTTAACACCTTTTTCTTTCAGGTAACTTACTACTGATTGAGAGCGGCGTTGAGACAGTTTTTGGTTATAGGCATTGCTACCTTCACTACTGGTATGTCCTGCAACTTCAATCGCTTTGGTTTGTGGGTAAGCGATTAAGCTCTCAGCCACGCCATCCAAAATTGTCATAGCATTTTCAGTGAGTTCAGCAGAGTTATATTTAAAATGGACGCCTTTAAGCTCTATGCTTAATGGGCAGCCATAATAATCGACTTTACTGCCGCTAATGGTACCTGGACATTTGTCTGAACAATTATTGACACCGTCATGGTCTGAATCGAGCGAAGAACAATCAGTAACAGGTTCTGCTTTAGGCACAAATTCAGTTTTAGCTTCAACGGCTTTAGGTTTAGCTCCAAAAGGAACAACAAAACCTACGTTTACTACTAAATCGTTATATTCATTTTGGCCATTTCTTAAATTAGCACCAAAATTATTGTTGTAACGATATCTTACGTCACTACGAAGTAAAAAGTTGTCGTGCAACTCATAAGTGAAGCCCGCACCCGCTTCCCCAATAAAACCGGTGCCACTGTCACCTGGAACGCTAGTATTAATTGCACCCAAACCAGCTACTGCATAAGGTGAAAAAGTATCTCGGTTAAAATAATATTGCAGATCAACGTTCCCACCAGTTAAATCCCAGCGGCCCGTACGGCCATTGCCTACAAAATGATCAAAACCTTGGTAAATACCTCTTAACTCAACATTAAAATGCTCATTAATAATTTTACCTATACCCAAACCAGCGCCCCAACCATCTCTGGAACCACGGTCGCCTGCGGCATTAACAAATGTACCAAAAGGTGCAGCATACCAACGAGTATCCTGTACTGATTCAGCCTGAGCCATTGCTGAAAAACCAATACTGGTTATAGCAACAAAAGCTGTAATATGTTTTATAAACATGACAATCTCCGTAAAATTTAAAAAAAAGAATTTGATAATTTGGTATTTATAGTCCGTTATTAAATACTTAACTAAATTTAATTCTTATTCTGAGCCAAACGTTATCGTGCTTTAACCCAGACTGAACCTACCCTTCCCAATTATTTTATAGCAAAACAACAAAAGTTGCCAGTAAGAAACAAAATTTAACATTTTGTTGTATATTTCAAACAAAAATAAAACTTAGCCGCAAAAATAAATATTAAATTAGTTTGGTAAAAATAACTTATATGTTTTTAAAAAGCTTATTTATTCTCTTGATAATAAACTATATTCGTCAATTTATCTAACATAAACTAGCTCTTAAATAATGTTCCGATAAGTATCTACTTTTCTTGGTCTTACAGATATCGCCGTCATTGACTAATCTCTATGCCCTTCCTAACACTCAAATAGCCACTGCCCACACATCAAAAGCGCAATAGTTGCCTCAGGCCACCGGAAAATTTACTTTAACATTAATTTCTAGCCAAAGATGCCTCAATAGTTTAGGGGTGTGGTTTATGTCACCACTTATTAAGTTCTATTCCTGCATATGGCATGGGCATGCCTTGAAAACTTGAACTTTCAATTAAAGATACGCTTTTGTGTTACATCTTGAGAACACTTTCTAGTATCCCATTAGAAACAGATCAGATCGTACCTTATTAGGCTGAACGTCCACTGAATATTGCTAATAGTTACTGACATCTAGACCCTAACGATGTCAAAGAAAAAGAGGTCTAGGAATAAGCCTTTTACTATTTGTAACTTAGCAGCAGCTAACCTTGTCCATTTGAGCTATTGTCAAATACTAACCAGCCTGTTTGCACATTTATAAAATTTAGTTTCCAACAAGATTACACCTATCCGTAGTAAATTATGTTATAAACAGGGAAAGACTTAAACATTACCCTAAAAATACGGCTTTTCTTAGGTTAAGTTTAAATTTTTCCTTTCTGGTTTAATGTTCTGGAGGCGTGATGGTGGTCGATAGATCGGCCGGGCACAGCCCTATTGAAAACCATCTACTTGCCGCCTTGCCCAGGGAAATAGTTGAGCGGCTTTTCCCCCATTTGGAACTGATCATGATGCCCTTAGGTGAAGTCATCTATGAATCAGGGGCGGTATTGCCCTATGTGTATTTTCCAACGACCGCTATCGTGTCACTAAACTATATCATGGAGAATGGCGCCTGCTCCGAAATTGCGGGTGTTGGCAATGATGGTGTCCTAGGCATTTCAGTCTTCATGGGTGGCAATTCCACACCAAGCTTAGCCACTGTTAATACGGCAGGTCTGGCTTATCGGCTTAAAGAGCAACAGATGAAGGAGGAATTTGGCCGAGCAGGTACTATGATGCAATTAATGCTCCGATATACACAGGCATTAATCACACAAATTTCCCAAACTGGGGTCTGCAATAGGCATCACTCAATTGAACAGCAACTATGTCGTTGGCTATTGTTTACTTTAGATAGATTGCCTTCAAATGAATTGACATTAACGCAAGAGTTAATTGCCAATATGATCGGCGTCCGCCGCGAAGGTATTACCGAAGCCGCCGGAAATTTGAAACGGGCCGGTTTTATCAGTTATCGACGAGGGCATATTTCCGTGCTTGATCGTTTTGGGCTGGAATCTAAAGCGTGTGAATGCTACAAAGTAGTCAAGAACGAATACCATAGGTTACTCAATGAAGATAGTTAGCATAGGGATTTTAATAACTGGCAATGCCAGCTTAATATATCATCTAGAAAATATAATGTTTATATGCCAAGAATAATTATCACTTTTTTTGACTCCACCTTGCGACTTTGACACTTATGTCGCAGGAGAATGGTGAAGTTAATTGCCAAGATAGCCTGCATAAAACCGGCGCCTTAGCATACGCGGCGCTTAATAGCTCAAACTTAGCGTGCATCGCCACTGATCTAGATGGGGTAATCCAAATATACAATATTGGTGCTGAACGCATGCTGGGTTACACGTCTGTACAAGTCCTCAATAAAATCTCCCTGGTTGAATTGTTCGATCCATCAGATATTCTGATACTTACCAATTCTTTAGGCGTGGAGTTCGGTATATCCCTCGTGTCAGGTTTTGACACCCTAGTATTTAAAGCGTCACGTGGGCTTGAGGATATTCATACACTAACGTATATCCATGAGAATGGCAGCCGAATTCCAGCATTAGTGTCAATTTCTACGCTATGCGATGCGAACGGAAAACTTATCGGTTATCAGTTTATAGGGGCAGATAATAGTTCCCGCAACCAAGCAAAAGCCGAACAGCAAAGTTTACTTAAAACTCAAGCAGAAACCTACAAGCAGCTACAGCAATCTAATATCGCGCTACAACTCAGTGAGGAAAAACTTGCAGTCACCCTAAATTCGATAGGTGATGCAGTGATAGCTACCGACATCAAAGCTATAATTACATTCCTTAATCCCTGCGCGGCGCATCTTACCGGCTGGACGCAAGCCGAAGCCATAGGTCGACGGATAGAAGACGTATTTCACATTATTAACAAACAAAACCGCCAACCAGCCACCATACCAATCATGGATGCCTTAGCGCATGGCACCATACAAGTTTTAGCCCATCATACGGTTTTGACAGCCCGTGATGGCAAGGCCTTCGATATTGCAGACAGTTGCACCCCCATATGCAACCGCGATGGGCAAGTGATCGGCGCTGTATTGGTATTTCGGGATATCACGGAAGAAAATACAAGAAAGCAAGCCTTGAGCGATAGTGCCGAGCTCATCCAAACCATTCTTAATACGGTGGTCGATGGCATTATCACTATGCGTTCAGAAGGGAGCATCATCGAGGCGATTAATCCGGCGACAGAACAAATGTTTGGTTATGATGAATCTGAACTTATCGGACAAAACCTCAGTTTACTAATACCCGAACTTATACCGGGGACTGGTATTAATTCACTTGAAAATTACTTTAACACTGAGCAGGCTATTAGTTTTAGGGGAGAAGTGTTGGGTCTTCGTAAAGATGCTAGTAGGTTTCCGTTGGAAATATCGGTTAGTGGCATGAGCATCGGCGGCCAACGTTACTTTACTGGGATTTTACGCAATATATCGGCACGCAAACAGATTGAAGCTAACCAGCAGCAACTTAACCAGCGCCTGCGCGATTTACAGGTTTATACGCGCTCTTTATTTGAATCTAATATTGATGCACTGATGACGACCGATTTATCTGGGATAATCACCGATGTCAACCAACAAATGGAAACCTTAACAGGATACAAACGGGAAGAACTAATCGGTACCTCATTTAAAATATACTTTACTGACCCAGGTCGAGCCCAAGCAGGCATTGACCGCGTTCTGGACGAAAAAAAAATAACCAACTACGAACTTATCGTGTGTGCCCAAGATGGCAAAAAAACTGTGGTGTCATACAATGCCACGCCATTTTTTGATGGCGAAAAAATTCTGCAGGGTGTCTTCGCTGCTGCCCGTGATGTCACTGAACGCTATCGTCTGGACCAGGTATTACAAGACAAGAACACCGAGCTGGTTAAAGCCAAGTCAGTGGCGGAAAAAGCCAATCTGGCTAAATCGGATTTTCTTTCCAGTATGAGCCATGAGCTTCGCACGCCGTTGAACGCCATTTTAGGTTTTGCCCAATTATTGGCGTCAGGCTCACCCGCGCCAACCTCTACCCAGATGCTTAGGCTAGATCAGATTATTAAAGGTGGCTGGTATTTGCTGACCTTAATTAACGAAATTCTCGATCTGGCTTTGATAGAGTCCGGAAAATTATCCTTATCGCAAGAACCCTTACTGCTTATTGATGTAATGCAAGAATGCCAGGCCATGATGGAGCCGCAAGCCCAGCAGCGAGATATCAAGCTAGTCTTTATACCATTTGAAAACACTTGGCATGTCCATGCCGATCGCATGCGGCTTAAACAAATTCTGATCAACTTGCTGTCTAATGCAGTCAAATACAACTGCGTACAAGGCCGAGTCGAAGTCCAGTGCCGTATTAGTACACCGGAATACATACGGATTAGCATAAAAGACAACGGTGCCGGTTTATCGCCAGAAAAACTGGCACAGCTATTTCAGCCTTTCAATCGCCTTGGCCAAGAATCAGGTAATGAGGAAGGCACAGGTATTGGCCTTATAGTCACTAAACAACTGGTTGAATTAATGGGCGGTCGCATTGGCGTTGAAAGTCATGTTGGTGTTGGCACCGAGTTCTGGATTGAATTGAAGCTTGCTACAGCTACACAAGTCGCTGTTAACAAGCCAAAACCTACCGATGCGTTTGAATCTCAAATACAAAATAAATCAGCAATACATACATTGCTTTATGTCGAAGACAATCCCGCAAATTTGTTGCTAGTCGAACAGATCTTAGCTGAGCATCCAAAGCTAAAAATGCTAAGTGTCCGCGATGGTAATCTGGGCATTGCGCTTGCCCTTGCCCATCTTCCGGATGTGATCTTAATGGATGTTAACTTACCTGGCATCAGTGGTATCAGCGCCCTTAAAATCCTAAATGAAGACCCGGCAACAAAACATATCCCGATTATCGCCTTAAGTGCCAATGCTGTGCCGCGCGGCATCGAGAAGGGCCTTAACGCTGGATTTTTCCGTTATCTCACCAAACCCATCAAAGTAGATGAGCTTATGTCTGCCCTGGACGATGCACTAAGGTTTTCTCAAACAACAGCTATTGATAACATTGAAACAGGGCAAAACAATGATTAATGAGCAACATATTCTAAACGCCAGCATCCTAATTGTTGATGATCAACAATCCAATGTGCTGCTACTGTGGGAGATGCTGACTGATGCCGGCTATACGAATATTGCATCAACCAACGACCCATTTGCCGTCAAGGAAATGTACCAAAAAAAACCTTACGAGCTTATTCTTTTAGACTTGCAAATGCCTGGCATGGATGGGTTTCAGGTCATGGAGAACCTGAAACAAAGCACAACTGATGACTATCTTCCAATATTGGTGATTACGGCTCAGCCTAGCCATAAACTGCGGGCACTAGCAGCCGGCGCAAAAGATTTTGTCAGTAAGCCTTTTGATTTAATCGAAGTGAAAACCCGTATATATAACATGCTAGAAGTACGTCTGCTATATAAAAAACTCGAAAATTACAATCAGGAATTAGAGCAGACCGTACAGCTACGGACTGCTGAACTAAGGGAGAGCGAAGCACGCTTTCGCCGGCTGACTGAGCTCTCATCTGACTGGTACTGGGAACAAGACAGCAAAGGCCATTTCACGATGATTTACGGGCCAGTACAGGAAATGTTAGGTCTCAAGCTTAACGACACACTGGAAATGGTAGGCGAAAACCAAAACGAAAATTGGCATCAAGCGGAACGGGAAATACTGGATGCAAATTTAGCGGCCAGACGGCCGTTTCTGGATTATGTCTATAGCCGCACCAAACAGGATGGCACACGCCAATATTTGATGGTCAGCGGAGAGCCTATATTCGACGCCTCCGGCCGCTTTACTGGATTTCGCGGCATAGGTAGGGATGTCACAGCAACGATGCTCCCAACAACGCAAGCCTAAGTAAATTCATGGCAAATAACAACTCGGCTATACCACCAAGCTATACGCAAACGGTCAACCGGATAGTCGGGTATTAATGCCAATATTCTAGCCCCGTTTTTAACCCCACACAGGAGCAATCGCTTAACTTACTAGATGTAAAAATCATCTACCGCGAAAATTTAGTTAGTTGTCGATACCGCCGCTTGTGGCACAGATTGGTTGCCGCTAGGGTTAGCTGCTGTTTGTTCCGCCCTGACTGCCATATAAGTCAGCGTAGCCTCCCCAATGATGGTGGCAAATGATGCATCTGCGGCATCACGACCTGTGCCGATACGCACAAACCCTTCAATCGGCGCCATGCGCGTAGCATCGAACAAATACCAACGGGAGCCTAGGTAAGCTTCAAAAAAACCATGGAAATCTGGTGGCTGTAAGTCAACAGCATATCCGGAAATATAACGGGCGGGTATACACAGTGCGCGACATAAAGCAATAGCAAGATGTGCATAATCCCGGCAAACACCAACACGTTGGATCAATACATCACAGGCACTGGTCGTTTCGCCGGTACTGCCTGATTCATAATCCAAGTTGTTATTAATCCAATCGCATATCGCGGTGACCCTGGAAAACCCCGGCTCAACATTGCCAAACATGCGCAGGGCAAAGTGGCTTAACCGATCTGATTCACAATAACGGCTAGGATTAAGATACGGTAATACATCTATAGGTAATTGCGAGTAGTCAATTTCGATAATCCCTGAAGTGTTAAACATTTCAGGACATAATTCCACAACTGACCGATATTGTAGCTGTAGCTCACAAGGCGCAACCGTCAGTCGGTAAACTTGAATGGCTTCACTACCAAGGCTGCAAGTGTCAAATGGTATATTAGGGTTTAACTGCAATAATTCTTCATGGATAGTCTGGTGGTCAGTACGCGCTGCTGCCACGTTAAATAGAAAACTTGTGGTGTTTAAAACCGTATATCTTAAGTCACAGCCTACTTGTATGATTGTCATAATATTAACCTTATAGCCGCAGGAAAAAAGATACTTAAACTCGTTTGGGATTAATACAGTTTTCGGCCCATTAATACCTTAAGATTTTCTATGGACTCTACCACAAATCTGCAATATGACTGCTAACTTACTTTTTTACCACGAAATTTACCCTATCTGTACACGTCACCGGTTTGGTTGGGCTTAACCCCTAAGCCTACCGTTAATTAACGCATAATATCTCGCTGACCTCTAGGTCTTTGCATTGCTTGCCATGGCCTATACAAATGTATCCCAATAATCAGCGGCTATCTGGCATAAGCTGATCGTGTCTTAATATGGCGGCTAAGTCGCTATAACCTTGCGTAAACACTTTTTATTAACCCAGTTAAATCAAGGCTTAAACTCATAAACGGGCGGCATTACCCCATAATCACCCTGACCTGATGCGACTGCCCATCATCTAATAAGAGAATACTCTCCGTGCTTTGCTGTTTATGCCCATCCAGCGCAATTAATACGATACCTTGTGTAACGCCGTTTGGGTTTTCTACCGTAATTTGATAAAGCGAATTTAGATGCTGGTAAGCCATACTGTAATGTCCCCATGCTCTGGGAATACACGGGTTAAAATACAAGCTGCCAGCCTGTAATTTTAAACCTAAGACATGTTCGATTCCGGCACGGTAATACCAACCGGCCGCGCCGGTATACCATGTCCACCCACCACGCCTGGTATGCGGTGGTTCAGCATAAATATCTGCAGCCAGCACATAAGGTTCCACTTTGTAAGCATAAATGCCCGTGCGGCTAGTGGTACGGTTGATTGGATTTAACATACGTAAAAGTTCAACGGCTTGCTCACCGTCACCTTGCATGGCATAGGCGATAACAGACCAAATTGCGGCATGGGTGTACTGTCCGCCATTTTCTCGTACGCCTGGCGGGTAACTTTTTATATAGCCCGGATCATTACCCGTTTTATTAAAAGGTGGTGTAAACAATAAAACTAGGTCATCACCATATCTGACAAGATATTCGCGCACCGAATTCATCGCCTGTAACCCGCGATCAGGATCTGCAGCTGCGGATATAATTGCCCAACTTTGGGCAATTGAATCAATACGGCACTCGGCACTGGCTGCAGAACCCAGCGGCGTACCGTCATCGAAATAAGCGCGGCGATACCAAGCACCATCCCATCCAGCCGTCTCTACGGCGACTTTAAGTTGATCAACATGGCTACGCCAGCGAATGGCCCGTGACCTATCGCCCTGGGCCAGAGCCACTTCAGCAAACTCAGGGAGCACGGTAATTAAAAACCATGCCAGCCAAACACTTTCGCCTTTGCCTTCGTGACCAACCCTGTTCATGCCATCATTCCAGTCGCCACTACCGATAAACGGTAAACCATGTTCACCCGTATCCAAACTTAAATCCAGTGCGCGGGCACAATGCTCGTATAAAGAGCCTTGATGAATCGACTGGACAGGTTCGAAATAAGCATCTTCTTGATTTGGCGCCAGCAACGGCCCCTCAAGAAATGGCACTACCACATTAAGCACATTGGTATCACCGCTAACCCGAATATAATGCGATACTGCATACGGTAGCCAGATACGATCATCCGAAAAATGTGTCCGTACGCCTCGGCCTGAAGGTGGATGCCACCAATGTTGGACATCGCCTTCAATAAACTGATGGCTGGCTGCACATAATAAATGCTTACGGGTCAGATCGGGCCTGGCAACCACCAATGCCATGCTATCTTGAAGTTGATCACGAAAACCAAAGGCGCCGCCAGCTTGATAAAAACCGGCCCTTGCCCACATGCGGCAACTTAAGGTTTGATATAGCAACCAACTGTTTAACAATAAGTCGAGCTGACGATCTGGCGTTTTAACTTGAACTTTGGCTAGCACTTGTGACCATGAAACTTGCACTTTAGAGAGCGTTGTTAAGGTCTCAATAGCACGATATTGCTGAATTATCCTAACTGCATCTGCACGGTCTTTGCCTTGGCCTAACAAGAATATAATCTCGGTGTGGCCGCCAGGCTCTAAGTGAACCACGGTCTGTAAGGCTGCACAAGGATCTAGCCCCGCACCTACACGGAATTTCAAAACCTCACTAGTTTGCAGGCATGCTGGTGCTTGGAGATTACCGTTACGGCCAATAAAATCAGCCCGGTTCGCGGTCCAACTGGACTGCCGCCCAGCAAGGTCAGCAAAGGCGATACTATGTCCAAATTCAACATCCCAAGGATTATAAGCAAACAATGCCCCGGTTTCAGGATCCAATTCCGTGATGATGTGCGGTGCTGTAAGTGGGCGTGCCACCCCCAAAACCCATTCCACATAGGCTGTCACTGTCAAACGACGAGCTTGTCCTGACATATTGGTCAAGGTCAAAGACGAAATTTTAACGGGATCGTCTGGGCTGACAAATTGCAGAAGTTCGCTATGAATATTATGTGACTCATGTTCGAAACGGCTATAGCCATGACCATGGCGAATAACATAACTTGCATTGTCAACCCTAATTGGTAAGGCAGTTGGCGTCCACACCTCATTAGTCTCATCGTCACGTAAATAAAATACTTCACCTGGCGGATCGCTGGTTTGGTCGTTCGACCAGGGCGTCAATTGGTTTTCTTTACTGTTGCCTGCCCACGTGCATCCGCTACCAGCTTCCGAGACCATAAATCCGAAGTCAGCATTAGCGATGACATTAATCCACGGTGACGGTGTCCACTGTCCGTTATCGAGAACAATCACATATTCACGCCCATTTTCGGCAAACCCACCCAAGCCATTGAAAAACTCAAGCGTTGGTACCGTAAGCCGTGGCGATTCGGTATTCATAATCGGTGCGGCTTTGTCTTTAATAAACGTTGCTGCGGGCTTTGGCCGCCTTAACAGTTGTTCTGCTAAGGTTCCCTTATTACTGACTAGCACAGCGCGCGCGACAGTTTGTAGCAAACGCAGGTCTTCAACAGCAAGCCTATCGGCGCGCATGACAAAGATTGCGCCTAGGTTGGCCTGATCACGACGCGAGGATAGGCTTGTATTCTCGCGTACCAAGCCTTCTAGCAAATCCTGTAGATGATCGACATAAGATAATGATTTTTCATTAAGGATCACCAGATCAACGGCCAAGCCTTTGATATGCCAATATTCATAGGCGCGCAGTAATTGCTCAACAATGGCCCGATCTTCCGGCTCTTTAATGCTTAATAAAACAATTGGGCGGTCACCTGATATGCCGTGGCGCCATAATCCTGTCACATTTTGGTTGTTCAACTGCATCAACTTGCCTGATGCCCGCAGGGTGGGGTCTGTAAAAATCAAATGATTGGCAAGTTCCTGAAACAACTGTGCTTCATCTGGTTTAGTACGCAAATGATGCAATTGAACATGTGCATGCGTCCATGCCATAGATGAAATACGCTCAAATATAGCGCTATTGTGATATTTGTCAGCGGCATTGACGATTGCTTCCCGCGAATCGGCAGCTAAGGTTGTAAAGGTAACGCGTTCCGTCCCACCTGCTGGAATTACAACCCGCGTGCGTAAGCTGAAAATTGGATCGAGAACGGCTCCTACGGTGTTGGACAGCGGCCGTCCATCCATTACCGCAATAGGCTTTCGAAGTGTTTGGCCCCGGCCTAAAAAGCGGGCACGATCAGTTTCATATTGAATTCTATCCCCAATTCGGCCATCAGCAATAATATGGGCCGCCCAAACCATAGGGTCATGTGTTGAACGCTGCCGCCGGTGGGCGATTAGTCCTCGGACTTGATGCAAATATTCTGTTTGTATAAATAAATTGGAAAAAGCCGGATGGGCAATATCGGCAGATAAGGGCGCAAGCACAATCTCAGCATAGGAGGTGATTTCAATTTCCCTAGTTCGTGTCCCATTATTGGTCAAACTGAGGTGCCGGATTTCAGCATCGTCTTCAGGCGATACAACAATTTCCAGCGCGCTCACGATGAGGTTGTCTGTGCGGGTAATGCGGACTAGATCCTCAGCAAAAACAGCTTCATATTGTTCCGGAGCTGCCACAGTTGGCTGGTATCCGGCAGACCAAACCTTGCCACTGTCTACATCGCGCAAATAGATGTAACTGCCCCAAGCATCCTTGGTGGCATCTTCACGCCAGCGCGTAACAGCCTGTTTATGCCAAAGGCTATAACCAGAGCCGGCCGCTGTAATCATTACCGAATATCGGCCATTTGATAATAAATGTGTAGACGGCACCAATGCTGTAGGTGATGGCAAACGACGTACAGCCGGCTGGACAATTTCCTTAATATCGCTGAGTTCCTCAAGCAACGGTATGTTGATGGTATCTGAGCCGGTCGGGATGCGTTCATGCAGTAATAAGTCGGCAGATTGGATCATCGGAGACTGATGAAACCGATGACGCATCGCGCCGTCGTGTACAACATTGGATAAAGCCACTAAGGACATGCCTTGATGATGTGCCATATAGCAGCGCACTAGCGAGAACTTTTGGCCTTCAGCTAGTCTAATTGGCGTATAATCAAGCGCTTCATAAAAACCATAACGGCCTAAAGCACCAATTTTTTCTAAGTCTGCAAAGTTTTCTACAGCCGCATGTGGAAGATACATTGCAGCCAAAGCAGTAGCGTATGGCGCAATAACCAGTTCTTCACCTAAGCCTCGTTTCATCCCTAGCCCAGGTACACCAAAAGCAGAATATTGATACGTAAATTGTAGGTCGCGGACATTAAAAGCCGATTCAGAAACGCCCCATGGCACACCACATTCTTTGCCATATTCAATTTGCCGTTTAACCACTAGCCGGCAAGTTTGGTCAAGCAAGCTGTAACGTGGCGTATACATCACCAAAGAAGGCATCAAGTATTCAAACATGGATCCCGACCAAGATAACAATACGGTACCGCGTGCAGCGCGAATTACCCTTCGGCCTAAGTGAAACCAATGCTCAGCTGGCACATCCCGTTTAGCAATGGCCACAAAACTGGAAAGCCGCGCTTCTGACGCCAGCAAATCATAGAAACTAGGGTCTAATTTACCTTCTGAGACTTGGTAACCGAGTGAAAACATATGACGGCTAGTGTCGTACAAAAAACTGAAATCCATGTCTAAAAATAAGCTGTCAAACTGAGCAGCTAAGCTTTTCAGTTTATCGCTAAAGTTATCTACATTGAGTTTGGCATTACCCAATAACGTTGATAACTCAGCCCATTCATTGGCGGGTATCTTGTGTACAGAGGCTGATTGGATGTCGGCCAAACACGCTTGATAGCATGTCGAAAACTCAGCTAAAGGCATCTCTAAATTCAACTTTTCTAAACAAAACTGTTGTAAGGATTGCTGTATGTCCAAATCGTGTTTAGCTTTATTATCACTGTTAAAATGTAACCATGGCATTAACGTATTGATATCGCGTATGTGCGACTCAATGTCATGGCTTAACAATGTTGCCCATTCAAGTATTTCGTTATTATCGACAGCGTTTAGTTCAAGTGCATAAGTCCGCGCGAGATCTTCAATATTTTTACCGGAGCGTGATAAGTTTTTCCATAAATGGCTCCATTCAGTCAGGCTCGACGGACGGCTAAGCAAAACTTTACCAAGTTTTATGCCCTTTTGTCGGAGCTCTTTTAACGTTACCGTTTGAAAATTTCGATCTTCAATACTTTTATTAAGCGTAGCCATAAACAGCTGTTGTGTGTCATGCAAACCCACCAACGCCAAAGTGAGTGGGATTGGTTGTTTCAACATAGCCTGACACGCCTGTGACAAAGTCAACAAATGCCCCGCCAAATTACCGCTATCTACCGTTGAAATATAACTGGGAGCCAACAAATGCAGGTCGCGCGTATCGTACCAATTATAAAAATGACCGTGTAACCGCGGCAGTGTGTTCAGCGTTTTTAAAGTTGCTTCTAAACGGTCTAGGGTGTCCATGATGCCTAGCCAACCAAAATCACGGGCAGCCACGACAGATAGCAAATAAAGACCAAAGTTTGTGGGTGAACTGCGGTGGGCTATTACTGGCTGAGGATCCTCCTGAAAATTATCTGGCGGCAAAAAATGCTCTTCCACAGTCACAAAGGTTGTAAAAAAACGCCAAATGCGTCGGCTAATCAAACGTAAACGCTCGCAATCCTTGGCTTGTAAGGATTCGGCAACATCACGTCTAGGTGGAAGGCTAAGTGTACGCGCCAACAAGGGTGCCAACCACCATAACAGTAAAAAAGGTATAGCAACTGCAATATTTGCCGGATTGCATATCAAGACAATCGCAGCGCTGCTTACAACAACTATTGATGAGATACCTAAAGGTTTAATCAAGTTTTTTAAAGCATGGCTGGAATCACCTTTAGCCTGCAATGCAGTAACCCATTTCAACAATTGACGCTTAGTGATAAACAAGCGGATTAGTGTGCTGAATATAGCATCAATCATTAGCCAGGCATGCTGGGCTAAAAAAATTAAGGCTATTGCACTATTAACGCTCGCCCATAGAATATTTTTACTCACAGATCGTATATAAGTGCCTGTCAGTTTGTCCTTAACTGGCATAGTTAAGGTACTGATGATGGCTAAAATGACTGGCATTGCCACCGCGGTAAGCACAAATCCAAGTAATATTGTTTGAGGGGTATTGGGTATGGCAAAAATGAATATGAATGCGATAAAAGCGCCCGGGGCCGACAGTGACCGGCGTAAATTATCAAGCATTTTCCAGCGCCCAATAACTGGCATCCCTTTACCGCGTATCCCCAAGATCCACGGCAATAATTGCCAATCCCCGCGGGTCCAACGATGTTCGCGCGATGCGGCCACTTCAGTATGGGATGGAAATTCGTCGAAAAACTCTATATCACTAACTAAGGCGCATCTGGCGAAGACGCTTTCAAATAAATCATGGCTGAGCTGCGTGTTATCGGGTACCCGTAAAGATAAGGCCGCTTCAAAGGTGTCAACATGATAAAGACCTTTTCCAGAGTATGTGCCTAAGCCAAAAAGGTCTTGATAAAGCTCTGATGCCGAACTGGAATAAGAGTCAGTACCCGTTACGCCAGCAAAAATTTGATGGAATATTGAGCGCTCTTCCCTTAATGGCAGCGTCGCTGTCACACGCGGTTGTAAAATACCATAGCCTTTAACCACGCATTGGGATACCGGATCAAATATGGGTTGGTTAAGCTTATGCGCCGCTACGCCCACCAACTGGACTATAGTACCCATCGGTAGCTTGGTATCGGCATCTAAAGTGACAACGTATTTGACACCGCAGGGCGCTAAGGCAGGCTTACCCTCTAGGGGCAAAAATGAAGTATCCGTCGCCCCACGTAATAAACGGTTAAATTCGTGTAACTTGCCGCGTTTCCGTTCCCACCCCATCCATTTGCCTTCGCCGGGATTCCATAACCGCTGACGGTGGAACAGATAGAAATGTTGTTTACCATATTTGCTATTCAATGCCCTTACTGCGCCCGATGCGGTGATCAACAAAAGCATGTCATCAGGCATACTTTCTTGGTCTGCATCTGTCCAATCTGATAATAAAGCGAAGCTGATATTAGTGTCAGGATTTGCCAGATAGCGGATCTCCATTTGGTTAACCTGATCGATAACACTGTCTACGTTGACAAACAATGTCGGCACAACAACAAACGTGCTTAGGGATTCAGGCAAGCCCTCTTTTAAATCTAAGCGAGGTAAGCGCCTTGGTGGAAGACCACCTATAATAAATCGGTTAACCAGGCTAACCGCAATATCCGAAGCCGGAAAGATTAAAAACAGCCCTAGCAGGAGTAACTGAGATACTGAGAGACCCGCATTAATACTCGCACTGATTGGCAAGGCAAGTAGTAATAGCGTCAGTAAACTCAGGCTTCCCATATAAGCTAAACCGGCATGGGCGACATTAGCACGTAGGATTTTTTGCCTGAAGGTGGGTTTATAGCGCAACTCCCGTTCGAAGCCATAACGCCCTGGACCTATAAGATAAAACCCTGGCTCCTGTTGTTCTAGCTTAGGTGAAATAGGCGTTTGATCTTGAATCTTTTCAATTACCTTTTCAGCAATAGCTATTTCCGAATAGGTTGAACGCCGAGCTAGGTCTTCAATAGCATGCCGGTAGCGATCGCGTGTCAAAAAATCCATTGCCGCATAGCTTTCGTCTGTTTGCAGGCATGCATCAACAACGCTTACATCTTCAACAAACTGCGGCCATTCGAATGTCGAAATCGCACGCAGGCTAGTAATAATATGGCGTACGGTCTGGTTATCGGCGATTTGGTCGGCGTGTTCCCGATGGACAATATCATCCAAGCTTAGATCTTGTTCTTTGAGCCATTCGTTCAGGAACTCAAGCGAAATAGCGGATCCTGGATGGGGATCGTGCAAACGCAGATGTATCTGAACGGCATAGGCTTGGCGCATGTTTTCAGTAGGTAGTACTGCAACCGGAAACAATTGCTCAGATTTATCAATTTGCGCGCTTATTTGCTCATATTGATCAACAAATTCGTCTGCTAAGCGGCGACCAGTTTGGGAATGTAAAATACGGATAGAGAGGCGGCGAAGATTCTCGACCAATAAAATCCGTAGTGTAATTGGGATTGCCCAAAGTTCGCCTAGTGTTAGGTTTTCTATGCTTTGATAAGCCTGTACAAAGTGTTTTAACAGATCAGGTGCAAAACGGCTATCTGTATGGGCTATTAACGCCCAAGCAATACCATAGACGCGAGGATATCCTGCTAGTACACCTTCTGCTAACTTAGGCAATTCTTTGTAATAACTTTCTGGCAAATCCACGTGGATACCGCTGATTTGCTCCTCAAGCACATGAAAATTATCTAACAGCCATTCAGCCGCTGGCGTAATGGAACGATTTTCACGCACTAACTTAATCACGGACTTATAGGCGGCAAGTAACACACGGGAGTTTTCGCGAACCCTGGGGATTAATTTTCTCCCCTCTTTATTATTACTGATGATTTGCGCTTTAGCTAAACTGACAGCGTGTTGCTCAAGGCGTTCCGTGCTAAATAACTCGAAGCGGATAGGCGTATCATCACCGCCTGGACTATCGATTCTGCTATACCGTCGTTGTTCGTGCCGCTTTACCATAGTTGACTTCTCCTAATTATTTGCTTTCACAAAACCTGTAAAAGTGTTGATGGGTTTATTGCTGACATCATCCAGGAATTCAGGAGCAATAAAATAAGTAGAAACAGCTCAGACCCTTACCGGCTTTACAATTGATATTTCAGACGATATGAGCTTTTTGGACTATGCCAATTGGCATGAAAGGCTAATAGCACTTCGGCTAAAGACACTGTGCTATGGTTTTTCTATCACCAACAATTGGTAATAGCCAGCCAAGCAACCTAGCTAGTAACCTGATTTTGGGCTGGTATAACAAACCCCATAAGTTTCATACTGTGGAGAGATTGCGGAATCAGTAATTACCGCCTATTTAGCTTTTATTTGCCATGTAAGCTATAACGCTTACATTCGTAGATTTGTGAAGGCAGGCTAATACCGTTTGCAGAAAATTAGCCTGCTTAAATTTTGAAGCTGTTCAAATTTGTCTTTGAAGCCATCGTGCCATAAGGAAAATCCTATCACCTTCGGCGACACTTAGCGCTTGTTAGGCCTATTGCTTATTTAAATTTTGAAGTAGCACTAGCCATGCCGATCCTAAGATCGTCCCAAATCTTTTCCGCGGTTTCTTTGGCAGCTTCCCATGCTTCTGCACTTGAAGCCTCAAGCTCTTTTAGCTTCTCCGTTGCAGTATTTTGTTTAGCATGTAATGCATTGACATCTTCAATATATTTGAGCTTTAACATGCCAGCTGATTTTTCCATTTTGGCAGATAACAGATCAATTTGAGTACTCCAGGCTTTTAGTTCTGATGTAAAATTTTCTATGTATTCATCTTTAGTTTTCATGTTTATACCTAAGGATTATTGGTGGATGTGCACGTGTAGTTGCTTAGTCTTTTTGTCTACCAAAGCAGCATCTCAGCCATGGCAAACTCTGCGCTATCGATTACTTGCGCTGTTATGCATAGAGCGGACAAACTTGCTACAACTCACAGGATCAATGTCTATACGATGCCTGATGATTTTTCCTGGCCTTAAACGCGAACTGAATAACGCAATTAGAATTGCTGGTTGTGATGACAAGAATTTCATCGTTAAAACGAAACATGGCTGAAACTATCTAACCATGCGAAAACTTTATGTAATTAGACATTTTTCTTTACCCTCTCACAGTGCGCTAACGTACATTTGCCAGAGACCAGTTGCACTGAACTAGTATGTATAAATCCGGTTCGCCTTAAATTGACAAATAATGCAAACCCGGTGCCCAAAAGAATGACGCAGGTTTAGATTTCTCATGAGAACCAGCCATTCTAATAGGCAGGTATTTGATGGCTAACTCAGTATTTAATAAGGCTTTTGCGTAATATAGGCTTAACGGCCGCTGTTAAATGCATCAAAAAAACTTACTGAATTCTCTTCAATATATGATTTTTGTGAATAGACTGCCTTTATTCGTTTTTGGCATCTTTCTTTGATTTTTTCGCTGCCTTCTTTTCTTTCGGCGTCATAGAAGGTTTTTTCTTATCTTCTTTAGCACTATTTTGCCCTTTACTCATGGTATGTTCTCCAGATTGTTGTTTGCTGTTTCACATAATTCATGTTCGATAACTAGAGCATGCACCACGTTAAAACAACCGTATCGAATAGCAAACTGCTACCCACTTGAAAAGTTCAGCAACATTGCTGTAACTTATGACTTCATTGAAACACGCACATTTCGATAACGGGCCAGCGCCCATAACGGGAAAAACTTATCGTAACCATGGTATTTCAGGTAAAAAACTTTGGGGAATCCAGGTGCATTAAAATATTCATCTTTCCAGAAGCCATCAGGCCTTTGAGTTTTTAGTAAATAATACACTCCGCTGACAACTTCACTACTGCCCCCTTCCCCTGCTGACATTAAAGCCAGCAACGCAATAGCCGTGTGGAATGCCGTACTAGTATCAAATTCACCAGGTGCTGCCACATCTTGATAACTTTTTGCATCTTCGCCCCAGCCGCCATCGACCCGCTGCTTTGCTTTTAACCATACAACCGCTTTCTTAATACAAGGATCGTCATTAGCAACCTGCGCTGCTTCAAAACCCGTTAATACAGACCAAGTTCCGTAAATGTAATTGCTACCCCAGCGGCCAAACCAACTACCATCGTTCTCCTGCTCATCACGTAAATAGGTTATGCATTTATCGATCACCTGTTTATATTCCGGGGACTGCTTGACAAGTTTTCCCAATAGCATGATACAGCGGGCACTGACATCAGCTGTTGGTGGGTCTAACAACGCTCCGTGGTCGGCAAATGGTATGTAATTGAGATAAGCATGGGTATTGTCAGCATCAAAAGCACCATAGCCACCATTCTTAGATTGCATACCAGCAATCCAGTTACCTGCACGTTTAATATGTCCTGCAAACGCTGGATTACTGTCCTGAAACAGCGCTAACGCAACCACTGCGGTATCGTCAACATCAGGATAATAACTGTTGCTGAACTGGAAGGCCCACCCACCGCCAGAAAGATTTGGCCGCTGATGTTGCCAATCACCCGGCTCATCATGCAATTGCTTATTGGCTAACCAGTACAATCCTTTATCAATAACGCGCTGCATGTGTGAATCGACTTCGTGCCGGTTAACTTCCTGCAATGTCAGCGAAACAAGGCCAGTATCCCAAATCGGTGAAACACAGGGTTGGCAATAAGCAATGTCATCCTTAATAACCAACAAACGGTCAATAGCGGCCCTGGCAATAACACATTTTTCATGATCCTTTGGATAGCCTAGTAAATCCATGGCTTCATAAGCATTCACCATGGCCGTGAAAATTGCCCCTAGACCATCATAACCATTCAATCTTTGAATAAACCAATCCTGCGCTTTAGCGGTAGCCTTTCGACGTATAAAAGTTGGAATTAGGGGTTCTAACAAGCGTGCCAGCTTTTCTACAACTAGAATACTTTTGCCTAACGGTGTTTTAACATGTGAAAAATATTTTTTTTCTTGTGCCGGTGGCGTCACGAACAATTCTTGAACATGGATCTTATGAGGATTGCGTGCTTTAACCCGGTAAGTACATAAAATAGACAGGGGGACCATGACCGTACGCGCCCAGTAAGACACTTTATCGATATGAAATGGAAACCATTTAGGCAACAGCATAATTTCAACAGGAATATAAGGCACGCCACGCCAGGGCAGCTGTTCAAACATGGCCAGCAGTATTCGGGTAAACACATTAGCCCGAGCTGCGCCGCCTTGTCCTAATATCCATCCCCGGGCTTTAACCATATGTTTGGCATCGATTGGGTCACCCGCCATTTTCATAGCGTAATAGGCCTTGATAGTACAGCTGATATCGCCAGAACCTCCTTGATAAAGCGGATAGCTGCCATCAACGATTTGTTTTGTGTGTAGATATTTCACTAGCTTAACCTGGAGTTCTAGGTTAATTTCATCCATAAAATGCATCATTAAGATATATTCGGATGGGATAGTACTATCCGCCTCAAGTTCAAATACCCAATAGCCCGCTTTGTTCTGCAGACTGAACAGTTTATTTTTAGCCCGGACAATTGCACTGTCTAAAATCAACGGAACATGGCTTTGGCCAGTAATAACAGAATCCGTATCGGAAAGTGAAAAAGTCTCTTTTAACATTGTTCAGTATGTATTGAATTCACCTTGAATGGCGAAGATTTGGGGCAGTAGGCGATAAAATTGTCTCCCGAAAACATGACTTTAAACCCGCTTAGGAGTTGCTCTAGTCTTGACTATAATCTACTAGTTTTCCTTGAGATAAGATTAACAAACAGGTATTTCATCACTTAGCACGACTGTACTTAGTTAAATGACAATCAACTCTAACCTGGACAGTGATGAGTAGGTTCGTTGCGTAAAAAGGTTTGTATAGTTATATGAAGCAACAACTTTAGGTTTATCTTATATTAATTCATCTTCAGAGTATGTTCGGTACCGAACATACAAGCTAAATCGCCCATGGCTGGGGAGCTTGAATTAACTAAACATCGCAGCAACACAAATCGCCTAAATCAACTCCGGTACACTAAAATAGGGCCCATAAATCTTGCGCTTGCAGACTTATATTATAAATAGCTCTGGATGAACTGAAAATTTAGTGACCTCAACCTGAATTACTAGTGTTTTCCAAACCAATACATTTGATATTTCCAATTGTATATTTGCTAACCAATATTTCATCGGAAAAATTTTAGACCATAAAAAAACCCACTAAGCCAGGGGCTTGCGGGTTTTTGGATTTTATTGCACCCTACTGGATGCTGAAATGGTACGATGGCCGGTCTTTAAAATAGATATAAGTTATTGATTAATAACGTATAAATAATATGTCAAACTGCCAGTGTTACTCACAGTGTTACATATTTGGTTTTTACCTAGCTGGCTTTTCTGAAATTCTTCTTAGCTCCAGCAGTTTTAATTTTTCCACCTTCTCGGCCTGCCGCCTTTTATCCAGCTCAGGGCTTTTCCAAAACTCGTTTGCGGGCTCTGACATCGTTAGCTCCGAAATTAAACAATCATAATTGTAAAATCTTTGCTGTAACTCAGCTAATAAATCCAAAACTAATGGCCAGCGGGCAAACCTAATATGGTCGTTGCTAACTAGCCACATTATGTATGATGTCTTCATTTCGGAAAGTGGCCGACCTTTATATTTACCAATATTTATCAACGCCATAGCTAATGCTCCTATATTGCCCGCCTAGGCGGGCGCTTTGTGCATAAAAGATAATTCAATATTTCATTTGTTTACGATAAATTTGCTCTGTGACATTATGTTTTTTGATGTTTTCAAGCAGCTTACTCTGCTTTCTGTCTCGCTTAATCCTAAATCTCAAGTCTAGTAACACCCTGATAAAAGTACAGGGTATGGTAAATAATAGGTACATCCCGTATGGTGAACACTAAAGGCAATAATGGCAATACCTAAGTTATTGATTTATTTAGCATGGCGTTCATATAATGAACACCTGTTCACTATACGGCATGACTCGTTCAGCATACGGCATGAAGCGTTCATATATTGAACAAGCAAATCAATTTTCGGGTGTCCAATTTTGCCATTCATCGGTACGCTTTTGGTCGTTATATTCACGGAAAGTCAACCGCCACCGTCTAGCCAATTGCTTGTAAAAATGACCTTCCAAGACTAGCTTAATAAAGCCGTGGGCTTCCAGTTCCTTAAACGCTTTGTGGGCATTACCTCGACAACAACCAACCCGCTTTTGTGCCTCGCTTATACTGTAAGCAATAGGTTCATACATGCGCCAATGGCATTGCATCAGGACAAGCAATTTAACCGCATTGCCGCTTAAATCCAGGTAAGCGGCGGAACGGATCATATCCACGTCTTGAGCGATGTACTGCTTTTTTGTAACTCTAACCCTGCCCATATCAGCTGTTTAGGGGTTTCGTTGGTTCAACCACAAAGCCAGCCAAGGTATTTTTAACACTTTGGAAAATGTCCTTATACGGCTGTTGTTTTTCCATGCCTACGGTTAATGCTTGAGCCGCGATCAGCTCGAACGTGCTTAGCGTAGATAGCTGGATTGCCGTCAATAATTCCCTTACCTCGGTAGCTTGCGGCTCAATAACTAGCATGGCCTTATAAACTGCATTCGTGATATTGGAAAAATACCGTTCAGCGTTCTGGCTGCCCCTTCCATTGGCATAAGCCACGAATGATTGAATAGCATCGGTCAGAATGCCCCGACTGTCTTTACCGGATAGCCGCGCCACCTGATAAGCCATGGTTTCGCGCTCTTTAGCTTGTCGGTCTAAAAGTTTCCGTACCTTCAAGAATTCATCGACTAACCGCTTTTGACCTTCCTTCGATTTCCTGCCCCCAATAAAGGGCATGGCCTTCAAAAAGCCTGCTTCGTTGAGTTCAAAACAAGGATATTCCTTACCGCGTTTTTTATAAATTCGCGGCACAAATTCGTGCCGTGAGATTGTGGAATCTTCTATCAATTCGTTAACGGTGCGTAGTACGCTCTTATGCTCCCGACCGAATTCTTTGGCTATGTCCAGGCTGCTTATGCAAACCTGATTGCTGGCGCCGTGAATAAACAGTCTTAACGAAGTTTTAGACAAAGTGGTACTATCGATCTGTTGGGTGCGGGCTATAATATTCATGCAGCACCCCCTATCTTTACTATCAGCGCTCGAATGTCCTCAACGCGCCAAGCAACAGTACGTTCACCAAGTTTAACGGGTTTTGGATACTTTCCTGACCTGACGCCATTTAAAAATGTAGTACGGCCGATAGGTAAAATTGCTGGGGTGTCGGTTTTTTTGCTACCTATGATTTGTGGTAGTCTTACAAATCCGGCTTCTGGTAGTTGTTTATTGGATTTTGTCGTCATGCTTTGCACTCTATTGATTTAGGAAATGCAAATTTAATTCATTCTATCGAGTGAGTCTGTGTTGGCTGATGTTCCTATGATAGAACATGACTTTTAAAGGTCGTCCTATCCTTCGCTATTCTTAATTTGACCGAGAAAATTGTTTATTACTCTGTCTAATGTACTATGATCTATAACTCCTTCATTATGTTGATCGTCAAACTTTTTGCCTCGGTTGTAGGCACTAATAACGCCATCAGGGCTTAAGAAAATTGGCTTTGTGAGATTTCCTCTATTGGCTAAAGGGATTTTCCTTCTATCCATATCTTGATTGTCCTTAAGAATCTTTACTGCTAGTTCGCTCGCGCCTTCCTTTGTTTTACTGGTTCTAAGAGGATACCCTTCTTCTATCAACAACTTAACTAATAACCATATTCTAATATCTTGATGTATTTTCGATTGTTTCTTACCTTTTGGCCTATCAATTTCCCCATCAATTACATCGGCTAAAAAGCTGGTCATGCCTTTCGTTATGGGTAATTTGTAATTTCTTAGCAACTTGGCTAGGTCATTTTTGTCAAAAGTATACTGGTATCTAAGTATCATCAGGTATTCATAATTAGTTATATCTTCGTAGTTATCATATTTCGACATTTTGGTGCTCCGTTACTTTGTAATCGTTAGAAAGGATTGGCTTGAAACAGGTTAACAACACCTGTTTGTTTCCTCGTCTGGCTATTTCGGCTAAATTTGATTAATTCAATTTGTTGCTGTTTTAAACACCATAACCTGCGCACCATTCTTTAATTCATCCAAATAGTCAGCCCATGCTTGCATCATCCGGCGCCGTTCTTCTAAATATTGAGCACGGTTATAAGCTGCCCTGACTTGGTCGCGTGGGGCATGTGCTAATTGCCGCTCTATCGCGTCAGGAGACCAGCCTTGTTCATTCAATAGCGTTGATGCTATCGTCCTAAAACCGTGGGCTGTTTGAATGCTTGAGTCATATCCAAGCGTTAATAACGCTGTTCTAATCGTATTATCAGACATAGGACGGCTACCGCCACGACTAGAAGGAAAGACGTACTGGCCAGCACCTGTAAGCGGCTTAACCGCCTCCAGCATGGCTAGCGCTTGCTTTGATAACGGTACAATATGATGAAAGTCTGTCTTGCTAATATACGGACGCCACTCCTTAGCCTCCAAATCAACATCAGCCCATAGCATTTGGCGCATTTCACCTGGCCTTTGGAAAAGCAACGGGCTAAGCCTTAATGCCATCTGTACCGCAAAAGTCCCTTTGTAGCCGTATATGTCGCGTAAAAGCTGGCCAACTTGTTTGGGGTCAATGATTGCAGCCCTATGCCTAACCTTTTGTGCCGGGATTTGTTTGGCTACCGGCTGTGCTGGGTCATACTCGGTATAGCTATGCACAATTGCATAGGCAAAAATAGCGCTTATTTCGGCATGTAGCCTATGCGCTGTTTCAAGCTGCTGTTTATCAATTAACGGCTTTAACACCGCCAAAACATCAGCTGATTTTATTTGTTTAATTGGTTTATCACACAACAATGGAAAAGCTAACCGTTCAATACGGCTAGTTTTTTTTATGTGCGTGGTGCCGCTAGTAAGATGCACGATTGAATTAAGCCATTGCCGCGCAACATCGGCGAAGCTTTCAAGCGCAGGTATGCCTTGATTATTTCGGCTTTCGTTCTCCCGCGCCAATTGCTTAGCGGCCTTCTCGTTACGCCTTAGTGCTCCCGGGTCGATGCCCTCAGCAATTTGGTTACGGGCTTGCTCAGCTTGTCGCCTTGCGTTTTCTAAAGTAGTGTTTGGATACTGGCCAAAGCCAAGGTTATTTGGCTTACCCTCAAATTGATAACGAAACAACCAACGCTTAACACCGCCAACATTAACCAATAAGGATAGCCCTCCGCCATCATTTATTTTGTAGTTGGTATCTTTTGGTTTTGCAGACCTGTAGACCACGTCCTTATTGAGTTTGATAGCCATAAAGTAACACCGGAATAACAAAAAAGTAACACTGGACATGCCTAAAACTGCCAGTGTTACTCACAGTGTTACATTTTTAGCTGTATTTAGACAACCTTTACCGGATTGTATTGGACATAAAAAAGCCCACGAAGCTAGGTAACTTGCGGGCTTTAGGACTTTACTGGATTTGTTGAAACTCTAATTTGGTACCGATGGCCGGATTTGAACCGGCACGACTTGCGTCACCACCCCCTCAAGATGGCGTGTCTACCAATTTCACCACATCGGCAAAAACTTAATGGTTAGCGTTGGTTTTAGCCGCGTTGTTATCGGCTTGATGGCTTTTCTTTGCCATTTTTTTCTCAGTTTTTGCCTTTTCTACAGGCGTGCTTTCAGAGGTACTTTGCTCTGACATTGGATGTTCTTTTACCATGTTATCTTGTGGCATCAAATTTTCAGATTTTGGTGCTTCTTCAGATTTTGGCATGTCTTCCATTGCTTTTTCAGGCTCTGGGCTTTTCATATCAGCGTTATGGTCAAGATCCATAGCTGGTACCTCAGTAACTTTTGAAGCATCAACATCTGGCAAGCCTTCAGGCATTACCATTTTATCTTGCTTAACATCCGGTGTACTCATTAAATCAGTCGTAGTTTCACGGTGGCTACCGAGTACGGTTAATCCTAAACTAGTTGCAAAAAACAATGCTGCTAAAACGGCTGTTGTTCGGGATAAAAATGAAGCCGAACCTTGCGCCCCAAAAACTGATCCTGATGAACCTGAACCGAATGCCGCACCTGCATCAGCCCCTTTTCCTTGCTGCATGAGCACTAAACCTATAACGCCTAATCCTAAGAGCACATGAACGACAATAATTGCTTGATACATAAAAAGTCTAAACTTGATTTCTATTTAAAGATACTGTTACGGGGATCACTATTTATTAGGACCCCCCATTTTTTATAACTGTGTAGCCAATGAATTATTTTAATTATAATTTTTACGGCTATTCATTGGTGTTTAGATATTTTTGCCTAGGCTTTATCTATTTTGTTCTAAACAAAACCTTTCCAGTTAATCCAACCATGATATATGCTTATGCTTTCTAATTCAAGCGGCTATTGTTTGTCTAACCGTATTCGCCAATTCGTTGGCACAATCCCTGACACTTTCTAAATCTTGCCCTTCCACCATCACCCGAAGTAATGGTTCTGTACCTGACGCCCTTAATAGCACACGACCATTATGCCCAAGCTTTTCTTCCACCAAAACCACCGCCTTCTTGATTTGTTCATTTTCATCGGGGTTAATTTTTATATTGGTTTTAATATTTATCAACACCTGTGGATATTTTTCCATTCCCGATTTTAATTCATTTAAATTTTTGCCTGTGGCTTGCATTTCTGCCATTACTTGTAGGGCAGCAATAATGCCGTCACCGGTTGTGGTCCTATCTAAGCAAATGATGTGTCCAGAATTTTCACCACCTAAAATACCTTGATTCTCAATTAACATTTCCATCACATAGCGGTCGCCTACTTTTGCCCTTAGTAACGGAATGCCTAACTTGGCTAACGCGTGTTCCATGCCCAGATTGCTCATTAAAGTCCCAACTACGGGACCGGTCAATTTTTTCGCATCCAATCTTGATTTGGCAATAATATAAATCAGTTCATCACCATCGATTATTTCACCTTTATGGTCAACCATAATTAGGCGGTCACCATCGCCGTCCAAAGCAATACCTAAATCAGCCTTATTATCTAAGACCGCTGCAGCAAGCTTTTCCGGTTTTGTTGAGCCACATTCATCATTAATGTTTAAGCCATCTGGTTCAGCGGATATGGTGATAACTTGTGCCCCAATCTCGCTAAATACATAAGGTGCTATGTGATAAGTTGCGCCATTTGCACAATCTATAACAAGGCGCAACCCTCTAAAATCAAGCCGGGTAGGTACACTACCCTTACAAAATTCTATATACCGGCCTGAGGCGTCTACAATGCGCTTGGCTTTACCTAACTTAGCTGACTCAACGGTTACTATGGGTGAATCTAGATAATATTCAATTTCATTTTCAACTTCATCGGCTAATTTTGAACCTTGTGTGGAAAAAAATTTGACGCCATTATCATAATAAGGGTTATGTGATGCACTAATCACAATGCCTGCCTTTGCCCTTAATGTCCGAGTTAAATAGGCTATACCGGGTGTCGGCATCGGCCCTAGTAAGTGGGTATCAACTCCTGCGGCAGTCAATCCAGCTTCTAATGCTGACTCAAACATATAACCCGAAATACGGGTATCTTTACCAACCAAAACAAAACCATTGCCTTCCTTGGCAAACACGCGTCCAGTAGCCCAACCTAATTTTAATAAAAAATCAGCTGTTATCGGGGGTTCACCTACTTTTCCGCGTATTCCATCGGTACCAAAGTATTTTTTTGTCATGTTTCCTATCCAATAAGTTTGGTCAAAATGATTTAAGTTAACTCACTATTGGTTAAATTTAGTTGAGATTAATGATTTTCACAGGTGACTTACAGAAAAACGCATAAAAAAAGGAGAGGCTATAAATAGCCTCTCCTTTCTGGAGTGGATTCGTATATTTTAATTTTGTTCAGCAGTTCCGCCTATGGACTTATCTGCTAGATCGTCTTTTTCTTTGATTGGATCAACCTTTATATTGCTGCTAGGCGGTGTATCATCCCAACCTTCAGGATCTTTTACCGGACGGCGGCACATTAAATCTTCAATCTGCAATTTATCAATGGTTTCGTATTTGATCAATGCGGCCGCCATTGAATGCAAGATATCGATATTTTCCTTTAGCAACCTTTCCGCACGCTCATAATTACGGTCTATAACAGAGCGTATTTCTTCATCAATAGTGTGTGAAGTTTCTTCAGCGACTGTTTTATGTTGGGTTACAGAACGGCCTAAAAATACTTCGCCCTCTTCTGCACTATAAGCCAAAGGCCCAAGACGCTGTGACAAGCCCCATTTAGTAACCATATTTCTAGCTAATTCTGTCGCCCTTTCAATATCGTTAGAAGCTCCAGTACTGACTTGTTCCCAGCCAAAAATCATCTCTTCAGCAATACGTCCGCCGTATAAACTGGAGATCATGCTGTCTAATTTTTGTTTGCTTGCGCTATATTGGTCACGCTCGGGCAAAAACATAGTCACACCTAAAGCCCTGCCACGGGGCATGATGCTAACCTTATAAACTGGGTCATGTTCGGGTACTAAACGTCCAACTATTGCGTGGCCAGCTTCATGGTAAGCCGTCATCTTCTTTTCTTTTACATCCATTACCATGGAACGCCTTTCGGTGCCCATAATCAATTTGTCCTTCGCTTTTTCCAGATCGAGCATGCTGACTAAGCGTTTATTCATTCTGGCCGCAAATAAAGCCGCTTCGTTGACTAAATTAGCTAAATCCGCACCTGAAAAACCGGGTGTGCCTTGGGCTATATATTTAATCTCGACATCATCTGACGAAGGCACTTTTTTCATGTGCACTTTTAAAATTTGTTCACGACCTTTTACATCGGGCAGGCCAACTGTAACCTGCCTATCAAAACGGCCTGGCCTTAGTAGGGCTGCATCCAACACATCGGGCCGGTTAGTTGCGGCAATGACAATAATGCCTTCATTACCTTCAAATCCGTCCATTTCCACTAAAAGTTGGTTTAAGGTTTGTTCGCGCTCATCATTACCGCCCCCCAAACCCGCACCACGCTGCCTGCCTACCGCATCGATTTCGTCGATAAAAATGATGCAAGGTGCATGTTTTTTAGCTTGTTCAAACATATCACGAACTCTTGACGCGCCAACCCCAACAAACATCTCAACAAAATCTGAGCCTGAAATGGTAAAAAAAGGCACCTTGGCTTCACCTGCAATAGCTCTGGCCAATAACGTTTTACCTGTACCAGGTGGGCCTATCATCAACGCACCACGCGGGATTTTGCCACCTAATTTTTGATATTTGGATGGGTCTTTAAGGAAATCTACCATTTCCTCAACTTCTTCTTTAGCTTCGTCACACCCTGCAACATCCGCAAATGTGACTTTAATTTGATCTTCTTCCAGCATCCTTGCTTTGCTTTTGCCGAAGGTCATTGCGCCTCGGCCACCACCTGCACCGCCTTGCATTTGGCGCATAAAGAAAACCCAAACTGCAATTAATAACAGCATAGGCCCAAACGACACCAATAACTGCATAAACAATGGTTGCTGTTCGGGTGGTATCGCTTTTATCTCTACGCCATTGGCTAATAAATCATCTACTAAATGCAAATCATTAGGGGCATAAGTCTTAAACTTTTCGCCACTTTGCATTTTGCCATTGATAAACTTTTCATTAATCGTAACTTGTTGGACTTGACCCGATTTCACCGAAGCGATGAATTGGGAATAAGACAGTGAAGAATCACTGTGGTCACTTTGTGGGCCAAAGTTATTAAACACGGCCATCAGAACTATGGCTATGACCACCCAAAGTATTATGTTTTTTATCATATCGTTCAATTTACACACCCTCGACCCACAACGGGCACTCGGTTTAAAAACTGACTAAATTATATCAGAATTATTATGTTAGCCTTTTAAATATATGGCCTAGTTAACATTATTTAAAGCCTTTTGCCAAAATATAAACTTCATTGCTTCTTGGCCTTGAAGCTTTAGGTTTTCTAATGCTCACTTTACTAAAAAAATCTTGCACATTTTGATGATATTGCTCAAAACCTTCACCTTGGAACATCTTGACTAAAAATGTCCCGCCCTTTGATAAAACTAATTTTGCGGTATCTAAAGCAAGTTCGCCTAAATAGATAGAACTGGGCTGATCGATAGCCTTATTACCACTCATATTCGGTGCCATATCTGACATCACTAAATGCACCGGAGCGCCATTTAGCAAAGCCAGCAATTCGTCGAGGACGAGCTGTTCCCTAAAATCACCTTCGATTAAATCAACACCCTCTATAGGCTCCATCGCTAAAATATCTAATGCTATAATTTTATTACTTTTTCCGATTATTTCACGAGCAAGTTGCGACCAACCGCCAGGCGCCGCACCTAAATCTATGACGTTCATTCCGGGTTTGAGGATATGGTCTTTTTGTTGTATTTCTTGTAATTTAAATACGGCCCGCGACCGATAACCCTTAGCCTGCGCTAATTTGACATATTCGTCGTTAAAATGTTCATCCATCCAGCGGCTGCTACTTTTACTTCGTGCCATATTTTTGTTTAATGTAAAATAGTGAGTTTTACTCAGGAAATTAAGGCGTGAACACGGCAGACAAGAAAAAACTTAAAGAACAAGCCCACCAGTTAAAACCCGTGGTCATGATTGGTCAGTCTGGCTTGACGGCTGGCGTTATGGCTGAAATTGAATCTGCCCTTAACGCCCATGAATTGATCAAGATTAGAATCCGTGCAGAAAGGGACGAACGTAAGGCCATCAGCACTCAAATTTGCACCGATAGCCAGTCCGAATTAATTCAACTTATAGGACAGATCACTATCATTTATAGGCCCAACCCTAATAAAAATAAATAATAGCTCTAGTTTCCGGTGAACTTTAAATATAGTTCACCGATATTATTTCATATTCTAAATTTCCAGCAGGCGCTTTAACCGTCACGACATCTTCAATTTCTTTACCGATTAAAGCCCTGGCGATAGGTGAGCCTATAGAAATACGCCCTTCTTTTATATTGGCCTCATCTTCACCAACAATTTGGTACGTGACACGCTTTTCTGACTTAATATCCTCGATTTCTACCGTTGCCCCAAAAACAACTTTACCATTTGGCTCTAATCTCGTGATGTCTATAATTTGAGCATTTGATAATTTGCTTTCAATTTCAGCTATACGACCTTCAGCAAAGCTTTGTTGCTCACGGGCAGCATGATATTCGGCATTTTCTTTTAAATCACCGTGTTCTCGGGCAGATGCAATCGCCGCAATAATCCGTGGTCTAGTAACAGACTTTAATTCGTCTAGCTCCTCACGCAATTTTTCTGCGCCCTTCACGGTGAGAGGTATTTTATTCATCTACTGCAACTCCAAAAACAGGGTTTCCCTTGAGAAGGAAAACACAACTAATGTAATAAATTAACTGAAACTTTTATGTAAATCTTGTAAGCAATTGACATTACCGGCATTTAATTCACCCAGTGCATAGCAGGCTGCTTTTGCCCCAGCCATAGTGGTGTAATAGGTAACCCGATGCTGCAGAGCCTCACGGCGCATAGTAAACGAATCAGAGATGGCTTTTTTGCCTTCGGTTGTATTGATCACCAATTGAATCTGGCCATTTTTAATCATATCAACGGTATTTGGCCTACCTTCATTAACTTTATAAACCACTTCGCAGGAAATACCGGCATCCTTTAGAAACCGTGCCGTGCCACCAGTTGCAACAATCTGATATTTTTTTTCAACTAACATGCGGGCAATTTCAGGGGCTTTCGCCTTATCTGCATCACGGATACTGATCAGTACTTTGCCACTTTGGTTTAAATTTACCCCAGCTGCCCTTTGCGACTTGGCAAAGGCTTCACCGAATGTTTTACCAACTCCCATTACCTCCCCCGTAGATTTCATTTCTGGGCCTAACAACGGGTCAACACCTGGAAACTTAACAAAGGGAAAAACAGCTTCCTTAACAGAAAAATAATTTGGGATTCTCTCTTCTGTTACACCTTGTTGTGCCAATGTTTTACCGACCATACAACGCGCTGCAATTTTAGCCAAGGCATAACCTGTAGCTTTAGACACAAAAGGTGCCGTCCTGGAAGCTCTTGGATTGACTTCCAAAACATAAATATCACTACCTTGTATAGCAAACTGCGTGTTCATAAGGCCTCGCACACCTAAAGCTTCAGCCATTTTAGCAACTTGCAAACGCAGTTTATCTTGCATTTCCATAGGTAATTCATATGGCGGTAATGAACAGGCCGAATCCCCAGAATGGACACCTGCTTGCTCAATATGTTCCATTAAGCCGCCAATTAAGATAGCTTCGCCATCATAAATGGCATCTACATCCATTTCAACCGCATCATCCAAAAACCGATCCAGTAAGACAGGCGAGTCATTTGAGACACTCACAGCTTCTTTCATATAGCGCTGTAAGCCTTCCTCATTAAAGACAATTTCCATTGCCCGGCCACCCAGCACGTAAGACGGCCGAACTACCAAAGGATAACCTAAACTTTTGGCTGAATTTATGGCTTGTTCCACCGACCGTGCTGTCGCATTAGGCGGCTGTTTTAAATCTAAGCGTTCCAATAGTTTTTGGAATCTTTCCCGGTCTTCAGCCAAGTCGATCGAATCAGGCGATGTGCCAATAATTGGCACGCCTGCGGCTTCAAGGGCACGGGCTAATTTTAGCGGGGTTTGTCCACCATATTGTACGATTACGCCTTTTGGTTTTTCTAAATGCACTATTTCAAGCACATCTTCCAAGGTTAACGATTCAAAATACAAGCGATCTGAGGTGTCAAAATCAGTAGACACAGTTTCAGGGTTGCAATTGATCATTATTGTTTCATAACCATCTTCCCTTAATGCCAATGCCGCATGTACACAGCAATAGTCAAATTCGATACCTTGGCCAATCCGGTTAGGACCCCCACCTAAAATAATAATTTTTTCCCTATCTGAAACCCTAGCCTCGCATTCTTCATCATAGGTCGAATATAAATACGCTGTTTCTGATGCAAATTCTGCGGCACAAGAATCAATCCGTTTATATACCGGCCGAATATTTTGCTTATGTCTTACATTTCGGACTTCAGTTTCCGATGTGCCTAATAATTTTGCTATCCTCATATCGGCAAAGCCTTTACGTTTAAGCCCGTATAGCTCACCTTCTTTAAGTGTTGATAAGGTCTTAGTCGACAGCGATTGCTCAGTAATGACTAAATCTTCAACTTGCTCCAAAAACCAAGGGTCTATTTTACTGGCTTCATGCACTGCAGCAAGCGTCATGCCGCTGCGCATAGCATCGGCGACATAGCGCAAACGATCAGGGCCTGGATGACGCATTTCACGTTGAATTTTTTCTAACGCCTCATCGGTTTGCAAATCGATAATTTCATCGAGTCCGCAAATCCCTATTTCTAAACCGCGTAGCGCTTTTTGTAAGGATTCCTGAAAATTACGGCCTATGGCCATAACTTCACCCACTGATTTCATTTGGGTTGTTAAACGGTCATCAGCTTGTGGAAATTTTTCAAAGGTAAAACGCGGCACTTTGGTGACCACATAGTCAATTGACGGCTCAAAAGATGCGGGCGTCGCCCCCCCAGTAATTTCATTTTTTAACTCGTCTAAGGTATAACCGACCGCTAACTTTGCCGCCACTTTAGCGATAGGAAACCCTGTTGCTTTAGAAGCCAACGCAGAAGACCTTGAAACACGCGGGTTCATCTCAATCACAATAAGACGCCCATCGACCGGGTTAATCGCAACCTGAACATTGGAACCGCCAGTATCAACCCCAATTTCCCGCAATACTGCAATAGAGACATTGCGTAAAATTTGGTATTCTTTATCCGTTAAGGTTTGGGCAGGCGCAACAGTAATTGAATCACCAGTGTGTACGCCCATTGGGTCAAAATTTTCAATCGCGCAAACAATGATGCAATTATCCTTGGAATCACGCACCACTTCCATTTCAAATTCTTTCCAACCCAAGACCGATTCTTCAACTAACAATTCTTTGGTGGGTGATAATTCCAAACCGCGTTCACAAATGGCAATGAACTCTTCACGATTGTAAGCAATACCCCCACCACTACCACCCATCGTGAAGGATGGCCGGATAACCGTAGGGTAACCCACTTCTTCTTGTGCAGACAGGGCTTCTTCAAGTGAATGGGCAATTTTTGAACGAGCAACTTCAAAACCAATTTTTCGCATAGCCTGATTAAAAAGCTCACGGTCTTCGGCTTTGTTGATAGCATCTTTACTTGCACCTATCATTTCAACAGAATATTTTTCCAGCACGCCATGTTTATCCAATGCTAGCGCACAATTTAATGCGGTTTGCCCACCCATCGTTGGTAAAATTGCATCAGGACGCTCAATTTCTATAATTTTTTCAACGGTTTGCCAATCAATAGGTTCTATATAAACAGCATCCGCCATATCAGGGTCTGTCATAATTGTGGCTGGATTTGAGTTAACCAAAATAACGCGGTAACCCTCTTCACGCAAGGCTTTACAGGCTTGAGTACCGGAATAGTCAAATTCACAAGCTTGTCCAATTACTATGGGGCCTGCCCCAAGAAGTAAAATTGATTTAATGTCGGTTCTTTTTGGCATGTTAGTAATTATTTAGCAAATTTAGCGACCGGTAACAGCCATCATTTTTATGAAATTGTCAAATAACGGTTCAACGTCATGCGGCCCAGGATTGCCTTCAGGATGTCCCTGGAAACTCATCGCTGGGCAATCTGTCCGCGCGATGCCTTGTAAGCTACCATCGAATAGGGAATGGTGTGTCGCGATTAAATTAGCTGGAAGACTGGCCTCATCTACGGCAAAACCATGGTTTTGGCTGCTGATTATCACGCGTCCAGAGATTTTTTCTTGAACGGGGTGATTGGCGCCATGGTGGCCAAACTTCATTTTTTCCGTTTTGGCACCACTTGCCAGCGCCAAAAGTTGATGACCTAGGCAAATACCAAATACCGGAATTTTGCGCGCTAAAAAAACCTTGATGGCTTCTATCGCATAAGTGCAGGGTTCTGGGTCTCCAGGGCCATTGGATAAGAAAACACCATCAGGTTGCATCGCTAATACCGTTTCAGCCGGTGTTGTCGCGGGAACAACAGTCACTTTACAACCACGATTGACCAGTAGCCTGAGAATATTGCGCTTAATACCAAAATCATACGCTACGACAAAGTAATCACTTTTGTTGACTGTTTGGTAGCCAGTTTGTAAATTCCAAATATCTTCGGCCCATTCATAAACTTCAGAAACAGTCACTTGCCGGGCCAGATCCAGCCCTTTTAAACCAGGGAATGCTTCAATAGCCGTTTTTGCCAAGCTTGGATCTAAGTTTTCCCCAGCGATAATACAACCATGCTGGGTACCTTTAGCCCGTAATATCCGGGTTAATTTTCGTGTATCAATTTCAGCAATGGCGACTATGTTATTTTCCTGAAGAAATTCAGGTAATGATTTTTGACTGCGCCAACTACTCGCTAAGCGCGGCAAGTCTCGGATCACCAAACCACTGACAAACACCCCTGCAGACTCACAGTCCTCATCATTTGTTCCAACATTGCCTATGTGTGGGTAGGTTAAGGTGACAATTTGTTTAGCATAAGAGGGATCAGTCAAAATCTCCTGGTAGCCTGTCATAGCAGTATTAAATACGACTTCACCTGCGGAACAGCCTTCGGCACCTATTGATAATCCATTAAAAACTGTCCCATCCTCTAATACCAGTAATGCGGGTTTATTCAAGATTTGCCACCTAAAGATGCAGAAAACGGGATAGGTCTTGCGACCGATCCCGTTCTAAATAACAATCAATTAATTTCTTTAATTTTACGGAATTATATCAGCCAGAGCATTAAAAATTTTATAAAAACGACTCAAACCTATAATATTGCGCGCTCAACAGAGCTCATAGGTTTGTACTTCATTTTTCGCTTTAAAAAACTTTTTAAAATAGGGCATAAAACTAGCTGTAATAAGTATGGAATAAAAACAATAGATAGCTGCCGCTTCCCCAGTCGTTACACCAAAAAACCATTGCGGAACAAACAGTGTAAAAATTGACATTAGCAAATGGTATATACCCATTCTTTTATTATTTTTCCAAAGAAAAGCGCTAAAGGCCAAACCAAATAATGATCCATGTGTTACTACCGAGCCAAAAGCACTCGATATTGAATACGCTATGTGATATACCCCTTTGCGCATGCATGCCACCATATCACCGATAAAATTAGGATTAGCATCATATAATTGCAAATTACTGGGCAATAAGCCAAACAATATAAATGTCCCGCTTAAGGCCAGGCCTAACTGGGCAGCCTTCTTCAACGCTGTAGGATCGGAAGAATAAGTAGCTAGCGCTGGCATAATGGCTAACGCTTGTAATTTTATATGATAAGTCGAGAGCTCACTCAACAATAGATTGGTTCCATAACCGCATTGATCAACGACAGGATAAGCAAAATATTGAATAAGCTCCATTAAAGAGAAATGGAAAATGGCATAGGCACGCGCCACACGTACCCAAAAGGGTTCTTGCTGATCAACAAAAGTAATCGCCGATGCAACAAACCCAGCTATTCCCATTTCTAGTGACATGTTGGCACTAAAACACATGGTAAACCTTTATTATTTTTGTTAAGTTTACAAAAAAGGCGTGCCTTATTAGGGTACGCCTTGTGGCATCACATTGCTAATGTATTGAACTGTTGTTTAGCCTTTTACTGCATTGGCTATATCATTAAAGGCGTCAACTTTAAGTTTGCCTGTTTTAACCAAATCGATACCCGTCTCAATAATCGTGTTAACTAATCCAGGGGTTTTATAGATAATCAAGCATAAATATGCCACTATAGGCACAGCGATAACGGCGGCCAAAAGACTATTAAAGCCAATCGCCGAAAACAATTTAACCAAAAGTGCAACCGCGTCTAATGGTAATAAAACAAAAGCACCAAAATAGGCCACGACCACAAAAGTAAAGATTACAAATACCATAAATTGGATTAGCTTAACCATGGCCAGATTAATTTTTTTCATATTTTTTATCCCGGTATAACACTTAAAAAATCCTAGACTGAGGTGGTGTTATTATTATAAGAGTATCTTTAATAACCACCAATTACTTAGTGGATTATACCCGAAAGCCAATTAAGCCGTTCAACTTTTATTAGCCCAAGACTTTAAAAGGAACAATCGATAAAGTAGCCCACCACTAATAAAGCCGCCTAAATGAGCCCACCAAGCCACGCCTATCCCAACATCTTTAAATAAAATGGAAGTAACGGCATCATGTAGCTGTAAGATCACCCACCCGCCTAGAAAGGCAATCGCGGGGACTGGAAATAATAATGGGTAAAATAAAACAGGTACCCAAATAATTACCCTTGCTAATGGATAAAGAAAAAAATAAGCTGCCAAAACCCCTGCAATAGAACCAGATGCCCCCACTACTGGTATAGCTAAGGACGGATCGAAGTACCATTGCAAGAGCGTAGCAAAAATCCCGCAGATAAGAAAAAAAATCAAAAAACCAATGTGCCCCATGCGATCCTCAATATTATCTGCAAATATCCACATGAACCACATGTTAATGACTAAATGCCACCAACCACCATGTAAAAATAAATTCGTCAAAAACGATAAGCCATAATCTTCAGGCAGGCCGTAAGCCTGTGCCCAATCTGGGTCTGAATAGCGGATAGGAACCATACCGAACTGGTTTACTAAACGAAAGCTCAACTGCTCCGGCATGAATTGCATAGTAACAAAAATGAGGACGCATAAAACCATGATCCCCCAGCTTACCCAGGGTTTTGAATAACACGGGGCCGTATCTCTAATTGGTATCATTCAAGGCTCACACTTTATGCTAGGTTTCTGTAAGTATACCCTTCTAGCTTAGCTGGCTAAAAGCAAGCGTCAATATTTTGCAATAACTAAGTTGTTATAGCGTTAACAGCTTATACTATAGCAATCTATTTGCCCTAAGTTCCCGAACAATGCAACCATCATCCCCTTTACCTTCCGAAGTCGACGAAAACATCGGTTTTATTGATTTCCATTTAGCCGAACCGTTACGGTTGGCTATTGAAAAACTGGCATTTAGCCAGCCGACATTAACACAAATTAAAACTATACCCTTAGCCCTCAACCATCATGATCTACTCGTCAGTGCGAAAACAGGCAGCGGCAAGACCGCAGCCTTTATATTGCCAACTTTACAGCATTTAATTACAAATGCTAAGCCAACGGCCGGGATCCATGCCTTAGTTTTAGCACCTACCCGCGAACTAGCCCGCCAAATTGCCAAGCAATCTGAGCAACTAAGCCAGTTTTGTAATTTGAACATAGCCTTAGTGACCGGCGGGGAAGATTTTAAACAACAACAAAATAAACTGCATCATTCACCCGATATTTTAATTGCTACACCTGGGCGCTTGCTCGAACTATTAGAGCAAGACAGCCTTATGTTAAACCACATAAGCATTTTAGTGCTGGATGAAGCCGATCGCATGTTGGATATGGGATTTAATGATGCTGTCCTCAGTATTCTTGATAAATGCAATCCCAATAGGCAAAATTTACTGTTCTCTGCAACCTTGCCTAGCGGTGTAAACAAAATAGCCTTTAAGATATTAAAGAACCCAGAATGGGTCACTTTGACCACTTTGCAAGATAGCCATGTCGATATTGAACAACAATTAATCCTCGCTGATGACATAAATCACAAGCAACAATTATTAGCTTGGTTATTATTAAATCAAAATTATGACAAAGCTATTGTGTTTACCAACACAAAAGCCCAAGTTGCCTTATTACAAGGCCCGCTACGTGGACAAAAGCTTCGGGTAGGTAGTTTACATGGTGATCTTGACCAAAAAGAACGTAATAGAATAATGTCGCTTTACAATGCTGGGGAAATTAATGTGCTCGTTGCCACTGATGTAGCCGCTAGAGGTTTAGATGTTAAAGGCATCGATTTAGTTATTAATTTTGACATCCCCAGAAATGGCGTAGATTACGTGCATCGAATTGGCCGCACAGGACGGGCTGATAACAAAGGCTTAGCTATTGCATTGGTTAAAGACACCGAATGGAACTTAACTGCTGGCATTGAGCGTTTTTTAAAACAAAAATTCAAGCGTCGAGTAATTGAAGGCTTGGAAGGAAATTACAAAGGCCCAAAAAAACTAAAGGCTTCGGGGAAAGCTGCGGGTATCAAGAAAAAAACAGAATTACACAAAACTGCGGGGGAAAAAATAAAGCTGCGCTTACGGAATAAAAAGAATATTGGCAAACGTCGACAACCCAGTAATAAAACTTAATATTTATATAAGGCCAGCAGTCTTTTAATATGGGACAAAACGTCATAAAGCCATAAACTAGCAACCCTGGGCAACCTTATTAAACTAGCTAAATTTGTCACTTTATAACGATACTTCTAAAAGGCGGATCTGTGAGATCCGACTTTTAGACTATGAAGATGAGCGATGTTTCTCACCTTAACCTAAATTTGAGCTAAACCAACTTGCTGACAATTTTTTTAATTAAGTCTATAGGCTTATAAGGTTTAATCATGTAAGCGGTAATACCAGCAACAATAGCTTCCTTAACATTACTACCCTCCGACGCAGAAGTTAACATAATAAAAGGAGTTTCACTTAAACCTGGATCTTCTTTTATCGCTAAAAACAAATCCATACCACTCATAATTGGCATATTCCAATCACATACGACTAGATTAATTTTCATTTTTTTCATCATTGTCAACGCAGCTTGGCCATCTTCTGCTTCAAAAACATGACTAAAGCCTCCTTCGCGAAGTATCGCTTTAGTTAATTTGCGCATCGAGGAAGCGTCATCAACAACGAGTATTTTTTTTGCAATACTTCTTTTGGTATTTCCATTCTAATTCCAAATTTAATTAACTTTTTCAGGAATATCTTTATTAAAAAAGCGTTTACTCAATCACTATATAAACATTACCTTGAAGCGTTTGATTATTTATGAAAAAACAGATTCAATAGCAATGTTAAAATTATGCTCGATATAAGCATAGAAGTGATTGGCATAAATACAAACCATTTTTCACCTTCCATCCGTATATCCCCAGGTAGCTTTCCAAACCAACTGAATAACCACGGCGCATAGCTAATAACCACGCCAACTAAGATACAAATAAGGCCTAATTTAAAAAATAATCCGCCGTCTGCCATGCTTAAGTTTCTTTTGATTAAACGCAATAGGTAAATTCTACACCCACCCCATCATAAAATCTGAGTTTGCTATAAAATGTGTGGTGGCTCACAAAAATATATATACCGAAAAATATTTTATTTAAATGCTAAGAATCACTGAACTTAAACTTCCACTAAACCATAGCCCTAAGCAATTAGATGAGGCCATTACAGAACGCCTTGGTATAGCAGCAGAGCACCTTCTAAGTTACCGCCTGTTTCGTCGCGGCCATGATGCGCGTAAACGTGACGCTATTGTTTTAGTCTACAGCATCGATGTCCAACTCGCCGCAGAGCTAGAAAAAACTGTTCTTGAGCGCTTTGACAATGACCCACATATTAATATTGCGCCAGATACCAATTACCGCTTTGTCGCAAAATCCCTACACCCACCCAAATTACGCCCGATCATTATCGGCTTTGGCCCTTGTGGCTTATTTACGGGCTTGATTCTTGCCCAAATGGGTTTAAATCCGATTATTCTCGAACGTGGTAAAGAAGTCCGCGAACGCACCAAAGACACGTTTGGATTATGGCGTAAAAGCCTCTTCAATCCTGAATCAAATGTGCAGTTTGGCGAAGGGGGGGCGGGCACATTCTCTGATGGTAAACTGTACACACAAATTAAAGATCCCAACCATTATGGCAGGAAAGTACTAACCGAATTTGTACTTGCTGGTGCACCAGAAGAAATCCTTTATGTCAGCAAACCCCATATTGGGACGTTTAGGTTGGTCTCTATGATTGAGCATATGCGCTCTACCATAGAGTCTCTTGGTGGTGAAGTACGCTTTCAAAGCCGCGTAGATGATCTCATCATAGAAAACTCTCAAATTAAAGGCGTCATTCTTGCTAATGGCGAGAACCTTGATTGCTCCCATCTTGTCCTGGCTTTGGGGCACAGCGCCCGAGACAGCTTTAACATGCTGTTTCAACGCGGTGTTTATATTGAAGCAAAAGCATTTTCTATTGGTTTTCGCATTGAACACCCTCAATCCCTTATTGATCATAGCCGCTTTGGCCGTCATTCAGGACACCCCTTATTGGGGGCAGCTGATTATAAATTAGTCCATCATTGTAAAAATGGCCGCTCAGCCTATAGTTTTTGCATGTGCCCAGGCGGTACTGTGGTGGCGGCCACATCTGAAGCCGGGCATGTGGTTACCAATGGCATGAGCCAGTATTCGCGCAACGAACGTAACGCCAACAGTGGTATTGTCGTGGGCATCACGCCGGAAGACTACCCAGATTCCCCATTGGCAGGGATCGCATTACAACGCCAACTTGAACAACTAGCATTTAAATTAGGCGGTGGAAATTATTTTGCACCCGCGCAACTGGTCGGTGATTTTCTCTCTAACAGATCATCAACGAATCTGGGCACTGTGCAGCCATCCTATACTCCAGGCGTACATTTATGTGACTTAAATTCGGCGCTACCGGAATATGCGATTACCGCCATCCATGAAGCTTTACCCGCTTTTGACAAAGCAATTAAAGGTTTTGCCATGGCTGATGCTGTGCTGACTGGTGTTGAAACACGTACGTCATCACCCGTGCGCATTAAACGCAAAGAAAATTTTCAAAGCATTAACATCAAAGGCATTTACCCTGCTGGTGAAGGTGCTGGTTATGCTGGTGGGATACTGTCTGCGGGTGTGGATGGCATAAAAGTTGCCGAAGCTTTAGCTTTAGATATACTGGGGTAATAAACTGGACATATACATTGCGTTAAAAAAAGACCCTGTTTTACAGGGTCTAAGGGCTAAAAGCCTAAACTATTAAACTTGCTTTCTTTTAGATACAGAAACTATACCCAGCAAAGCTGAACCCATCAACCAGAGCGCTGCCGGAACAGGTACTGCAGAAGTAGATACGGGTGCAAAGCTGGGTGACAAATTAAGCACGCTTACATAGGTACCACCAAATTGGCCGGTAGCAATACCACTAATTTGTAAGGCATAAGTGCCTGTCGCTAAATTTGTTTGCTGTATGACGGCAACTGCTCCGCTGCCATTTGTGTTTAATGCCGTTAAACTTTGTATTGGATTGCCTAGGGCAACCGGTGTGCCTTCGACATTAAATTGCGCGGGGTTACTCTCATTAAATGAAAAAAGTTGTTCACTTAGGTTTTGAATTCCCAAAAATTTACCTAAATCGATGCTTGATGTAATTGAATTTACTGTTGCACTATCAATGGTAAATAAATAGGTATCCAAAAAACCAAATCCGTTACCGGCTAATGAGTTTTGAATAATTGCTTGTGGCGCAGTAAAGGTGCGGATAAAACCAGTAGAACCTGGAATTGTCAATACCTGTGCATTTGTAGTATATGTAGACGTAACAGCATGATTGCCGTTATTCGTATTTGCAAGCGTTTCGTAATTTAAGGTAATCGCACTAGCAGCCGCAGTTCCAGAAATAGCGAAAATACTCACTAATCCTAGCAGCGCTAAGCGAAGTAATGTGAATTTCATTTTTATCTCGTAGTCTAAAGTTGAATTAAGTGTTGTCGGTAGCTGTATATCCCTAAATTGCAACTTAAAACTTTGAATCCTATCGTATGCCTAAGCTGCCAAGGCGTCCTTGCCTATTTTTGAAAGTGTATTAAAGAAATATGTCAACTTTGGGTCAGCTATATGACATTTTAAAGACCATGCACATCCAACTCTAACATTATTAATTGACCGCTAATAAACAGACAAGAATCTATTTATGCTAAACTTAGTAAGCAATACGCTTACAAAGGCCATCAATTAAACCTTGTTGTTGTAATTACCTATAAATTCACTAAGCTAAGCAAAAACCCCATTACAATTTACCTAGACATGGCAGCGCAAATTTCATTTTTACCAGTTTACGAAGGCTCTTTAGAAGAACATAGGCATTATTTGAAGCAAAGCCTTTTTTTAATGGGAAAATACAATATCGCAATGCATCCCATAAACTATGCCATATTTTATGATTACGCCATTGGCCATAATCCTTCATTAATTCATGACGTAGACACCCTAATTGCTAATAAACAACGTTTTGATTATGGCATTAGCCTTAATTTGTTTAAAACGCATATCTGCAACTCTACCGTTGAATGTTTTGAAAATATAAATAGTGAATTAAACCGGCTGATTTCAGGGATTTCTGTAAGCGTTTCCCAGACCAGTGAGAAAACGACTTTAGCGACACAAAACTTCACAGCCACCTCGCAATCCTTGAAGCAGTTGGATGACCCTCAAAAACTGCAGTTGCTGTTGTCGAATATGGTTCTAGAAACTCAGCAACTCACCGAAACCAGTAAACAACTAAAATCAGAATTAGAACAAGCACAAAAGGAAATGGATCAGTTAAAAAATGAGCTGACGCATATCCGGACGGTGGCTAAAACTGACGCCTTAACTGGCTTACTTAACCGTGGCGCATTTGAAGAGGCAATGTCTGAGCTACTGGAAGAAACAGATAGCTGTTCCGCTAACCAAACTTGCTTGGCTATTTTAGATATAGATAATTTTAAACGCATCAATGACAAATTTGGGCATTTAGTTGGCGACAAAGTGCTGAAGTTTTTTGGCTCTTTACTGAAGAAAAATGCTTTAAAAAATCATATCATTGCCCGTTATGGCGGCGAAGAAATTATTATGCTGATGCCTGAAACCTCATTAGGCGAAGCTTTGAATTTAACAGAACATATTCGAAAACTGCTTGAAACTAGCCAATTAAAACGAACCGATAAAGCGGAGTCTATCGGGAAAGTGACGGTATCGGTAGGCATTACCAAATTAAAAGCTGGTGATACCACAGAAAGTTTTATAGGCCGGGCTGATCAGGCGCTTTATCAAGCAAAAAACAATGGCCGTAATCAAGTGGTGATAGACAATTTTTTCGAGCCCCAAACTACCCAACCTTAAAGGTTATTAATAGCAAGACTAAATTTTTGTCTTATGATGTCACCCATGCACCCTGTATAACTCTCATTTAATAATAAATCAACGCCACACACTTGTTTAATCGTCGAGCAACGCCCAGTAACCACTATTGATTCCCCTTGTATGGCGTAACTTAAAGGCACCTCAGCGTGAAGAATCCTGCCAACAAACAATAAGTCGATACGCTGAGAGTATCGGTCATAAAATAACCCATCATCCAATAATTTCAGTTCAGCGACCGTAATCGGCACAGTTTCCCTAATACCTTGTATTTTCATCGTTGCATTAGCTAACTCTGCCAAAAACATGTGGCTATATTCCACATACCCGGTAACTTGTTTGTTTAGCAAATGGTCTAAGCCTAATATTCTTCTCATTTCTGTAACCAAAGATGTACTCAAATATGGCTTTAAAAGCCTATACCTATTAGAATAATTGTCCTGCTATTGTCAGCAAAATCAACTTATACCTAACCACGGATTTTTAATGACTGATTATAATCTCACGCACCTTAAGCAACTGGAAGCTGAAAGTATCCATATAATCCGTGAAGTTGCCGCCGAATTTGAGCGCCCAGTAATGCTTTACTCTATCGGCAAAGATTCTGCTGTTATGCTGCATTTGACCATAAAGGCTTTCTATCCTGGAAAGCCGCCCTTCCCTTTACTGCATGTAGACACCACCTGGAAATTCAAAGAAATGATCGAATTTCGGGATAAGATGGTTAAAACACTAGGTCTAGACCTATTAGTACATATTAATGAAGAAGGTGTAGCCCAAGGCATAGGCCCATTCAGCCATGGTAGCAAAAAACACACTGATGTTATGAAAACTGAAGGCCTAAAACAAGCATTGAATAAATATCAGTTTGATGCAGCATTTGGTGGGGCGCGTCGCGACGAAGAAAAGTCACGGGCTAAAGAACGGGTGTATTCATTTAGAGACACTAACCACCGCTGGGATCCTAAAAACCAACGCCCTGAGCTTTGGAATATTTACAACGGTAAAATTGATAAAGGCGAGAGTATCCGCGTTTTTCCATTATCCAATTGGACAGAGCTGGATATTTGGCAATATATCCATCTGGAAAACATTCCTATCGTTCCACTTTATTTTGCCAAAGAACGCCCCGTGGTTAATAAAGATGGCATGTTAATAATGGTTGATGACGAGCGCATGCCCATAGGTGCAGAAGATAAGGTTGAAATGAAAATGGTACGCTTCCGTACTTTGGGTTGCTACCCTTTAACGGGGGCAGTTGAATCCACAGCAACAACCTTACCAGAAATTATCCAAGAAATGCTGTTGACCACCACTTCCGAACGACAAGGCCGTTTAATTGACCACGATCAAGCAGGATCTATGGAACAGAAAAAACGTGAAGGTTATTTCTAAACCCATTGCCAACAACCGCTAACTTTAAAATTTATAACACCATGTCCCACCAATCCGATTTAATCAGTACCGACATAAACGCCTATTTGGCTCAGCATGAACGTAAAGAATTATTACGTTTTTTAACCTGCGGCAATGTTGATGACGGTAAAAGCACCTTAATTGGCCGATTGCTGCATGATTCTAAAATGATTTATGAAGACCAGCTCGCCGCCGTGCAAGCTGACAGCGTAAAATCTGGTACTACAGGCGCAGGTAAAATTGACTTGGCTTTATTAGTTGACGGCTTGCAAGCGGAACGGGAACAAGGCATAACCATCGATGTTGCCTACCGCTATTTTTCCACTTCAACCCGAAAATTCATCATTGCAGATACCCCAGGCCATGAACAATACACCCGAAATATGGCGACTGGCGCCTCTACCTGTGATTTGGCAATAATTTTGATTGATGCCCGTTATGGCGTCCAAACCCAAACTAGACGCCACAGTTTTATCGCCTCGTTGTTAGGCATCAAGCATATTATTGTTGCCATCAACAAAATGGACTTGGTCAATTATAGCGAAGAAACTTACCACACAATTCGGGCCGACTATTTAGCGTTTACCCAAAACCTCGATTTACAAGACATCCATTTTATTCCCATGTCAGCTTTGGATGGCGATAATGTGGTTAATCCCAGTGTAAATATGCCCTGGTATACCGGTAAACCCATGATGGACTTGCTCAATAGTATTGAAATTGCCAGTGACCATAATTTTACCGATGCACGCTTTCCAGTCCAATATGTTAACCGCCCTAACCTAGATTTCCGCGGTTTTTGCGGGACTGTTGCCGCTGGTGTGTTTCAAACTGGCGACAGCATAACCGCATTACCATCCGGCAAAACTAGTAAAATTAAAGCCATCGTCAGCTATGATGGAGATTTAAAGCAGGCTTTTCCACCCATGGCGGTGACGCTTACACTAGAAGATGAAATAGATATTAGCCGTGGCGATCTGATTATTGGTAGCGAACAAGTCAAGGTTTCAGTTGCTAACAAATTTAAGGCCAACGTCGTTTGGATGCATGAAAAACCCTTGCTTCCTGGTCGCCAATACTTGATTAAACTGGCAACGCGTAGCCTTCCTGGGTCTATTGCCATGATCCATTACCGCATTGATGTCAATAGCTTACAACATCATGATGCCAGCGCTTTGCAACTTAATGAAATTGGTTCTTGTACTCTTGCTGTGACGGCACCCGTCGTATTTGACAGCTATAAAAACAGCAAAGGCACGGGCTCTTTTATCATAATTGACCGTTTGAGTAATGGTACTGTGGGTGCCGGCATGATTACCGGTGAAATTATTGACGCCCTACAAGCACCTGTCAGTATTAACGAGCGCTCGGCGCGTTTTAGCCAACTAGCTATAGCTATCACCTTGTCTGGCCAGCAAGCTTATGAAACAGCATTTCAATTGGAGCGCAGGCTTTTTGATAACGGCCATGCTGTTACGGTGTTGGAAAGCCAGCAAAATGAAGCCTGCATTCAGCGCCTAAAGCATGCAGGCTTGATTTGCTTATCAGTTAATTTACATGCTGTTTATTCGGATATCGAATTTGATTGCGATACCTTAGCCATCGACAGTATTTATAATGCCCTAAAAGAGCAAAAAATTATTTATTAACGGTCAGTCATTATGCAGGTTCCGCCCATTGCAAACGTAATTGCCCGCGGTTAAGCGCTAGCCATTGGATGGCAATAATTGGCAATGCAGCGGAAATTTCCTTATTTAACAACATTTGATAAGCCACCTCAAAATCTACTGCCCGTACCATAATATCTTCATGTTCTTCTAACAGACCATGGATACCACCAATACCGGTGCTATCCACTTTACCGCAATATAAGCTAACCCATTCCGATGAACCACCCGGGGTACTGTAAAATTCATACATCAACAACAGTGCCTCAATATTACAGCCGGCTTCTTCAAGCGACTCACGATAAGCGACTTGTTTTGCCGTTTCACCCTCTTCAACAACACCTGCCACTATCTCTAGCATCCAAGCTTTTTCTGGTTTGTCTATCGCCCCAACCCGGAACTGTTCTATTAATATCACTTTATCTGCGTCAGGGTCATACAGTAAAACACCAACACATTCCCCTCTGCAAAACAGTTCCCGGCTGATTTCAGGGCTCCAGCCACCCACAAAAAGTTGGTGTTTTAGGCGGTATTTTTCCATACGGAAAAATCCCTGATAGACGACTTCTTTGTTTAAAACTTCAAATTGCTTATCCATCTAAGGCTTGAATTCCACTTTATAGATTACACCCAGCTTGTCATCACTAATTAACAAGCTACCATTAGGTAATTCCAAGACATCTACTGGCCGCCCTAATACCTCACCGTCTGGCTTTAACCAGCCATCAATAAACACTCTGTCTGACACGGGCTTACCCTGGACAAACTTTACCATCACGACACGATAACCTTGCGGTTGTGTTCTATTCCAAGACCCATGCTGGGCGACAAATAATTGATTTTTATATTCCGCAGGAAATTGCCCACCTTTATAAAACCGTATACCTAAAGCCGCCATGTGTGCATTAAACTTCCATACTGGCGGTATAAAATCAGCACATTTTTTACCAGCACCGAATTCAGGATCTAAAATCGTGCCTCCATGGCAAAATGGGTAACCGAAATGTTGGCCTTTTTCGGTCCATCGATTCAGCTCTTCGGGTGGGATATCATCACCTAAATAATCACGGCCATTATCTGTAAAATACAGTGCCTTAGTTGTGGGTTCCCAATCAAAACCAACACTATTACGGATACCGCGGGCTAACATTTCAAAACCACTACCATCTTGATTAAGCCGTACTAAAGATGTATAAATTTCTTGCGTTGGATTACACAGATTACAAGGTGCACCTACTGCCGTATAAAGTTTATTGTCAGGGCCAAAACGTAAATACTTCCAACCATGATGACGATCTGAAGGGAACCGATCATAGACCACAATTGGTTTGGGTGGATTTTCTAATTGCTGGATAATATAGTCAAAGCGAATAATACGGTTGACTTCCGCGACATACAAAGCACCATCCTTGTAAGCTAAACCATTTGGCATATATAGCCCCTCAGCAATCACATAACGCTGTTCTGCAATGCCATCGTGATTACTATCCCGCACGGCGTAAACCTTGCCTTCTGAGCCATTGCCAACAAACACAACGCCTTCATCGCCAAGAGCCAAACTACGCGCATTAGGCACGCCATCAGCAAAGATACTAATTGAAAAACCTGGGGGTAAATGTAATTGCGCAAGTAGTTCTTGATGTTTAGCATTAGCATAAACTGAGTCAAAAAAGCCAAAAATCAAGCTGAAAAGTGCTATTTTCCAAATTTTCATTAATAGTCTCTTTATGTAAAAATAAACTTTGCGGTATATTATCACTCTAATCTGTACTTGAATTCATTTATTCAATCCCCAAATCTATCGACAACCACAACCAACAACAAGGGTTTATTTTATGATGCGTATTTTGTTATTTTTGGCGACCAACATTGCTATTATGGTTGTCGTCAGCGTTATTTTCAGCGTGTTTGGATTAAAAAGCACATTAGATGCACAGGGCGTAGACCTTAATTTAGATGCCTTGTTAGTCATGTCCGCCATTATTGGCATGACTGGCTCTTTCATTTCCTTGGCCATTTCTAAATGGTCAGCCAAAAATGCAATGGGTGTCCATGTCATTGATCAGCCACAAAACCAAACTGAGCAATGGTTAGTAAGTATTGTGGCTAAACAAGCCAAGCTTGCCGGTATTGGTATGCCCGAAGTCGGCATTTTCCAAACCCCAGAATCCAATGCTTTTGCCACTGGCATGAGCAAAAACAACGCTTTAGTGGCTGTTAGCACAGGTTTATTACAAAATATGAATGCCGATGAAGTAGAAGCCGTCGTCGGTCATGAAATTAGCCACGTTGCTAATGGCGATATGGTCACCATGGCATTAATGCAAGGCGTAGTGAATACTTTTGTGTACTTTTTTGCCACGGTTATCGGCCATTTTGTTGATCGCGTGGTCTTTAAAACCGAACGTGGTTATGGTCCTGCCTATTATGTTACCCAAATGGTTGCCCAAATTGTCTTAGGCATTTTGGCCAGTATGTTGGTCATGTGGTTCTCCCGTTACCGTGAATTCAGGGCTGATGCAGGTGGCGCTAATTTAGCCGGAAAGCAAAAAATGATCAGCGCCTTGCGCGCTTTACAACGCGGTCACGAAGCACCTGAACTTCCTGGGCAATTGGCAGCATTTGGCATTAATGGCGGTGGTGTCAGCAAATTGTTTATGAGCCACCCCCCATTAGAAGAACGTATTGCCGCTTTACAAAACCAGGCTTAATCATAGCTATAAACGTTGCCCTACAACCCTGTAGGGCAACATGACAAACAGGCACTTAGTCACAGATGCTAACTTCTGTCTCAATTACTTGCTTAACCACTCATGTGATCGTTTTATACTAGAAAAGACTGCACTGTTTCAAGCATTATGCTGCAATAAGTCTACATAGGCTTGTTCTATTAAATCTGCTTCGCAAATACCTAATTTATGCATTAGTAAATGAGCCTCATTGACACCGTTTTCTAGTGGCTCATCATCTAGTAACACGACTTCAAGTTCTAGAAAAGACCCCAACTCTTCAACCCGGTCAAAATGCATACGCGTGCGGCCTACAATTAACAATGTCCGCTGTTTGCGTACCCTGCCGACTTGTCCATAAGCCTGTGTTAAGGCTAAGCGCAATGAGTCAGGCGCTGAGGTAGGTGTAAGGACGTAATATGACTCTTTTGGCCCTTGTATATCTGAGCGTTGATAAAATATAAGTTCTCCAGTTCCATCGGGAAAGGTTCGAAGTTTGAGCCTTCCATTTTCGCAACTAAAAAAAGTATCATCTTGCTCTAGTTCAACCGCCAGGCTATTAGCTAACGGACTTGCTAGGTCAATAAGCGCCTGCAAGTTGTCAACACGGGCTTTAATTTCAATATTACGCGCCATAAATTCTTAAAATGCTAAGGGATAAACTTTGTCCTATTGTGTCTATTTGGATACATACGGTGGCTTAGACGCGAATTGTTTAATATTCTGGGAAAAACCAAAACTATATAATTTTTTCCAGCATCTCTAGGCTTAAGCCATCAACCTTAGGTGTCCACATAACAGGGTTGATTGGAAACGCTACGATATTACCTGTACGCTGGTAACCCCGCCGCTCATAAAAAGCGATAAGTTCCTGACGTAGAGGAATAACGGCCATCACAAATTTTCGTATGTTCCAAGTTTTATATGCGATATCCTCCGCCGCGCATAATAGTTGCCTGCCGATGCCTAAACCTTGCTGCCCAGGTGTAACAGCTAACATACTAATTTGAATATGGTGCAAGTCATTATGCAAATATATGGTGCCAAGTAATTCTTGATCCGCTTTACACAATAGGAACATAGAATCGGCATCGTTTAGTATCTGGCTGATTTCAGCCATGTCCGTCCGGCGGCCTTCCAGTAAATCGGCCTCTGTAGTCCAGCCTTGCTTGCTGGATTCACCACGGTATGCGGCATTGATTAAGGCTACCATGGCTTCAGCATCATCTGCTTGGGCACGACAAAAGCTTAACTCTGGACCGGTTGCTTTGGCCAGATTAGGTTGTGTACGATAATCCATAACGAATTTAAGCCAGCCTCACTCTAGGGTCAGCAAGTGTGTAGGAAATATCTGTAAGCAATAAACCTATAATATATAAGACAGAACCTAAAAAAACCATGGCACGGACTATAGCAAAGTCTTGATTATTAATTGCATCAATGGTGTAGCTACCCAATCCTGGAATACTAAAAAAAGATTCCATAATCAAGCTACCCATGAACAACGTTGGCAGCACGACAACAACGCCAGTCAAAATGGGTAACATGGCATTTGGTAAGACATGCCGGAATAGGGTTTTGATTTCGGTTAAGCCTTTTGCGCGCGCCGTGCGCACATAATCTTTTTCCACTTCCTCTAAAAATAACGTTCGGTACCAACGCACACCAGAACCTATACCTGAAAAAACACCAACCAACACGGGTAGGATCAAAAACTTTAGCATGGCAAAACCATCGTCATAACCCGAAATAGGGGTTAATCTTAAAAGCTTACCAATAAAAAACTGACCACCAATAATATAAAACAAAGAAGATACGGACATAATGGTAATGCATAACACCATACCGGCTAACTCCAAATAACTTTGCCGAAATAAGACCATCATCAAAGCAAAGCAAATATTTACCAGCAGGCCGATAATCAACGTCGGTAAGGCCACCGCTAAACTAGGCCACATGCGCTGGCTAATATCGGCACCGATGTTGCGGCCATTATCGGAATTGCCAAAATTAAACGTAAACAATCCCATTGATTTAGTAAAAAAAATAGTTTGGGTGATTTTTTTTTCAGCCGTTGACTCGCTGTTCCAAAGTAATGGTAAGTTATAGCCATGCTGTTGTTTCCAATTATCAATGGCTTTATCGGTCACATGTTTTTGCCCAAGTTGCATTCTGGCCATATCATCTGGGCTATTAACGATAAAGAACAAGACAAAGGTTAGAATATTAACGCCTATCAAAAGGGGTATAGCGTAAAACAATCTGCGGATAATATATTGGATCATAGCGATTACCTAAACTTGTCGGCTACGATGCCGAAAAGCATTAATGGCAGGCAAGATCATCGAAGCTAGCACAAATAAAACTACGAACAACGGCCAAACTATCGGTTGATTCCATTGTGCACGCTTTTTTGCCCGTGTGGCGTCATCTATCCTAGTATATTTAAGCTGATTGTTTGCCATTAAATTGGGTTTTAAATTGTGGTACCAACTGTGGTAAAGCGTAAAACCTTTAGGATGGTAACCAAATAGCCAAGCACAATCCCGACGGATGATGTCTTGCATCTGCTGGATAATCTGGAAACGCTGTTCTGAGTTTTCCATATTACGCATTTTTTCAAATAATCGGTCAAATTCAGGATTTTGATAATTACCTGCATTTTCGCCGCCGTGACTTACTTTTGAATTTGGCCCAAACAACAAAAAAAAGAAATTTTCTGGATCAGGGTAATCGGCATTCCAACCCCAATTGAACAATTGGGCGTTACCGGTGCGCATTTTTTCTTGAAAACGGTTGTAGTCGGTACCCCGAACATCCAGTTTAATACCAATTTTTTCAAATTGTTTACGATACCAGTTTAGCCGTGGTCGGTCATCAATAGCGACAGCTGTGGTATCAAAATGTAGCACTAAGGGAGCCTTGGTTTTAGGGTCAATACCATTGGCATAACCTGCTTCCTGCATAAGTTGTAGAGCAGCTTGTAGTGGTTTACGCCTAGGCTTGCCATCCACCCAATCATAGACATAAGGGTTAATACCGGCCTCGCCTTCAGCATTACCATATATTCCCGGCGGAATTAAGCCTTGTGCCGGCACACCCCGACCATTAGTAAATATGGAGATATATTCCTCATAATCAACCGCAATGGCTATAGCCAAGCGTAGTTTTCTAGCTGATTCTGTATTACCGCCTACCGTGGTATCCAGCATATTAAAGCCTAAATAATAGATAGACGTGGTTACTGCCGTCTCTAATTTTATGCCTTTTTTTATCATGTCCTCCGTTAAGGCTACATTGCCGCCAGCCGTGAATTGGATTGCTTGGTCAAAGCTATCAGAGGCAATGCCTGAGGCATCATAATAACCTTGTAAAAATTTATTCCAATAAGGAATGCTTTCTTTTTCCAGAATAAACACCTCTTTATCTATAAAAGGTAAGGCTTTACCAGCATCCTTTAATAGACCTTTTTGTTGATCACCCACCTCACCTTCAGCCGGGTAAAACTCTTCATGGAATAATGGGTTTTTACTTAGCACCATGCGTCGGTTTGGATTATTTTCAGCTAATAAGTAAGCACCTGTCCCAATAGGATACCAATCGAGCTTAATATTTTTATCTGCCAGTCCAGGTTGCTCATAAAACGCATCCGCCTCCCATGGCATAGGTGAAAAAAACGGCATGGCCAACCAAAACATAAACTGCGGATATTTGCCTTTTATTCTTATCTTGTATTGATAGCGGTTAACGACACTAACCCCTGTCAAATCGATGGTCTTAATCTCAGCCTTTTGCTTTTTAGCTACTATTTTAGAAAATTCATCAAACCCTACAATATAGTTTTTCATGATTTCAGCTATCGGTGATTGTATCTTAGGATCTGCCAAGCGTTTTATTTGATAGATATAATCGTCCGCTATTAACTCACGCGAGCCTGCTTCTGGTAAGTCATATAAGGTATTAAGCCGACTAATCGCATCTGTAGTTAAACGATGGTAAATGTAATTACCCTTCACATCCTTAGCTAAGGCAGGATGGGGTTGGTATTGAATATTCGGTTTTATTGAAAGCAAATATTCAGTGTATATAATGGCTTCATCTTGACTTCCGGACGGCAACGCTTGGCCTTGACTATCCAAATATTGTACGACTGGCATGGCTGCCGCAGTTAAGGGTGTTAATTGATAAGGTCGAAGTAAATAATGATATTGAAACAAAGGTTCATAAATTTGGGCAATAAACGTGTATTCATTTGAATTATAGGAAACCGCTGGATCTAAATGCTTAGGCCGCTCACTAAATGAGCTATACAGCACAGACAGTTGATTATCTTCATCTGAATAAGGGCTATTCAATGGGCTATTGCTACAAGCTACCAAAAATAAGGCTAAGCTTAACAAGCCAAGCATGCATCGGTTGCAGTTAATTTGAATCATAGACAAAAAACTAGACATCAATAAGGCGCTCAGTGATACTTGTGGCTATTGTAACAACAAAAATAAGAGGAGTTGATAATGGGTTTTATGCAAGGCAAGCGCGTCTTGATAGTAGGACTGGCAAGCAATCGTTCAATTGCCTGGGGTATAGCCAAAGCGATGCACCGTGAAGGGGCTGAACTGGCTTTTACATTCCAAAATGAAAAATTAAAAAGCCGTGTCGAAGAAATGGCAACCGAATGCAATACCCAGATAGTGGTGGAATGTGATGTAAGTCATGATGACCATATTGACAATGTTTTTAAAGTGTTAGCCCAGCACTGGGATGGCTTGGATTGCATCGTGCACTCTGTCGCCTTTGCTCCACGTGAGGCGCTGGACGGGGACTACGTCAACGCAACTACCCGAGAAAACTTTAGGATTGCCCATGACATCAGCTCCTACAGCTTTACCGCTTTGGCCAAAGCAGGTAGGTCTATGATGGCTGGTCGAAAAGGTTCATTATTAACCTTAAGTTATTTGGGCGCTGAACGCGCTATACCCAACTATAATGTCATGGGTGTAGCCAAGGCTAGCCTTGAAGCAAACATACGCTATATGGCCGTTGCATTAGGCCCTGAAGGTACACGTGTCAATGCAGTCTCTGCAGGCCCTATTAAAACCTTGGCCGCATCCGGCATTAATGATTTTAAAGCCATGCTCAGCAAAGCTGCCGAGGCATCACCTCTCAAGAAAAACGTCACCATCGATGAAGTGGGTAACGCAGCCGCCTTTTTATGTTCTGATTTAGCATCTGGTATTACCGGCGAAATCACTTATGTTGATGCAGGCTATAATATTGCTGGCCTAGCTGCTTCTTAAGCAGACATAGCTATGCCCTTAACTAAAGGGAGCAATTAGCTCCCTTTATACTATGTGCTTAGTTTTTAAGGTTAACCTTTACCTCGGCCTCAGCTTCTAAACTTTTCATCAAAGCACTTAGTTCTATCTGACCAAAAGCATTGGCCATGCTTTTTTGTACGGCTATCATTTGCTTTTTATCTTCTTCGCCCATACTGCCTTCATTAACCTTTAACAAACTCACCACTAAGCGTTGATCGAACACTGGCTCGGTAGCAAAAATAGTTGGTTTATCGCCAACAGGCTTAGCGACTTTAAAAAGCATATCCACTAACTGTAGGGGTAAGCCTGGATTTTTTCGGGTTAATCCTGACAGCTTATTCATTTCTAATTTTAAATCATCCGCCACAACTTTAATCGTTTCGCCTGCCAACAAGCGTTGTTTTATCTGCTGAACTTTTCCATCGGCGAGTTGCTGAGCCTTATCTTTTAATAGCGCGGTGACGACTTGGGGTTTTACTTCTTCAAACGCTTTGGTACTTGCTTCTTTATGTTCATGAACATGTAAAACAATAATACGCTCTCCGCTTAACTCAACAGGTGAACTATTATTGCCATGTAAGACCTCATCAGAAAATGCGGCACCGCGAATTTTTGGGTCACTAGCAATACCTTCACCACTTTCACGATTAAACAGCGTGCTGTGGTTAATCGGTAGACCTAGAGCATCTGAAGCTGATTGTAAACTTTCAGGATTTTCATAACTCGTTTGGGTAAGCGTTTCACCTGCTTCATAAAATAAATTTTCTGCCTGTGCTTTCTGATAGGCCTTGGTCAATTCAGCTTTTACACTTTCAAACGATTTAATCTCGCCAGGCACTAATTCAGTGAGTTTTATTAAGTGATAACCAAATCCTGAGCGGACCGGGTTTGAAACTTCACCAAATTTTAAAGCGCCCGCTGCCTCCTCAAAAGGTTTTTCCATTACCCCAGGCTGTAATAAACCAAGGTCACCACCGCTTTTTGCACTTAATTTATCGTCAGACTTTTCTCTCGCTATCGCTGCAAAATCTTGTTGTGCTAAATCTTTTTTAGCTTGTTCAGCGTTTGCCAAGGCAGTCTTATCATCAGTTTTATTATCAACTGCAAATAAGATATGGCTAATTTTTCGGCGCTCAGCTGTGGTATATGAGGCTTTTTGTTCTTCGTAATAGCTTTTTAGCTTCTCTTCATTTACTTCGACCGTTTTAGCAATATTTTCTAGCGCCAACTCTAAATAATCTACTGATACTTGTTCAGGAATTTTATATAAATCCTTATGTTGCTCATAATAAGCCAATATTTCAGTTTCAGCAGGCTGTTCGGCTATTTTAGGCAAAGGCACGGTTATATATTCAACGTCACGTTGTTGATTTTGGATTTTAAAAAAACTTTCAACATCATGAGAAGTTGCAAAACTACTATCCAATATCGCGCGTTGAAATTGATCCATAATCAATGCATTTTTTATCCTGCCTACAAAGTCACTAGAAGACATATGCTGGGAGTTCAGCAAAGACCGATATTGGCTCTCACTAAATTGGCCATCCACCTGAAAGTAGGGTAATGCTTTGATAAAATCACGGGTAGTCTCATCGCTTGCCGTTAAACCTTCAGAACGGACATATTGCAGTAAAACTTCATCTTGAATTAATTTTTTTAGTGATTCTGCTTTCAATATCTGCTCATCAATTTTCATACCTTGAAAATTTTGGCTGTATTGCTCGTAAGCTTTATTAATATCCTGCTGAAAAAAATCTTTGCTGCCTACTGAGGCAACAGGTGTTTCTTTTCCTGTACTGATATAACTCTCAATCCCCCAAAGCGCAAAAGGGACAGTAATAATGATTAAAATTCCCCACGCAAAAGCACCTTGCGCTTTTTCTCTAATTTTTGTCAGCATAAACTCTGTCCTAAAGAATTGACCTAATTTTAAGCAAAAAAAAACCCCAAACCTAGTCGGTCGGGGTTTTAATTTGGCGAAGTGGACGGGGCTCGAACCCGCGACCACCGGCGTGACAGGCCGGTATTCTAACCAACTGAACTACCACTCCAAAGTCTGGTGGGTGCTGAGGGGTTCGAACCCCCGACCCTCGCCTTGTAAGGGCGATGCTCTCCCAGCTGAGCTAAGCACCCGACTAAAGAAGAACTAGTTTACAGCATCTCTTAATGATTTGCCAGCCTTAAATGTAGGAATTTTTGCTGCTTTAATGGTAATTTCTTCACCTGATTGAGGGTTACGGCCTTTTCTCTCAGCCCGCTCTTTTACTGAATAAGTTCCAAAGCCGACTAAAGCAACAGAATCACCTTCACTCAAAGCGGTTGTTACCGCATGTAGAAAGCCATCTAAAGCACGTCCTGCATCCGCTTTGGTTAATTGAGCCGATTCTGCAATTGCATCGATAAGTTCCGATTTATTCATTATTCCCCCTTAGGAAGTGGTTTTTTTTTAAAATTCTATTCCAGTACCACTAGAACGATAGCTATTTATATCAACAGGGTCAATACGGTGTCAAGTATTAAAACGCCTGTAGGCCATGATTTTTGTGGTCTTGGGGGAAATAACAACGTTTTTAATTAAAATTTAATGTGCTGTTAACACGGGATTTTTAATTTTTGCCGATTCCGCTTCAGTTTTGGCTTGATCTTCAGTGCCAATTTTGCTCAAGGGTGCGGGCAAATATTGCAAAGCTACCTCCAATACTTCATCTATCCAATGCACTGGTATAATTGTTAGGTTTTGTTTAATATTTTCTGGAATCTCCACCAAATCTTTTTCATTTTCAAACGGTATCAACACGGTTGTTATACCGCCCCGATGCGCTGCTAAGAGTTTTTCTTTCAGACCACCTATTGGCAAAACCTCGCCTCTTAACGTAATCTCACCGGTCATGGCTACGTTAGCCCGCACAGGAATTTTGGTCAGCGCCGATATAATTGCGGTACACATGCCTATGCCAGCACTAGGGCCATCTTTTGGTGTCGCCCCTTCTGGCACATGTATGTGGATGTCATTCTTTTGAAAAATATCGTTGTCGATACCCAGTATTTCCGAGCGGCTGCGTACTACAGTCATCGCCGCCTCAATAGATTCTTTCATGACATCGCCAAGTTTCCCGGTAGAGGAATGTTTGCCTTTTCCTGGAATTACGGCAGTTTCAATAGTCAATAACTCACCGCCAACTTCCGTCCAAGCCAAGCCTGTCACCTGCCCAATGCGGTCTTGTTCTTCAGCTATACCATAGTGGAAACGTTTTACACCCAGATATTTTTCTAAGTTATCTGGATTTACAACTACTTTAGTCTTTCTTGGTTTTAACAATAGGTCTTTAACGACCTTACGACAAATTTTTGAAATTTCACGTTCTAAGCTACGCACACCAGCTTCCCGTGAATAATATCGGATAATATCCTTAATTGCCGCTTCTGATATTTGCAATTCCTTTTCAACCAAACCATTATTTTTAACTTGTTTAGGAATTAAATAACGCATAGCAATGTTAACTTTTTCATCTTCCGTATAGCCTGCTAGCCGGATGACTTCCATACGGTCTAATAAAGCTGGCGGTATATTCATAGTGTTGGCAGTTGCCACAAACATGATATCCGACAAATCAAAATCAACTTCTAGATAATGGTCAGAAAAGGTATGGTTTTGTTCAGGATCTAACACTTCCAATAAAGCAGAAGCTGGATCACCACGGAAATCAGCCGCCATCTTATCAATTTCATCTAATAAAAACATAGGATTACGTGTTTTTATCTTAGATAAGTTTTGTAAAATTTTACCTGGCATAGAGCCTATATATGTGCGCCGATGGCCACGAATTTCAGCCTCATCACGTACACCACCCAATGCCATACGCACATATTTACGGTTGGTTGCCCGTGCAATAGATTCACCTAATGATGTCTTGCCCACGCCTGGAGGCCCTACTAAGCATAAAATTGGCCCTTTAAGCTGTTTTACGCGTTGTTGTACTGCCAAATACTCAAGAATGCGCTCTTTGACTTTATCTAAACCATAGTGTTCGGTTTCGAGTACTTGTTCTGCAGCCTTGAGATCATGCCTCACTTTAGTTTTTTTCTTCCAGGGAACGTTCACCATCCAATCGATATAATTGCGTACCACAGTGGCTTCTGCGGACATTGGCGACATGAGCTTGAGTTTATTCAATTCTGCTGTGGCTTTAGTCTTAGCCTCTTTAGACATTCCGGCGTTTTCGATCTTTCTTTCCAGCTCTTCAATTTCGTTAGGCACGTCATCCATTTCGCCTAACTCTTTTTGAATCGCTTTCATTTGCTCATTTAAATAATATTCCCTTTGATTTTTTTCCATTTGCTGCTTGACTCGGCCACGGATTCTTTTTTCCATTTCCAGCAAATCGACTTCGCCCTCCATCAGCGTCATTAAATTTTCTAAACGGACTGCAATATCAGAAGTCTCTAAAATTTCTTGCTTTTCATTGACCTTTAAAGACATATGAGCAGCCATAGTATCTGCAAGCCGGCTCAAGTCATCAATGCCAGTAAGAGAATTTAGGACTTCCGGGGGTATTTTATTGTTAAGCTTTACATACTGGTCAAATGAACTAATCGCGGTGCGCTGCAACACTTCTTGCTCTTGTTCAGGTAGGTTAATATCATCTTCTATACTAGTTACTGATGCTGAAAAAAAACTTCCTGTTTCTTGATATTCAACAACTCTACTTCGTTGCGTACCTTCAACCAATACTTTGACTGTACCATCAGGCAGCTTAAGCAACTGTAGGATATTAGATAATGTCCCCACTTGATAAAGGTCAGTGAAATTAGGCTCATCAACTTCGGCCTCTTTTTGCGCGACCAACAAAATTTCTTTATTATCTTTCATCGCGGCATCCAAGGCGTCAATAGAACGCTCCCTACCCACAAACAGCGGTATTACCATATGCGGATACACCACAACATCACGTAGTGGCAGGACTGGTATCAGGACATTAGAGTTTTCTACATTCATTTCATGCGTTTCCATAATATGGAACCCTCAACAGTTACAGTTATATAACAAATGGGGGCTAAAATTTAATTAGCAAGTATTTCGCGCTAAAAAAATGATTTTTTTTGCAAAAAAAAAGGGAGCAGTTAAACACAGCTCCCTTTTTTATTACCGCTAAACCTTTACGATTTAACCAGCATTCTTTTTCCCATTCTCGTATACCAGTATAGGCTCAGATTCGCCTAAAGCAACACTTTCATCTACAACAACTTTACGGATGCTATCATCAGAAGGTAATTCATACATGGTATTCAATAAAATATTTTCTACTATCGTCCTTAATCCCCTGGCACCCGTTTTTCTTTCCATAGATTTACGCGCAATAGCGCGCAAAGACTCATCCCTAAACTCAAGCTCAGCCCCTTCCATTTCAAACAAATGTTTATATTGTTTAATTAGAGCATTTTTAGGTTCTGTTAATATTTGCACCAAGGCGTCTTCATCCAATTCTTCAAGGGTCGCTACAACAGGTAAGCGGCCTACAAATTCTGGAATCAAACCATATTTAATCAAGTCCTCAGATTCAACTTCGGCAAATATTTGCCCGACATTTTTAGTGTCATCCTTAGTTTTAATTTCCGCGGAGAAACCAATGCCACCTTTTTCAGAACGGGCTTTAATGACCCGATCTAATCCAGAAAAAGCCCCACCTACGATAAATAAAATATTAGCCGTGTTAACTTGTAGGAACTCTTGCTGCGGATGTTTACGCCCTCCCTGAGGTGGTACTGACGCAACTGTGCCTTCTATCAATTTCAGTAAAGCTTGTTGAACACCCTCACCAGATACATCCCGGGTAATTGATGGATTATCAGATTTTCTTGAAATCTTATCAATTTCATCAATGTAAACAATACCTGTTTCCGCTTTTTCTACATCATAGTCACATTTTTGTAAAATTTTCTGGATGATATTTTCGACATCTTCCCCAACATATCCTGCTTCAGTTAACGTAGTTGCATCTGCAATAGTAAATGGCACGTCAAGTAACCGTGCCAAGGTTTCTGCCAGTAAGGTTTTTCCTGATCCAGTAGGCCCTATCAACAAAATATTACTTTTTGCTAATTCAACACCATCTTTCCGAGTTTTGCTGCGTAAGCGTTTGTAATGGTTATAGACAGCTACCGCTAAAATTCTTTTGGCGCTTTCCTGACCGATTACATAATTATCCAGCTCTTTTTTAATTTCTTTGGGCTTGGGTAATTCACTGCTGCTAAAGCTTGATGTTTCTTCGTGCAGTTCATCTTTAATTATGTCGTTACAAAGCTCTACGCATTCATCGCAAACATAAACAGAGGGTCCTGCGATAAGCTTTCTAACTTCATGTTGACTTTTACCGCAAAACGAACAATAAAGTAATTTATCATCATCTTTGCTGCTTTTGTCATTACTCATAATTTGCTCCCAACATAATAAACACCCGAAAAGTGTTCTTCATCTATACGGCAAGCATAATAGAAATACCAAAAAATACAAAATAGTTGTAGCTTTAAATAGCTGCCCTATCTAACAGTACTTTATCAATCAAGCCATAATCCACAGCGTCATTTGCACTTAAGAAATTATCACGGTCTGTATCTTGTTGAATTTTTTCAATGGGTTGACCTGTATGGGTAGCCAACACTTTGTTTAGTTTTTCTCTAATTAACAGAATTTCCCTCGCATGGATATCAATGTCAGAGGCTTGGCCTTGATAACCACCTAAAGGTTGGTGGATCATTATTCTTGAATGTGGTAAGCAGTAACGTTTGCCTTTGGCTCCGCCTGTTAACAATAATGCACCCATACTTGCCGCTTGACCAATACACATAGTGCTAACATCAGGCTTAATAAACTGCATGGTGTCATATATCGACATACCCGCCGTTACTGAACCACCTGGTGAATTGATATACAAGTGAATATCTTTATCGGGATTTTCAGATTCCAAAAACAACAATTGGGCAACAACGAGGTTAGCCATATAGTCTTCAACTTGACCGACTAAAAAAATAACACGTTCTTTTAATAATCTTGAGTAAATATCAAAAGAGCGTTCCCCTCTAGCAGTCTGCTCAACCACTATTGGCACTAAGCCGCCCGCAGCTTCTGGGGCTAACATTTGATTTTTTATAAATTGCCTATACATTTATCCCACCTAATTCCACTTATTTATCCATGACTTCACTAAAACTCATTGTTTGCTCAGAGACCTTTGCTTTGGCAACCAACCATTCTACAACCTGTTCTTCCAAAACGACTTGCTTAACTTCGCTTAAGCGTTGTTCTTCGGCATAATACCAGTTTATGACATCTTCGGGACGTTCATAACTTTTGGCCATGTCTTCAATACTAAGACGAACTTTACTATCATCTAATTTAATTGAATTTTTATCAATAATTTCACCAAGAATTAAGCCTAAAGCGACACGCCTTTTAGCTTGACCCTCAAAGACTACCCTTGATAAATTTAAGTCTTCCAATTTCATTTTTTGTTTTTTTGCTGTTTCTTGATAGGGCTTGAGCATAGATTCTATCTCTTGGTCCACCAAGGTGTTGGGCAACAAAATGGGCACTTTTTCATAAAGCGCATCCATCACAGCATTTTTCAGTTTTCCACGTAACGCCTGATTAAGCTCGCGTTCCATATTCGCTTTTACGTCATCCATAAAAGCTTCAATAGTACCATCTTCAATACCATAGGCTTTAATAAATTCCTCGTTGACTTCAGGTAAAACAGCCTCTTCAAGGCCTGTCACCTCAATATCAAACTCAGCCAATTTCCCGGCTAATTTCTCATTTCCATACTGCTCAGGAAATGTCAGTGAGAAAACTTTTGTACTACCTACCGAAAGCCCTGTCAAATTATCTTCAAAACCAGGGATCATTTGTTTTCCACCAATCTCAACTGGATAACCCTCAACTTTTCCATCGGTGAAGTTTTCACCTTCCGAAACACCTGAAAAGCTGATTGTAACACGGTCATTTTCTTGTGAAACACGGTCAACTGTTTGCCAAGTTTTCTTTTGGCTTCTGAGCTTATCGACCATAGCATCAATATCGGAACTTGCAATAGCCGCAATCGGCCGAACTACAGACAGTTCGTCCAAGCCCTCTAAGGATATGTCAGGATAAATTTCAAACGTGGCGGTATACTTAAAACCTTCGCTGTCATCTTCTGCCTGCTGGATATGGGGATAGCCCGCTGGTTTTAGATCTTGGTTTTGCAGTGCTTCAAAATAAGTAGACTGGATTAAGTCCCCGGCCACTTCATTGCGTACACGGTCTCCATACATTTGCTTAACAACATGTTGTGGAGCCTTGCCTGGCCGAAAGCCATCTACCTTAACTTCACGTGCCAATGTTTTTAAACGCGCGGCCATTTTTTCCTGAACAATTGCTTCAGGTACGCTGACCGTCATTTTTCTGCTTAACTCAGATGTCTTCTCGACAGAAACTTGCATTTCTTTACCTCAAATATGGAAACGTACTTACTCTTGCGGGATAGGGTTGGACGATGTTACAGGAAAATGCCACCTTGTTCCTGCACAGGATGAATATAGTGGTGCGAATGGAGAGACTCGAACTCTCACAGGATACCCCACTGGAACCTAAATCCAGCGCGTCTACCAATTTCGCCACATTCGCACTATGAATCAGCTTGGCATTATAGACATAACTTTATTCACACAACAAGTGCTAAATAAAAATATTCACACTATCGTAACTTGTGAGTTAACTCTCATTTTCCTATAAAGAAATACAGTATGCTTTTGTTTAATCCAAAAGCTTTTATAGGTGTAATTTCTTATGAGCCTTAGCATATCAAATAATGCAAGAAACTTGTTTGCCTCTGCACAGGACAAAGCAAGCAATGCCGCAGTCAATCTCGCTAAACTACCTGCTCAAAGTAGCGCTACATCGGCTATTCAAAGCAATAGCCAAAGCAGTACGCAGGATTTAGTCAATTTAAAAGAATCCGAGATAGAAGCGAAAACGGCGGCTAAATTATTAGCAACTGATAAACAAATTTCGGGTTCATTACTTGATGTGCTCGCTTAGTTATACATTAACGGTCACCTGATAGCCTAAGCGCCTTATTTCATCAGCAAAGGCATCCATTGCCGTCAATGATAGTGCCTTAAGTTCAGCCGCTTCGGGTTGATATGAAACGCGTGCAAGACTATACAACATAATGCTTTGTATTTGAATATCACCTTTTATCGCCGCTAAAAAACCCAAATAAGCCTGTTTTTCTTGCTCAGTCAGACCTTTGCCCGCGTAATCGACCAAACAGGTTTGTAATCGGACGGGGCATAGTGCCGCTGCCATACGTATATGCCTAAGACATGATTGCGTGGTCTGTGCAGAATTGTTAATTAAACGTCTGCCGAGTTCCGTGGCGCTATCAAACTTAAACCAAACTTCACCAGAAAATTGCTTAAGCAACATTAGGCCCTGCTGTACTTTAGGCCGATGTATCAAACTTCCATTAGTGATTAAAACAAAATGGCTATCAGGAAATAAACCTGCTTCACGCGCTTTTGAGCCAATTAAGCTGATTGCCTTATCAAAACCTTTAAGGCTAGTAGGCTCACCATTACCTGATATTGCGATATCCTTAATAACTTGACTGGCCTGTTCAATAGCAAAGTTTTGGTAAAAACTGCCATTCGCCAAGCTAGCAAAAAACTCGTCCAGCTCGTCGGCAAGCAAACCAAAATCCATAGGCGGTGCATTACCCAACTTAAGTTCTGGTACCTGGCAATATAAACAACGCCAATTACACGTATTGTCAGGGTTAAAATTGATGCCTATGGATAGACCACCAGCCCGCCTGGAGCGAACTGGATAAATATATTTATAACCTGCAACATCGCGATCATGTTGAGTTGTTGTTAAGACAACCATAATTTGGTTTTAACGGCTAGTTTTGAGAACTTTATTACTGGATTTTATGCGATACATTTCTGAATCGGCAAGGTCAATCAGCGTATCAATATTGGAGGCATCATCAGGATAAATTGCTACGCCTATGCTAGCTGTTACATAAAGCTGCTCTTTCTGATAGGGGATAGGTTTACACAGGGCAGCATGGATTTGCCCCAAAGATTCGGCAATATCTTGTTTACTGTTTACATTGTTCAACAATAAAACGAACTCATCCCCGCCAAAACGGACAGCAACATCGGATTGTCGTATAAAACTCCGTAAAATCCGACCAACATTAATTAAAACTTGATCACCCGCGGTATGCCCAAGACTGTCATTAATACTTTTAAAACTATCTAAATCAACAAAACAAACCGCGACTTTATATTTACCCCTTTGCGCCATTTTTAAAATTTGTTCCGCCAGCACAAACAAATGGTAACGATTATCTAGGCCAGTTAAGGAATCACGATAAGCTATATTTTTTATTTCTTCTTCCGCGGCCAGCCGTAAGCGCAATTCTTTTTTTGCTGCCCGATAAGCAATTGCCAATGCAGCAATTACAAAAACAGCAACAATTGCCAAAAAGATAAAAATTTTGCTATATAGCCATAATTCTTCTTTATCCAAATTTATATTAGGCTCATAAATAAAACCATTTAATGCCTTATCATTTGCCACCATCTGGGCTTGGACAAAAGTGCGCGCCATATAATTAAACCGCCAAGGGTTAATATGCCCTATCTCAATTAAGTCGGGGTAGATTAACGGCCGCATAGCGTTCGCTTCAAACTCTAAATGTTCCTTGGTTTTATGTACTTGGTATTTATTTAGCAACAACTCAATAATCTCATCAGTATGTTCCATGGCATATATCCAACCTTCAATACTGGCTTTACGGAAAGCCTTAACGCGCTCAGGATGTTCCCTAATTTCCTCTTCACTCGTGAATAATATGTCACTGTAAAAATCCACCCCATAATTACGGGGATTAATCACGGTGTAATCTATACCCTGCTGTTTTAAATAAAAGGGTTCGTTAGTGAGATAAGAATTAAAGGCTGTCACTTTCCCGTTAATTAGATCATCAATCTGATAACTGCTTGGAATGACATGGACTTCCGCTAGGTTAATGCCTTCGTTATAAAACATAGTGAAAAAATCAGCATCCGTGTCATTCCCTATCATCATCACGTCTTTGCCAATCAAGTCATGGGGGGATAACACATTAGCATCCCGACGGGCTAATAAAACAGATGGAGAATGTTGAAAAATTGCTGCCAAGGCTACCAGTGGCGCACCACGTAAACGTTCAAGCAATAGTTCGCTATTGGCTACACCGTATTGGGAGTCGCCCTGCAGGACTTGCCATACCGGCGTAATATCGGGCGCTCCTGGATGAATAATGACATTAAGGCCAACATTCTCATAAAAGCCTTTTTCAAGTGCCGCATAGTAACCGGCAAACTGAAACTGATGATGCCAACGCAATTGCATATGGACAGTATCAGTACAATTTGCCTGCATTGGCAGTAGCCAAATAAAACAAAAAAGAAAACTTTTTTTCAGGCTAGCAAGCATTATCAGATTGATTTACGTTATAAGCTGGTTAGAAACAACCGTAGGAGTTATTAATTATAGGAAACTAGTTAAAATCCAATCGCCTTAACTATACTGCCAAATATACCTATACTAAAGACAAAACCTTATACTTTTATTAACACCTCTCCACGCCCCATCTCCGACATATCACCCGCATATCGGCGTACCCGATTAAAAATCCGAGCTGGTTCAGCAAATTTGGAATTAACATTGTTAAATGACCCTAATAGCATGGGCAAAAAAGCCAAGGTATGTTCCCCACAATCATTAAAGCTGGCCGACAAAATGGGCTGCTCCCATAACAATAAGGTGCCCCGGCGCATTGCGTAACCCAGATAACGCCCAGTTTGCCCCATCACTGCGATAGTGCCGGCTATCATACGTGAACCACAGTAATCACCCGCATTGCCTTCTATCAATATGGTGCCGCGGCGTAAATGGTCACCAACACGCTCACCCGCGTTACCCCTGACTAAAATCATGCCACCTTTCATACCCATTTTGTTGCCAGGCAATGCCCCACCTAAAAAATCCCCCACATGACCAGCAATTTCCAAATAACCTTTTTTCATTTCGCAACCCGCATAGATGCCCACATTCCCGGATACACGAACCTCACCAGACAACATACCCATTGCTAAATAGGCACCGGCATCGCCTTCGACGGCAATACTGCCCTTGTTTAGCTCTTTTCCAATAAAATCAAGCTTATCCATGCTGTTCTTAATCACGATTGTTTGCCAATCTTCACCTTCAATGGTAAATAATTCGTCAGCCCGATAAACATGCTTACCGCTTTGCAATTCTATTGCCGCTATTTGCGCAGCCGATTTGTCTTGTAAGTGTTGACATACCAAAGGTGACATATCAACACGTTGTGTGGGTGTAAGCTTAAGGGTAAAGGTTAAGGCACTCATGCCATGATCTCCTGTAAATGAAAATGGAAAGGCCCAAGTTTTCCGCCATAATTACCCGCACTAATGCGTTTAATGCCCTGCTCCGCGCCTAATTTGCAAACAGCAGAGATACCAGCCCGCATGGCTTTATCAATGGCTTCTTTAGATAAACCATCAATTACAATTTCCATTACCGATTCTATATCAGGCGAAAGCTCAGTTTTTGTCGCGCCTTTCAGGGTAGGACAAAATGCATCATTAGTTGATGCATTTAAAGCGGCGTATTTTGAACCCACCTTGGAACCAGAACGGACCACTCCACCTGGAAACGGCATAATCACGTCAGCAATTTTAGACATTTCTTCAATGGCCGCTTCGCAAGCCGCCAACGCTTGAGGCTGTGACTGCGCCAATACAAGAAAATTCCCGCCACCAACTGCATCAACTTGTCCAGTTGTGGCTTCGGTTAAAAACTCACCATCCATAACTGGAACCCGCCAATAACGCTTGCCACTAATAACTTTTGCAATTTGGAAACCATCTCCGAAGTAACGTAAGTTTTTCCCTAGCGGTATTCGAATACCTCCTTCAATGCCGGCAAATAATGCTGATGTCGGTGACGTTAACACACATTGTCCCGCACGGGTCTCAAGTTGCTTTGCCAACCCTTTACCACCCATAGCAAAAATCATGATTGCAACACCTGGCCTGCCATCGGGAGTCTCATCCGGTCTTAAAATGCGCTCGATGCCGGCCTCACAACCGCACGCGATTACAGAAGTTGCAAAACCCGTCATAGCTTGTGCTGCTATCATTGCCCATTTGTCATTTTGTGCAGTGATAATTGCCCGGGTCGCCTTCATCGGAAACGCTTCCGCGAAAGTGGCATCGATGGTTACACCGTTAATCATCATAGTGTTATGCTCATTGTTAAGTTTGCAAAATTTGATCGTCCGAGCTAAGTCAGGTTGATCCTTAAATGTTATCCCGTCCGGTAATTTATTATTCGAAGATGCGTTGGCGAAACAACAATAATCGTAAATTGTAAATTATAAACACGGAATGGTGGAATACTGTTTACTTAGTTTAACGAAACTAATCACCTTACCAAGTCAAATTTTCCAAAATACACCACGTCAATAAGCAATGATTTTGACTTGTACTAAACTAAAAGGCACAAATAATGATGGTCTTGACAACAAAATAAAGCTTCCTTGCGCTCGATGCGCTAAGATTGTGCAACTTTTATCATCAGCCCGACTGTCTCTACAGTACTAAGTTTTTTAAGGTGCCCTGCATTATGTCTAAACGAAATATTAATCCCTTATGTCACCTGATTATGGGCAGTCTAGTTTTAGCTGGCTCCCTACAAGGTTGCGCTAGCAAAGGGACGGCCATCACAGCAGACAAAAATGACCCCTGGCAGAATTGGAACCGCAGTACTCAAGAGTTTAATGATGATGTTGACTCGGCTGTTGTTAAACCGTTAGCCGAAGGTTATTTAAAAATCACTACTGAATCTATCGATAAAGGGGTTACTAATTTTTTTAGTAATCTCAATGATATTGGTGTAACGGTCAATGATTTATTACAGTTTAAAATGTTACAAGCTGGCATGGATTTAAGCCGCTTTGTAGTCAACACAACTGCGGGTGTTGTTGGCATTTTTGACGTTGCTAAAGATCTCGACTTGCCTAAACATAATGAAGATTTTGGCCAAACGCTTGGCGTTTGGGGCATCCCAACGGGTTCTTATCTAGTGCTACCCCTGATAGGCCCTAGCACACCCAGGGAAACTGTCGGGCTTATTGGCGATGCCTTATTAAACCCCCTTACCTACACGTTCCTTATCTCCGGTGGTGCAGCCAGCGCTGCTTCGTTAAGTACTGGAGTAGTTGACTTAGCGGATACCCGGGCTGGTTTATTAACCACAGAGTCCATAGTCCAGGAAGCGTCCGTTGATCGCTATGAATTTATTAAAAGCTCCTATTTACAACGTCGAAAGTTTTTACAATATGACGGTAAAGTACCTGATGACAACAGTTTTGATATAGATTCCGAACTAGATGATAACCTGGGGACAGAACACAAAAATGGTAACACAACAGCAGCGCCAAGCACCGATCTTAAAAATCCTGTCGCAGAGGAAAACGCTGCCCCAGTCATCAATAACTCAGTGATATTATCGGATCCATTAAAAGACAGCAGGCAATTGGCACCGGTGAGGCAACCCCACTTGGATTTATACACGCCTAAAGAATAAGCCGACTGGTACACTAATAAATTCTGACTATATCGGGTAGACTTGTTTATTAAACGATTGTTCACGGCTAATGTTGCCAAACATTTAAACAGTTTTACCTTACCCGCTATAGTTTACAAAATTAGCAACTATAATGCAGTTCAACTTTAACTATAGCGGGTTATATACTGAGGTGTCCTATGCTAACCACTAAACGTTATTGGCACCTTCGCCTATATTTATGCTTACCACTTGTCCTAATTTCACTTGATATTTGTGCAGAAAGCCTTGAAAAGGCTTGGGATATTGCGCTCAATAGCAACCATCAAATTAAAGCTGCGCAAATTGACACTTCAGCATCTGCAGAGCAATTGGCCTCGGCTAAAGGCCAACGTTTACCGCAACTAAATGTAAGCAGTGGCTACACCCAACTGAGCGAAACCCCATCAGCACAAACCCAAATCTTAGGCCGGTCAGCACAGTTTCCGACTAACCAGCCCGGTAGCTTTAGGGCACAGGCTGTCGCTTCATTACCCGTTTTTACCAGTGGCCGCATCAGCCATAGTATTGATTCTGCAGAAGCCTCCCTCCAAGCCGCCCAGCATAATGAAGTAACTTCTACCCTAGATATAAAAATGCAAGTCGCAGAAGCCTACATTAACGTTTTACGCGCAGAAAGCGCGCTACAAGTTACGCAAAACCATGCCGATAGCCTAACTGCACATCTGCAAGACGTAAACAACCTTTATGAACAAGGTGTCGTTGCAAAAAACGACCAACTTGCCGCCAATGTAGAACTTGTTAACGCGCAACAATTAGTGGTTCAAGCCACCAACCAATTCGATATTGCCAAAGCCCGTTATAACCAATTATTAGATAGGAGCCTTGAAGATGAGGTTAAATTGGAACGGAAATTTCCTGACCTGCCTGAAGGGTCTTTGAATGAATTAAGCAACAACGCACTTAAACATCGCTCTGAAATTGCGGCACTTAGTCAACAAATTGAAGCTTTAGAACAACAAGCCGCCAGTATACATGCGAGTGTCTTGCCGCAGGTTGATATTAACGGCGGTTACCAATATCAAGAAAACCGTTTTCAGGCTTTCCAAGGCATATGGTCTGTTGGTGCTGGTGTGCAGTGGAAACTGTTTGATGGAAGTACACGCCATCAAAGTGATGCGATGAGCCGCCAAGCTATTTCATTAAAAGAACAACGCGATGATCTAACCAGCAAGATTAACCTACAAGTACGCCAAGCGTGGTTAGATATACAAGAAACCCAAAAGCGCATAAACGTAACCCAGCAAGCTATCGATCAAGCTGATGAAAATATGCGCGTCACAAAAGACCGTTATCAACAAGGACTATCGACCAACACGGATGTGATAAAAGCCGAAGACCAGCGCATTGCAGCACATGATAATTTGAATAATGCCAATTACGATGCGGTCTTAGCCAAAGTTCGGCTCAGACGGGCAATTGGTATTTTATAATTGCCTACCACTACGTTACTAAAGCTACTTAGTAATCTATAAAAGACAAGTAGGCACTTAACTAAAGAACTGCCCATCCAGTTATGGCGGCTTTTCAAGGATTTCACAAAACTGTAAAAATTAAACTAGCTTTGCCAAAAAAGTTTTAATATAATGTATCTTCTTTGCCGGGGTGGCGGAACTGGTAGACGCGCCGGATTCAAAATCCGGTGATGGTGACATCGTGCCGGTTCGATTCCGGCCCTCGGTACCAGATTAAGGTTTCAAGTAGTGCAAAGAAATACAAAAACCCGCAAGCTTTCTTGGCTTGGCGGGTTTTTTATTGTCCAGCGTTTTCCAGTAAGCTGCCCCTAAACATAAGCAAAAACACGGCATGAAAACAAGACAAAATCCAAAGTTTACATTATTAACTTCGTCCTATTGAAAAATCTTGTCATCGATTCAATCTATGCTTAAATAACCTAATCTGCTTACACTAAGCCCACGACCTTTTCCTCGCTAATTTCATTTGGCAAAAAACAGCATTTGCATTACCTTTCCAAAGCTATCTTTTATAACGCTATTTTTACTCTTTTAGCCACATGTAAAATGCGTTTGAGTAGCAAATTTCCCCAGACCCTCGCTTAATTAAGCGCTTGCCAGATAACTAGCCGAGTAACTTTGAAAAATGCGTGTCGTCATCAAATTGACATAGTCCCATCTTACTATGTCGGACTCCATAAACATAACTCTCAAATTGAGTTAAGACCCCTATTGACTCAAGCCTTTTAGGAATATTCATGAAATGTAAGCGCTTTGCTTCCCCTATCAAACCCAATGTCTTTGTGACCGTGGCTTTATTTAGCTTAACTGCTGGCTTTAGCCTAGCCCCTATAGCCAAGGAGAAAGCCCCAGAAATTCGTCGTGCCGCCATACCGGAGCACGCTATCGAACATATTTTAGTCATCGATCTTGAAAATGAAGATTTCAATAGTACTTTCGGCGCAAATTCACCTGCTGTCTATTTAAACGCCAACCTACTCAAGCAAGGGCAATTAGTGATTAATTACTTTGCTACCAGTCATGTCAGCGCAGGTAATTATATTGCCCAAATCTCTGGCCAAGGCACGACACCCGCACTCAATAACGACTGCCTGGATTTAGCGACGCTTAGCCATCCACCATTACTTGGTAGCTTTACTAATGTGGTTCCTGGTAATGATGCTAGCGAACAAAGCCGTTTTCCTGGGCAAGTTGAGGGTGATGGTTGCGTGTTTCCTGCGCCAAGCCAAACTTCACATGGCGCCCGCACTATCGGCGAGCAATTGGACGCACTTTATAATACGGCTAAGCATAAACGCGAAACCTACGATCGGACTAACCGCTATACATGGCGAGCTTATATGGAAGATATGGGTGATGACATTACGCGGGATTACGGTACAGCAGACGCATTAGGTGGTGCCAGTTGCGCGCATCCACCTATTGGCGGGATTGATTTCTCCAATAGCGCCACGGTTAACGATCAATATGCCACTCGGCATAACCCTTTTATGTACTTTCACTCTGTCATAGATAATCAAGCCCGCTGTAATAGCCATGTTGTCCCATTAGGTAAACTCACTGTTGGGAGAAATGGCCAAGCCGATGGCTTTACCGGCCACCTGTTTAACGATCTGCGCCGCATAAAAACCACGCCTAAATTCATGTTTGTTACCCCAAACCTTTGCAATGATGGGCACGATGCAACTTGTGTGGCAGCAAATGTGGAAGCAACCAAAGACGCCAATGGCAAAAACCAAGGCGGCTTAGTGGCTGCCGATCTTTGGCTAAAACATTGGATGCCTATGATTTTGGCGTCACCCGCTTATCAAAGTGGAAAAATGTTAGTTGTGTTGACCTTTGATGAATCAGGCTTGCGCGATTCACGTGCTTGCAATCAAGCAAACCAGGCGGATTGTCACTCACCTGTCGGCCCTAATGTTAGCAATCCTGGATTTAGTCCTGTTTTGGCCTTATTTGGCCTACAAACAACGCCTACAGAACCCTATACTTATGCCGGAGGTGGACAAGTAGGTGCAGTCTTGTTAAATAAACGTTACATAAAACCAGGTACTGTCAATACAACTGGTAACTATAACCATTATTCAGCCTTACGTAGTTATGAAGATATCCTAGGGCTTACCCAAGGTGGTGATGATGGCGCAGGTCATTTAGGTTATGCGGCTATGCCAAACTTAGCCCCCTTTGGCACAGACGTATTCAGCCAGCAAAAAACTAACTCTCAGCATCAAGGCGATGATGAGTTTCAAAATGACGATTAGTTACCGACGACTTGCAAATTAATCTTAACGGCGGGAGGTTTGCCTAAGCGCCTCCCTACGCTTGATGTGCCACTGTTTTGCTTGGCTTTCTGCATTATCCACGTTGCTCATTTTGAATTTAATTCTATGTCTAGAAAAAAACTCCAACTGCTTTTATTCATCAGTTTCACCAGCTTACTGCTTATCACTTTAGCCTATGCAGACGCCAGTAATACCGATCAAGCCATCCACAATTTAGTGTTACAAGCCCAGTCGGCCATGAAAAAAGGCAAACCTCAAAAAGCGGCTGAGTTTTTTGAACAAGCGGTAGGCTTAGGTGAAAATGCTAGCGCTGAAATTGGTTTAGTTAGAGCTTATTTACAAGCTGGAGAATTTCGGAAAACAATTGCGTTTGGCAGTTTGGTTGCTGCCGAACATACCGATATTAGTGAAACCATCGCCTTACTTGCCTATTTGGAAGACAGGGAAGGCCAAACAGCACAAGCTTTAGCAAAACTTAAACAAGCTTTAAAAGCACAGCCATCGGATGTGGCTTTAATTGGAGCTTATACAGAAATTTTAATTGACCGCACTGCCATACCACAAGCCAGCCAACTATTAGATGACTGGATTGCGTCAAACCCACCGCAAGGCGACATTTACCGATTACGCGCCCGCGCCGCCTTAGCTGCCAATCTCCCTACTGATGTTCAATTTTGGCGCAGAAAAGCGATATTAGCCTATACGGCTGATGGTAACCTAAGCGCTGCGGAAAGTTTGCAAAACTGGTTATCTAACACCCATAACTTAACAGAACTAGAAGCCACTAACAGTTCTAGTACACAAACAACTAACAAAAAAAACCTCAGCCGTTGGCCTAGCCCGGACTTCGCCGCCTTCCCGTTAAAATACGGCAGCACTTCTAAATCCGGTAACGGTTTTGTAGTCGATCAAGGCCGCCGCATTATTACTTATGCTAGCTTAGTAAAAGATAACCCTAGTGAAATTTCAGTACGAAATGGCCTAGGTGAAATCCGTAAGGCTGGTATTGAAATCGTACGGCCTGATTTAGGCTTAGCCGTTTTAAAGCTTACCAAGGCCTATCCTAAAGCATGGAGTTTAGATGCCTCCGCTTCTCAAACACCTGAAGGGGTAAAATTTTGTTTTGTGATGGGTTACCCCGTCACCGATGATTTTGAAGCTAGTTATCCGCTAATCGTACCGGCTAGTGTTGTCAGATCAGATGTGGGTCTAGGAAATTTAATGCAAATCACTAGCACCATAGGCTCGGACAGCCAAAGTGGCAGTCCAGTTTTAGATAATTCCGGCAAACTTATCGGCATGACCTTGGGAAAACAAGAACCTCTAAAAGGTATTAACGACAGGGAAAAACGTTTAGGCAAAGGTGTTTTTGCAATCCGCTCTGCAGCATTCCAAAACCTGGTACTAAAGACTGTAAAAGCACCTAAACAAATCAAACCTAAGGTTACGCAAGCCAGCAATCTTGCCATTGAAGAATTATACGAAAAACTTCAACCTGCTGTTGTCACCATCGTCGCCACAGACTAAATTGCTTAAATAAAAAAGCCGCACACGAAGGTGCGGCTTATAACTACACTGCTTTAATTATGGCAATTTTACAATACGCGGTACGTGCAGGTTGGCTGCAGTTGGGTCATAACCTGAATTGTTAGGGTTTGGTGTTTTAAATTGCGCCAAATATGCCACGCTTGCATCAATATCTTGTGCACCGCCTAAACGCTCAGTTCCAAGATTAAAAACAGAAAAACTGTCTCCGCCTGTCGCCAAAAAGCTATTTACGGTAACCCGATAGGTTTTATTAGGCTCAAGTGCTACGCCAGCGCTTACAATTTGTTCGACATTGACAATTTGATCAGCACTGTCATAAGTCGTTAGTGTGACATCTTGAATCTTTTGGCAATCGGCACCCGTCGCACGCCAGGTATATGAAAAACCATTCGAAGGCTGTAACACCCTAACTATGGCTTGAGCATTAACACCACTTGGAGTAATACAACTGTTGCCTGGAAATTGCATTTCTAAAGCATCTTTTAACTGTTGTGCCGTTAAGGTCATGGTGACTAAATTATTACCGAACGGCTGTACAGTAAACGCATCACCAAAAGTTAAGTTGTAAGGATAACTTACTGTGGCGACAGGATAGTTAGCGCGTACGCCGCCAGCGTTAGTAAAGGCTATTTGTGCACCGCCAAAAGCTTCCGGTAAAGTTGCCGCCAAAGAAGCATCAGCTATTAAGTCACCCGCGGGTTTTTCACCAGTAGTACCTGTTGCAGGCGCCTGTGCAGCTAAATCAACATTCAACACGGGCGCAGTAATGGTTGCTACAACTTGATTAGCCACAGGTGAAATATTGCTGCTGTACGCATCTACGATAGCTTTAATTGGAGCATCAGGAATAATCGCTGCATTGCTACGGTCCACCACGTTGTTTTGAAAACTGGATGCTTTAACATTGCCTGTATCGGTATCAATAGTAAGATCAATATTCGTCACGACGCGACCATTGTTACCACCTTGGGTTACAGGAATCAAACGGCCAGTCTTATTAGGCAATTGGCAGGTGTAACCGGTATGGGTATGCCCCGAAACAACTAAGTCAACCGCATCATCCAAGCCATTAATAATACCGCGTAATGGCTGTAATACTGCAGGGTCAGCCGTACCATTGGTCAGCAAAGAACAATCATTAATATAGTTAGGCGCTGAATTACCTTGAAAACCACCTTGGTGTATCAACACCACAATACTTTCCACACCACGGGCGCGCAATTTGGGAATCAAAGCATTCACGGTTTGGACTTCATCATTAAAGCTTAAACCTGCCACACCGATAGGCGTCACGATGCTCGGTGTATCCTTTAAGGTCATACCAATAAACGCCACACGCACACTACCTTGTGCCGTCTTAAAAGATTTAACTGCATAAGCTGGGAATAATGTTTTACCGGTTGTTGTGTCCACCACATTGGCCGATAAATATTTAAACTTAGCGCCTTCAAACGGCACTGGCACTGGCACAGGAATGGGTGCCGCCCCTAAACAAGTATCTTGACCGACAACCCCGCCAGGGAAGCAGCCACCGTTTTGTTTACGTAAAATTTCCACGCGGCCGTTATCAAACTCGTGGTTACCGACGGCGTTATATTCCAAGCCTAAGCGATTCATGATTTCAATAGTGCCTTCATCGTGAAACGCACCAGAAATTAAAGGACTAGCCCCAGTTAAATCACCCGCAGAAACCACGATGCTATTGGAAACGCCGGTTTTTAAGCTATTGACATAACCCGCCAAATAATCCGCACCTCCGGAAGGTTTACTGATTAAAGCAGTGCCTGACCCGCCAGGTTGAATATTAAAGTTGCCTGGCGACTGTAAAGCGCCATGAAAATCGTTAAATGCGATAACACGCACGGTAACATCTGCGGCACACGCAGTGGCAGTAGCAGCAGCCAACGTACAACCTAAAACTAATTGTGTCAGTTTCATCATGATCTCCACTTAGTTAGTAGTTGAACGGCGTCTTGAGACCAGCCCAAGCAAAGCATTGCCGAGTAAAAATAAGCCAAAAGCCGCGGGTACAGGGACTTGTGATACGTTAGACAAGCTAACCGCACCGACCGTTAAATTAAAATCGGGGATGCCAGACACCGTAGCTGACAAAGACAGCAAGCCAGTAATATCGTGCTCACCCGCACCTAATAGGAAAACACCACGGCTATAATTGGAATCAGCCAATGCAGCAGCAAAATTGGTAGAAACGGACGAAGGATCAGAATTAGTAGCCGTAGAAGTAAACCCTAAGGAAACACCGTTATCGAAAACTTCAAATTCATCACCCGCAAAACCACCATCAACCACGGTTAGATTTGCAGCATTGGTCAAATTGAACACAAAATGCAGAATACTGCCATCATCATTGTAGCCAGGTGCGTTTTGGGCATCGATAAATGCCAAACCCGAATTTAAAGCGGTTTCAGGATCTATATCAAATGTAAAAAAAGCACCATCCGCTGTCAAATTAACAGCCGTAGCGTTAGCCGGCACGGCGGCTAGACTAGCCAGCATAGCCGCGGCTATTAACCCACCTTTTATTTTATTAGTTAACATTTTTTTAATTACCTAGTTGTTTATTGTCATTAGAAATATGACTAGAAGATGCCCTTTAACCTAAGTTTTGTATAAACAAACCATAGTGATGGGTCAACAACGCTTCCTTGTCCTATGCTTTATAGCAATAACATGTGAAACAAAAATTAAACTTTTGTTAACGTTAAATGACATTAAGGCCTAAATACATTTTCTAAGCGCTAAAATAACTGATGACAGTGGCTGAGATAGGCGATCCAGCTTGCACTAAAATATCCAACAATTAATTTGCTACAAAAAACTAAAGCTTTTAGCCAATAAGCCGATACCTAAAATGTCGAACATCAATGTCGGCGTGTTTTTACCTTACTCAACTAAACGGAAAAGTTTATGGCCGCTATATCTGGAATTTCATCTGCACCTTCGCCTATCTTGACACAACTCAAACCATCGGCGACGCCTGCACAAGCATCGGTTCCACCTACCCCACCGGTAAAAAAAGATGCTGATGGCGATAATGATGGCACCAGCAAAGTTGCTGCAAGTAATGGGTCGATTGACACTTTTGCTTAATTGGCAAGCGATATTGCCAACAACAAAGTCGGAGAAATCCGGCTTTGTTGTTTATTCTTTTTTTACTCCTCAAACATAGCCGCCGTAGCTTATTCAGCACGCTTTGGCCATCTAAGTTTTATTGCCCTGATGATAGGGTGCAAAGTTGTTGTATAGCACAGCAAGAACTTAACCGCAGTTCAGGTACAATAGGGCAACCTGAATAATGTCATAACCTCTTATGCCCAAAAAAAATTTAGCAATCCTGTCGATTTTGTTGTTGGCTTTAATTATGGTAACGATCAAATTCGCACCAGATCTAATCCTAACCCCCGCCATTACTGCACCCGCAACTATCAGAACGCTAATTAAGGGTGAAAACAGTGGCATCGAGAAACCTTGCTTAAATGAACATCCGGAATGGCGTGAAGCACAAGAGATTGATGGCGTAAAAATTGAGGCATCACCGCTTTGTGAACCTGACAACCCCTACGATGTGGCGGCATCAGTTCGTGGCACCAACCAAATCTCCATGCAAACCTTAATGCAAACGCATTTATCAGAAGACGCCTTAGTCATGGGGGAGGATTTAGACCATGACGGCGATCCAGATATCATCCACATCAAATTAGAAATCGTTGAACTCAATGGCAGCAGCCCTGATGGCAATTATTTGGTTAACACCTATGACATAGCACCCGGCGTGCAACCCGGTTTATGGGTTTTTGCGCCTAAATCCAGCGGTATGGCGCTTAAAAACTTCAATTCCTTAGTTGCCAACCCCTTGCTACGTGCACCCTCTCCTGTCATCCGCGTGGAGCAGGGTGATAAAGTTTACATCACCTTAGAAAATACCCACTATTTGCCACACACTATCCATTTGCACGGTGTAGACCACCCTTGGCGCACAGCCGCTGGCGAAGATAATGACGGTATGGAAGAACATGCCGTGTTTCCAGGCCGCAGCCACACTTATGAAATCCAACCCCGGCATGCCGGCACCATGCTATATCACTGCCATGTACAAACCGCACAGCACTTTATGATGGGATTACACGGTATGTTTATCGTGGAAGAAAACCGCCCTAACAACTGGGTACAAACCTTTAATATAGGCGCAGGCCAGGTTCGGCATCCATCGGTTGCGGTAAAAGAAACTTATCAACAAGAATACGACTTGTTTTACCAATCCATCGACAAACGCCTATCCCAGATCATTCAAACCAATATAGATCCTCGGCTAATCGCCAAAAATATGGCGCGCGATTACAACATGACCGAATCACACGAGAACTATTTCCTGCTTAATGGCCATTCCTTCCCTTATACCCTACGTGATGGCCTGATAGCGGTTAATGAAAACGAGCGTATTAAACTTCGGATTGCCAATGTACAACGCTCCCCTATTGCACTACATTTTCATGGCCACAAGGCAACCCTGACTGATAACGATGGCGTCAGCCTGCCAGAAGCTTTACAAACTATCCGTGATGTCTTTGACATTGCCCCGGCACAACGTTTGGATCTAAGCCTGCAAACCATAAATGATGGCCTGCACAGTTACAGCCCCGGGCTTTGGATGTTTCACGACCATGTTCCCACCGGCACGACTACCGACGGCATGGAACCTGGCGGAAATATGGCCATACTGGCCTATCGTAGCTTACTCGATGAACAAGGAATGCCAACATTGCACGATCAACTGTTAGCGCAAGTATTTGATAAAAATTACTACGCCAAAATTCGACCGGTTTGGGAGGGCAGCAATTATGCCGTCCAGCTAGGCGATGCGGGTCTGTTGCAACCGCATTTGCTGCGCATAATGGTATTTGCCTTATTAGTAGGCTTAAGCCTAGGCTTATTAATTTTTATAGTCTTGTTTATTAAACGGGGACGCGCATGACTTTTGTAAAATTACTAGGCCCTGCACTACTTGGCTTAAGCTACCTAATGGCCTATCCCGCCCACGCCATGATGGAACATGAAGGCATGATGATGGACGACAAAGGCATGATCATGCATGCCAACCATGATACGTTACCGCGCGACTGCCAAAAACTAGCTGGTGATGTCGACATCACCATACGTGCAGGCCATGAACACGCCCAAAAATTCCCAGGTAAAATGTACGCGTTTGACCAGCAAGAATGGGATGTAGCCCCCTGCTCACGCATTAATATTACATTTATTAACGATGACGATATCCGGCATCAACTCATGATCCATGGCTTACCGGGCTATATCTATCCACAAGGTATGTTTCATCTGGAATTGTATGGTAAAGGCGAATTAAAAGCCTCATTGATTATGCCTGCACAAATCAAAACCTATTTAGTCCACTGTGAACTTGCCCAACACATGGAAAAAGGTATGAAAGCCCAGCTTAAAGTGGGTGGTGGTGATGGGGATTTATCCAGCATCCCTGGCATTAGCGCGCCAGTGCATGCTGATGCCTATCAAATTAATTGGAATAATATGACCTGGATTGCTATTACCTTGGCTTTTGCTATCGGCGGTGTGTTGCCTTTTTGGTTGTCTAAACTTAAGGCTAAAGGCTAACACTTTTGTAGCAAGAGAAGAGAAGTTAAATTAAGATTTAAACTTAGACTCTAACTGACTAAACCATTGCGGACACTATAAGGCAAAATAACGTTGATGAAAACGGTGGGTAAATTCCACCAAATTTTGATAGGTTTTAGCCTTTTCAAAAATCGGCGCGCTATAGCAGGTCACCAGCAGCATATTTGCCAACATCCCATACGCAACAGCATCTAAACTGCTGGGTTGTGCACCCAAAAAAAACGGTTTATCCCGTAAAAAATTGGCTAAAGCCAATAAATTTTGATCCCCTAACTCAGTGATTTCAGCATCAGTATGTCGACCTGTGCCTTGTAAATAAAGCTGGTTTTTAATGTCCCGCTTTATCTTTACAATTAAAATAGCCCTTAAAGGTGATGGAATGCGGGCAAAATACGGTTGGCTGAAAATATTATGTTGCAACATGGTTGAGTTGTAAGACAAACACCAACGCGCATGCACTAACACCCAGTATAAACTTTCTTCTATCAAGCGTATAAAAGCGATTGCTATTGCCTTATCCACATCGCTTAAATGGCCATCCACCGAATCGCCGTAAGTATCTTTAAGGTAGTTTAAAATAGCGCTAGAATCCGCCACTACTAAACCATTGTCTTCAATATAGGGTAGTTTATGCTTTGGTGACTTCATGACATATTCAGGCCCTGCTTGCGATTCATAAGTTAACCCTGCCATACGCAAATAGGCTTCAACCTTAACGCAAAACGGGCTAGCATCACAAACCCCTTCCAACGCCCCAAACTTGTAAACGGTTATCATAACGGCCTCCAGTGGGTGGTAATAGTTGGATTGTAATCAATTAATCTGGCTTACCCAAACTTTTTAATAACGCTTATACAAACCGGCATAGTAAATATCGCATAATAAATCGTTAACTGTTTATTTGGTAAATTAACTGCAGCTCAGTAACTAAATATATTTCCGCGCATTATAACGGCAAGAAAATATTAAGCTTGATACCGGTAGAATAGGCTGGATTTACTGAGGTTTCACTTGTCAGCGCTGTACTTTATACCTAAGCTAAACGCTATTTTTTGGAGTTTGTAATGAGAGATGACGATTATATAATGTCGGCCTATAACGTGCGTATGCCCAAAATAATCTACGGTACGGCGTGGAAAAAAGAGGACACAGCGGGTTATGTAGAGCAAGCCTTAGCTTGCGGCTTTAAGGGTATTGATACGGCTTGCCAACCTAAACATTACCATGAAAAAGGTGTAGGTGATGCGTTATCTGTCTGTTTAAACGATAACTTAAAACGGGAAGACATTTATTTACAGACCAAGTTTACCCCTGTCAATGGCCAAGACCCAGAACGTATTCCTTACGATCCTAAAGCGCGCTTAAGCCTACAAGTGGAACAATCCTTCCAGACTTCTTTGGACAATCTTAAAACAACTTATTTAGATGGTTTGGTACTGCATTCGCCTTTGGCAAAACAAGCCGAGTTGATGGAAGTCTGGCGCGCCATGGAAGCTATTGTTAGCAGTGGTGCTTGTAAACAACTAGGTATCAGTAACTGCTATAAATTAAAACAATTAGAGACTCTTTATAAAAAAGCTAAAATTAAACCGGCCGTCTTACAAAACCGATTCTACGCCAAAACCGGCTATGACCGTGAACTGCGCGAATTTTGCCGTAAACACCATATCATTTACCAAAGTTTTTGGACGCTTTCAGCCAACCCTGAACTGCTACAGCATGAACTAATACAAAATTTTGCTGAACAATATCAACGCAGCACGGCACAGATATTTTTCCGGTATTTAAGCCAACAGGGCATAATTCCTTTAACCGGTACGACCTCTGTGCCGCACATGCAAAATAGTATGGCCTTATTTGAATTTAAGCTGAGCCCAGAAGAATGTGCCTTAATTGATGGCTTACTACCCGCAGCTTAACATGGTCATATAAAACCTAACCTCATCCTATGAGGTTAGGTTAAATAATCAGCACTTAAATCAAACCAGGCTAGCGCTTAACCTTACCCTGTAGATATGAAGCACTGGGGTCTATAACAAAATTTGAATCCATTGCAGTCCGACCTAATAACATACGAAAGCGCATATTATCGCGATTGGTTAAGGTTAATTCGGCCTTAATTTGAGTATGTCCTAATACAATGGCGGTTTCAATAACATAGCGCCGTTGCCGGTGGCCGCCTGAATCGGATACTAGACGACGGTCTTTAACCGGACTATGGCATTCTAAAATAACATCGACACGCTCTTGCATCGGATGCAAGGTGAACATAACCCATTGTTGATGATCTTTTTGATAAGGATCAATAAAAAAAGCGTGCAACGCTGAGGTTCGGGCACCTGTATCTATTTTTGCCTTAATCTGATTAATATTAAGATCAGGTAATGCAGCCCATTCCCGCCAGCCCAACACTGGTAATTTAGTTGTTAAATCTATCATTCCTAGGCCTTACTTTCCTGTCTATAGGCTTTTTATGATGCCCTATTATGAGAGTAAGTTTCAAATAATCTATGCCATAGTAAATGGCTAATCGAATAAATATAAGATTTACATCAGTCTTATTTAATTAATAATCTATGATTTACATATTCATACATTGCCATCGTAATGTAGATTCCTTGATTTAAGACTCACACCTAAGCCTAAAATTCAGTATAGAATGGTACAGGTGACCCTAGAAGCATAAGGAGATAACATGCCCGAAAAACTAAAACCATTAGCACCGGCAACTTTAATATTAGAAGGCAAAACCTATAACCTGCCTACTTTTATGGGCGCCGAAGGTGAAAAAGCGATTGATATCGCCAGTCTACGCAGCCAGACTAGTTATATCACCTTGGATGCAGGTTATGGTAATACGGGTTCGTGTGAAAGTGCGATCACATTTATAGACGGTGAAAATGGTATCTTACGCTATCGGGGTTATCCCATAGAGGAGCTTGCCCAACATTCCAGTTTTATTGAAGTCGCTTATTTGTTACTTTATGGGGAATTACCAACCAGCAAACAGTTAGAGCTGTTTTCCACCGGTTTAAATGATTCCTCTATCATCCATGAAGACATGCACCATTTCTTCAACGGCTTTCCCAGAGGATCCCACCCGATGGGTATTCTAGCCACCATGGTGGCATCCTTATCTACCTTTTATCCTGTCCCGTACCGGATGGATCCCGTCTCAGAAATGCAAGTCGTCACCAATCTGGTTTCTCAGGTGCGCACCATTGCTGCATTTTCTTATAAAAAATCAATCGGCGAACCTTTAGTCTATCCGTCATTTAAACAAAAATATGTCGCCAATTTTTTAAATATGATGTTTGCATCGCCAGTACGGGATTACCAATTAGACGACGACATCGTTCGCGCTATTGATATGTTATTGATTTTACATGCTGACCATGAACAAAACTGTAGCACTTCCTCGGTGCGCATGGCCGGTTCCAGTTTAGCCAATGTGTACGCTGTCATTTCGGCGGGTATATCCGCATTATGGGGGCCACGACATGGTGGCGCTAACCAAGAAGTTATAAAAATGCTTGAACAAATCCATGCCGAAGGTGGTGACGGTAGCGAATTTATCAATCAAGCTAAAGATAAATCATCGCCCCGCCGTCTCATGGGATTTGGTCATCGGGTTTATAAAAACTATGATCCTAGAGCCAATGTTTTAAAGAAACATTGTGATACGATTTTAAATAAACCTGGATTTAACGATCCTTTATTGGATATCGCCAGACGGTTAGAAGAAATTGCTTTAAATGATGATTATTTTATATCCAGAAAACTCTATCCTAACGTAGATTTCTATTCCGGTTTAATTTTGCGTGCCGCAGGTATTCCCACTGATATGTTTACCGTATTATTCGCCATTGGCCGTATGCCAGGATGGCTTGCCCATTGGCGAGAAATGCTCCACGGCGAGCAAGTTTCTATCCATCGACCACGCCAAATTTATGTGGGCGCCGCGTTACGGCATTACCAACCTATCCAATTTCGTTCTTATGCGGCCATTCAAGAAAATTCAGACACTTGATCGTGTAGCCTTAATTAAAAACCAAACTCAGAATCATCAAAATCTTCAAATTGTTCACGCAACCGTTTTTTTTCCCAATAGATCTCAATTCGTCTGCGCGCATCGGTTTTACTATTGGTTTTTTCTGTCACCTCTGCAAACGCATGATATTCATCGTCAAGCAATAACTCATCATCGCCATCAACGACTACACTCGCTTGTGCTGGCTCACTTTTTACTTCTTTTGTCGGCTTTCTTGCCATATTTATACCCTGTTGTTAATTGCATTAAGGCTAACCTTTACCACGGGTACGTGTGCGCCCTATGGATTTATCCCGGTAGGTTTCCATGACTTCATAACGCTTTTCTATAAATTGGATAATCAAATCTGCTATATTTTTATTACTGGCCCGTTCTATGCCTTGCAATCCGGGTGACGAATTAACTTCCATAATCACCGGACCATGATTTGAACGCAATAGATCAACCCCACACACATTCAATCCCATAATTTTTGCCGCCCGCACGGCGGTGGAACGTTCCTCTGGAGTAAGTCTAACCAGCGTGGCTGTACCCCCTCTATGTAAATTAGACCTAAACTCTCCTTCTGCGCTTTGTCGTTTCATCGCAGCAACAACTTTATCGCCAATAACAAAACAACGAATATCGCTACCTCCAGCTTCTTTAATAAATTCCTGCACCATAATATTGGCGTTTAAACCCATAAAGGCTTGGATAACACTTTCTGCTGCATTATGGGTTTCCGCCAAAACCACACCTATGCCTTGGGTTCCTTCTAGCAGCTTAATCACCAACGGTGCCCCACCCACTTGAGAAATTAAATCCTCAATATCATCTGGATTATTAGCAAAACCGGTCACGGGCAAGCCAATTCCCTTTCTGGCCAATAGCTGCATAGAACGCAATTTATCACGAGATCTAGAAATGGCTACTGATTCGTTTAGCGGCATGACGTCCATCATTTCAAATTGACGTAACACCGCTGTGCCATAAAAGGTTACCGAAGCGCCTATCCTGGGAATAACCGCATCAAATCCAGTTAAATCTTCACCCCGATAATGGATAGAAGGGTTATGTGAGGTAATATTCATATAACAACGCAGTACATCTAAAACCCGTACCTCATGACCCCGGGATTCGGCTGCTTCAACTAAGCGGGCCGTTGAAAACAGTTTACTATTGCGGGACAAAATGGCAATTTTCATAAAAAATAAGACTTCCTCGGTATGGGAGCAAAACGCACAATATTTTGTCATGAATCTTACAAACGCGCATAAAAAAAACACTATAGCGCCTATAAAATACGATCACCTCATCATATAAAACCTTAAAACTCAATGGCTATGCACGCTAAAACAAGCTAGACTGTTAACGCCTAGAAGCATTGTGCTAAATATTCGCTTCTTGAATTAACTGAAAGCTGAGATTTAAACGAAGTCTTAAATAGTAACGACACTGTTTTGAAGTTAGGGTATCCATGTATAACGTATTCAGTAATAACCATAGACAAGTTTGTCAGAAAATTAAGGCAAAATGAGAACTACTGCCGGCACGATCTAAACGAAATTTTTAAGCTTAGGCCAGATTCTTAGATACCTCAAAGAACGCCTAACAAATGCTATAAAAACTCACCCTATGCTAAAAACCAATACCCGCTTCACTATGTGTTGTTACGACCAACTTTATTTTTGAATGTTCCTTAATAGCAGGTAAAACTAATGTTACGTCTTCTATTACTATCGAGTATGTTATTATCCGCTTGCGCACATGTGCCAACCGTGTTGCAAAGTATTACAGCTAGCAATGCAACATTAAGCCAAGTTAGCCAAAATATTGATTATTATAAAGGTGTGCCTATACGTTGGGGTGGCACTATTATTGATGTTGAAAACGAAATTGATTTTACCCGCTTACAAATTCTTTACTACCCTTTAAACAAGTCTGCCCAACCACAAACCTATCAAACCTCAGAAGGCCGCTTTGTTGTTATTACACCTACTTTTCTAGACCCGGCAGTGTATAAAAAGAATGCAGAAGTTAGTGTAACTGGGCTAATAAAAGGGGTTACAAGCATAGCCATAGGTAAAAAAACCTTGTCTGTACCGGTGGTCGATATGCAGGCCATTTATCTTTGGCCTGAAGAAAATAAAAACTACAGTAATTATCCGCCCTATTTTAATTACCCTTACGGTCGGTTTAACTATCCTTATTACAGCCCTTATTACACGCCTTGGTGGTATTAACTTAACTACAATATAGATTGCTGCTTAAGTTGGCATAATCTTAGGCGCAGCTTACTTAACCGATCATAAGCTTTTATTTTTTTATTAAAATTTAGTAAAGTAACAATTTTATTTAACAGCTCAGATTATGGATAATTACCCAACTAAAACTTGCGGGATAGATCGGCTAATTCGACAAGAAAAACTGGTTGAAGCAGCATTGAATGGTGACAAAACCCAGCAACGTAGGGATGGCCTTTATGCTTATCCCGGAGAAACCTTCGAGCTTAAAGGTAGAAACTTTATAATTACTAGCGTAGAACGGCAACGTTTAGCCGATATGACAGACGCAGATGCAAAAGCCGAGGGCTACCCTAACCTAAGCACTTATAAATCCATCATCTTAAAAATGCATACTGGCATGGTATGGAATGATGACGGTCAAGTCTGGGTGCATAGTTTCAAGCCGTGTGCCTAACGGCTCATTTGCACTATACCCTCAACCACACTGCAATCACACGCTGCTATGCGCAAGCCTTTAAACAATTTTCGCCAACGTATTAGCTTAAGCTTAAACGCGACGCTATGGTTATTTTGCAGCTTTGTTTATGCAACGGAAAACCAAACAGACAGCACCCAAAACTTTATTGCGGACTTAAATATCAGCCAACAACATCCCTATTTAACACTAGGAGAAATTGCTGACCAAATTGAAAACATACATAACCTGTATCAACTTAGCCAAAACCAGTTAATCTGGCTCAAGCCTGGTTATAAGCATGAGGTAATCGACAGTATTTTCACATTATTAAGTCTGGCTGAAGATCAGGGCTTAAACCCAGAATTTTATGACTTTGCTAGGTTGTCCCATAAATGGCAGCAATTAAAAGCCACTTCCAAGCCAACCGATAAGGATCTTTTGTTGTTTGACACTGCGCTTAACATTGCTATTTTGCGTTATCAATCGGATTTACATTTTGGTCGTTTTAGACCTAAAAATATCACATTAGATACTCTTTATGCCTTGCCGCCCGTTGATTTAGCGACACGCATCTTTTCCGTATCCACTCAGGGCAATACGCAACAGTTATTTGAGAATCTTGAGCCGACTATACCGGTTTATGCCGATCTAAAACTAGCCCTAGTCAAGTATCGCAAAGCCATGCAAGAACTTGGCGCTAGTCCGCTCACCTTAAAAACGTCAACAAAGTTAACTAGTAATAATGCACAAATAGAAACTTTACGCCAACTTTTGACAGCATTAGGTGATTTGCAAATAACAGAGACGGTTACCCACCGCCCAAATGACAAAAACAATAAAGCCGCACCAGCCGATAAAACCTTAATAAAAGGCATCAAACATTTTCAGCAACGGCATAACTTAGTGATTAACGGTAAATTAGATCTACCAACTGTGACGGCACTTAATAAGCCACTAGAAGACCGTATTATGGAAATTAAGCTGTCCATGGAGCGCTTTCGATGGTTACCTCGGCTAAGGGACACCCAATTTATAATTGTTAATATTCCTGCGTTTCAGCTTTGGGCCTATAACTCTATTCAAATGCAGGAAGAAAATCCATTAAACATGAAAGTTGTAGTGGGTGAATCATTAGATAAGCAGACGCCTATTTTCCTTTCTGATATGCAGTTTTTACAATTTAGGCCTTTTTGGAATGTACCAACCGGTATTGCAAAAGCTGAATTAGTACCCAAACTTCGAAATAATCCTGATTATCTAGCCACGCACGATATGGAACTGGTTAACCATTTTGGGCCAAATGCAACTAAATATCCTGTTAATCACTCAACTTTGGCTTTATTAAGCCAAGGTCAAATAAAAATAAGGCAATTACCCGGTGCAAAAAATGCCCTAGGCACCGTAAAATTTATTTTTCCAAATAATTTCAATATCTACTTACACGACACCTCTAACCCAAAATTATTTAATCGGAAACGTAGGGATTTTAGCCATGGCTGTATTCGAGTCCAAAATCCACAAGCCCTAGCTGAATTTGTCCTCAAATCAAAAGAAGATTGGGATACACAACGGATTTATCTTGCGATGCATAAAGATGACACCAAACGCGTCCAGCTTAAAGCCCCGATTCCCGTCATCATTTTTTACACCACCGTCATGGCCACTAAAGACTCTGAGGCTTATTTTTTTGATGATATATACGGTTTAAACAAGCCTCTCACTAGAAAATTTACACCAATTAACAGCCAACCCCTAGCGCCTATCCAGCCCCAAACTGTGACTCCGAGCAACTAAGCTATTCACGCTTGACCGGTCGTCTTAGCTTTAATTTTCCCCAGGACTAGCAAGCAAAACTTAGCATTTTATATTGCTCGCCTATTTCGGCCATTCGCCCGCATAAAACCTTATAAAATATAAAACACATATTAAACAATTACTTATAAAAAATATTATGGCATATATATTTTATATTTGCATGCATAAGCATAAGATCCTCAGTTAACAAGTTAGCCAAAATGCAACTTATCAACAAAGTTATCCACAGCTTACTCAAAGCACTTCATCTGAAAGTTTAATTTAGTTCCATTATTATTGTTTCCATAAGTGAAACTATAAATAAATATTATAGGTTATTGTAAACAAAATAACGCATTGCTATAGTGTATCCAACCTAACCAATATTTATTTTTTGATGCTCAAGGAGCCACAGATGACTGAATTTAAAAAAGACATTTTCACGGGACTCATGTTTATAAGCGGAATCTTTGGATTCGTTTCAGGTGAGTTTGTAGTTTCAACAATTTTATTTGCTGGCGCAGCCATTCTAAGCAACATCTTTGTTAATCGCAATATAAACAACTAAGGTTTTGTACCAATTTACCGCTTTACCGTTTACCTCCTGTAGTACTTCCCTGGAACAGCGTGAATTTACGCTGGTAGCCCCCCAAGCCAAACCGCTTAGGGGGCTTTTTTTTGTGCCACTATTGCTGGCATCCCGCTTGCCAGATGATAAATTTAGCGTTTACCGCAACGATGCGGGTTTTATTAAACAGTTTGCTCAGCTGCTGCTGATAATTCAGATGTCGATTACCTACCACCCATAACTGCCCTTGACGTGATAACACGCGTAATGATTCCTTAAAAAAGCTATGAGCAATATGATCACCGATGGCATTTTGCTGATGGAAAGGTGGATTGCATAAAATTAAATCTACAGTTTCTTCAATAAAACTTTCCAAGCCATTGGCAACATGAAAACTTACGCTACGACTAGCACCAAATGCCTGGTAAAAGTTTTCACGCGCTGAAGCCACAGCCATGAAGGATTCATCCACAAAATGCAACTCAGCTTGCAGATTCTTTACCGCAGCCATTAGTCCTAAAACTCCGTTACCACAACCTAAATCGACTATTGTTCGCGCGTTAGCATTAATAGGCAGATGTTGTAGAAAAAAGCGCGTGCCGATATCTAAGCTATCGCGTGAAAACACATTGGCATGATTAACAATAGTAAATTCGGTTTCTTCAAGTTGATAACGGATTGGATAAGGATTTGGCAAATAGCTAGCTTTTATATTAGGTTTTGCAAAAATTAACCGGGCTTTTTTTTGCGCTAGAGAAGTCGTGGTTTCACCAATAATACGCCCAATAAGTTTCCATATAGAACTAGGCATTAACTTAACCATACCAGCGACTACAATTTGCGTACTCGCTGTTAAAAATGGCTGCAGTTTAATCAATTGATCTTCTAATAATGCGAGTGTCTTAGGGACTTTAATAAACACCCACTGCATTGATTTAGTAGGTACTTCTAAACTATTAATGCAACGGATATTTAATTCAGAAATGTCATTACCCGCTAAATTTAGTTGGGTTGCTTGCTGGGATAAATAAGAATCTGACCATACTTCAGGCTTATAAGCATTGAGTGCGATAGCTAATGCACCAAAACTATCATTAACAATTAATACATTATTGATAGCCGAGGCGGTTAGCATAGTATCAGCATAGGCTAGTAAATATTCGTCTGCCGCATCCCAAGCTTGAAGCAACTCACGCGGGCGCTTTGGTAAACGTTGTAATTGAAAACGCCCCTGTGGTACTGATAAAATCTGGCTGGCTAGACTGTCTGAAGACATTGGAAAATAAGCGCTTAGTTAAGCGCGGGACATAAATTTCCCAGTGCTCGTATTGACTTTTATTAGTTCATTATTTTCAAGGTATTCAGGCACTTGAATTTCAATACCGGTTGTTAATCTAGCAGGCTTTGTGCGCCCGGTAGCTGTGGCACCTTTTATACAGGGCGCCGTCTCTAAAATCTGCATGGATACGGTGGCCGGTAGCTCTATCGTTAATAAGATATCATCTACCAATAACGCAACTATACCTTCTAAACCTTCGGTTAAAAAGCCTTTTTGTTCTTCTATATCATCGGCTTTTATACTGTATTGGCTGTAATCTTCTTCGTTCATGAAAATGTAATTATCATCATCAATATACGAATACTGTACCTTTACCCTTACATAATCCGGTTCTTTAAAGATGTCATCACCTTTTAAGGTTTCATCTAGCTTTTGACCCGTTTTGAGGTTATTAAACCTAACCTTATATAAGGTATTTGCACCCCGCGAAGAGGGGCTTCTCACATCCACTTGCTTTACAACATAAGGTAAACCGTTAATTTCTACAACTATACCTTTTTTTAAATCACTCGCCTTTACCACTTCTACCCCTTAAGTTTATAAATTTAATCTACTGCCGCTTTAGTTCTGGCACAGCTGCCAATAATTTTTGCGTATAACTGTGTTGCGGTTGAGTTAAAACTTGCTCTACATTGCCAAATTCAATTATTTTGCCTTTATACATGACAGCAACTTCATCTGCAATTTCTGCAACTACAGCAAGATTATGGGTAATGAACAAATAGCTTAACCCCTGCTCTTGTTGAAGTTTTTTTAATAAAACGATAATTTGGGCTTGTACTGAGACGTCTAAAGCACTAGTAGGTTCATCACAAATTATAAGCTTAGGTTCAACGGCCAAAGCCCTTGCTATACAGATCCGCTGTCTTTGCCCACCCGAAAACTCATGTGGATAACGGCCAGAAGACTCTAACGGCAAACCCACCTGCCCTAACAAGCGAGCCACTTTCTGTTGTCGGTTGTATGCATCGACATCTGGATGCAAAGACAACAAACCTTCAGCAATAATATCGCCAACTAGCATGCGCGGATTCATAGAGGAAAACGGATCTTGAAAAACAATTTGCATATCAGAGCGTTTTTGCCTTAATTGTTTACCGGTTAACGTAGCTAGGTCTATACCATCCAATAAAACTTGACCCTTATTTCCGGCGATTAAATTTAACAAGCCTTTCCCCAGCGTTGTCTTACCGCACCCTGATTCACCAACCAAAGCTAATGTTTTTCCACGCTGTAATTTAAAACTGACATCATCGACAGCTTTTACATAATCCACCACACGCTGAAAAATGCCTTTTCTGATTGGGTAATAGCAACAAAACTGTTTTACTTCCAAAAGCACAGGCGTTTCAGCCCCAGGCTTTCTTAAGCAACTTTGCATGGCTGGCAAAGCCGCTAAAAGTTTCTGCGTGTAAACATGTTGTGGATGGTTAAACAAGTCATGACATAGCCCGGTTTCAACAATTTTACCCTGCTGCATCACAGCAATACGGTCAGCCATGGTTGAGACCAAGGCTAAATCATGGCTAATTAGCCATAAAGCCATATTAGTTTGTTGCTGTATCTTTTTTAATAATACTAAGATTTGGGCTTGTATCGTAACATCTAATGCCGTTGTGGGTTCATCCGCAATCAATAAATTGGGCTCACTCGCCAAGGCAATGGCAATCATTACACGTTGCCGCTGTCCACCAGACAATTGGTGTGGGTAAGCCTTTATTTTTTGCTCAGGGTTAGGCAACTCTACTTGTTTAAGCAGTTCCAACACCCGTTGTTTGGTATTTGCTACTGCTATAGAGTGTTCGGTTAAGGCTTCTTCGATCTGATCACCAATGCTCATGACGGGGTTTAATGAGGACATAGGATCCTGAAAAATAAAGCCTATGCGTTTACCACGAATTTTGCAAAACTCAATTTCAGGTTGCCTCAGCAAATTTTCATTTTGTAAATCGATAGCCTCGGCTTGGAGCTTTGCTTGCTGTGGTAATAGTCTTAACACTGATAAAGCCGTGACTGATTTTCCAGAGCCAGACTCACCCACTAAGGCAAACGTCTCACCGGCGTTAATAGTAAAACTTATGTCGTCAACTACTTTGTGGCCGACACCAAAGCTGATGCTTAAATGCTTAACGGAAAGTATGGTTTGCATTATCGTTGTGCTTGCCTTGGGTCAAAGGCATCCCGAACTTTGTCAGCAAACAAATTAGCCGCCAATACTAAAGTAAACATAAAAATAAAAGACGCGGCTAATGACCACCAAACCACAGGCTCCCGTGCCATTTCTAAGCGCGCGCCATTTATCATATTACCCCAGCTATAGGTTGTCGGGTCTACGCCAATATTGATATACGATAATACCGCTTCAGCCAAGACTAAGGCGCTAAAATCAAGGACGACAGAGATCAATACAATATGCATCACATTGGGCAATATGTGCCGCCACAAAATCGTAATATGGGTTACGCCCAAAGCTTGTGCCGCTTGCACATATTCCATCTCCCGCAGCTTTAAGGTTTCAGCCCTAAGTAATCGGCACAATCCAGTCCAGCTGGTAATCCCTAAAATCAGACATAAAAACAAAAGCCGTGTGTCAGAGCGTACTAAAACACTGGTATAAGCCTGCTCATGATTCGCCATGTAAACTTGCACTGTTAAAATGGAAGCGGCAATCAATAATACACTGGGGATAGAATTTAATGTCGTGTACAAATATTGGATAATGTCATCCAGCCATCCCCTAAAATAACCTGCCACAATGCCAAATGAAATCGCCATTGGTAACATGACTAAGGTGGTTAAAGTACCTATTACCAATCCGGTACGGATACTTTTTAGCGTTTGATAAAATACATCTTCGCCAACTTTATCTGTGCCAAAAACGTGGTAGAACAGGGATAAATACATCAAACAACAAGACAGTGCTGTCAACACCAAGACGCTAAACCATACCGCTAAAGCGCTTTGCCTACCAAATAATTGTTGGCGTTTAGCCTTAAATAACAGCCCACACAATAGCATAAGCAAGAAAACCAGTACCGCTCCGCCTGTAAGACCGACTACAGCCTTAATTGCGACATCGGTAACACGTTCTTCGGCTGGATTTTGTAAATGGGCACCACCAAAACTTAGCCGAGGATAATTCCATTGTTGGCTACCATCGGGTAAAGCCATCATTTCTTTGCTGTATAAAAATGCCGAAAGTGGTGCTGAATAGGTTTTTTCATTATGTTCACGCAAGGGCGTAAGCATTTCATCCAATAGGCTAACTATGTCATGGTTAGGATTAGTGACTGATTTATAATGTATGGAATCCAGTAAGCCTATCACTAAAAAAAACATTAACACCACTAATGACACCATCGCCGTGACGCTATTGCCAAGTTGATACAATGGACGCTTAATATGGACTTTATCACGTAAATAAAAGCCAAAAATGCCAATAACAGCCAACAGGAAATATATAAGCGCATCGGTCCAAAGTATTACCATCTCGTATTAGCCTATGTTTTGCCTGATCAATCTCAATTGCGGTATACCAGTTAACAGCCTCACAAACCTAGCCTTAAACCCAATCTTTAAAAATTAGTTTGATAGCCAATATTAAAGCATCTGGCTAATTAATCCTAGTTACCCAGGCCGGACTTTTTATTGCACCGCTATATTGCAAAGCTTTTAACCTATCGCGCAACGCCTCGGCATGGGCCAAGCTATTAGCTTGGCTTAGATACATCCTCAAGTTTTTGTTCAGCCAGCATTTGTTCTACATCCTCATTTTGTAATTTAAGCCAAGCCTGCCACACGGATAATAAAACCGACAAAATTATCGGCCCCAAAAATAAACCAATTGGCCCATAGGCTTTTAGGCCTCCAATCACGCCAAACATCACTAACAAAAAGGGCACTTGGCTGGTTCCGCTAATGACAATAGGCCGAATAAAATTATCAATGGTACTAATCACTAAAAACCCCCAAATCAATAAGCCAACTCCCCAAAATAACTCACCAATTAATAGTAATGCGACACTAATCGATACCCAAACTAGCATTGCCCCCATGGGTACTAGCCCTAGCAACGCGGTGATAGCGCCAAACAAAGCAGGTGCTTGCACGCCGGCCACAGCATATCCTATACCAGCAGCCACACCCTGCCCAATTGCTGCTAAAACTTGGCCATAAACCACCGCACGGGTAGTGTCAGCCACGGCTTGTAGATAAAAGTTTTGATATTTACCCAGAAAATGTATTAAACCGCGATGCATTTGCTTAACTGCCTCATCACCATCACGAAAGCAAAAAAACACTATAATCGGAACCAAACCCAATTTAAGCAAATAATTACCTATTCCGCCTAAAAACTGGGTAAATTGACCCAACCATTGCTTTATCCACTCAACAATCTGGGTCATTAATTGCGCCCTATCATGATTAACCTGATCAACCCAACCTTGCAGATATTCAGCCAACCAAGGTAAACGGTGTATCGCGCTAGGCAATTTAAAATTATTCTGGCTGTAATTATTCACTAAAGCTTGGTAAGCCATTTTAACTTCATCTTGTAATAATGAGGCCAACCAAAATATCGTCATACAGATAAAGCAAGTAATCAGTAAAGCCATTATGGCTGCGCTCAAACTAGCTTGATTTTGTAGCCTTTTTCTCAGCCCCCGATAAGGCGGCCAACAAATATAAGCCAATATCAATGAACCTATAATAGTGATTATAAATTCGCTTAGCACTTGATAACTAAGCAGTAAAAGCCCCGTTAAAAAAACGCCCGGTATAAGATAACGCACGGCTGGTTGACCTATTAACTTGCTCATCTTTATGGCCTATCTAAAAATTAATAATGTCTGGCTAATGATCTAACTTAAGAATCATAGAAAACCAAACTTTAACCACATCTTATTGCATCCTTAGTGTTAAGGATAACCGAAATGTGTTTACACTATTTTGTAATCGTTTAGATAGATATTTTGATAGCAACTAGCAGCTGTAATACAACCTGAATTTTTATATGGTATATAGTGTCATAATCTTCAAAACTATCGCCTTGCTTTTGTTTAAACAGCGTTAATTAGGAGGATGCTCCCCGTATAAAATCACCATAATCACAACCAATGCCGTGTCGACTATTAACCTAAATTTAAAAAGTTTAGATTACCATTATGTTTGGGAGTAGAATCAGCCATGCTGACAACAGAGGTTATCCGTTTGATTTCATATTAAACACCATCTGCTCAGCCCATAAGCCCAAAGAATGTTTAGCTAAACCAGAATAGTTTCAAAGAGCCCTACCCACATCAATATCTAAATGAGGTAAATCATGCCGCATAATAAAAACAAATTAGCCATACATTACTTAACAATAGCTGCTTTAAGCCTTAGCTTTAATCCAACAACTGTATTAGCGGTCACGGTAAATGACAGCGGAGCCAATGGCGTAAATGGCCAACCCGGTGGCAATAGTATTGCCGATGCCGGCTTTTCAACACCTAATACCGATGCGTCTAATTCTGCTAGTTCTAGCGGCGGAACAGGTGGCGATGGAACAGATAGTGTGCCTGGCGGCACCGGTGGAAATAGTATTGCACTTGCTAACGCGACAGGCGCAGGCAACGTTTCCGCATTTGCATCAGCAACAGGGGGAGCCGGAGGTTTTGGTTCCATTTTTCCCGGGGATGGTGTTAATGGCGGTAATGGGGGTGAAGCTATTGCCCGTGCGAATGCTACGTCAACCATGGGTGGAGATGTAACTGTAACCGTTAAACAAACTGGCGGTGCCGCTGGCGGCAGTGACGGTATTGGTACACTTTTTGGCGCCGGTTTCGCCGCTGATTCAACCTTAAACAATGCGGTTACAGGTTCAACTAGCGGATTTTTAAACTTATCACAGACAGCGGTAGGTGGCAAAGGCGGGCAAACGGCAAACTTTGCAAGCTCTGGTGGGCCTGCCACCTCTAGATTGTTAATAGTTGACACAAGTGCAGCAAAGTTAACATTAACAAGTAATGCAATAGGCGGCGAAGGTGGCCAACCATTCACTCGTCATGGTGTCGGCGGCAACGGTGGTGGCGCTACAGCTAGCGCTTTTGGTAGCTCCCTTATCGGCGCAGATGTGACTGTAAATGTGTCCCAAACAGGCGGCTCTGGCGACTTTGCCGCACAAGGCGGTGGTGGTGCTTCATCTATCCTAAATAATGCTGCTACGGGCTTTACCAGTGGCTATCTAAGCTTGTCACAGACTGCGGTAGCTGGCAATGGTGGTGACTCTATAGGTGAAAGCATTGCTGGCGGTGCGGGTAATGCTAGTTCTACTTTTGATATTGATGATTCCCTAGCTAAGAGCCTAACGCTTAACAATACTGCAATTGGTGGTAAAGGTGGCGACAATACTTTTGGCGAATCCTTTACTGTAAAACTTGGCAATGATGGCGGTAATGCTACTACGCAAAGTAGAGCGGTCTCCACGTTAAACAGCCAAGTTACCATTACCGATTATGCCCAAGCCGGCAACGGAGGAAATGGTGGGGGAATCGCGGAGCCAGATAGTTTCCAAGAGCCGAGAATAACAAACGGCGGCAACGCCAGCTCAAAAGCCATCGGCCAAAATGCGGGTGACCAATCCGTTTTAGTGGGCAGCACCGCTACTGCCGGAAATAGTGGCAGCTTCCCCAATGATACTGCTGTTGGTGGCAAAGGTGGTGACGCGTTAGCCTATGCCAGCGCGACAAGCAGCTTAGGCCATACCTCGGCTATTTCTTCAGCCCATGCGGGTGATGGTGTAAATTTAGCGGGGACTGCTAATTCCCAAGCTTTAGCAAATGGTGGCCTCGGTTCACAAGCATCAGCACTAGCCACTAGGACGGGCATTAGATTAAATGCCAAAGCAAATGTTGATAACCAATCTGCGGGTATTAGCGATGCTTTGGCCACGATAGGCCAAAGCTTGCCAACGCCAGGTAGTCGTGCGGGCGAGGCCGCTACCGCGTATGGCACCGTGTTACCCCAAATTACAGACGTGCAAACCGCATTAGCTGGTGAGCCGTTAGTTAACCCTAACTATAACTTTAACCAAAACAGTACAGCAATTTTGTTAGCGGACTTAAGCGTTTCCAACACGGCAGCTGATACAAGCTTACACAGTTATCAAAGTGCCTTGACCTTAAATTTTGATATTTCTAAAATTGCTAATCCTGAAGACTTGTTAATTAGTTTTTTACACCCTGTCTTGGGCAGCGCTTTATCTACTGGGGATAATTTAATTTTTTCACTTAATGTCAATAACACCTTAAGTGAGAGCTTTAGCTTTAGTGCTGACAATATTAGTAATGCCTTCGATATATTTAATGGCAAAACTTTAGATTTAGGCACACTTACTAGTTTGGCTGATGCTAACCACTTGCTAAACTTGGTTTTCAGCCTTGAGCTAAATTCTACCACCAACCTTGCCGGCCTGGATTTAGGCCTATTCGTGGGTAGCTCTACGATTGGCTCCGGCATTGATCCTACACCAACCGTACCCTTACCCTCTGGAGTTTGGCTACTTATTTCTGGCTTAATGGGCTGGTTAGGATTAACTCAAAAGAAAACTAAAACACTATGAGTTAACGTTTATAGTTTATAGCTAGTTGTTGAAACCTGAAGACTAATCTCGACCATAGATTGAGATAACTCTAAAGCACTCAACAACTAGCTTTCAAAATACAGTATCCAATCAAAAAATAACTACGCCCATTAGTGATAGTCTCTATGCCCTATATACTCTAACTGATCGTTACCTCACCAGTTTAACCTTGTATTATGGCTATGCGCCTTAAGCATCCAGCATTTGAGCTAATTGTGCCAAATTTGTTGCCATATGCTGGCACAATTGCAAAGTTTCGGGTTTTACTGGTGTAACCGATGGAATTAACACAGCATAAGCACCAGCCTTGTTGGCAGCCAAAATACCAGCGTGGGAATCTTCAAGCACTAAGCATCGGCTAATCTCCACCTTTAAGCTAGCCGCAGCGGTTAAAAATAAATCTGGGGCCGGTTTGCCCATGACGACATCATCCTGTGTAAAACGGCGGGGGAATTGCCCTAAAATACCGGCAAGCCTTAGACAAGTCTCGGTATTTTTTTGATTGCTATTGGTGGCTAGCGCATAAGGCAAGTCGTGTTGTTGCACTAAAGCCAGCATATTATGGACACCCTGTTTTAATGGGATGCCGTGTTGGCTAACATGTGCTTGCCAATATTGCGTACACAACTGGCTAAATTGGGCTAAATTAAAATCGGCACCGCAATACGCCCTTAGCGCTTGCATCACCAACTCACCGTGTAAACCCGACATAGACCAGCAAAATTCATTGCTAAACTCATAGCCCATAGTTGCTGCTGCTTGCTGCCAAGCATAGCAATAACCTGTTTCTGAATCTATCAGCAAGCCATCCATATCAAAAATGACAGCCTCAAAATCGCTCAGTTTAGGCATGGGCTTGGATTACTTTAATGTATTCGCCATCGGCTTCCCGGCTGCTCCCGACGACAATGCGCAGCTCACCTTCTCTGTTTTCCTCTAACATGCCAGCCAGCTCTACGGTTTCCCCTGCTAAAGCTTGCCCGGTATAAGTGGCTGTAAAACTGACAAAAGTACGGATGCTGGGGTGACTTAAGCTAAATTCTGCAGGATAATCGTAAGCTTTAGCGGCATCACTAACTTGGCAAACCAACTGTATTTTGCCATGCTTTTGATAAACAGTTTGCTGTGCTTGGGCTGATGTGGCAACAAAACTTAAATCAAACTTGCGGCCATTAATCATGGCTTTATTGAATTTGCGCTGTTCATGCCAGATGTATTCATCTAGGCTTAAGGCACAGGCACGGCGCTGATAAGCTTCTAGCCAATCTGGTTCACTTAAGGGTTGTAATAAGGCTTTAGCCATTAATGCTTGAATTAGCTCACGGCATTGCTGAAACACAGCCCGCTCATAACAAACCAGATCAATATCAGAACTAGCCGTTTGCAAGCCTACCAATAAAGAACCGGTAACACCCAATACCGAAAGCGCGATGCCTTGGTTTTGGAAAAGCTGGCATAGCCTTATTAAATCTGCTTGTATAGAGTCTGGGTGGCTTAAGTGTAAGAGTTGCTGCAAGCGTTGTTGCGGTTGGTGATGCTGTACGATTTGGTGTGGGTTTAGCGCATGTAAATCAGCATCTAAAATATTAGAATGGTATAAATAGCCCGGGTAATGTTGCTGCAAATAAGCATTGGCTGATTCGGTTGCTAATTTTTTCCAACCTGCGTTTTGTTTAATATAGCGCAAAAAGCACAGCACCTTATCTTGCTCGGCATAATCTACCACAGCAAAAATAAGGCCTTCAGCAGTTTCTATAAAGTCTTTTGGCAAATACATGGCTAATGTTTAACCGGCAGGCCACACTTGCCTGAATTAGGGATGCTAATGGCTAAGTTTTTAAGCTTAACACATCTTGCATATCATAAAGCCCCATTGATTTATCGGCCAACCAAACCGCTGCCCGCACAGCACCATTGGCAAATGTCATCCGACTGCTAGCTTTATGGGTAATTTCCAAACATTCACCTTCATCAGCAAACATCACAGTATGCTCGCCAACAATATCGCCTGCCCGTATGGTGGAAAAACCTATGGTCTTGCGGTCACGCTCACCGGTATTGCCTTCGCGTCCATAAATTGCGCAGTCTTTAAGATTCCTGCCCAGCGCGTTAGCCACGACTTCACCCATACGCAATGCCGTGCCTGAAGGAGCATCAATTTTATGCCGATGATGCGCTTCGATCACTTCAATATCGGTATAACTGCCCATGACTTGTGCGGCAATTTCCAAAAGTTTCAGCGATAAATTGACCCCGACGCTCATATTGGGTGCAAATACAATCGGCACCTCTTGGGCAGCTTGGTTAATGCTGGCTTTTTGTATGTCGCTAAAGCCTGTGGTGCCAATAACTATCTTTTTTCCGGCTAGACGACAACACTCAATATAAGCCAGGGAGGCATCGGGGCGGGTAAAATCAATCAGCACATCAAATTGATCAAGCACTGCGCTTAAATCATCGACCACCTGAATCCCTATTGCCCCTAAGCCAGCTACGTCACCCGCATCTTTAGCCAACACGGGGCTGCCAGTACGCGCTAAAGCAACGGTTAATTGGGCATTTTCGGCTAACATGGCAGCTTGGATTAAACTATGCCCCATCCGGCCCGAAGCGCCGGTGACTGCAATACGCACCATGGCTAATTACCCTTTTAACTTATCGAAAAAGGACTTTACGCCATCAATCCAACCATGTTCTTGCGGACTATGATGTTTGCCACCACCGGTTAGTGATTCACCCAGTTTTTCAACTAACGCTTTTTGTTCCTTGGTTAAGTTAATAGGGGTTTCAATTTGTACGCGGCACATTAAATCCCCCACTGCATTAGCCCGCACTGGCTTAACACCCTTTCCGCGTAACCTAAATTGCTTACCAGTTTGGGTTTCCGGCGGAATTTTTAACATTACCTTACCATTCAACGTGGGCACTTGTAACTCCCCACCCAAACACGCCATAGTAAAACTTATTGGGACTTCGCAATATAAATTGGCACCATCACGCGTAAAAATATCATGGTCTTTAACCCGAATTTGTACATACAAATCACCTGGAGGACCACCTTGTTCGCCCGCTTCACCTTCGCCAGCCAAACGTATACGGTCATCCATATCAACACCGGCAGGCACTTTAACCGAAAGCGTTTTGGTTTCTTGCACTCGGCCATTACCATGACAAACGCCGCAAGGGTCTTTTATTTGCTTACCAGTACCCCGGCAAACCGGGCAGGTTTGCTGTACCGAAAAAAAGCCTTGCTGCATCCTAACTTGGCCATGACCATGACAAGTTGAACATATAACTGGGGTAGAGCCTTTTTTGGCACCTGAACCATTACATTCACCACAGGCCACTAGCACAGGCACCCGAATTTTAGCTTCCGTTCCTGCAACCGCCTCTTCTAAGGTGAGGTCGAGGTTATAACGCAGATCAGATCCGCGTTGCACGTTACTGCGTTGACGGCCATTACCAAAAATATCACCGAAGACATCGCCAAAGACTTCACTAAAATTATCCGCACCAAAGCCACCGCCACGGCCGCCGCCCATAGACGCATCTACTCCGGCATGGCCAAATTGGTCATAAGCCGTACGTTTTTTTGGGTCGGATAAGACTTCGTAAGCTTCTTTAATCTGCTTAAACTTTGCTTCCGCCTGCTCCGGATCATCCTTATTGCGATCAGGATGGAATTTCATCGCCATTTTGCGATAAGCACCTTTAATCTCGGTATCGCTAGCATTTCTTTCAACGCCGAGAAGCTTATAAAAATCTTCTTTTGCCATGGGTATACAATTACATAAATTGGGTAAAACTCAATTGTGACTAAACAAAAAGCGCAAGGCCAGTTTTCCAGCCCTGCGCTTATAATTAGCCTTAGTTTTAAGCTCTTTTATCGTCTTCTTTGACTTCTTCGAACTCAGCATCAACAGCACCATCATCCGCGCCGTGGCCTGCAGTGCCCGCTTCAGCGGTTTCGGTCTCGGCTTTTTGGGCATAAACCCGTTCCGCCATTTTGCCGGAAAGCTCGGTTAACTCATTGGTTTTTGCTTCAATATCTGTTTGATCATCACCTTTAACAGCTTGTTTTAAAGCTTCAATGGCTTTCTCCAAGGCTACCTTTTCATCCGCAGCGACTTTCTCACCTAATTCTTTCATCGATTTTTCGGTAGCATGGATAATGTTATCCGCATGGTTACGGGCACCGACCAAAGCTGTTAATTTACGGTCTTCATCGGCGTGGGCTTCAGCATCTTTAATCATGCGCTCAACCTCATCATCCGATAAACCACTCGACGCTTTAATAATGATCGATTGTTTTTTACCAGTTGCCTTATCTTTAGCCGATACATTTAAGATACCGTTGGCATCAATATCAAACGCCACTTCAATTTGTGGAATGCCACGTGGCGCTGGTGGAATATCAGCCAAATCAAAACGGCCTAAGGATTTATTAGCTGAAGCCACTTCACGTTCACCTTGTAGCACATGCACCGTCACAGCCGTTTGGCTATCTTCCGCAGTAGAAAAGACTTGTGAGGCGTTAGTTGGTATGGTGGTGTTTTTTTCAATCAACTTGGTCATCACGCCACCCATGGTTTCAATGCCTAATGACAATGGAATCACGTCCAACAACAACACGTCTTTCACTTCACCGCCTAACACCCCAGCTTGGATTGCAGCGCCTAATGCCACAGCCTCATCTGGGTTGACATCTTTACGGGGCTCTTTACCAAAAATGGTTTTTACCATGTCTTGGACTTTAGGCATACGGGTTTGGCCGCCGACTAAAATCACATCATTAATTTCCGACGCTTTAAGCCCAGCATCTTTTATCGCCATTTCGCAAGGACCTTTGGTGCGGTTAATCAACTCTTCCACCAAAGATTCCAATTTTGCCCGGGTCAGCTTAACGTTTAAATGTTTTGGGCCACTGGCATCAGCTGTAATGTAAGGCAAATTAACATCGGTCTGCTGACTAGAAGACAACTCAATTTTGGCTTTTTCTGCCGCTTCTTTTAAGCGTTGCAGCGCTAATGGGTCGTTATGTAAATCGACACCACTTTCTTTTTTAAATTCAGTTGCCAAATATTCGATGATACGGCCATCAAAGTCTTCACCACCTAAAAAGGTATCACCATTGGTAGACAACACTTCAAATTGATGTTCACCATCAATTTCGGCAATTTCTATAATCGAGATATCAAAAGTACCGCCACCTAAATCGTAAACCGCAATTTTAGTGTCGCCTTTAGGTTTATCCATACCAAAAGCCAATGCCGACGCGGTAGGCTCGTTAATGATCCGTTTAACATCTAAACCCGCAATACGGCCTGCATCTTTGGTAGCTTGGCGCTGGGAATCATTAAAATAAGCCGGTACAGTAATGACCGCTTCGGTAACTTCTTCACCCAAATAAGCTTCTGCGTCTTTTTTCAGCTTCATTAACACCCGCGCTGAAATTTCAGGTGCTGCCATTTTTTTACCGTGTACTTCTACCCAAGCATCACCATTTTCAGCTTCTGTAATTTTGTACGGCACCATTTTAATGTCTTTTTGCACGACATCATCTTTAAAACGCCGGCCTATCAAACGCTTAATGGCGAACAATGTGTTTTTTGGGTTAGTGACGGCTTGGCGCTTTGCTGACTGCCCAACTAAGACTTCATCATCATTGCTAAACGCGATGATTGAAGGTGTGGTGCGTGCGCCTTCGCTGTTTTCGATGACCCGTGCCGTGCCATTTTCTAAAACTGCCACACACGAGTTTGTGGTTCCTAAATCTATGCCAATTATTTTAGCCATTGAATACTCCAGACTTGAATTTGAATGTTAACGTTAGTTTTAATATGGGGGCTGTTTTATTATTTTCAAGCCTGTTCATCTATGCTAGGTGTTTCTGCTTGAGGTGGCTCTGGGGCTTTTGCCACCACCACCATTGCCGGTCTAAGCAAACGACCGTTCAAGAGGTAACCTTTTTGGAATACCGCGACCACCGTATTTGGCTCGGCACCTTCAATAACCTGCATGGTCATCGCTTGATGATGCTCAGGGTTGAACGTCAAGCCAACAGGATCGATTGCCTCAATGTTGTATTTATTAAACGCTGACTCAAATTGTTTAATGGTAAGCTCACTGCCTACGCGAAACTTTTCCACTTCTGGACTATCACCGCTTACCGCTTGCAAACCTAAAACCAAACTGTCCAAAACCACAAGCAATTCTTTAGCAAAACCTTCCAACGCATATTTATGCGCACTTTCTATATCTTTTTGGGTCCGCCGTTTTAGGTTTTCCATTTCCGCTTGGACACGGACTACTTTTTCCCAATTTTCCTGAGCCTTTTGTTCTGCTTTTTCTAGGGCTAGCTTTAGCTCTTCTAGGGATACTTCTCGATCAGCCGACTCAGCATTTGCGTTTGGTTCTTGTTCAGCTGCAGCATTGACCTCATGCGCTTCAGTCTCAACCAGTGACTCAGGCTTTTCCTGATCAGTACTCATTATTATTGGCTCCTTTAAATTAACATGATGGCTTATGGGCTAACGCCCATAAAACGGGATGAAGATATGATGGGGATAATTATTTGGTATTCAAGGCTGCACTTAATAATTTTGCAGTGACATCAACAAAAGGAATGATTTTTTCATACGCCATACGGGTAGGCCCAATGACACCCAAGACCCCAACAATCTCATCACTGACTGTATACGGTGCCGTCACTAGACTGCATTGATCAAATGCTTTGTAACCGGATTCTTCGCCGATAAAAATTTGCACACCGTCCGCTTTCATACATTGATCTAATAAATGAAGGACACTTTGCTTTTGGCTGAAGGCTTCAAATAGACTTTTCAGCTTTTCCATATTGGACAACTCGGAAAACCCCATTAAATTGGTTTCCCCAGATAACACATAATCATCTTGCTCGCTGTTTTCGGCAAACGCCAATTGCGCCATATTTACCGCATCCAGCATACCTTGGTTCATACGTTCGCGGTCATCTTGCAAATCTTTCAGCACGGCTTCGCGCACTGAGCCAAGACTACGGCCGGCATATTGGGAATTGATAAAATTAGAAGCTTGTTGTAATTCTGCCGCACTAAACGGCTTAGATGTGTTGATTATCTTGTTATGGACTTCTTGCTCATTGGTGACGACTATGACTAAGACACGGGTATTCGATAAAGGCAAAAACTCTATATGCCGTAAAAACACCAATTCCCGTTTGGGTAAAGTCACCACACCCGCCATTTGCGTTAACTCAGACAGCAGCCTTGATGCCGTATTGATGGCATTATGGTTACCATCCGTCATTAGGGTTGCATGTAAGCGGGTTAACTCTTGAGAATCAAGCGGTTTAACAGTAAGTAAGGTATCTACAAACAAACGGTAACCACTAACTGTTGGTACCCGCCCTGCCGAAGTATGCGGGGAATGGATCAAGCCTAAATCCTCAAGATCAGCCATCACGTTACGGATAGTGGCTGGACTTAAATTTAAATCAGTATCTTTAGATAAAACCCTAGAGCCCACAGGTTGGCCATCACTGATATAACGCTCAATCAATGATTTTAATAATTGTAATGACCTCTCATTTAACAGTTGACGCTTAACCACAGAAACCTCTACCACAAAAATTAGCACTTATAGTATAAGAGTGCCAATAGCAAAATATCAGCCCATCGTTATCCTGTCAACAAAGCCTAGCATGAGAAAAGTATTTTAGCTGACAGGATCGATATATTTTGGGCTAGCTTTACTATAACAAGCTAATTATTGTTGCGGATAGTTATATTGCTGAGGAGCAGTATTTGGTTGCGGTGGAAAGGTATCAAACTGGCTGCCATTATTGTACTGGGGATTGGTATTAGGCTGCTGGGACTGTGTACTTGGTTTTGCCACGATAAGCAACTCTACACGCCGGTTTAAAGCCCGGTTAGCTTCATCGGTATTGGGAAATTTTGGCGCCCGCTCACCCATGCCTTGCTGACTTAAGCGGGTATAATTCACACCACGTTGTGCCAAATAAGCAGATACGCTGCCGGCGCGTTGTTCAGACAATTTCTGATTATAATTGTCAGCACCTGTATCGTCCGTATGTCCAGTAATGGTTATAGTAGATTCAGGGTACTGGTTAAGCACATTGGCAACGGAATCCAAAGCCGATTGCGCCTGCGGCGTCAGATTGGCCGAGTCAAAGCCAAAAGTAATATTGCTAGGCAATGTGACATTGAGTGTATTTTCAGCCGTACGCTGCACTTCTATTCCGGTGCCTTGCAAAGATTGCTGCATTTGTTGTTCTTGCTGATCCATATAAGCGCCAACTGCAGCACCAACCACACCGCCGGCCAACGCACCCCAGCCTGCGTTGGCCAAATCATTTCCACCAAATAATGTACCCGCACCAGCACCGACAGCGGCACCAATACCACCGCCTTTCGCGGTATTACCAATAGTCGATTGCCCCGTGTATGGATCAGTCATACACGCGCTCAATGAAATTGCAAGCATAGCGATTAAGCCAGATTTTTTATTCATGATGAACTCCTTTGTTTATCGTCAGCAGAAAACGGCATATTTCAGGCTTGAGCATAAACTACACAGCCTAAAGCTAAGCTGAACAAAGGATTAATAGTACTAAGTGGTTTTTAACAACACAAACCGCCGCTCAAATAACAGGACAGCCAGCAAATAAACTGTTAACAAAACACTAGCCAATTGCACAGGCGGCCATTCTAGAACCTTTATTAAATAATGATCACTCTGGAATAACGCTAAGCCTAAACCGATATAACACAGCAGCCGTTTAATATCGTAATTTACCGGAAAGTAGTGCCGGCCTAGAGCATAAGACAAAAGCGCCATCATGGCATAACAGGCCAATGTAGCCCAAGCCGATCCCATATAACCTAATTGCGGTATCCACCAAACATTTAAGGCGATAGTCAAACCTGCCCCCAAAAAGGCAACAAGCGCACCAACACTGGTGTGGTCTGTTAACTTGTACCATACCGATAGGTTGATATATATGCCTAAGCATAAATTAGCCATCAACAAAATAGGCACTACATCAAGTCCAGCTCGAAACTCAGCACCGATAAAATATTGGAAAAAATCGATGAACAAGGTTACCAGTAAGAAAATAAAGACGCCGAAAATAACAAAAAAACGCAAAACATCGGCATACACTTGGCGAGAGCCATTATTCCCGGCATGCGCGAAAAAAAAGGGTTCCGCGGCATAACGGAAAGCTTGGATGAAAAGTGACATCAAGATTGATAATTTATAGCAGGCACTATAAATACCTAACTGGGCAAGATTAGTATGGTCGTCATAGGGCAGTAAATATTTTAACAAGACGCGGTCTAACATCTCATTAATAATCCCAGCAAAACCTATCACCACCATAGGTAAAGAGTAACGCAACATACGCATAAACAAGGCTTTATTAAAGCCCCAGAGCACGCCTTTTAATTGCGGCAATAGCAGTACAAACTTGCTTATGCTAGCCAACAGGTTGGCGATGAAAATATAACCTACGCCTATATTGGGGTTGTATAGGCAAGTTACCCAGTGTTTAGGGTCATCCCCCACTGCCTTGGGGCAATAGACTATAAAAAACAGGCTAAACAAAATGGCGATAAAGATTTCAAACAACTTAATCGTCGCAAAACTAATGGCTTTGTTTTGCGCCCGCAGACGCGCAAAGGGAATACAAGCAACCGCATCCAAAACTATTATTGTGGCAAACCACAAAACATACTCAGGATGCGCTGCATAGTTGATGGCGCTGGCCAACGCAGGATTAAAACCAATGATCAACATTAAAAAACTCAAATTCACCAGCACAATAAAAATCAGTGCAGTTGAATAAGCGACATCTACAGGGATTAGCGGGTCTTTATCACGAAATCGGAAATAACCAGTTTCAAAGCCTAAAACCAATAATACAGAAAAAAACCCGGCATAAGCGTAAAACTCTGAAACAACACCATACTCCGCGGCCGAAAAATAATAGGTATAAAGCGGGACCAATAAGTAATTTAAACTACGCCCAACAATACTGCTTAAGCCATATACTGCAGTCTGGGAGGCTAATTTTTTTAATGCACCCATGAGTTAAAGGGCGAAATGCTCGAAATTTAGCATTTTATTGCACAGCGTAACGCAATAATAAGGCTTGTAAAGCGGGTCTATCAAGCTGTTGATTGTCCACTTTAAGATAGGCTACTGCATCTTGAAAATGCGGAGTAACTTCCTCCACACCCTCAATATTAAGCATTTCCACAACTAAGTCATCAGCTTGCTGTGAATTTAGTGCTGCTAATGAAATAAGCAAGTTAGCCCAATAACGCGGTGGCCGCATAGTCAGTGACAACAACACCCAGCTAAGTGCCATTAACGCACAGAACAAAAACACGGCACCCGCGCCATATTGGCCATAACACCAGCCCCCGACAGCGCCGCCTAAACCGGCGCCTAAAAATTGCGCGGTAGAATAAATGCCCATCGCAGTACCGCGTAAATCACCTGGGGCAGTTTTAGAGACTAATGACGGCAAAGTTGCTTCCAGCAAATTAAAGCCACAAAAAAACAGCCACAGCAAGACCACCAAGGCCAGAATACTCGAGTGCGCTTGCATTAAACCTAAATCAGCTATGACCAATGTGGTGATGGCGCCAATAAAAACGGGTTTCATTTTGCGTTTTTTCTCGGCAATAATCACAAAAGGCACCATCACCAGCATTGATACCAGAAACACCGGTAAATACACTTGCCAATGTTGCACTGGTGGCAAGCCGGCATCCCGCATTAATAAAGGCACTACAACAAAACTAGCACTAAGGATTAAATGTAAGACAAAAATGCCATAATCCAGGCGCAATAATTCTGTATTTTTGAGTACGTTGGAAAACTGTGACGCCATCACTTCAGCTTCCCGATGACGTTTTGACTGCACAGGCGTAGGGACAACAAAAATAATGATTAAAATAGCTAAAACCGACAGCACCGCTATTAACCAAAACAAGCCGTGGATACCGACAAAAGAGGCTATAACAGGCCCTGACACCATAGCTACCCCAAACGACATACCGATACTTGCCCCGATTAAAGCCATCGCTTTGGTACGGTGGACTTCTTGTGTCAAGTCGGCCAATAAAGCCATAGTGGGGCCTGCTATAGCACCGGCACCTTGGATTGCCCTACCCAGCAGCACCCCATAAATACTACTGGAAAGCGCTGCGATGACACTACCCAGCGCAAATAACAATAATCCGAAAACTATAATTTTTTTGCGCCCAATCCGGTCTGAAATCAAACCAAAGGGAATTTGCAATAGTGATTGGGTTAATCCATAAATACCAATGGCCCAGCCAATTAATGTCGGCGTTGCGTTTTCCAATTGTTCAGCAAAAATAGAGATGACCGGCATAATCAAAAACAGGCCCAGCATGCGTAAGCCATAAATGCTAGCTAGTGAAAACGTCGCGCGCTTTTCCATGGCGCTCATTGGGCTAGTTATATCTTGTATTTCACTCAAAACCCCTACTCCTTAGCGTTAGCCACATCAATTTTTATAGTCGAACAAACCAATAGCATTATAACAAGCAATCATAATGCATACCCAATGCTAGAATGTTTTTTTACCTATGCCATAGACTGACTTTCTTGCGGTTTGAATTAGCGCGGCTTTGAACGTATCATTGTTGCTTTATGCCCAAGCTTATTCCCTTATGGACAAAATCAGTATCCGCGGAGCCCGTACCCACAATTTAAAAAATATTGATCTCGACTTACCCCGAGATGCTTTAATCATCATCACCGGCTTATCTGGGTCAGGAAAATCATCACTGGCTTTTGATACCATTTATGCTGAAGGCCAACGGCGTTATGTAGAATCATTATCCGCCTACGCCCGTCAATTTTTATCGATAATGGAAAAACCTGACGTAGACCATATCGAAGGCTTGTCCCCAGCCATCTCCATAGAACAAAAATCAACCTCCCACAACCCACGATCTACCGTCGGCACAATTACTGAAATCTATGATTATTTAAGGTTGCTCTACGCCCGCGCAGGCACGCCGCGTTGTCCAGAACACCAAATCTCCTTGGAAGCGCAAACCATAAGCCAAATGGTAGACCTAGTGATGTCACAGCCTCAAGACCAACGCTGGATGTTACTGGCACCCGTGGTTAACCAACGTAAAGGCGAACATAACCAATTGCTGGACGGCTTGCGTGCCCAAGGCTTTATCCGCGCCCGTATCGATGGTGTGGTGTGTGATTTGGACGATGCCCCTGAATTGGATTTAAAAAAGAAGCACACCATCGAAGTGGTCGTTGACCGTTTTAAAATTCGTGACGATATTGCCTTAAGACTGGCCGAATCATTTGAAACCGCCTTGCGTATTGCCGATGGCATTGCCATCGCAGCCTGCCTAGATGACACTAATGAATTACTGTTTTCGGAACGCTACGCCTGCCCACATTGCGGTTATAGCTTAAGTGAACTGGAACCACGCATCTTCTCTTTTAATAATCCTAAAGGGGCCTGCAGTAGTTGTGATGGTTTAGGTGTACGCCAACATTTCGATCCTAGCCTAATCATCCACAATCCCGATTTAAGCCTAGCCGGTGGCGCCATCCGTGGCTGGGACCGGCGCAACGCCTATTATTACCAAATTATTAGCGGCTTAGCCAAACATTATAAGTTTGATCCAGAGATCGCTTTTTCCGCACTGCCCAAAGAGATACAAGACATTGTTCTTTATGGCAGTGGAGAAGACATCATCGAATTTCATTTTGTGATGGCCGCAGGCGCTGCTAAAAAACGCAAATACGCCTTTGAAGGTATCATCGCGAATATGGAGCGGCGTTATCATGAAACCGACTCCCAAATGGTCAGGGATGAACTAGCCAAATACCTGTCCCAAAAAGTGTGTAATGTTTGTGACGGTGCCCGCCTTAATATCGCCGCGCGTAATGTCTATATTGAAGACTTACCGGTACACCATTTAACAAAACTACCTATCCGTAAAGCCTTAAGTTTTTTTCAGCAATTGCATTTAACGGGAAAACGCGGCGAAATTGCCATAAAAATCATCAAAGAAATTCAAGAAAGGCTAGAGTTTTTAGTTAACGTCGGCTTGGATTATTTAACCTTAGACCGTAGCGCAGACACCTTGTCCGGTGGTGAAGCCCAGCGTATCCGCTTAGCCAGCCAAATTGGCGCGGGTTTGGTCGGTGTTATGTATGTCTTAGATGAGCCCTCTATCGGCCTACACCAACGTGACAACCAACGCTTATTGAACACCTTATTCCGGCTACGTGACTTGGGCAATACCGTGATAGTCGTCGAACATGACGAAGATGCCATCCGCTCGGCACAATACATAGTTGATATAGGCCCTGGTGCAGGTGTCCATGGTGGGCAAATTGTTGCTCAAGGAACCCTAAACGATATTATCAACAATGAAGCCTCTTTAACCGGGCAATATCTATCTGGAAAAACCAGCATAGAACTACCTAAAAAACTTACCCGTCCCAACAAGAAAAAGCAAATCATCATCCGCAACGCACAGGGTAATAATCTTAAAAATGTTGATATTACATTTCCTGTTGGCCTATTGATTTGTGTGACCGGGGTTTCTGGCTCAGGAAAATCTACTTTGGTCAATGATACCTTGTATACCCATGCCGCGCGGCAGATTAACCGCGCCAGCATTATTCCAGCACCCTGCGCAGCTATTGAAGGCCTAGATCAGTTTGATAAAGTGGTTGATATAGACCAAAGCCCCATAGGCCGTACTCCCAGGTCTAACCCTGCGACCTATACTGGGCTGTTTACGCCTATCCGCGAACTGTTTGCCGCCACACCAGAAGCCCGCTCGCGCGGTTATACGCCGGGACGTTTTAGCTTTAATGTCAAAGGTGGCCGCTGCGAAGCCTGTGCAGGCGATGGGGTGATTAAAGTTGAAATGCATTTTTTGCCGGATATCTTTGTCAATTGCGACAATTGCCATGGCAAGCGTTATAACCGGGAAACCTTAGAAATCCGTTACAAAGGCAAAACTATTAGTGAGGTATTAAACTTTACCGTTGAAGATGCGGCAGAGTTTTTTAGCGCCATCCCTAGCCTACATCGAAAGCTAGAAACCCTATGTGAGGTTGGCTTAAGCTATATTACCCTAGGGCAAAATGCCACTACATTGTCAGGCGGTGAAGCCCAGCGCGTTAAACTCGCCAAAGAATTGTCCAAACGCGATACCGGCAATACCCTGTACATTCTTGACGAACCCACCACCGGCTTGCACTTCCATGACATTAAGCAACTGCTTGCCGTGCTGCATACCTTACGCGACCACGGTAATACCGTTATAGTCATTGAACATAATTTAGATGTCATTAAAACCGCAGATTGGGTGATCGATATGGGGCCAGAAGGCGGGGATGGAGGCGGCACCTTGGTGGCTGAAGGCACCCCAGAAGCCATTTCCAAAAACCCTGCGTCACATACCGGGCATTATTTGAAGCGGTTTTTTGAGCAATAAGGCCATTAAACTAGAGCGCTGGCATCCCCATTGACGGCAGGTTTAATGTGGCCACTTACACACAGCCGGTTTAGCCAATCAACCACGGATAAACCCAACTCATACGCCATATTAACTGGCACTGCGTTACCAATTTGTTTGTATTGGGAGGTTAAGGCACCGACAAATTGCCAGGCGTCCGGAAAGGTTTGGATACGCGCGTATTCCCTAACTGTAAACGGACGGGTATGTTCGGGGTGACAACGCTCGGTTTGCTTTTGCGCCGGCGCACAAGTTAAAGTTAAACAAGGCTCATCCCAATGCATACGCCGCGCCATGCCGGTTTTACCGCCGCCCAAATAATAGCTTTTTTGCATATAAGCTTTTTGCAAGTCCACCGGTAAATCACGCCAATAGCCTCCTGGCGGCACTTGCTCCATGATGGCTGCTTTATTTGCCGGATAGCGCTGCCCAGCCGAGTCCGGCACATCACTGGCATAAAGCTCCCCGGCCTTTAATGCGTCCTTAAGGGTATAAACTTTTTGATGCGGGCGCGGCCAATTAAACTCCGCAAGCCCCACCAAATCGTTACGGATACCCACCAGCAACAAGCGTTCACGTTTTTGCGGTACCCGATAAAAAATCGCCTTCATGACATGCGGAGCCAGTAAGGTGTAACCCAGCTCATCGATAACGGAACAAATGTTGACCAAGGTCTTGCCGCCATCATGGTTCAGCAAGCCCCGCACATTTTCTGCCATAAATAGCTTAGGTCGGGTTTGTTTTACCGCGCGGGCAAATTCAAAAAACAAGGTACCACGGGCATCCTCAAAACCCATTTTTTTGCCCGCATAGCTAAATGCTTGGCAGGGAAAGCCGCCGGTCAAGACGTCAATTTGATCTTGATAAGCCGTAAAATCCAATCGCGCAACATCCCCACAATGTACATTCCAATGTGGGCGGTTAGCACTCAACGTGGCACAAGCATTTTTGTCGATCTCATTGAGTAAAACCGTTTCTAAGCCAGCTTGTTCCAAACCGATAGCCAAGCCGCCAGCGCCAGCAAATAATTCAATACTGCGATAGTGATGAGCTGGCGTGATATGCTGGCGATGGGAATCATCAAAAATAAAATGCAAGGCCTCAAATTGACGTAATTGGTCTTTGTTATAAAATCGGTAATTGTTAGTTGGATTACGCAGCGAACGTAATTTTCCGCTATTATCCCAGCGTCGCAAGGTTTCTTTAGACACCCCTAACATATCGGCAACTTGAGCAACAGAATACATATAATCCTTAAACAACCTTACACATGGTTACTATTGTAACTGTAATATATCTGTGATGGAACCGCTAAACGCATGACCGACCGTATCGATGCCAAGACCCGCTCACGCACTATGGCGGCTATCCACAGTAAAAACACCAAACCAGAAATTTGGGTGCGCAGCACCTTGCATCAGCAAGGTTTTAGGTTCCGTTTACACAATAAGAAATTGCCGGGGTCGCCGGATTTAGTACTACCGAAATTTCAAGCAGTAATTTTTATTAACGGCTGTTTTTGGCATCAGCATGTCGGCTGTAAAACCTCACATTTGCCGAAAACCCGGCCTGAATTTTGGGCCCGCAAATTTGCCAGAAATTGTCTGCGCGACCAAAAAGTTTTGTACCAACTTAAAATCCTCGGTTGGCGGGTCGGCATAATCTGGGAATGCAGCCTAACCAAAACATATCGGGATACCACCGTACAACACCTAGCGGCTTGGCTACACAGCCATTCTGAGTATTATGAAATTCCAGTTTACGATGAGTTTACTGAACTTTAAGTGCTCCAAAAGCCTTAGCAAAAAAAGCCTTGGCAAACTGGCGGTCGGCAAATCGATAATCAGAACAAGCTTCAATCACATCCGGCAACACCTCAAACAATTGTGCCAAAGCCCCAACTTGTCCTGTCACCAGTTCATAAAAACCATAACCATCAATTTGCCGTATTAACGGATTAGGCCGCCGCAACTGACCAATCGCACTATCAGGCGGGGTAAATTCCTTATCATAACGCAGGCCAGCTTTAGGGATGATCTCAACATAATATGCCGTATAGCCCTTGTATTGGTGGCCTTTAGTCATCACCAAGGTTTCCATTTGGTCATAAACTTTAACCTTATCTGAACCTTTGACGGTATTGTGTTTGTTTTTGATTTCTGCAATTATTTTTCTGTCTGTAGAAACCAAATCAACCACGCTACCGGTACCTAAATCTTGCCAACCCTCAACTTTACCTAACACAATCTGATGAAAAGCGCCGACATGGTTTTGTAAGGACTTTTGTGCTTGCCGATTTTTTTCACCTGCCAACCAGCCTTGCTGGTCGCTGTTAAAGCCTGACATTTCAAATAACACGGCAAAAGGGTCTATGACATTGCGCTCTAAATCCTTTTCGGCTTTGGCACGGGCTTTTTCAGCGATCTCAAGCAAATGCCGGACTACCTGGATTAATGCGTCATCGGAAATAAAACCTAACCGTGACATGTAGACGCCTAATTTATAACTTTGGCCGCATATGTGGAAACAGCAATACGTCTCGAATAGAGGCCGAATCAGTAAACAGCATGACTAAACGGTCTATACCTATGCCCTCACCGGCGGTTGGCGGCATGCCATGCTCCAAGGCAGTAATGTAGTCGGCATCAAAATGCATGGCTTCATCATCACCGGCTTCTTTTTCCTCCACTTGTTTTTGAAAACGCGCAGCTTGGTCTTCCGCATCATTCAATTCGGTAAAGCCATTGGCAACTTCACGGCCGCCTACAAAAAACTCAAAGCGGTCGGTCACATGCGGATCATTATCATTACGTCGTGCTAACGGTGAAACTTCCACCGGATACGCTGTGATAAACGTTGGCTGTAATAAACGGCTTTCAACGGTTTTTTCAAAAATTTCAATTTGGATTTTACCTAAGCCATAGCTGTCTTTAATGGGTATACGCAGTTTTTCGGCTACTTGCAGCGCGGCGGCACGGGTAATCAAATTGTCTGCCGTCAACTCAGGGTTAAATTGTAAAATCGACTCCAGCACCGTCATGCGTGTAAATGGTTTGCTGAAATCGTAGTCTTCACCTTGGTAATTGATTATGCTTTGCCCCACCACTTGCTCTGCGATGCCGCGCAACATAGCTTCCGTTAAATCCATTAAATCCTGATATTCCGCATAAGCTTGGTAAAACTCTAACATGGTAAATTCAGGATTATGCCGGGTAGATAAACCTTCATTACGGAAATTACGGTTAATTTCAAAAACACGCTCAAAGCCACCGACCACTAGACGTTTTAAATACAACTCCGGAGCGATACGCAAATACATGTCCATATCTAAAGCGTTATGGTGCGTCATAAAAGGACGCGCGGTCGCACCGCCTGGTATCACCTGCATCATCGGTGTTTCCACTTCCAAAAACTCACGCTCAATTAAAAATTGGCGTATGAAAGAGACAATTTTCGAACGCATAAAAAAGGTTTTGCGCGACTCCTCGCTCATAATCAAATCTAAATAGCGTTGGCGATATTTGATTTCTTGGTCAGCAATGCCATGGTATTTTTCTGGCAAGGGGCGCAAGGCTTTTGTCAGCAAGCGGATGCTATCCACTTTAACGCTAAGTTCGTCAGTTTGGGTTTTAAACAAGACCCCTTCCGCACCTAAAATGTCGCCAATGTCCCATTTTTTAAAATGCTCGTTGTACAAGCCTTCAGGCAAGCTATCGCGGGTGACGTATAATTGGATTTTGCCCGACATATCTTGTATATGGCAAAAACTGGCCTTACCCATCACACGTCGAGTCATCATGCGGCCAGCGATTTTTACACGTAAAGGATTGGCTTCCAGTTGTTCTTTTGTATGTTCACCATATTCCGCCAATACTTCACCTGCGACAACATCACGGCGAAAATCCGTCGGGAAAGCAATACTTTGCTCACGTAACTCGGTTAGTTTGTTACGGCGTTGTTTGATTTGATCTTGTTCGTCTACTATTTGCTCAGACATTTTTTTATGGGTTATAAATGAATTAATTAAAGTTCAACACGCTTTAAAGCGTGCCTTTGTAATTTGCACAGCCTCAGCATGATTGATGATCGGCGCTGGATAAAATCCACCAAAATGCTTGGTTTGCCATTGATGCAGTATTTTAACCGGTACTGCCTGTAATTCGGGTAGCCATTTGTAAATATAATTTCCTAGCGGATCAAATTTTTGTTGCTGTAGCCATGGATTAAAGATGCGGAAGTAAGGCTGCGCATCGCAACCCGTAGATGCTGCCCATTGCCAATTTCCATTATTAACACAAGGGTCATAATCGACCAAATGTTGGGCAAAATACCGTTCGCCCCAACGCCAATTGATGTGTAAGTCCTTAACTAAAAATGATGCGGTAACCATACGCACCCGGTTATGCATTAACCCCGTGGCGTTAAGCTCCCGCATGCCAGCATCAACCAAAGGGAAACCCGTTTTTCCATCAGCCCATGCGTGAAAATATTCAAGCTTATTATCCCAAGGTACTTTATCAAATTTATCGACAAAAGCATGGCCAAACACGTTTGGAAAATGGTACCCAATATGGCTGAAAAAATCCCGCCAATAAAGTTGCCTGAGCAATGGGTGCTGTTCACCCAGTTGCCCAATAATGGCATAAAACACTTCACGTACTGACAGCGTACCAAATTTTAAATGGGCCGATAAACCACTGCTTGCTGATAGCGCTGGAAAATCCCGGTTTGCTTCATAATGCTGGCAATCAATTAGTTTAGTCAGCTGCTTTAAAGCCGAAGACCGCCCACCATCAATAACTAGCGGCGTGGTTACAGGAATTAGCGCTAGTGTAGCCGTTGACGGCACTGTTAAAAAACAGCCTGTAGCAAGGTTTTGCGGTAGCGCTATTGGGATAAGCCTGCTGTGATTATAAAAAGCCGTAAAAACTTTATAGGGGCTAGCATCAGCTTTCAGGGCCTGCTCTGGTTCACACAACAAGGCATCAGGCAGCACATGCAATACAATGCCCAGCTGTTGGCAAGTATGGGCAATTTCGGCATCACGTCGCCGGCTGAACGGGCTGTAATCGCGATTGATAAATACCGCCTGTATGGCGTATTGCTTGTGCAAATCAATAATAATTTGCTCGGGTAAACCCTTAAACAACGCTATCTCGGCATTTATTGCCTGAAATTGCTGCTTTAAGTCAACTAGCGATTGCTGCATAAACGCTAGCGCTGGTTTGCTTTGATAAGCATGAGGTTGGATTTGCCTATCATCAAACACAAACCCCGCAATAACCCTCTGACTTGCCTGTAAAGCGGCGTTTAATGCGCTGTTATCGACAAGGCGCAGATCACGGCGGAAAAGAAATAGCGTCTGCTTATACCGTGGCATACACTGAAGTCAACTCAATTAAGATGTTTAATCGTGCAATTTCTACCGGCGTTTTTCGCCTTATACAGCGCATGATCAGAATCAATCAACAATTCATCAAACTCTATGGCTTGATTCGTATCAATCTCTGAAACACCAATACTAATAGTAAATTGTATCTCTTGGTTTTGGAAAGTGATCCGTGTGTTCATTATTGCATAGCGAATTTTCTCCAGCATTTGATAAGCCGCGTCCAAGCTGGTTGATGGCAGCACTAATACAAACTCATCGCCACCAATACGCCCGATATAATCACTGACCCGAATTGAATTTTTTAACACCAAGCCAAAAACGGTTAGCAATTGGTCACCACCGGCATGGCCATAGGTGTCATTTATTGCTTTAAAATTATCAATGTCAATGGACGCGATAGAAAACGTTGTTTTATTACGCATAGCCAAATCATAAATTATTTTTAGATTGGTAAAAAAAGCGTTTCTGGATAAAAACCCCGTTAACATATCGTAAGAAGCGCGGACGTACATCTCCCGTTCTAAGCGATGAATTTTAATCAGCTCCCCAATTAAATACCAAGATAAAACCGGCGCAATAATCAACGGCATGAGAACCGACATTTTTATGACAAAAAGTATCGGAAAATCATCTGCAGCAAATAAACCGATAATAATTGTCGCTATTGATACCGACAAAACCACTGCAAACAACGTAATTAGACAGACCAGCTTGCTACGGCCAATTTTTGCTACTTGGTTAGGTAATAGCGAATTTTGCATAGTAACCAATATTTAGGGGATAGAAAACGCCTTAGCCTCAAGACTAATCCATTATAAGCACCGATACACTTACCCATACAGTGATATATTTCACTACTTTACTGTGGTGTCACGGGTAACGCTTTAAAATGTGCCGAAAGTCACATCGGCAACTTGAAATAGCTTATTGCTTTAGTGTTATAACCCACTCTTTAAGCTTGCTTCAATAAACATATCCAGATCACCATCTAAAATGGCTTGTGGATTGCCTGTTTCAACACCTGTGCGTAAATCCTTAATCCGCGATTGGTCAAGGACATAAGATCGTATTTGGCTACCCCAACCAATATCCGACTTGCTGTCTTCCAAGGCTTGTTGGGTCACGCTACGTTTGCGCATTTCCAGTTCGTACAGCTTGGCTTTAAGCTGTTTCATAGCGGTATCTTTATTTTTATGTTGCGAGCGGTCACTTTGACATTGCACAACCGTATTGGTTGGGATGTGGGTTATCCGCACAGCTGATTCAGTACGGTTAACGTGCTGGCCACCTGCACCACTGGCACGGTAAACGTCTATGCGTAAATCCGCCGGATTAATGTCAATTGCAATATCATCGTCAATTTCAGGCGAAACAAAAACCGATGCAAACGAGGTATGGCGGCGGTTGCCGGAATCAAACGGGGATTTACGGACTAGCCGATGCACGCCCGTTTCAGTGCGTAACCAGCCAAAGGCATATTCACCTTCAAAACGTATGGTGGCACTTTTGATGCCCGCCACATCGCCGTCAGACTCTTCGATCAGTTCAGTTTTAAAGCCACGGCGCTCCCCCCAACGCAAAAACATCCGTTCGATCATGGATGCCCAATCTTGCGCCTCCGTGCCGCCAGATCCGGATTGAATGTCTAAAAAGGCATTACAGGCATCCATCTCGCCAGAAAACATACGCCTAAATTCCAAATCAGCCACGCGTTTTTCATAGCCATCCAAATCATGGACTACAGTCTCTACGGTTTCATCATCATTTTCTTCAACCGCCATCATCAATAACTCTTCGGCGTCTGACATACCGCGTTCCAAATCAGTAATGGTATTAACCACTAACTCCAGTTGTCCGCGTTCTTTACCCAAAGCTTGCGCTAGTTCAGGGTTTTCCCATATTTTAGGGTTTTCAAGCTCCCGCAAGACTTCAACTAAACGTTCGCTCTTATTATCAAAGTCAAAGATACCCCCTAAGCGCATCGCCACGGCTTTTTAGGTCGGCTATTTTATTTTTGATCGGATTAATTTCTTGCATGTTATTTAACTACTCAACAAAACGACAGCGTGAATCATAAAAACCCTTAATTATATCTGACTTTATGGTTTTCCGATAACACTGTTCACATTCTGATGATCACAACTAGCCTGCGACTCTCAACCATGCCGCCGGTATATGCACGTAATGGCTTCTGTTTGTAGCTACAACAACACTAGCCTAGCCCCTATCAACCAGGCAATGCTAGACAGCGCAAAATTTATAGGACTTTGGCATAAAAATCCAAGACTAGCTTGTAGTTATTCCTGTGAGCCCAGCCACAACACGTTATGCCGGGTTAATCTTGGCCAATTTTGCTGGGCACAAAAACTTTAGACAAACATAAACCTACTAGCCAGTTTCCTAAAATGACCTAAAGCTTTAGTCCCAGCGGTTATCCCTAACTTGTAGCCTGCCTTCGACTATGCGTACAGGAAAACAATCGATATTGCTGTAAGCGGGTGGTGATTTTACCGCACCGGTTTTTACACAAAAGCGCGCACCATGCCGTGGACAAATAATTTCATCACCCACTAGCAAACCACTGGCAATTTCTGCACCGTCATGCGTGCATACATCTTCGATAGCATAAAACTCACCGCCGATATTAAATACCGCAACAGCGCAGCCATCCACATCAACCACTATGTTTTCACCAGCTGCCAAAGCATTGATGGCGACCACATCTACCCAATCCGTCATTATCTGTCCTCACCGTAAATACACATCGTAGCGCAATAATTTACCCTGAAAACTTTCTTGTGGCTTACCGCCCAAAGGCTCAGCATAATCCGGACTTTTCACTACAACGCGTTTAGCCTTGGCCTGTATGGCTGCAGCAAATAACTGACTTTTATCGGCATCATCACCCAATAAATCCTGCAGCACCATCATAGCTTTTTTGGCTAAGGCAGACTTTTTACGTTTAGGCGGAAACATCGGATCTAAATATATGCAATCTGGCGCACTCGGCAACTGGGCTAGCAATGTAATCGCATTACCGGTTAACAAAGTTGGCGGCATCAATTGTAGGCGTTGTACCCAATCTAATTGGCGCAAGCGCCGAAAACCATCGGCAAGCAAAGCCGCCATAAGGGCTGAGCGTTCTATACAAGTCACTTCATAACCCATGCGAAAAATATGTAAGCTGTCTTGGCCCCAGCCCGTTGTGGCATCAACCACTGTTTTAGTTTTACGGCCTAAGGCCTTGGCCAAAGCACCATCTTTGGGTGCTGGCCAAGAGCGTTGCTCACCTTGGCGTGGCTCAACTTCAACATATAGCCCACCTTTTTTTAAAAGCTCTTGATCCAATAGCTTTACACAGCCATCACGCCAAGTTAGCCAAAAGCGTTCAGGGCCCTGGCCTATATCCGTAGTTTGCCGAAGCGGTACACCTAATGCCTCAGCCAAACTTGTGTGCGCTGAAATATCCCCTAGGTTGTCACAGAACACAGCCAGCTTACCGTGATAGCCATTAATTTGCTGCGCTTGCATACATTAACAATCGCTAGAGAGTGGCTTGAACAAGGCTGGCATTCACAATCGTTACAACAACTCTATTCCGTAGAAATTGAATCAGTTTCATTTTTTAAGGCCGCATCTAATGTATGCCAGGCCAGTGTTGCACATTTAACACGCGCCGGATATTCACGCACACCAGCCAGTACCGCTAATTTACCCACTGTTTCCAACTGAATATCTTCGCTTTTACCTGTAGTCATATCGTGGAAAGTTTTAAACAACGCTTCCGCTTCCGCTTCAGTTTTACCTTTGATGATTTCCGTCATCAATGACACCGAGGCAGTAGAAATTGCACAACCTGAGCCTTGAAAACTGGCATCTTCAATGGTATCGCCAGCCATTTTTAAAAACAGCGTCAAACGGTCACCGCATAAGGGATTAAAGCCTTCTACTTTACGGTCGGCAGGGTCGATCACCCTAAAATTACGCGGGTTGCGGTTATGGTCAAATATTACCTCTTGGTAAAGGTCACGTAGGTCTTCAAACATTTGATTCCTTAAAAATTGAATTTAATGGTGTTTAGTGCAGAACAAGAAATTTCGGCAAGGTAAAAATCACCCAAACGCTTCAATCAATCCTTTTATGCCAGCCATCAAAACATCTATTTCTGCCTTGGTATTGTACATCGCAAATGAGGCTCTAGCGGTGGCAGGTACTTGATAAAAATCCATCACTGGCATAGCACAATGGTGTCCTGCACGAATGGCTATACCCAAACTATCCAGCATGGTGCCTATATCATGTGGGTGTATCTTATCAAGTACAAAGGACAAAATTGCACCTTTTTCCGCCGCTACACCGATGATGCGCAAGCCATTTATTTGTTGGGCTTGCTCAGTCGCATACACAAGTAATTCAGCTTCATAATCGGCAATGGCGTCCATACCAATGCCTTTCAAATAATCAATAGCGGCACCTAAACCAATAACATCGGCTATATTCGGCGTGCCCGCTTCAAATTTATGCGGCAAGCCTGCATAAGTGCTTTTTTCAAAAGTCACTGTTCGGATCATATCGCCACCGCCTTGGTAAGGCGGCATAGCTTCTAATAGGGCTTGCTTGCCATACAACACACCAATACCGGAAGGCCCGTATAGTTTATGACCAGAAAAGACATAAAAATCGCAATCCAAAGCTTGTACATCCACCGTCATGTGCGGAATGGCTTGGGCACCATCTAACAAAACCGGAATATTTTTAGCATGGGCATCAGCAATGATTTGCTGCACTGGATTAATAGTGCCTAACGCGTTAGACATTTGCACAACTGCAACCAAGCGGGTTTTATCATTTAATAAGTCTAAAAACTTATCGTAGATTAGTTCGCCTTGCAAGTTCATCGGTGCAACTTTTAGGACAGCGCCAGTTTGTTCACACAGCTGCTGCCAAGGCACGATATTGGAGTGATGCTCCATAGCGGTAATGATGATTTCATCGCCTGCCTTAATATTGGCCTTGCCGTAACTTTGCGCTACTAAATTGATCGCTTCTGTTGCCCCACGTACAAAAATGATTTCCTTACTGCTGCCCGCATTAATGAATTCTTTGATTTTTTCCCTAGCAGCTTCGTACTTATCGGTTGAACGCACACTTAACGTATGCACGCCCCTATGGATGTTGGCATAATCGTGGCGATACAAGTCACTAATACTATCAATTACCGCGTTGGGTTTTTGACAACTGGCGGCGTTATCCAAGTATACCAAGTCTTTATTACGAATTTTTTCTGCCAAAATTGGAAAATCAGCACGCACTTTATCTACTGGGAAATTTGTGTTTTTTAAGCTAGTCATAGTTAGTCTGTTAATATTGGATAGGTTTAATATGCCCATAACATATTATTTAGATTTGGTTTAATTGAGGTTCATCGCTCTTAGGCCTAAGCTTAACCATACCCATTTTAGTCCGCACCAACCCATTGCCCATAAGGTACTGATACTTTTAGAAGTTGCTGATACCGCCCTAAAACTTTACCCAATTAAAAAATTAAGGCCATACGCAACGTAAGGCATACCAGAATACTGGTTGCTAAACCTTAATGTTATTTATCTTGAGGTCTGCTGTAAGCCGTTTACTAAAAGCTATGCCGAAAAAATGCCTGCTGCAGGTGAAAACTTAGGATTTTCGCAGATTCTTAAGCTTAGTTCCCCAGTCAGCGTAAGTTTATAACCATTCTAGGTCTACACCTTGCTGTGGGAAGCGCGCTAAAACCTGCGCCAATAAAACATCATGCAAGGTTTTTAGTTTAACCTTATCTACCATTTCGTTAGCGAAGGCAAACGTTAGCATATTACGGGCAGTTTCTTCATCTACGCAACGTGATTGCAAATAAAATACTGATTTTTCATCTAACTGACCTACTGTTAAACCATGCCCGCATTTAACATCATCGGCATAGATTTCTAATTGCGGTTTTGTATCAACCTCCGCATCTGCCGATAACAGCAAGTTACGGTTGTTCATCTCAGAATCGGTTTTTTGGGCCTGCTCAGCGACCAGCACACGACCTTGAAAAACCCCTCTGGCGCGATCATCCAAAACACCTTTGTATAATTGACGGCTACTGGCATGTGCTTGTAAATGATTTATGCGGGTATGATTATCGATGTGTTGGCGTTTTGCGCCTAAATACAAACCATTGAGTTCACATTCTGCCGCACACCCCAAATCAGTATGTAAATCAGTGCGCGCTAACAAGCCACCAAAAGCAAAATTATGATGCGTAAAACGCGCATCGCGTTCTTGCTGGACATAAACGCCACCAAAATGATAAGCCTTTTCAGATTCTGCCTGCGCTTTATACAGGGTCAATTCAGCGTTTTGGCCAATAAAAACCTCACTCACCGTCGCCGTCAAATACGCTAGCCCGGCCCCAACCGCCTGGGTTGGGTCACTTGTCTTATCGCTGACATTGTCCAAGCTTATAAACATCTCAAGCACTTGTGCTTGGGCTTGCTGTTCTATAATTAGCACACTACGCGTTGTTGCCATAATCTCAGCGCTAGTGACAATATTTAAGATTTGTATCGGTTTTGATAAAACAAGTTTCTCGGGCACCCGCACTAATACGCCATCACTAAACCATGCGCTGTTAAAAGCAACAAAACTGTGTTCCGTGTTTGTTACCGCTAGCCCTAAATATTTTTCTACCGTTTTGCTGTCTGGACTTTCTAAAGCAGCGGCCATACTGCAAACACAAACACCTTCTGGTAAACCCTGCAATTGAGATAGCTCAGCGCAAAAGTGGCCATTGATGAGAACTACCGACCAAGCATCCGCCAATTGATAGCGCTGTAAAGCCAGTAAATCCAAATTATTGCTAGGTGCATTCAAGGCTGGCGCAAACAATTTTTTCTCTATGGCGGAAACATTGGTATACCGCCAATCCTCTTCCCGAGGCGAGGGGAAGCCATGTATTGAAAACTGCTCTAAGGCTTGTTTTCTAAACTGTTGTAACCAAGGTAAATTTTGCCCAGGCAAACGGGATGCATTACTGGCATATTCGGTGATATAAGGGTTTGCGGACGATGACATTAGGCAGCCACCTGGTTTTCTAACCAGTTATAACCTTTCTCTTCCAGCTCTAAAGCCAGCTCAGGGCCGCCGGATTTGACTATTTGACCATGTGCCAGCACATGCACGACATCTGGCTTAATGTAATCCAGCAAACGTTGATAATGCGTGACCATAACAAATGAACGTTCTGGCGAACGTAAAGAATTCACACCTTGTGAAACTATTTTTAAGGCATCAATATCCAGCCCAGAATCAGTCTCATCCATAATACAAAGCATAGGCTCTAATATAGCCATTTGCAAAATCTCATTACGTTTTTTCTCACCGCCGGAAAAACCTTCATTAACCGCACGATACAAAAACTTTTCGTCCATTTCCAACAGCTTAACTTTGTGTTTAACCAGCATTAAAAAATCCATCGCATCCACTTCAGCTAAGCCGTGGTACTTGCGGATTGAATTTAACGCTGCTTTCAATAAATAAATATTGCTGACTCCCGGAATTTCTACAGGGTACTGGAAAGCGAGGAAAACCCCTTCCCGCGCCCTAATTTCTGGTGCCATTGCCACTAAGTCCTTACCTTGGTAAGTTACCGAACCTTCAGTAACGGTATAACCGCTTTTGCCCGATAAAACATGGGACAAAGTACTTTTGCCAGAACCATTAGGTCCCATAATGGCATGAATTTCGCCGGCTTTAATTTCCAAATTAATGCCTTTTAAAATGGCTTTGTCGCCCACGCTTACGTGGAGATTTTTTATGCTCAGCATGTCTTAACTACCTGTTTAATAAATAGGCCAAAGGCCTTAATCTGTGCAAATTTTGACCGCTAAAATAGCCCAAAACAAACTTTAGTCGTACAAAACGCTTATTGTGCCCTACATCCTAATAACCGGATGCAGGGCAACTTTAGTGTTTAATTTAAAGCCTCCCCATGCCATCGGTATAGGTTGATAACATGAAGCTGCATTTAAATTTTATTCCCGATTTTTGCTGCTTTAAATCAATTGTTAGGCGTAAACACTCACTGCAGACGCAAAACAAATCCGCTAGCCTTGTTTATAAAGGCTATGACACTACAGTTAAATGATGTAGTGCACTATCAATTTACATTAATTGTTTAGCTTGCTTTTGTAGACCTCTGCCTAAATGCAGATGACATTAAAATTAAGCATACTTTTTTGTTTGAAAAAGCCCGCTATAAAGCCTATGGCAGTATTCATTGAGGATTGGTTAGTATCACCATAATAACGTTTTTTAACCTCCTCTTCGGAAGCATTGACTAAAAATAATTCCACAGCTTCATTCAAATTGCTTTTAGCCTCTTCAATATCAGAGCCTCTGCTAGAAATATTTAATTCTGGACAAAATGACACATAAATATCATTTTCTTTGTGCATAATGGCAGTTAATTTTTTGTCATTCATAAAGCGTTCTCCTTTAAGCCACGAATTAGATAAGTTTTATTTTGTTCGCCCTCATGTAACGCAATCAAACTTTTACAAACCTTCCTCCTACTTTAAATTAGTGGATAAATTACTTTTTTTAAACCATACCAAACCATTGTTTGCCCATCAGACAAACTAATGCTGCAAAACAAAATGTATTAGCTAATTATCCAACTGAGCCCTCCAAACTCAGTCCCAATAATGCCTGCGCTTCTACTGCAAATTCCATCGGCAGTTCCTTAAAAACTTCTTTACAAAAACCATTTACAATCATTGATACTGCATCTTCAGCAGAAAGCCCACGTTGCTGGCAAAAAAACAATTGATCCTCGCTGATTTTCGAAGTAGTTGCTTCATGCTCGACTTGTGCGGAGGGTTGCTTAACTTCTATATAAGGAAATGTATGCGCGCCGCACTGGTCGCCAACCAACAAGGAATCACACTGGGTATAATTGCGCGCATTTTCTGCGCTTTTTAAAACTTTTACCAAGCCCCGATAGGTGTTTTGGGCGTTGCCCGCTGAAATGCCTTTAGACACAATAGTACTGCGGGTATTCTTGCCTATATGGATCATTTTAGTACCCGTATCGGCTTGCTGGTAATTGTTGGTAACAGCCACTGAATAAAACTCACCAACAGCATTATCACCGGTTAACACACAGCTGGGATACTTCCAGGTAATGGCAGACCCGGTTTCCACTTGCGTCCAAGATACTTTAGAGTTTTCTCCACGGCAATCTGCGCGCTTAGTCACAAAATTGTAAATACCACCCAAGCCATTTTTATCACCCGGGTACCAGTTTTGCACAGTGGAATATTTTATAGTGGCATCTTTTAAGGCCACCAACTCAACAACCGCGGCATGCAACTGGTTTTCATCGCGCATAGGTGCTGTGCAACCTTCTAAATAAGAAACATGGCTACCTTCATCCGCAATAATTAAAGTACGCTCAAATTGTCCCGTATTGGCTGCGTTAATGCGGAAATAGGTAGAGAGTTCCATAGGGCAACGCACACCTTTTGGGATATAAACAAATGAACCATCCGTAAACACTGCAGAATTAAGCGCCGCAAAAAAATTATCCTCAATAGGCACTACAGAGCTAAGGTATTGCTTAATCAACTCAGGATGATCGCGCAAAGCTTCGGAGATAGGGCAAAAAATCACCCCAGCTTCTTTTAGTTTGCCTTTAAAGGTGGTTGCAACTGAAACGCTATCAAACACTGCATCTACCGCAATACCCGCCAAACGCTCTTGTTCATCCAGCGGGATGCCTAGTTTTTTATACGCCTCTAGCACCTGCGGATCAATTTCATCCAAGTTTTTAGGGCCGTCTTCTTTGCGTTTAGGAGCCGAATAATAACTGATGGCTTGATAATCGATAGGCTCAATTTTTAACTGCGCCCAATCGGGGGACTTCATGGTTTGCCAATGCCGGAAAGCTTTCAAACGATAATCCAACATAAACTCGGGCTCATGCTTAACTTTTGACAAGTTACGGATGACATCTTCATTTAAACCGGGTGGAAAGGTAGTGGTTTCTAATTCGGTGACAAACCCCTGTTTGTATTCTTGCCGAATCAGGTTTTCAATTTCTTGTGCACTTGTGGACATAAAAACTCTTAAGTAATTAATCTAAAAAAGCTGGTTTCGACTGTTTATCGATATAAGCTTGCAACCGGGACCAAGATTTCTTCTGGCCTTGGTACCGTTATAACCATATCGGCCAGGGTTACTGACTCCAATGCATTATGAACTGTTTTGTTGATTAAATTCCAATTGGCACCTATATGGCAACCGGCAGCTTGTTCACAAACTTGCTGGCTAATACTGCATTCGGTTAAGGCGATAGGCCCTTCCATAACACTAATTACGCTAGCAATACTAATGTTTTCTGGTTTTCTAGATAAAGCATAGCCCCCTTTAGCACCACGGGTAGACACTAGCATGCCCGCCTTAGCCAGCAGCTTTAACAATTTACTCACGGTTGGTAAAGCGATGCCTGTGGCTTCAGACACTTCCATAGCATTTAGTACGTGCCGACTGTCTTTCGCCATAAAGCTTAAGATAACAGTTGCATAATCAGTCAGCTTACTCAGCTTTAGCATGACGCCACTCCTTAACATTGGGGACTAGTTTAGTACTATTTAATTTCATAGTAAAGCCCTAGTTCTTAAAATTTTATATTTAGCTTTTGAGATTATTTTGCCCATTAATATTATTTTTATAGTTTTAAAATAAGCGCCAAACTGATCTTAGTGGATGCTTTAAACAACAACACATCACAACACTTAATTTTATCAGTTTTCCCTAGAATGAAAAATACCGGCCATTCACTTTCCCAAGCGTAAATGCTTTAAATTCTCCTGCCCGATCAAAATAATTCAAAATTGGTAGCCGTTGGTTAAGTTTATTTGATGCATTATAGACAACAATTTATTCCTAATGATGAACAATGCTTAAACTTTTTATTTTTAGTAATCCATTAAAAAAAAATCTGCATTCATCCTAACCGCACCTGCCCAAAGCCTATTAAGCTAGGGCATGCCAATACTGGTGCTTACTCGCCCGGTGTTATGGGCTTATTTGCTGGCTTGTGCTTGCTTAGTCAATATAACTTAAGGAAGAACCTAAAAAGTCATGCCAGTGTTGTGTGGTAATGTTAACCACAACAGGTGTGCAGGTTTTGGTAATCCTGCACAGCAAGATCCCTCAAACTAACCATTCGTGTTAACGCGTCTGCTAAGCCAGCATCTATCCAACCCGCCTGCGCGAGCAAAGCAAACACATCGCGGGCACTTAGTGGCACGCCTAGTTTTTCTAGACGTATCAGCTGTTGCCCCATAGCCAAGGTTGCTACACTAGCCCGTTGAATACCCAAAATAGCGGCATCCTGACGGGTATGGTTTGCGCTAAAGCCCTGCGGGTCAGCTTAATAATCCTGAGGTACGCGCGCCGCACTACGCTCGATGCAAGAATAAATTAAAATGACAAGAATAGGCAGATAAGCTGTAATTAAAAACACGAGGCAAGTATTTTGTCTATTCGCACTAATAAAGCCAACAGGCCTTCGTTATCTGCTTGATAATTGGAGTTGCGCAAGTTAACCCGCATTAGAATAATTGAGTTTTATGCAAGAATTATTGTGTTTAAGTTCTGCTTATATTGCAGGTTTAATTGCTAGCCGTATGTTATTTCCACCCTTGGTCGGATATCTACTCGCAGGGTATGTATTAAATCTCTTAAATGTAGATATTATGCCTAACTTATCGCATCTTGCCGATATTGGAATAGAACTGTTATTGTTTACGGTAGGCTTAAAACTCAAGCTAAGCTCCCTGATCCGCCGGGAAGTGTTAAGCGTAGGCGGCCTGCACTTATTAATTGTTAGCGGGATATCCGGTGCAGTTTTTTTTGGCTTAGGTGAAAAAGTGACAGGCGCTTTAATCTTAGGCGCCAGTTTAGCTTTCTCCAGCACCGTGCTAGCCGTAAAAGTTTTAGAAGATAATGGCGAGCTATCAAGCCTACATGGCCGCGACGTGTTAAGTATCTTGATCTTACAAGATATTGTAGCCATCGCATTATTGGCAATTGCTGAAGGAAAGCAGCCAACGCCTTGGGCATTCAGCTTATTATTGTTACCCCTACTACGCCCTGTTGCGCATTTTTTGCTTAATATCAGCGCAACAAATGAGTTACGTTTATTATTTGGCGTCTCCTTAGCGCTAGCAGGTGGGTTTTTAGCACAATCCGTGTCTATCTCTTCCGACATTGGAGCCTTATTAACCGGGATCATGTTGGCATCGCACCCTAAATCAGAAGACATAGCCCATCACCTTTGGGGAATAAAAGAAATCCTACTGGTAGCCTTCTTTTTACAAATTGGTTTAACAGACATACCCAATCAACAAAATATCTCCCAAGCCGTGCAATTATTATTGCTCTTACCGCTGCAAGGGGTTTTGTTTTTTGTACTTTTTTTGTTGTCTGGCTTACGCGCCAGGACCGCCTTTGTCTCCTCACTAACCCTAATGACGTATAGTGAGTTTGCCTTAATCACCACCAATTCCATGGTAACAGCACAGCTCTTATCACCTGATTGGAAAGCCATCATCAGTTTAGCTGTCGCCGGCTCCTTGGCCATAGCAGCGCCTTTAAACCGCTTTTCTAATCAAATTTTTTCGCCATTAGAACCCTATTTATCCAGGTTAGAGAAAAAATCAGGCAATCCTGACCGACTACCAGAATCAATAGGCATGGCTGAATGGTTAATCATCGGCATGGGACGTACTGGCGTTGCCGCCTATTTAACAATTCACCAGGAAGATAAACGGGTAGTCGGCTTTGATTCCGATCCCATTGTGCTGGAAAAATTGCTCAGCAAGGGCTTACGCGTGGTTTACGGCGACGCTGAAGAAACCGAATTATGGGAACACTTAGCGTTAAAACGTATAAAAGGCATAGTTCTTACCATGCCAGAGTTTGCAATACGCACTAAAACTATTATACGGCTTCGCCAAAAAGGCTTTAATGGTCAAATTGCAACCATTTGCTTACAAGCCGAAGAAAAACAACTATTAGAACAAATAGGAGCCAACTTTGTTATCCACCCGCTTTATGAAGCCGGCTGCCAATTAGCCAAGCAGTTGATTAAATAAATGTTTCTTAACATTTAAGTTAATTATTGAAGACGCCAATTAATAACCAACATAAAAATGAGTTTTCGCTTTTTAATGCACTGATGATAAAAAAGCGTCCGTTTGTAGTTGTGGGCACTAAGTATTACATGCTATGCAATGGAATACCCCCCATGCCGCCTTTATTCATAACGTTAGTGTGATTCTAGTGGTGTACAAATCCGCATACCCCAAAAGCACTTACCATCAAATCCGTTCGAAGCACCCTACATCACCCCCTATGTTGGTGAATGCCGCTTTTTTATTAAAAAAATAGCACAATAATCCATTGCATATTTGCGCTTCAGCACGAATACGCACCCGTACTTGCTCTAACAGAAAAAACTTCGTGAATTCTTATTATCCGGCAAATGGTAATTCAAATAATGACTTTATCGAAAACTTTATAATAGGAATTTAAGCCGCCCACTTCCTGCCATTCGCCGCAAAATCAACAATCAACTCAAATAGATTATCGGATTTTTCTTTGAAGGTAATTCTGTCGTAACTGTCTGGCAAATCCTGATCTAAGACTGCTTCGATGGCAGCTTTAACTTTGCGTTGGGTTTGGCCATCCTTCCACCAATCTTGTACTAACACTTTGGGGTGTTCTTCCAGCAAGCGAGTCAGCAAATGCTTGGAAGCTAACTTAACTTTTTGCTCATCTTCTTTGGAGAGCTTATCTTTGAGTAGCGTGTCGAACAGCTCCAACTCATCTTCGCTTAATCCTTCCCGAATATGACGTTCATCTTCTGCTTTCATGCCTTCAGCAAACCGCGTTAAATCTTCAAAATAGTTTTCAACAGAAGAACCACCAGCATTATATTGGTCGATAATCTCCTGCAATTTTTGCGCAAAATCCACCCGCGTATGGTTTTGTTCCATCATCTGCCTGAGCTTGTCATCAATGAACGCACGCATTTCGGCAATTTCAATATTCTTGTACTTAGCGTCCTTGAATTCTTCTTTCAGTTTGTCAAAGTCCAGTTTACTTAAGTCCCATACCCTACCTTGTTGCACAATCTGGTATTCGGCCCGATGTTCCATAACTGCAAATGTTTCGGCGTTATCCACTACCACACTTTCATCAAGTAACTCGGAAATCTTATGACAAACCACATCAATATCCGCCTGCTCAATGTGCATATCAATGATGCCACGCAGATATTGAATCACAGCGATGAGTGGCCGTGCGGCTTGTTCAAATATTTCCGGTTTGCAGGCTTCATATAAACCCGACACGGTATTATCATAAACATAAAAGGATTTACGCCACTCATCCAAACTTAACAACGTATTGGCATATTGTTCGAATTGGGCGATATTTTTAAACGTGTGTTGCCCTTGCAGAATGGCCTCCAAGTCAACATCCCGTTCTTTACAAAAGCTTACCGTCTGCGCAATTGCATCATCCAGTAACACAAACAACTCGGATTTTTCTTTGACTGGCGCATGTTCACCGCCATCTCCAGCATCATCAGTTCCTTGCGCGTAATCACGCAACGCTTTTTTCATATTGCGGAATACATTGTAGTAATCGACGATGTCGCCGTTCTTCTTTTCGATTAGTTCGCCGTTATAGCCCATAACCCGGTAAGAGGCCACCCGGTTTGCCCGTGCTATGGTCTGCATCAGGGTATGGTCTTTCATGGGTTTATCCAGATACAGCGTGGACACCGTTGGCGCATCAAAACCGGTCAGCCACATGGCGCAAACAAACACCAATTGCAACGGATGTTCCGGGTCTTTAAAGTTATATTCGATGTCGTGGCCTTGGGCATCGAGCTGTTCCAGGCGTTTGGTGTGGGGTTTAATATCCAGCCCCGCTTTTTCAAAGCGTTCTTCATCCGCTTTAGGGTCGCTAATGACGACCGCCATTTCTACCGACTTCATGTACTCGATAATTTTTTTAAAGCGTGCCTTTTCGATGTCATTGGCAGATCCATTAATTAACCCGCGCAAGCGTTTAATTTCTTCTTTCCATTGCTCTTGTACTTTGTTGTACATCTTTACAGCGGTAAATTTATCTAACGACACCACCATACCTTTACCCAGATAACCCCGGCGCGGAAAGTGATAAACGATATCCTTGGCAATGGTTTCCAAACGATCATCGCGTTTAATCACTTCCATTTCACGGGCAAACTTTCGCTCCAGTTTTTGCTGTTGCGCTTCGTCCAGGTTTTCATCCTCAAGCAACTCGTAAAACTCTTCCCCTAAGTCTTCGTTTTGAAGGAGTACTTCCGGCACGCGTTTTTCATAATACAAAGGCACGGTCGCTTCGTCTTCCATCGCCTGCTGAAAATTATATTCAGACACATAATCCCCAAACCAGGCACTGGTCTTGCGTTCCTTGCCCAATAACGGTGTGCCGGTAAAGGCCAAGAAATGTGCACCTTTCAAACCTTCGCGCATATTTTCGGCCAGCGATTTGTACTGGGTGCGGTGCGCTTCATCCACCATCACGATCACTTCACGCTGCTCTTTTTCCGGATCAAACAAAGCGGGATATTTTTTGCCCTTGTCGTAACGGAATTTTTGGATCAGCGTGAACACCACCTTTTTGTTCTGTCCTAAAAACCTTCGCATCTCATCGGCATTATTGGGTTGCGCGGCATCACTCTCTTTAACCGTGCCGGTGTTTAAAAAGTTGCGGTAAATCTGCCCGTCTAAATCCTGTCGGTCAGTGATCACGACAAAACTAAAGTTTCCAGTTACTTTCCGGAAAATTTTACGGGCATAAAAAATCATTGAAAAACTTTTACCGGAACCCTGGGTATGCCAAAACACCCCCAAGCGGCCTTGCAACTCCTTGCGCTGCAAAAACCGTTCATAAGCGTTATTTACACCAATGAACTGATGATTCTGGGCGATGATTTTGTTGGTTTCTTTGTGGAAGAGTACAAAATTTTCAACGTAGTCCAGCAGTCTATGGGGCTGGCATAAACCCGCCACGGCCAATTCCAGGCTAGTGCCTTGCTCGGCAATTTCCTTGCGATTAACAGCTTCCTTCTCACTATCCACACGCAACCAATTAAAAAAGTGTTCCCAGCCAGCGGTTAAACTGCCCACCTTGGTACCAATGGCATTGGATAGCAAACAGAAGGCATTGCAATGAAATAACTGCGGAATATCATGCTTATAGCTGGTCAAGTTGTCGTCATAAGCTGAACGTAACTTCACATTAGAATTCTTTAATTCCACAAACACCAGCGGCAAACCGTTGACGTAAAGAATCACATCCGGGCGGCGAAAGGCAGCCATTGGTGCCTGCACACTGGCTTTAATCCATAACTGCGAAATAGCAAGGTATTGGTTATTCTCTGGCGACTCAAAGTCGATCAGGCGCACCCGTTCATGGCGTTTTTGGGTTTTGCCGTCAGGGGTAACTTCATCAAATTCAACCGTTACCCCATCTCGAATCAAGCCATCGACTTCGTGGTTGGCGGCAATCAAGCTCATCGCCACGCGACGATCTTTCAATTTGGGCAAGACCTGGTCGGCAATCACTGCCTGGGGAATATCGGGGTTTAACGCCATGCAAGCAGTCAGTAAGCGGTCGGTCAAGACCACATCGCGCTTATCTGTACGCTTCGAACCGTCGTTAAGCTCCTCTGGTTTGGTGGTATAACAGTTGAGCAATTCAAACTTAAACAAGGCATGAAGTCGCTCCAAAATCGACCGTTCAATGTCATCTTCCGAGATAAAATTTTTCGCCATAAGCCTATCGGTTTGCTTGCTAATAAAAAATCATTGGTGGTGAGCCCCATCAAAATAAACCGTTCGTGGTAAGCCCCATCAAAATAAACCGTTCGTGGTGAGCCCCATCAAAATAAACCGTTCGTGGTGAGCCCCATCAAAATAAACCGTTCGTGGTGAGCCCCATCAAAATAAACCGTTCGTGGTGAGCCCCATCAAAATAAACCGTTCGTGGTGAGCCTGTCGAACCATGAACCGCAAAGCCCTTCGGCAAGACTCCCCTGAGGCAGCCAAGGGCTCAGGGCGAACGATAATTATTCCGTCACAGCTATTTGCCCTCAAAACGAACGGCTTTACTTTTAGCCAAACGAGACACCTCTGCCCAATCTCCAAGCATCATGGCCTCTTTTTTCTTACGGCTCCAGCCCTTGATTTGTCTTTCAGCAGACAAGGCTGCTTCGCGGGAATCAAATTCTTGGGACCACAAAAACTGTAAAGGATGCCGAGTTGAAGTATAGCCAAGATATTCTCCAGACTGATGCTGCGCTATCCGTAGTTCAAGGTTATCTGTGTGTCCTGTGTAATAACTATCATCGGCGCAACGTAATATATAAACCCAAAACATTTAGCTTTATCTCAATGGTGTAAATTTGTTTCTCATTCAATCTGATTTTAGGTTAAGTCACTCGTCTTGTCAGCTTAAGCCCCTCGTAGCATAAGGTTAAGCCGTTCGTAGCATAGGGTTAAGCCGTTCGTGGCATAAGGTTAAGCCGTTCGTGGTGAGCTTGTCGAACCATGATCGGCTTAACCGCCCACCCTTCGACAAGCTCAGGGCGAACGGTTAAGCCTAGCTCCTTGCCTCGCCATACAAGGCCTGTGCATCCAACATACTGGGCGGAAACTGGATATCGAGGTTTTCGACGGAGAGTTTGCCGGAGATTAGGCGGGGTAGCAGAGAATCTTTTGTCGTAATTAGGTTTAAATTTTCAAATGCAAGCGTCTCTTGTTGCCTAATAATTGGTTCAATTAATTTATCGAACTCATCCAGAATTCGCTTCTCCGGTAATGAAATAGTTTGATAATTTAAAAAGCTTTCGAATTGATAATTACTTATACCTGTAGATTGCACTTGATAGATTCCCACTAGGTCACATTCATAATATAGTTTTAAATAATATTTCATGAAAAGTGGGGATACTTTTTGAGCATCAAATCTAATTTGCTTACAAAAGCTCGCACAAATGACTTTGTTTTCGAACAACTTCAGAAGACCTTCACTGACCATCAGGTTTCGACCTAAAAGCTGATCTTTGCTACCGCCTGAAACTTCAAAAATAAAATCATTTACCTCTAATTTCCTTGCTTTAAAGTTTGATGGCTTATGATAGCGAAAGACTCGATTTGTGTAATTGCCACTGGAAAGGTGTGGAATGTCAGTTCCGCGAATTACATACGCGCCTTTTGAAAAAGTAGAAGACTCATTCTCCTCACCCCATCCTCCACCAACGTAATAGGAAACTAAATCTCGCATTACTTTGATTTCCCAGTTTTTCGGAATCCCTTTTTCAAATTCAGCGGTTTGATAACCAGGAAAGCGGAAGCGGACAAACCATTCGCAGTAGATTTCTTCCGCCATTTTTTCCAACAAGGCGATTCGGCGTTTGTTGTTTTCGATTAGGTCGTCATAGGTGGATAGAATGGCGGCGATTTTGTTCTGATTATCACAAGAACTTGGAAAAATAACAGGAACTCTCCTTAATATTCCTGTATTTAAATTTGGCATTGTTGCTCCGATTGCTTGATTTTGAATCCAGCCGATTACTTCAGGTATTTTTAGATAAAGATGCAAATACTCTGGATTAATAATCGAATTGCCAAGAGAAATTCGCAAACAACCCGTCCCACACAACCAACCTTCATAATCTCGTTTGATAATTGTTTGACGACCAATATCACCACGTCGCCCGTAGATTATGTCTCCAATCGAAAGCTTATGCTTATAAAGTCTGTCTACATGACTTTCTTTTACCCTGGCTATTTTAGTTTGGCTTATTCCACCATCTATGATGTCTGCTGGCATAACAACTGGGGTACCTTCATCAGAATAATCTTCTTGATGAAGCTGAGAACCAAAAGGACCGGTCTTTACTTCTCCGCCTCCGATATCACAAAGTTCACCTATTGTTTTTTCTATCCATTCCATGTTCAATCACCAATTAGCAATTTCAAATTGTGCTCAATGATTTTTGAAAATGATATTGCATCGGAATTTAAGTTTACTAACTCATCTCCCATTTTTAACAATTCTTCAATAAACTCCTCCTCAGTCTTACCATCCTCCTCAATCACCACGCCCACATACCGCCCCGGATTCAGCGAATAATCCTGTTCTTTTACCTCTTCCGGCGTGGCTAATTTACACAGGCCGGTGACATCTTCATATTCCGCCTTTGGGAAGCGTTCCTGCAACCAGTGAATATGTTTAAAATAAGTTTCGGCGAGTTTGACTTCCTTGTGCAAGAGTTCCAGCGCATCTTTCAGTTTCTTGGTTTCGCGGTCAGTCGTGCTGCGCTTACCGTCTGCTTTGGCAGCTTCCGCTTTAGTTTTCTCGTGCTGGCGGACAATTTTATCCAGGGCTTTAAGTCCGCCATGTAGCGATTCAAATAATGGATCAAAAGTCGCCCTTAGTTGATGTTGCTTTTGATTAATGCGGTCTACTTCCTCCGCTTTGCCGAGTTTGCCGCTAACCGCCTGGGTGTAGGCCAGATGACTTTCTTGTAAAGTGACAAGAGCCTGCCATTGCTTGACCAAGTCGCTAACCGCCAGTTTGCCTTCGCTCTCTGTCAGCACCTCGAGCAGTTGGGTACAGACGGGTTGCACTTGCTGCTGATTTTCTGACAATAACGCCATGCCTTTGGTAAAGTAACTATCCACCAGTCGGACAAAAGCATTGCGCCTGCCTTTGTGCAAACGGCTGATGATGGCGATGTTTTGAATTTGTTCCTCATTAAATTCACGATGGGCGCGGTCGATTTGGGTAAAAATATTGCGGGAGTCGATAAACAAAATCTTGTCATCTTGCTTAGCTTTATCAAAAAACCACAAGGTCGCAGGCAAGGTGACGGTATAAAACATGTTGGATGGCAAGGTAAGCATGCCATAGATCAGATTATTTTCGATCAGGCTTTGCCGGATGTCCGCTTCACTATGGCGGGCATCGGAAGCGGAATTAGCCATAACCAAGGCGGCGCGGCCTTTGTCTTTAAGGCTGGTGGCAAACAGGTTAATCCATAAGTAATTGGCATTGGGTACGGTTTCTTTGCCTTTGTCTGCGGCTTTAAGCTTGGTTTTGTTACGCGGTATGCCATAGGTGTTAAAACGTGGATCAGCTTCTACCGTGGCTATGGGTACATCATCCACATTAAAGGGCGGATTAGCCATGACAAAATCGAACCGACCAAAGCCAATGAAGGGGTCTTCAGCGTAACTGTTGGCTTGGCGAATTTCCCCACGTAGGCCGTTGACGGCTATGTTCATCTTCGCCAGTTTGACGGTATCCAGGGTTTTTTCCTGGCCGTAGACATAGAGTTGGTTTTCGTCGTGCTGCTCGCCCAAGGCTTCCAGTTCTTGGCGGTGATTGGCGACAAATTGCTGCGACTGCACAAACATGCCACCGGAACCGCAGGCCGGATCATACACCGTGCCTTTATAGGGTTCGATGATTTCTACCATGAGCTTGACCACGGATGTTGGCGTAAAGAACGCCCCGCCACCTTGGCCTTCTGCCAAAGCAAAGTTGCCGAGGAAATATTCATAGATTTTACCCAAGATGTCACCGCTGGCATCGCGGGGAATGTTGGAGAAGGTTTTGAGCAACTGTGCCGGAATGGTTCTGTCGGTGCGGGTGAGCGGCACGTATTCATCTTTAGGTAATACACCATCCAGTTCCGGTTTGTATTTTTCAATATCCTGCATCGCTTGTTTGATCTGCTTGGCGACATCTTCCTTTTCCGGCAGGTTCAGCAAGTAGTCATATCGGGCATGCGGCGGCAGGTAAAAACCGCATTTTTCAATGGCAATGTCTTCAATGGATTTTTCGTTGCGTTTGCCTTGCAGGCTTTTAAATTCGGCGTTGATGGCTTGCTCGGCACGGGCATAGTTATTATCCGCAAACTTGAGAAAGATCAGCCCTAGTACTGGTGTGGCGTATTCGGTCGATTTTAAGTCACTGTTGGCACGCATATTATCGGCGGCAGACCAGAGGTCTTTTTCCAATTGTTTGAGTTGTTCTGTGTTCATTCCCTGTATTATTTTTTATATGGGTGGTTGTTTTAGAATTAATCTAAAATTCCAAAAGATTTTGCATCAGTATAGCAGGTATATATTTCAATGATTTAGTTGGTAATATTCAGATATGCCTTAGAGTCATATTTCTGCGCTTCATCGCTGTGATGTGTTGAATTCTACCGATATTACCAAGTTAATAGGCTTTTAGAAAAGGTGAAAACGCGGATATGGACATTAATTTGATTTTCCGTGCTCTGCGGTTTGCATGATTTAGACGAATAATTACCAGATTTCTGGGCAGTATTGTAGTCATACTCGATTGAATTTAAAGTCAACAGGTTTGTGCTCAACAATCTATAGAGTCTGACAACTTTGGTATGACGCTTGACCTGAGCATAGTTATAATACAGTTTTATTTTTCAGTTTTTCTGGCCACGCCAAGTAAGCTTTGCTTTATATTCAAATGGTCATCTGGTACAAATTATCTTTAATCTGTGGATTAGCACCTCTGGTACTGGGTGGGTGATTTTTTTACTTGGTTAGTCATTCGGGACTGATTGGCTTAAGTGGGCTGGCGGTTACAACATTTTTGCTGGCTTGGTATTTTTTTAAGCGGCCTTTTTTTCTATTCGCATACGGACATAAAGAGCGAAAAAAAGGAAATGACTACCCTATAATACGTTCGCTTATTTCTTTAGGTATTCTCTTAATTTAATTTCCCAGCTGCTAAATTAGCCATTTATTCAGCCAATTACGTTAATGGTACTAGCGTTGCCACTGTAATTAATTACTCCTCTTTCGGGGGTCAATGATTTAGCCCTAAGTGAGCACGATCAAACCAATTTATTTCCAGCAATTACTCCAGGTTAAGAAGTCATTAAATATTTTCATTCCAAATATGAAAGCTCCGTTAATTACAAACTATCCCTGAACGGCTTCATCAAACAAGGCGTAATGTTTGGTTATGTGGCTAGTGATATGGGAAACCAAGCTACGATGATTATAAAAACAGATGGCACTATTGAAATTAGAGGGTAAATCTAGCTTGGCTGTTATACACAACAATCAAAAGGATCTCACGACATTGATTGCATCATCTTTTGAAATACTGGCTTGAGTGGTCATGCCGTAACATTTATAGCGCGACCTTGAGCTTCCACATCATGATTCTGATTACGCGCCATGTTTACGGCTAATAATATATCTGAAGTGGGATGGAGACATTAATACGGTGCAATACCCGTTGGCTATTGCGCTGCACGGCCTTAAAGGCTGAATTTACCCTTATTTATACCGTCTGTGTTTATGAATCTTGTTTGACTACGCTGGACAATAAAAAACCCGCTAAGCTTGGTAGCTTGCGGGTTTATGTACGTCTTTGAACTTGCTAAAACTTTAAATTGGTGGAGGCGGGGGGAATTGAACCCCCGTCCGTAAGTACTCCGCCGTAAGATCTACATGCTTATCCCGCACTTTTAATTTAGCTACTGACTACCCGTCGGGCCAAGAGGATCAGCAGCGATTTCGATTGGATTTAGTGCTTTAAGCTACGAACAAAGCCCTGGCACGATCTTATGTAATATGATCCCTGAATGTCCCGAAGAACGCTGCACGCATAAGCACATACAGTCAGAGAAGTGGTGCAGGTTTTAAGCTGCTAAAGCCACTGAGTAGTTTTCGTCGTTTGCGAATACTTAGTTTCTGTAGGATTTACGAGGTGTACAGTCCTCGACATGCACTTAAAGTTTCGCTACCCACGTCGAAGCCATGTCGCCCCCGTGTAAGCTTTACCATTGTAGTCTACAAAGCATTAGTTTCCAAGACAATTTCCGCCAGCAAATTTATTTTTGGTATGCCAGCAGTATTCTTTTTAGGGTTTTATTTTCTGGCAACGCGGCTGGCGCGGCATCCGTTTGGCAATGGCTAAGCAATTCTGTTAATTGGCCTAAGCACTGGCTATGCTGCTGGTTAAGCGTGTTTAGGCTTGTTAAAACCTCGCTTTCGATGTGTGCAAGACTTTGGTTAACGCCTTTTTGTAAGCCTTTTAAGGCGGTTTTTTTGATCGATGGCTGGAGTTTTTTTAGGATAAAAAAAGGCATTAGCCAACTTAATACCACTAACAAACCACTATGCACGGCAAAATCAACCCCTAAATAATGCGCCTGAAGACCTTGTAGACTGCTTTGGTAATAGCCGGTTAAAACTTGATAACTAACCCAGCCGATTGCCGCCATGGGCAAAACGATTTCACAAAAACGCATTAGCTTTAAAAAACTACGATGGAGTAAGTTGCCCGGTTTGGCTAATGCTTGTCTGGCTAGTAAGTTGGTTTGGCTGTGAATGATGCCGGCTGCTTTTTCCCGAATCACTGCGAGTTGGTTTTTAATTGGCAGGATTGGCAAGCCTAGTTGGTTTGCCGATAAAATGAATTCATCTAAACCATCATTAAAGCGCGCATTGGCCCAGTCATCCCATAAAAAAGCTGGGGTGTTACCTGTGGTATTGGTTGGATTGCCAATTAAGTCTGCGGCATGTTCGCCATAGTAATTGGCCAATTGTTGCAACGGCCAAGCAAAGCCTTGTTGTAACAAACTTGAGGTTTTTTCCCATTGTTGCTGCCAAAGCCTTGAAAGTTGCAATATATTTTGTGCTGAGCCCATGCTCACAAGTAAATCTTCCAGCTGTTGTTTTAGTTCGTTTTTTCGGACTTGCTGGCTACGCAACTTTAATTGCCCAATAATATGTTCGTTAGCTAATTCTTGGATGTTAAGGTCTAGTGCGTTAAATTGGTCGGTAGCATTTATGTCGACACAGCTGGTTTTATAAATGATAGGGTCATTAAAACCGGCTTTATTTAATTGCTGGTTAAAATCTTCAAATTGTGCGGGTTGTCCTTTATCCCATTGGTTTAAAACAAACAGCCAGGCATGCCGCCCGCCTTCGGCCAATAATAACTGCCATGCTTTTTCATCCCGGTATCGTTCTGGGCTAACCACATAAATTAATACATCAATATGCGGCAACCATTGTAGTACTTGGGCCTTATTGTTGTGGTCGGTGCTGTCAAAATCTGGCATGTCTATCCAGATGATATTTTTTTTAGCCATATCCTCATGTTTTGCAATATTTATGCTGGCCGTAGGTAATTGTTCGGGCAAGTGTTGGATAGCTACAGATTGATGGTGATATAACGTGACTTCACGGGAGGTAGGTCTAACCACACCGGTTTGGGCAATGGCTTGCCCCGCTAAGCGGTTTAGCAATGAGCTTTTGCCCACGCCAGTTCCACCCATAAATGCCACTAATAAGGGACGTGTTCCGGGCATGTCAAACAAATTATCGGGCGAGCGGGTATCTAGCTGCTCAATTACTTGCACCGATGCCGGGTTAAGCCAGCCTGCTATTACCGCTTGTGCCAGCCAGGTTTTGGTTTTTATCACTAATTCAGAATAATCGTAAGCCATGTCGCTTGTCTTTATCTTTTAGCTGTAATTCAGCGGCTTCCAGCTGTTCAGGGGAAATATTAAAAAACGATTGTTGGCTTAATTGCTCGGGCAAATGTGCCAATTTTTCTTGCATTACACCCATTAATAATTGCTGTTTAACTTTACTAAATTGCTGTTGTTTTAATTCGGCTTCTACTTTATGCACATAGCTGCCGATTGCACTTTCGGTTAATAACGAGGTTAAGCTTAACATAGCCGGTGCTATCACCAAATCATGCAAGCCTATGCCGCCGGTATGCAATGCCAAGGCGATGGCAGCGGCATCAGCAGTTGCCCGGGTGGCACGCAGGCTGTTTAATAAAAAAGGTTGTTCCTGTAGTTTTTCATAGAGTTGCCGCGCGGCTTTTTCCACTTCCTGTTGAAAGTCTAAATGATAGTTTTTGGCCGCTAAGGTAAAACTCTGCAAGAGTGCTGGACGCTGGCTGCGCAATTCACTAGCCGCAGCTTGCCACCATCGGCTGGCGTTGCCCTGCCCAGTTTTATCCAACAGCTTATCGGCCAGTTGTATGAGCATGTGCTCTGCAATCTGCTCGAGCAAGGCCATTTCTTGGCTGGTATCCACGATGTGCATACGTTTGCGGCCTAAACTCATTAATTGCCTTAATGGCCACGTCAACACCCGCCGAGTACCCGCCAGCAAGCCAGCAAAACCAGGCAGTTCCAACAAGTTAAGCAATTCGGTGAGCGCGTATTGAAAAGTTTCGTAATGATAGGGATGGTTAAGAAAATCCCGTTGGTATTGCTGCATCCCCTGCTGGACCAGTTGTTCTACCAAATCCTGCCACTCAGCCAGAATTTGCTGTTCGGCGCGCACGGGCGCCAACCAATTTTGCCAGTGCTGCTGCAAGAAAGCTTGTTCATAGCGGGATTGTCTTTTTCGGCCCTGATTAGCCTTTTCCACCAATTTTAGCAACACCTGTGCGTGCGCGGCTGGCCAGATGGGCATACCTGCCGGTTTTTGGTAATACAAGGGCACCACACCCGGAAACTCATCAGATCTAGCATGCTGCCACTTTTCTTTTAAGGATTCTATCAACAGCGCTTCAGTACCTTCTACCAGCTTATTTAAACATATGAGCGTTGGCTGTTGTAAAACAGTTAAGGTAGCCATCATGTCCCAAACGGATTGGTCGGCATATTTTTCTTTGCTAACCACTAGCACAATCATATCAGCCAAAGCTAAGGCGCGTAGCACGCCTTCCCGATAATGTCCGGCGTCTATAGAATCAAAATCTGGCGTATCCCAACAAACGCAAGCAGGTAAATATGGGCTGGCATGAGGGCTTTCTGATAAAAAATAACAATCGTAGCGCTCGGTAGCCACAAGCCCACGCGGTAGTTGTTGAAAGCGGCCAAAGTAGCGTTGTAAACCATGGCATTGGGTGATTTGTAAGTCATGACAAAAACCCTGGGCGTGTCGGGTATAGCCCGCTAAAGGGCTAACTTCAGCTAAATTGGCATTTAATAAGACATTAACGATGGAACTCTTACCCGCTTGTGTTGGCCCCAGTATGGCGATTTGCAATGGCGTATGGCTGTCTGATGCGAGCAACTGACCTTTACGGATAAAGGCTTCAGCCAATAACAATTGGTCTATGCAAAGCGCATATTCGCTGCTGACAGAAGGTATGCCCTGCTGGGTTAAAGCCGCTTGATAACGTTGTTTTAAGATTTGGATAAAGTCCAGCATGCTAAGTAGCTTGGGTTTATAATGACCTAGCATTTTACTGTGTTAGTAGCTTGCTGCCATAAAAAATATAACACCATCTAAAATTAAAATTAAGGTAATCCAGTAAACCTAGAGGTCAAACTTATGAAGAAAATTAGCACTCTTCTGATTATTTTCAGTTGTCTTACATTAGTTGCTTGTGGCAAGGGCGAGCAAGTTAATGGCCATAACATGAGGACAGCTTATAAATCAGTTAAAGCACTTAAAAACCGTTTGCCGCCTGACAGCCGTGTTGAATTTGAGGTCTCTTTTTGGACTATCCGTGACTCTTTAAAAACTGATGAGGCTTTTCTTGATGCAGTTGACGGCAAAAAACCTCAAGAAATTATAGCTTTAGGCAAAGAAATTTACCAACAACGCAAGAACTCTGGCTTCCCAGCCTATGAACAATTTTCTAGCTGGGATCAAATGATCGCCAAATTTGGCCAAGAACGCTTAGACCAAGAAAAGGGCACCCGCAAAACCGATCCTAAAGATAAAGCCAACGATATTCTTTATAAACTGTAATTACCGTCCAGGCAAGGCTTTCTGCTCAACTAGCGTTGATACAAAAAGACTTGCCTCGGCAATGGTTTGTTCCATTGCCGTAATTAATTGCGAAATATCTATCCCCAATTCGACAAACTCATGCCTTAATGCGGCTATGGCTTGGGCATTAAGGTTATGCTTCAAATACAAGACCTGATCTTTAAACGCAGACAGCACTGGCTGGATTTTATCTTCGGCCCGGCGCATGGATTTTACTAACCGCGTGTAATTTTGCCGGGCAAGTTTAAGCTGCTGTCGACTCAGATTGCGTAAGGATCGGTTTGAATATTCATCCAGCTCACGCTCCCACTCGGTAAATAGTGCCTCACTCACCATTTCTATAGACCTAATGCGGTCACTAACAGCCTCAGACTTAGCCTTACAATAAAGGTATTGGCGGTTGAGTAAGTTATAGCGATGGTCTAATCCGGTTTCATTTACTGTAACCAGGGCTTTAAAGCGCTCCAAGGCATCTTCAAACTCATCGCGGGTGTCTTGCAAACTTTGACATGCCTGCTCAACTTGCTTTACAACTAGCACGCGTTTGGGGTCACCTATGGATTCGCGGGCATTGTAATAGGCGCTGCGAAACTTTTTAGCGAGAACATTCATAATTAAATCAAACATGTTTTACCATCGATTAAAGCGTTAGCCTAGCTTAGGCAGAAAACTGCTGATAGTTTACAACACTAATTTTATAGGTAACATTCCTGACAAAATTGCAAAACGCCGAATCCAAAACCGCTAATTGCGCTAATTCTTGCAAACTGTAATCCTTAGGAATTTGTGCCGACTTAACCAACACCAGTTCATCCGTTAACAATACCTGCGCTAGCCAGGCTGACAGGCTATCTGAGGTCACCCCCCAACTGGCCGCGATACCGGCGTTATTTAGTTCCGCAATAGCTGGTGACCAGATAATCCTGTGGTGCGCCACTAAATGTAATTGTATTTCCGCAATGCTATTGGCTATTTTAAAACTAGGTTTTAATCCGTTGAATAACAAGGCCATCTGCTGCATGGCTAAAATTGCCATCTGGTGCGCTGCAACATCATCAAACTGCCATTGTTGCTGGGCATGTCTTACCTGATCAGCAAATACCCCACCACCAGGCACTATCACCATAGGCACGTGTTGATCGTGTTGCTCTATATAATCTAAACAATTGAGCAGCCTATTTGGGTGTAGCAAGCTACCCCCTAGTTTAATGACTTTCAAGGCTGAGAAAATTGTTTTAACACCGCTAGCATAGCTGCCGCTTTATCAAAACATTCTTGATACTCGGCCTCCATCACGGAGTCATTGACTATGCCGCCACCAGCCCAAAAACGCAATTGATTATCGGAATAGACCATCGTCCTAATGGCAATATTAGTGTCCATATTGCCATCAAAACCGATATAACCCACCGCCCCACAATAGACCCCGCGCCGGTGCGGCTCCAACTCTTCTATAATCTCCATCGCCCGTATTTTAGGCGCGCCAGTAATAGAGCCACCTGGAAAACAGGTTTTCAGTAGATCCAAAGCATGTTGCTTTTCAGATAATTCGCCAGTCACCGTGCTGACTAAGTGATGCACCGTGGCATAAGTTTCCACATCAAACAAGACCGGGACTTTTACTGAACCCGTGTCGCAGGTTTTACCTAAATCATTGCGCAGCAAATCAACTATCATCAAGTTTTCAGCCCTGTCTTTAGCGCTAGCCTGCAAATGCTGAATCTGTTGCAAATCGGCTTTGGCATTTTGCTTGCGTGGCACGGTGCCTTTAATTGGTTTAGTTTCCACCGAACCATTCGATAACTTTAAAAAGCGCTCCGGTGATGAACTTAACACTTGCACTGCCGGAAAATTTAAATAGGCACTGAATGGTGCAGGATTCTGTTGCCTTAACGAGAGATATGCCAACCACGGATTACCCTGGCATTGTGCGGTAAAGCGTTGGCTTAGGTTAACTTGGTAGCAATCGCCTTCTTTTAAATAAGCTTGTATTTTAGTAAAAGCTTTGGCGTAATCGGTTTTATCCATATTAGCCTTAATTTCGCCTACCTGAAAATTGCCAGACGCGGCTAATGCTGGCAACACGCTAAACCGTTCAATTAAACTTTGCCAATCACTAGCCGAAATGGCTAAACCCACGAGATAGCTTTTTTGTTCAACATGGTCAACCACTACTGCCCAATGATAAATACCAACAGCCATATCAGGTATGTGTTCTGCATCAACAGCAATTTCTGGCAACTTTTCTAATCGTCTAGCCAGATCATAGCCAAAATAACCTATGCATCCACCATTAAAAGGTAGCGCGGTCTTTGAGTTGCTATGTTTTTGTAACTGCTGTTTAAGCAAGTCAAACGGGTCTTCGCTGCTGGTATAGCTAGTGCCGTTTTCGGTGATTACGGTAATATCGCCATGTGTTACTAAATTACAAACAGGATCAGCCGCAAAAATGTCATAACGCCCTTGCTGACTATAAGGATAGCCACTATCCAAAAACACAGACCAAGGCTGGTCAGCCAGCAGTGAGAAAAAGTTTGCGCTATTTTCGAAATAAGGGAGTGGATAGATTAAGGTATTCGGCAACGGTTTATAACTAAGGTCAGACTAAATTATGGCTAGTATACAAGTGGGGCGTTTAAAAAACACCCTATCGCATGATTTGTAGCTGTTGCGAAAACCCTAATGCGGGGCAGAAAAGCACGGCTATTTGACTAGCGATTCGCCCATTTGCAGTTATTGCTCTGCTTAGAGCCGGCCTTTAGGCAGCATTAACTTACCCAAGCTTTTGTTTTTAAAGCGTAACAACAAGCGGAAGCCCAGTAAAAAAAATAATAACACTAAGTAGAACAAGGGTTCTACCAAATTGCCCTTGAGTTGCCAATAATAGTGGATTATCGCTGCCGCTGACGCCAAGTAAATATAACGGTGTAGTTTTTTCCAATTTTTGCCTAAAAGTTGCTTAGCCTGTTTGGGTGAGGTAATTGCCAAAAGAAATATAATGCTATAAGCCAGCAAGCCAAACCAGATATAGCGGCTTTCGATAATATCGATGGCAATAGTCCGCCACTGAAAACCCTGATCTACCCATAAATAAGCGATTAAATGCAGACTGGCATAAAAAAAAGTCAACAAACCAAACAGCTGTCTATAGATAGACAATCTTGGCCATTTGGTGAGGTTTTGTATAGGTGTAACCGCTAATGTCAACCACAGAAAACGTAATGACCAATCGCCAAAACGGATATGTAAGGCCTGGATAGGGTTTGATCCCAAATTATCAAACGCAATATCCGCCATCACTGTTAACAACGGTACAAGACTTAAAAAGAATAAGCACAGCCACCAGCTGATTTTAGAAAACATCAGAAAAAATGCCGTAAATCCATATCAGCATAGAGCGCAGCGACCTGTTCGGCATAGCCGTTATACAATTCAGTTTTCCGTCTCGGACTAAAAAAAGCGCTACCTAGCAACCTTTCACTAAACTGGCTCCAACGTGGGTGCGGCACCGACGGATTAACATTGGCATAAAAACCATATTCTTCAGGTGCAGCTTTTTTCCACGTTGTCATCGGTGCTGTTTTTAGTAATTCTATTTTAACCACCGCCTTAATACTCTTAAAACCATATTTCCAGGGCACAACCAAGCGTATAGGTGCGCCATTTTGTTTAGCTAAGGGATTACCATACATGCCTGTGGCCAGTAAAGTTAAAGGATGCATTGCTTCATCAATCCGCAAACCTTCGCTATAAGGCCATTCCAACATAGCTTGGCGAGCCTGGTTAGGCATAGCCTCCGGCGCTGAAATGGAGGTAAATTTTACAAACTTGGCACCGGATAAAGGTTTAAAACGGGCTAAAAGCTGATTTAGCGGAAAACCCAGCCATGGTACTACCATAGACCAAGCTTCTACACATCGAAAACGGTAAATACGTTCTTCTAGGGTAAATTGATGCAAAATGTCTTCCAAGTTAATACGCCCAGGCTTTTCAACTTCACCACAAACCTCAACACTCCATGGGTCTATAGTCAAGGCTTGAGCAGTGTTAGTGGCGCCTTCCTTAGAAAATGCAAATTCGTAATAATTGGTATAATTTTGTATTAATGCCAATGGTGTTGGTGTCCAATCAAGTTGTGTGCCTGTAGTTGCCACAGCTAACGGGTTAATTGGCTGCCCGGCCGAGGCTAGTAATGACTGGCTACTTACCGCGCCGAGTAAGAAAGCTTTGATTAGGCTACGGCGTTGGCTAAATACCGTAGGGTCTGTAATCTCACTCGTTGGGACTGATTTTTGGGGATAAGTTTTCATTACTCAAGCTAATGTTTTTTTTTGCCTTTGGGTATTAAAGCCAAAATTTTCATAATTTTACGTTCTGTGATAAATGCCAGTGAAAACAGCTGGATAAAGTTTTCAGCCTCCACCAAATCCAATCCTATCTGTTCTGGCACCAACTCTTTGCGAGTTCCAAAAAGCCTATCCCAAATTGATAAAACTATGCCGTAATTACTATCATGTTGTTTACGTAAGGTTGAGTGATGCGTCCTGTGTAATGCTGGGGTAATAATAAACTGTGAAATTTTTTCTTCGTAAGGCACTGCGATATTGGCGTGATGAAAGAAGATAAAAAATAGTTCTACAATTTCAATCGATAATACGACATAAGCATCTACCCCAATTACTATAACAAACAAACATTTGTAAACAATTTCTAATAATAGGTCAAAGACATGAAAACGAAACCCAGTTGATACATTTATGCTTTTATCACTGTGGTGGACTTTGTGAAAACGCCAAAGCCATTCGTATTTATGGCTGGCAAAATGCCAGATATAAATGGCCAAATCGAATAAGGCAAAAGCCAATAACCATTTTATAGGGCCATTATCTAGCCCACTTAACAAACCAAATGAAGAAAACTGCTGAGCAACTAAAAATAAAGAAGAGGCTTTAAAGATCGTTAATAAGATGTTATTGATTAAAAATGCCGTTACATTAGTAACAAATGATTCTTTGTAAATTTTATTGGGGAAACTTCGAAAAGGCTGACGCTTTTCAATAACCAATAGCATAAAAAAAGCAATCATCGCCAAACCAAATAGCAGTTGGTTAAACACTAACCCATTATGATTAGCGGTTTCTAGAGCTGTCATAAGTTTTTCCCGATTGAGGTTCTTAAGTTGCGGAACTTGCTTTTAGCAAATCGGTGAGCGTTTTAATTTCATTACTCGCCTCCACTTTATCGGTAATGTCATATTGCACACCCAAGTAATAGAGCACTCGCTGTTTATTATCAAATAAAGGAATTATTTTTAGCCTGTTATGAAATAAGGTACCGTCTTTTTTATAATTTCTTAAAGTAACTTCGATAGGCTCTTTTTTAAGCATTGCTTCCGTAATTTCAAACCGGGCCCGTTGATCCCTATCCTGCCCTTGTAAAAATCGGCAATTAAGCCCGATTATTTCTTCTTGGCTATAGCCAGTTAAATTCTCAAAAGCCTTATTGGCATAGACGATAGGCGCATCTTCCAGATCAGGATCGGCCAAGGTTACGCCGTTGACGCATTCATTTAAGATAGCTGATAAAACTTGCGGAATTATGCCATTATCTTTATTTATTATAAAATTCATAACTCAAGTTCCCGGGTTGAGGTTGCTAGATTTTTTGCCTTATTAATTTTGGACAGCAATGAGGTTTTTTATATTGGCTACAGTATTTTCCGCACCCTCTTCAATGGCTAACCGAATTAATTTTTCAAACGGACGCATAAATATTTCTAATTCTAATAATTCAAACCGAAATGTCAGTTGGGTTAAAGCCGCTTGGGTTTCACTGCTTTGTAACAAATATAAATGCTTGTAAGGGCTTGCTACACCTTGAAGTATCAATTTAATTAGCGGCTCATATTCGGTTATTTCAAAAATTGACTCTACTCTTTCACCAGCTTCTTCACGCACTTGTTTAGCTTTTGCACCTGTAAACACCTTATCGCCTGTTAACGGCTCAAATTCGATCACTTCAACCGCCCATTTCGGGTAGTTTTCAAAAAAACCCTCCCCTATGAATGTAAACACATCATTTACCGGCTTATCAATCTCGATACTGGCTTCTCCCGTCACTGGCTTAGTGCCATCAAACGGTAATTTTATTTGCATAATTTCCCCTAATAGCCGATTAACTTATAAAAACTGCTTCTAGTTTTTGAGTAAGGTTGCTGTTTATCGCTAATCAGCTGCCACTAGCAGGTTACGATTAAAATGTCATAAGTCAAGCTTAGAGCAAGGAATAATTTTAAATCCCCCATGCATAAGAACATGACTATCTATTTTCCTATTCAATATTTTAGTACACACCATCTTTAACAATTTCATTTAGCCGTAACTTATTGCGATATTCCTATATTTTATGTGGTAATATAAGAAAGCTTAACAGCTATCCAATTTTGTTAGCTGAGCCCAGTTAACAGTAAACCTTATCCAACAACTACACTTAAAATGGGGAGACAATAAAATGGTTCGTGAATTCTCATATCGCGGAGAAAAATTCAGGGCAACAGTACATGGCAAGCCAGGAAAAGAAGAAATTTTCCTGATCCACATGTTGGAAGACGATGAAGAAGGCCCAGAAATTTCTTTGGATCGTTTTGAAGACGCTGACAATGATCCAACTGAAAGCTTAGATACCAGCTTGGCTGCATTGGCAAATAAATTAATACATGAACAAAACTTGCAATGTTCTGATCCAGAACAAGGCTTTGCTTGGATAGAAGCACCTACTGGTGTGAATGTCCATAATGGCATTCAAGATCACCACGCAGCTGTCTAAGTTAGATTTACCCAGCAAGGAATGTGCAGCATAGGATGTGCTAAATATAGGGAAGCGCCCCGTTCACGTTGAAAGTGTTGAGACGCTTCCTTTTTACTTTTTCCTGCCAAGACACACCTCAATCATTACCACTGAGCCGTTTCGACTTACCCTAAAGCCCACTACGCTCAATTTAAAACCTCGCAGGCCCAGAAATTTATCTAGGCAACCCTTGTTTATAACATCTAGACGCAAAATGTTCTTGATCTATCGGTCTTTTACGATAGCAAACACAAAAAACCCAACCATTACATAAAAAACAATTACAACAGCTATTTTTCTAATGCTTGTATTTTTAGCCTTAACGCTTGGATTTCTTCAAGCAACGGCGCCATTTGCTGAGCTACCTCTGCTTGGCTAAACCGCGGGCTAATGTGTTGCGGACAATTCCAATCATACGCCTGGACATGAATAATAAACCCCCTCTCTACTCTTGCCCGGTAAGCAGGCATTTCTAATAGCTTAATTAAGTCAGGATTATCACTTTCATGGACTATATCAACGTTACCCCATATTTTTAACCTTCTGCCTTGGGCATAATCCATTAGTATTAATGAAATACGCTTATTTGCGTTCAAGTTTCCTACACTTAGGTACTGAAGATTACCCCGAAAATCGGCAAAACCTAGGGTTTGTTGATCCAGTACTTTTAAAAAACCTACAGGGCCGCCACGGTGCTGGACATAAGGCCAAGCATTTTCAGATACAGTCGCTTGGTAAAAACTATCCCGCTGACTGATAAACAGGGCTTCCATTGCTGTCAATTCATTACGTACTTCGGTTGCTGTTTCAAAACGGCTGTTTTTTTCACGACTGCCATATAACAGCTGGGCAGCTTTTACACTGGGGGTAAAGGTGATTTCAGAAAATGCCATAGCCATTGTTTTACTCCTCAGAAGTTTGTTCGGCAATGGCATAGCGCCATTGCCGAGTTGGGTGAGCTTTTATGCGACAACGCCTAAATCAACTTTAGGAAAATCAATGTCGACACGGCTAGCTTTACCAATAATGTTTGTAAAAATATTCATCGCGACATGGGTAATGATTTCTACCAGTTCTGCATCGTTATAACCGGCTGAACGGGCTTCGTTAATTTCAGCGCTGGTCACTTCACCCATATTCTCAACTAATGCACGGGCAAATTTCACAGCAGCTGCAGCTTTCTCATCATGGCTGCCACCCTTTCTGTTAAGCTGTATTTCAGTGCTATCCAACCCAGCTTTTCTACCTATAGCTGTGTGCGCAGATACACAATATTCACAGGAATTTTGTTGTGCTACTGCTAACGCGATACGTTCACGCGTTTGTGGGTCCAAAGCACCCTCATTGGCAATACCATGTAACCCTAAAAAAGCCCGTAACGCAGCCGGTGAATTAGCCAAAATTTTTAAAAAATTAGGCACGACGCCTAATTTGTCATGTATAGCATTAAATAAAGCTTGTTGTTCTGGGTTAGCAATTTCTTGGGTGACCATTGTGATACGGCTCATAATTAAATCCTCAGTAATAGTTTAAGTGTCATAACCTGATAAGACCAACTCATCTAGGCTGGACATACTGTACATAATTTCATTTATTATAAGAATATATGTAAAATACAATTTATTATTGTAAATATTGGAATAATAATGGATCGCCTAACATTAATGACGGTTTTTTTAGCCGTTGCTGAGGAACAAAGTTTTGCAGGTGCCGCGCGCCGCTTAAAAATGTCACCACCGGCCGTCACCCGCGCTATTATTAGCCTGGAAGAGTATCTCAAGGTGCGCTTATTAACCCGAACAACACGATACGTAAGGGTAACAGAAGCTGGTCGTCGTTATCTGGAAGATGTCCGCCGTATCATTAACCTAGCCGATGAAGCTGATGATGCCGTAACAGGGATTAGCGGCCAACCAAAAGGCCATTTGGCAGTAACTGCCCCGGTGTTATTTGGAAAATTATTTGTTTTGCCAGCAGTTATCGATTATTTACACCGATACCCTGACATGACTGTTTCCGCCGTTTTTTTGGACCGTATTGTCAATCTATTAGAAGAAGGTTTAGATATCGGGGTTCGTATTGGTCAATTAGCTGATTCCAGTATGAATGCCATTAAGGTAGGCTCAATACGCCCGGTAGTGTGCGCTTCCCCGCAATATTTAAGCACTCAAGGCATTCCATTACAGCCAGCCAATCTAGCCCATCATGTCATTATTTCAGCAAGTGGCGTATCACCCTTAGTTGAATGGAAATTTGCCAATGCCATCACTATTAAAGTACAACCCCGCTTGACTGTTACTAACAACGATTGCGCTATTGATGCTGCGCTCAGTGGCTTAGGCGTTACCCGTTTATTATCTTATCAAATCGCGGCTTACTTAGAATCAGGCCAACTACAAACCGTACTGGACGATTTTGCCCCTGAAGCGTTACCGGTGCATGTGCTCCATCAGGAAGGCCGCTACGTTTCAGCCAAAGTCAGGACGTTTGTTGATTTAATCGTAGCTAAGCTGCGTCTGGAGATCCCTTAAGGCCAACAAGTTTCTTGCTTGTCAATCTAACCTATTTAAGGTTCTAGAGAGCAGCTTTGCAACCGCAAAAGCGGGTGCGCAATCTGCAGGGCTCATACCGGTTTGCAAATCAGCTTGTGGTACAAAACTATTAAAATCCTGATAACGGTAGCCTAAATTAACCGCCAAAGCTTCAACTAAGAAACGGCCAATTCCAGCACCAATTAAGGTTATATTGGTTTTTTTATCGATACGGGACAATTGCAATTCACAGCTAGCTTGCAATCTCAGTAACTGTTGGCTGCGGATGTCATAGGCAAACTGTTGCCAACGTTCCAATTGCTCAGGTAAATAATCACAGCCTATCATGCGTGACAAGCGTCTAGCACTGGCAGCTGAGGTTTTTTCCGCACCGTCGGCGGTTTGGAATTGGTCATGGTCTTCATTTAACTCACCCGTCAGCCTATAGATATCAGACGATGTCGCAAAATGTTCCGCCATTAAACCAACTTTCTGCCCTTGGTCATTAGCTGATTGTGTTATTGCCATTACCGGTGTCCTAACGATGCCGGTATACACTAACTCGCCTGATACCAAGCGTTGATAATCCGTATAGCCTTGAGCTATGACTTGACTACCGCTTAATAACAAGATATCGGTCGTGGTACTACCAATATCAACCAATAATCCTACATCGACCTGCCGGGCAATGTATAAGGTACTGGCTAGCCAATTGGCCGATGCGATAGCAATAAAATGCACGGGATGAACTTGTTCTAGCGGCAAAAAACCGTATTGTCCCGCGAACACATAGCAGTTTTTGCTTAACAACAGCTGTTCCATGGTAACGATAATTTGTCGCACCCCATCGTCACGGTTTGCAAACAAATCAGCTAACTCCCCAGTCATCGTGATGGCATGTTGGCAATGAGCTTTAGTCACACCCTGGTTAGTAAGCAACTGCAAAATTATATTCACTGCAAGTTGCAAGTGTTCTAAGCCTAGCCATAATGGACAAGGTTGCTGATAAACACCAATAAGGTTTTCAGCATCATCAATTACGGCAGCTTTTACGTGAGCGCCACCGATATCCCAGCCAATTTTATAATTATGCATGATGGTTTAATAAGTTAACTGTAATAGTTTTATTTTGGGTAGGTGTAGTCAATGGCAAATTCATTCGTAGCTGCAAAACCATTTCGGCAACATTTAGCCCTAGCGCCTCATAAATGCCTACAAACGAGGTTGTTAATCTTGGGTTTATTTCCAAAACTTCGATTTGCCCAGGTGTTTCTATTAAATCGACCCCCGCATAGCCCCAAAGTTCTGGGAATGCATTAGCTATTTTTTGTAGTAAGGTTAAATAATTATTGTTTACGGCTGGATAGTTTACCTGGCACGCAATCAAGTGATATTGTTGATGCACTATGCTAAAGACCTGTTGGTTTACGCAAATTAGCCTAGCCTCACCCTTATTAAATAAACACGATAAACTAGTTTTTTGTCCAACATGATGCGCTTGTATTATAAATTGGCTTTTATGTAATAACGCAACTACGTTATTAAATTCGTCCTGATTTTGGATGATATGGTTGTCAATACAGCCTACCCCATCGATGGGTTTCACTATCCAATTACCAGGACTATAATCGAAGCTATCCAATAAATAGGTGTCCGGGGTTGGGATTTTAAAGCGTTTTAACTGCTGCCAAGTTAAAAATTTATCTGCCGTTAAAGCCACCACTTTAGCAGTAGACGTTAGCAGCACTTTACCGGCATCTTCAACCAGTTGACAGTAAGCTTGCAATATTTGCTTAAACTCAGGTGCAATAGGCCATACCGCATCACAAAGCTGGCAATTTTGTTTAAACGCTTGCAAACAATTTTGATTTTGATCCTGCAATAAAATTTTGATTTTGGCATGTCCAGCCAAATCTTTAAATCGCTCATCTAACATTAACACCAGTTCTACATCTTGCAAAAGCAATAAATTTTGTAATAGTGCCAATAACATTAAGCGCCCTTCCCTGGCCAGCGATTCAGGGATCTCCTGTTGGCTGTAGCCACCGCCAGTAATATATTCAAACACTAAGATTTTCATTATACGTCCATTAAAAAACTTAAAAGCTATGTTAATGTGTGACTATTTTTTAAGATGCAATGCTTGCAACCATGAAAATTATACCTGTGATTGATCTTAAAGCCGGCGTGGTAGTCCATGCCAAACACGGGCAACGCGAGCAATATTTAGCCATATCCAGCAAATTAAGCCACTCAGCGGAATTGCTGTACGTGCTTGCAGCTTTCCTCAAGCTTTATCCTTTTGATACTTTTTATATTGCGGATCTAGATGCAATTATGGGTTTGGGTAATAACACCGCTATCTTGAAGGATCTCTTCATCAAGTATCCAAATATCTCTTTTTGGGTAGATGCCGGCAAGCAAACCAGTTTGCAAGCTATCAGCCCAGTTGGTAACTTTATACCCGTCATAGGCAGTGAATGCTTTAGCAATGAAGAATTGCCCGCATTTGATGCTTTAAAGCAAAACTTTATATTATCCTTGGACTTTGCAAAAACCACACAGCTGGGTGCATTTAAATTATTTACTGATACTAAACGCTGGCCGCAAAATATCATCATTATGACGCTAGACCGTGTCGGTAGCCAAATGGGGCCTGACTTGGAAAAACTAAGTGTTTTCCAGCAAAGTAACCCTGGAAAAAACTTTATTGCAGCAGGCGGTGTAAGACATTATCAAGATTTAGTTCAACTCAAAAAAATCGGTATAAACCAAGCATTAATTGCCAGTGCCTTACATTCAGGGCAATTGGATGCTAAAGCCATACATTCCCTGCAGACAAAAAAATACCCCGACTAGCGGGGTATTTTTAATGCTTATAAAAACTCTAAGCTTATTCGTTGTTAACAGCGAACGGATGTTTAGCGTCTTTTTTAGCAGCAACAACTTCAGCAGCAGTTGGAGAACCCGCTACAGCGCGTTTCAATGCTTCTTTAGTGGCAGCATAGTTGAATGATTCAATTTTAGCATCATCTTCAGCTTGCCAATGGATGAATACACCAACAGAAACAAACAAATCATCCGCTTCATCAGCAGGAATAGTACCGTCTTCTACACAATCAGCAACCGCCATGGCAACACCGCGTTGAGCTGGGCCAAACATTTGGACAGCTTGTTTTGCGCCTTTGATAGTTACTTTGTTGAACAAAATAGTTGCTGGTTTAACCATTAAGTTAGGGGCAACAACAGCTAACAAAGTTGAAAAGCCATCTTTATTGTTAGTTAAAGCAGTTGCGAATGCAGACTCAGCAGCTGAACCTCTTGGGCCAATAATCAAATCGATGTGTGCGATTTCGTTACCGTCACCAACTAATGATTCGCCAACGCGCAAGTTATTAATTTTTGCCATGCTTAATTTCCTCAATGTAGAAAAAGTGAAAAATTTGTTTAAATGTCAATACTGTTCAGCATCCTGCTTTTTTACTTGTAACAATTCCCTTTGCCATCTTATTAGTAAAGTTATGTTTTACTAATAAGATCCTCTAAAAACACTGCCATAACCGTGGCTACCGTCATATCTGCGGTAGTGCCAGGATTAATCCCATACGACTTAAAGCATTTATCCAAGTCGTATAGCATTGGTTTTAGCTGATCAGGATCATCAGTATTTGATAATTCTTGATGCAGCAAAGCCATTTTATTAGCAACCATTTCCGAATACTTATCACCATGTTTTCGCACAATATGACTATCAGGAAATTGGCTTAACAAGTCCGCGTATACGCAAACGGCAGCCCAACTTTGGTAGCCAAATCGATTGAAGCTGGCATTATAGCTTAAAACAGCCAATTCGAAAATATCTTTATAACCACTAGCATATTGATAGGCAATCCGATCTTTAGTACTCGCCAACTGCATGGCTTCTTGCAAGTTGACACTGGCCGGATTTTTGACATCTTGCTGTTCAGCATCGCCCAGCCCACCTGGGGCGGCTAAGGCTATCGCCTTAAATACCCAATTTGCGTCTGCCACAGTAGTGTTAGTGAGCGTTTTTTGCAAGGCTATACGCAAAGTTTCACTTGGTTGGTGCCGCAGTACAGCCTCTATCATAGGCGCACAAAGTAAAATAATACCTAGATTGGTGTTGCATCCGACCGCAAGCCGGGTCGCCTTAACTGCATAAAAGACTTTTTCTCCTAAGCTGTAAGCAGGATTGCAAAGCGGCTCAGCGCTAACTTGTGCACTTTTACTAAAATCTGCGACCGTCATGTCATGGCCATCTGCGTAAATACTGACGTTCCCTGGCTTAAACGCAAGCAACTCTATTTCACAGGCTTGCTGATACAATTCACCCAGACGGGCGGCCAGTATCATTATGCCCGCAGAGGCAGCGCTTTGTGATCTAACAGATAACGCCGTAATAAGTCATCCACCAAAATTTCAGCAATACTCATAGCAGACACGCTTTGCAAACCCTTCCATGCCGGTATGCTATTCACTTCAATGACCATAAGCCCACCTTCTCGATCACAAATTATATCCACCCCGGCATAGTCCATTTTAAGTGCTACTGCCGCATTGGCTGCGAGTTTCGCCATGTCTTTAGACAATTCAATGGGTTCACATTGCGCCCCTTGGGCCACGTTATTCAACCAATATTTACCGCGCCTGCGCATAGCAGCTACCGCTATGCCATTAACCACAAATACCCTATGATCCGAATATCCCTCGCCTTTACAGGCGACAAAACGCTGTAAATAATAGACACCATGGCTACTCGTCAACCATAATAAATCTGTCATTTTTTCCAGCCGCCGGATGCCCTCACCTTGGGAACCAAACAACGGTTTGCTAATCACCAAATTGCCTTCAGCCAATTCCTCTTCAACTATTGCCAAGGCGCGCTCACGGTCTCTGAGTACCCAAGTGATGGGCGTTGGTAAGCCTGCTTGTTTTAACAAAAAGCTGGTCATGGCTTTATCGACACTGCGTTCAATTGCATGACCATCATTGTAAACGGGGATATGCATCAGCTTTAATGCGTGTAATACATCTAAATACAATACCACCTCTTCTAACGAACCACCTGGCACACCCCGCACAAAAACGGCGTCAGGTAAGGTCATTTCGAAACCCGGCAGGATGATAGGAAGTTGTCCGACAGCAATACCCAGCTGGCATTCGGTTAAAGACACATAGTGGCTGTCATAGCCGCGCTGTGCAAAAGCTAGGCGCAATTGCTTGCCATGCCAACCGGGATCATCGGTAAAAATAGCTATACGACCCAAAAAACTGCTCATTTAAAAAAACTAAACAATTGACAATAAGAGGCTAGGCGGCACAACTGCACCGCCTTTTATGAACGGCTAATTAAAGGCCGAATGACTGATCGAGCAAGGCATTATCGAGCTTGCCAGCACGAAAGCTTTTGCCAGATTCAACCGCGGTAACAATCACACTAGCGGGGCTAAACAACATGGCATCGACCTTAAAAAAGTCATATTCATATTGTTTAAAAATATCGGCAAAGGGTTTGCCATAATCTTTTGACGTAGAACTTGGTAATTCTTTGGCAAGCTTTTCAGCAGCCTCGTCACTACCTTTTACAAAAATATGCACTTGCCCGGCAAATAAAATGGCATCATTGGTACGACCCATGGCTTTAACAAAATTAGGGTGTGGCGGACAAATCGGTGCACTGCCACTGCCATCAACAATATTTTCTAATGGAAAATGTAAGGCATGGGCTTTATGCATGGCAACTTCCAAGACCCTAGCCACAACTTGTACCCCACCTGCCAAGCTACTAGTGGGCGTGACGATAATGGTTAATTTGCTAGGTTCAATCTGACAGGCTGTGGCCACTTTTTCGATAAGGGGTAACGGTGGAATAGCATCATTTTCTATCACTAATACCGTTGCCTCAGCCTCATCATGGTAACCAAGTTCTTTATATAATTCCTCTACGGGTTCGCGTTGGCCTTCTTTGATTTTACTGGCCATAGCCCTGGCAGGACCTGAACCTAGTGCGTAATATTTTTCATGCGACAAGCTCCAACCCGCATATTGGCTCCCTAAACAGCCTAACACCGGGTTACCGGTATGGACATTAACAGATAACGGCCAATGCGTGGTATAGGGGCTATGGGTCAAAGTTACCGTACCCATACCACCTAAACAAATTTCAGCAATAATTCGACCCGCTTCAATACCACCGGGCACTTTAATGCCCGCATCGATAATCGTACAACCATTATCCATTGTTTCCACTAAAACTCTTAATTTATCAGCATTTTCAATGAGATGGTTTAGCAACGGTTGTGTCAGTTTGTTAACGCTTGCTGAAAATTCCATAATTCGGTTCACCTTATTCTTGTAATTTCTTTAGGATTTGCTGTTGTATGTTTTGTAATTGCAGGAATACCTGATCCTGTGATTTTGCCCTGGCAATCATACTGCAAATTGGTTGTCCGATGCGAATTAATGCACCAGCTTGAGGAATATCTTTGCATTCTGTTGGCCACTGAAATTGTGCCGGAATAATGCTATCTTTTTGGGCGTAAACAATCTGATAGCCACAATGGTTATGTTCAACATAACTTTCTCCAAGCCCTAGGCCTAAACAGGCTTGGAGATGGCCTTGCATTATATTTTGGTTATAAAGTTGCATACTGGCTGATGGCCTGGGATTAATTTCCAGCACATAAAGACTTTGCCCAGCGTAGATAAAATCCAAACTATTTAAGCCTTTTAAAGCATAAATAGCCGTCAATTGAGCTAACCAGATAGCCAGTTTGGCTTTAATAGTTTCTGGCAACAAGTCATCGGTAATCACACCAGCAAACACAAAATCTTGCCCGGCTATTACTTGCGTCCATTGTAAATTAAACCCGATTGGCTTAGATTTTTTTCCATTAGCCAAAAACAAAACTGAATGGCTGCTGCCTTGCAAATATTGCTGCCAATAGACTTTTAGCTTATTGCCCGCTGGTTTATCAGATAAACCAGCATAATGTTTTATGCCATAGCCACCTTGGCCTAAGTGGGGTTTTTCTAGCCAATAAGCTGCCTCTAAAGGTGGTGTAAAACTTACTGGAGGAAAAGTAATCTGAAGCCGCCCTAAAGTCGAAAAGAAAGCTACTTTATCCTGTACCCTATAAAAAACTTCAGCGCTATTACCCAAAATTTCAAAATGTTTTTGTAGATAGTCTAGGCTCTCAGGAAAACCCTCAACGCCACTCCCATAAACAATATGGCGGACACGATATCGCTCACTAAATCCTATTAGAATAGCTTTTATATCTGCTAAAGCTAAAGATGCGGCCTTATAAATATCATAGGCATAACCCTGTGTATCAAGATCGGCAAAAAGGTCTATCACCAATACTTTTATGCCGACTTGATGCGCCGATTGCGCTAGCATACGTGCAGAACTGGCAATAATTAGCAGTGTAGACGGTAATTGCAATGATGGCATAACAAGCACTTTAGCCCATGCATTTAGAAGCAGAAATTAACTAAACTTATAGCACATACACATCACCACCACTATTACGAACGCTAGCCGACATAAAGACTAAATGATTGATGTGGGAAAACCTCAATTTTGCTTTCTCAAGGATGTCATCGGCCTGATCGACATCCCCGACCAAACAAAATCCTGTAGGCCCCCAAGACGTTTGCCCTATGGCTACAGCACCCTGTTGTCCTAACCAATACATTGCTTCGGCTACATCATGGCTAGTAAAAATTCCACCTTGAACTGGGGCAAAATATTCGCCCACCGATTTTTGCAAACGGGTAATTACTTCGCCAAATTTAGCCAAATCATTCTCTGCAACAGCAGGTAAGCCTTGCATCAACACTAAATAGCAAAGCTGTGCCGCTTCCTCGGTTGGAAAACTAGGTAAGGTTTTAAATGCCTCTATCTCCTGTTGCCCATGCAAACCTTTGCCGCGCTGATCAAACACCAAGATAAAACGCCAATCCTCTGGCACATCCATATGCGCTAAAAGTGGCGGGGTGATGGTTTTTTCGCCCCGCCCACCATCCACGACTAAACCACCTAGTTCAAATACGCCTATGCCTATGCCTGAGCGCATGCCCCGATCGGTTAGCCTTGCAATATCACGTACATTTAAGCCTAATTGATAAAATGCGTTAATTGCGCTACCCACGGCCAATGACATTTGTGTACCGGAACCCAAGCCTACATGTTCCGGTATTGCCGATTCGATAATAATATTAAGCTGGTCAGAAACACCTAAATCAGCACAAAAACGCGCGGCACAAAGCTTGGCACGATGGGCGCAAAGACCTGTGACTGTTAATTGCTTACCGGTTGAGATGGAAAGTCGTGTGCTAATCTCATTTAAAGCCACGCCTATACTGCCAAAATCACGGCCTAACGAGCCACTTAAATCAATAAAGCCCATATGCAACCGTGCCGGTGCAATCACAAAAATTTTAGAACCTGAAACTTTCAAATGCGGCTAATCATAAAGTGAGCAAAATGACTATTATACATTCCCAAACTTTATTAAGGCATAAGGGATATTGCTATCTTTAACAGTAATGTCTTTATTGCTTGGCAACTACCTTAAGTTTTGCTCCCCTCCCGTTAAGTTTTAGCGCTGTATTTAAAGCCTTTAAATATCTAATCGACGTTAAACCAGCTATTTCAATAGCTTTTCCATAAGCTTGTTATAATGACTGCCCATTAAGCTGAAACAGTCAAACTTTATGCTGATCCAATGGTTTCCAGGCCACATGCACAAGGCCAGTAAGGACATTAAAGCGATTTTGCCAAAAGTCGATCTGATTATTGAAATTTTAGATGCCAGAATACCATTTAGCAGCGAAAACCCGATGCTTAAGCATTTGCGTGGGGACAAGCCTTGTATCAAGGTTTTAAGTAAATACGATTTAGCCGATCCTGATACCTGCAATCTATGGCAAGACTTTTTGGAAAAAGATCAAGGTGTCAAATCACTCGCCGTTAGCATCTTACAGCCTGAAAAAATTCATACAATCCCCGATTTATGCCATAAACTTGTACCCATAAAAGCCGCAGCTGGCAAACAAATCCAAGCCTTGATCTTGGGCATTCCTAATGTTGGCAAGTCTAGTTTAATCAATGTACTAGCTGATAGGATGATAGCAAAAACCGGAAATGAACCTGCCATTACCAAGCACCAACAACGCATTAAAATAAATAACGGCCTGGTGTTATTAGATACCCCTGGTATGTTATGGGGTAATATTAAGAACAAAAACAGTGGCTATCGGCTTGCCGCCACTGGCGCTATAAAAGATACTGCGATTAATCACGAGGATGTGGCATTTTTTACCGCCGACTATCTTTTACAACATTACCCAAATTTACTAAAAGCTCGGTTTAATTGGACTCAGTTACCAGCGACTGAAGCCGAACTGATGGCAGCGATAGGCAAAAAACGCGGTTGTTTACGGGCCGGCGGCACTATCGACATGGATAAAACAGCTAAACTGTTACTGGCTGAGTTACGCTCTGGCAAACTTGGTAAAATTAGTATGGAAACGCCGAGCATGATGCTTTCAGAACTCACAGAACTTGCCGCAATACAAGCTGCAAAATTAAACAAAGATAGCCTATAATTGTCGACATGAAGTATTTAAAAGTGCTGTATTAGCGATAAAAGCGACTAAAATAGAGCCTAAGATTTACTACTAATTTATTAATGAAACCAATAGACTCACCTTGTGTCAGAAATTGTTGCTTAGATGAAAACGACATTTGTCTAGGTTGCTTCCGTTCCTTGAGTGAAATCACCCGTTGGTCACTCGTCGATAATGACACTAAAAAAGAGTTTTTAAAGAATGCGCTGGATCGCCGTAAACAGAGCAAATATATGCGCTTTGGTCAATAGCCGATGGAAATACATAAGCCTAATGGCGTTTAATTCCCTGCGATATGATCTATAATTGATACACCTTAAAATTAAACTTATAAACTATATCCTTCGATTTGATAGGGCTATCAATATGAACATTATTAACATGAGAAAAAATATGCGCCGAACATCGAATTGTCGGCGTGTGACGGATAGGCGATCTGTCCCTTATGAATTCGGCACACCCGAATGGATAGAACACATTCAAAAAAATTATTTGCTATGGCCAAAAATCAATCGCCGTATCAATGAAGACCGCAGGGCTAATGATCGCAGGGCAGTTGACCGTAGGGAACAACAAATTTCCGAACAACGCAGCCGTTCTGAGAAAAAATTCTCCCGCATATTGTTGACATTAGAGGAAAAAAGGTTAATTGAAGATTTGTATCTTAATGATGATGATATAGAAGGATAACCCGCTTAAAAAAGTATGGCCGGATATACCTATTCTAACGCGTGTAATCTGGCCTAAAATTTAGGCTACTTCTGAGATCGGTTTTGGCTTGCCTATGTGGTAACCCTGAACATAATCAACTTTTAACTCTTGTAGAATTTGCAAAATGCCTGCATTTTCTACAAACTCCGCAATGGTTTTTTTACCCATTACTTGCCCTATCTCATTGATGGACTTGACCATGGCAAAATCCACCAGGTCATGCTCAATATCTTTTACAAAAAAACCATCAATTTTAATAAAATCGACTGGTAAACTCTTAAGATAGGCAAATGACGATAAACCACCACCAAAATCATCCATTGAAAATTTGCAACCCAGCTGTTTTAAACGGCCAATAAAATCCGTGGCATTACTTAAATTAGCTATCACTGCAGATTCTGTTATTTCAAAACAAACTTTGTCTGTAGGCATCCCAGTCAGATTAAATTGTTCCTCAATATAGCCTGGCAAATGGGGATCATTAATACTTAGGCCTGATAAATTAATTGAGCATAATGACAGTTTACATAAACGCTGTGCCTGCTGAGTAAATTGGACAAAAGTATTTCTGATTACCCAACGGTCAATTTTCGCGGCTAGCTGATAACGTTCAGCTGCCGGAAAAAATGAGTCCGGCGCACCAATATAGTCATCTTGATCCACCATTCTGACTAAAACTTCACAATGCTCTCCCGAATCCTGTTTTAGGGGAATAATGGCTTGCGTATATAAACAAAATAAATCATGGTCCAAAGCACGGTTTATCCTTTCTACCCAAGTAATTTCACCGTGATGCTGTAGAAAGGCCTTATCATCTTCGCGGTAGATATGGGTACGGTTGCGGCCTGCTTCTTTTGCCATATAGCAGGCCATGTCCGCTTGTTTTAAACAAACATCGGCGCGGCCATTTTGGTCATTGATTAAAACTAAACCGATACTGACCCCTACCCGGAAACTTTTGTCTTCCCAATGAAACTGAAACTGCTCAATCATCTCATGAATGCGTTGGGTAGTACGCTGAGCTTGTTCTAATGAACAATGTTCCATCAAAATTGCAAACTCATCCCCCCCTAATCTAGCCAGTGTATCGCGCTTTCTAATCACCTGGGATAACTGGTAACTAATCTGCCGTAATAATTCATCACCCGCCATATGGCTACAGGTATCATTAACCATTTTAAATTGGTCTAAATCCATATAACACAGGGCATGTTCTGATTCGGGCTCGAGTGCTGACATAATGACGCGTTCAAGCCGCCTGTCAAACTCATGCCGATTAATTAACTGCGTTAACGAATCATGTGTCGCTTGAAATGATAATTCTTCAGTCAGTAATAAGGATTCGGTCACATCTTCCAAAATAGCAACATAATGGGTGATGAAACCTTCCGAATCTAGCATAGGCGCTATCGATTCCTTAGCCCAGTAGATTTCGCCAGATTTTTTTCTATTTTTAAGCACCCCTCGCCACACTTTACCGGCAGAAATAGATTCCCAAAGTGCTTGGTAGGCCTGTTCTATGGTCTTCCCGGATGAAAAAATACGGGGATTACAACCTATTACTTCGTCTTGCGTATAACCCGTAGTTTCTAAAATCTTATGGTTAACGTATTCAATAGCACCAAAGCTATCCGTGATAAAAATCAAATTTGGACTATTTTCTATCGCTAAATTGAGCTTACATAAATTGTTTTCAGCCAATTTACGCTGGTGTATGTCACGAATTACCCCATAAAGCCCAAACTCTTCACCGAATTGACCCTCATTATATGCTTGCGACTTCATGGAGTTCAGGTTAATAGTAATAGCGGTTACTTCCGTATAACGCACACTATTTTTTTGTTCCCCTAACAAGCGCAATTCCAGTGTTCTGGTCGTACCTGGCAATGCATCATCAATATTAAAGATCGATTTGGCCTTTATAAGATCATCTTTATGCACCAGCTGGGAATAATGCCGATTTTGGAGATCATCCAAGCTATAACCCAGCTTTTTTTCTATCACATTATTCAAAAAAGTAAATTCGCCTTTTTGATTAATGATATAAATGATGTCTGGGGATTTTTCAACGACAAAACGGTACATCTGTTCGGACTTTTTTAGTTGGTCTTGAATAGCTTTTTTTTCTTTATTAAGCGCGATAACCTTGATAGCACTGGCAATTAAGCCCAATAAATCTTTAACTTCATAGGGTTTTTTAATAAAGTCACGGACAAATTCGTAGCGTAACGTGCGTCTGGCATCGTTAAAATTAGCCTCCCCACTAATAATAATGACATTGGTATCGATATTATTGCCGGCAATAAAGTCTAATACCTGATAACCACTACAGCTGCCCATGTTTAAATCCAATAACAATAGCGGCACAACATGGGATTGCAAAAACGAAATAGCCGTCATGCCACCATCGGCGGTACCTACTTGGTAACCCGCAAACTGAAGGATTTGACACAAACTTTCCCTGACACTTTTTTGGTCATCAGCTATTAAGATTTGCAAAGGGCTGCCATTTTCCCCAACGACACTTAACATAAAAAGCGCTGCCCAGGGAAAATTCTGCTTATACCGTTAAGTTTCGGGTTATACGCCATCTTTATCTTGATTCCTCATTTACTAAAAAAATTTGAAACTTAGTCCCGGTGTCGCGACTGGAGCTACAGCTAATCATCCCACCCATGTCATCGATTAAGTTTTTGCAGATCGCCAAACCTAAACCAGTGTTGTGTTGGCCTTTACTGCTTGCAACGGGTGTAAATAAATGATTTAGTACATCTTCCGGGATGCCTTTGCCGTTATCAGCCACTTCAATTTGAAGATAACAGGTTTTTCCTAGATAAATCCTATCCTTGCTACTGACCGTTATTTTACCGCCTTGTGGCATTGCCTCAGCGGCATTTTTCATCAGATTTATTAAAACTTGTTTCAGTTTGCCTGCACTGATATTAATCAATGGTAAAGCCTCCTGCAATTCCAAAACGATTTCAATGCCCTTGGTTTTTAAAATACCGGCTTGAAATAATTCACTGAGCCGTCGAATTAAGTTGTTTACATCAACACTGTCGGTCTCAGCTGTAGCAAGTTTTTCAGGCAAATCGGATAACTGGGCTGCAATTTGACCAACACGGCTAATCTCTTCCATTATAACATTGACTTCATGACCGCCATTTGCACCTAAACGTAGACCTAACAGATATAAATAATTGCTTATTATTGTCAACGGGTTCGAAATTTCATGCCTAACCTTGTTAGCGTGTAACCGATAACTTTCTTGCAGGCTTAGTATTGAAGCTTGACCTGCACTAACCGCTAATTGTAAATGTTTAAGCACTTTAGCAACTTCAACGGTAAACAGCTTTATTAATTTAAGTTTAGATTTAATAGTGTTAATGTCTTCCTGATTAAATCCAATCACCACAATTGCAACTACGCTACCTTCAAGCGTAGCTGGTATTATTGCCATAGCCGCTTTACCCAGTAATTTACCAATTTGGCGATCCAGTAAAACTTCCGGCTCATTTTGACCATTACTATCAATATATAACACCTGTTTTTGGTTAAAAGCCTTAACTAATAGGCTGTTACTGGTATTGAGATTTAATGATAGCGTAGGCCACAAAGAATCTATCTGGTGTTTACCGGCCACCCCTACCAAGTTGCCACTAGCCTCTTGATGAAGAAACACTGCACTCGATTCGTATCCAAATAAGATCATTATGGCTTGTTGAATGCTGCTAACTACTACGCCAAATTCAGACGCTGAGTCAACATGCTGGTTTGCTGCTGACAATAAAGCAAATTCCTTAACTGCCTCGCCTAATGCTAAACCAACTTGCTGTCTTTGCTCCCTGGTCGTCAAGTTTTTTAGCACCTCACCTGTCGTGTCTGAAATCAACAATCCTAACTCTCCAGCAGATTGTTCAACTAAAGGTTTAACTTGTTGCAAGATATCTTCAACAAGTTCTTGGTTTAAACCTAATAATTGACCCACGTGCAGCACAATTTGATATTTATTTGCGCTATCTAAACTACTCAACTGGCTAGCCACATTAATTAATTTGACCAAAGCCGCGCTATCTGCCACGTCCACTGCAGGCAAATATTGGTATCGGACAGCATCGGCAATAACCGGGTGCAATCCCCAAGTCGCAATCCATCCGCCACCTACTTCAGGATGTGGAATACGAAAAAGCTCTTTACCGCTAGTAGACTGCTGTACAGCTGACGATAATTGCTTAACATAATTAGGATAGTCATCAGGAAAGCTTGCCAGTAAAACAAGTTGTCCAACACGCTGTAACAAGCCCGTCAAATAGGCTTCTTCTGGATACGGATAAGAAGTTAAAGTTGCTAACCGCTTTGCAATATGGGCGCAAGTAAGGGAGCGATACCAAATAATTTCAAGCAAATGCAGATGGTGCTGAGGAAGTTGGGAAAAGAATTGATGGATAGCGCTGGTAATAGCGATGGTTTTGATAGTGTTTAAACCAAGAATTACCACTACCCGGTTCAAATCGGTCAGCGCGCCAAACTGCCTATAAAGGCTAGAGTTTGCAGCCATGACAATTTTTGAACTAAGACTGGGTTCTTGGGAGATGATGTCGACTAGCGCCGCAATTTCAATATTGGGCTGTTTAATCGCTGCCATTAAGTCAACGAGTACTTTCGGCAAAACAGGCAAGTTAGCCGCATCAATTTGAGATAATAGGGTTTTAACTGCGTTTTCCATGTCCCGGTGGCTATACTTTAAATTCCAATAAAACAGCGTTTTATATAACTTTAAACGTCAATTAATACAACGCTGGATGATATTTTAGTATAGACAATAAAAACGATTACAATCGATGAAAAGGCTTATCGATGCCCCCCATGCCAAATTGAAATCAGCAACCAAAAACCGCCTATCATTGCGCAAGTAAATCCCAAAAATCCAAACGCTGGCAAACCAAATAACTCAGGGCCACCTTTAACAGTCATAATAATGGATGACCCTATAATTAAGGCAGCTGTTACTATCCCCATGGTTAACCGGCTAATTGCGCTATCGGCCTTACTGACGTACTTGTCTAGAAATTTAACATTAACTTCAATTTGTAAAGCGCCTTTTCGTGAAGCCCGTAATAACCTGCGTAAATCTTTTGGTAAATTAGATAGTAAATCGCCAAAACTCATCAAATTACGCCAAGCCCGTTTCAGGATGGCTTCAGGTTCATAACGCGCCAGCATAATGTCATGGATATGCGGTGATGCAAACACCAAGGTATTAAATTCAGGATTAAGATGGCGGCCTAAACCATCCAAAGTGATATAAGCTTTAATTAACAAAATTAGGTCGGCTGGCAAAACTAAATTATGATCACGCAATAACGCCATTAAATCCGCTAACATGATCGACAAGCTTAAATCCTTAAGCGATAAAGAACTATATTGATCAACAAAAGCCTCTATATCCATAGTCAACAATAGTTCATCAACCTGTGTATTATCAGACCAATCTTCTAAAATCTCCGCCACTTTTGCCGGCGCATGGTTGACCATACTATATAAAAGATTGACCACTTGCTCCCGGCGCTCTTCTGTTAATCGGCCAACCATGCCAAAGTCGATAAAGGCAATTTTGTTGTCTGCCAAATAAAACACATTACCAGGGTGAGGATCCGCATGAAAAAAACCATGTTCCATGATCATTTTCATAACCGCCCTTGCCCCTCGCTCAGCCAATAACTTTCTGTCTAAGCCCATGGCATCTACAGTCTGCAAATCACGACCTGAAATACCCTGGATATATTCTTGCACATTCAATTTTTCGCCAGTCCATTGCCAGTAAACTTTAGGAATTTTGATGGCATCATCGTCCGCTAAATTTGCTGCTATGCGTTCGGCATTACGGCATTCGGCCGCTAAATCCAATTCCCTACGCAATGATTGGTTAAATTGGCGGATGATTTCCTGCGGGTGAAAACGTCTTAACTCATCAATTTCTGATTCAGCAATATCCGCAATACGCTGCAAAAGCCGTAAATCGGCTTCAATAATTTTACGTAATCCTGGCCTTCTTATTTTTAAGATGACTTCTGTGCCATCTTTCAACTGTGCTTTATGCACTTGCGCTATTGATGCCGCAGCCAAAGGGATTGGGTTTACCTCAGCAAAAAACTCACTGATGCTACCGCCTAAATCTTCTTCAATTTGAGGTAATAATTCGATAAAAGGTAATGGTGGGACACGGTCTTGAAGTTTCTCGAATTCGGCAATATATTGGGGTGGAAATAAATCGATACGGGTAGCAAGAATTTGACCCAGTTTTATAAAAGTTGGGCCTAATTCTTCCAGTACGCGCCGGATGCGCTGGGGCATATCAAGGTTGACATAATCCACAGTATTTTGCCAATGCAAAACTTTTCCGGCCCTAGCCAAGACATTGCCTATGCCTAGCGTATTAACAAAACTGCCGAACCCATAACGGATAAGTACCGATGCAATTTCTTGGATACGGCCAATATCCCTGGCAACGTTTAACATTTCCCATAACATAACGTACTATCAAATTAGTTTTTTGTTGATCGCTATTGCTTAGGTTTAGCCATTTTTAATATGGCTACCGCACACCACAATGAGGCCTTAAGCTACTTTAGTAACGTAAACCACCCATTAAATATCTATGCTTAGTCATATTTAATATATTTAAAACGTGGGTCATCCGGCGTACCGGTCAAAGCACCGCCGTCTTCCTTGCCGGGTTCCCACATGATGACTTGTTCAATTTTTTGTGCCAAGGCAAAATCCTTATTGGTTATGCCTTTGGCTGCATGATTGACCAATTTTACAATAACAAAGGCATAAGACACCGAAAGGTCGGGATGGTGAAAAGCGGCTTCCGCTAAATGCCCTACGGTATTCACCACCATCAATGTCGCTTTCCAGCCACTGGTTTTATATTTTCGCCGTATCCAACCGTCTTCTAAATACCAATGCGGCAATTCTTCTTTTAAACGTTGCTCTACTTCAGCATCAGTGTATACCTGGTCACTCTGACGTTCTCTCCAAGCCATTTTTATACCCTCGAATTTCGTTTAATTAAGTGATTAGAGGCTTTAATTTTCCGACTGTAGGAGTTTAGCATTACAGCCCTCCCGAAAAAATATAAATGAAGGTGGAAAGGACACCACATCAACAGTTAATGTTGTTGTTTTTGAAAAGCTATCTAGCGGTGAGGCGACAGCGGAACGGAAAAAATTGCTTAATTGTAATGATAATTTAGATTGGGCGTCATCCTCCCCAAGGGAAAAAGGATCTTCATCAAAATTAATACCGTTAATAGCTTCTTGCAGCGCGGTTGAGGCAATAGTCTCTAAACGCTTTTCAAACCCGGTAAAAACCTTAGCGCCTTGCTCATGCTTTATACGTTCAACATCTGTCGGCTCCGCATACAGCAAGAAAACACCTTTAGCGCCTTGACGGTTATCCTTGCAGGAACCGCCATCCATAATCCGTACCAAGCGCAATGTCCTACCATTTTTTAATGCGGTCAATGGTGGATTTTGACTGGATTCAGTATCAGCTTGCGGTGGCACCTTGGGTATTTTTTGCACGGGCACCGCTACTGGTTCGATATTTTGACCGGGGCCATTTACTGTGCAAGCAGATAATAAAAGAAACACAAAACCTATAGACGTTTTTAAATTTGCTTTCATATATCGTGCCCTTAGAACGGTATATCATCATCAAAATCATCATAATTTGGCGGTGGTGCAGGCATTTGACCAGATTGCGATGGTGGATAGTTGGGCTGGCTGCTTGCCTTACCCGCTGCAGAATAACCACTGGGGACTTGATCACCAGCAAAACTGCCAGTGCCACCACTACGGCTACCTAACATGTGTAATTCTTCAGCAATGATTTCTGTCGAATAACGGTCTTGACCGTCTTGACCTTGCCATTTTCTGGTTTGCAATCGACCTTCAACGTAAACCTGACTACCTTTTTTTAAATACTCGCCAGCTATCTCTGCTAAGCGGTTAAAAAAGATAATCCGATGCCATTCTGTTGCATCTTTTCTTTCGCCACTTTGCTTATCTTTCCAACGCCGAGTTGTGGCAAGACTAATATTGGTTACAGCCCCCCCTGCCGGCATATACCTAACTTCAGGGTCTGAACCTAAATTTCCAATCAAAATTACTTTATTGAGCATTATGCCTCCAAATCGTCTACAGGCTCATTTTATACCCAGATAAAAATTTTCAAAATTTAATATCGGCCATGCAGGGCTTTTTCTTAAAAATTAAGTGTACATTAACACTTTAAGGCATAACGACATGATGTTTCTTGAATAAGGCCAAGTCGGGATGACAAATTGATTTAACCTTTGGGTTTTGAAGAGTTATTGGTTGAGTCAACGCTCGCTAAGCCAAATTTTAGCAAGCCGTTTTGCTTCGGAGAGTTGTTCTACTGATAATTTTTCCGCAGCCATTTCTTTATTTTTATCTGCGAGCTTATCACCATTCGAAGCGGCAATATCATAAAACATATATGCCTTGATATAATCCTGCGCGACACCTTCGCCGTTGTAATACATATTAGCTAAATTAAACTGGGCATCAACATTTCCACGTTCTGCAGCCTTGGTATACCATAAAATGGCTTCCCCCAAGTTTTTATTGGCACCTTGACCATTTGCATACATAGTGCCTAAATTAAATTGGGCGCTAGTATTACCCTGCTCGGCCGCTTTACTATACCAAAAAATAGCCTGTGTAAAATCCTGGGCGACCCCCTGCCCAATCGCAAACATGGTACCTAGATTAAATTGGGCGCCAGCATGCCCTTGTGCTTGGGCTTTACTATACCAATTGTACGCTTCGGTATAATCTTGTTCGGTGCCATAGCCATTGATATACAGATTGCCCAAATTCAATTGCGCTTCTGCAAGACCTGCTTCAGCGGCTTTTAAATACCATTTAAAAGCCGCTTGATAATTTTGCTCAACCCCGCGTCCTTCAGCAAAAAGTAGAGCTAGGTTGAATTGTGCATCTACGCTACCTTTATTGGCCGCTTGCGTATACCACTTTATAGCTTTTTTATAATCCTGTTTTGCGCCCTGTCCATTATCATACATAATACCTAAATTGAATTGCGCGCTGGCATCACCTTTTTCCGCATCGCTTAAACAATTGGTATAATTTTTTTTATCATCCTTTGTTTCATCATAGCATTCAGGCCAGGAATCTAAAGGTGATAACAGCAGCATCAATAACAATATTATTTTCATCGCTTTAAAGTTAATAACTTCCGATAGGATTAGCTGCTGGTTAAATTGCAAACGGCTATAAATAAACTAGCTTATTGCTTAATTTTTAAAGATATTCTGACATTATTATGCTTAATAAATTGAAGATAATCCACACTATTTGAGTGTAAATAACAGTTAACGTTGCAAAATAGTTTAATGAAAATTAAAGGCATAAAAAAAGGGTTACATAATCATGTAACCCTAATTTTTTTTTGGCTCCCCCGGACGGGCTCGAACCGCCGACCCAATGATTAACAGTCATTTGCTCTACCGACTGAGCTACAGGGGAATAAATCTTCACACTTAATATATGGCGCGCCCGGAGAGATTCGAACTCCCGACCGCTCGGTTCGTAGCCGAGTACTCTATCCAGCTGAGCTACGGGCGCTTAGTTGAGCAAGCCATTATCCTTTTTTGTTATATTTCTGTCAACCTTTAATGCTATCTTGATGCTATCAAAATATATGGCGGAGAGAGAGGGATTCGAACCCTCGATGGGAGATAAAGCCCATACTCCCTTAGCAGGGGAGCGCCTTCAGCCTCTCGGCCATCCCTCCTTAAACTGGTTTAATCGTCAGATCCGGCAGTACCTTTTGAATCTGCTTGTTCCTTTTTTATTCTTTCATAGATTTCTTCTCTATGAACAGTGACTTCTTTGGGCGCATTAACACCGATGCGAACCTGATTTCCTTTGACTCCGAGGACGGTAACAGTCACTTCATCACCAATCATCAAAGTCTCCCCTACCCGACGAGTCAAGATAAGCATGGCCTCTCCCTATTTGTATTAAAACTACCTACCGCTTTTCACTAGCTTACCAACCAGATTTGCTAGTATAACAATTTTTAATGATAAATAAAATATGACAGTTTACTTACATTCCAAACCAAACGCCGCATGCAACGTTCTTACAGCTAATTCTAGATATTTTTCAGCAACTACGACGGAAATTTTTATTTCCGAAGTGGAGATCATTTGAATATTAATACCTTCAGAAGCTAAGGCCTTAAACATAGTGCTGGCTATCCCTGCATGTGAACGCATACCCACGCCAACGATAGAGACCTTAACGATACTATCATCCCCTGTTACCTTTCTTGCCGCTAAATCTGAACAGATATTTTCCAATAAACTTTTAGCACGTATAAAATCGTTTCTATGCACGCTAAATGTAAAATCTGTGGTGGCATCATCCGCCACATTTTGGACGATCATATCCACTTCAATGTTGGCATCTGCAATTGGCCCTAAAATTTTATACGCTACGCCAGGTAGGTCAGGCACCCCGGTTATAGTTAGCTTAGCTTCATCACGATTAAAAGCGATACCTGATACTAAAGCACTTTCCATCTCTGTTTCCTCGTATGTAATGAGCGTGCCATTACCTTCTGTAAATGATGACAATACACGTAAAGCGACGTTGTATTTGCCCGCAAACTCTACCGATCTAATTTGCAATACCTTGGAACCTAAGCTAGCCATTTCCAGCATTTCTTCAAAAGTAATTTTGTCCAGGCGGCGGGCTTTCGGCTCAACTCTTGGATCAGTGGTATAAACCCCATCCACATCGGTATAAATATGGCACTCATCGGCTTTTAAGGCGGCTGCCAAGGCCACAGCTGTGGTATCTGAGCCACCTCGACCTAACGTGGTAATGTTGCCAAACTCGTCGACCCCTTGGAAACCAGCAACCACCACTACTTTGCCTTGGTTTAAGTCGGCGCGCATTTTAGCATCATCAATTTCACGGATACGTGCTTTAGTAAAACTACTATCAGTTAAGATTTTAACTTGGGCACCCGTATAAGAACTCGCATCACAGCCCAAATTATGTAGCGCCATAGACAGTAGTGATATGGTTACTTGTTCACCGGTAGATAGTAAGACATCAAGCTCACGGTCTGTTGGTTGTGATTGGATTTCCTTAGCTAAACCGACTAAGCGGTTAGTTTCTCCACTCATTGCTGAAACCACAACCACAATTTGGTGACCCGCTACACAGGCCTTTTTTACTTTTTCAGCGACAGATTTGATACGTTCAACTGTACCCACTGAAGTGCCGCCAAATTTATATACATACAATGCCATCTTTTTTAACCTGTTGGCGTTTAAATATATCGCGAATACGACTTGTAATTTTATTCAGACAAGATAGCCTTAGAAGTTCTAATTGACCTGACCTAGTGTTTTATCCAACGCCAATGCCAGCTAGCAACTAGCTAAGGTAAGCATCTAAGCGTTAGCTATACACAGTTCTAAAAACCCTAAAATGGCCAGAATAAGCTATACCTAACAGCCCAATACGAATCAACCCTGCAAATGGCTTTCAATCCATGCCGGCACCTGCTTTAAAGCAGCAACTAAGTTGGTTGGGTCATTGCCGCCAGCTTGAGCCATATCGGGCCGTCCACCGCCCTTACCGCCCACTTGCATAGCCACAAAGTTGACCAGATCACCCGCTTTTACTCGACCCATAACATCTTTACTAACGCCAGCAATTAAGCTAACTTTACCCGCATCGACAACAGCCAGCACAATGGCTGCGTTGCCTAACTTATTTTTGAGCTGATCCACCATGTCCCGCAGGGATTTGCTGTCTACATCTTCCAATTTGACGGCCAGCACTTTGATGCCTTGTACATCAACTGCCTGGCTGCTAAGCTCACCACCCGCCGTACTCGCCATTTTAGCTTGTAAACGCTCGATTTGTTTTTCGAGCAATTTGTTTTTTTCTAGCAGTTGCTCGACTTTGTCTGAAATTTTTTCCTGTGGACTTTTAAGTAGCCCCGCTATCATAGCCAATGTTTTATCGCGGCTCTCCAACCAATCTATGCAGGCACTGCCGGTCACAGCCTCAATACGGCGGACACCAGCAGCCACACCTACTTCGCTGACAAGTTTAAAACAACCTATGTCGCCCGCCCGACCCACATGGGTTCCACCGCAAAGTTCTGTGGAATAACCGCCAATCGTCAACACGCGGACTTCATCGCCATATTTTTCGCCAAATAATGCCGTTGCACCAGCTTTCATGGCCTCGTCTTTCGCCATAACAGCTGCGGAAACCGGATTGTTCAGCCTAATTTGCTCATTAATTAACCGTTCAATCGTACCCATTTCTAGCGCTGTTAAAGGCTCAAAATGGGAAAAATCAAAACGTAGCCGTTCTGCCGTTACTTGTGAGCCTTTTTGCGCCACATGCTCGCCCAAAACCTGCCGCAGTGCCGCATGCAGCAAATGTGTGGCCGAATGGTTCCGTTCTGTTGCTTTCCGTTGCTCACTGGCGACTTGGGCTTCACAGAACTCACCCACACTAAGAATACCAGCCCTTAACTTACCTTTGTGTAAATAGAGGTTACCCGCTTGTTTTTGGGTATCTGTCACATCGAAAATTGCATCAGCCGTTAAAATTGCACCTATATCACCCATTTGACCACCAGATTCGGCATAAAAAGGGGTTTTATCAAGCACGACTACCGCCTCTTCGCCATCTTCAAGATGATCTACGGCTTGGCCTTTTTTATATAATGCCAATATTTGCGCGCTGTCTTTTAGCGATTCATAACCGGTAAATTGGGTTTTGGAATCAAATTGGATGGCTTTATCATAATCGGCACCAAACTGGCTTGCCGACCTGGCCCTATCACGCTGTGCTGTCATTGCCACTTCAAAGCCAGCATGATCAACACTCAGTTGGTGTTCACGGGCAAAATCGGCAGTTAAATCCACCGGAAAACCATAAGTATCATAAAGTTGAAAAACAACATCCCCTGGAATAACTGAGCCTTCCATTTTAGCGACGCAAGCTTCCAAAATTCTCATGCCTTGCTCTAAGGTTTCAGCAAAGCGTTGTTCTTCTTTATTTAAGATCCGCTCAATTTGAGCCTGTGCTAGCACTAACTCAGGATAGGCAATACCCATCGCAGCACACAAAGGTTGGACCAATCGATAAAAAAAGACTTCCCGGATACCTAATTGGTAACCATGACGAATTGCCCTACGGATGATTCGCCGCAGTACATAACCACGGCCTTCGTTTGATGGCATAACACCATCGACTATCAAAAATGCACAAGAGCGGATATGGTCTGCTATCACCCGCAACGAGCTTTGTGTCAAGTCTGATAGGTTTGCAATTGCGGCCGCGGAATGCAACAACTCTTGGAAGACATCAATCTCATAATTGTTATGTACGCCTTGCAAAACCGCACATATCCGCTCCAAGCCCATGCCGGTATCCACTGATGGCTTAGGTAAGGGATGTAAATGGCCATCACTATCACGGTTATATTGCATAAACACTAGATTCCAGACCTCGATATAGCGGTCTCCATCTTCTTCTGGGGAACCTGGTGGACCACCCCAAATACCTTCCCCGTGATCATAAAAAATTTCCGTACAAGGACCGCAAGGGCCGACATCCCCCATAGACCAGAAATTATCTTTTGCCCCTATCCTTGAAATTCTCGCTGCATCTATCCCAATCTCATCTAACCAGATTTTTTCAGCTTCAGGGTCTTCTTCAAAAACGGTAACCCAGAGTTTAGCTGCTGGAATTTCAAGTTCGACTGTTAAAAACTCCCAGGCATAATGGATAGCTTCTTTTTTGAAATAATCACCAAAACTAAAATTCCCCAGCATTTCAAAAAAAGTATGGTGCCTAGCTGTGTAGCCGACGTTTTCTAAATCGTTATGTTTTCCACCTGCCCGCACACAACGCTGGCTAGTAACAGCCCGGTTATAATCGCGTTGTTCACGGCCTAAAAACACATCTTTAAACTGCACCATACCCGCATTAGTGAACAGCAAAGTGGGGTCATTACCTGGCACTAGCGAACTTGAAGGCTGTATTGCATGGCCACGTTGATGGAAAAATTCAAGGAAAGCTGTGCGCAACTGGGCGCTAGTCAATATTTTCATGGTAGATTTAATGATTAGTTTTGTTGCTAATATTCAAGTGATTAAATAAGGCATTAATCATTTCAGGGGAAAATCCGCGTTGTTGCAGAAATCGGCCACGTTTAGCCACCTCGGCAGCAGCAATAAGGGAATTATGCTGATATTTTTTTAAATACACCTGTTCAATTAACTCCATCCACGTGCTATCCATTTCAAGTAATACAGGCGCAAAATCAAACTGGTATATGCCATTTTGACGCAGTTCATACCTTATACGTAAAGGGCCAAAACCTTTTAAGATGCGGTAACGGGCGTAATTTTCCGCATAGCGCTGGTCATTTTGCCAATCTTGCTCAGCTAAGCTTTCAATTACTGCTTCAACCTGTTCTTGTTTAAAACCTTTATCGAGCAGCTTATGGCATAGCTGTGCTTTACTATGTTCCCGGTTAGCCAGCAAACGCAAACATAACGCTTTAATATTTTGTGTATCTTGGAGCATAGCAAGCTATTTATATTTATACTTTATTCAGCATCGTCAAATTGTTCCACTTCGCTTGTTACAACCGGTTTTGCAAAAGCCGCTTGCCTAATCTTTGTTTCAACATCCTTAGCTATGGCAGGATGTTCCTTTAAATAAAGCTTAACGTTATCTTTGCCTTGCCCTATTTTTTCATCACCGTAACTATACCAAGAACCTGCTTTTTGGATAAAACCATAACTTACCCCTAAGTCAACTAATTCACCCATAAAAGAGATCCCTTCACCGTATAAAATTTCAAACTCGGCTTGTTTGAAAGGGGGTGAGACTTTATTTTTGACCACCTTAACCCGGGTTTCATTACCAATGACTTCCTCGCCTTTTTTTACCGAGCCTATCCTGCGGATATCAAGCCTAACGGAGGCATAAAACTTTAGCGCGTTACCACCCGTTGTGGTTTCGGGGCTGCCAAACATTACGCCAATTTTCATTCTGATTTGATTGATAAAAATAACCAAGGTATTGGAACGCTTAATATTAGCAGTTAATTTTCTAAGCGCTTGGGACATTAAACGTGCTTGCAGGCCCATGTGTGAATCACCCATGTCACCTTCAATTTCAGCTTTTGGCGTTAACGCCGCCACAGAATCAACCACCACTATTTCAACAGCACCCGAGCGCACGAGCATATCGGTAATTTCTAATGCCTGTTCACCAGTGTCCGGTTGTGATACTAATAAATCATCAACATTCACACCAATTTTTTCCGCATAACTGGGGTCCAAAGCATGTTCCGCATCCACGAAAGCTGCAGTACCACCAAGTTTTTGCACTTCTGCTATGACTTGTAAGGTTAAGGTGGTTTTACCAGAAGATTCCGGCCCATAAATTTCTATAATTCGGCCACGTGGCAAACCACCGCAACCTAAGGCTATATCTAAACCCAAAGAACCTGTGGACACCACTTGAATGTCGCGTGCGGCCGCTGCCACATCGCCCATACGCATAACTGAACCTTTGCCAAACTGTTTTTCAATCTGCATCAGCGCGGCACTTAACGCTTTCTTTTTATTCTCATCCATCTGCTTGCCCTAAGTCTGTTAAGTCTGGGGATTAAAGTTTGCTTGATACCTATTATCACATAGCGTTTGGGCTTAGAATAGTAAGATTAGGCAATGATTAGCTGGCGTGGTAAAAATCCTTACCCGACAACATCTCCCACGCCAAGTTTGCCATGTTCTTGGAGCCACCACCCTCACCTAATTGCATTTTCACCTGGGCTAATTCGGCACGAATGGTCGCTGTATATTGCTTGTCTGTCAAGATCTTATCGATTTCCGCAGCAATGTTATCAGCACTTGCTGCGTCTTGTATCAACTCCTTAACGATAGCTTTCCCAGCAATAATATTTGGCAACCCAATAAACGGTGTTTTAACCAAATACTTGCCTAAACAATACGTTATTGGAGATAGTTTATAAGCAATCAGCATAGGCACCATTAATAATGCAATTTCCAAGGTTGCCGTACCTGAAGTTGTCATCACCGCATCACAGCATTGCATTACATCATACGGTTGATGCTTAATCAGCTTAATGTTAATAGCTGATTTTTCTAAGTACGGCCTAAGCATATCATCAGTAATAGAATCAGCTTGTGGCAATAAAAATTGTGTCTCTGGGTGTTTTTGCTTAATGCTTTCGGCCGCAGCTAACATCACTGGCAGCATACGTTTTATTTCATTTGTGCGGCTACCTGGCAACAAACCAACCACGGGCTTAGCTGCGTTCAAACCAAAACTGGCCTTATCCTCAGCGATAAGGTTTTTAGGCACCACTTTATCAACCGAAGGATGCCCCACATAGCGTACCGGTATGCCTTCAGACTCGTAAAAACGTGTTTCAAACGGAAATATAACCGCCATCATATCAATCACTTTACCGTATTGCTGCACGCGCCCTGGTCGCCACGCCCAAACTTGGGGGCTAACATAAAATAAAACTTTAATACCATATTGTTTGGCATATCGCGCCAATTTATAGTTAAAATCCTTATAGTCCACACATATCAGTAAATCCGGCCGTTCGCTATACAATATCTGTTTCAGGAGGTTTAATGCCCGCTTTATTTCAGGGTAAAGCTTGATAACTTCCACCACACCAATCACGCCAATGCCAGATGAGTCGTAGCGGATATCAACACCTGCCTGCGCCAATTTAGCACTCCCCATACCCATCGCCTTAAGCGTTGGGCATAGTTGCTTCAATTCAAGAAACATATTCGCGGCATGTTGGTCACCGGATGACTCCCCAGCGCTGAACATGATATTAAATGGCTTATCCAAAACTTAGCGCCTAACTTAAAATACGCTACTGATTACCGCCACAATTTCCCTAATGGTTTCATCGCTTAATGAAGGGCAAATAGGCAACGATAAGCATTTGGCAGAGACTGATTCGGTCACCGGCAAGCTTAGCCCTGAACACTCTGCCTTGAACACATTCTGTTGATGCAAAGGCACCGGATAATAAATAGCACAAGCAATTTGTTTGTCTTGTAAAGCCTTCATCACCAAGTCGCGTTGCTCACATAGTACGGTATATTGATGGAATACATGCACGCCTAAACCGTCCTCAAACGGTGTCGTCAACGGCAAGCTTGCCATTAACTCGTTATACAGTTGGGCGGCATGTCGGCGGGCTTGGTTATAAGCTTCAAGACGTTTAAGTTTTGCCCGCAAAATCACCGCTTGCATTTCATCAAGGCGGCTGTTGTAACCAACAATATCATGGTAATAGCGCACATCGGAGCCATGATTACGCAGCATTTTTAGCTTAGCGGCGGTTTCATCTGACTGGGTAGTCACCAAGCCACCATCGCCAAAAGCACCTAAGTTTTTACTTGGAAAAAAACTAAATCCGGCTGAATCACCAAGGGAACCCGTTTGTTCACCATCAATACTAGCACCAAAAGACTGGCAACAATCTTCTATTAGCTTGAGCTGATGTTGCTGACAAATTTTTTGGATTTTCGCCATTTCCGCTGGCTGGCCAAATAAATGCACAGGCATCACGGCCTTGGTTTTAGGCGTAATTGCTAGTTCGATAGCTTCGGGGCTAATATTGAATGTCCTTGGATCTATATCAACAAATACTGGAGTGGCACCCACATATTTGATGGCTTCAGCCGTGGCAATAAACGTAAATGCCGTGGTTATCACTTCATCTCCCGCGCCTATACCTTCGGCAATCAAGGCCAAATGCAAGGCATCAGTTCCGGAAGCTACCCCAATTGCGTGCTTTACACCCAAATAAGCAGCGGCTTCTATTTCAAAAGCTTGCACATTTGGGCCTAAAATAAAGGCACAATTTGCGATTGTTTCAGATAAGCCTTGTTCGATCTCGTCTTTTAACTCGGCATATTGGGCTTTCAGATTCACCATTGGTATCATAGTTATTGCTTTTTCCTTGATAGAGATTGAGAAACTTTAAATTTAATGCCGGGTTATTTTTCACCCAACAACTGCGTGATTGCGATTGCTGTTTCCAGCGCTCGTTTGCCAGCTTCGCCAGGCACTAAGGGCGTTGCGCCAGTTTGCACACAATTGACAAAATGCTTAATTTCTTCAAATAGCGCATCACCACTGTCAAAGACAGACTCCTCAGTTTCAATTTCTGGAATACCAGGATACATTTCTTTTTTGCCTGTCCGATACTTGGCTAATACGCGGTTTTGAAAATCAACAGTCACATAAGAATTTGGCCTGAACATGCGCATTTTGCGCTCTAACTTAAGGCTAATCCGACTCGCTGTTACATTGGCTACACAACCATTTTTAAACTGCAATCTTGCATTCGCAATATCAGTGCCTTGGGTTAATACCGGCGTGCCACTGGCATCAATCCGTACCACTTCGGAATCAACTAGTGCCAAGATAATATCGATGTCGTGTATCATTAAATCCAATACCACACTGACATCATTGGCACGCGGATTAAAAGGCGATAAGCGATGAGATTCAATAAATAGCGGCTTTTCCTGAGTGTCCAACCCTAAAATGGCTGGATTAAAACGCTCCAAATGCCCAACTTGCAAAACCAACTTTTTGGCCTTGGCAATGCTGATTAATTCATCCGCTTCAGCGACTGTCACCGTAATCGGCTTTTCCACCAACACATGCGCACCGTGTTCTAAAAAAGCTTTAGAAACCGCGTAGTGCAATGTTGTAGGCACGACTATACTGACCAAATCGATTTGCCCCAACAAGACCTGATAATCCGTTAATGCTTGGCAGCCATATTGATCCGCCACTGCCTTAGCCGCCGCAAGATCAATATCTACCACTGCAATTAACTCACAATCGGGTAAAGCGGCGTATTTTTGGGCATGAAACTTACCCAGATATCCGGTGCCTATCACCGCACATTTTAATTTCTTCATAACTTGATTAACTTGATAGGGTTAGTTAGAACATGGCTTAGATAAAAAACTATCATTGCTGCTTGTGCAGACGCAACCAAATCAGCCATTGTAAACCAATAGGCTATGTTCTTAAACCCTTGTATTTAGGCACTAGTAATGCTAGGTCTGCACGTCCGTTAAAACGCCTAACGACAAAACTATCGCCTCATCTTCAAGCACCGCCTTACTCAACAACATATGCAGCCATACCACATTAACAAGCTTACCTGATTCAAGTAATACCCGACCATTTGTTTGTATCAATTGTTTGTTACCTGCTCGTAATTGAGCCAACTGGGCAAGGTGCTCTTGATCATATGACGGTAAATACATATCGAACACTTTACCCACAATCACGGTACGGTCAGTTTCGAACAAATCAACTGCAAATTGGTTAAGGCTAAGGATCATACCGTTTAATTTCTGCGTCATAATAATAATCGGCGCAAACTCCAGCATATGCTTAATAGAGTCACGCTCCTTTACTAAGTCCTCACTCTTTTCCAGCATCTTAAAAGTGTTGATGCGCACCCGTTGATCTAATTGCTCCAACTGGTCAGTCAAAGCTAAGGCGCTATCATTAAGCTGGTTAAGCTCATCATAGCCCAGCAAATAACTATCCTTGGCCGTTATCCTTTTTTTAAATTGCGCAAATTGATGGGCGGCCAAAAGTGGTAGTGAATCCGACAGCTTATTAACCCGTTTTAAAAATGATTGGGCACAAATCATCAACAGGCTTAGCAATATAAATAAACCTATAGCACCATGTAACCAAGCAAGTTTTTGCTGTTTCTTTAAAAACTCAGCTTCGGCCGTAATATCATTGATAAACAAAATCAAGATGGCCTTACCCCCCGTAGCCGCAACTTGGTAAGGATTAATCCTCACTTCAAAAAGGCCTTTATTGAATTCAATAATTTTGGATTTATCGAAAAACTCATCCAGTAAGTAATTTTTAACTAAATAATAAAAAACCTGTTCATATTTCTCGGGCTGGGTAATGCTGGCAAGTTTATAAGGCCAGTTTTGCGTAGGCACCAAACCCTCCACCAAAATGCCTATATCAGAATTGGTTAAACGCCGATAGCGGGCAATGACGTCTCCAAACGCACGTGCAACACTCAAAGAGCCGGTTTTTCCAGGCAACGGCGCGATCACTTGTTGAAAGCAACTTTCTTGGCAAAAAAACTCCAATTCTGGCACTTGATCATGGAAAACTTTTGCGACTAAATCGTCAGATATTTTCCATTGGGGGCCAAAAGAATGTGTTATTTCCCCTTGGGTATCAAAAAAAATAGCGTTTTCTATGCCCCAACTAAGCTGCCATTGCCCCCAATTTTTGTCGATGACAGGATGCGAACTTGCCTTATCAGGTTGGCATAGTTGAGTACTGATCACGGACAATAGCTGGGTAAACTGTAATAACGAAGAGTAGGAATCCTTTGCCAAAGCTTTGAATGTATCAACCTGATTGGACTGGATGATTTGCCGTTCTACGGTAAAATTATGTTTGCCGTTAACATGGTTTAGGTAAGCAAATAAACCATAAAGAATTATAAAGATCAGACCAAATAATAGTCCAAGCTTCCATCTAAGGCTAATAAAGACGCGTTCTTCAGACATTCTCTGAAGCTGGGATTGTAGCCGTTACAGAAATAAGTGGCATAAGTTGATAATTTGGTAAAAAAATCATCCCGTCCACCTAAATTAAGAATAACCAAAAATTTAACGTTAACTTAAACACGCGCTAGTCCCGTCCCGCCTTACTAAAATCTATCCAACGCAACCGATTAGCATTCATGACCACTGTTACCGAAGACAAAGCCATAGCAGCGCCAGCCATCATAGGGTCTAACAAAACCCCAAAAACAGGGTATAGCAAGCCGGCAGCGACAGGAATACTGATAACATTATAAAAAAACGCACCTAACAGATTTTGTTGTATGTTAGCTAAGGTCGCTTTTGAAAGTTCGATAGCCTCTGGAATTTTCAATAATGAGCCTTGTAAAACGACCATATCCGCGCTCTCAATCGCGACATCCGTGCCCGTACCAATCGCTAAACCAACATCCGCTTGCGCCAAAGCCGGCGCATCATTAATACCATCCCCAACCATGCCCACAACTAAGCCTAGTTGTTGTAATTCCTTAACCACGGCAGCTTTGTCCTGCGGTAAAATTTGTGCCCGTACTTCGGTGATACCTGCTTGTTTTGCAATCGCTTGCGCGGTTATGGCATTATCACCTGTTACCATTAACACTCTTATACCGAGTTTTTCAAGTAGTTGCACTGCGCTTGCTGAATCTTTTTTGATGGGGTCGGAAACACCGATTATCCCGGCTATCTCGTTATTGACCGCCAATAACATGGGGGTTTGACCCGAGGCAGAAAGCTCGGCCAGTTGGCTATGATATTGATCACTAGCAATAGCATTGGTTTTCATGAGTAACGGGTTTCCAAAATAAACCGCTTGCCCATTTATGTCACCGACCACACCTTGCCCGCTAATAGCCTTAAATTGTTTGATACTTTCCAGCTTTAAGCCTTTTTGCCCCGCTGCTTTTAATATGGCTGCCGCCAATGGATGCTCGGAACCGGATTCAATACTCGCGGCTAATTGTAATATTACGTCATCACTAAAGTTTCCAAATGCCGAAATATGGGTGACTGTAGGTTTACCTTCGGTGACCGTGCCGGTTTTATCTAAAATTAAGCAATTTAATTTACCAGCCAATTGTAAAGCTTCACCTTTGCGGATTAATATTCCTGATTGCGCCGCTTTGCCCACAGCAACCATGATTGATATTGGCGTAGCCAAACCTAAGGCGCACGGGCAAGCTATCACCAATACCGTCATTGCGGTTACAAAGGCATAGCCCATTGAGGGATCAGGTCCCCAGATATACCAAACCATAAACGTGAATACCGCAACCAACACCACTATCGGCACAAAAACGGCTGCAATTTTATCGACCAAACGGGCAATTTCAGGCTTGCTACTTTGGGCTGTACGCACACTCGAGATGATTTGAGCCAAGGCAGTATCACGCCCAATCCGCGTAGCCTTGAACAAAAAGCTGCCGGACTGGTTTATGGTGCCCGCCACTACTGTTGCACCTACAGCTTTTTCAACGGCAATAGCCTCGCCGGTTAACATTGATTCATCAACTGATGAATAACCTTCAATGATAACGCCATCAACCGCTATCTTTTCTCCCGGTCTAACCCGTAAGGTTTCGTCCAAACCCACTTCTTCTATGGCAATATCCGTTTCTACACCCTCTCTTAAAACCCTTGCAGTACGCGGTTGCAAGCCAATTAGTTGCCGGATGGCTGAGGATGTTTTACCGCGCGCCCTTGTTTCTAACGCGGTGCCTAAATTAATAAACGCTAAAATGGTAACCGCCGCTTCAAAATAAGCATGGCGGGCCAGGGTAGGTAAAACAGCGTAATAATCAATGATTATGCTCGAATAAAGCCAAGCTGAACCAGTACCCAAGGCAATCAATGTATCCATATTGGCTTGTTTTAAGCGTAGCGATTTAACGGCGCCACTATAAAAATGCCCACCAGAATAAATCATCACAGCTAAGCTTAATAATGCAATTTCGGGCCAAAACCAGCGTCCTATTGAAGAATCAAACGCCGGTAAGCTATCAAAATGCTCAGCCAACATTAATACCAACCCAAAAAAACCCGCAACCGAAGCTTTCATGATCAGCTTTTGATAACGTTGTTCTTCTTGCTGCTCTTCAATAGCGGGATCTTCAAACCCTTCCATGATAGCCGCGTCATAACCGGCACTTTTTACCGCTTGTAGCAAAAACCGAGGGTCGGCAGCCCCTTTTACCCAAGCCGAATGGTCGGCAAAATTTACCGTGACCCCTGTCACGCCATCTACTGCCGCCAATGCACCTTCGACAGAAGCCACACAGCCAGCGCAACGCATACCTAAAATTGACAAACGCAATTCGGTATTTTCGGAATCAATCTGACTGTCAAGGTTCATAAATTAAGTTTATTGTTTAATTATTCAACGCTGTAACCACTGCTTTTGATTACATCAATAAGCGTCTCGAGGCTGGTCTCCCCTTCATCAAATTCAATACTGACTTGCTTGTTTTGATGTGAAGCAGTTGCTGTAATGACGCCTTTCATTTGCAATAGTTTGCTAGTGACATTGCTTTCGCAACCGCCACATTTCATACCATTTACATTTAATATCACGGATTTACCCATTTCCATGCCTCCAAAAGTCAAAGTTGTGTGTTTTACATCATACTCGACCGATTGTCGATAATCATGTTATAAATTAATACAATCCGTTTATTTTATTCAGCTTAATTTGAATTTTTACCTGCATCTATGCGATTAAACACTATCTCTAACCAAACTATCGCACTGGCGGGTATTGCGCAAGCAGCCGCACTCGTGCAGCAATTAGCAACTACCGGCAATGCCGATTTAACCGCAACAGAAGCCAGCATATCAAGTGTCTTAAAAATTGATTCTGATAGCGTAATTGATGTCTATGGCAGTTTAGCGGGCTTAAAATTAGGGCTAGGACAACTCAACAGCCAGCTAAGCAACTTAAAAATCATCAACCCTGACCAAGCCCGTTACTGTGCTGCTTTGATTTCCCTAGAAAATCAACTATCGAAACAGCCAGAAATGCTTAAAACCATACAAATTAGCCTCATAAAAGCCCAGGCTCAAAGTAACCACTTTGGCCTATTACATGACAATGTGCTGGCCAATTTAGGTGAGGCATATCATGATACTATCAGCACGTTACAACCCAGAATTATGGTAAAAGGCGAAAACGTGTACTTATCACAAACCACGAATGTTAATAAAATTAGAGCCTTGTTACTTGCCGGTATACGCTCTGCCAAATTATGGCGGCAATGCCGCGGCTCCTACTGGAAATTTCTATTTGACCGCAAAAAAATGCTAGTGGAACTCAATGTGTTGCTAGAACAAGTTTAATCAAATGTCCGCATTAATTGAAGCAGACCAGCTTAGCCGATATTATGGCAAATATTGCGCTGTCAATAACGTTAGTTTTTCCCTAAATAAAGGTGAAGTTTTAGGCTTTCTTGGCCCCAATGGTGCAGGCAAGACCACTACAATGCAAATGCTCTGCGGCAACCTTGCACCCAGTGCAGGACAAATTAAAATCAATGGTTTTGATCTGCTCGATAACCCTAAAGCCGCTAAACAAAGTTTGGGTTATTTACCCGACACCCCGCCCTTATATAAAGACCTTAGCGTACAAGAATTCCTAGTTTATTGTGCAAACTTACATAATATCGGTAAACATGCCGTTAAGGCTATGGTGGATAAGGCAAAACAACGCACCGGGCTTGATGAAGTATCGGGGCGTTTGATTGGGAACTTATCCAAAGGCTTTCAGCAGCGGGCAGGCATAGCACAGGCGCTATTGCATAACCCAGAAATTATTATTTTAGATGAACCTACGGTGGGCTTAGATCCTATTCAAATCAAAGAAATCCGTAGCTTAATTAAAGAACTTGGACAAGATCACGGTATTATTTTATCCACCCATATCCTTAATGAAGTACAAGAATCCTGTAGCCATGTGCAAATTATTCACCAAGGCCAATTGGTATTAAAAGAAACCATTAGCGGCCTCAACCAACAGATGAATTCAGGCTCAATTAAACTGACGACACGCCTCCCTATAGCAACCACAAACTTACTGGCTATATCCGGCATTAATGCCATAGAGCAGACAACGCCGCTAGAAATGACTATCCATCATGCAGCTGGTTGCAATCCTGCCGAACAAATTGCCGAAACCGTCTGCACTTTGGGTTGTGGCCTGCTAGAACTTACCCCAATTAAAAAGTCTATGGAAGACATTTTTATCAGCCTTACCCACGAGCAACCTGACCAACTTTAATGAGCAAAATAGCCACCATCGCTAGCCGTGAATTCAAAAGCCTATTTTTATCACCCTTAGCGTGGACAATACTGGCCGTTTTGCAATTTATCCTGGCCTTTTTATTCTTATCCCAAGTCGATACATTCACCTTATTACAACCCAAATTAGCCACGCTGGAACATGCGCCAGGCCTAACCGATATTGTTGTCACACCGCTTTTTGGTAACGCCGGCATTATATTAATGTTAATTACGCCATTGCTCACCATGCGCTTAATTTGCGAAGAGCGCCGTAACAAAACCTTGGCCTTATTGCTATCTGCGCCAGTTAGTTCGGCTGATATCATTTTGGGCAAATATTTAAGTATTTGCGCCCTGCTATGGCTAATTGTTTTGTTAACTGCTTGTATGCCATTATCGCTGTTGATCGGTGGTAGCTTAGATTTTGGCAAGTTTTTAGCTAATGTCTTAGCCTTAATCTTGTTGGTTTCAGCCTTTTGCGCCATAGGCGTGTTCACCTCCAGCATAGCCAGCCACCCAACTGTGGCCGCCATGGCAAGTTTTGGCCTGCTATTGCTGTTATGGATTTTAGATTGGTCTTCCGGCTTGCAAAACCAGCACAGTGAATTGTTTGAATATTTATCCGTGCTTCGACATTTTCAAGCGCTTCAAAGTGGCTTGATTAGCTCCACCGATGTTATCTATTTTTTGCTATTTACCGCTACGTTTTTAATCTTGAGCATACGCAGACTTGAAAGTGACCGCTTGCAAAAATGAAAATATCCCAGCATTTACATCGACAACTCTATCTTAAGAATTTATTGCTTAGCCTGCTGTTGTTAACTGTCATCGCATTAGCAGCCAAATTGACTACCCAATATCGTTGGGAAATTGATGTAACTGGCGATCATAGCAATACCTTATCGGAGGCCTCACAAAAATTATTGTCGGCGATGCCAGATGATATGACCATACACGCGTATATCAAGCCTAGCCTGTCCATAAGGCCACAAATAGCCCAACTGGTCAGCCGCTATCAGCGCTATAAAAACAACCTAAGCTTTGATTTTATAGATCCAGAGCAGCACCCGGAACAAATCCGCGAACTTAATATAGGCGCTACTGGCGCGGTTATCATTGAATACCAAGGCCGTAGTGAAACAGTAACCTTTATTGACGAAACCTCACTCAGTAGCGCTTTATTACAACTTGCTAATGCCCAAGAACGCTGGATTACGTTTTTAACTGGACACGGGGAGCGTGCGGCTGATGGCCAGGCAAATTTTGATTTAAACCAATTCAGCCTAGCTATGGAGCGGCGTAAAATTAGGGTACAACCGCTTAATTTAACGACACTGGCCTCGATTCCTGATAATGCTATGTTGCTTGTAATCAGCGCCCCAACTGTGCCGTTATTAGCTGGTGAAATCGACATCATCAAACAATATATCCAATCTGGTAGAAGTTTATTGCTCTTGGCTGAACCCGGCAATCATCAATTAGACACCCTAGAAAAAGCTCTCGGCATACGCCAGATTGATGGCGTGGTTGTTGATACCAATACCCAGCTTTATGGTATAGACGACCCTAGTTTTGTAGTCCTGGGCAACTACCATCCGCACCCCGCTTTAAAAAACTTGCAAACCATTACCTTGTATCCAGGCATCGCAGCCTTGGCATTTGACCAAGAATCAGATTTTCAAGCCTCAACCCTGTTTAGCAGCGCTGCCACCAGTTGGAGCGAGCTAGGCAGTATTAACAAAAATGTCCGCTTTGATGCGGATAATAACGAGCAGCAAGGCCCCTTAGATTTAGCCTATGCATTAACCCGCAACATTCCAGATAAACCCCAGCAACGTATTATTGTGTTAGGTGATGGTGATTTTTTATCAAATGCCTATTTAGGGAATGCCGGCAATTTAGATATGGGCTTAAGATTAATCAACTGGCTTAGCTATAGTGATGGACAAATCGACATCCCGCCTAAATCCAGCTTAGACTCAAGCTTACAGTTGAACAAAACGGCAATTGCCGCGATAGGCTTTGGCTTTTTATTTATTATCCCTTTCACCTTGTTAGGCACAGGGCTTATCATTTGGCGTAAACGTAAGCAGCGTTAACTTTTATTAAACCAAGCCAACAACAATGCCTGAATTACCTGAAGTTGAAACCACCGCACGCGGTATTACACCCCACATAACCGGAAAGTCTTTTATTGCGGTAACAGTACGTCAACCCCAACTGCGCTGGCCAATCGACCACCTACTTGAGCAAATCTTAGTCGGTTTAACCCTGGTACAAGTCTCAAGACGTGGAAAATACTTACTGCTTGCCACTGCCTCCGGCCATTTAATAATTCATTTAGGCATGTCCGGCAGCCTGCGCATCATCACTAACAATCAAGCGCCTGGTAAGCATGACCATATTGATTTCCTGTTTAATGATGGTACTTTGCTACGCTTTAATGATCCACGCCGGTTTGGCGCCGTGCTATGGACGACCGCGCCGCCAGAAGCCCATACCTTAATCAAGGACCTAGGGCCAGAACCGTTGTTAGCAGCATTTACTGGTAAGCATCTTTATCAGCTTTCACGCGGCCGTAAAACCCCAGTTAAATCGTTTATCATGGACAGCCATACTGTTGTCGGCGTCGGTAATATTTATGCCAATGAATCTTTGTTTATGGCCGGCATCCATCCCAACCGACACGCAGGTAAAATTTCTTTAGCCCGCTACCAACGTTTAGTTGAATGCATCCAAACGATTTTGGCAAATGCCATAGATTTAGGCGGCACAACCTTGCGTGACTTTGTCAATGAAGCCGGTAAACCTGGTTATTTTCAACAACAGCTGCAAGTCTATGGCCGCGCTGGACAGGCATGCCGGATTTGCCAGCAACCCCTCACAGAAATACGTCTTAACAATCGCTCCAGCGTCTATTGCCAACACTGCCAAACCTAAAACCCTGAATTCCACTTAGCCCGTAATTAGGGGTGTTTTTTTGGAAAACCAACTGTTCCCCTCACTAAAGAGTTGCAATATACCCGTAGTTAACCAATAATGCGCGACTGCTTTTAGGTTCCATCGTTTTACCCACGATGGTTAAACGGGAAGTTGGTAAAGTCTTAGCACCTAAGCCAACGCTGCCCCCGCAACGGTATGTAAGTAAAGAATCGTCGAATTACCACTGTGTTTTTAGCATGGGAAGGTGACGCTTCAGGTTAACGCCACTTACTAGCCCGGAGACCGGCCTAAAAGTATGATTCGGCACAGCGGAGGGCTGTTATCGAAAACATCTGCCTGACATACAGGCTATGTTTTCCTTTGCTCCCCGCCGTGCTTTTACTTTAGCCCTAATTGCGCGGGCGGCGCAGAGGACAACATGAAAGCATTTTTAGTAGCCCCTATTTTATGGGTCGGCGTTAGCACCTACACACAAGCCGAAAACCACACAAGCCCTGAAGGTACCACCTTACCAGATGTTGCAGTTACCGCAACCCGTAGTGACCTGCCTAAAGATGAACTGGCAACCGCGGCGACTGTATATAACCGCGAAGACATCGAGCAACTACAAGCTAAAACCTTACCTGACTTGTTACGCGGAACTGTCGGCTTAGACATCACCCAAAACGGTGGCTTTGGCCAAACTTCCAGCGTCTTCTTACGCGGGACGAATTCAGACCATGTCTTAGTTTTAATTGACGGCATTAAAGTCGGCTCAGCCACCTTAGGCACTTCACCTTTTGAACTGATACCGCTGGATCAAATTGAACGTGTAGAAATTATACGCGGGCCACAATCCAGCTTGTATGGTTCTGAAGCCATAGGCGGGGTAATCCAAATATTTACCCGCAAAGGCAGCCAAACAGAAAAACCAAGGATAAGCTTAGATGCTGGCGGCGGCACTTACGATACGGCACGCGCCTCTGGTACGATTAGCGGCCAACTGGGGAAAAACTGGTATGCCCTGGGTTTATCGCATTTTAACAGCCAAGGCTTTAACGTTACCCGACCCACGCCAGGTCCGTTTGGCGTTAACCAGCCTGACCAAGATGGCTATTTTAATACTGGCTTAAACGCCCGTGTCGGCCATCGTTTTGATAACCATGCCGAAATTGAAGCTTTTTTCCTACGCTCTGAAGGCGAAACAAAATTTGATGGTAATTTTCAAAATAAATTAGAATTTATCAACCAAGTAGTCGGCGCCTCTGGCAGCTTAGATTTAACAAAAACGTGGCATACCCTCTTACGCGTTGGACAAAGCCTAGACGAAAACGATAATTTTGCCCCGGATAATTCATTCGCCAGCCGTTTTAATACGACACGTTGGAACGCCAGTTGGATTAACCAGGTGGCATTAGCTAAACAACACCAATGGGTTTGGGGTTCAGACTACCGCTTGGACGAGATTGATAGCTCAGTTCAGTTTGTTGAAAGATCACGCTATGACGTTGGCATTTTTACTGAGTTACATAGCCAAATATTGGATCATCACTTCATCAACGCCTCCTTACGCTGGGATGAAAACCAAGCCTTTGGCGACTTTGTAACAGGCAACTTTGGCTGGCGCTATAATTCAGCAATTGGTATCAGTCCGTTCGCTAGTTTTGGCAATGCCTTTAAATCACCCTCTTTTAACGACCTGTATTTCCCAAATTTTGGTAATCCTGGACTAAAACCCGAGCAATCAACCAGCTTTGAAGTGGGTCTTGCCGGCAACCACTGGCTGCAATGGGAGGTGCGCGCCTACCACACCGATATAGACAATTTAATCACCCCAGTTTTAGTAAACCCGATTACTTTTGATTTTGAGGCCTTAAATATCGGCAAATCACAGATAGACGGTTTAGAATTTGAACTAAAAAAACAATGGCAAGGCTGGAATGGCCACCTCAATCTAAGCCTGTTAAACCCAGAAAACCGCGCCACTAATTTGATTTTGCCCCGCCGCTCGCAACAAACCCTTTCATTTGATTTGTCAAAATCAGTTGGGGATTGGGATTTAGGCACGTATGTACTGGCACAGGGCCGACGTTTTGATGACGCCGCCAACCAAATCAAAGTCAACGGCTTTGTCACGCTTGATTTGCGTGCGGCATACCACGTCAACAAACACTGGACACTGAGTGGAAAACTGGCCAACTTACTGGATAAGAACTATCAGACTGTCAATAATTTTAATACGGCAGGCCGGAATTTCTTTGTCTCTATCCATTATAATAACTGACATCTTGTTAAGGCCTGTTAAACAACGGCAGGCTGGCCCTAAGTAACCTATTTAAACTGGAGATTATTTTATGAAAATCAATTACGCAGTTTTGCCTCTGGTGGCATTAATGGCGCTAACCCGAGTCCATCATTTTGGTTCGGCCTTGTCGTTGCCAGATGCCTCGCTAGCCGTGTTTTTTTTGGCCGGGTTGTGTTTTAAAAGCCGAGCGATATTAGTTGGCTTATTAATAGAAGCAGGTGCCTTAGATTATTTGGCGATACACTATTTTAGCGTAAGTGATTGGTGTATTTCCGCGGCCTATGTTTTTCTAATCCCGACATATGCCGTACTTTGGTTAGCGGGCCGTTTTGCTGCACGTCATTTAAATCCGACATTGTCATCCCATATATTGGCTTTAGGCTGCATGTTACTGGCAACTTTGCTAGCCTTTGGCCTTTCTAACGGTAGCTTTTATCTGTTTTCTGGCCGCTATGCCAATATGCCAGTGTTGGACTATGTCCAGAGGGTTAGCCACTATTTTGGGCCTTATGTCGGTTCCGCCATGGTTTATGCTGCGCTTGGCCTTTTTGTAATTAAAACAATGTCTTATTTGCCGGCCTTATTTAAAACGCATCGGGCTTAATAGCGCTAAACCGGCGGTTTAGCCATGATGGTTGGTCTGTTAGGCTAAGCTAGCCTAACAGACCAAAACTTAAGCAGGTTCATTTGCCGCAGCATCGGCTAAATGGTCATAAGCTGGAAAAGTTTGTAAACGCTTATCCTCTAAGGGACTACCGATCGTAAAATGATACAAACTCTGGAACGTATCATCTTTAATGCCTAACACATCGTGCACGCTATCATCAAAATAACAACCGATGCCGGTACCGCGAATGCCCGCCGCTTCGGCTTCCAAATACAAGACTTGGCCAATTAGGCCACACTCCCAAAATAGCTGCCGATACTGCCAAGAGGCGGTGGCCACTGTCTCTTTAAACTCTGCAACCATAGCCAAGCTGAATGCACTATCACTGGCGATGGGCTGATGGCAAGATAAGGTTTTAGCCATTTGTTTAAAATCTCCAGAATACAAATGGTAAAACGGTAGCTCATCAGACGCTTTTTCCCAGTCAAATGTATCAGATGCCGACGCCTTAAGTGCCTCCATAGCCGCATCATCCCGTAATAAAACGTATAGACCAGGCGCTAAACCTTCAACTAAATGCACAAAAATAAATAAATGCACTTTAGCTTGGCATGGCCATAACTCAAAGGCGGCTGTATTGGGCATCACCGCGCTCAGCATCCTGAAAAAATCGGCGGCGGGTAACAACGGCATTTTGCCATTGAACTGTTGGGCACTACGGCGCTGACGGATGATGGCTGTCGCCTTTTGTGTGCATGAAGACGGCAGCGGTGCTTGCAACGAGAAATCGCGCTTGGGTTGCTCAATTCGGCTTTTATCAGCAGCCTGGCTGACTTCTTCAATCACCGGCCAATGATATAAATGGTATGCCCTTAAACTGTCGGCAGTGCCAAACCAGCTGGCCGATTGCGCCAACATCAGCAAATCCTCAACCAAAACCGGCGTGGCATTAGCCGCGGGTATAATGCGGCATAACACATCCGGAAATTCTTCTTCGTGTGGCTTAAAGTCGCCTTGCCTATCCAAACCTAAGATTTGCCCAAGCTCGCTATCTGCCGTTTGGATCAATAACTCAACAGTCCAACCTAAACAAGCCGCGGCATAGCGCAAAGCACCCAAAGCATGGCCAACATCATGCTGGCAATAACGGAAAGCCCGCTCGCCATACTTCCAAGCCTCGCGCCAATGTACTGAGGATAAGCCAATAAATAAACCCGGACTAGACGCATTATCGCCAAATACACAACGTTGTTCTAAGCTGTGGTCATAACTGACGTAGTGGTAAACCCCCGACGCAAGAAATGCCTGGCCTGTGCTAATCAAATAGGCTTCAGTAGGATGCAAATTGCCGCTAGACGGGTTACAGCGCAACGCCCATCGGTTGGGACCAAACTCTTTCCAAGCTGACAAACCAAATGCCAATTCCAGTAATAATGCCAGGTTAGGCATATCCAAGGGCAGTGGCGTGATCGTTGCGGGCTTATCCAGATCAGTGTACAACAAGGCTAAGTCACGCCCAGGCTTAGGCAAGGTCGTCACCTCTACCCCACTAAAGTGGCGAAATGGATCGGGCTGGTCATCCCAATCTAAGGTTTCAGGGCCTTTGGCATAACGCTCTAGCGTGTGCTTGGTGCGATTATGGTAATTAAGGACAATCTGGCTGTGCGTCATAAAATTTTTAATAGGTTTGCGGCGAGTCGCCACTTAAATTTGCGGATAGGTTCTTATCTAATCATCCAAACAAGTCCCATGCAACCCTAAACGGGCTAATCTAAAATCGGTTCCAACAATAAGTCTTCAGGCCAGCAACCAATGGGTTCGCCTAATTTTTTTTGATCATTTTCAAAACTGACTAAAAAAACGCTCTTGTCGGGTTGGTCTTCAAGATGGCCAATTTGTGTTATCACGCCACGGGCACCCACTTCGGCCAGTATGGTGCCTTCTATACCACCTGGTGTAGAGCCATCATCAACAATCCTTGCTGATGCATAAACCATATCCCCTACCCCTAAATCTTCAACTTTCATATTCTATTGCTCCAGCGTTTGTAAATGTTTGTCATAAAGCTTACAAAATTTGCATGATTAGCGACGTGTCATCAAAAATTACCGTAAGCCTTGATATTAAAAACCTTAAATAACAATCCATTATAAAACCCACCCAGATAACGGATAAATTTTTTAATGTATAAACAAAAACAGTGCCAAACAATAGCCCGTATGGGTAAACAAATTAACAATAAGACAAAACAAGCCAACTACATACCTGCCCTCAGCTTACAGCTCAGTTTCTAATTCGGCCTGTTGTTCCGGTAAAAACCCACCCGCTTGCATCGCCCACATTTGGTGATATAAACCCTGTTTGGCTAGTAATTCATCATGGCTACCATCTTCAACTATTTGGCCTTGGTTAAACACTAATATGCGGTCTAAATGAGCAATGGTCGATAAACGATGTGCCACTGCAATCACTGTTTTACGCCCCATTACCCGGTCTAAATTTTCTTGTATCGTTTTTTCAGTGATTGAATCCAAGCTAGACGTGGCTTCATCTAAAATTAAGATAGGCGCATCTTTCAGCATGACTCGGGCAATGGCAATACGCTGACGCTGGCCACCGGATAGTTTAACGCCACGTTCCCCAACCAAGGCTTCGTAAGCTTCTGGCATAGCGCTGATAAAATCATCAGCATGTGCCAAATGTGCAGCCGCTTGTATGTCGTCATCACTGGCTTCCAGCTTACCATAACCAATATTGTCCTTTAGGCTACGGTGAAACAAGGTTGGGTCTTGCGGGATTAAACTGATTTGCTCATGCAATGAATCCTGAAAAACCTGTTGGATATCTACCTCATCTATTAAGATTTGGCCGCTTTGTGGTTGAAAATTACGCAGCAGCAAACTGACAAACGAAGATTTACCGGAACCTGAAAAGCCCACCAAACCCACACATTGCCCCGCTTCTATGACGACGTTTAAGCCCTTAAAAACCGATTGCCCAGGTTCATAACCAAACACCACGTTACGGAATTCAATACGGCCTTGGCTAACCGTCAACGGCTTAGCATTAGGGCTATCGATTATGTCATGGGCCTGGACAATAGTTTCCACACCATTGGCAACATTACCGACGTATTCAAAAAACTCCAAAAATCGGCGCGTTAAATTGCGTGCATCATTAATAATCAATAACGCCAAGCCGACGCACATGGTAAATTCACCAACGCTAATCTGGCCACTATCCCATAAGGTTAAGGCATAATAAACCGTGCTGACTTTTAATGCCGCTGCCGCGATAAACTGAAACCAGCGTACCCGTTCCATATACCAAAAAGTGCTACGGCCCGCCTTAACTTCCTGTTCCAAAAAGCTGTCCAAATACTCACGCTCAAAACTTAGGCGTGCAAACAGCTTAGCGTTCATCATATTGGTGACGGCATCCACAATTTTGCCATTCACTAAACTGCGCACTGATGCATAATTTTGCGCATAAGGTTGGCAGCGCGTTGCCAAAATATAAGACACCGAAACATAAGCCAACACCCAACCGGCAACTAATAAACCCAAACCTTGGTTGACCGTCAGCAGCAAAAAAGAAGAAACCGCAAAGGTTATAAGTATCGGCCAAAAATCACATAAGATAGACCAAACTGTATGATTAACGCTCATAGACGTTTCACTGATCCGATGTGCCAAAGCACCAGCAAAATGATTGGCAAAATAGCGTGGCGAGTGATATTGCAAATAAGTATACATAGCCTTGGTCGTGCGTTGGCGTATCCGCGGGCCTACCGTAATCAATACCGCCCCGCTCGCCCGGCTAAATAAAATTTCCGCCACATTTAAACCGGCTAGCAGTAACAACGGCCATTTCAAATTTTCCAGCACTGAACCACCTGCAGTAGCCTGAGCCACACCATCCATAATTGCCTTAATGGCATAAGGCACTAAAATACTGCCTACGGCTTGGCCGGTTTCTAAAAAAAGCATTAAGCCTATCCAGGCCCAAAAGCTGGATAAGCAAAAAAAAATAAATTTAAACAAACCGCTAGGCAGTGCTGGCGCTTGAGCCGAACGTTGTAAAGGTGGTTTTTTGGACATCGCTAGAAAACAGTAAAATTAATTACCATTATACTGGCAAGCCCACAACACAAAACAATAGGGGATTTTGAACTTGCAAACTTCTGCTTTTAAACCAGCCTGGTGGTTAAGCCAATGCCATTTGCAAACCATTTATCCAGCTTTATATCGAAAGCCACCGACACCCCCAAATTATCGCCGTGAGCGCCTGACCACCCCAGACCAAGACTTTATCGATATTGATTTTTGCGTGCCAGGGCAAGGCCCCTTGGTTATTCTGCTGCATGGCTTAACCGGCAGTTCTAAATCTAGCTATATCATGGGCTTGCAAAATATCTTTGCGCAATTAGGCTGGCGTAGTGCAGCGTTGAACTTTAGGGGCTGCAGTGGCCAACCCAATAACACGGTGCGCAGTTATCACTCAGGCGATACCTTTGACCTTAACTTTCTGTATCAAACCTTACGCCAGCGCGAACCACAAACACCCATTGCCGCCGTTGGTTTTTCCTTAGGCGGTAATGTGCTACTGAAATGGCTAGGTGAGCAACAACAAAACCTGGATTTGTTTGCCGCAGCCGCCGTATCAACACCATTAGTATTAAGCATTTGCTCCACCAAGCTCGATAACGGCTTTGCAAAAATTTATCGTGGCACGCTGTTAAAAGACTTAAAAAACTATCTCCACAACAAACTACAGCATCTGGAAAACATTGGCCAGTTTAAAGACGCTGAAAAAATAACTGCACTAGGCGATGTCTCTGCCATCCAATCATTTTGGGAATATGACGGCCATGTCGTAGCTAAATTATATGGTTTTAAAGATGCCCAAGACTATTATCAACAATCCAGCGCCAGACAATTTCTTAAAACCATCTCCGTGCCTACCTTACTGATCCAAGCACTAGACGACCCTTTTATGACGCCAGCAGTCCTGCCGACAGCAGATGAAATATCGGACCAAGTGCAGCTAGAATTTAGCGCCCATGGAGGACATGTCGGTTTTATTAGCGGTTGTAACCCCTTTAAGCCTGAATATTGGCTGGAACAACGTATACCCGCATTTTTTCAGGCATGTTTAGTACGCACTCAAGTTTGACTGGCTAAGATTATGATTGCCGTGGATTAACATTGCTGATAAGGCTTAGGAAGCTAAAACCATCATAAAACCTAAGCATGAAGTTCCGCTAAACCGATGTACCCTGGCTGAGGCAAGTAATTTTAAATTGATTGCGAGTTTTTCAGGATGTGCTTTTTGGCCTCCGCCCAGTCCCTGGGCGGCTGCTCACAAATTGTGCAGCTTTTAATGAGTTTACCAACGTTAGCATTTAAAATACTAACGCCAAAGCATTAGCGCTACTTTTATGATCACACAACTCATAAGCCAAGCTACCAATACCAAAAAAACCCACTGAACTAAAACAAATATGAAGCCCTTTAGCGTACGCTTAACACAATTATCTGACTTAGACGTTTTATCAACGCTGTTTGATAGCTACCGGCAGTTTTATGGCCGTGCTAGCGATTTAGCAGCCGCCAAAGAGTTTTTGTTAGCACGTATTAGCCAAGAAGAATCGGTATCGTTTATTGCTTATACGGGCGACACCGCTATTGGCTTCACCCAGCTTTACCCTAGCTTCTCATCAGTCTCCCTAGCCCGGGTTTATATCCTAAATGATCTTTTTGTCACCGAAGCAGCCAGAAGGCAAGGCGCGGCTTCCTTATTAATAGCTAACGCGATTAGTTATGCGGGCTCTAAAGCTGCAGTGCGCGTATCCCTCTCAACAGCAACCACCAATGCGGCAGCGCAAGCCTTATACCAATCCTTAGGGTGGCAGCGTGATGAGCAATTTTTGGTTTACCATTTTGCAATCGGCCAATAAGCAGGATAACTCACTATGCGCTATCGAAGATTTTAATCACAGTACACACAGACTTTCGAGCAATTTTAGCTTTGGCTTCACGGTAGATAGTGGCTTTAGTGTTAATTTGGATCAGCTGGTTATTGGTACACGCTCATCCAATACAGACCCAGGCACATTAGGGTTGTTTTACAGTGGCGATAGTTTTGCCACATCTTTATTTAACTTTACTCAAGCACCTGGAAGTAACCTTGTTAATAGCATTATTGATTTATCAGCCTTAACTGATTTGACAGGTGCAGTAGAGTTTCGTATTTTCCAAATTGGTAACAACGCCGCAAATGGCGGTTCTACCAGTACAAACGGCACCTTTCGGGTGGCTGATTATTTTGTCGGTGGTGCTGAATCCAGTAATTTTTAAATTAACCGGTAATGTGGCAGCCCCAGCAAGCGTACCTGTGCCAGGTGCAGTTTGATTGTTTAGTTCAGCGCTAATGGCGTTTTTTGCCCGCACACGGCGCAATGCTTAATTGGTATTAATGCTCTGTACCCCCGGCCAGCGTGGAATAGGCCGGGAATGACAGGTAGTCGTGAAGAGCTAGCCACTACAAGGGAGCCGTAAGTTTAATTTACAGCTATAGAGCATTGCCAATTCTAGGCCTTTTTAACAAATTCGGACTTTAATTGCATAGCCCCGATACCGTCAATTTTGCAATCTATATTATGGTCACCTTCAACCAGACGCATAATTTTAACCTTGGTGCCTACTTTAACTACTGAGGATGAGCCTTTAACTTTTAAATCTTTAATTACCGTTACAAAATCACCGTCGTTTAAGGTATTGCCATTGGCATCGCGCACCACCAAACCTTCTGTATCCTCTGCTATCGCCACGATAGGCCATTCGTGCATGCATTCTGGGCATATATACATGCCGTTGTCTTCATAGCAAAAGTTAGACGCGCATTTAGGGCAATCAGGTGGGTTATTCATTAGTTTCCTTAATTTTAAAATTAAAAAGGGGGCTACAACGCTGGCGCCCCTCGAATTTAGTGTTAATCCCGAATTATCAAGTCAATATAGGCCTTAGCCCAGCTATGCCACTAGTGATTTGATGGCTGTGTGGCTATCGGCCCGGCATTTATGGCGTATTAATGCTGCCCTATTCCGCTTTTAACGCTTGGCAATATATGGTTGCAGCTATGACTGCCAAAGGTGCCATAACTATATTTAAAACCGGTACGGTTAAACCAAACATGGTGATGCCGCCAAAACTTAGGGCGCTTAAGCGCCTAGCTTTAAGCAGCTGTTTTTGCTCTGAAAACAAGATACCTTCATTTTCTAAAGGATAGGCTAAATATTCCAAGGCCATACCCCAGGCACCTAATAACGCCCATAAAAACGGAGCGACTATATTAACCCCTGGAATTATAAATAAAATTAACGAGGGTATAAAGCGCACGGCTAAATAATTGGCGCGCTTAATTTCGGCCAACATAACTTTTCGTAACGGTTGTATAACCTCGCTGCCGACCTGCCCGGTGATTAACCATTGGGTTTTAGCCGCTAATTTGCCGTAAAAAGGTGCCGCCAGTAGGTTGGCTAAAACGGTAAAGCTAAAAAATACCACTATTGAAAAACAAATAAAAAACAGCGGCCATAAAACCCAATTTAACCAGTGTAACCAAGCAGGGATAAATTGCTCGATCAACTCATTCATATAAAAATAACTTAAGCTAAAGGCCGTGCCATAGAGCAATATGTTAATCAGAATTGGGATAATCAAAAATTGCCGGATCCCTGGTGTGGTTAATAGTTTTAAAGCTTTTACAAAACTACTCACCACTAAAGCCGGATTATTGCGGCTGTTTTTAATCTGTAGCATGTTTTAACTCCCTAACGCCATTGATAGATGGGTTCATTACTAACCCCCGTTCAGTGACTATGGCATCAATTAAGCTTGCAGGGGTAACATCAAACACGGGATTCCAAGCACTTACTAAATGTTCCTGTGTATCTTCAGTGTATGCAGCGGGTAGCAATTCATTTGGATTGCGCTGTTCAATTTCTATGGCGTCACCATTTTCAATACTCCAATCTATGGTTGACATGGGCGCGGCAACCATCAGTTTTACACCATGCTGTTTGGCCAGCACGGCTAAGGAATACGTGCCTATTTTATTGGCAACATCGCCATTAGCGGCAATACGGTCGGCACCGACCACTATCCAATCAATTTTTCCTGATTTCATTAACCATGCCGCAGCGGAATCAGCAATTAACGTGGCTGGAATACCATCTTGCGATAATTCCCAAACAGTTAGTCTTGCCCCCTGCAACCATGGCCTGGTTTCCCCTGCATACACGTTTAATGGCTGGCGTTTATAGGCGCTACGAATTACCCCGAGCGCCGTTCCATAACCACCAGTGGCTAATGCCCCGGCATTGCAGTGGGTTAATACCCCTTTAGCTTTAGCTAATACATCAGCACCCAATTCCCCCATAGCATAATTGGCGGCGATATCATCTGCATGGATTTTTTCTGCACGCGCTAGTAAAGCCGCGCAGAGATCATCAGGATTAGCCTCCAAAACTAATTGCATTTGTTGCAACGCCCAAAATAAATTTACGGCTGTCGGCCTGGACTGGGCTAAAAGCTTAATATCTGCTTTTATTAAATCTTGCTTGGCGGCGAATTCTTGGGGCGCATGCGCCTTTGCTGACAGTACCACACCATAAGCCGCAGCAATGCCTATCGCAGGCGCGCCTCTAACCCGCATGCTACTAATGGCTTGGGCTACCCCCGCGGCATCATTAAATTCCTCATAAACGATGTTCGTGGGTAACTGCCTTTGGTCTAATACGTTAAGGCTGCTGCCTGTCCATTGCAGCGCTTGTACCGCTAATTTTTTTTGTATAGTCATTAGTTATCAAAAACCCAGGCTAATAAAGTTATAATTTCGCAGCCTAAATAAAGGAGCCTATTATGCATGTCGACACGCTCATCAACGCACGCTGGATTATACCTGTTGAACCGGAATCCGTAATCTATCACTTCCATGCCATCGTGTTTAACGATGGCAAAATTATCGATGTGTTACCTGCCGCTGATGCTGCTGAAAAATATCAAGCTGAGCATATTGAAAACTTGCCTAACCATGCCTTAATACCCGGTTTTGTTAACAGCCATGGTCATGCTGCGATGACCTTAATGCGCGGTTTTGCTGACGATTTACCACTGATGGATTGGTTGCAAAACCATATTTGGCCTATGGAGCAAAAATGGGTTAGCGAAAGTTTTGTCCGGGATGGTACTGATTTAGCTATCGCAGAAATGCTGCTTAGCGGCACCACCTGCTTTAATGACATGTATTTTTTTCCCGATATTAGCGCCCAGCAAGCCATGTTACACGGTATACGCAGCCAAATAGGCCTGATTGTGATCGACTTTCCTACGGTTTGGGCAGAAAACGCCGAAATGTATATCAACAAAGGCTTGGCCCTGCATGACGAATTACGTCATCAGCCACTGTTATCCACAGTTTTTGCACCCCATGCGCCTTACACGGTATCCGATGGGCCGTTACAACAAATAAGGACATTTGCCGATGAACTGGATATATCCATACACATGCATGTGCACGAAACCCGCTTTGAGGTAGAGCAAGCCTTACAACAAACCGGGCGCAGGCCTCTACAAAGATTGCATGAGCTAGGCCTGATTAGTCCGAACTTTATGGCTGTACACATGACCCAGTTAACCGATGCTGAAATCAAACAATTTGCTGAAGCAGGTGCCCATCTCATCCATTGCCCAGAATCTAATCTTAAATTGGCTAGTGGCTTTAGCCCTATAGCACAATGTCTGGCAGCTGGCATCAATGTCGCGCTAGGCACCGACGGCGCCGCTAGCAATAACGACTTGGATATGCTTTCAGAAATGCGTACTGCCGCATTATTGGCCAAAGCAGTCGCTAACGATGCCAGTGCTATTCCAGCGGCTACGGCCTTACGCATGGCAACCTTAAACGGTGCCAAAGCAATGGGCTTGGATAGCCAGATTGGCTCACTCACTACCGGAAAGTTTGCTGATGTCATCGCCATAGATTTGGATCAGCCCGAAACCCAGCCAATCTATGATCCCATATCCCAAATTGTCTATGCCGCTAGCCGCCAGCAAGTGACCGACGTGTGGGTAGCCGGTAAACGTTTATTAAAACAACGCAACTTAACCACAATAGATTTATCCCAATTAAAAATTAAAATAAACGAATGGCAGCTACGCTTGTCGAATCCCGCATAGCGAATTACCTACTTATAAAGTAAACTATTATTGTAACCAACCTAAGCAGTTTTATGACTACAACAGAAAATGTCCATATTCACGAAATCAACAAATTTGGCGCAATGGCCGAACGTTGGTGGGATCCCCAAGGTGAATCGAAAACCTTGCATGACATCAACCCTTTGCGTATCAGCTTTATTCAGCGTTATACCACTCTTGCCGACCAGCATATGCTTGATGTCGGCTGTGGCGGCGGGATATTAACCGAAGGCCTGGCCAAGCATGGCGCGAACATGTTAGGTATAGACTTGAGCCAAGACTTGATTGATGTTGCGGATTTACACGGCCTTGAATCTGGTGTAAACGCGCATTATCAAAAAATTAGCGCAGAAGCCTTGGCCGAACAACAGCCCGCTAGTTTTGACCATGTTACCTGTATGGAGATGCTGGAGCATGTACCCGATCCTGCAGCGATTATAAGAGCCTGTGCAACTTTAGTTAAACCTGGCGGCATGGTATTTTTCTCTACCCTAAACCGCCAACCGAAAGCCTATTTGCTCGCCATCGTTGCCGCCGAGTTCCTGCTAAGAATGCTGCCTAAAGGCACGCACAATTTTAAGCAGTTCATTAAACCTTCGGAACTGTGTCAGTTTACGCGTAACGCTGGCTTAGAACTTCAAGGTATGGTTGGCATTGAATATAACCCGCTAAGCAAACAGTTTTACTTGGGCAAAGACATTGATGTCAATTATTTGGCAGCCTTTAAACGGCCTGCCGAAACACTCAAGGTCACCCCATAATGTCCAGCTTTAACCTATCTTGTGTGTTATTTGATTTAGACGGCACACTAGTCGATACCGCACCAGATTTAATCGCCTGCTTAAATAAGGCCTTAAACCAGCATAACTTTGCCAGTGTTGAATTTGATACGGTTAAGCCGTTTATTTCCTATGGTGCTAGCGCCATGATCAATGCTAGTGTTGATACCAGCACGAGCACACAAAGCGCAATTTTAGAGACCATGCTAGACACATACCAAAGCAATATTGCCGAGCATAGCGTGTTTTTTTCTGGTATTACAGACGTGTTAAGTGACATTGAAAACCAAGGCTTAAAATGGGGCGTGGTTACCAATAAACGCAAACGCTTTACCGAACCCTTGATGGCTGCCCTAAACCTAACTGAGCGGGCCGCCTGCATTATTAGCGGTGACAGCACTAATTACCCTAAACCTCACCCAGAACCCATGCTGGCAGCCTGCAACCAAGCTAATGTTAGTCCGCAGCAATGTGCTTACATTGGTGATGCCAGCCACGATATTACCGCCGGTAAAACGGCCAAAATGAAAACCTTGGTGGCGCTTTATGGTTATTTAAAACCAGAAGATACCCCAGAAACTTGGGGTGCTGATGCGCTGATTAACGCCCCCCTACAAATTTCAGACTGGATGAGGTCTGTTACATGCCGTTAAGCCATCAAGCCATCCTAATAACGGGTGCCGGTGGTGGCTTAGGCTCTACAGCAGCCTTAAGCCTTGCACAACAAGGTGCGCACATCATCCTATTAGACAACAATCTGGCCAAATTAGAGGCCTGCTATGATGCTATTGTCGCCGCCAAAGCTAAAACCCCTATTTTATATCCGTTTGATTTAGCCGGCGCCAATGAAGATGACTACATAGAATTGGCCAACCGTATTGATGAAAAATATGGTGCCTTGCATGGTTTATTACATTCTGCCGTCGAATTTCAAGCCTTTGCGCCAATCGCCAGCACGCGCATACATGACTGGGGACATAGTCTGACTGTGAATTTACACGCCCCGTTTATGCTCACCCGGGTGTTGTTGCCTGTGTTACAAAAAAGCGGGCAAGCCTCTGTGGTGTTTACGTCGGACTCATCATCAAGAAATGCGCCAGCCTATGCCAGTGCTTATGGCGTGGCCAAAATCGCTTTAGAGGGACTAGCCAAAATTTTGGCAGAAGAAATGGAAGCAGGCAATAAAATTCGTGTGAACACCTTAATTCCTGGGGCAATAGATTCGCCATTACGTAAGCGCGCCTATCCAGCTGAAGATAAATCGAAATTGCCCAAAATGGAAGTTATGGTGCCGGTATACCGCTATTTATTTGGCAAAGAAAGCATAGGCATTAATGGCCAAGCGATTGATGCCCGAACTTTTTACTTGTAAACATAAAGAATTCCTATGGCCGAAAGAGAAACTGTGGTTTTAACCCGAGATGTTAATATCGTTACTATCCCTGATGGTAATGCCGGTGCCTTAAAAGCTGGTGACACGGTTGCCATTCACCAAGCGCTAGGCAGCAATTATACTGTCGTCACAGATTATGGCCATATGGTCCGCATTGAAGGCAAAGATGCCGATGCCTTAGGCAAAGATAGCCTACAACTGCAAACCTTAGTTTCAGAAACTAGCCCTGAAGCCGTGGAAAAAAACTGCTGGGAAGTTATGAAAACCGTCTATGACCCAGAAATTCCGGTTAATATTGTTGATCTCGGACTAGTTTATGAATGCAAGCTTAGCCAAGTCGACGACGCCTTATACGACGTTCATGTCAAAATGACCTTAACCGCTCCGGGTTGCGGTATGGGGCCTATGATACAAAACGATGTGGAAAAATCGATCCGGGAACTACCTGGTGTCGATCATGTCAATATAGAAATTGTGCTTGATCCACCTTGGTCGCGTGACATGATGTCAGAAGTGGCGCAGCTGCAGCTAGGCCTTTTTTAAAGCCTGCTTTGTCAATGCCTATGAAATACCTAATTTACTTGATATGACTATGAAAGCACGGCTCCCATATCAACGAAATAGTTGATTTTAAATGCTAAAACTGATCGCCACGGCATTCTATAACCTCTAATAAAGCCTGAGTATTGGCTTGTAAATTCACGTCTATGGATTAGACTCTAAATATATTAATACTACGCTCACCTAATGCCCGTAACCAACACGAGTAAAAACAACAACATCACCCACCGCATCAATTATCAGTTAAACCTAGAAAACAACACCTCCATCGACTACGCCACCTTAGGAAACACCATAGAGTTACTGGCCACTAGTCTTGATGGCCCAATTGAGATTGATACCGGATTACTTTTGTCTACGCTTTCATGAAACCGTTAAAGATTAAAGATTGCCTATGCCCGCATGTGCTAAGGGTATGCCGTGAGGAAAGCCCACCGCAAAAACCAGAAAAAACAATTTTCGCGGTATTTTCAGAAGCGGATGGCCAGGGTGATTTTTGTGGCTTAGTCAGTGCTCAAGATATTATGTTGCACCCTAACTGGATTTTTGCTGATTTGGCCAAACACAGTGTCAAACACAGCCTCCGCGCTGACAGCAATATTGACGAAGCCTTGGTCATAATGGATACCAATAACCTCGAAAATTTAGCGATATTTGATACCACCGGTAATTTGTTAGGTGCAATTAATCAACAAAGCATGCTCCAAGCCTTACTTCTACGCGAGGAAGCCTTGCTGAAAGAAACCCGCCGCCTTCAACAATTAGAAAAACTAGAATACAAAAATATTCTTGCTTGGTCTAAACGCTTAACCACTTTACACGAAGCGGCAAAATCCTTGTTGGGGGTTTTGGCACACACATCCGTGGAAACTGAACTGCTACAAAGCGCTATTGATGCTTTAAAACTACTCTTACAAGCTAAATACGGCGCAATTGGCATCATTAATGAACAAGGTATACTGCATCATTTTGTCCACACCGGCATGACTGAGGAACAGATTCAAAACATCGGTTCGTTACCCGAAGGCTTAGGGTTATTAGGTGTTGTTATAGAACAAAATACCAACCTGATCATTGACGACATTAGCAAAGATCCCCGAAAAATTGGCTTTCCAGCTGGTCACCCGATCATGAAGACATTACTGGCTGTGCCGATTTCCTGCCATGGCCGAGTCTATGGCAGAGTTTATTTAAGTGATAAAGAAAACGGTAAACCCTTCGATGAGGAAGATGAAACCATCGCGCAAAGCTTTGCCCATTCATTATCCTTGGCCTTAGATAACGCGAATGAAATGGAAATAATCCGAGGCAACCAACGGCATTTAGATTATTTGGCGCATTTTGATAATTTAACCGGCTTGCCTAACCGCACTTTGTTTGCAGACCGGGTCCAGCAAGCGATTGCATATGCCCAACGCAAAAAAAATCAAGTCGCCATTATGTTTATCGACTTAGATAACTTTAAGATGGTTAATGACAATCTCGGCCACACCCAGGGTGATGCTTTGCTTAAAGATGCTGCTAGCCGAATTGCCAAAAGCCTACGTGAAAATGACACCGTCGCCCGTTTGGGTGGTGATGAATTCACCGTGATATTACCGGAACTTGCAGACCCTAAAGATGCCGCTTTAGTAGCCGAGAAAATTATCAATAGCTTAATCAAGCCGTTTAAAATTGGGCCAAATGAAATTCATGTCAGCGCAAGCATAGGTATTGCCATTTATCCTAAAGATGCTGAAGACCGTGAATTACTGCTCGCTAACGCAGATGTCGCCATGTATCACGCAAAAAACCTAGGTAAAAATAATTACCAATTTTTTGCCCGCGAAATGAATGCGGCTGCACAATTACACCATAAATTAGAAAAACATTTACGTAGGGCGTTAGAAAAAAACGAACTCACACTACATTACCAGCCACAAGTCGATACCATCAGCCGACATATTATTGGCATGGAAGCGTTATTACGCTGGCATAATAAAGAACTTGGCGTCATCACACCCGCGGATTTTATTCCGATAGCAGAAGAAACTGGATTAATAGTGCCTATCGGTGAATGGGTATTGCTCACCGCCTGTCTACAAGCCAAAAAATGGTTAGATGCCGGTCTGCCGGTGCGAATTGCCGTTAATTTATCAGGTCGCCAATTTCAGCCCCAAAACAATCAAAGCCCATTATTAGAGATAGTCACAAATGTATTAAGACGGACCGGATTGCCTGCAAACCTGTTGGAACTTGAAATTACAGAAAGCATAATGATGCAGCATATCGATACCAACTTAAATGTGTTGAACCAATTAAAGAAAATTGGCGTCCAATTTTCAGTGGATGATTTCGGCACAGGCTATTCTTCGTTGAGTTATCTTAAACGCTTACCAATAGACACCTTAAAAATTGACAAGTCATTTGTTAGGGACATCCATACTGATGCCAATGATGCCGCAATTGTTACCGCTATCACAGTTATGGCACAACAACTGGGGCTTAATGTGATAGCTGAAGGCGTGGAAACAAAAAATCAAATAGAATTTTTACAAAAACTGTATTGTCAAAGTGCGCAAGGCTATTATTTTAGCCAACCCATTGCCGCCAAAAATGCAACGCTATTACTACAAGAAACCAATATACGCCGGCGAACTAAATATTAACCCCCCTAAATGGCAAACTTTTGCCGCTAAAACGTGACAAAATTATGTCACCCTAATTTAAAACCATCAAATTATCTAACTAAACTATTAATTTAAATAGATATATAAATAATGGCATAGTAATGGCTTAGGTTACTGCATCAATAATTCTTTTTGAAGGCAGTAATCATGGCAAAGAAATCATCAAATCTGGCTGTAATCACTAACAATACGCTGGAAGCCACTAAGGCGGTAAACTTACGCCACTACGACATCAGCAGTGCATTACAAACCACTTTAGAATTTAATGAATTAATAACCATTTTCTGCAATAAAATAGAAAAAATGGTTCCGCACAGCGCCTTTATATACAACAACGCCGAATTTGATCTGGAAATTAAACACGGTGTCTTCACTAAGCACTATTGCAACTATGCCTTAAAGGTTGAACAGCAACAATTAGGTGAATTAAAACTGATGCGGAATTACCGCTTTCAAGAGAGTGAACTTAAACTCTTAGAAGGGCTTTTATGCTGCTTAATTTATCCATTAAAGAATGCAACCTTATACCATCAAGCCATTAAAATGGCTTATACCGACCCATTAACAAAAACCCAAAACCGCGCCTCTTTTGATAGCGCCCTAAAACGCGAAATCAGCCTGGCCACTCGGAATAATGGTGCCTTATCAGTTGTGTTTTTAGATATAGACCATTTTAAAAACATTAATGACAGCTTCGGCCATAGCTGTGGTGACGTTACCTTAGCGTCAGTAGCCAGTTGGGTAAAAGATAGCTTGCGGGAAAGTGATTTGATCTTCCGCTACGGTGGTGAGGAATTTGTTCTCTTACTAAATAATACAGACCTTGATGGCGCCAAATTATTGGCAGAACGGATACGTAGCACCATCGAATGCCACACCTTGATGTATGGCATGGAAACCCTAAAGGTCACAGCAAGTTTAGGCGTAAGTAGTTTAATGCCTGAAGACAATGCAGAAAGCCTCGTTAAACGTGCTGATCATGCGATGTATGAAGCTAAAAAAACAGGCCGTAATAAAGTCCTTGCCGAATAAGCCTAAAAGAAACTCAATTTAATTGCGTTTAGGTTTGTATCGGCTAGGCTTAACCTTATTGCTTGTGCTTTCAGTGCTAGCTGGCGAGTTATCTGGAATGGGATCATCTGGTTTTAAACCAGCAAATTCAAACAGTAAATTCAACTCTTTGATATCTAGCTCATAAATGCCATGGGTTTTTAAGCCATCAGGTAATACCACGGGCCCATAACGTACGCGCATTAGGCGGCTTACTGTCATATTCTGGGATTCCCACAAGCGCCTAACCAAGCGGTTACGGCCTTCCGCCACGGTAACGTAATACCATTTATTAGCGCCTTCACCACCTGAAAACTTAATTTCATCAAATTTAGCGTTGCCATCTTCCAATGCCACACCTTGTTTGAGGCGTTCCAAAATCGCATCGGGTACATCGCCTAAAATCCGTACTGCATATTCCCGTTCAATTTGTGTCGATGGGTGCATCAGGCGGTTAGCCAATTCCCCATTATTGGTCATCAACAACAATCCTGACGTATTAATATCTAAGCGGCCTACCGCAATCCAGCGACCACTTTCTATTCTTGGCAATTGTTTAAATACGGTAGGCCGGCCTTCAGGGTCATTACGCGTCACCACTTCCCCTGTTGATTTATGGTAAAGCAAGACACGCGTTGGCTGTACGGCATATTTTTGCCAATTCACTATGCGGCCGTTAAGCTGTAAATGGTCACCGGCTTTAAGACGCATTCCTAAAGTGGCCGTCTCTCCATTCAGTTTTACCCGACCTTCTTCAATCCAGCGTTCAATTTCCCGGCGCGAGGCTAAGCCACCACGTGCCAATACTTTTTGCACCCGCTCGCCAGGGCCTAAGTCAGGTGCTTTTTCAGCATTTTTTTTATCCCAAGGTTTTTTTGGCCTTGGCTCATCACGTAGTTTTTTGCCGGGACGGCTGGTTTCTTTTTTATAACTCACAGTTTTCCTAGATTGATTACGGCTGATTTTCTATGACAATATCTAAATTCTGAATTTCCTGTAAAGTCGGCAATTCATTTATCGATTGCAAATTAAAATAATCCAAAAATGCTTTGGTCGTACCATAAAGCGCTGGCCTGCCAGGGCTTTCTTTATGCGCCACTACCCTTACCCACTCCCTGTCCAAGAGCGTTTGAATGATGTTAGTACTGACACTAACCCCGCGTATATCTTCAATATCACCGCGTGTCACCGGTTGTCGATAAGCAATAATAGCCACCGTTTCTAATAATGCACGCGAATATTTTGGCGGCTTTTCCTCAAATAACCGCGACACCCAAACGGCAAGTTCAGACCGCACTTGAAAGCGATAACCACTGGCCACTTTTTTTAGTTCCACAGGTCGGCTTTGGTAATCCTCTATTAAACTATCGATAGCGACTTCAATGTCTGCAAGGTCTGGTTGCTCCAGTTCCGGAAAAACTTGCTGGACTTGCCTGGCCGTCATGGGTTTAGCGCTAGCAAATAGAATGGCTTCAACAATCGCTTTGAGTTCCATATTGACTTCGGGCTGTTTAAAAATAACTACCGAAGGCAAATGTAGGCTGCCTGACACCACCTGTTTGCGTCGGTTTTGCTGTTTAACATACTGGCTTAGCCTAGTGATGTCGATAGGCTTGCCAGTTAATATAGGGCTGGCAACTGCTTGTGTCTTTGCAACGCTCGCCTGTTTTTGCTTTTTTTCCTTAGCCGGCGGCGCTACTGGCGCTTCGGATTCTGAGTTGCTCGCCGCTACAGTTGTCTGGCTGGAAGATGTCGATGAGTCGCTCTTTGCTGAGTTCGAGGATGGCCAGAAATGAGACAACAACGCCATGTCGCCCCTCTTTTCTGATAAATAGTTGAGCGAAAGCGAGACTATCCGCTCCTTTAAGTTTTTCCAAAATGGTTGCCATTCGTTCACGGACTGATAAGGGTTCTTTAAAAATCTGGTGGTGACTAAGCTGATCGCTTCTTTTTAGCACTTGTTTAAAAGCAAATAACAATTCTTTCATATCAACATCGGGATGTTGCTTTGGCATATTTAAAGCCACTTCCGCTACGCAGACAAATAAGTCACGTTCCAATCTTGGCAATTGGTCAATCGCCTCAGCTGCCTGCTTGATATTTTCATATTCTTGTAACCTTCGAATTAAAGTGGCCCTGGGGTCTTCTTCATCTTCTTCCAAATCCGGTTGCCTCGGCAACAACATCCGCGATTTTATTTCGGCTAATAATGCCGCCATCACCAAATATTCAGCTGCTAATTCAAGATTTAACAGCTCCATCATCTGAATATAAACGATATATTGGTGGGTAATTTGGGCAACAGGAATATTTACAATGTCGAGATTTTGCTTGCGTATCAAATACAATAATAGGTCTAACGGGCCTTCAAATGCTTCAAGAAAGACTTCTAAGGCATCCGGCGGAATGTATAAATCCTCCGGCATTTGCAATAATGGTGTGCCTTGTATTAAGGCGAAAATTTGACCCGTTTTTTGCTCAAGATCACTATCTTGCATGTGTTCTGCTATAAACCGGCTATAGCAAAAAACAGCTTTTGTACGACAAACATAGGGTAACCTAAAATTTTATTGAGTACGCCAGTAGATAGCAACAGAATTAAAATAATAAACCCATAGCGTTCTAACTTATTGTAATTATAAGCGAGTTTGTTGGGTAAAAAACCAGTCAAAACACGGCTGCCGTCTAAAGGCGGGATCGGTAATAAGTTGATTAACATTAACACCAAGTTAATCGAAATCCCGGCAACACCCATATAAATTAGCGGCATAGTCACGTAAGCGATATCAATGGCAATACCTAACCTAGCCAATAACGCCCAGCTAATTGCCATAATTAAATTAGAAACTGGCCCCGCCAAAGCCACTACTGCCATATCATGCTTAGGATTTGTAAAATTACGGGCATCCACAGGCACAGGTTTTGCCCAACCAAAAATAAAACCGGTAAATGTTAACAGCAGCAATCCAGGGATTATGATGGTGCCTAGCCAATCTATATGTTTAATCGGGTTTAGCGTTAAGCGGCCCAACATAGAAGCCGTGTTATCACCATATTTTTTAGCCACCCAACCATGCGCCACTTCATGCACCGTTATGGCAAAAATTACCGGTAGTATCCAAACGGCAATGCGTTGGATCATATTTAATTCATTCATCATTTCCAAAACTCCTAAGTTATTCCAGCATAGGTGCAAGACCTTTGCCTTGCCGTATAATTTCTATGCCTGATCTTGAACATTCGATCACGGTGGTGTCCTCATGTTCAACAATGCCCGCATCTATGATTAAATCGAGTTCATGTTCCAAGCACTTTCGGATGTCGTAAGGATCAGACAAAGCGCTAGTTTCACCGGGTAGGATCAAGGTTGAACTAAACAGTGCCTCACCCAATTCTTGCACTAGTAATTGGGCAACCGCATGTTCTGATATGCGCACACCTATGGTTTTTTTCTTAGGGTGTTGTAAACGCCTAGGCACTTCCCGTGTAGCATCCAAAATAAACGTAAACGGCCCAGGAGTGAGTGTTTTAATCAGCCGGTAGGCATCGTTGTCAACTTTAGTAAACGTTGACACCTGAGCCATATCTTTGCACATTAAAGTAAAATTATGCTTATCATCCAATTGGCGAATTCTGCGGATAGTATCCAATGCTTGTTTATCACCTATATGGCAGGCGATCGCATAAGATGAATCAGTTGGGTAAACAATAACCCCGCCTTTTTGTATGATCTCTACGGCACGGTGAATTAACCGTAGCTGCGGGTTTTCAGGATGAATTTCGAAATATTGGGCCATTGCCGCTAATTAAAAACTGCAATAAAACCAAGTATTATACAGAACTAAACTGGCAAAAATCTAAATCAGTTTACGCCTTAGACAATCTCTTTACCGTAGCCTGTTTTGGATACTAAGCCTTAACCAATTGCACCTTGGGTCTATCGTGGGCTTAACTATCATTCTTAATAATCACTTGAAGGCTATTCTTAAAGCCTATGATGGCTTGACCGGTGCCTGCCGCCGCTACCATGCCTTCTAGCATATGCCCCATAGAGGCAAACAGGTTTTCTAGTAATTTATGCCCACCAATTAATTCTATGCCATAAAGAAAAAACTCTTTAGCAAAATAATTAACTACTTTTAATTTAAAGCCCAGTTGGTTGCCTAGCAACCCATAAGCTAAAAGGACACTGGTGTCAGCCCGTTGCAAGCCGTCTTTAAGCGCTGAAAAATGCGGGCCAAGTTCTAGCCAAACAGGCTTGTAATCAACCTGGAAGTGCGCTAAAAAATAACTATCCTCTTCAATTAGGTTATTGATAAATTTTTGAAACGTATCAATAAAATTTAATAAGCGTTTACGGTCTTCTTCACCAACGCCAAATTCAACTTTTTCCACAGCAAGTATCCTTGTTTATAATAATTAAAACCGGTATTAGGTTGGCAGCAACACGACGTTTGCTTTATCAACGCCGTAAAGAAATAGTAGCAGAATTTTTTGGCTAAGTTGGTCGCGCATTGGGCCCCTGCCAAACTGCTTTAGGACTAGCGTATAATACGCCTCTCATAAGCTAGCCCCTAAGCCGTTGATCCAAACTAAACTTTAGGCCCATTCGCAACATGACAAACTCAATGCCAGAACGCGAGATACGCATAAGCCGCATGTTTATGACCCCCATTATTACTTATCGGATTAAAACACCCGATCTGTTAAATGCCGGGCTTAAACAATGCATACTCCGGGCGGAACAGCTTACGCCCAGCACACGCCGCAGCAACATTGGTGGCTGGCGCTCTGAAACTAATTTTTTAGAATGGCCAGATGCTGCAATTAAACAATTTGATATTGAAATCCAAAAAGCCATTAGCGAAACCATCACCGCCACCTCAGGTGAAAATACTTTTCAAGGCTATCTAAAAATAAATGCCTGGGTCAACTTGTTACGCAAAGGCCATTATAACTCTGTGCATAATCATCCAGAAAGCGCTTGGTCTGGAGTTTACTATGTTGATGCCGGCACTAGCGACACAACCAATCCCTTAAGCGGCGTGCTTGAACTGTTGGATCCAAGACCTTTTGTAGAAATGGTGGCCATACCAGGCACGCCTTTCGGCCGGCCTGTGCGCATAGATGCTGAAAATGGCTTGATGGTGATCTTTCCTAGCTGGCTATACCATCATGTGCATGCTTATTCTGGTATGACAGATCGAATAGCTATTGCGTTTAATGTCTCAATGCAAGCGCCTATAGCCGATGTCCGTTAACAAAAAACCCGGCGTAACCCGGGTTTTTTGTTTAAATCTAAACGAAAAGCATGGAATCAATGCTACCACTTAGGCTTACTTACGGCGTAAACGTAGCATGCCTATTAACGCAGAGCCAAACAACCAAACTGCTGCAGGTACTGGCACTGCAGTAGTAAAGCCTTGGCTAGCTGCGGTAAAGCTAATCGTTCCAGTCTGGCCATCAAGCACATTTAATGTCAAACGTAAACGTTCGCTACCAAAATCATTATTTTCTTGATTTGAAAAAAAGAACAATGCACTGACATTGGTACCAGGCTTGCCTTCTTCAACGGCAACAACAGACGAGGAAACACCGGCTTGCTCACCGGCTTGAATGTCAAGGATAGTGACACTGTATAGATAATCAAAATCTACAAAAACTTGGCCAGCTCCGGTAGCAACATAATCAAATGAATACGTAGTATAAGCAGAAGCCGCGGCATTGCCAATTGTCCCGGCATTGGTCACCGGCAAGTCAGATTCAATGCCAGAACGGGCAGTAGCTACAGTATTGCCACCATCAATACTGTCATTTAAGAATAATTCCCGCTGCGATGAGCCAAAGTGAAATAAATCACCACCCAATGAATTTTGGGCACCTTGGGCATATTGATCATTGGAAAAAGTCAAAATTGGTGTGCCTACAGTGCTCACGCCAAACAACTGTGCTGTCGCTGAAACTGCTGCTGCTTGCGCGCTAGTCGCGGTAAAACCTAAAGCCAAAATTAACACAGAAGCAACACCTAAGCGGGTTGCATATTTATTAGACATTTCATGGTCTCCATAAGTTTGTATGTGGCTAGCCGTAGTGCCTGACTGGGCTTAGCTGCGGTTAAGGCAGCGCACCCAAATTGGATGTGCCACCTAATCAAATACCTAGCTATCCAGCAAGGTCGATGGCTTATCTCCAGCCAGTAATTTTTACGATAACGCCATGGCCTGTGATGTTATGTTGGATGCTAACGTAATATTCATTTCCCGCTGCATTAAAGACGCCGCCCGTGGTTTCTGCTGTCAAGTCATTTAAAGTTGCAACTTTAACGCAGGCATCAGCCAGTTGATCACGGTCAGTGCCATCATCCAAACAATCCCAGATGTCATTGTTGCGTGGTGCTGAATAAGTTGGGCCTTCACCATCTTCATTAATTACCCAATTACCACGGCCTGGTTGATAAGCAACGTTATCTGGCATGCCAAAATCAAAGAAATTTTCGACTAATGTTTGGTATTCAGGTATTGCAGCACCAGCACCATTGTTAATAGCATAAGTAACACCAGCAATAGTTTGGTTAGTGGTATTAATAACAGCTGATTCTGCTAACGTGCCATCTTTTAAGCAGAAAGCAGTACCAAAGTTATTATCACCAGCATTTTGTGTAGGCGGGGTATCATCACCTGTATTGGTGCCGCAAACACGGACATTACCTGCTGCTAACGCTTTAGGATCTATATCTTGGTCTTCAGGACGGTAACCCGTTGTTAACGATAAGGTTGCTGCTGCAGCACGTAAATTATTACGGCTTACACCAGGCGTAGTAGTTGGGGCACCAAATAAACCATCCGTAACTTCAACCCAATTGCCACGGCCTAAATTGTTACCTGGCCCAAAATCACTGTTGTTGCGTTTACCGGCACGGAAACCAAAAACACGGCCACTGGCTAATGGGGAAGCATCTAAATTAGAAATGGGTGCGCCATTTGCAGGAAATAAATTGCTAGGGATAAACTTAAAGTAACCACCGCCAACAACGCCATTACCAGGGCGGTTTTCATCTTGGTACAAAGCGACCCCATTCGGTAATATAGAAATACCTTCGAACGACAATTGACCTAAAGCGGGCAGAAAACGCACTTTCGTGTTATCTGAAGTCGTGGTATTTGCCCCGGAACCCGTTACTGTTACACCTGTTGTGGTCAATGGATCAAGGATTTCGAACATGCGGCCATTGGTGCCCGCTTCCTCTCCAATAACGACAGTGCCCCATGGGGTGATTTCAGCAGGATCACAGCTAGTCAAACCACTGCTAATAATATCTTCGATTAAGCCATCAGATAGGCGTATACGTTGCACGCCGACCTGGCTAGCACCTTGCTCATTACAGGCAATAATATGCGTAGGTGCAACATTATTTGGGTATAAAACCATCATGTCTATATTAGGGCCTAGGTTGGCCGCGGCACTCACGATGTTTACACTTAAACCCGGTGCTACTGTGATTAAGTTTGCGGGATTAGCTTGTGCTTGGGCTTGGGTAAGCGATGTTGATGAAGAATTGCCGAGTGTGCCTAAAAGACCAAACAGGCTTAAAGATTGTGCTTTTATTTGTTGCTCTTGTCTTGCGCCAAAATCAACAGCTTGCGCTGCTGAGGCCGCTAAGGTAGCACTAATCGCTAAAGAAATAGCTTTCAATTTCATCGGTAAACTCCAATTTTTAGTGGTTTAATGTTGTGTCGTCGCTAACTAGGGCCACAGTTAATTGAAACTGTCGACCAAGCGTGATTCTAACTGGCTGTTATGACAACACAATTACAGTGACTAATAATTTGAAGCCTTTAAAGGAAAGAAAATGAAATTAAGCTATACTTCGGAAGCAAGCTTTAGAAATTTTTTTACTCGATTAAACACATAAAAAACGCCTACGCCCCACGCTAAGCTGGGCTTAGGTAACTGTTACGACATGGCTTTATAATTTTTTTCGCTCAGATTCTTTTTGCGCCACTTTGTCACGCAAATATACCGGCATTGCCAATTCGACCGGTACTGCCTTACCCAGCCTTGCCCCTTCAGCACCTAGCTTAACCACTGCGCCAGCGCGTGGCCAAGCTGACCCCGTTAGGCTGTGGCTTAATAAAATACCTAAGCGTTGTTTTAGATCAGCTTGATATACTGCCCATGCCGAGCCTACCCCAACCCCTGTTGCTTGCGGCAATGCCACTTCTTGGGCTGGGCATACCCTTTCTTTAGCCCATAACTCAGCAAAACCCAATAAATTTCGCTGGTAAACCCCCCAAAAGATTTCACCCATACGCGCATCCATAGCGGTCAACGCAATATCACCGGTATGATTGTCAAAGTAGTCCTGGGCTATAGCCGCTAAAGTGGACACCGGAACTATCGGCAAATCAGCGCCGAAAGCAATGCCATGCACCACACCCGTGGCTATTCTTACGCCAGTAAACGAACCTGGGCCACAACCGAATGCCAAGGCATCGAGTTGTTGTGGTCTTAAACCGGCATTGGCCATTAAGCCGTCTATCATAGGTAAAATGAGTTGGGTATGTTCCCTAGGTGCTAGCTGAAAACATTCCGTAACTTCGCCATCTATCCATAAGGCGGCAGAACACGCTTCTGTAGCCGTCTCTACGGCCAATAACTTCATACTGGCATTTCCTGATGAAAAAAAAGGCTAACATCGGCAATATCACGGGTGCGTTTCATAGGCGGTAAACTGTCAAGAAAAATTTGCCCGTAAGTTTTTTTTAACAAGCGCGGGTCACACACCATTAATACTCCACGGTCACTGGCATCACGGATTAAACGGCCTACGCCTTGACGTAAGGCAATCACTGCAGCCGGTAATTGTTGCTCAAAAAAAGGATTTCGGCCTTGCTTTTCTATGGCCATTAAGCGGGCTTTTAAAACCGGGTCGCCTGGCGATGAGAACGGCAATTTATCAATAATCACACACGATAATGCCTCCCCTTTAACATCTACACCTTCCCAAAAACTGGCTGTGCCTAACAAAACCGCATTACCTGCCGTTTTAAAACGCTCAATTAAAATGGCTTTCGGATAACTGCCTTGAACCAGCAAAGGATAGTCCAACTGAGTTTTGAGCAACCCTTCTGCTTCTTTAAGCGCCCGGTGGCTAGTGAACAAAAAGAACGCCCGGCCTTTACTGGCTTGTAACACCGGCACGACAAAGTGCATAATCCGTGCCGTAAAATCTGCCTCATTCGGTTGTGGTAAGCCTTTGGGATGATAAAACAAGGCTTGTTCGGCATAATCAAACGGACTGCCCCAACTGGCACTTTGCGCCTGTTGCAAACCTAAATTATTGGCAAAATGGTCAAATCGGCCCGCCACACTTAATGTCGCTGAAGTAAATACCCATGTCGCCTGATGTTGTTGCATAAAGCCTTGAAATTCAGCGGCTATATCGAACGGTGTGCGGCTTAAGGTAAAACTTTTTTTATGGGTTTCATACCAACGGATCCACTGCCCCGTTTGTTCTTCCAGAACTTTATGCCATTGCTGCATGAGTTCTTCAGCGCGCTTAAAACAAGACTCCAAGCCTTTGGTTTTAACGGCAGCCAATTCAAGTTGGTTTGTCAGGCGTTGTAGTTGTGCCTTAGTCGCTGACAGCCCCGCTACGACCTTAGGGTTGTTTTCAATTTCTATCCAAGCACCCTTTTTAAGTTCAACGCCAAACGCTAAGCGAAGGTCTTTAAGCTCATGCTCCAAATCTTCGGAAGCACTGCGCAGCTCGGGCATATCAGTTGCATCTTTAAAATACTCGATTAAGGTGTCTTGGCATAATTCAAGCAACTGTCTTGCGCCTACCGTGACCCCCAAAAAGTTTGAAGCGGTATCCGCCAACTGATGGGCTTCATCAATGATGACTACTTCAACATTGGGTAATAGCTCACCAAAACCACCTTCGCGTATTGACCAATCGGCGCATAATAAATGATGGTTAACCACCAAAATGTCAGCTTCTTGGGCTTTTTTGCGAGCTTTCATCAGAAAACAATCACTATAATCCGGACAGTCTTGCCCTAAGCAGTTTTCCGCTGTTGAGGTGGCCAAATACCAAACCGGATCAGCCTCAGAAATTTCAGACATTTCAGCCGTATCACCAATTTTTGTGCGCTTAGACCATGAGCTGATTTTACTAAGAGCAGCGGCCTCTTCCTGGCTAAAACCCAAAGTCGTCGCCAAGGCATTTTTGAGCCGATAGGGGCACACATAATTGCTTCGGCCCTTTAATAAGGCGGCCTTAAATGGCTGTGTAATCGCCTTGCGGATTACCGGTAAATCTTTGTTAAACAACTGGTCTTGTAGATTTTTAGTGCCGGTAGATATGATTACTTTTTTACCTGACATAATCGCCGGCACCAAATATGCGAAGGTTTTGCCCGTGCCCGTGCCTGCTTCAGCTATTAAATGCTGTTCGCGATGTATCGCCTCAGCAATTTTTTCAGCCATTTCCATTTGCGCAGCACGAGGATGGTAACCCTCAATTACCTGGGCTAAAGCACCATCGGCTTTAAAAAAATTAACCAACTCAGACACTTGTCAAACTAATACAAGAACATTAGGACGCCTAAAGGCTTTAACTGGGGCATGCTATTAACACTTAATCAGGATTATTCACATCTGGAAAAACACGGTTATGCTGGTCTAAATAAGATTTTTTATGCATTAATTCAGCGAGGAATAAACCAGCCAGAAAACCACCGACATGCGCCCAAAAGGCTACTCCGCTGACACCGCCAACTGCTGGAATACCACTCACCACTTGGATAATAAACCAAAAACCTAACATATATAAAGCCGGGATATCTACTGTGGTAAAAAAAATCCCCAAAAAAATCAAAGTATGCACTTTGGCTCTTGGGTATAACCACGCGTAAGCACCCATCACGCCACCAATAGCCCCAGAGGCACCAACCATAGGTGAGACGCTTACCGGATTGGATATAATTTGCGCTATCGCGGCGGCAATCACACACAAAAAATAAAACACCACAAAGCGGCTAGATCCCATAGCATCTTCTACATTATCACCAAACACCCATAAAAACCAAAGATTAGCGAGAATATGAAACCAACCACCATGTAAAAAGGCATGCGTAATTAACGTGAAAATACTGCCTTGATGATCCAGAATGCACGTAAGGTTTTGAGTAATTGGTATAGTCGTGCCTATTGGTGCCGTACCTAACAAGTCCCCTGGTATTAGACCATATAAACACAAAGACTTGGCCAACATTGCCATAGAACCAGCGCCCTGAACAAAAAACCAAACAGCAAGATTTATCCCAATTAGGCAATAAGTTGCTAGCGGTCTCCGTAGGGTAGGGTTTTCGTCACGCAATGGAAACATAAAGCACCTTTAATGTGTATTTACTAATAACTCAGCCGTCCTTGCCCATAGTAATACGCCAGCATTAAGATGACCAATAGAATACTAAGGTACAAGCCACATTTAATACCCCTACACCCTGTATCCATAGCGTTTAGACTGTCAGAAAACATTCATCTGAATGTGCTTAAATGCGCTAACACTTTAACTATTAACAGCCTAAAGAAGGTCTCCCCATGCTCAGACAGCTGCTTTTTATCATTTTGTTTAGCTTAATAAGCTATAGCACCCAAGCAAAACCAAGCCCAGAAGCCCTACAAAAAATACAGCACATTGTTGTTATTTACCTAGAAAATCATAGCTTTGACAATTTATATGGCTTATTCCCAGGTGCCCAAGGTATCGCCCAGGCAACGCCAGGACAACGTTTACAAACCGATTTAGCGGGTAAGGTTTACCAACAATTGCCACCTGTAATGGATAAACATAATATCGACACACGTTTCCCTAGCGATCTTGCAAATCAGCCTTTTGAAATTAACCATTATGTTGCCGCTGACCAAAAAACAGGCGATTTAATCCATCGATTTTATCAACACCAAGCGCAAATTAATTCAGGAAAAATGGATCGCTTTGCCGCAGTCTCAGATGCGGGGGGCTTGACCATGGGATATTACGATGGCCGCAAACTGCCTTTATGGCAATATGCCCAACGTTTTACCTTGGCCGATCATTTTTTTCAGGCCGCGTTTGGTGGCTCATTTCTCAACCACCAGTGGTTAATTTGTGCCTGCACACCCCGTTATGACAACGCACCCGATGAGCTTAAAGCAAAACTGGATGATCATGGCCAATTAGTCCAAGATGGCGCGTTAACCCCAGATGGTTATGCCGTCAACACCTTACAACCTTTGCAAAAACCTTATGCGGCCAAAGAAGGTAATGAAAAAAAGCGTCTGCCGGCATTAACCCAAGCCACCATTGGTGACCGCTTAACCGAAAATAATGTGTCTTGGGCTTGGTACGCCGGTGGTTGGCACAATGCCAACGCTGGTACAGCTGATAAACATTTTCAATTTCACCATCAACCCTTTGTGTATTATAAAAACTATGCGGAAGGGACTGCTGCACGGGAGCTTCATCTTAAAGATGAAATTGACTTTATGGCTGCGATACAAAACGCCAACTTACCTGCCGTGAGCTTTTACAAACCCATAGGTGAATTGAATGAGCACCCTGGCTACGCCGATTTGTTATCCGGTGACCAACATGTTGCCGAGGTTATCCATAAAATTGAAAATAGCCCATTGTGGCAGGACACGGTAATCATCGTTACTTATGATGAATTCGGCGGTTATTGGGATCATGTCCCACCGCCGCTGCTTGACCGTTTTGGCCCAGGTAGCCGCATACCCACTCTTATCATTTCACCTTTGTCCAAGCGTGGCTTTATAGACTCTACCGTTTATGACACCACCTCTATCTTAAAATTTATAGAAACCCGTCATCACTTAGCACCGCTAACAGAACGTGACGCCTTAGCCAATGATTTGTTTAATGCTTTAGCGCTCTAAGATTGCAGACTATAGCCTTAGCTAATTTGGCTAAGGCTTAGTTGTATAAAATTGTCATCTCCGCTTAAATCGATATACTTGGCATTTAAAGCACAGAGCAGGGGCAGGTTTAGCCATGTTTTTTACCAGTCTACCCGTAATTTTCACCTACACGCATTTACTGAATCCAGTAGAGTTGACGGTATTCCTGTTGTTGATTGCCATCTTAGTGTATTTTTCTACACCCCAGCCATACCTACAATTTCATGAAGCCCCTAGTAAGAGCCCTTATTTTTTACTTAAACATATTTGGTTAGGTCAAACACACTTATGGCGGGCATTTTGGCCATTTTTTGTGCTGGTTAATGGCATTTTTTTCTATATCGATTACCGCGCCACCAACATAAGTTTTACCATTGCCAGCTGGACAGCAATTCACGGCATGCTATTTTTACCTTTGGTTTGGTGGTTAACATCAGTTTGGCGCTGTTCCCCCAATACCCAACTAAAAATTTGGGGGGTCTGCGCACGCACCTTAACGCTCTATGTTATCCTTGACTTTCTACTACGCTTGGTTATCCGCTATGAATTCCCTAACCTACTATTTGATTGCCGTCTTTTAGTCATAGAGTTCGGTGATTGTTTATAATTATGTTTACGCCCCAAAGCCTAACCCATTGCTGCCTAAATCTAAGCTATGAAACACCCTGAATTTCCTTTAGTTGATGACATTATCTATCTTAACCACGCAGCGGTTGCGCCCTGGCCGAAAAGAACCGGTGCTGCAGTTATTGCTTTTGCCGAGCAAAACACCCATTACGGCTCATATTACTATCTGGATTGGCTAAAAAAACAGACTTTCTTGCGGACGCAGTTGAAAACGTTGCTAAACGCTGGCTCTGCCGATGATATTGCTTTAGTCAAAAACACTTCCGAAGCCATATCTTTTGTCGCCTACGGCTTACCTTGGCAAGCTGGTGACAATATTGTCTCCTGCTTTGACGAATTCCCCTCTAACCGCTTACCTTGGCAGTCACTAGAAGACCAAGGCGTGGAATTTCGGCAAGCTAAATTTACGCCGTACCAGACACCAGAGGACGCACTATTTGCTTTGGTGGATCCAAAAACCCGTTTAATTACCGTCAGCTCCATACAATTCGCCACAGGTTTGCGCTTGGATTTAGAACGTATTGGTGAATTTTGCAAACAACGGGATATTTTATTTTGTATAGACGCCATTCAAAGCTTAGGCGCAGTACAGTTTGATGTGCAAGCTTACCAGGCAGATTTTGTGATGGCCGACGGCCATAAATGGCTGTTTGGCCCAGAAGGTTTAGGTGTTTTTTATAGTAAACCTGAAGCCCGTGAGCGTCTTAAGCTAACCCAATACGGCTGGCATATGATGAAAGATATCCACAATTATGACAATATGCCCTGGGAAATCCATCCTACCGCACGCCGTTTTGAATGTGGTAGCCCAAACATGTTGGGTATCCATGCTTTTTCGGCTAGTTTGTCTTTATTGCTGGAAATAGGTATGGCTAAAATTGAAGAACTCGTACTTGAAAGATCCGATTTTCTTAAAAACGCAATCAGTCAAATCGAGACACTGGCTTTAATACCCCAACAAACGCCACTTAAGTCTGGGATAGTGGTCTTTAAGCATCGCACAGCAGATAATCAGGAAATTTACCAGCATTTGCAAAATAGCGGAGTAATTTGTGCTTTGCGGGGTGGCGGCATCCGTTTTTCCCCCCATTTTTATAACAGTTTTGATGAACTGGAGCAGGCATTAGGTTTAATTCCTAAAGCCTAGCCGCCTTGTTGAGGATTTAACTGATTTTAAGCTTTTCAAGTTCGGCTAAAAACTGTATCACCCAGTCATCAATACGGGGAATACATTCATCTAAAGCCTTATTTTTTTCCGGGATAATAAAGTATCCCGGTTCATGCAGGTAAGGGTTAGTCATTTTGCCGACATCCATGGCATCGTGGCTTAAATCAACTATCCTGCCCTCAATTAAGTTGAATTGATGCTGGTAGTGGCCTCGGATAGTGCCACCAAACAGATGGTTCATAAACAAACTGCCATAAATACAAGCCCCTGAGAGGTCTGTTGGCACCAGCAATTTTTGCTCAGCTGCTTTTTCACACCATTTGCGGAACACAAACACTTTTGCTTGCGCAAAATATTCATAGGAATAAACCAGTACTGCTTCTCGCTCTACCATCCAATCGGTCATCGTCGTGCCTAGTTAGGGTATTATGCCCCAACAATGCTCAGTAGAGGATGAACTACAATTTTCAAAACATATCGCTAAAATTTAAACCGCAGAATAACCCGGACATCTTTACAATTCAAATACTATTTAAAGTATTTTTCCCTGCAATTTTTAATCTGGCGACAACCCTACAATTTTATTTATCTGTGCCATACTTCAAGAATTAAAAAATTTTATAACTTTAGATTCTGTTGTCTTAGATTATGTTTTTAAATATATTTAAAAAAAAGCAAGTCACAACCGCACCGGAAAAAACAGATACGACACCGCTTTTAAATAAGCCCACAGCCACGCAACAGCTATTAAATAAACGCATTGCCTTCCCGACCGAATATTTGACCCGATTAATACCAATCGGAAAATTACCGGTGCAAACCTTACAACAATTACCTTTGTATACCACGACCTATGCTCCTGGTTCTGTCATATTTAAACTAGGCACATATAACGATTATTTAATTTATCTTATTAAAGGCACTGTCTATTTAGAAGCCTTAAATGGCCGTGGCCAAGAAATCACCGAGCATACCTTAAAAGCCCATTGCCCTTTGACCGCAGGCGCTAAACATCAATTAACTGCGATTGCTAAAACCGAAGTGACTGTCATTTATTTTGAAAGTAGCCGCATACCTATGGGCCAACAGGAAAAGACTAACCTCTGGCTAAATCCGGAACAAGCACCCGCCAAACTACTCAAAAATCCCTTTTTCATGGCCTTTAGCCGACATTATAAAGACGGCCAGATGGAGATCCCAAGCTTACCTAGTGTAGCTTTACGTTTACGCACCGCCTTGCAAAACGACATTGGAATTAATGAGGCTGTCAAAATCATCAGCCTAGACCCTGCGATTACGGCTAAGTTAATCCAAATCAGCAACGGCCCGCTTTATCAAACGACCATACCTGCCACCAGCTGCTTAGCAGCAGTTAGCCGCTTAGGTTTGAACACGACCCGCACGATAGTCACCAGTATCAGTTTGCGGCATTTGTTTAATAGCCAAAACCCTGATATCAACAACCGTGTACAACAGATTTGGAAACAAAGTTTACGGGTTTCCAGCATTAGCCAAGTGTTGGCCACCTTAACCAAAGTTGTAACACCCGAACAGGCCTTATTGGCTGGTTTGGTCTACAACATTGGAATGTTACCCATCTTAAAGTTTGCCGAAACACTGGATAAAAACCTCTATAAGCTAGCTGATTTAGATGCCTGTTTACCCTTGATACAAAGCCAGTTAGGCACACTAATACTTGAGGATTGGGGCTTTCCAGCCAAACAGGCTTGCGTTCCCCTAAATGTAGACAATTGGTTTTATTATGCTGATGAAAAACTAGATTTAAGCGATATTGTTTTATTGGCTAAATACCATAGCCAAATAGCCACCCATGCCGCTGCTGAATTACCCTTGTTAAGTACGCTACCGGCTTATCAAAAACTCGGTGACAACAGCTTATCACCAGATATGTCATTACAAGTATTACAAGACGCAAAACAGCAAATTAATGATGCCATGGCTTTGTTTTCAGCTTAACCGACAGCTAACGTTTTGCTGACATAAGCCCGAATTTGCGGCCATAAGGTTTGGCTTTCCGCTGCAAAATTAGCAGCCTGGGTTTCCCTGCGTAACCAAGTAAACTGGCGTTTTGCTAATTGCCGGGTTGCTGCTATTGCCTTTTCCACCATATTTTCATAGCTATCCTCGCCTTGCAAATATGACCATACCTGGCGGTACCCCACTGCACGGATTGCAGGCATTTTTTCGTTTAAATCACCCCGACTATATAATTTTTCCACCTCCGCTATTAAACCTTGTTCTAGCATGTACCGAAAACGTTCGGCAATTAAGCCATGTAAAACTTTGCGCTCGGTATGGGCAACCAGTAATTTAATAATCGGATAAGCAAGCGCTTGCGTTTGTGCTTGTTTAAATAACGCCGACAAGGGTATACCGGTGATTTCATAAACTTCTAATGCCCGTTGCAAGCGCTGAGGATCGTTAGGATGTATCCTAGCCGCCGCCTCTGGATCAACTTTAGCTAAACGCTGATGCAGGGCTAGCTTGCCCCATTTGGCCAGCTCCTCATCCAGTTTGGCGCGAATGCTGGCATCTGCCTCCGGTAAAACAGCCAATCCTGACAAGGCATTAAAATATAACTGGGTACCGCCCACTAGAATAGGTAATTTACCACGCTCACTGATAGCCGCCATCAGGTTTAACGCCTGTGCTTTAAATTGGCCTGTCGAAAACGACTCTGAAGGATCTAAAATATCGATCAAATAATGCGGAATACCCTCACGTTCCGCCAAACTAGGCTTGGCTGTCCCAATATCCATTCCTTTAAACACCAAGGCCGAATCTACACTGATAATTTCGCCATCAAACGCTTTGGCAAGTTTAACTGCCAAAGCGCTTTTACCCGACGCGGTAGGCCCCATTAAAAACAGGACTGGAGGTTTGTTTTGCTGTTCCATTTGTAATTATAAAATTGTCTAGGCTGGCTTATTGCCCACGCAGAAAAAACTTATCCAAATCTTGCGTAGATAAGGCCACCCATGTAGGCCGGCCATGGTTACATTGCCCACTCCGTTCAGTTTGTTCCATTTCGCGCAGTAACGCATTCATTTCGGCAACGCTTAAACGCCGATGCGCCCGGACTGAGGCATGGCAGGCGATGCTCGCCAATATCGCGTCATATTGTGCTTCAATACGGCAACTCACACCCTGGCTGCTGATATCACCCAAAACATCTTGGATTAATTGCCCTGCATCAATATTTCCCATCAATACAGGAATTGCACGGACAATAATCGAAGCCTCGCTAGCGCGGGTAATCTCAAAACCGAGGGACATAAAAAACATTTGTTCTTGTTCAGCCAAATCGGCTTCGGCGACAGTCAAATTGACCCGAATGGGTAACAATAACGGCTGGCTGGGAATGACACCATCATGATGTTGTCGTTTTAGGCGCTCATACGTTATCCGCTCATGGGCGGCGTGGGCATCAATTAATAGGATACCTTCTGGGGTTTCCGACAAAATATAGATCGCGTGCAAATGCGCAATGGCATAGCCTAAAGGCGGACAAGCTTCCGGCGTATCCGCTGACTTAGCCGGTAAATTTGATAACAACGCCGCATAAGCCAAACTTTGCTCCGCTACCTGTAAGGGCAAAACAGCTTGCTGAGGCGCTTTCATATAACGCGCCGGTGAGTGTTGGGACGTAGACTTCGCCAAAGCAGGTGCCGTTACGCCAGCTTGCAGCGCGGCAATAGGCTCAACGGCAAACTCGCGGCTAACTCGGTTTTCATGATGCCCGGGCCTAACCTCAGCCAATGAACGATGTAGCGCTGAAAAGAGAAAATCGTGTACTAACCGGCCTTCACGGAATCTTACTTCTAACTTGGCGGGATGGGCATTAACATCGACCAACACGGGATCCAAAGTTAAATATAAAACAAAAATGGGGTGTCGGCCATGGAACAGGACGTCTTGATAAGCTTGCCTAACGGCATGCCCTATTAGCTTATCTTTTATTAGGCGCCCGTTGACATAAAAAAATTGCATATCTTGCTGGCTACGCGAGAATGTCGGTAAGCCTACCCAACCAGCCAGTTGCATGCCGGCAGCCGCAAAGTCAATCTTAACCGCGTTTTTGACAAATTCAGCGCCACAAATGCCCGCTATACGGCGTTCTTGTTCTTCAAGATTCGTAGTGGGTTTTAGATTAAAGACTTCTTTTTGGTTATGGGTCAACAGAAAGCCTATATCAAAACGGCTTAAAGCCAATCTTTTGATGAGCGTTTCAATATGGCTAAATTCAGTTTTTTCCGCTTTTAAAAATTTACGCCTAGCTGGTGTGTTGTAAAATAAATCTCTTACTTCAACCGTAGTGCCAGGTGGATGCGAATCCGGCTGTACGTCAAAATCCTGTTGCGAACCGTCGGTGCTCACACGCCATGCGCAAGTCTCATCCAAAATTCGTGAAGTTAACGTTAATCGGGCTACCGAGCTAATGCTAGGTAAAGCTTCACCCCGAAAACCTAAGCTGGCAACCTGTTCTAAATCTTGCAGGCTAGCAATTTTACTGGTGGCGTAGCGCGATAACGCCAACGTTAAATCTTCTTTATAGATACCGCAGCCGTTATCCCGAATTTTTATCAAGCGTGCCCCACCCAGTTCAATATCAATATGTATTTGGCTGGCGCCCGCATCAAAACAGTTTTCAAGCAGCTCTTTAACCACGGAAGACGGTCTGTCTACCACTTCGCCTGCGGCAATTTGATTAACGAGCTGGGTGGGTAGCGAGTGTATACGCATAAATAAGGCTAAATTTTAAAAGCCTTATTATAAGATGCTAAAGACTGCCTAAAACAAAAGTTTTGTCATAACCAAGCCATTAATAACACATGGCTCTGTATTCCATTACAAGCGTATACGTGAATTGGCTTCTGCAACTCTTGTATTAGCTGGACTATGGTTATCGAAATAACCTAGGACACCTTTAAAAATAGCGCTAGCCATTTTGTTTTGATAAGCGGCGCTGAGTAATTTTTTTTCTTCACTAGGGTTGGAAATATAAGCGGTTTCAACCAAAATGGATGGAATATCAGGTGATTTAAGGACTAAAAAACCAGCTTTCTGCACAGTATGATAGTGCAGCTCGCCAATATTGCTAAAATGCTCTAAGACTTTACTGGCTAAATTCTCACTCGCTTCCTGCGTTGCCGTTTGCGATAAATCCAGCAATACGGAAGCCAGCACATTGTCCTTATCAACTAAACTAACCCCGCCTACCAAATCTGAAGCATTTTCATTTTTTGCCAACCAGCGTGCTGCTTCACTAGACGCACCACGCTCAGATAAAGTAAATACCGAAGCCCCTTTTACCCTAGGTTCAGGGAAAGCATCCGCATGTATCGATATAAATAAATCAGCTTTAGCTGCCCGAGCAATTTTCATGCGGTTTCTTAAATCGACATAATAATCGCCTTTACGAACCATCACAGCTTTCATGCCCGCTTGTTTATCCACCAATGTTTTTAGCCTGTTTGCAATAGCAAATACAACATATTTTTCCAAAGCACCACTATAACCTTTTGCACCTTGATCTTTACCACCATGCCCGGCATCTATCGCCACAATAACGTCTTTTTGCACTTTTGTGGCTGATTTATGTATCTTGGCTGGCTTATTTACTGCCTGTTTTGCTTCTACCTGAGGCGGCATTGGCGCTTTGCCGATCGTGTCTTTGTTTTGTGAAATTAGTTCGGCTTCACCTTTGTTTTTAACCTCAGTCACTTTAGCTTTGACTAGCGCTTTCGAGGCTTCCACCAACTCGACAATCATTTGGTTGCCCGTCTTATTATTTGGGGTAGTGTTATAGCTGGTAGCTTTAACTTGCTTTTTTAGTTCAACAACAATCCTGATATCTTGTTTATTTTTTGTTGAGCTGCGCACAGCCGCAAATATTGGGTGACTAACCGGGGGCTGTGTTAAAGGCCTAACCAAGTGGGCATTTTGCATATCAATCACTAAGCGGGAAGGATTGATTAATTGGAACACCTTATAAGCAGGTACTTCAGTCGCAGTAAAAACCATAGTTGACTTATCCTGAGCGGATATAAACTTGATTGCGCTGATACCCACTTGCTGTGCTTGGGCAATATTTCCCAGCAATAGCAATGCTATAAAAACAATTATTTTTCGGAAAGTATTCATAGCTATGATCCAATAGCGATAATCTGCATTAGATTATAGCAATATGTCTTTGTTTTACAAAGTCCCCTTAAAAGTTTTTATTTTTCCGTAGAAAATTGTAGGTTTGCTACCCGGCCATCATTTTTTATCGATAAATCGATAATCAAATCCGGTGCTGGTAAATAGCCCTGTCCCTTGCTAGGCCACTCAATTAAACATATTGCCGCTGGTACTAAATAATCCAATATGCCTATCCACTCTAATTCTTCAGGATCCTCTAAACGATATAAATCAAAATGATAAAACTTACGCCCTAGCATTTCATACTCTTCTACTAGGGTATACGTTGGGCTTTTGATGGCACCCGTAAACCCGGCGGCGCGTAAAAATCCGCGTACTAATGTCGTTTTCCCGACCCCTAAATCACCTTGCAAAAAAACCAGGGCTTGGCTAGGCAGCCGTTGCCATAACCAGCTGCCCAATTGCTCAGTAGCTTGTGCGTTTTGTAGAAAATATTGCATATTAACGTCGTGTACGGTTATAAAAGCCATTGAAATTGGCCTGGCTTAAAGTCCTATAGCACCAGCGTTGCCTAATCTGCATGCTATGAATAATTAGTGAGCCGGTAAATTGTTGACCAAGCGCCTTAAAATAGGCAGTAAATCACTCGCCAGCAAGCCCCTTTCCCCCTCCTGCAAGGCTGCCAAATCCGCCGCCCGGCCATGTAGATAAACCCCTTGTTGGGCAGCTATGGGCAGCGCTAAGCCTTGCGCTAACAAGGCTGCAATTACACCTGTTAAGACATCCCCCATACCACCAGATGCCATTCCTGGATTACCGGTAGACGATAAAGTTATATCTTGGGCTGATTTTATTAAAGTACCCGCACCTTTTAACACCACAACCCCCCCATATTTAGCCTGTAAGGCTGTCACTGCAGCAAAGCGGTCTTCTTGCACAGCCGCTGTAGGCCTAGCTAACAAGCGGCCAGCTTCTGCAGGGTGCGGGGTGAGCACCCAATGCTTGTGCTGGCTTGGTGCTAAGGCCAGTAAATTTAAAGCATCAGCATCTACCACCATAGGCTTGCCCGCTTGCAGGACTGCAAGCAACAAAGCCTTGGCCCAATCGGTTTGGCCTAAGCCAGGCCCTATCACCACAACGCTCGCTTTATTTAGTAAAACCTGTAATTGGGCAGCATTTTCCACACCCGTAGACATCATTTCTGGTCGGTTTAAATTCATTTGCCCAGCATGCGCAACTCGCGTGGCGATGCTGACTAATCCAGCGCCAACCCGTAAGGCCGCTTCCGCAGCTAATCTTGCAGCACCTGTATAACCATAATCACCACCCACAACTAACACATGACCGAAATGACCTTTATGCGCGTAACGTGGCCTGCGCGGAAAATCCATTTGCGTCACCCGGAAGGCCGATGGGGTGATGCTAGCGCATACCTCTGCGGGCAACCCTAAGCCCGCAAAAATAATGTCACCACAAAAGTCGGCAGCAAGCCCAGTCAGCAAACCTTGTTTTAAACCAATAAAACTCACCGTGCTATGGGCTTTAACCGCGCACGGCATGGGGTTACCGGTATCTGCATTTAGCCCTGATGGAATATCCACTGCCACGACGGGTATTTGACTAGCATTAATGTTTTCTATCGCCTGCACATAAAGCCCAGAAACCAACTTATTTAAGCCTGTCCCTAATAAAGCATCAACGATTACATCAGCGTCAATTAGGCAACCAGCGACATAGGCTATTACTTGACCTTTGGCTTCAATAAACTGTTGATAAGCCAACAAAGCATCACCTTGTAAGCGATCAGTATCGGCCACACTGAATAACCTAATTTTCAAGCCTGACGCCATCGCCAGCGTAGCTATGGCATAGCCATCACCGGCATTATTACCACCGCCACAAAATATCGCCCAGGTTTGCGCAGCAGGATAGGCTAGTCGTATGTGATTAAACACCGCCAGTGCCGCGCGCTGCATCAAGTCAAAACCTGGGATGCTATATTGTTCTATGGCAATACGATCCAAGTCTCTGACTTGTTGAGCACGATATAATTGAGTGGGTAAATTTTGCATGATCTTGATTGGCGTTTAAACTAGAGACTAACCGAAAGTAACTTAAATATCCGTTTGCGGGCGCTAAGACCGTTAAGGCTTCAGTGCATTAGCCCAAAGCACGCTAGGGTTGCCACCTAACCATATGTATTATATTTGCTGAAACCATCTATGGACACCAATGAAGACAAAAAATTGTTCCTGCTTAGCCAACAAATCAAGCAATGGGGACTGGATTTAGGTTTTCAACAAATTGGTATTGCCGACACCCACTTAGAGCAAGCAGAAATTCATTTACAAAACTGGCTTGCAAAACAATTTCATGGCGATATGGATTATATGCATCGCCATGGCCTTAAACGCAGCCGTCCAGCATTGCTGGAACCAGGCACACTGAGCGTAATTTCGGTACGCATGGATTATTTGCCTGAGCCTTCCCAGGCTTTAACAGCTAATCTTGACGACCCTAGTGCTGCTTATATCTCCAGATATGCCTTAGGTCGTGATTACCATAAACTAATGCGCAACCGCTTACAAAAATTGGCTGATAAAATTCAACTCGCCATCGGTTCATTCGGTTATCGTGCATTTGTTGATAGCGCGCCAGTACTAGAAAAAGCCATCGCCGAAAAAGCGGGCCTGGGCTGGATAGGCAAGCATTCCAACCTGATTAACCGGCAGGCTGGCTCCTGGTTTTTTTTAGGCGAAATTTATACCGACTTAGCCTTACCACCCGATTTACCCGTGCAACCCCATTGTGGTGACTGTGTGGCTTGCCTTGATATTTGCCCAACCCAGGCAATCGTTGCGCCATATCAAGTTGATGCCCGGCGTTGTGTCTCCTATTTAACCATAGAACTTTACGGTTCAATTCCTATAGCATTAAGAAAATTAATTGGCAACCGCATTTATGGCTGCGATGATTGCCAGTTAATTTGCCCCTGGAACCGTTTTGCCCGATTAACCGATGAAGGCGAATTTAAACCTAGGCACCGGCTTAATAGCCAACAATTACTCACGCTGTTTGCCTGGTCTGAAGAAGAGTTTTTAAAGAAAACAGAAGGCTCTGCCATTCGGCGAATCGGCCATGTACGCTGGTTGAGAAATATTGCCGTAGCCTTAGGTAACGCACCAAAATCAGGCCACGTCATCGGGCAGTTACAGACGCGTTTGACACACCCTGCCGAAGTGGTCAGGGAGCATGTTGCATGGGCCTTAAGCCAACAACTTACCTAGCATATATTAGCCGGTGGCCAATCTCTAATAAACTCTGTTAGTGTTAGTAACTAAGATTACAAAAATGTTGCAAAGTTTTTACCACAGAGTAGAATTACTAGGATCTTAACATAAGCTACTTACTAAAACCCGCAGCGCTACAAATCGAAGTTAACAAAAGCAAAACGGTTTTTTTAGTTTGTGCCTAGGCATCACAGCAACTTAAGCAGGGATACTAAGTCTGGCCTACCGCGTCGGTCGCGCTGTGATACCTTGTCGTCGTGTTGGGATATTTCCTCAAAAAAAGCTTATGGTCTGGGCGGAGTAATCCGCCCATTTTTAATCTTTATACAAAAAACTGCTAATCGAACAAAACCACACCCTGCATTTTGCCATCAGCTTTTCTTTTCCGTAGTCATTTGGGCTTGCTTAAGGTGCTGTGAAGCGTGGCGGGCTGTCTGCTTGTTAGGTTTTTTTTGCCTCGTACTAAAGACTTTTTCTACAGCATTATTAGCTTGTGACAATAGCTTATTTCGGCAAGCAAGAAACTCAGGATACTGCTGGCTAAAATATATTGAAGACACCGCGACTTTTGTTTCTTCCCGCATTGTATTATCGGATGCCCGTATATAGGTAAACGTCGGATACTGGCCGCGTAATAGCGCATCGATCATCGCTTCAGCCGTAGCGCCATACACCGATAGCTGACCAAAATCGGGATTTTCATCCGCTTGGTCAAGGTAGACCTGATGCGCGATGGGTTCGCCTTGCCCGGGTATCCAAGGTGCTGGCATAGCGGCTAAACTTGCTTTAATGACTTGCGGTTTTGGCCTTTCCTCTTGCACTGAAAACTGCAATGCCGCGCCCGCCCGTTGGATGATTTTAGCCAAGCCATACCAGGGTATGGCTTGTTGTAACTGACAATAATTATTACCCTGCTTATATTGCCAATTAGCTTGTTGCAATGAGGCAAAATAACTATCGGCCAAAGCCAATTTGGTTGACATAAGCGCCAATGATATAAATAAAGCATAAATGCGCATGGCGACACCCCGTTTTTTTGTATTAAAAACGTTATCGGCCGTAAGCTAATTTTATTTAGCTAAGCGCGCAAAATTGCTTTATCAAGTTTACAAAAATCTCAGGCTGTTGGGCATGTAACCAATGATCCGCCTGCTCAATCACGGCAACCTTGGCACTGGGAAATAAATGCTCAAGGTCTTTAGGATCCAGATAATTAGAATCGGCACCTGCCAAAAATAGAGCGGCGCCAGCATACGGTAATAGCGCTTTATCATCAGGAAAGCCAATGATGAAACTGGCGTTTTGCTGAAAAATATCCAAATCAATGCGCCAGCGATACTTTCCGTCCTCTAACACTAAATTTTGCAATAAAAATTGGCGGTAATTCAATTCTGGCAAGGTCGGAGCCAGCAATAATTCAGCTTCTTTTCGGTTACTTAGCGTCGCTAAAGGTAAAGCTTTTAGTGCAGCCAGAGTTTGGTCATAGGTATGCGTGTAAGTAATTGGTGCAATATCTGCAATAATCAGCTTATCGACAAAACCAGGGTGGTTTAAGGCAAGCCACATAGCGGTTTTTCCACCCATGCTATGGCCTAATAAAACCACATCTTTCAGTTTGTGCTGCTCCAGAAACTGCATGACATCAGCAGCCATAGCCGGGTAATCCATCTGTGGATGATGCGGCGATGCGCCATGATTGCGCAGATCTAAAGTATAAACATGAAAATGGTCAGCTAATTTATTCGCTATTAGCCGCCAATTTCGGGAAGAGGCGAAAAAACCATGCAGGATCAGCAAAGCCTGATTTTTAGGGCTACCAAAAATTTCATAAGCTAAGTCTATATTAGGCATTAGGCAAAATTAAATAAGCCGCCTAAGATACCACCGAAAATCCCGCCCCAGACGACTAGCCAGCCCAAATGCTGGCGTATGATTGTTTGCACCATCTCTTTTACCATTTTAGGGGTTAATTCAGCCAAGCGCTTATCGATAACAAATTCAATTTTATCAACAATATCTTCACCAATCTTATGCGCATCCAAACCCTGCTGCAAAGCGGACTTAAAGCGTTCAGACTCGATCATAGCCGCTAAAGTTGCTTGCATTTTTTCAGTGAACGGCTGTTTTAATGGCACTAAGGCTTCTTCGCCGCCCATCATCATTAACATGCCACCAAAAGAAGAGCCCATGATTGAAGCCACCAAACTTTCATAAATTTTGTCATAATCAACTGCATTTAAAAACGGCTCCAAGTTAAGCACTTTAGCACCTTGCTGCTCTTCCGTTTTGATAAATTGTTCGATATTGGCCACCGTAAAAAACTGCGACAGCATTAATTGTTTGATCGAATCCTTAAATTCCTCAAACCGATTTGGTATAACGCCAGAACCATACAACAGCGGCACTTTTTCAAACAGCATGTAAACTGCTAACCAATTAGTGATAGCGCCCGATAAGGCAAAATATCCAATATCTTTTATTAAACTTTGCTGCACAGGTGAAAGATAACCCGCGGCTATAACTAGCAAAGCTAAAAAATTAGTCAAAAAGCTTTTATTTAATAAACTGTTCATTATTGCTAATTTGGAAAGACCTATAAAAACCTGCCAGTCTGGTTGCTACGCATGCTTTGAGGGCATCCTAGGCTGTAAGAGTGCTATCTAGAATGGCTAGGCGCGCTAAACTAACAGGCATAAAAAAAGGCCGTCATTGCTGAAGGCCTACAATTTTATGGCGTCCCCAGGGGGGTTCGAACCCCCGTTACCGCCGTGAAAGGGCGGTGTCCTAGGCCACTAGACGATGGGGACTAATTTTGTTTAGTCCATAGTTGCATAGCCCGAATTGTTTAATGGCGTCCCCAGGGGGGTTCGAACCCCCGTTACCGCCGTGAAAGGGCGGTGTCCTAGGCCACTAGACGATGGGGACTGGATATATTAAACAATTTTGGTGGAGCCAAGCGGGATCGAACCGCTGACCTCTTGCATGCCATGCAAGCGCTCTCCCAGCTGAGCTATGGCCCCGCAATGCAGAACGGGCATTATAAAGAAAATTTTACCCATGTCTAGCACTAAATTTTATTTTGTATGTGATCTATCGCAGCTTGTATCCGAGATAAGGTCTTCTCACGGCCTAAAAGCGACAAAGTGACATCAATTGCCGGCGACATAGCTGTTCCACAAATCGCAACCCGTAACGGCTGGGCAACTTTTCCCAAACCCAGCTGCAGTGTTTCTGCCAAATCGAGGACGATTTGATGCAAAGCTTCACCTTCCCAATCTAGCAAGGCAGAAAATTGCTCAAGCAACTGCTGCAGCACTTGATCCGCACCAGCAGTAAAATTCTTTTTGGCTGCTTTTTCATCATAGGCATCAAAATCCTTAAAAAAATAAACGCTGGCAGCGGCCATTTCAACCAAGGTTTTACAGCGTTCCCGCTGGGCGATGACCACCGCTTCTAAACTTGGCCCGTTGGACACATCAATACCTAGCTGTCCCATATGCCAGCTTAAATGTTGCGCCACCTGTTCTGGCTTGCTGCTCATCAAGTATTGGTGGTTAATCCAAAGTAATTTTTCGGTATTAAAAGCGGCCGCAGAGGCATTAACCTTATCGAGTTCAAAGTAAGCGATCATTTCATCAATGGTAAATAACTCTTGATCCCCGTGTGACCAACCTAAACGCACCAGATAATTCAATAAAGCTTCCGGCAGATAGCCATCATCCCGATATTGCATAACACTAACAGCGCCATGGCGTTTTGACAACCGCGCGCCATCAGGACCTAAAATCATCGGTAAATGCGCGTATTGAGGCAACGGGGCGTTTAAGGCTTTGAGGATATTCATTTGCCGAGGCGTATTATTGATATGGTCATCCCCACGGATAACGTGGCTTACCGCCATGTCCATATCATCCACCACCACGGTTAAGTTATAGGTGGGCGAACCATCGCCCCTTGCAATGATTAAGTCGTCCAGTTCTTGGTTAGCCACCACAATTTCACCTTTAACCAAGTCCTCAATGGTCACCACACCTTCCAAAGGATTTTTAAAACGCACCACCGGCTCCCTGCCCTCTATGGCGTGCGCGCCATGCCGGCATTTGCCGTTATAGCGGGGCTTTTCCTTATTTGCCATTTGCTGGTTACGCAAAGTTTCTAATTCTTCTTTGCTGCAATAACAATAATAAGCATCGCCTTGCTCGATCAACTGCTGGATTATCGTTTTATACCTATCAAATCGGTGGGTTTGATAATATGGCCCTTCGTCATATTCCAAGCCCAGCCAAGCCATGCCGTCAATAATAGCATTTACCGATTCCTGGGTAGACCGCTCCAAGTCGGTATCCTCTATCCTTAAAATAAACTTACCCCCGAGTTTACGGGCATAAAGCCAACAAAACAGTGCAGTACGGGCACCCCCGACATGTAAATAGCCAGTTGGGCTAGGTGCAAAACGTGTGGTTATGGTCATGGTAAAATCTTGTTTAAAATGTCTGGTAACTTAAGAGTCATCTATTAGCAACGCTAAGCGTATAACCAATAATGATAACATTTGTCTATGAGTTTTGGATTGCTTACTTCGCCCTATAACGCCATTACCAGTAGCATAGTGATTGTTTTCTTTCCATTTAACTCGGTGCTCTGCTATGTTAACCGAGGACACAATAACTGTCCCCCAACGTAATATCACTCTTAAAACTAATATCCATGAAGGTAATGAACAACTTCCTATCGCGCCCGGCTAAATTTCGGGCCATGGCTTTTTTGGGATTACTGCTGATGGCGCTAACGATTTTAGGCGGCATGGTGTTCCGAAATTTTCATCATTTCCATACCGTTTTGCTTTATGTCGATTATTCACACCGTATCCAGAGCGTGTGTGTCGGTTTACAACAATCCTTGATTGGCCACCTTCTGCAAAAAACACCGGAAGCCAATTCAGCTGACCTAAGCAAAACGCTAGCTGAAATTGACGGCTTAATTATTGATAACCAGTATCTTTCAGCCACAACGCGTAGCAATTTAGAAACCGTCCGAACCATTATAAAAAACTTTGGCCTACTAAATGCCCAAGAAAAAAACACTAATCTCACAACTGCGTTAAACATCATTAGCAGCACGCTAAATCAAGAAACTTTACAAAGGGAAACCTTACTTGAAGAAATTGGCATTACTACCCAATCAGAACTGCACGTTACTTTATTTATCTTTGCCATTATTTCACTTAGCGCCTTATTCTTTTTATATTTTAGAATCTTACACCCGCTTAACGATTTAAGGCGATTGCTGGAACGCTTAACCGAAGAAAACTTCACCCCCATTAATACCGACCATCTAGACCCTTTATTGTTGCCTGTTTTCAATAGCTATAATGAAATGGTTAGGCATTTAGCTGAATTAGAAGACACCAAACGCTTATATGCCCAATCTTTACAACGTGAAGTCCGCCTGGCCACCCAAGCCTTACTGGAACAGCATCATAGCTTGGCACGGGCAGAACGCTTAGCCGCTATTGGCGAAGTTACCGCCGAACTTGCCCATGAAATCCGAAATCCATTAGCCGGTATCCAAATGGCGTTTAATAATTTACGCAAAGAAATTATTGATGACAATCAAACCGAACGTATCGATTCAATAGGTGCTGAGCTTAAGCGCTTAGCTAAATTACTCAGTGATATGCTTAACCAAACCCGGCATACCCCAGAAAATACGACAGATTTTGATGCCGTGGCCTTAGTGAAAGATTTGGTCAGTTTAACCCGCTATCAGGTAGCTGAACCTATCCAAATTAGCATCGATGCGCCCGTAGCCTTATTCGTGCATTTACCAGAAAGTGGCTTACGGCAAGTCTTGTTAAATTTAGTCTTAAACGCGGCTGAAATTTTAGATGGTCGTAAAGGTTTAATCGCCATTTCTGTGCGCGCAGATGCACAAGGGCTTTATTTCAAAGTGACCGACAGCGGCCCTGGCTTCCCTCAAGAAATGCTGGACTATGGCATCCGCCCATTCCGCACCAGCCATTCACGAGGTACAGGTTTAGGTTTAGCCATGGTACAACGCTTTGTTAAAAATATTGGTGGCGTCATTAAACTGGCTAACCTCAGGCCCCAAGGCGCCAGCGTCACCCTTTCCCTGCCCAAAGAATGCTTAATTGGAGAACATGGTTAATGGAAACCTTATTGATTATTGAAGACGAAAAACTGCTGGGTTCTGAATTATCGCGCCATTACCGCCAATTAGATTGGGAAGTTGTGTTAGCTAAAAACCTGGTGGAAGCTAAAAACCTGTTAATTGAAAATCATCTAGAACCGTTACTGATCCTTTCGGATATGAACTTACCGGATGGTAATGCCTTAGATTTTATGGAATCTGTTAAAAAACAAGCGGGCTATGCTGAATGGTTGTTTTTAACAGGCTATGGCAATGTTCCCGATTCAGTGCGGGCGTTACGATTAGGGGCTTATGATTTCCTGGAAAAACCATGTGATTTAGACCGTCTTGACATTATTGTCGCCAGCGCCGCGCGCAGCGCATCCATCCAGCGCCGTGTCATAGACCAAACCAAACAAGGCCACCGGCGCTACTCACCTGAAGCATACGTCGGAAAAAGCAAACAAGCGCAGGGTATCCGCCAATTACTGGCTAAATTAACCGAAGTGCCATTTAGTGCCTTGATTATTGGTGGCGAAAGCGGTACCGGTAAAGGCCTATCCGCACGCATATTGCACTATAGCGGGCCTAGGGCGCAGCAACCACTGGTGGAGGTCAATTGTGCCGCACTACCGCGAGAGCTAATGGAATCTGAATTATTCGGCCATGAATCAGGCGCCTTTACCGGTGCCTCAGGACGTCATCGGGGGCTGCTGGAACAAGCTGATGGCGGCACGCTATTCATGGATGAAATTGGTGAAATGCCGTTGGATTTGCAAGCTAAACTGCTAAAAGTCATTGAAGACCATAAAGTCCGGCGTTTAGGCGGCGAAAAAGAAATCAGTGTCAATGTCCAAATTATTGCCGCCAGTAACCGTGACCTAGAAGAAATGGCTAAAAACGGCAGCTTTAGGGCCGATTTGTATCATCGACTCAGTGTATTCCGCATCACCTTACCGCCACTACGGGAAGCGGTGGATGATTTGGATGAATTAGTACCGCTGTTTATTGCGGAATATAATGCCAAAGCCGGACAACACGTTAAAGAAATCCCAGCAATAGTCTGGCAAAACTTAAAATCCTATGATTGGCCCGGCAATGTTAGGGAATTACGCAATGTTATTGAACGCTGCGTTTTATTTGCTGATGGCGCAACGTTTCCAGACCAATGGTTACAACTACCAGGTAAACAGCAAACACAACCATTAATCTCAGCCGAACATATCATCAACTTGCCCTTGGATGGCAGTATGGCACTAGATGATATGGACTGCTTTATCATTAAAACCGCATTGGAACGCACGCACCATAACCTTACTGCGGCCGCTAGAGTCTTGGGCACAACCCGTGAAACCCTGCGTTATCGCGTGCGTAAATACAACCTTAACATTCAAGAATAAAACGCGTGTTTAAAGATCAATAACAGCCCTGTGTTTTTTGCTGCTACTAGCTGGTTCAAATAAACCAGGCCAGGTTTATTTGAACCACTCAAAATAGTCTTTTCTCAACACGTTTTCCTAAATAGCCATTACGCAAATATAAACCTTATATGTTTCAAGCATATAAAACCTTATCGTTTAAGCTGTTTTGCGCAGTTAAATTGGCACCGCAATTGCTGGTCATTATGGAGAAAATCCTACGAATTATTTATATCTTTAAGCAATAAGGAAACATCAGCGTTATGGAAAATATCAATTCACCCGTAATTCCTAAAACGGGCTTTGCAGGCTTGAAAGAAAATTGGCGCAGTGATCTCTTATCTGGCCTGTTAGTTTTTTTAATTGCCATGCCTTTGTGCCTAGGCATTTCCTTAGCTTCAGGTTTCCCCCCTTCAGCAGGCATTATTACAGCGATCATTGGTGGCGTTTTAGTTTCACGTTTGAATGGCTCATTCGTAACCATTAACGGCCCCGCCGCCGGGCTTATTGTGGTGGTACTTGGCGCTGTACAAGAGCTTGGTGCCGGCGATGCCATGACTGGTTACCGCTGCGCCCTGGCTGCTATTGTCGTTGCCAGTTTTTTTCAAGTTTTGCTAGGGGTGTTTAAAGCCGGCCGGTTAAGCTCATTTTTTCCGGCTTCCGTGGTACACGGTATGCTAGCGGCCATCGGCATCATAATCATGGCCAAACAAATCTTTGTTGTCTTAGGCTCTGCCCCAACTAAAGGCAGCGGCTTAATTTCCACCATTTTGCAAATACCTAACGGTATTGTGGAACTGAATCCTGAAATTGCCATTATTGGTTTTTCCGGCTTAGCCATTTTAATTGTTTGGTCTATTGTCAAAAACCCTTTGCTGAAAATGATACCTGCGCCATTAATTGTGGTGTTAGTGGGAATAGCGCTAGGCCGCTATTTTGATCTTGAACATGAACACATGTATTTGTTCCTACCAGACTCCCCTATCTTACCGCACCATGAAGCGACAGTAGGGCCTAAGTTCTTGGTGGCCATTTCTGAAAACTTTATGTCCAGCTTTTATTTTCCAGACTTCTCCAAGATCGCGACCGGCGAATTTTGGGGCGCTGTACTCAGTATTTGTTTAGTAGGCAGCTTGGAAAGCTTACTTAGCGCCATGGCCGTAGACAAACTAGACCCATACAAACGCCATTCTAATTTAGACCGGGATTTGACCGCGGTAGGTCTTGGCAATGTCTTGTGTGGCTTAATTGGCGGCTTACCGATGATCGCTGAAATTGTGCGTAGTTCAGCTAACGTGAATAATGGTGCAAAAACCGGCTGGGCCAATTTTTTCCACGGTGTATTCTTGTTGCTGTTTGTTGCCATATTTCCACGCCTTATCCATAGCATTCCTTTGGCAGCATTAGCCGCGTTACTGGTGTTTACTGGGTTTCGCTTAGCGTCGCCTAAAGAGTTTGGCAAAGTTTTAAACTTAGGCAAAGAACAAATGTTGATTTTTATCATCACAATTGTAGGCGTGCTTGCCACCGATTTATTGGTAGGCGTGGCTATCGGTATCTTGACCAAAATCGTTATCCATTTGTTGCGTGGTGTTAAGTTAAACAATCTTTTCAAAATCCATTTTGAAATCCAACAAACTAATGCTGACACCTATGTGGTGGAAGTGACAGGCGCGGCCATTTTCTCAAATATGCTCGCGTTAAAAAATGCCGTAATGGCCATTGAGCCTGGCAAAACAGTCGTGTTTCAATTAAACAATACCTATTTGCTGGATCATACCATTATGGAGTTCTTCCATGATTTCCAACATGATTATGAAGCCCACGGTGGCCAGTGCCAATTTTTAGGCTTGGAATATCATGAAGCCTCTGCCGCGCATCCACTGGCAGCCCGGCGCATGAAACAAAACTGGGCGTAACCCATTAGTAAATAAGCAAACATGAACCTAAGTGGCCGATATGACACCCTCAGCATTGGCCACACTTAGGCATCACCTCCAACGCTATCAGTGGCTTAGGCTAGCAAATCTTGCAAAACCTAAGGCATTTTCCAGAAAGTTTAGTTAGGTAGGCACATTACCATCCAATACCTCTTAGAGGACACATGATGACGTCAGCAAACCATGGCAAGCACAACACCGAAAATTTTGATCTCGATATCGCCATAGACCATATTTCTCATTGGCTGCCTACCCAAGGCCCCATTAAGGATTTTATCCACCACAACACCTTACACGCCGTTCAACAATATCCTTTCCATAAAGGTGTCGCTATCGCAGCCAAAGTGTTTGGTGCACGCAGTTATTTACCTGCTGCTGATTATCAAGCCCTATACAAACAAGGTAGGATTAAAGACTTTGCCATCGACTGGGCTATCAAACATTCTGGCTATGGCCCTGAGCAGGCCGCTAAATTACGCAAAAATTTGTTTGTCATAGACGCAAACCAACATTACCCACCACTATCCTTGGCCAACCATGGTATCCGTAACCGTTGGCTCAGCCATTTGGAAGTTGACCTCAACTCTTTGGCACATCCGGTTATGTTCCGTTTATTGGGTAATTTTCTCGACCAAGGCATCAGCCATTGGACACTAAGCCGGAAAAATGAATCCTTTTGGGCGTGTGTTTGGCGCCTGACGCAAAATAGTTTATTGCCATTATCGCCTTTTGAGTCCCCAAATATTCGTGAATTACTAAACGAAACGCCAGATAGCGTTATCTTAACTTGCCTACAACGCTTAGTTGGTAAACCCGCCTTATATGAACAATATATATTGGAGATGTTACTGGCGCATCCGGGCTGGTCAGGGATGGTACGGTTAATTGAATTAGACCCAAAAGCCTTATTAGAACGCCGCGACATCTCATTAAAAGAACTGATCGCAGTTGAATTGTTAGCCGAATGGGCTATTTTACAAAAAAAACGTGGCGATCAATTTAAAGCCATCGCACAAATGCCCGAAAGCCAAGATATTCCATTATTAAGCGACTATGAAACCAATGTAAAAGTACCGCTGAGTTTAAAAATTTGGCACGAAGCTATGGAATATTCGCTACATGCCGAATTATTAGCTGCGCTAAAAAATCAGCCTACCCCAAGTAAAAGCGGCCCACCTATCGCACAAGCATTTTTCTGCATAGATGACCGCGAATGTTCCTTGCGCCGCTATTTGGAGGCGGCTAACCCAGCCATAGAAACCTTTGGGGCTGCCGGTTTTTTTGGTATTGATTTTCTCTATCAAGGTTTTGATGATGCCTACCCCGTTGCCCAATGCCCTAATATTCTTACGCCTAATCATTTAGTGCTAGAAACCAACTTGCAGGCGACAAACGATAAAAACGACTTAACTGAGGGTTTATCCGATTTACACATCAAACCGCATTCATTATTCCGGGGCTGGATGTTTACCCAAATTTTAGGCTGGGGATATGCTATTAGAATGCTTTGGGATGTATTACGACCAGGATCACAATTGCTTAAAATCAAAAAACTAAGTGAAGTATCCGCACATACGCATTTACATTTATTGCGTGAAAATGATGAGCCTACCGAAGATGGCCGTCTGCTTGGTTTTTCCCACGCCGAAATGGCCGACAAAATAGAAGGTTTGTTACGCAACATAGGCTTAACCAGCCAGTTTGCCCCTCTCGTGGTCGTGGTCGCGCATGGTTCAAGCAGCACTAACAATCCACATTTCGCCGCTTACGACTGCGGCGCTTGCTCGGGTAAACCTGGGGCACCCAATGCCCGCGCCTTTGCCTGGATGGCCAATCAAACCGCAGTACGGGATATTTTACGCGAGCGTGGTATAGACATTCCGGCCAGCAGCTTTTTTATAGCGGCCATGCATAACACCAGCCGTGATGAAGTGCTTTATTTTGACCAACATTTATATGCTGATCGCCCAAAAGAAACCTTGGAAGTTTTCCAAACTGCCATGCAACAAGCTTTGCAAAAAAATGCTTTGGAACGCTGCCGCTGGTTTGAACTAGCACCTGAAGGCAATAACCATAACAATGCCCATGAACATGTCATGGCTAGGGCTACCTCTATATTTGAACCTCGGCCAGAACTTAACCATTCCAACAATTTATATTGTGTGGTGGGTAGACGCGAATTAACCCGGCATTTGTTTTTGGATCGGCGCTCGTTTCTACATTCATACGACCCGGGGACGGATCCTGAAGCCAACATTATGGTAAAAATTTTATCTGCTGTGATTCCAGTCTGTGGGGGCATCAATTTAGAATATCTGTTTTCACGCATAGACAATTCAGTCTATGGCGCTGGTACTAAATTACCCCATAATGTCATTGGCCTTTTAGGTGTCGCCAACGGTGTAGAAGGTGATTTGCGTACAGGTCTCCCCTCACAAATGATAGAAGTCCATGAACCGGCACGACTATTAATCGTCATTGAACAAAATATCGATTTGCTCGATAAAGCCTTTGCAAAACTTTCCCCGGCCTTAAAGGAATGGTTGGATAACGATTGGGTGCGGGTGGTGTCATGCCACCCTGAAAATCGGGTTTTATCTTTTTACCACTGTTCAGGCTGGGAAACAATCGATCTGCCTGATGACTTAACCACCCCTATGGCCAGACAATCTGAAGCCATAATTTTAGGGAAAAACACCACTATTCCCGTGCACATTTTAGAAACCGCATAGGATGATGACTTTACGTAGTGAGGCTAGGCTTTGGAAATTACCATGAATTTTTTAATTTTATGTTGCCAGTTTTTACCACTGGCCGGCATTTTGATGATAGTCGCGTTTGGCCATAGCGAGAAAAAAATCGCCACCATCAGTTTTTTTACCACGCATATCATGGGGCTCAGTAAAATTGCCCTGTTTTTCCTTTGGGCTAAGACTGGTTTTACGGCACATGAATTTGAATGGTTTACTTTATACCAGCATGGTAATTATCAATTTCCAATCTTGTTTTATCTGGATAAAGTCAGTGCCGCGTATTTGTTTGCCGTCTGGGTAATTTTTTCGATCATAGTCCGCTATTGCCGAAATTATTTACACCGTGAAGCCGGATATAAACGCTTTTTTATCACCATATTTGGTTTTGCTTTCGGCTTAAATACCGTAGTGCTATCTGGTTCTATAGATATGCTTTTTGCAGGTTGGGAAGTGGTGGGGATTTCTTCGTTCTTGCTGATTGCATTTTATCGGCACCGCGTCCAACCTGTCCGTAACGCACTTAGGGCTTATACCGTATATCGGTTTTGTGACATCGGCTTGCTACTCGGTGCATGGATGGGGCATTTGCTGTTCCACGAAAGTGACCATTTCAGTAACTTGACCGTCTTGTTTCAAGACAGCGCGCCACCACCAGCCAGTTACCCAGCCCTATTATTAATGTCTTTGCTTATTTTTGTTGCGGCCTCCGGCAAATCGGCACAATTCCCATTTTGTTTTTGGCTACCCCGGGCTATGGAAGGGCCTACACCTTCCAGTGCAATATTTTACGGCGCCTTGTCTGTTCACTTAGGCGTGTTTTTATTACTCCGCACTATGCCTATTTGGAGTTACCACATCCTAACCCGGAGCATTTTGTTTAGCATAGGCTTGTTGACCATTATGATTGCAGGCTTAGCTGAAAAAACCCAATCAAACATTAAAGGCCAAATTGCCTATGCGTCTATAACGCAAGTGGGTTTTATGTTCATAGAACTGGCTTTGGGTCTAGAAACCCTAGTATTAGTGCATTTTTTAAGCAATACTTTTTTACGTTGTTACCAGCTATTAGTCTCACCTTCCATTGTCGCCCACGCGTTACGGGTAGAAGGTGCCATTGACGCTAACCTAAATATTACCCCGTCCATGCTGCAAAAGCGCTTGCCGGTATCCCTGCGTGATACCCTGCCCGATGTGTTACAAAATACGTTGTATGTATTTGCTTTACAGGAAGGCAATTTAGAAGGCTTAGTGCGCTCACTGCTGTGGACGCCTTTAAAGCAACTAGGGGCAAGAATTAACCGTATTAATCAATATCTAACTTTAGGTATTGCCATTACCTTGGTGTTAATATTTTGGCAATTGGTGGCCAACAATGTGCTAAATATGAGTGACTTGGCTGTCCCTAGTGCATTTGCCATGTTTGCCGCTTCGGTCAGCGCGTTTAGCCAAAAACATGGTTTTGCTAAAATTTGGAATGCTGTAGCGTTAAGTTGTTTCTTAGGCGGTGTCACCGTGTGGTTTTTACATCCATTAGCTTGGACCGATATCGCCTTTTTTTCCAGTGGCATTATCCCTTCGTGGTTACTGGGTATCAGAATGCTAAGCCGCTTACCCAATGCGGCAAATTTTAACGCCACTCCATTTGCTTATCGGGCTATGGCAGAAACCCATCCGCGCCTCGCTTTATTTCTGTTTCTAAGCTTTTTAGGTTTGGTTTGTTTTCCGATTACACCCGCCTTTATCGGTGAAGATCTACTGCTCTACCATGCCAGTAAGGAATTCGCCTGGATAGCAGCACTCATCGCCATTTGTTTTGTTATTAACGGTATAGCCGCTGCACGAGTTTATCTAAGGATATGTATGGGCAGGCCATCGGAAATATGCGAGCGCTACACTGAACTACAGGATGAACCTGTTGTGTTAACTGATGTGCCCTTTGCTAAAACCCAACATAGCATGTAGTTCGGCTTAAACACCACTTCCCCCGGCAGGGCAACCAGGATGCCGGGGGAAGTTAAGGGCACAGCAAAAGAGTACGGTTACTCAATGATACTAATACCACCCATGTAAGGTAATAAAACCTCAGGAATGCGTATCCGTCCTTGCTCATCCTGGTAATTTTCCATGACTGCGATTAGCGTTCTACCCGCCGCTAAACCTGAACCGTTAAGCGTATGCACCAATTCCGGTTTACCCGTTTCAGGATTACGCCAGCGCGCTTGCAGGCGCCGTGCCTGAAAATCTTTAAAATTACTGCAAGATGAAATTTCCCGGTAGGTGCCTTGGCCAGGCAGCCAAACTTCCAGATCATAGGTTTTGCTAGATGAAAATCCTGTATCACCCGCACACAATAAAACTTTACGGTAAGGCAGTTTTAATTTTTGTAAAATGACTTCGGCATTAAGGGTAAGTTGTTCATGCGCATGCACAGAGTCTTCTGGCTTAACAATTAGCACCAGTTCTACTTTTTCAAATTGGTGCTGGCGAATCAAGCCCCGGACATCTCGACCATAAGCGCCTGCTTCGCTGCGAAAACAAGGGCTATGGCAAACCATTTTAAGCGGTAATTCCTTCGCTTCAAGTATCGTATCGCGAACGATATTAGTTACTGGCACTTCAGCCGTAGGGATTAGATAAAAACTAGGATCATGCTCCACTTTAAACAAATCTGCTTCAAACTTAGGCAACTGGCCAGTGCCACGCAAACTATCGGCGTTTACGAGATACGGCACATAGGTTTCGCTGTAACCATGTTCACTAACATGGGTATCCAACATAAACTGGATCAGCGCTCGCTGTAAACGGGCTAAGGAACCATTGAGCACAACAAACCGGGCGCTTGCAATTTTAGCGCCGAGTTCAAAATCCATGCCTTTATGCCTAGCACCTAAATCAACATGGTCTTTTGCTGTAAAGCTAAAATTGGGTATTTCACCCCAACGAAATACTTCAAGATTGTCATCTTCATTTTTACCGTTAGGTACTGAGTCATCAAGGATATTGGGGATGCCTTCCATCAGCACAGCCATAGCATTTTGGATCTGGGCCAATTCGTCTTCAGCCGCTTTTAACTGCTCGCCCAAATCCTGCATTTGCGACAGCAACGGTGCTATATCCTCACCTTTTGCTTTGGCTAAACCTATGGTCTTAGATCGGCTGTTACGCTCACTTTGCAATTGCTCAGTGCTAACTTGGATGTCTTTGCGCCGGCTTTCCAGGGTAAGGTATTGCTCTGCATTAAAGACAAAGCCACGTCGGTTTAATTGTTGTTGTACAAAGTCAAGATCAGACCGAAATAAGCGAGGATCTAACATAACGGCATTGTTACCTTCTAAATAAAATTACGATTTAAAAACGCAAACTTAAACTTGCTTGCCTAGCAGCAAACCTAGCCAAAGTGCGCACATGCAAACTAAAGCATTGCTAATAAACACCGCCAACATCAGATTCAAGTGGGACTCAAAAGAATGGCCGTGCTCTAGCAAGTATAAAATTAAATATAAGCCCGACAAGGTAAGATAAGCGCCCACGGCCACTATAATAATGGCAACACGGTACTCAACTGAAATAGCTACTTTATGAAGTAGAATCGTGGACACTATGCCTATCAGGAACGCACCTAAGGCATTAACGATGACTAATGCATACGGAAACACGCCACCCAACCACGGCAAAGCCCCATTCGCATATACAAACAATAACCTTGCCGTCCACAGCCCTAACCACACCGATAATAAGCAACTGATCACCGAAAGCGCCACATTGAGCGCAGCTTTATTAAAATGGCCTTGCTCAAGCAAATACAGCGTTTCTAGGGAAAAACTGGAAAACGTGGTAAAGCCACCTAAGACACCCACCAAAATAGCAGCGCGATATTCTAAGGTAAACGTTATGCGTTGCAAAATAAGGGCTTCAGCCAGTAAGCCTATCAAATACGAACCCATGACGTTAACAACCAGCGTACCGTAAGGGAAACCCCGGCCTAACCATTGATAAATGCCAGTGGACACTAAAAAGCGTAAAACTGATCCACACGCACCGCCTAAGGCAATAGCAATCAGCTGATTCATTAACTTTTTATAAAGTGTTCCCGGTAATAGCGCAATTCATCTATCGATTCAATCACATCATCCAAAGCCATATGCGCTGATTTTTTCTTTAAGCCGTCTTTAAGTTGTGGCGCCCAACGGGCGACTAACTCCTTAAAAGTTGATACATCTAAATTACGGTAATGAAAAAAGGCCTCAAGTGTGGGCATATAACGGTATAAAAACCGGCGGTCTTGGCAAATACTATTACCGCACATCGGCGACATCCGTTCTGGCACCCAAGCTTTTAAAAAAGCCAGTGTTTGCCGTTCGGCTTCCGATGCATCAATGGCAGAATTTTTAACCCGTTCGATCAATCCTGATTGCCCATGGTGCTTTTTATTCCAGTCATCCATCGCTGCCATGGCCGTATCGGCTTGATGAATTGCTATTACAGGGCCTTGATCTAATATGTTGAGGTCTTTGTCGGTTACCACAGTAGCAATCTCTATTATCAAATCACTGTCTGGGTTTAGCCCCGTCATCTCAAGATCAATCCAAATTAGATTTTGAGGATCCATCGCCATTTGTCAATTCCGTGGTATAAATAAAAGAATACTTAGTGTAGCATTTGCCGATTCTTTATGCCTAATCTTAAACCAGACGCTTATTAATCATGAATACCTTTAGTTTTATTTTTATAATCGCCTTAATGTTGTCTTATTGCGTACAATTTTGGTTAGCCCAGCGCCAAGCCATTCACGTTAAAAACCACCGTGACGCTGTGCCTGAAGCTTTTATCAGCAAAGTCTCGCTGGAAGCCCATCAAAAAGCTGCCGACTACACCCTGGATAAAGGTAAACTCGGCGGTATAGACAGTATTATCAGCTATGCTTTGCTGTTACTGTTTACACTAGGTGGCGGTATTAATGCCCTATTGCAGTTTTGGACAAGTCAGGGCTACTCCATTATGACGGTCGGTTTGATAACATTTGCCAGTGTGTTTTTCATTACCATGCTGGTTGACCTACCGATTAGCCTTTACCAAACCTTTGTCATCGAAGCAAAATACGGTTTCAATAAAAGTACCCGTACACAGTTTATTAAGGATCAACTCTTACAACTGGCATTAAGCGCCATCATTGGCCTACCCCTGTTAGCGTTGATTTTATGGGTAATGGATGGCCTAGGCTCAAGCTGGTGGCTATGGGCCTGGGCTATACTGATGGGCTTTTCTTTATTGATGAGCTGGTTATTCCCTACCGTTATTGCGCCGTTATTTAACAAATTTACGCCTATGGAAGAAGGCTCTTTAAAACAGCGCATACAAGGTCTGTTAAGTCGTTGCGGCTTTAACAGCCAAGGCATCTTTATCATGGACGGCTCTAAGCGTTCAGGCCATGGTAACGCTTATTTCACTGGTTTAGGCAATAACAAACGTATCGTATTTTTCGATACTTTGGTTAAGTCTTTGGATGAAGAAGAACTTGAAGCCGTGCTAGCCCATGAGCTAGGCCATTTTAAACGTAAGCACGTCATTAAAATGTTAACCGCAACGGCAATTATGAGCTTAATCAGTTTTGCTATTTTAGGCTGGTTAATTAAGCAGGAATGGTTTTTTACCGGATTAGGCGTAGAGCAGCAATCAAATGCAGCTGCGCTTTTGCTGTTTACTTTAGTGTCACCTGTATTCACCTTATTTATGCAACCAATCAGTGCTTATTTTCAACGCCAGTTTGAATTTGAAGCCGATGATTTTGCCGCCAACAATGCCAAACCAGCTAAAATGATCAGCGGATTAGTTAAATTGTATGAAGAAAATGCCAGTACCTTAACACCAGACCCATTGTACTCCGCGTTTCATTACAGCCACCCTCCTGCTGCCGTGCGCATTGCTAATTTGGAAACAAAAATCCAAAGCGCCTAATGGCTGCTTTAATTAAAGGCTTAGTACTTGCACATTTAGGTCAAGGTATCGCAGTAGAAACAGACGGTAAAGTCACCCTTTGCCAAACCCGTAGACAATTAGAAACTGTGGCAGTAGGCGATCAAGTGCTGTGGAGCCAATCAGCACCTGATCAAGGCCGTATAGAAGAAATCCTACCCCGGCATTCATTGCTGGCTAGACCATCGCGTAACCAAAAAATAAGGCCGGTTGCAGCTAATATCGACAATGTCTTTATTGTCTTCTGTATCCAACCTGTTTGTGATTTTCTGTTAATAGACCAATATTTAGCGGTCTGCGAACATCGTGAAATTAAAGCTGCCTTGGTATTAAATAAAATTGATTTACCACTAGCGGATGACATTGAAACTGAATTGTCCGATTATGAAAACTTAGGTTACCCCTTATTTCGGGTAAGTGCGACCCTGGGTAAGGGTTTAGATGCCTTAAAAATAGCCTTAAAAGATCAAGTCAGCCTATTTGCAGGCCAATCGGGTGTCGGAAAATCTTCTTTAACTAATGCCTTAATCCCGGATAAAGCACTTAAAACCAATACCATTTCTGCAACCAGTAAACACGGTCGCCACACCACCACCGCAGCAACCCTTTATCATTTACAAGACGGGGGTGATTTAATTGATAGCCCTGGTGTCGCTATTTTTGGCTTAGCGGATCTTAATGAACAACAATTGGCATACGGTTATAAAGAATTTCGGCCGTTTATTGAACAATGTCAATTTAATGATTGTCGTCATAATAATGACAAAGGTTGCGCTGTTACCAGCGCAGTCCAAGACGGCGCCATATCTGCCAGCCGCTATCAACGGTATTTAAAACTTAAAACCAAAATGCTGCCCGCTTGACCCCTAATTTAAAACTCTAACCTTCATTGAGCCTAACGACCACTATGACAGCAAACAAGCTCGCTTTAGGAATACCCAATTTTAATTACCCAGATTTATTCCAATCTACTCGGCTGAAAGATTTATTGGCGGTTTTTGATGCCTCGGTACAGCAGCATGATGCAGGCTTATATAGCGAATTTTTACAGTATCGGCAAACACAAGGCCAAGGCTACAGCCCAGAAGCCAGCTCGGAACTGATTGTACGTATGGCACCGTATGTGGGCCGATTTGTTGCTGAGCTGTTTAATGTCACTGCAGAACATAATGCCCACTCTGCAAAAACCCAAGATGAGATGGCGACCATTTTTCGCTTCAAAAACGACGTGGTTGGCAAACTGAGTAACACGTTTAAGGGACAACATTACCAAGATTGGGACAAACCACAACTCATCCGGCAATTTGATGCACTGAAAGCCGCAGTAGCTAACGATAACCTAAGCAATAATGATCCAGAATATCAAGTTGCACAACTTGGCATAAACCTGCTCGAACTCCATTTGCATTACCCCACAACCGGCCAACCTGCTAGCGGCAGCGTAACCGGTCTTGTTAGCTTGCGGGAAAAACTGGCGACCGACAGCCGATGCGTAACTGAGCTTAATGACATTTTAGCGTTAACTGACGATCGAGAATTTATCAATGCAGTATTATTAATTGTACAACGCTGGAGTTTTTTGGCCTTGCATGACCCAGAACTTAATAAAACCATCGCTAAATGGTTGAGTTTTAAAGTCCCCAAAAAATGTGATTTTGATGATTTAGTCGAACATGACATCGTTAACCATGATGGTTACACCAGCTGGATGGGGCCACTAGCCCATCGCCGGCGGCGAGATGGCTTTGCCTTAACTGACAAACGTTTTAATCTACGGCAAACATTATATGAAGTAGAGCACTGCATTTATTGCCATGAACGCGATACCGACTCTTGTTCTAAAGGTATGCGCAATAAAAAAACCAACAACTTTAAAGAAAACCCCTTAGGCGTGATCATTACCGGTTGCCCTTTGGAAGAAAAAATTTCCGAAATGCATGTGCTCAAACGCCAAGGTGACAATATTGGCGCATTAGCCATTATTATTATCGACAACCCTATGTGTCCAGGCACAGGGCATCGCATCTGCAACGATTGCATGAAAGGCTGTATTTATCAAAAGACTGAGCCTGTCAACATTCCCCAAATAGAAACCAATGTGTTAACGGATGTCCTGTTCATGCCTTATGGTTTTGAAATCTACAGCTTATTAACACGTTGGAACCCGCTGAATATCAAACGCCCGTTTGCCCTACCCTACAACGGTAAAAATGCCTTAGTTGTCGGCCTAGGTCCTGCTGGCTACACCATGAGCCATTATTTGCTTAACGAAGGCTTTGGGGTTGCCGCTATCGACGCGTTAAAGCTTGAGCCATTGCCTAAAGCCTTAACTGGCGATAGTGACAGCCCACCCAAACCCTTACAAGACTTTAATGACATCTACGAACAACTCGATAAACGTACCTTAGCTGGTTTTGGTGGCGTTGCTGAATACGGCATCACCGTAAGATGGGATAAAAACTTTCTTAAGGTGATTTATCTCAATCTAGTGCGCAACCAACACTTTAAGGCTTATGGTGGCATCCGCTTTGGCGGCTCGCTCACCATAGATGACGCCTGGTCTATGGGTTTTGACCATATTTGCCTTGCCTCCGGGGCAGGTAAACCCACGGTAATTGAATTAGAAAATAATCTGATCCGAGGTATCCGTAAAGCCTCTGATTTTCTCATGGCTTTGCAATTAACCGGGGCTGCGAAAACCTCATCCTTAGCTAACTTACAAGTCCGTTTACCCGCAGGTGTCATCGGCGGTGGCCTAACCGCTATTGATACCGCGACTGAAACCATGGCGTATTACCCCATACAGGTAGAAAAAATTCTAAACCGCTATGAAAAACTGGTAAAAACCTACGGTGAACAGCACGTACGTAGCCGTTATGACCAAGAAGAGCTGGTTATCCTTGAAGAATTTTTAACCCATGGCCATGCTATCCGCGCTGAACGCCAACGCGCTAGTGACGCCCATGAACTACCCAATTTTCAAGGCCTGATCCAGCAATGGGGCGGCGTAACCTTGTTTTACCGTAAAGGCATGAAAGATGCGCCCGCTTACCGGCAAAACCATGAAGAAATCGCCTTAGCCTTGGAAGAAGGCATCGCCTTGGCCGAAGGCATGAGCCCAAAACAGGCTATAGCGGATGACTACGGCCATCTTAAAGCCATAGTGTTTGAAAAACTCAGCTTAAAAGACGGCCGCTGGGTCAGCGAAGAGCACCCGCTTACCGTGCCCTTACGCAGCCTATACATTGCAGCAGGTACCTCACCGAATACCATCTATCAAAATGAACATCCTGATACCTTCACAATGGATAAATGGTTCTTCCAACGCTACCAGCCAGAATGGCAAGATAATGCATTGGAATTGCTTGCCATGTCGGACACTACCGCACCTAAACTAGGCAAACCGGCACCCTTAACCTCATACCAAAAAAACGGCAAATATATTAGTTTTTATGGCGATAACCACCCTGTATACGCCGGCAATGTTGTAAAAGCCATGGCCAGTGCAAAAGATGGTTACCCGTATATCGTTAAATTATTTGAACAAGAACTGGCCAACTTAGACCCAGCCCTGCAAAACCAGCGCGATGAAGCTTTGCTCGATTTGTTTGAGCGCCTAGATGCGGCTTTTAATGCTAGCATAGTCGCCATCAACCGGCTAACCCCCACGATTATTGAAGTCCTGGTGAAAGCGCCAATGCAAGCAGAAAAATTCCAGCCCGGCCAGTTTTATCGTATCCAAAATTATGAAGCCTATGCCCCGGTAGTCGAACACACGGTACTGGCCTCCGAAGCGCTAGCGCTCACCGGTGCTGAAGTTAACAAAGAACAAGGCACCATCTCGCTAATTACCCTGGAAATGGGCTCATCTTCGCGATTATGCGCAACCTGGAAAGTGGGCGATCCTATCGTGGTCATGGGCGTCACTGGAACACCTACCGAAATCCCGCACGAGCAAACTATCTTATTGCTGGGTGGTGGCTTGGGCAATGCCGTGTTATTTTCCATAGGCAAGGCCTTACGGCAAGCCGGTAACCGCGTGATTTATTTTGCTGGTTATAAATACCCGCAAGATGTCTTCAAAATGGAAGATATTGAGGCAGCCTCGGATGTTATCATCTGGTCTATAGATAAAGCCCCTGGAGTTACCCCAATCCAACCCACCAGACCGCAAGATAAATCTTTTGTCGGTAATATCTTAGAAGCACTTACGGCGTATGCCACCGGCGTTTTAGGTGAACAACCCATCCCGCTGTCGGATGCCTCCCATCTGATCGTGATAGGCTCTGACCGGATGATGGCAGCGGTAAAAGAAGCCCGTCACGGTATGTTAAAACCTTATTTAAAAGCACATGTTGCCATAGGTTCTATCAATTCCCCAATGCAATGCATGATGAAAGGTATTTGTGCCCAATGCTTATGCCGCCATGTTGATCCTGAAACCGGCAAAGAATCCTTTGTCTACTCTTGCTACAACCAGGATCAAGAGCTGGATAGGGTAGACTTTAAACATCTAAATGGCAGGTTAAGACAAAACTCGGTGCAAGAAAAATTATCCGCGCTTTGGTTGGATTATTTATTTGGCCAACAAGCACTATAACAGGCCACCCCCATTTAAGCGGCTCAAGCCTAAAGCTTAAGCCGCTTAAAACTCATACTCTAAACCGGGAATGCCTAGGCCTTGTATGTGCATAGCATTACTGCCTTCTTCATAAGCCAATAATTTACCTTCCTTTTGCCAGACCTTAAACGCCAAGGCATAAGATAATACCCGTACCGGATAATCACGTGGATATTGCTGTAAATAAGGTTGCGCAGTAATAAAGTCGGTGGCGCCGTATTGCTGCATAATAAAACGCAAACCGCCATTGGCAGGGCCTATGTTATAGGCTAACAAACCTAAAAAAAGATCATCACGCATTTGTGACAAATAATATTTTAAGGCTGCCGCAGCAACAAACGCATTATGTCGGTGATCCTGCAACAGCGGCTCAGCCACTGCCAATCGACGGGCAGCCTGTTGCATTACCGTTTTAGGCACCAAGGTAATTTGAAACAAGCCCCGCCCACCATCTTTACTGTCCCGCGGTAAAAAAGAAGATTCCGTAGCCGCCAAGCCATACAATAAATTCACATCAACCCTAAACGCTTTGGCCGCTTCTTCTATTGCTGGGCTAAACGCCTGCGCACGATCAACCATGTGCTGCAACTGCGCGCTATCATAACGCCGGTAAGCCGCATAAACTTGATGCGCCAACGTGACCCTGCTGGCTTCTTGTTTGCCGCCAACCAAGACTTTAAAATGGCCAAAAGCCTGGGCAAAATTATCTTGGGCGATAAACCAGGCCATTAATATAGCTAAACAAATTGCGACCATAGGAACCGAAAACAAGGTTTTAGTTTGTAACCATTTCCTTGCTTTCCACCAGCCTATTAGGCATAACGCCGCCAATAAAACCAATAAAAAGACACCCGCCGCAAATGGCAACAGGCTAGAAAAAAAATGTGTGCCAGAAAACCAATCTGCAGAATAACCCAAGATAAAAATTATCAATGACACGGCACTGGCAACCAAGCCCAACATTTCAATACTCAGCAGCAACAAGCGATGCTTTAGCGTAAGGCTGTCTTGAAGTTTTTTTGGGGTAGGCGATTTTTTGGCTGTGCGTTTCCGGCTTTTTTTAGCAGCTGGTGGTTTTTCTCCAAGGCTCTGCTTTTGCCGAACAACGGGCTTGTTCATGCTATCGGACATAGACTGATTAGTATGGGAAAACGGTGCCTATCACCGCTTAAATGATAGCCATCATAATACAGGATAGTTAAAACTGGCTTTATAAACTATTTGCTTTTGCCCTGGCTGCTTTAGCGCCAGCGACATTATTTTGCATTACTCTGGCATTACCAATCAATAACCAACATTGTTTTTTTAAACGGTTATCTTTGGCTGCCAACAGTAGGGCTTTTTGAGTTAAATCTTCAGCGATGCGTGGCTTATTTTGTTTAATCCTAATCTCAGCCAGCTTATATAATAAAGCGGCGTTACGCGGCTCAATGCGGATAGCCCGTTCTATAGAAGCGGCCGCGGTATCCAAACTACCAGACTGGCTGCTGGTTTCAGCAGACGCCAACAAGGAGCCGATAGCTGGTGAAAACGGCGTTAACGGCTTATAAGCCGCCAAAACCTCAAGTTGTTGCACTGCTTCTGCGGGCTGGCTTGGGGGTGTGGCCAATGTAAAAGGTGTGCTCTCTTCAGCAGGCACGGCTGGATTCACAGCCTCAGTATTGCCCGGCTGTGCAATCGTCGGCGATAATTCAATCGCTACCGCCGAAGGTGGGCTATCTTCTTCAATCGGCGTGACAGTAACGATCTGTTCCTGTTTTGTTGTGGATTTAGCGGCTGCGCCAGCGGTATTTACGGTTGGTTTCTTAGGCATCTGGGCATGCCCACCAATTACCGGCGCCGGTGCTTGCGTCCCCATAATTGTGCTACAGCCCCCCATAAAGAGTGGCAATAGGGTAACTGCTAGAAACTTAACATTTATATACCGCTTAAAATAGCTCAATATCACCCTCAGATTCCTGTTTTAATGCATTTTTTAATGCTAGCACTTCCGTCATTGTTTTACCTTGCAAAATAGCATCAAACATTTGTTTTTCTGATTCCATGGTGTAGCGGGAACGGATCTGGTTTTGGAAGTTTATCCACTCATAGGGATCGTATAGCCGATCAGGTGTTTCGACTAATAAAGATAAGCCTTTAAGATTAGAGGTGACATGCTGCAAACATTGTTGCATACGGTCATAAAACTGGAAAGCAACAATAGCCGCCTCAATTTTATCACTGGTCTCTAAACAATGTGCGAGCGCAGAATCTCGCGCCGGATTGGATTCAAGCGTCAGCAACAAATCATTAATACTTTGCATTTGCTCGACCATGGCGGCAAATGATTCAGTTAATACATTAACGGAAGCATCAGCTTCTACCATCGTCACGTCCACTTGTGCCGCTGATAATGATAACATCCTTACTGTCTCGCGGACTTGACTCCAATCAAGATCCGGCTTTTGTATACTTGTATTCGCCATACCGTTTACCAATTAGTGAATAGATGAATATAGAATTCTAGCACCGTTCACATATATTGCTAACCTGAACGCCATAATAAACTGATAACGGAATAGTCTAACAAAAACAATGGCTGTTTTAAATCCTAGCGACTAACTATCTTTTAAGTTCAAATCCGAAATTTTATTTTCTGCCTTGATAACGGCTTTATTTAATGATAAATAGCTTTTTTCTTCATTAAATTGCATCCCCATCATATAAAAAATAGGTATCCACAAGACATTAATCAACACACCACCTATGACACTATTAAAAGATCGTTTCACATTCTTCAATGGGTTTAAAGACTCAGAAAGCGTATGGCTTGGATACTCTAAACAAACCTCTAGCAATGGCTTGATTATGCGTTTATCCTCATTCGGTATGTACTCAAAACAACCTTTTAACTTACGTCTGATACTATGAAAATGGTAATGCGCAAGAATAGCTGAGAGCGCAAACAACACAGCCATCGCGGGCAGTAAAACAATAGGGGGTAAAATGGGTGCAAACAACGGGGCTAACAGAACCGCGCTGTAGCCTAACATCAGCGTGTCTTCACCACGCTCAACATCTTTATCAACAGCATCAACTAAGCAAGAAATAGAATAATCCCCAGCTTGCAAATAATTCTTCTCAACAGGCATAACACTCTCCCCGATAAAGTTAACAGGTTAGTAATTGATAACACGCATTTGGAAATTGTCAACAAAATAGCTAGACAGCCTTACCTGCGATTACTTTAACAATCCTATAAAACTCAACTTTTCTGTTTATATTACGGTTAATTGGTTATATTAAGGCAATAGCAAAGGATCCAGCTAAACTTGAAGAACCTCGATAAAACCAGCCAAAACTACAAAAAATTCACTTACACAGCAACAGGAAAGCAAATGACACAGTTAAAAATTTTAGCTAGCATAATTCTTCTATTCAGCATAATTGCCTGCGCGCCAGGCTACCAAAACTATCCACAAACGGCTAACACCTTTCCATCGGCCTCCCAAACCCCTATCAACCCAGGCATTGTTGCTGGGATAAATCAAGCAGCTTCTAGCCCATTATCAACTACGCCCACTTTAAATCCGTCCAGCATAGCCATACAAGAAACCCCAGTGGGCGCAACCACACCAGCTTTGGTTAATATTTTAGCGCAGCAACTCGGCGTGTCCCAGCAACAAGCATTAGGTGGCGCTGGCTCGCTATTTTCGGTTGCCCAACAAGCTATGCCGGCATCGCAGTTTGGCCAGGTCAGCAGCGTTGTACCTGGCATTTCCCAAATTTTGGCGGCTACACCTAGCTTGAACCCATCATCGCCCAGTCTACTTGGTCTAGCTGGCAATGCCTTGGGTACCAATAGCGGTTTGGGCAGATTGGCTTCTGCAGCCATTGCTTTCCAAAACCTAGGTTTAAACCCTAGCATGGTTAACCAGTTCATCCCTATCATGCTGCAATATGTGCAAAATCAGGGCGGTGCAGCAACCATGGGGTTATTACAAAACGTGCTACTGCCACAATAATTAGCTTATCGGACTGGCTAAGCCAGGTCACCTCGCTTAGCCAGCGTATTTAACGATTGGTGGGTTATTTTTGAAAACTAAAGATGAAATATTTCACCCAACCCAGTTTGCTTAATACTTCAATGCCTAAAGTTTCTAACATGGCACGTTTGCTGGTGATTTTTTGGTGCACGGCCAAGTGTCTCAAATAAGCATAAGTCGGTAAGGTATTAGCCGTAATATCAGTTTCAAGGCAAATTTTAAATTGGGTTTTTTGTGCTAGCTGTTGATATAGGCGTTGGGTAAAATCAACATGACAGCGGCCAAAAAAACTCCAGCTTGGCAGTTTTATTTTAGCCCAGCCATAGCATGCTGCGGTTGGGATAAAATCAGATATAGCCAAATAACCGCCAGGTTTAAGGACGCGGTAGGCCTCTTTAAAAAATTGCTCACGGTCAGCAAAATGAAAAATACATTCCACTGCCAACACCACATCAAAACTTTGGTCTGCAAACGGCAGCTGGCAAGCATCGCCTTGTTTAAATTCAATTTGGTTTTCCGGTAATGCCAACACCTTAACCTTTGCGCGAGACAGCTGCCGCTCATCCAGATTTAAACCGGTCAGCTTCATATCCGTAAAGTTTTCGTTAATAAACGCAACCGTACCGCCAAATCCACAACCCACATCAAGTACAGTTTGGCCATCATGCACTAGTCCAGCCATGACGACTTGCTGGCTCAGATTTTCAGTCGCTTGCATAAAATCTTCTAACGTTAAACTTGCTTGCGTGGGTAATGGCCAATACCCCCAATGCACATGACGGCCAAAACTTTGTTCCAACACGTTATTGCCCTGTTTTAACGCCGCCAACAAATAATCAAAATAGGCTAGTTTAACTGGCGCTTGGCCAAACTCAGGTTTAGGCGGTTTTATAGCATTCATTTTGGCTCTCTGGATAATAAACAAGTATTAATCAATGTATAAGTAATCGTTAGTTAGCGCAATTTTCAAATTTTTACATTGGCTTCTTCCTGGAAAACTTTAGTTTTACTTGCCTCAAATCAAAATTAGGGTAAAGTGGCTAAGCCAAATTTAAGAGGAAAACCTTGTATTAAACGGCTTTAAGAATTAAATTCATAAATCCACTAACCAGCCTAGCTTTCTTTTCTAGCAGGAACTTTAACCTGCCAAATTTGAGTTTAGAAAACCATGGAAAAACCTGTAGCCAATTCACTGTCGATTGGCATTATCGGCGGCGGCGCAGCAGGCATGTCTTGCGCATTGTGGCTTAAACAGCTGGGCTACACACCACTGATCATTGAACGTGGCAATCAATTAGGCGGGCAATTATTAGATATAGACCGCTTAAACCGTTGGGTTTTAGGGCTGCCTAGCCTAAGCAGTATTGAACTAGCGCAGGTTTATGCTGACCATATCAAGCAAGAAAGCATTACTATTTTTTATCAAACTCAACTATTGGTTATTGAAAAACTAGGCTTAGGCTATCAACTTAATATAAAAAAGTCTGATAATACTTGCCTGAGTTTGCCAGTGATTGCTATTGTTATTGCTACTGGCATACGCCCAATTGGCGCTGAAATGTTTGCCCAGCTGGATGGCTTTCCAGCCGTTTTAAACAAAGGCTTGATCAGTTTTTTTCCTTTAGACCATATAGCTTGGCTCACTACCCTACAAAATAAGACAGTTGCGGTGGTTGGCGGCGGCGATAATGCCCACTATACCGCTAAAGACATAGCCTTAGCCAATGCCCATACACATTTACTGGTACGCTCATTAGCCCGCGCACAAAAGCTCATCCGTAAAGAAATTGAAGAATTGATCGCCCAATCTAAAATCATTGAGCATAGCCATAGCCAGATCAATCGCTTCAAGCTTAACCATGACAAAATTGAAGTGACCTTAAGCCATACTGATGCAACTACTGTACAAATTGAAGTGGATAGAATCTTTGTACGCACAGGCTTTACCCCAAACATAGAGTTTCTGGATAATTTTGAAGTTTTCTCTGGCATAGCAAAACAATCAGTTTACTTACAAGTAGATGCGGCCCAGCGCACCTCTATCCCTTGGGTTTACGCCATAGGTGATGTGGTCGGGCACAATCCCCGCTCCGTAGTAAATGCCATCGCCAGCGGTGCTATCGCTGCGCAAGATATTAGCGAACGGATATGACTAAACTGCCGCAGCCTATGGCACAGCCTCACATTTGGGTGGTGAACAGCACGTATACCGGTGAACTACAAGCCCGCATAGGCTTGGCTGAAAGGCTAGGTTACCCGTACGAACTTATTCCCCTGCCTAATGGCGACCACGCCGCCTATCTACAAAACCTAAAACACAAATATGCTAGCTTAGCCCAGCCACCCTTACTGGTAATCAGTGGCACAGGCGAAGAAACCACAGCAGAAATTGCTGATTTAAAAAGCCAAATTAGCGAGCGCTTGGTTAATATCTACCTCGCCTCAATTTTGCCGGAAAACCGCCACCCAAGGCTTGCCGAATATGACCTGATCGCCTCACCGCAATTAACGGGTGCCAATGTCGTCACCTTAACTAGTGTACCCCACCCACTGACTTCAAATAGCTTGGCCTCCGCCTATCAACAACATGCGCGCTATTTTGACAGCTTACCCAAGCCGATAATTGCTTTATTGGTGGGCGGCAATACCCGCTATTGTTTTGGGTTTACCGAGGCACATGCCCAACGCTTAGCCGAACGCGCCGTTAAAATAGGGCAAGCACTTAATGCTTGCATAGTGGTGACCAATAGCCGCAGAACCCCACAGAATGCCTTAATCGCACTAATAAAAGCGCTGGGCGACTTCCCACATTACTTTTTTGACTGGCAACAATCAGAAAAAAACTTCTATCAAGCCCTGCTTGCCCATGCCGATGTGTTTATTGTTACTGGTGATTCCCTCTCCATGTGTTCAGAAGCCACCTTTACTGGTAAGCCCGTACTCATCGACCTTAGCACTGAAGCAACCGAGTGCTTCCACCGGGAAATTGTCGGTCGGCTAATCGATCACGGTGCCGCCAAAGTGCTAAGCGAACATTTCGAACCTTGGGAATATACCCCCTTAGACCCCACCGGTACCATTGCTGATGCCATCCATAGCCGGTTTAACCATATCTTAAAGCCGTTTTAAACCACGTTAAACCAAGTAACTATCAAGACAAGCTAGAACCCTACCTAATTGGCGGCCTTGGGCAGATCCACAGACACTAAACGCACACGATTTTCACTTGCATCCGTCCATGCCAAATAAGCCTGCTTAGCTACCACCGTTAACACCGGATCACGGCTAGGCCAGCGTGGAAAACTACCGCGAAAAATAGACCATTGCCCTTGGATAGAGCCATCCGTACTAACCCTAGCCAACTTAAGCTCATCTTCAGGCCCAACCCGGCTGCGCCAACTTACCAAAGCCGCACCATCACTTAACAAAACCGTATCAACATAACCTGCCGCATCAGTATCCAATTCCGCCACTTGCTTAAAACTTAAACCACTATCGTGTGAAAACGCCACACGTACCTTGCCTTCACCGTCAACCCCAGTAAACCACGCCACTACCGCTTGTTTTTGTTTAAAATCGATGGCAGGGCCATTACTTGGGCAACCATCAAGCACCCAATTATCAACGTTCACTCGGCTGCTAGTGGCGGTTAAAGGATGCTCACCCGTACCCCAGCGGGCCACTGAAATATCCCTAACCTCACCACTTAAATGATCACGGTACGCAGTCAATAACACATGACCATCAGCAGAAGTATCCGTAGGGCAACACGAACACACATTAGCATCAAGCACCTGCTCCTTACTGGCATGGCCTTCCGCATCAATAAGCGTAGAAAACAATTGGAAACGGGCCTCAGTTGTTTGTGCCCGCATATCGGTCCATATTAAAGCCATCTTTCCTTCAGGCAAAGCCACAGCCCCCATTTGGGCATCATAAATCCTGGCATTTTCATCATAGGGTTGAATGGCTTTAGACCAAGTTTTCCCTTGATCTTGCGTACGGGCTAGCTGTAAACGCCCTAAATAGGACTTTTTCTTACCTTCTGGATAATCCATCCAAACCGCAGCCATTGCGCCATCGGACAAGCCAATCAACCAAGGTGCTGCGCCCAACTTACCTGAAACCGTAGCTACTGTAGATGCTTGAGACCACACACCCGCATTAAGTATAGAAAAACGGAAATAGTTATTACCCTGCCCACTATCTACCCAGCTTAAAATCAAGCGCCCATCCGCAGTCTGGCTTAATCGATGCTGATGGCTACCGGCTAGTGCCGGAATTTCTATATTGTGTACAGATTGATCTGCCATCACCCAGCCGAAAGCAACGTATAAATAACCCGCAACAATCAGCCGTAAATAAAATCGTATTCCTGACATGTGTACCTGCCTTTTAATTTTTAAGCCCTAACTAATGCCCAGTTTTGTTGTATTAGATTGGAAAATACCGCTGTTTGTAAACCTAACCTTCAAACAACGTAAGCCTACACAGGCTAGTTTAAGGTAGTTGCCCTTGCACCCTAAGAAAATGCTAGCCCTAGATTATGCGCACTAGTTCACAGTTTTAACAAACAAGCTGATGCTGTCACATAACTTTAACAATCAGTTGCTAAGTTACTACGCAATTTAAAGCGTAGAAATTAACTTTTACATATCATGACCGCGCTATTTCACATATTGATGCCAAACCAACCTAAAAGGCAATATATGAGGGGTTTTTATAAACTGCTTTTCATAGTTTTTTTTATTTTTCCGCTAAAGAGTTTCGCCCACGAAGTTGAATCAAATTTAGGTTACTGTTATTTGCCAGAGAGCCAAGTTGATCAGCGTGCTGATGGCACCGCAACACTATCGTTTTGTTTGAATCATCAAAGCAGGTTATCGACTTATTTATTTTATGATGGCTCGTACTATATTTTATTAAATGGGGGCATTGGAACCCATATAATACAGCATGTCCTCCAGGCCATGAATTAGACCGGTTTTCAGGATGGTGCAAGGATCAGGAAATAAAACCTGAAAAAAACCTAGGCATGACCCAATGTAAAAAAACCGGTTTTTCTCCCATGGGTAACCCCATCAATCAAGGCACTGGCAACAAGCTGCAGCTTGAAGTGGACTATGGCCCAACCGGCATATCGCCTTTGCTATTCAACCGCTATTACAACAACACCGCCACTAGTGTACCGAATATTATTGGCAACCATTGGCAATACAGCTATGCCCGTTCAATTAAAGCCATCAATGATAAAAATGCAAAGGCTATCCGAGATGACTCTAAAACATATTCATTTAGAAAAATTTATGATGAATGGGTCGGCGAACTTGACATCACCGACAGCCTAACCGAGCTAAAAAGCAACGGCACCCGCACGGGCTGGCAGTATGTGACTGAGGACAACCAAACCGAGACCTACGATGCCACCGGCAAGCTGCTGCGCATTAAGGACGCCGCCGGCATCACCCAGACCTTAACCTACAGCACGGCAGCAACACCGGTTTCCGTAGCGCCTTCCGCCGGGTTGCTATTGGCTGTGGTTGACAGTTTCGGCCGCAGTCTAGCGTTTACTTACGACAGCGCTGGGCGGCTTGTGACGTTGACCGACCCCGCCGGCAATGCCATCCGCTACGGCTACGATGGCAACGGCAACCTCACCACCGCCACTTATGCCGACGGCAGCGTGAAGACCTATGTCTACGGCGAGCTGGCCTATACCGGCGGCGTCAGCCAGCCCAATGCCTTAACCGGCATCATTGATGAAAACGGCGTGCGTTACGGTGTTTACCAATACGAGGCCAGCGGCAAAGCCATCTCCACCGAGCATGCCGTTGGCGGCATCGACCGCTTTCAGGTCAGCTATGCCGCAGACGGTAGCAGCGCCAACATCACCGACCCCTTGGGCACGGTGCGCACCACCCATTTCACGACTATCTTAGGCGTGGTCAAGAGCACCGGCAGCGACCAGCCCGCAGGCGCTGGCTGCAATGCCGCCTCTAACCACATCAGTTATGACAGCAACGGCAATATTGCCAGCCGTACTGATTTTAACGGCAATGTCACCACCTACAGTTATGACATGGCCCGCAACCTGGAAACCAGCCGCACCGAAGCGGCAGGCAGCCCACAAGCGCGTACCATCAGCACGCAGTGGCATGACAGTTTACGCCTGCCGGTCAAGACTGCCGAACCGAAAAAGCTCACCACCATCACTTACGATGCCCAAGGCAATGTCTTAACCCGCAGCGAGCAAGCCAGCACCGACAGCACTGGCGCAGCGGGGCTGAACCCTACGTTGGCCGGCACGCCGCGCACCTGGCGGTATACATACAACAGCCTAGGCCAGCGCTTGACCGAAGACGGCCCGCGCACCGATGTTAACGATGTCACAAGCTATGCCTACTACACCGACACCACCAGTGACCACCACAGTGGCGATCTGGCCAGCGTCACTGATGCCTTAGGCCACACCACCACTTACAGCCGTTATGACGGCAATGGCCGGGTATTGACGTATAACGATGCCAACGGCCTGCTGGTTAAGCTGGCTTACGATGCCCGTGGCCGTTTGCTTAGCCGTAGTGTCGACGGCAACAGCACGCAATACGCTTACGATGGCGTCGGCAACCTCTCCGCTCTGGCCCGGCCCGGCCAAGGCACCACGCATTACCGTTATGATGCCGCCTACCGGTTGCTGGGCATCACCGATGCCGTCGGCAACAGCATTGAATACACCCTGGATGCCTTGGGCAACACCACCCAAACCGTGGTTAAAAACCCCGATGGCAGCGTTGCTAAAAGCCAAAGCACACAGTTTGACGCCCTAGGCCGGGTGCAACAGGCGGTCGGTGCGCAAAACCAGGCCAGCCAGTACGGCTATGATGCCAACGGCAACCTGAAAAGCGCTGTCGACCCCAATAACCACCCGCCCAGCCTTTATGCCTATGATGCCTTGGACCGTTTGCAACAAGCCCAGGATGCCGCAGGCGGTGTCAGCGCCTATGGCTACGACGGCCTCGACCAGCTCACCCAAGTGGCCACGCCCAACGGCGCCTACACCCAATACAGTGTGGATGCCCTGGGCAACCACACGGCCGAGGCCGGGCCTGACCGCGGCAATGTGCAGGCCAGTTATGATGAGGCCGGTAACTTAAAAAGCCTGACCGATGCCCGCGGCATCACCGTCAACTACACCTACGATGCCCTCAACCGCTTGCTGACCGTCACCTACCCCAATGCCGGTGAGGACATCAGCTACCACTATGACACGGCCAGCGGTTGCAGCAATGGCCTGGGGCGCTTGTGCCAAGTCAGCGATGCCAGCGGCAGCACACTGTTCAGTTATGACCAGCGTGGCAACCTGACCCAGGAAAGCCGCACCGAGGCCGGACACAGCTACACCACCCGCTACAGTTATGATGCGGCCGGCCAGTTAAGCCAGCTCACCAACCCGGACAACCGCCCAGTCAACTACAGCCGCGATGCAGCAGGCCGCATTACCGGAGTCTCCGCCCCGGCCAACAGCGCTGTGCTGCCGGTGGTCAGCCAAATTGCCCGCAATGCCTTAGGCTTGGTCACCCAGCAAACTTTCGCCAACGGCTTTGTGCAAAGCCAAGGCTATGACAGCGACGGCCAGCCGATTACCACCACAGCCCTGGATTCGGTCGCTACCGGCGGCACAGGGGGCACGGGTGGCACCGGCAGCAATCCCAATGCCACCGTGCCGCTGCCGGCCTGGGCGCTGCTGGTATTGGCCTTAGTCTTGGGGCGGCGCTTGGCCAAAGGCAAACACACGCGTTGGCCCTGGCTAAGCCTTATGGTTCTGGCCTTGTTACCGGCCTTGGCACTTTATTCAGACAAGGCCCAGGCCGCCGACAGCTTAAGCTATGATGCCAACGGCAATATCAGCCAGCGTGTGCAAGGCGGCACCACGTTTACCTACACCTATGATCCCTTAGACCGCTTGCTCAGTGAAGCCGGCATTCAAACTCAAAACTTCACTTACGATGCCAACGGCAACCGCTTGACCGACGGCAGCGGCAGTTACAGCTATCCCAACCACAGCAACCAGCTTGCCGCTGCCCCAGGCAAAACGCTTAGCTACGACCTCTCCGGCAACCTCACCGGCGACGGCCGCTTTACCTATACCTACAACCAAGCCGGGCAACTGTCACAAGTCAGCCGGAACGGCACGGTGATCGCAAGCTATGCTTACGACTACCGGGGAAGGCGCACGCAGAAAACGGTTAATAACACCACCACCGTATTCGTTTACGACCCAAACGGCTACCCAATCGCCGAAGCCAGCTCGGGCGGCACTGTCCAAAAGACCTACCTCTGGCGCGACGATACCCCGGCGGTAGTCATCGACAGCACCGGCGCGCAAGACCAGCTCTACTATCTCCAGGCCGACCCCTTAAACAGCCCACGCGCAGCCCGCAACCAAGCCGGCACCGTGGTCTGGAGCTGGCCGCAGGACGCCTTCGGCAGCAACCCCGCCAACCCAGACCCCGACGGCAACAGACAGACCACTCAGATCAACCTGCGCTTCCCCGGCCAGTACTACGATGCGGAAACCGGCTTGCACTACAACTGAAATCGGTATTATGATCCGAACACAGGGCGCTATATCAGTGTCGACCCGATTGGCCTGCAAGGTGGGTTGAATCCGTATGACTATGTGGGGGGGGAATCCACTGACACGGATGGATCCATTGGGCTTAACAGATACAACTGGTACGATTAGAATACCCCTTCTTTTGCCTGGTATTGAAAGTAATAGCAGTGGTGATGATAGCTCCAGCTCCCCAGGTTATGCCTCCCTTGAAAGAGGAAGATCCGGACGTTCGGTTGAAAGGCCTGCCCGATCTTCTCGTATAGGTGTGGATGACGGTTGTCCATCAGATAAACCTTGTCCCCCATGTTCACCATATCCTGCTGGTAGTGTAGGTTATCAAGGACCGAAGGTGAGTCAGCAAGGAGTTGACAAGGGAATGCCACATTATATTTTGTTTGAAGTTCAACAAATTCCATCCACGTGTCAGTGTATCTGGAAAGAAAATACAAAAGGCTTAGCTGGAGGTCATCATTCATATGATGCTCCTGAAGGCATTGATTTAAATGGTTTACAACGCCCACCGCCATATCCTGGAAGGTAAATGTGACTAATATTATTATTGCATCTGTAATGGTTTGTAATTTACCAAAATTTTTGGATGGAAGGCTTGTTCTTTCTGGTTATCATGGTGTATGGGAAGCTGTAGAAAAACTGCCTGATGACATTTTGTCTTATTTTACAGATGATGTTGGAAATAAACCTGTTTCTTACGGTGGTTTGTTACAAATTATTGATACGCAAGTATTAGAGATTCTGAATGATAAGGGATTCTTTGTATGCTTTAGAGGGATACATGAGAAATATCTTGAGCATGTGCAAGCATATCCTCCTAAAGAGATATATCAAAATTTAGCGAATGGCCTAAAATTACTGGGTTGGGATATTTCAACTGGTAATGGGTGGTGCACTGCATCTTGTGAGGGTATCTTTCCGATAAATCCTTTTACTGGTGAAGTATTAGATGAAAACATATCTCAACTTAATGAATATAGTCTATTTAACGATTTGGATAACTGCTTAAATTATTGCCATATCAATAATGAAAAAATCCCAGAAAACTCACCTTGGTATCCTGTAGCAATTTATGTTGATCAATTCTCATATAAGCGACTCTCAGCGTATCTAATTGCCCGTAATGCCAACACGGCCCGCCAAAAGGTACACGAAAATCAAGGGGGCAGACTCTATTGATTATAACGCAACGCCATGACAGTGACAGCCAAGCCATTACCGTAACGGAACTGACCTATGCCAGCACTGGCGGAAATAGTGATCATACTGGCAGTTACACCTACCCTAACCACAGCAACCAGCTGTTAAGCGCGCAAGGCCAAACCGTCAGTTACGACCTGTCTGGGAACATGACTGGCGATGGCAACCTTACCTACACCTACAACCAAGCCGGGCAACTGGCACAGGCCAGCCAGAACGGTGTTGTCATAGCTGTCATAGCCCGCTATGCTTACGATTATCAAGGCCGGCGCACGCAAAAGACGGTCAATGGCGGCACCACCTTGTTCTTTTACGACCAAGACGGCCACCTGCTGGCCGAAGCCAGCACGAATGGCACCTACAAAAATCCTATCTCTGGCAAGCGGACACCCCGCTCACCGTCATCGACAGCACGGGCAGCCAAGACCAGCCCTACTATCTCCAGGCCGCCCCCTTAAACAGCCCACGCGCTGCCCGCAACCAAGCCGGCACCGTGGTCTGGGCCTGGCCGCAGGACGCCTTCGGCAGCAACCCCGCCAACCCAGACCCCGACGGCAACGGCCAGACCACTCAGATCAACCTGCGCTTCCCCGGCCAGTACTACGATGCGGAAACCGGCTTGCACTACAACTGGAATCGGTATTATGATCCGAACACAGGGCGCTATATCAGTGTCGATCCGATTGGCCTGCAAGGTGGGTTGAATCCGTATGCCTATGTTGGGGGGAATCCTGTAAACAATGTCGATCCTTTGGGGCTCGCCAAACGTAATAAAAAAACCCCACAACCGATATACGGTAAATGCGATGATGCAGATTTGGAACAATGTGCAAAAAAATGTGGCGGCGCATGTAATGTTGAACGGTGTATTGTACGCAAAACACCTAAGGTCAAATTCATAACTTCAGACGGCACTCAATTTGTCGAGGATAAAGTAGAAACTTTATGCGACTGTAAAGGCGATGATGTAGATCCTATAAAGGAAGAAGAAAGTCCTATAATTAACCCAAAAAAACTACGAGCTCCATTACAGTTACCAATGTCACCAGCACCTTCGTTAATATTAATACCATAATTTACGAAAAATTTAGGGTCTCCTTTTAATTTAGGCATTAATTACAATAAATACTGAATTGGAAAATGACATGTCAACCAACAACAATTTAACATCCTATATTCTAGGAAAATGTTACTTTAAACTCACATATTTTGATTATGAATTGTTATACCCAAGAATTGATACTGTTGTGTATTTAGGTAATGCTTTTGAATTAAAAGACAAGTTTCCAACAAAAGATGGTTATTTATACTTTCAAGATGCGGAATCGTATGTAAATCACGGATTTTTAAATTCACAAGGTCACAAGCTTGATGAAGGCGAAATTGTCGTCATGCAAACCAACGAAGTTGAAGCTAAAAAAACAATTTTTGATCTAAATAGGTTAATACAAGAGCTAAAAAGCTGATTTGAGGAGGGTTGTGTCGCAAAATTTCCAGCTTCAAATCAAGGGGGCAGACTCGATTGATTATAAAACCAACGCCATAACAGTGACGGCCAAGCCATTACCGTAACGGCACTGACCTATGCCAGAACAGGCATAGATAGTGTTCTCGTAGAATATTGGGGTCAGATACCGTCTTGCAAAGCAAGTTTTTTGTTGCTGAAATGGGCATCAAACGGTATTCCCGAGTGGATGACACCGTAAATCAAATGTGCCCGTTTGCGCATCACGGCACCAACCACCGCTTTCGGCGCCATTCCACCGGCGCTTAAACGATCCCCAAAGGCTTTCAGTACTGAAAATCAAGGGGTCAGACTCGATTGATTATAACGACAACGTTATGACAGTGACGGCCGGGGCATTACCGTAACGGAACTGACCTATGCCAGCACTGGCGGAAATAGTGATCATACTGGCAGTTACACCTACCCTAACCACAGCAACCAGCTGTTAAGCGCGCAAGGCCAAACCGTCAGTTACGACCTGTCTGGGAACATGACTGGCGACGGCAACCTTACCTACACCTACAACCAAACCGGGCAGCTGGCACAGGTCAGCCAGGACGGTGCTGTCATAGCCCGCTATGCTTACGATTATCAAGGCCGGCGCACACAAAAGACGGTCAACGGCAGCACCACCTTGTTCTTTTACGACCAAGACGGCCACCTGCTGGCTGAAGCCAGCACGAATGGCGCCCTACAAAAATCCTATCTCTGGCAAGCGGACACCCCGCTCACCGTCATCGACAGCACGGGCAGCCAAGACCAGCCCTACTATCTCCAGGCCGACCCCTTAAACAGCCCACGCGCAGCCCGCAACCAAGCCGGCACCGTGGTCTGGGCCTGGCCGCAGGACGCCTTCGGCAGCAACCCCGCCAACCCAGACCCTGACGGCAACGGCCAGACCACTCAGATCAACCTGCGCTTCCCCGGCCAGTACTACGATGCTGAAACCGGTTTGCACTACAACTGGAATCGGTATTATGATCCGAACACAGGGCGCTATATCAGTGTCGATCCGATTGGCCTGCAAGGTGGGTCGAATCCGTATGCCTATGTTGAGGGTAATCCGGTTAATTACATTGACCCTAATGGGCTAGATGCAACATTATCTTTGCCTGGCTCTGGTTCATTCACTTTTCCTAGAATCCCAATTCCGAATCCTGCTTTGGTTTGTGTATCCCTATTAACTTATTCTTCGGACTACAGTCCTGAACAAAAAACATGCGATGAACAGCCAACGCAATGTCCATATCAGGCTAAAGAAGTACCTAAAAGCGCACTTGGACCAAGCGGTAAACCAAAGATACACAATGTAGACCATCCAAATAGAAAATCGGCAAAAGATGCTGCAAGAAATGACGGTCAAGGACCGCCAATGCATCATCCATCACTAGAGGTTGGCGGACCTCATTATCATCCAACAGATGCTGATGGAAATAAAATACCTGGAGTTCATCATAACTATTGATCGTATTAAGTGGGCCTGATTATGGATGAAAAAGAACTTTGGATAGGCCTTGCCGATGTCATTCCTATGCCCAATAATCAAACGCTCCCTGCAAACAAAGGTGCATGCGTTACTGTACTTTTGGGAGCATCTAGCGCCACAGATTTTTGTGATGGCATTAAGGCTGAATTACTTTTATACGATTACTACGTAATTGGGATTGAAGAGGTTGAGAAATTCAGCGCTAGAAAGACAAAATATATTTTAAGTGATCGGTTACTTGCAGTAGCGCACGAAACGAATGTAGCGGGAAAATAGGACTAGGCGATTTTCATACTTATGACAAGGATGAAGCTTTAATGTGAGTAAGAATTAATCTGTTTTTTAAATCCTCGCCTTCATAGTAAGCAAGTTCGCCTGGAATACAAGAGATTATTGTCGCGACCCCTGAGCCAACTATTTTGTTAAGCGCTTCTTCAAGTTGCATAATTTTGCCATCAAAAGAAGTATGCTCCGAAATTAAGTAGCAAATATCAGGTGCATTTTTACTAACTAGTAAAGCATAAATATTCTCTGCTGTTTGCTTATTATCTGGTATTTTGTGGATTGATTTGGAATCAAATTCTAGTGAATGTGGTAGTAAGGCTTTAATTTTTTGTCTTCCTTTTTTACTTTTTAGTAGGTAGCTAATGCGTTGTTTTTGCTTGTTGCTAATAAATGCATTAACAAATAAATTTTCATGATTTTGAATGCTTTGTGTCATTTCAATTTGAAAGCCTAATAATTAAGGTGCAACAGCAGCGAAGCGTATTGCGCCGGATGTATGGTTTTCCACGCGACCCTTGCTCTAACCCAAGCAAACTCGCGCCAAGTTACATAATGCCCCGGATTATGCGAACAAACACAGCGGGTTCGCCTTCCGTTTCTCCGCTTTTGTTCGCATAATTGGCACTATATAAAATGTCACTTGTTTTGCTGGGGCGCACCTTCATCCCGTGTATTTTGGTTTTTTAGCCCGTTCTCGGCTTTTGTAGAAGGCATGATAAAAAGCACGGAACAACCAACCCCTATCCACGCCAGGTACACACGCCATCCTTGACGTAAACACCCTTTAGATCGGAGCAAGATAGGTGAAGTTAGCTAACCTGTGAACAGGTCATCTATCTTCACTGTTCTTATTCGCGCTACGCTCTCAACGGTATCTTGTCCTGTTGGACACGGCTGCCGCCTTAATCCGTAAAGCCCTCGACCGTGACAATATCGCCGAACCGTTCAAAATCCCTGGCGTTGTGGGTCAACAGACAAGGGATGTCATAAACCAGCATGGTGACGACAATATTGGCGTCGTGGACTTGCTTGCCGCCGATAGGATAGTTCCCCATCAGTTCAAGCAATTGGTTGGTGACGGCGGCGGTGTCGTCTGCCACTTCAAATTGAGCTATCAGTTGGCCGGCTTGCGCCAATACCGTGGCCTTGGGCAAGGCGCTAAGGCATGTGGCCGGGTGAGCGTGGCCATGTATTCGCGGATTACCTGACGGCTAAGCCAAAGCGTCCGGCCTGACTCACGCGCGGTATTGATTGCCGCCAGTGCCTGGTCGTGGAACGGCGCTTCCAAGACGTTGGCGTAGACCAACGTGTTGGTGTCGATGAACAGTGCGCCGTCAGCGTCCTTAACGGCCATCGTCACCGTACATGTCTTCCCGGCGCAGGCTTAAGTCCGCTGGCCATTCGCCCACGCTGACGACCGGAAACTCCAAAGGCTTTTTAACTTTAGCCGCCGTTTTCCGCTGTCCTGCCCGCGTTTTCAGGAAATCCACAAAGTCTTCCACTTCCTCAATGCGCTCGCGCGGGAGCGACTGGATTTTATCGATCAACGCCTGTGCGTCTTGTAGGTGTGTTGACATGGTTGCACCTGATTTTTTGTTTAGGGTATTTCGCCTATAGCACTTACAGCCCTAATACTTGTCGGGCTTGGTATTTCAAGATCATGCCGTCTAATAACGCCCGGATAATCTTGCGTTCATCATCCGACATTTGGCTGACCGCCTCGAATTGCAAGACTAAATCTTGGGATGGCCCACGTTCGTTGTCTTCAAACACCAGTTCGTCCAAGCTGGTATGAAGTACCTTAGCCAGTCTAACCAAAGCATCCAACGTAGGTTGCGCTGATCCAGCCTTATAGCGCTTAATCTGGTTAACGTGAATTTGCGCGGCATCATCCAAGAACTGCTGTGTCAAGCCTTGTGCCTTACGTAATTGGATCAAACGGGCAGAAAAATGCATGGGGTTTAACCAAAATAATGCGATGCCCATAGTGTATCCTCGGTCTCCTAAAAGATTTGCAATAAGATATTATAATGTACAATTAAAGTACATTAAAAGGGTCTTGACACGTTTTTGAGCGGAGGATAGTTTGATGGCACGAATACCCCCAAACGAGCTGGAGCGGCTAAAGACTGAAATCTCGGTCGAGCGGTTGGTCGAAGCGTCCGGCATCAGCCTAAAGAAATCCGGCAAGGACTTGTTGGGGCAATGCTCGTTCCACGACGACGGTGAGCCGTCCCTGGTCGTCACCCCCCATAAAAACCTGTGGCATTGCTTCGGCTGCAGGACCGGCGGCAACCCCATCGACTGGGTGATTAAATCTCAAGGTATTTCGTTCCGCCATGCCGTGGAACTATTGCGCGAAGGTTTGGTTATTGAAGATCAACCCTCTTTAGCCGCCCGAAAGCCAGTGCGCCAATCGACCATCCCTAAACTACCCGCACCCGTGGCCTTCGATGCCGACAACCAAGTGTTATTGAACCAAGTCATCTGCTATTACCATGACACCCTAAAAGCTTCGCCTGAAGCTTATGCTTAGCTGGAAAGCCGGGGTTTTTTTGGCGAAACTGCCCAGGCGGTAATTGTCAAAGTAGTTGTCGCCTCGACGGTTAAAATTTACGCTTTGGTTATTTTAAAGGGCGTTAGATTTTTCAGGATTTAAGTTGACGCCTTGTATTTTTTGCCAATTGCGGGTGTTGCCACTCCAGCGTCGTGGGCATTTGTTACGTGCCGCTTCGTAAAGTGCCTTGCGCTTGTCCAAAAGCCTTTCATCCAGATTTTTATGGCGTTGCGCTGGGGTAACGAACCGTATGGCGCTGTGGCGGTGTTCGTGGTTATACCACTCGACTAACCCTGCAACCCATCGGCGAGCGTCGGCGACATCAACAAAGGGCTTTAAGAGAATCAATCGAGTCAGACTCCAATACTGCTACCTGAAATACAATAATATGCTTAAAAACATAGAGATGCCTATATTTATGAAGGTTAAACTTTGAGTTGTTATAGGATAAAATTGAAATTCCTACACTTCAATATCCACCCAAAGCTTAACCACTATCAATTTTATGCGACTATCAGCCAACCCGCAAATCGACCGTTTCAAAAAAGCGTTCCTGCAAATCCAACAATTGCCTTTCAAGGATTTTTTCCCCACTGACGCCATTGCTGAAATTATCGCCCATACCCGGGGTAGACGAGGCTCAGTCTTTACACCCTTAGTCACCCTCAAAACCTTTATATTCCAGGTTTTAAGTAACGACGGCTCGTGCCAGCGGGCGGTGGGGTATGTACTGCTGAACGTTTAAGCCAAGGCCAACCGGCAAACCCGGTCAACACGAGGCCCTACTGCAAAGCCCGTAGCCGGTTGCCGTTAAGGCCCATGCTCCAGGCGGTTAAAAACGTGGGGATGCGTCTGCACCGGCAAATGCCAAAAGCTTGGCTATGGCAAGATTACCGCGTTGTCTTACTTTACTGTATTTTGACTGACAAAACTTTTTCAATCGCGAATTCTCTTATGTTGGAATGGATCGTGAGTAAAAAAGATGAACAGGAAATGGAACAAATTATTACGTCAAAAATTGAATTTTGAGATCAAGAAATCAAGGGCTCAGACTCTGAGGTATCCCCACAAATTTGCTAATCCATTCAAGACAAAACAGATGTCATATAAAGTGGTATATTTTTCAGGGTATCTTGGATAGCCTTATCCCGAAATCAAGGGGTCAGACTCGATTGATTATAAAGCCAACGCCATAACAGTGACGGCCGAGCCAATACCGTAACAGCACTGACCAATACCTGAATAGGCGTAGATAGTGATCGTACTGGAAGTTACACCCGCCCTAACCTGTAACCTGCCTGGCAAACAGTATGAATTATAAAATTTGGCAAATCATCTATTTAGGGAATATTGTAGTGGAGCGCCAGGATCAATTCATGCCTTTGCATTGTTGGCAATGCTTTAAATATTATTAAAAATCCCAAAACCCTGCGTTTAATCTTATCAACAAGATAATACGTAGCAACTGGGCTAGCTGGTGACAAATAAATAGCTCAAGAAATGCATTCCTCCTGGAACACAAAGCTAATATTTGCACCCGCGCTAAAGAACTAATAATAATCGGCTATAAGACATAAACTTTACTTCATACAGGCAAATTAGTATTTAATAGCGATTAGTTTTTATGTTTATGATATTAATCGACGTATTGGAGATACCATGAATATTCTTTTCCCACTGACAATTTACTTTGACGCGTCCTGCCGCTTATGTAACAGTGAAATGCAAACCATCAAACTGCATGACACGGCTAATCAATTGATTCTTATTGATTGTTCCGCAACGGATTTCGACGATACCATCTGCAAAACACATAACATTAGCCAATCCGCTATGATGGCGCGTTTACATGCCCAAGATGCAAGCGGCCAATGGTTAATTGGCGTTGCTGCCTTTGCAGTGATTTACCAAAGCATTGGTATGGTGTCCATGGCCAAACTTTGGGGCCACCCTATAACCCGCCCTTGGGCAGAACGGCTTTATCCTTGGGTTGTTAAACATCGCTACACACTGTCTAAATTGGGCTTGCCTAAATTATTTAGCCTATGGGGCCGTTACGCGGCAAAGCAAGCTGAAAAACGTAGTCGCTTATGTCGCGAAGGCCGTTGTTCAATTGGAGATTAACTTTGGCTTAGGAGGCCATCATGAAAGTTTTAATTTTAGGTGCAAGTGGTTTTGTTGGCCGGCATTTAACTAATACCCTACAAGCTGCCGGACACACCGTTGTGCGCGGTGTACGCCAACCTAGCCATGACCACGATATAGCCGTTGATTTTTGCAAAGATACCCGTAAACAAGACTGGTTGCCCAAATTAAATACGATTGATGTGGTGATTAATGCCGTGGGGGTTTTGCGGGACACTATGCAGCAACCCATGAAGTTAGTGCTAGAACAAACCCCTATTGCCTTATTTTCGGCCTGCCAGGAGTCCGGCGTAAAACGCATCGTACAAATATCGGCATTGGGTTTAGATAAAGGGGTTGAAACCGCATACTTCATAAACCGCCGTGCGCCAGAAGCCTATCTTACTAATTTGCCAAGTCCTATGCGCTGGCTAATTTTACGTCCATCGGTAATTTATGGTGATGATGGTGTTAGCGCTAAAATGTTCCGATTTTTAGCAAGTCTACCTATCCATAGCCTACCTGCCGGTGGACGGCAGCGTTTGCAACCAGTTCATATTGATGATATTGGTAGCGCCATTACACATTGGCTAGACGATCCCAATGCCCGTAACCAAACGGTAGCAGCGGTCGGTCTAGAAGCCACTGACCTGCGCGGCATGCTAGATAGCTACCGACAACAACTGCAACAAGCAAAAGCATGGCATATTAACATTCCTGCCTGGCTAGTTAGCATATCCGCAAAAATAGGTGATTATTGTCCGGCTAGCCCCTTATGCAGCGATACTTTAGCTATGTTAAATGCCGGCAATACAGAAAATTACCAAGCGTTTAGCGCATTACTAGGTCAGCCACCAAAAAGCTATCAAACCTTTATTCAGTCAGGTAAAAAAGCTGATGTTTAGCCATAAATCTGCAACACTAGCCCATAAGGCGAGTAAGTGATATTTCTTGCAGCTTAGCCTTAGCGATAGAGATTTTTTCAAACTGCCCTAGGTGCATTGCCAAAACGCTAACATAAGCGTTGGCAAAATCATGCTTTATGATTAGTCGGTTTTGCAGACTAAGCCCATTCCACTAATCGGCTTTAGTTCGCTGCCATGCTGCAACCAGACAGCTAAATAATCGGTAATCCCTAATAATCGAAGCGAATATGACGCCACACTTTTTTAAAGCCATTACCTTTTCTCAACCACAAGTGCCACGCTGTTTCAAAAAAGCGAACTTATTGTTTCTCAATTAAAGCATATAAACTTCAATTTTATTTTATTGTTTCCTGATTAGCCTGTGATTTATGGAGCCACATTAACTGTTAGCATTTTAATGTGATCCGTTAATTATGGGTTCCATAAGAACATCAGCGTCAATTTCGACTATATTTTTATAACCTACAAGTTTGGAGAAATCATATGCTATTACTTTCACACAGTACCCGTTTAAAAATTTTAATTTCCGCTTTGCTATTAAGCAGCATAAGCCCTTGCTATGCATCGGGTTCTTATAGTACAGGTGGCGGCGGCGGAGCCGAGGAGGCCTATAATCTTGGCAAAGCCGCGGTTTATAAAAAATTGTTGTGTTCAAGCTGTCCGCTCGCAGGGCAAGAAGTAGATGCCGTTAAGGCAACCGAAATCCTCCAACAACTTAATGGCAATAAAGAGCTCACGGCCAAGCTGTCTGATAATGAAACTGAGGGCGTTATGGTGTATTTAAAACGCCGATATGAACTTAATTAAACTGGCCAGTAATCAGGAGTTTTATTTATGACCAGGAAACCTTCAGTGCTAGTGATTTTGGCTACGCTCTCAGGAACAGCCCATGCAGCCAGTAGCCCATGGCTGCCCGAGCCAGGATCTTTAAATGCCGTGTTCTCTTACGTGTTTCAAAGTGCTGACCAATTTTATTTAGGTAATCAGCTGACCAAGTTGCCAGCTGATCTTAATCAACATACTGTTAGTACTTATCTGCAGTATGGCCTAACCGACAGTATTGCCTTGGACACGCAACTTGGCTATTCAGCAACTGACTTTACCAATACTGGCCCTGATGGTTCTGCGCCTTTTGGTTCAGGTTTGGATGGTTTAACGGACACCAATATTGGCATACGCTGGCGCGCCTTGGACGAGCTTATTGGTGATCCCGTCACCCTCACCTTTCGTGCTGCAGGGATTATTGCAGGCAGTTATCGTACGGGTGCTATCAATGCCATTGGTGATGGGTCATCCGGTGGCGAGTTCTCAGCCTTAGCTGGACGTTTTTTTGAGAACGGCGCGTCCCTGTCGAGTGAAATTGGTTACCGTACGCGTGACCGCTTAGTGCCCGATGAGTTTTTTGCCAATTTACGCTCAGGGTATGCCATTACCCAAAAATGGACGGTGGGTATTTCTTATCAAGTCACTGAGTCCCTAAGCGGTATTGACATTGGCGGGCCAGGATTTACATTTGCCCGGTTTCCAGCAACGAATGAAGATGCGCAGTTATTTGGCCTAGATTTAAGCTACCGATTGACACCAAAAGCCTTTGTTACCGTTAATTATGGAAAAAACTTAATCGGCAGAAACACGGCAAGCTCAGATATTGTCGGCATTAATTTTGGTTATAACTTTAATTAGTAAACCTTGCTTTTAAATCATACAGCGTTCGTGGCAACGTGGCTTAAAGTAGCTAACCTTTTATCACGTAGAAAGCGAACGCTAAACCTGTTTCTTAGTCTGTTCATCACGAATAATACGAATGATTTACCAGGCACAACAACACGACCTCTGTTTTATGGCCCGTTTATAAGGTGACCAACGTTAATGAATGCAATTACTCACTGGCTTAACCCACTAACTGCTTATGCCGATTGGTTACATTTAAGATGGCCTTCTTCAGCACCTGAGACCTTACCCGAAACAGGCCCTGATGGCAGCACTACAATACCTGGTGTGTATATCGCTGGTGATTTACTCGGCGTGCCTTTACTTAAATTTGCCGCTGATTCAGGGGCAAAAGCGGTAAAAAAATTTATTGCCGAAGATGCCTTTAACAAAGCCATACAACCTTCAGCAGATTACGATTTAGTAATAGTTGGTGGCGGTGTTGCAGGATTGTCAGCTGCATTAGAGGCTAAAAAAGCTGGACTGAGATTTGTGGTATTTGAGGCCAGCGAGCCATTTTCCACCATCGTCAACTTTACCAAAGGTAAACCCATATTTACCTATCCGGCTGCCATGAAACCGCAAGGTGAAATTGTCTTTACGGCACAAGTGAAAGAAGATTTACTCAGCCAATTGCAGAACCAAGCCCACCAAGCAGGAATAAGCTTTGAAATTGCCCGCGTTGATCAAATCAGCCGAACAGGCAAATATTTACAAGTCAACTTTGCTGGCCAACGTGACAGCGTGTTTGCCGCCCGTGTACTAATTTGCACTGGCCGTAGCGGCGACCATTTTAAGCTTAAGGTACCGGGTGAAACACTAGAAAAAGTGCATAACCGCTTGTTTGACCCCAACGATTATGCCGGAAAAAAAGTATTAGTGGTTGGCGGCGGCGATTCCGCATTAGAGGCTGCAATTAGCCTTTATGAGGCTCAAGCTGAAGTGGCCTTAAGTTACCGTGGCCACAGTTTCCATAGACCCAAGCAGGAAAATGTAGAACAAGTGCAGGCGTTATTAAAAGACCAGATTTTATATAACACCCAAGTCGAACGCATAGAACCTGATAAAGTCTGCATAAAAAACGACCAAAACCAACTCAAAGAAATTGCCAATGATGCGGTTTTTGTCCTGATAGGCCGTGAAACACCGGTAGATTTCTTTATCCGTAACGGAATTAACGTAAGAGGCCACTGGTCATTCTGGAAAAAAGCCGGCTTCTTGTTAACCTTGGCAATAGTCTCTTTGATTTATCGCTGGAAGACCGAAAACTCGGAGGTTGCTGACTGGTTTTTGGAAAACGGCTGGTTTCCGAATAACATCGATACAGCAGCATGGCCAGATCAAATGCCATTAATCAGAGTGTTACAACATGAAGTCAATTCTCCGGGATTTTATTACGAATGCTTGTACACGCTGGTCATTTTAGTTTTCGGTGTACGCAGAATACAGCGTACCCCTACCCGTTATGTACGCTGGCAGACCATTTCATTAATGCTATTCCAAACCTTACCGCTATTTATTCTGCCCTATTTTGTATTGCCATTGATGGGTGAATTTGGCTGTTTTGATACCGGCACAGGTGCCTGGCTGGCTGACCAGTTATTTCCTACCTCAGCTGGAGAGCGTGAATATTGGCGTAGCGCAGGGTTTATTCTCGCTTGGCCTTTATTTATCTGGAATGTATTTACCCAAGAACCGAATACCTTGTGGTTGATCATTGCTTTATTACAAACCTTTGTGTTAATTCCTTGGCTAGTCTATCGTTATGGAAAAGGTGCATATTGCGGTTGGATTTGCTCTTGCGGCGCGTTGGCAGAAACCCTTGGGAATGCGCAACGGACTAAAATGCCACATGGTACGCCGTGGAATAAACTCAACCTAGCTGGACAAGTAATTTTGGCCTTTGTTTTTATACTGTTAAGCCTTAAGGTTTTATCCTGGCTGTTTAGTGGCGCACCCGTGGGCAATGCCATGTCCACGTTATTTACCACGCTTACCTTCGAATACAAAATGTTTGGCATACCGCTTAATTACGCAACGTTTGTGGATTATTTTTTATCCGGCATGTTAGCGATGGGACTTTATTTTCATTTTAGCGGACGGACATGGTGCCGATTTTTTTGCCCGCTGGCGGCATTGATGAATATTTATGCACGCTTTAGCCAATTTAGGATTTTTGCTGATAAACAAAAATGCATCTCTTGTAATCTGTGCACTTCAGTCTGCCACCAAGGCATTGATGTGATGAATTTTGCCAATAAAGGCCTAGCCATGGAAGACCCGCAATGTGTGCGTTGCTCTGCGTGTGTGGCCAGTTGTCCAACCGAAACGCTCAGTTTTGGCCGAATTACGGCTAATGGCTCAATCAAACTAGACCGGCTAGCGGCAACGCTTAACTCAGGCCGCTGATAAGGCTAGTATGGCTTGATTGTTGTTAACAGCGGGTAGCTCGAAAACAAAAGTGACGCCTTTGCCTTCGCTAACCACAATGATGTTACTGCCATGCAACTGGATTATAGTTTTGGCTATCAACAAACCTAACCCACCACCGCCATGCTTTTTAGAATGTTTTCGTAAAGGGGAAGCACGATCAAACAGCCCCAACAAATACTCCTGCGCAATCCCGGTACCGGTATCAGAAAGCCGGATTTGAATAATTGCACCTTTACGCACTACTTTTAAAGTAATTTCCCCACCCTTGGGGGTATAACGTAGAGCATTATCCATTAAATTAGTCAACACGCGTTCTATCATGCCCATGTCCGCCCAAATCAAAGGCAAACCATAAGGATAAACCGTGCGTAACATAATTTCCTGTTTACTGGCTATCAACTCAAATTTTTGCATAAGGTTTTGCGCCAGCAGCTTAACACTAAACGCGGTGTATTTGGGCTTTTCTTGTTCGCATTCAAGTTTAGCCAGTTCAAATAACTGCTGCGATAAAAGCAAAACATGACGGCTTTGCAGTTCCGCCGCTTGCAGATAACGTAGCTGCTTATCCGGGGACAGTGTATTTGAAATGCGCAAGAGCGTTTCCAAATAGCCTTGCATAGAAGCCAGTGGCGTGCGGATATCATGAGAAAGATTAGCCACCATTTCACTACGCAAATCGCATTGGCGTTTAATTTGCCGCATCTGTTCGGTCATACGTTCAACCATATGCTCAAATGCCCGAGCAAGCTGACCAATTTCATCCTGGCTTTGGCTTAATTTTGAACTGAGTTGCAACTCGCCCGTAAAACCTGTCGCTTCAAATTCTGCGACAGTGCGCGTTAAGGCATTTAATCGCCGGGTGATCACCGCAAATAAACCCAAACCGGCTATCAACATCATTAATAAAGCCAAACTGCTTGCCCACAGCACGCTTTGGAATACTTCGCCTTTCCAGACATCAGCAAGCATGCGCTGATAGTCATTTCCCGCCACAATAATGTAAAGATAACCTATGGTTTTATCTTTGTTTTGTAAAGCCACAACACTAAAAACGGTAGGCTCAGCAAGGTTTAAGGGATTATCACCTTTTAACGGCATGGCGGTGGAACCCGATAAAAATGCCCTGATTGGTGCTAAATTAATTTTATGCAGTTGTAATTTTTCACGTGCTACCTTGTGCGCCATAATGTAGCCATCCGCATCAAGCAAATAAACATCGATACTAGGATTGGCAACCATAAACATATGAAACAATTCCTCAAGAGATTTGTCTGCTACGTCATGGGCATCGGATAACCGTGTCCAATGGCCCGCTATATGCCTAGCTAAGCCATCGTTAAGGCGTTGGATAATTTCTTCTTGATGATAGCTAAAGGCAATCATCTGCGTACTGCCATAGAGACTACCAAACACAAGAAGCAAAACGCCAAACGTAAACGCTATGCGGTTATAAAGCGACTTAAATTTCATTGCCGGTCCCGGAATAGTCCATAAACTTATAGCCTATACCCCAGACCGTTTGGATTAGATTCGGCTTAGCATTATTTGCATCAATTTTTGACCTAAGCCTGTTGATATGGGAATTGACCGTGTGTTCATAGCCGCCATGCCGATAACCCCAAACATTATCTAATAAGGCCAGCCTGGTGAAGGCTTTGCCGGGGTTACGCGCAAAAAATAAAAGCAAATCAAACTCTTTTGCAGTGAGGATTACCGGCCTTGTTTCCAACTTGGCCTCCCGCTTTATCGGGTCTATTACCAGGTCGCCACAATAAATAGTCCCCGCTTTTTCATCCATCAGGCGGTCTAAGGCGCTTACCCTGCGCAACAGGGCACGTATTCTGGCAATCAATTCATCTAGCGAAAAAGGCTTGCTCAGGTAATCATCACTGCCTAATTCAAGCCCTAAGATACGTTGTGTTTCTGTAGATTTGGCACTAACAATAATAATAGGCAGATAACCCGCCATAGCTCTCACCTTACGACAAATCTCAAGGCCATCCATGCCAGGTAGCATAATATCCAGGATTAATAAGTCGTAGGTTTTAGAGTTTAAACGTTCTAGCCCATCAATACCGTTAGTCACTGCTTCAAGTGCATAGCCTTCATTCAGTAAATTAACACTCAGTATATCCGCTAAGTCAGGATCGTCTTCTATGAGCAAAATCTGTTTCATGACAGGAGGTAATCAAGTACATTAATTGAGCTGGCACCCTATTCTCGGCAATCTACTAGAAATTAACCAATAACTTTTAATATAATCTTTTGTGACCTAATCGTTAAACTTTACAAACTGCTTGTTTAATTGAAACTTTTTTGGGATTAAAGCTGATAATGGAGGCATAAATTTCATTCCGTTTTTAATCTGTGATAAAAACTAAGCTCCATTAAAGATGATTGAAAAAAGCCAGAGTGCCAATTTGGTTAGTTAGCCTAGGTGTTAATACATATACTCTCTTAGTAAGATTTTATAGCGCAAAATTCAAACAAAGGCCCCCATATGTTGACACTGGCGTTCGCAGAACATTTCGCTGCGGAATGGGTACATGCTTGGAATAAGCATGATTTGGAGCTTATTCTGTCACACTATACTGATGATTTTGTGATGTCATCCCCCCGTATCGTCGATATTGTAGGCGAAGCCACTGGCACCCTCAAAGGAAAGCCCGCCATACGCGCATATTGGGAAAAAGCTTTAACCCTAGCCCCCGATTTATATTTTGAACTGGTGTCGGTTTTTGTGGGTACAAACAGCGTAATTCTTTATTACAGAGGCGTTCGCGGCTTGGCTACTGAAGTTTTTTTCTTTAATGATAGTTATAAGGTAATCCAAGCTAGTGCCCACTATGCTTAAAACACCTTAATAAAAATTCTTTAATCAGAACAAGCTTTGCCCTACATTAGACTTTCAGCCAACTTTTCCAAAATTTGATGCTGAAATTGGTGTCCATTACTAACCTAAATAATTACAAAACAATGTAAGGAGTGGTCATGTTTGAAAACTATTTTTCGTTAATTACCGCAGCATTGGCCGTAACAATATATATCGCCGGTGTGCGTATTTTCCTCTATAAATGGCGCTGGGAAGTTACCGTAGCCAAAACAGAGGATTTAGTAGGTAGCCTAGATGCCAATAAATGTGTTGATGGTGAAAAACGTAGGGAAGACGATATAAAAAAACTCTCCGATCAAATTGAAAATCTTGACTCCCTGCTTTTTTGGGGTATTTCAGCAACTATCATTGCCATTATTCGCGGCTTTCTGTTATCGCTGGGCGTTCAATTCCTTTCCGGCTTGCTCGCTATGCTGACACTTGCAATATTACTGATTATCTTATTAACATTTTTTAAGTTACACCTGAAAATTAAAGCTTTGTCTTTCCCTCAATTAATCAAGCAACAGTTTTCTGAAATCAAGTGCCTACTCAGAAAACCATGCAAAGACGACTAATCTGATAAAAAATACTTTGCAGTGATGCCAGATCTTCAAAAGGTCTGGCATATCCTCCACCCTATTCCCATCTTGCTTCACAACAATAAATCTGCTATTCCAAAATTATTTTGCCAGGGGTATCAGCATTATTAATGCACATCGAAAATATCATAGGCTTACACAATGGCAAAGCTACTATTAGATGGAATCATTTAGCCCAATCCTCTTAAACAGTTATGGTTAAGTAAAGCGGGACACTTTTTTAGAATGCCTTCTTATAATCACGCCCATATTGCAACGTGGCTTAATATTCTAGTGTTGATGAGATCGTTTCCCGTTGTAAAAAGCCAAATAATCGAAATAAGCAGTTTAGCTGATACTTAAGTCCTAAATATTTCATAATTTGTTGTTCGTGTTTAAGGCTTCTGAAAACCATTCTGTCGGACTATTACGCCAACAATTACCTTTACGACTCATGCTCTGTTCCATTTTTATAATAACCAAATGTTGATAATATCCGTTGGGGCAAGTGTATTCCAGACTGCGTCATCTCTTCTTAATCACTTAAGAGAAAACCAAAGAGGTTAAAATCGTGATCTAGAATCTCAAGGACGCCATGAAAATACTCTGGCATGACCACCCAAAGCCTGTATTTCAAGAGGATGATGCTATCAATCAAGTCTGACCCTTCGATAGAAGGCAGCTTAAGGGGTGCGTTTTGATTTTGCATAAAAAGGTTGCTATCAATAATATTGCACTGCTAGAATCAACTCTAACGAATTACCAAGGTGGCATTATACACCGGTAATTCCGATGCTTTAAATTTGATATACACCTAAAAAGGTGTCTACTTAACGTTGGGCTTTCAATACGAAGGAAATATGGCTCTTACTGTCACAGAAATCGAAGAACTGCGCTCATATCTTAATGGTGTGATGAATCGAGCAGACCACCACGCTGGCAAAGTTAATGAAATTGCACTTGCATTAGCTGGTGCAATCCTCTGGCGCAAAAACGATGAAGAACCCATCAAAGTTATGGTTCGCGACGGAAAAACAACAAATGTCTTGTGGGTTCGTGTTGGTATCAAGCGTTATGCGTTCTCATACAACCACGATGCAGGACAAATTGAAATGCGTGAAGGTGGCATTCAAGGCCCTATACTTCATACATTCACCAATGAGACACCACTGTCATCCGTTCGCACAATTTTTGAAGCACTCTAACATCTGAAAAAATCGCTCTGCTAAACTTCAGTATCTCTGAGGCAATCATCGCATTCAAGCAGTCGGAATTGGTTTTTGTTTTGTGGTGGTCGGCTTGCGTAACTGTCATCCTTTTTTTATGGTTGGCTGGTTTTTCTTGTTTGTTGTGGCTAGCGGGTTTGAGCAGATTCGGCTTATTTCTGTCGGGTATTTCGGGCTGGCGGTGTTGTGATTTCCATGCTGTGCAGCACTGCGGTTTTTCCGATTTGAATCAAGCGTCATCTTATGCCCAACAAGTCGGTCAAAGGGACTGCCCGCCATTCCGGTTGGCAATGATTGTTTTTTTATCAAAGGTAAGCGGCTTCGCTGTGGGCAATCACGCGGGCAGCCCCTTACCGTAACGTTATATGCTTTAGCGTTAACCGAAGAAAAGTTGACAACGAAGCGTATCTATATGAGAGTGGCTGTATGAAATTTAATCCGATGCAACTCAACAATCGAATTATCATCATTCCTTAGGAATGGTGGGATTTTGTGTGCTTTGGATAAAGCAACCCACCCTAGAAGGTGGATTTTCTCTTTCTACCTTTTAGGAATCAGTTCCTTGGAGGATTCAAATGAAAAAGGTAGCAGTTTTTGGAAAGCCCGGTAGCGGAAAATCCACAGTAAGCAAAGCATTAGCTTTATCAAATGGGCTCCCGCTTCATCAACTAGATTCAATTGTTTATAAGCCAAACGGTGAGCTCGTGGCGAGAGAAGTATTTGATGCAGCACACAACGATATTCTGAGTTCAGAATCGTGGGTAATTGATGGCTTTGGTCCTATCAGCTCCTTTAATGAGCGTTTAGCGGCAGCAGATACCCTCGTTTACATTAATCTCCCATACTCTGTTAGTTACTGGTTTGTAACTAAACGCAGTCTGAAAGGATTCTTTATAAAGCCTGAAGGTTGGCCTGAAGGAAGCTCAATATTGAAAGGCACACTGAATAGCTATAAGACACTCAAGTTATGTCCCAAATTTTGGAACGATGAATTTTTATCTAAACTAATGGAATACTCGAGTAGTAAAAAAGTCTACATAATCAAAACAGTGTCTGAGTTAAATGACTTTGCTTTAGCGCAAGTTAGATAGTACGCATATAACAAGTCGGTCAAAGGGACTGCCCGCCGTTGCGGCTGGCAAAGTCAGTTTTTTTCACAGGTAAGCGGCTTCGCTGTAAGCTATCCAGCGGGCAGCCCCTTACCGTAACGTTAGGTATCCTCGTCAAGGAAAGTGAAATGTTAATTGAGTGTTGCGAATGCAAAGCACGAGTCGATGGCGAAATCGTGGCCTATCACGAGCACGAGTATGCGGCTTGTTTTAGTATTCGTACTTATCTCCTGAAATGTCCTGATGTGTCAACACTTTTCCGGACACAAGGTTAAGCAGATATTTGCTGCAATTCGTAGTCTACTGGCGACACATAACCATTGGCTGAATGCAGTCGCGCTCTGTTGTAAAAGGCCTCAATATATT